>JAQVCS010000012.1 GCA_028689675.1 Desulfovibrionaceae bacterium | reverse complement strand
ACAGCGTCTGAGATATCGTGTCTGCGGTGTGCTACTGCTTCCATAATAACCTCTTGATGGTGAACTTATGAAAACAGAGTACACTATTTTTTAATGATTTACAATCTCGTGACTACACAGTCTAGCAGGGTGGCGGCTTTTGTATTGCTCGAGCTGGGGGACTGTGCCCCCAGCGGCCTTTTTATTTGCCAAAATAGCTTTTGTCCTTTTTACTGATAATAGCTTTTTTCTTGGTTGTTTTTTCTTGTTTTTTTGCTGGGCGGCTAGGTTCTTCTGCTTTTGCTGCTTTGGCTGTGCCCTTGTTCAACTCACCTGCGGCGGGGCGGGGCTTACCCTGTGGCAGTGGGCTGCCCTGCCTTTTTTCTGCCCCTAGGCCTTCACGGTATGCCCTGTTGCCTTGTATGCTGGCGGGCTTGGGCATGGGGGCTTGGGGCTGGCGCGGGCTTTGTTCATGATTATGCATGGGGATGATGAGCGCTTCTGATTTTTTATCTACAGCGCAGGCTGTTTCTGGCCAAAGAATATCGCACAAAGCTCCCGAAGGCACAGAGCCAGCATCTTCAAGCAAGGCCAGCCCGCGCGCCGTGCAGGCATAGCGCCCATGCCCGCGCAGCCCGGGCACGGCAAAGGGGGCAGAAACAATGCGTGCCACGTCTTTGCGGCTTGAGGTGGCGGCACTGGCGGGTGCGGCGGCGGTTGTGCTGGCCTGCACCTCGGGCTCTGGGCTGCTTTCTTCTGGGTTCACACCCAGTAAAAGCATACTGATGCTCAGGGCATCTTTTTGCAGGCGGGCAGCTTCAGAAAGTTTGGTAAGCCATGCTGGCGCGCCCTGCGTATCAAAGGTGAAATGACACCATGTGCGGCTTTCCAGCAGGGGGCAGGTGTCCACGCAGGGGCAGGGGGCAAGGGGCTTGAGCCCGTATGCGCCAGCAGCCTCACGCAGGCTCATAATGGTTTTGCCGCCAAGGCGCGTGCCCGGCTCAATAAAAAGCACTTGGGCATCGGGCAATTCCATAAGCATAGAACATTGTTCAAGAATTTCTTCTAGACGGCTTTCCTTTTCTTCCCCCTTGAGTTCATTGAGCATATTCGCAGCACTGATAAGCCAAGGGGCAGCGTCACTTTGATGCCCAGTGCGGGCAAGGTTTTCAATGCCGCCGCGCTTGATGCGGATTTTCCACGGGCTGTCTTTGCCCGCCACCTGCTCAAAAATAGCCCGCCCCAGCTCCAGCACATGGGGCGAAAGATCCATGGCCAGCACTTCAAGCGGCATGGTGCGCCATTGCGGGCGTGCCAGCCACAGCGCCAGCACAAAGGTAAGAGGTCCAGAGCCAGCATCCAGCAAAAGACGCGGTACAAGGCTGCCATCTTCGCGCTTGAGCGGCGTGGGGGGCAGCAGGGGCAAGGCCGCCAGCAAGCGCGCCTGCCGTACCACATTCCACGGCATAAAATAGCGCAAATAGGCAGAAACAAGCCGCGGCGAAACCCAATAAGGGCGCGAAAGGGCAGAGCGCTCTGCCGTAAGCTGCAAGGAAAGGTCGCTGACAGCGCGGGGCAGGTCGCGGCGGTGGGCAGAGGCAAGAGGGTGTGCCGCATCAATGGCGGCGGGCAAGCGTTCCAGCAGGGAACACTGCGCCTTGTCCAAACGGGGGAAAAGATAGTGCATATTGTTAAAAGCGCATATGGCGCATGTAATCGTGAGTGAAGGTGGCAGACTCTGCCACGGGCAAAAGGCAACACTGCTTTGCCAGTGCCGCCACTGTGTCACGCAAGGCTGGCTTTTGCAAGAGCAGGGCAGCCCCTTGCAAAGCTGTGTTGCCAGCCGCTTGTATGCTGCACAGGCCAGCAGGCAAAAAGCCCAGCGTAACAAGGTCATGGGGCTGCACATGTTCCCCCAATGCCCCTGCCAGAAAAACAGTAAGGGCATTGGCCGGCACAGCCGCCGCATTGAGCAGGCTTTCTATGGCAAGAGAAAAAGCTGCTTTCACCTTGAGCAAGGCTTCCACATCATGGGAAGTCAAATACAGCTCGGGGCTGAGGTGCAGGCAGCCTGCTTGCAAGCCCTGCGCCAGCCTGCGGGCTAAGGGAGAAACGGGATGGTGCACAAAATGCCCTTCGCGGTCAAGCAGACCCACGCGCACAAGGGTGGCCAGCAGGGAAAGGTAGCCCGTGCCGCTGATGCGCTGGGCAGGCAACCCCGAGGGTGTTTGCGGCTGCAAGCCCAAAGGGCTTAAACTAAAGGCTGTAGCTGTGTGTGCGCCTGCCACATCGCCCAAGGTAAGCCCACAGCCTTCAAGAGCTGGCCCCAGCGGAACAGAGGCCGCCAAAAAAGTGCTGGGGCTTTGTGCCAAAATAAATTCCCCATTCGTGCCCATATCTGCCAGCAAGAAAGGATATTGCACCTCGGGCAGCTGACTGAGGGCAAGCAGGCCTGCGCTGACATCGCCGCCAATAAAGGGGAAAAGCTGCGGGGGCACAAACACAGGGGGTAGCGTGCCCTGTGCGCCATGGCATACGTTCAGCCCCTCGGGCTGGAGCGGCAGCGCGTGCACAAGAATATTGCCATGATGTGCTAATGTGTAGGGTGCAGCACACAGGCCTGTAATATCGTGCAGCAAAAAAATGCCAGTCATAGCGGGGTTGGCCGCAAGGCATAGTTCTGAAACTGGGGCGGGTAGGCTGGCAATAATGCCCGCAAGAGCCTGCCGCACCAGCCAAGACAGGTGCACTTTGCCCTGCGGCTGCTGCGCCTTGTGCAGGCGCTGCATAATGTCTGCCCCAGCCCCAGCCTGCGGATTGGGCTGCCGCCCCTGTGCTATCACCTGCCCCTGTGCTGTGATGGCCTGCCAGCACAAAGACGTTGTGCCCAAATCAACAGCCAGCAGCAAGGAGCTTTTTGGGCTAAGGGCGGCTGGCTGCACAAAGCTTTCCCTTTCACTGCGGGCAGAGCTTTTGGGCAGCTCAAGCAGCCAGCCTGCGGCCTGCTCGGCGGCATGGCGGCAGGCCAAGCGCCAGCCCTGTGCCACGGCCTCTTCCCCCAAAATGCTGTATTCATCGGGCAGGGGGGCAGGGGGCGCACTGGCAGCAATGGCATCTGCGCTGGGGGGTGACGCGGGCAGCGCACCAAGGGAAGCTTCGTTTGGTACGCTGGGGGATCCCTTGGCTGGCACGCTGGAGGGCGCGCTGGGAAGATTGCAGGCTGAGGCACTGGCCGCATTGCTGGGCTTTGGCAGTGCTGGCGCAACAAAGCGCACACGGCATTGCCCGCAGCGCCCTATACCAGAGCACAGCGCTGGGGCTGCCACCTGCCCGCTTAACCAAATAAGCTCAGACAGGCTTTGCCCTGCCTGCACTGACAGATGAAAGGATGTGCCCCCGCATTCTATACGGCAGGGGGCAAGGGGGAGAGTTTTCACGAAAAATCCTTTGTAGAGCAGATGAACTTTAAATTGTATACGCTAAACAGAGAAAAATAAAACCACTTTGGCACTGAACAGCGCACAGAGAGTGCGCTTATGCCTTTGTGGCGGGCATCTGCTCCCGCTCTTGCCAGAGCAATTTCAAGGCAAAAGAGCTCTAAAGCTCATAAGGCTAGTAGAGCACACAGCCAAAGCCATGCGTGCTGAAGGCTAAAAAATATGCGGCAGAAGCGCAAGCGCTTTATCGGGCTTTATTCAATTCTTTGGGCTTTATTGGAGGGGGGTAAGGGCATAAAAAAAGAATAATTGTACTTGGGGAATGCTATATGAAAGGTATCGGCTTCATTACTGAAGGGCATAAAAAAGGGCTTGCAACAACAGCCGCAAGCCCTTGGATCATCACAAAAACATTAGTTCATGTTGATGACAGATTCTTCACCAGTTTCAGCGTGCAACACGTGCACGGCACAGCCCAGTCACGGGTCAAAGGCGCGGATCAAGCGCCCAACATTGACGGGGTTGGCAATATCGGGCACTTCCACGCCAATCAAAGCCTGCTCCAGAGGGCCACGCAGGTTTTTGTCATCGCGGGGGCAGCAGTTCCACAAGGTGGCAGAAACAATTTGATAGTTGGCTATCTTTTTGTCTTCCACACTAAGGTAGTGGATAAGCGCGCCGCGGGGGGCTTCTGTGGTGGCAAAGCCTTCGGCCTTGCTGGGAATTTCAAACTCTGTCCACGTCTTTTCACCAGGTTTGATTTCCTTCATCCAGCCTTCAACAGCCTTGGCAACCAGCCATGCTTCTTCAGCACGCGCCACATGGCGCCCCATGATGGAGAAGACATTGTCTTCGCCCAAATCACGGAAGCGGTTTGCCGTTAAACCATACTTTTCTTTGAGCATGGTTTTGCCCACGGGGGAAAGCTCGGGGTTGGCAACCCACATGCGGGCAGCAGGGCCTACTTCAACCGCTGCACCATTATAGCGGGGGGCTTTTACAAAGCTGTATGCGCCGCTTTTTTCCACATCGGGCTCGGTGCGCCCCTTCGAGAAGGGCAGGCCAGAGGTTTCGGCCTTAAACCACGAATATTTGACGTCTTCAGTAATCTTGCTGGCGTCAAAGGGCTCGTCTTTACCATTAATATAGGCACCAGCTTTAAGCAGGTTTGTGCCCATGGTGTCTAAGGGGAACACGCCAAAGCTAACGCAATTTTTAAAGCCTTGCCCCTGCTTGAACAAGTCGGGGTATACTGTGCCCACAGTATAGACCAAGGGCAGATACTTTTTCTCAACAAATTCGCTCACTTTCTTAAAGCGGGCGGCATATTCCAGCAGGGCGGCCTTGGTGGGCATTTCTGTAGTGCCACCGGGCACAATGCCGTGCACATGGGGCATACGGCCACCAAACAAAGCCACCATTTCATGCGCCACGCGGCGCACTTCAAGGGCTTCGATGTACTGGTCAACGCCTACTTTATTAGCTTCGGCAGGCAGGCGGTGGTCAGACTGAGCATAGCGCGGCACAAAGGGGGCTGTGTTGGGGCCGTCCACAAAGTCCAGCGCGGTAAGGTGATAAAAATGCAGAATGTGCGACTGCAAATAGTTTGCGCCCTGAATCAGGTTGCGGGTAAGGCGGCCAGCATTGGTCACCTTGACCTTAAAGGCCACATCTTGTGCCGAGGCAGAAGCCACAGCGTGCGAAGTGGGGCACACACCACAGATGCGCTGCACAATTTGGGTAGAATCGCGGGGGTCACGCCCGCGCAGAATTTGTTCAAAACCACGGTACATGCCACCAGAAAGGTGCGCATCTACCACTTTCCCGTTTTCAACCACCACTTCGGCCTTCAGGTGGCCTTCAATGCGGGTGACGGGATCGATGGCTATAGTTGTTTTTGCCATGATATGTCTCCTTGAACGAGTGCAATTGTAGCTCTGGGCTCAAGCCAGAGGGAGCAAACCGCTCTACTTATTTGCGTAGAAGGGGGATTTGCCGTCGGGGAAGTCGGGCTCGGTGCAGCCGATGCAGGTGGCATTTGCCACGCACCAGTTTACGCCGCCATTCCACTTGCGTTCAAAAGAGTCACAGTAGGCAGCAGGGCCTTTACAGCCAAGGTCGTAACGACAGCCTTCTTTTTCGTTAAAGTTGGCAGAAAATTTGCCTTCATCAAAGTCTTTTAAGAAGGGGCAGTTTTCATGCACATTGCGGCCAAAGAAGGGCTTGGGGCGGCCTTGGGCATCCAGCAGCTTGACCACTTCGGCAAGACCCTTTTCCATACCCAGCTCGTTGATAAACTTTAGGGCAACAGCCAGCGTGCCCACAATCCAGTCGGGCTGGGGCGGGCAGCCTGGAATATTGACCACAGGCGTGGCAATATTGCACGATTTTAAGAAGGCAGAAACACCCAAAGATTCTGTTTCAGAACCCTTGGCAGCAGGAATGCCGCCATAGGCAGCACAGGTGCCAATGGCAAGCATGGCAGCAGCATTGGGAGCCAGCTCTTTCATGATGTCGACCATAGAAATTTCTTTATGGCCAGCTTCACCAATAATGCAGAATTTCCCGTCTTTTGCGAGGGGAATAGCACCCTCGACCACGACAAAAAATTGCCCCTTGAACTGTTTGGCTATAGCACGGATATGGTCGATGGCCTGAACCCCCTCAGAGCCCATAACCGTAGGGTGAAATTCCAAGCTGATAATTTTTAAAAGAACATCAGCGATAGAAGGATTGACATTGTTCAAAAGTGATACGGAGCAACCCGTACATCCCTGTCCCTGCAACCAGATTACCGGAGGGCGTTGTCCGGTAAGCGTTTCGGCGAGAGCTTCATGGATAGCCGGATGAAACATCTGGGCAACCCCGAAACCTGCCACGGTGCCGGTACAGAGTTTGACAAAGTCACGTCTGTTAAGACTCATGCTTGCCTCCTCTGTGGCGTTAAAAAGAAACGGCAGTCGGCGTTCTGTCTGCATAGACAGAACATTTTTTATCTACCCTCTCCTTGTGCTTGTGTCAATGAGGAACAAGGGAAATGACAGGGCAGAGCCCCTATATAGCCCTATAAAGGCCAAAAAAAGAAGGAGGCTGGAAATGCTCCAGCCTCCTTTGAGAAATGCTTTTAGCTCAGTAAAAGCGGGCAGTATTTAGTACATGCCGCCCATACCGCCCATGCCACCCATGCCGCCATCCATGCTAGGCATAGCAGGGGCAGACTTGGGTTCGGGCTTTTCAGAAATAGCGCATTCGGTGGTCAGCAACAGGGAAGCCACAGAAGCGGCATTCTGCAATGCGGTGCGGGTCACCTTTTTGGGGTCAATAACGCCAGACTTGATCAGGTCTTCATATTCACCCGTGGCAGCGTTAAAGCCAAAGCCGTCTTTGCCACCGCGCACTTTTTCAACAATAAGCGAGCCTTCAAAGCCAGCGTTGCGGGCAATCTGGCGCAGGGGTTCTTCAATAGCGCGGCGAATGATGTTCACGCCAGCCAGTTCGTCATCGTCAGCGGGCTTGATGTCATTGAGCACCTTGGCAACGCGAATAAGAGCCGTGCCGCCGCCAGGCACAATGCCTTCTTCAACAGCAGCGCGGGTAGCGTTCAGGGCGTCTTCCACGCGGTCTTTCTTTTCTTTCATTTCCACTTCGGTGGCAGCACCCACATGCACCACGGCAACGCCGCCCACCAGCTTGGCAAGGCGTTCTTGCAGCTTTTCGCGGTCGTAATCGGAAGAAGATTCTTCAATCTGAGCGCGAATCTGCTTTACGCGAGCCTTGATGTCGTCACCCTTACCAGCGCCATCAACGATGGTGGTGTTGTCTTTATCAATGGTCACGCGCTTGGCTGTGCCCAGTTCGTTCAGGGTCATGCCGTCCAGCTTGACGCCGATTTCTTCAGAAGCAACCTGCCCGCCAGTGAGGATGGCAATGTCTTGCAGCATGGCCTTACGGCGGTCACCAAAGCCAGGGGCTTTCACAGCCACAACCTGCAAAGCACCACGCAGCTTGTTCACCACCAAGGTGGCAAGGGCTTCGCCTTCCACATCTTCAGCAATGATAAGCAGGGGGCGGTTTACTTTGGCAACCTGTTCCAGCACGGGGAGCATATCCTTCATGTTGGCGATTTTCTTTTCGCTGCACAGGATATAGGGGTTGTCAATTTCGCAAATCATCTTTTCACTGTTGGTCACGAAATAGGGGGAAAGGTAGCCGCGGTCAAAGCGCATGCCTTCCACCACATCCATGGTGGTTTCCAAGCCCTTGGCTTCTTCAACAGTAATAACGCCTTCTTTACCCACCTTGTTCATGGCTTCGGCAATGATATTGCCGATGGTGGCATCAGAGTTGGCAGAAATAGTGCCAATCTGGGCAATTTCTTTCTGGTCGCGGGTGGGCTTGGCAAGGTTGCCCAGCTCGTCCACCAAGGCAGCCACAGCTTTGTCAATGCCGCGCTTTACGGCAATGGGGTTACGGCCAGCGGCAACCAGCTTCACGCCTTCCTGATAAATAGCCTGAGCAAGAATGGTGGCAGTGGTGGTGCCGTCACCAGCATTGTCGGAAGTTTTGGAGGCAACTTCTTTCACCAGCTGGGCGCCCATGTTTTCAAAGCGGTCTTCCAGCTCGATTTCTTTAGCAACAGTCACACCGTCTTTGGTGATGACAGGCGCGCCAAAAGATTTTTCAATAGCAACATTGCGCCCCTTGGGGCCGAGGGTCACTTTCACAGCATTGGCAAGCTTATCAACACCACGAGCCAGTTTTTCGCGAGCTTTTACGTCAAACAAAATTTCTTTAGCGGACATTATATGATCCTCCTGAGGATATAATCAAAGTGCGTGAGTGAATTACTGAATGATGGCGAGGATGTCTTCTTCGCGCATGACCAAGTGGTCGATGTTGTCCAGCTTCACTTCAGTGCCAGCATACTTGTTGAAGAGCACCATATCACCCTGCTTGACAGCCAAGGGGGCACGTTCGCCCTTGTCATTGAGCTTGCCTGGGCCAGCAGCAATAACTTGACCCTTGCAGGGCTTTTCTTTTGCGGTATCAGGAATGTACAGACCGCCAGCGGTTTTTTCTTCAGATTCGAGGCGCTTTACCAGCACTCGGTCGTTCAGGGGTTGCAATTTCATAATAATCAATCCTCCAGAATTGTTTTTCCATATACCAGCGGGGCTGGTGGGTTCGCAGCTGAGCGCACGCTTTTCAGGCTTTGTTGGCCTTGTACCGTGGCCGCCACAAGGATAAGCATATGTAGTGCGGGCTTTACATTTGTGCCCATACTCAGACGGGATACTAAATAAGGCATACTGGGCACTTGAAAAGGGGCAAAGTAACAAAATTTTATAATATTGCAAAAAAATATATATAACACACTAAAATAATTAAATAAAAAAATGGTAAAAATTTAGCCGAAAATCTTGTTTTTTCTCATGAAAAAAGCCCCCGTGCAACAAGCAAGGGGGCTTTGGCCTAGCACAGCAAGGTTTGCTAAATGCGGTACAGCTCTGCCCCGGGAATAAGGGTGATGCCCTCAGCCTGCAAAAGCTCAATGGCTTTTTCTATTTTATCAAAACGGAAGATAAGTGTGGCCTGTTCCATTGTTTTTTGCACAAAGGCATACATATATTCCACATTGACGTCATTTTCAGCCATGAGGGAAAGAATGTGATCTAAGCCCCCGGGCTGGTCGCCCACCTGCACAGCCACAACGCTGGTGCGCCCAAGGGTGAAGCCCTTTGCCTTGAGCTCTTCAATAGCTTTTGCAGGGTCACTAACAATAAGGCGCAAAATGCCAAAATCAGAAGTGTCGGCCAAAGACATGGCACGAATGTTAATAGAGGCCTCACGCAGGGTGCGCGTTACTTCAGCAAGGCGCCCAGCCCTGTTTTCAAGAAAAACGGAAATTTGTTCAGCTTTCATAAGCGTTGCCCTCAATAAATTTATGCCTTGGGATTATTACCGTCGTTTTTTTTCTCTTTGCCGGGGGTGATGTCTATTTCATCGGGCTCGGAGGCAGCGCGGCGGAAATTATGTATGGCTTTGCCCATACCGCTGGCAATTTCAGGAAGTTTTTTATAACCAAAGACCACTACCACAAGAAGGAGAATAAGTAAAATCTCCTGCGTACCCAAACCAAACATGCTGTCTCCAGTGTGTGTATCCTAAGTGATAGGTGGGGCTTAACCTAACTGTAGGATGTGGTCAAAAGCCGCCCCGCTGTGTAACAAAGAATATAGGCGCTTGTGCTCTGCTGGTCAAGATGGCATGTGCTCTCTTGCGCGCCCTAGCGCAATGCGCGCGCCACCCTTGTGGCATTTTGGCTGTACTTAAAGCCAGCCTCCAGCATTTTTTGTGCAGAGCGGTCACGCTGGGCGCTGGTTCTGCCGCCCATCACAACACCAAGCAGGCGTGTTTTGCCGCGCTGCGCTGTAAAAATAAGGTTGTAGCCAGAGGCAGCGGTATAGCCAGTTTTCAGGCCATCCACCCCCGGCACGCGCCCCAGCAGCTTGTTGGTGCTGAGTATGCAGCGCCCGCCATGCTCTATTGAGCGCACCTGATGAAAGGTCAGCGCTCTTGGGTAACGCCGCAAATAAACGCGTGCTAGTATGAGCATATCCCGCGCTGTGGTCATTTGCCCTTTGGCGGGCAGCCCTGTGGGGTTTTTGAACAGGGTATTGCGCATCCCTAGGGCGCGGGCTGTTCTGTTCATGCTGCGCACAAAGTTTTTTTCTGAGCCGCTGATGTGTGCGGCTACAGCTCTGGCGGCATCATTGCCAGACGCAACAATCATACCCGTCAGCAGCTTTTGAAGCGTCACTTTTTCATTGGGGCTTAAATGCATGCTTGAGCCCCCTGTATTGGCCGCAGCGGGGGAAATACGGCAGGTATCATTGAAAGAAGCGCGCTTGGCGTTGACCTCTGTCATGGCAAGATACATGGTCATGAGTTTGGTCAAGGATGCCGGCGGAATGGGCGTGCTGGCATTTTTTTCATACAGCACTTTACCCGTATTGACATTGATAAGTATGGCAGAGCGCACGGGCAGCACTGCATGTGCTGGCAGGGCAGAAGCGGCAATAAGCCAAAAGCCAAGGAAGACAAAAGCAAGGGGACGGACAAAAAACAGGTTAATCATGCTGGCTTTTTCCTCTGGCGCTGTCAAACAAGATGCGGTGGGCGGTTTTTAAGGCATTCCCTTCTTTTACAGCCTGAAGGGCAAAGGCAAGCAGTACAGGCCCAGCAATAAGCCCCACAGGGCCAAGGCTTGCCATGCCGCAAAGTATACTGATGATAAGCACAACAATAGAGGTATCAATGCCACTGCGCAAAAAGAGGGGGCGTAAAATATTATCAATGCCCGCAACGGCAATAAGCCCCCACAGGGCAAGCCCTATAGCAGCTATGCCATTGCCAGTAAACCATAGCGAAAGGCAAAGCGGTAGCCACACCAAGGCTGTGCCCACCACGGGGATGGGCGCCACAAGCGTGGCCAGCAAACCCCAAAATGCGGGCTGGCGCACACCAGCAAAGGCAAAACCGATGCCACACAAAAAACCCTGCGCCATGGCCACAAGCAAAATGCCCAGCATAACGCCGCGCAGGGCGCGGAATTGGGAATGTACAAAGCGCCCCATCATGGATGAGGGTATGTTTAAAATCGTAATAGCTATTTTTTTGATATGCTCGGCATAGGCAACAAACAGTGTTGTAAAGGTAATAAAAAGCAGTAAAAGCCATAGGGTGAGCACCGTGCCCCCCACAAAGCCAAAGCTGCTTGAAACAACAGTTTGTACAATATCGCCCAAGGCCGTTTCAAGGTGCGCGCTGACATCATGAAGCGTTTTTTCCAGCCACGGCCATTGGGCTATGCTGGCATAAAGTTCATCCAGCCATGCCAGCCAGTGCGGGGGCAGCTGAAAATTGGCAGCCCGCAATTGGTTGAACATGGCAATGCCTGCCTGAGCCTGCGGCACAACCAGCACAATAAGCACGCTAATGGGCACAAGCATGGCCGTAGTAAGAAAAAGGGCAAAGAGGGTAATGGCAGTGCGCGGCAAAAAGCGCGCCCGAAGGCGCAAAAAGAGCGGTAAGGTCAGGGTGGCTGTGCACCCTGCCAAAAAAAGCGTGATGGGGTAAGGCCAGAGAAGGGCTAACCAAGACGCCGTTGCAAGCATATAGAGCGTTTGAGTCAGTGTGGGGCGCATAGCTGGGGGTGGGCATAACCCTAGGTTGATTGTTATCATACCGCGGGGAAGCATAAGTGGCAGGCAGGCAGGTGTCAACAATCAAAAAGAAGAACGGAGGGGGAGGGAAGAAAAAAAGACTTCTGCATATGCAGAAGCCTTTGTTGTGTTAATAGCCTGCGCCCTTGCTGCCGCGAAAGGTTATTGCCACAATTTCATAGGTCACACGCCCACGGGGAATATCAATAGAAATTTCTTCGCCTTCCTCTTTGCCCAGTAATGCCTGCGCCACGGGGGAAAGGAAGGAAATAGTGCCCTTGGCAGGGTCTGCCTCGTCTGGGCCAAGAATGGTGTAGGTTTTGGTTTCTTCTGTATCGACATCTTCAATTTCAACAGTAGAGCCAAAAATAACCCTGTCTCCCGAAAGTGTATCCAAGTTGACCACTTGGTACAAAGAAAGGCGGGACTCAATGTACTTGATGCGGGCTTCGGTCATGCCTTGACGCTCACGGGCTGCGTCATAGCCTGCATTTTCGCGCAGGTCACCCTCTTCGCGGGCTTCTTTAATGGCCTGAATAATGTGCGGTCGGTCGGCCTTCAGGCGTTCCAGCTCTTCTTCTAGCCTTTTTTTGCCCTGCACGGAAATAGGAATACTTGTTGCCATAGCTCATCGTTCTCCATGTTACAAAAAAACACGTCCGTCACTCGCGGTAACGGATCGTGCCTGCATGTTGCTGGGTTTTAGCTTAGTCATATTTGTGCTAGGGGTCAACCCTGAACAGCAGAAATTCCCAAGGCAGGCTTTTTTTACATCTTGATTTCGTTACTTCCTCTGGTATATGGTAAGCGCATGAAAAAATATCTGCACTATTTGGGCAATGCGCTTGTGGCCTGTATTTTTGCTGGGGCTGTGTATTTATTGTATCATAAGCTGCATGCATATAGCATAGAGCAAATACAGGCCAGTCTGCGCCAAATTCCCACAACAGGCATTATTCTGTCTTTTGTCTTGATGGCTGTGAACTACCTTATTTTGGTTGGCTATGATTGGCTGGCCTTAAAGGCTATTCACAAGCCTCTGCCCTTGGGCAAAACAGCGCTGGTTTCTTTTGTGGGGCAGGCTGTCAGCTATAACTTTGGTGCACTGCTTGGGGGCACCACGGTGCGCTACCGTTTTTATTCTTCATGGGGCTTTTCGCTTTCAGACATAGTGCGGCTGGTGGTTATGCTGGCGGTTACCTTCTGGGTAGGGGCTTTGGGCTTGTGCGGTACAGTTTTTTTATTTGCTCCGCCCATTATCCCTGCCGAGCTTGCCGCAAAAATGCCCATTCATGATGTGCGCCTTTTGGGCGGCATATTGCTTTCTATTGCCGTAGCCTACCTTATTACCTGTTTTTTTGTGCGTGGGCCAAAGCATATTTTTGGTAAACAGTTTGAGTTTCCTCACCCCAAAATAGCCATAGCACAGGCTCTTGTTGCGGGTATTGATTTAATTGCTGCCGCTGCCTGCATGTGGGTGCTGCTGCCCGGGGCGCTTGAAGTGCCCTTTATTCAATTTTTGCCCGGCTATTTAATGGCACAGGTGGCGGTGGTGCTTACGCATATTCCTGGTGGGGTGGGCGTGTTTGAGCTGGTTATTTTGCACCTGACCAACAGCCCCGATGAAACCGTGGTTTTTGCTGCGGTGCTGCTTTTTCGCCTTATTTATTTTATTGTACCTCTGCTTGCGGCTGTGGTGGTGCTGGCTGTGTATGAAGCCCGCCAAAACCGCGATGCCCTGCGTGATGCTGGGCGCTGGCTTTCTGTGCTTTCACACAGTGTGGCCGCCCTTGCCACCTTTGCCGCTGGCGTGGTGCTTATTGTTTCTGCCATGCTGCCCACCTTGCCCGCCATGCAGGCTCAGCTGGAAAGCTGGCTGCCCCCCTTTGTGCCCATAGCCGCCCACGCCCTGTGCACTCTGTGCGGTTTTTGCCTGCTTTTCTTGGCCTATGGTCTGGAGCGCAGGCAGGCTGTAGCCTTGCGCTGGAGCGTGCTGTGCCTGAGCCTAGGGGCACTTGCCTGCCTGCTGAAAGGGGCAAACTGGGTGGAAGCCAGCGTGGCTATTGTTGTGCTGGTTACCGTGCTGCTAGCGCGCCGCCGTTTTTACCGCACCTCTTGTTTTTATGAAGAAAAAATACCACCACAATGGTTTATCCCATTACTGGTGGTATGTTGTGCCGTGTTGGCTATGGGCTATTTTATGTATGCCCCCGTGTGGGACAGAGCCACCACTTGGGGCTTTGACAGTGCCTATAATATGTCTCGCGTGCTTGTTTCCCTTGCCTTTGCCGTGCTGGCTTTGCTGTGTGCGGCTTTGTGGCGCTTTACCCGCAGAGCAAAGGTGCGTAAATAGCTACGGCACTTTTTGGGCAGGCATTCTTTAGGGTTTGTCAGCGCACCTAGTCCATCAAGAGCGAATAGTTCAAAATAGGTTGCTGTGGCTGCACTGGTTTTGGCTCTAAGAGTATATCATGCAGCTCTGTAATCTGCATATTGTTTACAGTTATTTTCAGGTTGTTAAGGTTGAGTCTTGCTTGCCCATTATCATTTATAGGATCAAGCAGGTGGAGGTTGGCAATGTCGTCTTGTGAAAGATTAACCCTTGCAGGCGCTTCCCCTTGCGCATAAAATTCGCTGCGGGGAATAGTTATATCATAAGAAATTGTTCCCATTGTATTCTCATCAGTATTTTTAAAATCTCCAGCTGTCAATGTGGTTGTAACAGGTAACTTTATACGCAGGAATATATTTTCATCATCGATAGTAAAATAATGACGCAATGTATTATGGGTATTTTTATTTGTCGCTCTTATCATTTCATCAGTACGGTATGTGTCTTTATTTCCTAATCGTACAGGAATATCTTCAGATGCCATAAGAATTTTTGCTATTGGTACCAGCATTGTTTGTGAGACCAACATTGAAAGAATTCTTCTTTCTTGTGTATTAGTTGTTATTCGTGAGACTAAATTTATGAATTGAGATCGTAGAGCATTAGTGTTTGAGTACATATTGTCAATATGAATTAATTCTTTATTGCCATTATTGATAAAAGAAAATATTGGCCTTTCCCTGTTAACGTCAGTAAGTGACTGAGTGTATATATTCAAGTCTGTAAAAAGTTTGTTGTTTTTGTTTTCTTCAACTATATATGTATGTATCTGCTGTTTTATAGTCTTACAGACCTCATTTTTTTGTTCTTCTGTAACCCCTTCAAGGTTGAGCATTGATAGATTATCTAAAGTTTCTTTTTGGTTAATTATTACCCGTTTAACAGCAATATTTGCAATATCTTTTAATGATTTTATGTTGAGGTATGGTGTATCGTAGTTTCTTTTGATATATTTATCAACATGATATGCCAAAAAATGTTGTGCATTCTCCCGTTCAAGAGGCATTTTATCTTTACAAGAATAAGCAATGATATCTCTTGTAAGGCTTGAGATAATATTGCTTGTAAATTTTTTAGTGTCCAGTTCGCCGCGTGCATGTGTTAGGTCAAAAAGCTGCAATTGCCTATTGTCATGTGCGCTATTAAGCCTGTAGCCTACGGCAAGGGCAAGCCTTTCATTACGCAAGGCTATGGTTTGACTGCTTCTGAAAATATCGCCAACACGTTCAAGAAGAGCGGATAAACCACACTGTGTTTCGAGTCTGTTTTTTGAAAGTGTAACATGCCCACCAGCATTGAGCTGTTGTGTAAGTTGTGCTGCTATATTTATTTGCATACTAGCCTCTCATGTGTTAAATGCGTATCCCAGTTACAGGTATGGTGTCGTGTTCTTCAGTTTTATTTAAGTCATTATAGCATATTTTTTGCATAAAATGTGCTAATACTTCGATGAAATTAAAGAGTAGAGCATTAAACTCTTCTTGGGTAACATGGGTAATGGCGCAGGAAAATTGTAAGGTAACCATGTCAGACTCGGTATCAAAGCCAAAAGACGCGCCGCTTGTTTCCAATAGACCATTATTGAGAATGAGAAGTTGTTTAAAAAATTCTTCTTTTCCATTTTCTGGAACAAGAGCAACGCCACTTTGCAAGGTAATAAAATTATTATTATAGAAAATAGTTAATGGAAATTTTTCAATATACAGCACAATAACAGTATCATTATGCTGTCTATTGATAGACATATTATTTTCATTTGAAAATGTTTCTACTAAAGAAATAAATTTATCTAACATATACAATTCCTTTATCAGTTATATTGTGTTGTGAGTGTTTACATTGTGTTGTTATTTCTACTAACAGTATCTACTCGTAATAGTCAATATGTAAAAATATGTTTTTTGTAACACTATCGTTTGGGAGTATTTATTTTAGAATTAAAATAGATAGTTGCCCTTTTTTCTGTTTTTCATAATAAAAAATAACTATACCCGCTTGTGCATACAAGGCGTGCGATAAGGAGAAAGCAATGCTAACACTGACTGAAGCCGCACATGCAGCATTAGAAGAATTTTTTGCCACACAGCCGCGTAATGCTGTGCGCATTTACTTAGCTCCGGGCAGCACAGGGCAGCGCCTTGCCCTAGTGATGGATGAGCCCGATGATGAGGAGGATGCTGTGTGCACGGTGCAGGGCTTTACTTTTTGCATGCACAAAAATGTGCTGGCCAAAGTGGGCGGTGTTGTGCTGGATGTGGTGAATGATGAATTTGTGCCTCTGCCGCGCATAGCTTTGCCCACGGTAAAAGCCTCTGGCTGCACGGCTTGTGTGGGGCGTGGCGTGGGTAATTGCGGCTCGTGCACTGGGCAGGGTGCTGAATAAGGCGCAGTAACTGCTACACAAAAAAGGGCAGCCCCTTTGCTGGAGCTGCCCTTTTTGCTGCTTGTAGGCTTTAGCCTGTTGGAGCTGCGTAGCAGCTTCAACCAAAAACCACCCGCTATGCGGGTGCGCGACAGGGCTTATAGCCCAAAAACCGCCTTTTTGTTATTGTAGTGATGTTCAAGCCACTACAATTTTTACAAAAAGGCGGTTTTTATTATGGCAAAGAAAGAATCTAGCCTCTCGCACACCAAATGGCTGTGCAAGTATCATCTTGTCTTCACACCTAAGTATAGAAGGAAAATAATTTACAATCAATACCGTGAGAGTTTGGGAAAAATTTTGAGACAGTTGTGCAATTACAAAGGGGTAGAAATACTGGAAGGGCATCTTATGCCCGATCATGTGCATATGCTGGTGAGTATTCCGCCAAAGATAAGTTTCTCAAGTTTTATGGGGTATTTGAAGGGAAAAAGTGCCCTTATGATGTTCGATGCCCATGCAAATTTAAAATATAAGTTTGGTAATCGGCACTTCTGGTCAGAAGGGTACTATGTCAGCACAGTTGGTCTTAATGAGGCAACGATAAAAAAATACATTCAAGAGCAGGAACGGGCTGACATTATACGAGATAAATTAAGCGTTAAAGAGTATGAAGACCCCTTTAGGGGTAAGCCAGCAATACAAATACCCCTTCAGGGGTAGCAAAAGCGGCAACGACAATACGGCTTGAACGAAGAGAAAGTCAGCGTCTTTAGGCGCTGTCGGCAACAAGCCCTTATAGGGCTAAAGCAAACCACCCCTCAAAGGGGTGGTTTGTGATTATTTCATGGCTATTGTTGCGCTTCCACGGGCTGCTGTGGCTCTATGATAGGCTGCTGCTGTGGCTCTATGATAGGCTGCTGCTGTGGCTCTATGATAGGCTGCTGCTGTGGCTCTATGATAGGCTGCTGCTGTGGCTCTATGATAGGCTGCTGCTGTACAACCATAGGCTCTGGTAATACCATAGCTTGTTGGTTTACAATTTGCATATTTCGTACAGTCATTTTTATATTGTCGAAATTTGCCACTCCCAGCTGTGTATCATTTGGCAATTCATTGAGCTGATGAATGTGTTCAAGGTCTTCTTGCGGAATATTAATTTGCATAGGAGCTTGTCCTTGTGCATAAAATTGACTGCGGGGAATGCTAATATCATAAGAGAGTGTTCCCATTTCTTGCTTATTAAGATCGTTAAATAATTCTTCTGTTATTGCTGTAATAACAATTGATTGGAAATGAACATTGATATTGTTGTCATCTATTGTAAAAGTGCAACGTGCTTGATTGTCATTTAAATTAATACTTCTCATGATACTATCGTTTATATATGTATTTTTACTTCCTAGTCGTGCTGTATTTTTGTGTGCTGAATTAAGAGTTTCTGTTATTGGAACAAGTAATGTTTGTGATGCTAATAATGATATTATCTTTTTTTCTTGTTCATTATTAGTTATTCGTGACAATAGATTTTTAAATTGTGATTTTATTTGATCATGTATATTATCTTCAACATTTGCGCCTTCTAGTATAATATTATCTCCTATTCTTGTATTAACTAAATTCCCATTATTTAAAAAAGATATAATTGGTTTATCTCTATTGACATCGATTAGTGATTGATTATATATTCCTGTATCAGTAAACTTTTTAGCATTTCTATTTTCATTAGAAAAAATATTTTGTATTTTTTGTTTGATTTCGGCACAGGCAGCATTTTTTTGCCTTTCTGTAACTCCTTCAAAACCGATTAAAGAGATATTGTCAAGGACTTCTCTGTTAGCTCTTATTGCCTGATTAACAGCAATATTTGCAACATTTTTTAGATATTTTAAATTTATATGATGGTTACGATCGTCATGTTGTATAAGATCGTTAACTTTATGCTGTAAATATGTCTGTGCATTCTGCCGTTCATGACGCATTTTATCTTTAAAACAATGATTGATAATATTTTTTGTAAAGCTTAAGAGTATTCTTTTTGTAAATTGTTGTATATTTTGATTTCCACGAACATGGTCTATGTCAAATAAATTAAGTTGTTTATTGTCATTCTCTTGGTTTAACCTATAGCCTACGGCAAGAGCAAGCCTTTCATTGCGTAAAGCTATTGTTTGATTGCTTCTAAAAATATCGCCAACTTTTTCAAGAAGAGCAGATACGCAATTCTGAGTTTGCAGTCTGTTGTCTGAAAGTTTAATACTACCACCAGTATTAAGGTGCTGTATGAGTTGTGCGCTGGTATTGATTTGCATGAGATTACCTCAATATTTATATACGTAGTTCATTTGTTATGTCAATATTGCTATATTGTTCTTCCATGAGATCATTATAGCTTATCTTTTTCATAAAATTTGACAATATTATAATGAAGTTAAAAAGAAGTGCATCAAATTCTTCTTGTGTAATATTGGTAATAGAGCAAGAAAATTGCAATGTTACCATGTCAGATTCTGTATCGAAACCAAAAGATGTGCCGCTTGTTTCAATAATATTATTGTTAAGAATAAGAAGTTTCTTAAAAAAGTCTTCTTTTCTGCTGTCTGGAACAAGAGCAACACCGCTTTGCAAGGTTATAAAATTATTATTAAAGAAAATAGTTAATGGGAAATTTTCAATATACAGAAGGATAACGTTGTCATCAATTTTGTTTTTAGCTAGATTGTTTTCTTCTGAAAATGTATCTACAAGAGAATTAAATTTATGTAACATAGTAACTCCTTTATTGTAAGCACATTATTGTTTTAAACGCTTTAATTAATCAAAGACATATATTTTTATTTTAGTCAATATATAAAAAATATGTTTTATGTAACTAAAAATATAT
Organism: Desulfovibrionaceae bacterium; assembly: GCA_028689675.1. GTDB lineage: Bacteria > Desulfobacterota > Desulfovibrionia > Desulfovibrionales > Desulfovibrionaceae > JAQVCS01. Next base: position 64,969 of record JAQVCS010000012.1, on the reverse strand, counting down.
TGTTTTTATGAATATATATTTTTTTAAATGAAAATATATAGTTGTTATTTTTTTTATTTGTATCATAATTAGAAAATATTTTTTTCCGCTTGTGTATACAAAGTATACTATAATGAGGATGATGCTATGTGCACTGGGCAGGGTGCTGAATAAGGCGCAGTGAATGCCACACAAAAAGGGCAGCCCCTTTGCTGGAGCTGCCCTTTTTGTGTATGTAATATGCTTATTTCAGAGTATTTTTCTTACGCTAGAGTTTTGTAACATTGAAAATGCTCGCAAGGTTTCATAAGAAAGCCCTGTGACTCAAAGCGCACAAGGGGTATTTATGCCCCCGTTCATTGGGCTTTGAAAATCAATATGCTCTAAGTGGGGAAGAAATCAGTCTGGCTTGCTTAAAACCACTTGATCTATACCGTCTTTTTCTTCAAGTAGCACATTAATGTGTTCTTTGCTGCTGGTATTGATTTGCCTGCCCACAAAATCGGCATGAATGGGCAGTTCTCTGTGCCCGCGGTCTACCAGCACCAGCAGCTCAACAGCGCGCGGGCGGCCATAATCCATCAGGGCTTCAAGGGCAGCGCGTATGGTGCGCCCTGTGTAAAGCACATCATCCACCAGCAGCACCACGCTGTTTTCCACATCATGCGGCATGCTTGAGGTGCCCACCTGCGGGCTGCTTTTCAGCGAAGTCCAGTCATCACGATAAAAATTAATATCAAGCGAACCAAGGGGAATGCTTTTGCCCAGCCGTTCTGCCAAAATAGCGGCAAGGCGGGCGGCAATATCCACCCCGCGCCTTTGTATGCCCACCAGCATAAGCTGCTCGCATTCATCATGTTTTTCTATAATTTGTGAAGCAAGGCGCTCCATGATGCGCGCCAATTCTTTTTTTTGCAGCAATACTTGAGATTTCATACTTTTTCCTCCCTTACAATGGTAAGGTACTGTACAGGAAATCCTTGTGCTAGGGAAGAGCAGGGGAAGGGGGATTATTGACAAAAGCTACAGAGCGCCTTAGGTATGACAGACCAAAATAATGGAGGTTCTATGATTCATTTATCAGACTCCGCCCGCAAAGAACTCGAAGCCTACTTCGAGGGCAAAGAACGCGGCGGCATTCGTGTTTATCTGGCACCCGGCGGCTGAAGCGGGCCGCGCTTGGCACTGGCTCTGGATGAGCCTAATGAAAACGACATGGCTTTTGAAGAAGGTGGCTTTACCTTCGCTGTGGAAAAATCGCTGCTTGCGCAGATTAAATCAGTAACCATTGATTTGACCTACATGGGCTTTACCCTTGAACCTGAAGTCCCGTTGGCCTCTGCTGGCGGCAGTTCGTGCGGCTCTTCCTGCAGTTCGTGCGGCAGCCATTAGTCGTCTTTTTTTGTCTATATGGGGCGGTCGTATTAGGCCGCCCCTTTTTATTGCAGGCAAAAGCCCCCCTTTTTCTCACCCTGTAGCTTGTGCAAACCGTGCCAGAATATGAACCACTCCCCAGATTTTTTTTCTTTTTCAGGCCATAAATTCTTGCGCCGTGCTGGAATGGCAACGCGCTGCAAATTGGCGGCAGAGTATATGGCAGCAGGCGGCACGGCTGTGCTGCTGGTCTTGAATAGGGAAGAGCATGCCACAGCGCGCGCCCTGCTGCGCCTTTTTTGCCCCGAAATATCTGCTGGCGATATTCCGCTAAACCAGCCCTTGTGGCAGCGCCCCGTGCTGGAAGCCCCCACAGCCAGCGTGGCCTTGGGCATGCGCCCCGAGTGGCAGCGCAGCCTTGCCCTGTGCTATGCTTTGCAGCAGCAGCGCCCGCGCTGTATTGTGCTGACTGTGGAAAGCCTGCTGCTGCGCCTTGCCCCGCCCGATTTTTTTACCGCGCGCGAATTGCCCCTGCAAAAAAATGCCGAACTTTCGCCAGAAATGCTGCTGGAGCAGGCCATAGAATGGGGCTACCGCCGCGTGCCCATGGTGGCCAAAGCGGGTGAGCTGGCACGGCGTGGGGATATTGTGGACATCTTCCCCACGGGTTTTGTGCGCCCTGTGCGCTTGGAATTTTTTGGCGACACGCTGGAAGAAATACGTTTATTTGATGCCGAAAGCCAGCGCTCGCTGCACAGTGTCGATTCTTTTGTGCTTTTGCCCGCAAGCCCTGTGTGCGGTGCTGCCGCGGCACAGGCGGCACAGCAGCGCTGGCAAGCCCTGCATGCTGCTGGGGAGCTGAGCGAAAACGGTTTATATGTGCTTAAGCAGCAGTGGGAGCGCGGGGCAGAAGCTCTGCTGCCGGGGCTTTTTTATGAGCAGGCGCTCACGTTGGCAGAATGGACAGACCCACAGGCATTATGGTTTTTACCCGGCAGTGCCGACTATGCAGAAGCCCTAAGCAGCAGCGCCCACAGCCTGAAAAATTTTTGTGAAGATGAGGCTTCCCCCTGCCCGCAGCCAGCCCGCTTTGCCCTGAGGGATGCAGCAGAGGTGCAGGCCATGCTTGACGCAAGGCGCGTAGTCTATGCCGAGCCCTTGGTAATGGGTGTGGAAAAGGGCGGGGAGGATATGCCCGAGCATGCGCTGCATTCTTTTGGCGAGCTTTTCCCCCTGCCCACGGCACAAGACAGGCCGTGGCAGCATTTGGTGCAGGCCATGCACACATGGCAAAAAGAAAAGCAGCAAGTGCTTTTTGTGTTTAATTCTGAACGCGGGCGCAATAAATTTATCAAGCTGGCAGAGCGCGATGGCATTATGCCGCATTTGCGTTATGCCCACGGGCAGGGCGGCTTGTTTGCCCTTGTTGCCCCCTTTCGCGAAGGGGTGGAGCTGTTATGGGCAAACACGCTGGTGCTGGGCGAGCATATTTTGCAGCCCAAGGCAGAAAAAAATCAGCGTACCTCTTCTCGTGCCTTTAAGGGCATGGAAAGTTTTGATGATTTGAGCGCTGGCGATTTGCTTGTGCACCGCGATTATGGCATTGGGCGCTTTGCGGGCTTGCACCATTTAGAGCAGGGCGAAGCGGCCAATGATTATTTGCTCATAGAATATTCTGGCTCAGATAAGCTCTATGTGCCAGCCGACAGGCTTGGCCTTATTCAGCGTTTTAAGAATGGTGATGGGGCAAGCCCTGTGCTAGACAGGCTGGGCACTGCCTCGTGGAGTACGGGCAAAGAAAAAGCGCAAAAAGCTATAGAAAAAATTGCTGCCGATTTGGTGGAAATGTATGCTTGGCGCAAGGTGGCAAAGGGCTTTCGTTACGACCCGCCCGGCGATTTATATCATGAATTTGAAGCGACCTTTGGCTTTGAAGAAACCCCCGACCAAGCCAAAGCTATTTGTGATGTGCTGGAAGATATGGAAAAGCCCGAGCCCATGGACAGGCTGGTGTGCGGCGATGTGGGCTTTGGCAAAACAGAAGTTGCCCTGCGCGCTGCCTTTCGTGCTGCTGCCGAAGGGCGGCAGGTGGCCATGCTGTGCCCCACCACAGTGCTTGCCGAACAGCATTACCAGACCTTTCGTGCCCGTCTTTCGGGCTTTCCTGTCAATGTGGGTTTGCTTTCTCGCTTTGTGAGCAGGCAAAAGCAGCAAGAGGTGCTGAAAAGCGCCGCACAGGGGCATATTGATATTCTTATTGGCACGCACCGTCTGCTTTCTGCCGATGTGCACTTGCCCAATTTGACTTTGCTTATTTTAGATGAAGAGCAGCGCTTTGGCGTGCGCCACAAAGACAAGCTCAAAGCGCTGAAAAAAAATGTGGATGTGCTCACCCTCACGGCCACCCCCATTCCGCGCACCTTGCAGCTTTCCATGTCTGGCATACGCGAGCTTTCTGTTATTGAAACAGCCCCGCAAGAACGCAAGCCCGTGGCTTCTGCCCTGATTAAGCGCGATGATACCCTGCTGCGTTCCTTTATTCAGAAAGAAATGGCGCGGGAAGGGCAGGTTTTTTGGGTATATAATCGCGTGAATGGGCTTGAGCGTGTGGCCGACTATGTGCGCCACCTTGTGCCCGAGGCGCGTGTGGGCATGGCGCATGGGCAAATGCCCGAGGGCAAGCTTGAAGAAGCCATGCATCAGTTCTGGCATGGTGAGCTTGATGTGCTGGTGTGCACCTCCATTGTAGAATCGGGCTTGGACTTCCCCCGCGCCAATACCCTTATTGTGGATCAGGCGCAGATGTTTGGGCTGGGGCAGCTCTATCAGTTGCGTGGGCGCGTGGGGCGCAGTGACAGGCAGGCCTATGCTGTTTTTGTTGTGCCCGATGACGAGCGCTTGACCAGCATAGCCGAAGAACGCCTGCGCATTATTTTAGATATGGATTATCTGGGCGCAGGCTTTCAGGTAGCTATGGAAGATTTGCGCCTGCGCGGTGCTGGCAATATCTTGGGCGAAGTGCAAACAGGGCATATGAGCCGCGTGGGGCTGGATTTGTATTTGGAAATGCTGGAATCGGCGGTAAACCGTTTGAAAGGTATGCCCGAAAGCCAGCAGGTAGAAACTGAAGTTAATCTTGGCATTCCTGCGCATATTCCTGAAAAATATATCAGCGATGGTCATGAGCGCCTGCGCTGCTATAAAGCCCTGACCTCGGCCATAGACGGGGCTGCCCGTGAAGATGTGGCGCTGGGCATGCGCGACCGCTTTGGGGCGCTGCCTGAAGCGGTGCAGAACTTTTTGGCCGTGCTTGACCTCAAGCAAGCTCTGGCGCGCTTGCAGGTGCGCAAGGCCGATATTTATGCCGACCGCGTGCGCCTTGTGTGGGCAGAAAAGCAAAGTGCCGTTGAGCCAGAGCAGCTGCTTGCCCTTGTGGCGCGCACCAAGGGGGCGCAGGTGCTGCCCCCCGACGGGCTGGAGCTGCCCTGTGCTGCCAGCCTTTCGTGTGCAGAAAATTTGCGCTGTGTGCAGCAAACACTAGTCGCCCTTCAGCCCAAGGCTGGCTAGAGCCTGCCCTGCAATGTCCATTTTTTGTGTGCACGCCTTGGCCGTTGTGCCACCCAGAGCCTGCATTGCATGTTCTGAAGAAAGAGGGTATTCTGCCACACGTTCCCCTGTTTATGGGAGCATTATTTGGTTCAGGAATGCACGGCACTCATTTTGCCTGCGCGTATACACCCCCATGGGAGACATGTTTTGAAAAAATTATTGCTTTTTCTTGTGTGCTGCCTCATGGCGGCGGCTCCAGCTCATGCCGCGCCAGCGAATAAAGTTGCGGCCGTAGTTAATGGCAGAATGATTACTATGTTTGATTTGGAGCAGGCGCTCAAGCCCGAATTGCTGCGCCGTAAGGTCAGCATGGGCAGCCCTGCCGCCACCGAGCTGCAAAAAAAGGTGCTGCAAGAAATGGTAACCGACCTGCTGTTAGAGCATGAAGCCGCCCGCTTAAAAGTTGCTATCAGCGATCAGGAAGTGGATGGCGAAATTGCCCGCATTATGGAACAAAGCGGCCTGAAGCGTGATGATTTTGCAAAAAAACTGGCTTCAGAAGGCCTAAACCCCACATCATTGCGCAGCAGAATAAAAAGCAGCTTGCTGCGGCAAAAAATAATGGGCGCGCAAGTGGCACGCAAGGTTGTGGTCAGTCAGGAAGAAATAAAAGCCTATTATGAAGCGCACAAAGCTTCTTTTTCCACACAGCCCACAGTGCATGTTGCTCTGCTGGTGTACCCCCCAAGCAAAGAAGCCCTGAAATATGCCGAGCCCATTCGCTTGGGAAAAATTCCCTTTGCCGAAGCTGCTTCTAAAATGACCATAGGCCCCAACAGGGAAAAAGGTGGCGACTTGGGCTCTGTGCCCGAAGACAAGCTGACCCCAGTGCTGCGCAGTAAATTGCAGGGCTTGAGCAATGGGCAGGTGTCTGCTGTCTTTAACCTTGATGGTCACAAAGCTCAGGTGCAGCTCATTGAGCGGCAGGGGGAAAGAAGGCCGCTTTCTTTTGAAGAAGCCAAACCGCAAATTGATGACCTGTTGCGAGAGCCCAAAGCGCGTGAACGTTTTGAAGAATATATGAGCCAATTGCGCAGCAAGGCCATCATTGATATCCGCCTGTAAACTCCCGAGGGTATAAATATGACCTTAAGCGAATTTGGTGCAGCCTTGCGCCAGACCCGTGAAGAACGCGGGCTGAGTATTGAAAACGCAGCAGAGAGCCTCAAATTAAGCTCCTCGTTTTTGCGGGCTCTGGAAAATGGAGAGCAAGCGGCATTGCCGCAAATTGCCTTTGTGCGCAACTTCAGCCGTTCTTATGGCCTTTTTTTGGGAATACCAAAGGAAGCGCTGAACAAACAGCTTGAAGAAATTGCAGAATTTGCCGCGGTTGCACCTGTTACCCTGCTGTATGAGCCTGTGGCTTCCTCCAGCACTTTTGATATGCGCCTGTTGCTTCGCTTTTTGCTGCCTGTGGGCTTGCTGGTGCTGGTGGCTTTGGGCTCGTATGCTGTCTATGCCAACTGGTCTGCGCTCAAAAGCCTTGTCAGCACGGAAAAGGTGGAAACAAGCAGCCTCAGCCCCGCTGCCCCAGCAGAAGCTCCCATAAAAGCGCAGGCAAGCAGCCCTGCGCCAGAGCCTGCGCTTGTAAGCCCAGCCTCTGCCCCGGCGGCAAGTGCGCCAGCAGGCACAAGCCCCGCCAGCGCTGCCCCAACGCCAGAGGCTGCTGTGCCCGCGGCTGGGCAAACTTTGGTTATCAGTGCTGTAAGCCGCTGCTGGATTTCGTATGCCGTGGATGAAGAAAAAGGGGTGGAGCGCACTTTGCAAAAGGGGGATACGTTAGCCTTGGCTTTTAAAGACAAGCTGCGTGTCATTTTTGGCAACGTGGGCGGTGTGCGCCTTACGCACAATGGTAAAGATTTGGAAAAAATTTCAAAAAGCGGCAAATATACCTTAACGCTGCCCCAGCCCCAGTAGCATGGAGTGGAATGACACCGCCCTTGTGCTGCAAACGGGGCAGTTCAGGGAGGCGGACTTATGGGTACGCCTCTTTTCGCAAAGCAGAGGCGTGTTTACGGCTTTTGCTTTTGGGGGCAGCCGCAGCCGCAGGCGTTTTTGCGGTTGTCTTGATGTGTTTAATGTGCTTTCGTGCCGCTGCAAAACCACGGCCTATGGCAAATACGTCAACCTTGAAGAAGCCGTGCTACTGCGTGCACCGCAGCGCCTGCGTACTGATTGGTTGCGCATGGGGCTGGCTGTCAATTGTGCCCGTTTTGCCGAGGCGCTGGGCATTGGCAGTGACTCTGCCGCTGGTGCTTATGCTGTTTTTATAGATTTGCTGCGCTTGTTGGAAGAGCCAGCGCCCTTGCCTGTGCTTTTGCCCCTGTTTTTTCGCCTGCGCATGGCTTCAGAAATAGGCTTTGCCCCAGCTCTGCACCAATGTGCCGCATGCGGCAAGGCTGTGCAGGGGGCGGCCTTGTTTTTGGTGAATGAAGGCCTTGTGCGCTGTGAAGAATGCGGCGGCGGGTCAAGCCCGTATGCTGTGCCTCTGCCAGCAGCGGGGCTGGCACTGCTGCAGGCTGTGCAGCAGCAGTCCCCCACAGTGTGGGGGCGCTATGCCCTGAGCTTGCCCATCGCCGAGCGCCGTGCCTGTGCTCGAGCTATAGATGGCTTTGTGCAATATCACTTGGGCATTGCGTGGGAAGAAGGGCGCTTTCGCAAGGTGTAGCAGAGAATATATGGTTCGGGGGGGCTATGCCCTTTCGGTGGCGCAGGGTGCAAGCCCTGCCAAAAGCGGGGCTGTGCCCCAGCAGTGTAACTCATGCCTGATAGTGGAAGGAATTGCATGAATTTTCAGGATGTTATTTTAACCCTGCAAGCCTATTGGGCAAAGCAGGGCTGCGTTATTGAACAACCCAGCGGCGTGGAATGCGGCGCGGGCACGTTTAACCCCAACACTTTTTTGCGCGTGCTGGGGCCAGAGCCTTGGCATGTTGCCTATGTTGAGCCCTCGCGCCGCCCTACAGATGGCCGCTATGGCGAAAACCCCAACCGCCTGCAACGCTATTTTCAGTTTCAGGTTATTTTAAAGCCTTCTCCTGAAAATGTGCAAGAGCTGTACTTGGGCAGCTTAAACGCCTTGGGCATTAACCCAGCGCGCCACGACATACGCTTTGTGGAAGATGACTGGGAATCGCCCACCTTGGGCGCGTGGGGCTTGGGCTGGGAAGTGTGGCTGAACGGCATGGAAGTGAGCCAGTTCACCTATTTTCAGCAGGTGGGCGGCATAGACCTTTCCCCTGTTAGTGTAGAGCTGACCTATGGGCTGGAGCGCCTGTGCATGTATTTGCAGGGTGTTGAGTCTGTGTACGACCTGAAGTGGAATAATGATGTCAGCTATGGCGACATTTATCATCAAAATGAAGTGGAGCAATCCAAATATAATTTTGAATACAGCAATGCCGCCATGTTGCTGGAATTTTTTAATGCGCAAGAAGCCGAGTGCAAGGCACTGCTGGAACAGAATTTGCCCTTGCCTGCCTATGATTATTGCCTGAAGTGCTCGCATACCTTTAACCTGCTGGATGCGCGCGGGGCAATTTCCATTACCGAACGCAATGGCTACATTGGCCGCGTGCGTGTGTTGGCCTCTGGCGTTGCCAAACTGTATGCTGCCCAGCGTGAAGCTTTGGGCTACCCCATGCTTAAGAAGTAAACGGAGTACGGCATGTCCACATTTGTGCTTGAAATTGGAAGTGAAGAACTGCCCGCCCGTTTTCTGGCGGGGGAAAAGGCCGAACTGCGTGCCCGTTTTACTGCTGCTTTGGACGAAGCGGGCATTGAGCGCGAGAGCATGCGCGTGATGAGCACGCCGCGCCGCGCTGTACTTATTCTTGAAGGGGTCAAGCCCGTTCAGGCTGAAAGGGAAGAAGAAATAAGCGGCCCTCCTGTGCGCGTGGCCTATGTTGACGGCAAACCCAGCAAGGCGCTGGAAGGCTTTGTGCGCACCAATGCTGTGCAGCTTGCCGATGTGTATACCATCAAAACGGACAAGGGCGAGTATGTGGCTGTGCGCAAGCGCAGCGGCGGGGCTGCCGTGGCTGACCTGCTGGCTGAAATTTGCCCCGCAATTATTGCCGCATTGCCTTTTGGCAAGCGCATGAAATGGGGCAGCCACACCTTTGCTTATGCCCGCCCCCTGCGCTGGGTGCTGGCTATGTTTGATGATGCTATTGTGCCTTTTTGCGTGGGGCCTGTTGCCAGCAGCAACCAAACCTGCGGCCACCGCATTCATGGTTTTGGCCCTTTTGCTTTGGCACATGCCAATGACTATATGCGCGTCATTCGTGAGCAGGGCGCTGTTGAGCCAGAAGACAGCCTGCGCCGTAAGGCCATTATAGAGGGCGGCAATGCCCTTGCCGCTGCGGCTGGCGGTGTGGTGCAGTGGAAAGAAAGCCTGCTGGATGAAGTGCAGGGCTTGTGCGAGCACCCCGAACCTGTACTGGGCAGCTTTGATGCCTCGTTTTTGGAAGTGCCCGCCGAAGTGCTGCTGACCAGTATGGAAAGCCACCAAAAAAGCTTTGGCCTGCGCGATGCCCAAGGCACGTTGATGCCTTATTTCTTAACCGTGGCCAACCTGACCCCCGAAGATATGGACGTAGTGCGCCACGGCTGGGAACGTGTGCTGCGTGCCCGCTTGGAAGATGCCCGCTTCTTCTGGCATCAAGACTTGCATGAAAGCTTTGAAACATGGCTGAAAAAGCTGGACAGCGTTATTTTTATTGGCCCTATTGGTACTATGGGCGATAAAACCCGCCGTTTAGAGCAATTGTGTGCATGGCTTGCCGAGCAATGCGGGCAAGACCCTGTGGCCGCTGCCCGTGCTGGCCGCCTTTCCAAGGCAGACCTTGTTTCGGGCATGGTGGGGGAATTTGACACCCTGCAAGGCATTATGGGCGGCATTTATGCCCGCAAAATGGGCGAGCCCGAAGCCGTGGCGCAGGCCTTGGCAGAGCAATACCTGCCTGCTGGCCCTGAAAGCCCTGTGCCTGCCTCTGTGCTGGGGGCTCTGCTTTCTATGGCCGATAAGGCCGACACCCTTGCCGGCTGCTTTGGCTTAGGCATGATACCCACAGGTGCGGCAGACGCCAATGGCCTGCGCCGCTGCGCTTTGGGCATTATCCGTATTCAGCTGGAATATGGCTTCCGCTTTGATATACGCGCTTTCTTTGCCAAGGCACAGGCCTTGTATGGCGAGCGCAAGTGGAAGCTGGAGCCTGCGGCTGCGCTGGCCAAGCTGGAAGAATTTTATCATGGGCGCGTCAAGAATTATTTTCAGGCTGGCTCTGCCCAAACCCCGCTGGTGGAAGCTGCCCTAATTGCTGGCTGCAATGATGTGTGGCTGGCTGCCAAACGCCTTGCGGCGCTGGAGGCCTTCAGCAAAACAGAGCAGTATGCCCAGTCTGTGCAAACCTTTAAGCGCGTGGCCAATATTATTGCCAAGCAGGGCACTTTGCCCCGCGAGGGCTGGGAAGAAAGCCTGCTGGCTGAAGACGGCGACAAAGCCCTTGCCGCCACCTTGGCAGAGGTGCTGCCGCGCTTTGATGCCCTGCTGGCTCAGCAGGACTATGCCGCCATGCTGCACCTGCTGGAAGAGCTGCGCCCCGCTGTGGACGGCTTTTTTGATACGGTTATGGTTATGGCTGAAGATGCCGCCCTGCGTGAAAACCGCCTGCGTATGCTGGGGGCTTTACTGCGCCGCCTTGCCGCAGTGGCAGATTTCGCGGCCTTGCAGATATAAACTCGGGGCTGTTGCTTGACACTTTGCCCTTGGTAGGGTAAACATACCCGCTCGACACCATAATCAACAACTCTTTTTGAGTAATATACTGGAGGAACACCGTGGCTAACCACAAGTCCGCTATCAAGCGTCATAAGCAAAGCGTGAAGCGCGCCGCCAACAACCGCGCCGCCCGTACGCGTGTCAAAAATGTTATTAAAGAAGTGCGTGCCGCCATTCAGGCACAGAACAAAGAAGATGCTGGTCAGGCTTTGATCAAAGCTACTTCTGTGCTGAGCAAGGTTGCTGGCAAGGGCGCTATCCACTGGAAGAAAGCCTCTCGCCGTGTTTCCCGTCTGGCTCGCGCTGTGAACGGTATTGAAGCATAATCATTGCTGCGGCAATGATGCAAAAAGGTCGTCTTTCGGGGCGGCCTTTTTTGCTTGACAAGGCACAAGACAGCCGCCGCTTTTACCCTCTTTTGGGGGGAAGACTTTTTGCTTGTGGCGTGCTGTATTCGTGCTGTATAGTCTTCGGCAAGGATTGAACGGTATGGACAGCGAGAAATTCAGCGCGTATACTCCGCACATCAACATTACCGTGTGCGGTAAGCAATGGCATTTAGAAAGAGCGCATAATTTGGAAGAGTTATGGGACGCCATGAGCTCTGCCCCCGATGATGATTTTGAAGACGAGCGCCTGCCCTATTGGACAGAGCTGTGGCCTGCCAGCGTGGCCTTGTGCCAATGGCTGCATGAGCAGCGCCAGCATATTGCAGGCAAGCGTTGCCTAGACCTTGGCTGTGGCCTTGGGCTGAGCGCCTTGGTGGGGCAGTGGCTGGGTGCGCGCGTGCTGGCTATGGATTATGAGCAGGACGCCCTTACCTTTGCAGCCCTGAATGCCCAGCACAATGCCGTGCCCTCCCCCCTGTGGACAGTAATGGACTGGCGGCAGCCAGCCCTTGCCGCGGGCAGTATAGATGTGCTGTGGGGTGGGGATATCATGTATGAAACCCGCTTTGTTGCGCCTGTGCTTTCTTTTTTGGAACACAGCCTTGCACCGCAGGGCAGGGCATGGGTGGCAGAACCGGGGCGCAGAGTGTATGATGCCTTTCGCACAGCATTGCACCAGCGCGGTTGGGATGGTAAGCGAGTGTTCACCCGCACAGTAGAGCCTCTGTATGCCCAGCCTGTGCCTGTAACTGTGCATGTGTGGGAATTGACACGCCGCGCATCCCGTCCTATTTTTTAAAACAAGCAGGAGCAAGCATGGGCGCATTGACCCGTTTTGGCGTCTCACTGGATGAAGATTTGTTGCAGCAATTTGACGCCATGAGCGCTTCTAAAGGCTATACCAACCGTTCTGAAGCCCTGCGCGCTCTTATTCGCAATGCCCTTGTGGCACAAGCGTGGGAAAAAGCCGAAGGGCAGGGGGCTGGCACGCTAACACTGGTGTATGACCACCACAAAAGTGACTTGGCGCAGCGCCTGATTGATTTGCAGCATGAGTCGCACGATTCCATTGTTGCCACCCTGCATGTGCACCTTGACCATCACAATTGCCTTGAGGTACTAGTGCTCAAAGGCGAGGCCGCAGCGGTGCGCGATTTGGCCAACAGGCTTGTTTCCTGCCGCGGCATTAAGCACGGCACCTTTACCTTGACCACAACAGGACAGGACCTTGTATAATGGAAGATGTGCAAAGTGGCGCACCGCAAGTAGCGGTAAGTATTGATAAAGTAGGTGTGCGGCACTTGCGCGTGCCCCTGTGGGTGCGCGACCGTACCAATGGGCGGCAGCAAACTGTGGCTACGGTGGATATGGGGGTAGAATTACCCTCGGCATTTAAGGGCACGCATATGAGCCGCTTTGTGGCGGCGCTGGACACATGGAACGAAGAAATAGATTATTATTCCATAAAAAGCCTGCTTCAGGACGTAAAAAAGCGCTTAGAAGCCCGCAAGGCTTGTGTAGTGATTCGTTTCCCCTATTTTATACGCAAGCCAGCCCCAGCCTCGGGCATAACCAGCACAGTGGCTTATCAATGCTGCCTGACTGGTGAGCTGGGCGAGGGCAAAATGGAATTTTTGCTTGAGCTGGACGTGCCTGTTATGACAGTGTGCCCCTGTTCTAAGGCAATCAGCAATGAAGGGGCGCACAGCCAGCGCACCATGGTGCACCTTGCTGTGCGTATGAGCGGCTTTGCATGGATTGAAGAATTTATTACCATTGCAGAATCTTCTGGTTCGTCCCCTGTGTATTCTTTGCTGAAGCGGGAAGATGAAAAATATGTGACTGAAGACGCCTTTGCCCACCCTTGCTTTGTGGAAGACGTGGTGCGTAATGTGGCGGTGCAATTACAAGAGCATAAGCATGTTACATGGTTTACCATCGAGGTGGAAAGTATGGAATCAATTCACAACCATAATGCCTTTGCGTGCATTGAGCGCACAGTGCGTTAGCCTATGAAAAGGGCGTGTTTTGTCTTGCTGGGGCTAGTGCTGCTGTGCACAGCGGCCTGTGCCAAGCGTAATGAACAAGGGGCAGCCTGCACTTTGCCCAAAGCGGAATTGGCCTCTATGCAGAATGCCTCACGCGGTCGTGAGGTCTATCCTGTTACGCCTATTGCCGCCAAGGGGCAAAAAACACCACCACCCAAAAAAATGCTGGTGGACGTGGCCAAATCTGCCTTGGGCACACCCTATGTGGCTGGCGGCACAGATTTGCGCGGCTTTGACTGCTCTGGCTTTGTGCGGTGGGCATACAGTCATTTTGGTGTGAAATTGCCGCGCTCCGCTTCAGAGCAGTCGCGCATAGGCTATTCTGTGCGGCGCGATAATTTGCAGGCGGGGGATATTGTTACTTTTCGTGATTCCCGCCGTGGCTGGAACCATGTGGGCATTTATGTGGGGGACGGCAAGTTTATTCATAGCCCAAGGCGCAATAAAAATGTGGTTATTGTGTCGATGGATCAGGATTACTTTCGCCGTACCTATACAGGGGCGCGCCGCTTAAGCACCGATGTGGACGATGAGCGCCTTGCTGAAGTGGAAAATTTAATTGCTGATTACAAGCAGGACTATGCCCAGCGCCGTAACCGCCAGCACCGCAGTCAGGAAAAGGCCATAGCGGCAAACACGCGCAGCAGTAAAGAAAAAGCCAGCACGGCATCGTCGCGCCGTACACGAGAAAAAGATACTGTTGCCGCGCGCCGTGCTCAAGAAAGAGAAAAAGCCGCCGCTCGCCACCGTGCCAGCCGTGCTGAAGAAACAAAGCAGGTGCGCGCCAGCTTAACAAGAGATCGCTCTGAAAAAGCAAAAGCGCGCTCTGGCGCAAGTGCTTCGCGCCAAGAGAAAGCTGCTCGTGAAAAGGCCGCCCGTCAGGAAAAGGCCGCCCGTGAAAGAGCGGCTGCCAACAAAGAAAAAGCCCGTAGCGAAAAAAAGAATAAGGAAAAGCAGCGCGCTGCTTCCAGCAGAGAGCAGTCCAGACAGGAAAAAAACCGCCAAAATAGAAAAGAAAAACAGCCCGTAAGCAGGAATGCGCCAAAAGAAAAAAAACAGCCTTCCCGTGCAAAGGAAAAATAGGGAAAGGCTATGCACATGGTGCGCGGCAGGCTTGCCCCCAGCCCTACAGGCTATATGCACATAGGCAATGCTTGGGCTTTTTTACTTGCATGGCTGGCAGCGCGGCATGAAGGCGGGCAGGTTGTGCTGCGCATGGAAGATATTGACCCGCAGCGCTCGCGGCCAGAATATGCCCTTGCACTTATGGAAGATTTGCGCTGGCTGGGGCTTGACTGGGACGAAGGCTCAGATATTGGCGGGCAATATGCCCCCTATACACAGCATGAAAGGCTGCCTTTGTATCAGGAGGCTTTGCAGTCTTTGCAAAAGCGCGGCCTTGCCTATCCCTGTTTTTGTACACGCAAAGAGCTGCGTTCGCTTGCAGGTGCACCGCATTGGGGCGATGCAGGGGCTGCCTACCCCGGCACATGCAGGGGGCTGAGTGCCGCCGAAAGGCAGGCAAAGCTGGCTGCTGGGCGCAAACCTGCCCTGCGCTTGCTTTGCCCTTCAGAGCCCATTAGCTTCAATGATGCCCTGTATGGGGCGCAGCAGTGCTGCCTGCATGATATTGGTGGAGATTTTGCCCTGTGCCGTTCTGATGGTGTGGTGGCCTACCAGCTTGCCGTGGCTGTGGATGATTATGCCATGGGCATTACGCAGGTGGTGCGCGGACAGGATATTCTTGTCTCCACCCCGCGCCAAATAGCCTTATTGCGTCTGCTGGGGGCTGAAAGCATACCGCAGTATGGGCATATAGCTTTATTGGTGGATGAGCAGGGTGAGCGCTTGGCAAAGCGCCACAGCAGCTTGGCTATACGCTACATACGCCAGCAGGGCATGACTGCTAGGCAGCTTGTGGGTTTGTTAGCCTGCTGGGCTGGCCTGCAGGCACAGCCTGTGCCCCGCAGTGCGGCAGAGCTTATTCCCCTTTTTAGCTGGCAGCGTTTGGTGCGGCACAGGCTTAGTGTGCCCTCAGACCTGCCCAGCCTGCGCGCGGCCTGTGGCCTTTGCACGGGCTGAACTTTTTAAAAGAGCTGGCCGCGCTGGGGCTTGTATGCCCTCACGGGCTAAACTATTTCTGTAACAGCGTCCTTTCCTCTAATTTTAACCACGGCATAGCCTTGCATAACGAGGATGGCATGAGCCACAGCACCCTGAATCAGGCAGTATTAGATTCTTTTTTTCCTTCTTCTCGCGCGGATGCTTTTTTTGATGCTTTGTTTGGCGGGGCAGAAGAGGGCGCTTACGACATTCGCCTTGTGTGCCGCTCTGTGCACGAGCAAGAAATAGACCTTGCTTTTGAATTGCACCAGCGCCCCGGCAAGTGCCTTGCCTGTAATTTGACCTATGGCTTGCCGCAGGTTTTTCAGCGCCACCCTGTGCTGCAAGTGGGGGCTGTGGCCTTGGCTGTGGCGCAGGCTGTTGGCTGGGATGCCTCCACCATGCGCTGGGAACTGGGGCGCACAGAAGAGCACAGCCGCGAGCTGCACAGCATACCCTTTACCCTGTACCGCGTCTAAGGCATGTGCAAAAAGCCTGCCTAGGCTTTAGCCCTGCGCACTGCGCAGAAAATCTGTGCTTAGGCACAAGCATAAACTATAAAGCTGTGGCTATGCCTGTGCCACGTTACAGCACTACGCACAATGTGCTGTGCAGAGATATAGTGTAAGCCCTGCGCCATGCCTATTGCCCAGACATAAGGCTTATGTGCCCCATCATGCGCAATGAGCCCAAGCAATAACCAAGGTTGCCCCATAAAAAAGCCCCCTGCTTTGTTACAGCAGGGGGCTTTCAGCACAACAAATTCTTTTATTAGCCTGAACAGGCCGCAATCTTAGTAGCGAGAAGAATAGGGACGGGGGGCGCGGGGCTCACGAGCTTCGCGGGGGCGTGCTTCGTTCACTTTCAGGTTACGACCGTTGAAGCTGTAGTTGTCCAGCGCTTCAACAGCGTTCTGGGCGTCTTCAGCGGCAATTTCCACAAAACCAAAGCCACGGGCGCGGCCAGTTTCACGATCAGAAATGAGATTAACAGATGAAACTTCGCCATAGTTGCTGAAGAGCTCACGCACTTCATCTTCTGTAGCGGACCAAGGGAGATTGCCAACGTAAAGAGACTTAGTAGCCATATAAAACCTTTCCGAAATAAATGTAACAAAATGGGCACGACCCCCACAGTAGTGCTCGCGCCTTCTGCGCACAATGCCTGTATTCGGGGAAAAGTCAAGTATTTTTTAAAGCCTTTGCTCCTGCTCCATGGCTTTGCGCTGCGGGCTTTGCACATAGCGCTGGTCATGCTTGAGGCTTTCTTTAACGTCTTCCCATGTTTTTGCCTTGCCCTTACGTACAAATTCTTCAATTATCGGGGCGAAATACCAATATTCTTCTGGTATGCACTGTGCATGGGGCTGGCGCATGCTGCTTTCTAGCGTGGCAAGCTCGGCGCGCAGGCCATCAATAGTTTGCTCTGTCCACGGCAGGGCGGGCAGGGCAGCTTCTTTGAATTTATGATAGTCTTTTAGGGCTTGCGCATGCTGAGCAAGAAAAAGCCCAATATAGACCTGCCGCCCCGCAAAGGCACAGCCTATAGTGCACAAGACCACAGCAAGGGCGGCAAAACCGCCCTGAAAGTAAGGAAAAAGCCACACAATAACAGGCGTGGGCGCAAGAAAGCCCAGCACAAAACACAGGCCTGCTACAAAGGCATTGCCGTGCTGGGCATAATAGCGCCGCTTAAAGGTAGCATCATCTAAAAAATGTGCAGGAAGTTTTTCTTCCTCTTGTGCTATAGAGTGCAGCAGGGCTGCCCTTTGGTTGCATAAGGCACAGGCCTGCATAAGTGCCTGAACGGGCTCTTTCATAACAAAAACTATCCTTTTGCTTATTTTTTGCCGCTGCGTGTACAGCGTACTGTTGAGGGCACACAGGTCAAGTCAAGGCAAGGCGCAAAAGTACAAGCTTTTTACGGCATTGCAAGAAGGCGCTCTTTTGTGTAGCCTGCATGGCTAAGCGCGTAGTTTAAGCCGCATTGAGCGGTAATTCAAGTTTTTTTCACTCTTTTTACGCAGCGGTGTATCCGCTAGAGGTCTTATGGCAGCTATTTCTTTAGAATATTGTGGAGATTTGCATGTTTCTTGTGTGCACGAGGCCAGCGGCAGCCGCCTTATTACAGATGCCCCTGTCGATAACCAAGGCAAGGGGGAAGGTTTTTCCCCCACCGATTTATGCGCAACGGCGCTTGCCTCATGCGCCATGACCATTGTTGCCCTGTATGCAGAGGCGCATAACCTTGATGTGAAGGGTATGAAGGCCTCTGTGAAGAAGTCTATGAATGCTGAACCACGCCGCATAGGCAGGCTGGAAGTGTGCCTAACCATGCCAGCCCAGCACTATACAGCAGCGCAAAAGGCCTCTATTGAGCGCTGCACCCGCTACTGCCCTGTGCATTTAAGCCTGCACCCTGATATTGAACAGGTGTTTACCTTTATTTGGGCAGACTAGGAGAGAGCATAATGCTGGCACAGAGGGTTAAGGCTGTGAAGCCTTTTTTGGCAATGGAAGTGCTGGAAAAAGCACAGCAAATGGAGCGTGCAGGCTACCCTGTTATTCATCTTGAATTGGGTGAGCCCGATTTTGCCACGCCTGCGTGCATTTGCGCGGCGGGCAAGGCGGCGCTGGATGCAGGCCAGACCCATTATACCCATTCTATGGGGGATATTGATTTGCGCGAGGCCATTGCCGCCCATTATGCCAAGCGCTATGGCGTGCGTGTTGGGGCAGAGCGCATTATTATTTTTCCCGGTTCTTCCCCAGCTATGATGCTGCTGTTCTCTGCTTTGCTTGAGCAGGGGGACGAAGTGCTGCTTTCCAACCCCTGCTATGCCTGTTACCCCAATTTTATCCGCTATGCTGGCGGGGTGCCGCATTACATCCCCACCGAAGAGGCAGAAGGCTTTTTATACCGCATTCGCGATATACAAAAGCACAGCACAGCGCGCACCAAGGCTATTATGATCAATTCCCCCTGCAACCCCACAGGCATTGTGATGGAAGCCAAGCGCATGCAAAGGCTGGCCGAGCTGGGGCTGCTGGTGATTTCTGATGAAATTTATCATGGCCTGACCTATGGCACAGCGCCCGAGCATTGTATTTTGGAATATACAGACAATGCCGTGGTGATTGGGGGCTTTTCTAAAGCATGGGCAATGACGGGCTGGCGCTTGGGCTATTTGATAGTGCCGCAGGCTATGGTGCGCCCCTTGCAGGCTTTGATGCAGAATTTCTTTATTTCTGCCAACCCTGCTGTGCAGCAGGCAGGCTTGGCCGCATTGCGCTATGCCGATGCCGATGTGGCGCGCATGCGGGCTGTGTATGATGAGCGCAGGCGCTATTTGCTGAGGGCTTTGCCAGAAATAGGCTTCAGCATTCCCGTAGAGCCTTGCGGGGCATTTTATATGCTGGTGAATGCGCGGCATTTGGGTAAAGAATCTCTGCCACTAGCCTTTGATATTTTAGAAAAGGCACATATTGGTATTACCCCGGGCATTGATTTTGGCACACAAAGCGAGGGCTTTTTACGTATTTCGTATGCCAATTCTTTAGAAAATTTGCAGGAAGCCGTGCGCCGCCTTGGGCTGTATGCCGCCAGCAGGGGCTAGGCTTACCAGTACGTTTTTTTGCCCGCTGGCGGCGCGTGAGACTTCAGCTTTTATTCTGGTCGAGTTCATTGTACTGCCTGCATACAAGCCGCGGCTTCCTTGCCAGCAAACAAAATTTCTGTATGTTTGCTGGGGCAATGGTAAAGCAGAATGTGCTCAATAAAAAAAGGTGATACGCATTGGTATCACCTTTTTTTATGCTAAAAATAGCGGCTTTTATTTGCCCATGGCGTTCATAAAGTCTTTATTGCTCTTGGTGGCGCGCATTTTGTCCAGCAAGAAGTCCATACTGTCAATAGAAGACATGGGGGCAAGAATTTTGCGCAAAATCCACACTCGGTTAAGCACTTCTTCAGACAGCAGCAAATCTTCTTTGCGTGTGCCTGTGCGGTTGATGTCAATGGCAGGGAAGACGCGCTTTTCGGAAAGGTGACGGTCAAGGAATATTTCCATATTGCCCGTGCCCTTGAATTCTTCAAAAATTACTTCATCCATGCGCGAGCCCGTGTCTATAAGGGCTGTGGCAAGAATGGTGAGGCTGCCGCCTTCTTCAATATTGCGTGCCGCGCCAAAAAAGCGCTTGGGGCGCTGTAGGGCGTTGGCATCCAGCCCGCCCGAAAGCACGCGCCCCGAAGATGGGGTGACGGCATTATAGGCGCGCCCAAGGCGGGTGATAGAATCAAGCAGAATAACAACATCTCGCTTGCGCTCAACAAGGCGTTTTGCCTTTTCTAGCACCATTTCACATACCTGCACATGGCGCTGCGGCGGCTCATCAAAGGTAGAGCTGATAACTTCGGCATTTTTTACCGAGCGCTCCATATCCGTTACTTCTTCAGGGCGCTCGTCAATAAGCAGCACAATAAGGTAGGCATTGGGGGTGTTGGCATTGATAGCATTGGCCAGCGATTGCAGCAGCATGGTTTTGCCAGTGCGGGGGGGGGCAACGATAATGCCGCGCTGCCCTAGACCAACAGGTGCCATCAGGTCAATAACGCGGTTGGAAAGATTTTTTTCGCCATTTTCCATGACGAGCTGCTTGTTGGGGTAAATAGGCGTAAGGTTGTCAAACAGAACAAGGTTTTTGGCATGTTCGGGTGGTTCAAACCCTATTTCTGTTACCTTGAGCAGCGCAAAATAGCGTTCCCCTTCTTTGGGGGGGCGTATTTGCCCTGAAACCACATCCCCTTTGCGCAGGCTGAAGCGGCGAATTTGTGAAGGGGAAACATAAATATCGTCTGGCCCAGGCATATAGCTGCACAAGGGGGAGCGCAAAAAGCCAAAACCATCGGGTAAGATTTCCAGCACACCATCGCCATAGATAGAGCCATTTTGCGATGCACAATTTTGCAAGAGTGCAAAAATGAGTTCTTGCTTGCGCATAGAGCTGGCATTTTCAACATTGTAAACTTCAGCAAGTTCCATAAGATCTTGCATACTACGATGCTTCAGCTCTGTCAGGCTCATGCCATTTTCAGAGAGCACTGGTTCAGTTTTCTTTTTACGCATAGGTATCCAGTCTGCTGTGAGATAATAAAGAAGCCCCTGCAAGGGCAATATAAGCAGGAAAAAAGAGTAGGAATAATAATAAGCTGAAGCCATTTACCGTAATAAAGGGCAAAATGCAAGTAAAAAGACAAAATGCTTATGAAGTTTCTGTATCTGCAGGGGCTTCAGGTTGGTAGCAGGCTGCAATACGCTCGCGCAATGTTTCTTCTGGCTGGTCAAGCACCTGTGCTAATTCACCAATAACCAGAGCCATGGCCTGTTCTTGCAGCCTTTTTTCGCCAAAAGACAGGTCTTTCACTCGGCCAATAAGCAAGAGCTCTCTAAGCACAGAAGCAACCTGTGCCAAATCGGTACTTTGGAGCTTGTCGGAATATTCGCGAAAGCGGCGGTTCCAGTTTTGCCCTGTGTAAATAAGCTGATGCACATCAGCTTGCAGGTCTTCAAGTATAGCCAGCCCTTGGGCTTGGCTAATAAGGTGGCGCAGGCCGACATTGCTTGCTGTTTTAACAGGCACCATAAGGGTAACATTATTGGAAACAATGCGAACAATGTAAAATTCGCATTGTGCGCCGCCAATTTCTTGCTGGTCTATTTTATCAATAACGCCCACGCCTTGAGCAGGGTAGACAACAAGCTCGTCTGGCTGGAACTGAGTGGAAGGGGATGCCATAATAAGGGGTACTCTTGCAGAAGGAACAACATTAGGCTGGCTTGCTGCCGCTAGCGGTTTATACTGGTGAACTATTCTTTGAGGATAGCCAATAAGAGCGCATTAGTCCAGCCCCAGTTCCCTCTTTTTGCAGATACCTTGAGTTATTTAGGCTAGGTTGTTTTTGTGGCTTAAAGCATAGCGTGCTGCGCTGGCTGCATCACCGCGAAAGTAGGTAAGCAAGGTTTGTAAGGCTGTGGCAAAGCCTTGTTCCATGCTTTGGCTGTCTGCGGGGGCTGGCCTGCCCAGCACCCAATGTGTTACATCGCCCTTGCTGGCGGGGCGGCCAATGCCCACGCGCAAGCGGGCAAAATCGGGCGTGCCCAGCATTTGGGTGATAGATTTTAGGCCATTGTGCCCAGCATTGCCCCCGCCCACCTTAAAGCGTACTTCGCCTGCGGGTATGTCCAGCTCGTCGTGCACCACCACAAGCTGTGCTGGCTGTATTTTATGCCATGCCAGCAGAGGCTGCACGCTTTCGCCAGATAGGTTCATAAATGTTTGTGGTTTGCACACAAGCCACAGCCCCCAGTGCGGGTGCTGCACCTTCCAAAGCTCGCATTTGAACTTGCTGCCTGAAAGGCTGGCCACAGAGCCCTCGCGCTCGGCTTTATGCAGAAAAATATCCACAAAATCAAAGCCAACATTGTGGCGTGTGCCTGCGTATTGCGTGCCGGGGTTGCCAAGGCCAGCAAGAAGACCTGTGTATTCCATACTTTCCTCCAAAGGGCGCTGCCTGAACAGCTTGAGCAAACAGGAAGGGATGTGCATTATGGTTGCCCCAAGTGTATATAAAAAAACAGGTCGGTCTCTGATAAGAAACCGACCTGCATAGCAAACAAAGCAAAAAATTACTTGGGTTCGCCTTCTTCCAAGCTCTTGTCTTTGGAAAGCACGCTTACCATGGCAAAAGAACGGTCGTAAACGGCAGAAACATTGGCGGGCAGCACAATATCGGAAACCATGATAGTGGTGTTGATGCCCATGTCGGAAATATCAACAGTAATCTTCTGGGGCATATCCATGGGCTTTGCCTTGAGCAGCAGCACTTCGCGGTAGGTTTCTAAACGGCCGCCCAGCTTAACGCCCTTGGAAGTACCAACAAATTCTACAGGCACTTTGACCTTGATTTCTTTTTCCAAATCAACGCCAAAAAAGTCGATATGGCTGAACTGGCGCTTGTAGGGGTGCTTTTGCACCTGCCAGAACATGGCGGGGAAGGTGCCCTCGCCTTCAATTTCTAAATTGAACACGCCAGTGGTGCTCATTTCTGCATATATTTTTTCAAGCGGCAAGGTTTCGGACTGCACGGCAATATTCTTGCCATCGGCAGCATAAAACACGCCAGGCACCAAGCCTTCAACACGCAGACGGCGGTTGCTGCCCTTGCCAAGGCCTTCGCGCTTTTTAACAGACAAAGTCTTTTCAATGCTCATGATCCTCTCCTTTATCATGCCGCAAGCCGACAGGGGCGCAGCTGAAAATTGACGTAGTTACCTGTGAATCAACCCTGCACAAGGCAGCGCAGATTAGACAAAAAGAACGCTTACGGAAGAACCCGTATGGATGTTATGAATGGTTTTGCCCAGCAAAGAAGCTACAGAAGCCACTTCTATTTTGGGGCAGCGTGCCATTTTTTCACCCTGCGGGATGGTGTCTGTAATAAGCACCTTGCTCAGGGCGGTGGAGGCATTTATGCGGTCTATAGCAGGCCCAGAAAGCACCCCATGCGCCGCGCAAGCGATAATTTGCTTGGCGCCATTTTTCATCAGCACATCGGCGGCTGCGCATAATGTGCCAGCAGTATCAATCATGTCATCAACGATAACGGCAATTTTTCCCTGCACATCACCAATAACATGCATGGCCTGTGCCTGATTAGGCTTGTCGCGGCGTTTGTCCACAATGGCTAAGGTGGCATTAAGGCGCTTGGCAAAAGCACGGGCGCGCTCAACACCGCCAGCATCAGGAGACACAATAACAAGCTCTTCAGCGGGCAAATGGCGGAAATGGTCTATCATGACAGGAGCGGAATATAAATTGTCCACAGGGCAATCAAAAAAGCCCTGAATCTGCCCAGCATGCACATCAACAGTTACCACGCGCTCTGCGCCAGCAACACTGATGAAGTCTGAAATCATTTTAGCGCTGATGGGCGCGCGGGGGCACACCTTGCGGTCTTGACGGGCATAGCCAAAATAGGGAATGACCGCAGTAATGCGGGCGGCACTGGCGCGCTTTAGGGCATCAAGCATCAGGCAGAGCTGCAAAACATTGGTATTAACATTGGGCGGGCAGGTAGGCTGCACAACAAAAACGTCGTCGCCACGCACATTATCGCCTATTTCAATACGCAACTCGCCATCGCTGAACGTGGTTGCGAGGGTTGGTGTAAGCTGACAACCCAGATGGTCGCAAATTGCCTTGGCCAGTTCCGGATTGGAAGAACCAGTCACGATCTTGAGATCGCTGAACATTTCTATGCCTCGCTTGTCATACTGCGTTCTACAGCAATGAAAATGCAAAAAAAATGGCTGGGGTGGAAGGGCTCGAACCTTCGAATGACGGAATCAAAATCCGTTGCCTTACCGCTTGGCTACACCCCAACAAGGAAATCATGCTGCAAAAAAACATTGACGTCGGCAAAGGATTGCGCCGCCGCCTCGGCCTTGGCCTGACTGGCAAAAAAACCAGCTATGCTCGAGCCGCTTCCGCTCATTACTGCGGCGTATGCCCCCTGCTGAAGAAGGCTTTGTTTCAACGCTGCCAGTTGCGGATATTGCGGAAAAATAGCTCGCTCAAAATCGTTAACGAGATAATCACCACAAGAGTTAGTGTGCTTAGCCCCATTTTGAGAAGTTGTCAAGTTTTTCGCACAACTTTTTTTCTGGGGCAGGGCATCCCAAGCTTGATATGCCAGCGCTGTGGCAACATGCACAGGGGGGCACAGCAACACTAAGCTTTTGCCATACAAAGCCTCAACTGTGCAGGGCAAAAGCTGCTCGCCTATGCCGCGCACACGGCAGGGGCGATTATACAAAAAAAAGGGCACATCAGCACCAATGCGCAAGGCCACCGCAGCCAAAGCCGCAGGCGGCAAAGCCTGTGGTGCATGCTTATTCAGCCACAAGAGCAGGCTGGCGGCATCGCTGCTGCCCCCGCCCAAACCAGCGCCACTGGGTATAGCCTTTTCTACATGCAAATGCAAGGGGGGGGCATAGCCTGTGGCGGCGCTAAAGGCCGCATATGCTTTACTTACTGTATTGTGCTGGCAGTCTATGCCCTTTGCCCCTAAGCCAGAAAAGCGCAGGTGCAAACCTTGCCCCTGCCCCATGCCAAGGTGCAGCTTGTCTGCGGGGCAGCGCACAGGGCAAAACACAGAGTCTAGCTCATGGTAGCCATCGGCTCTTTTTCCCACAATGCGCAGGCTGATATTAATTTTACAGCCAGCCCGCAGGCTTTCAGGGGCAAATTCATTCATGGTTACAGCGTTTCTACAGTAAGATGGTCATTGGTGAACACGCAAATTTCTGCTGCAATGGCCATAGATTGCCTGACAACTGCTTCTGCGTCAAGATTTGTGTTGCGCACCAGAGCACGCGCAGCTGAAAGTGCATAAGGCCCACCGCTGCCAATAGAAGCCACATTGTCATCAGGCTCAATAACATCACCTGTGCCAGTAAGCAGCAGAATGTGTTCTTTATCGGCCAAGAGTAGCATAGCTTCCAGCTTGCGCAAATATTTATCTTTGCGCCAATCTTTGGCAAATTCCACAGCGGCCTGCACCAAGTTTCCGCGTCTTTCTTCTAGCTTGGCTTCAAATAATTCAAACAGCGTAAAGGCGTCTGCCGTTGCACCTGCAAAACCAGCAACAATCTGCCCTTTATAGAGGCGGCGAATTTTTTTTGCGCCATGCTTCATAACAATGCTTTGCCCAAGGGTGACCTGCCCATCGCCGCCAATGGCAACAGTGTCGTTCACGCGGACAGCAAGTATTGTGGTTGCGTGTGCGTCAAGCATCAGCTTTCCTCCCAAATTTCTTTGCGTTCTTTATAAATAGTTTCAAATTTGCGCAATGCCTGTGTGTCACTGGCAGAGCGCTGTATGCCTTTTGCTTTTTCCAGCAGACGGGCTGTCTTTTTTTTGTCGTTTATATATAAGGCACTATAGGCCAAGTGCAAGTGGGCAAGAAATGTTTGCCCGTTTTGCCCCAGTGAACGGGCATAAGCGGCGTGCACTTCGCTGTCTTCGGGTACATAGCGCAGCACTTCCTGATAATAGGGCAGGGCTTCACGGGTGCGCCCTGTTTCATCGAGCAGGCGGGCATAATAATAGCGCGCCATATAGTCTTGCCTGTCTGCTTGCATGGCCGCGCGCAAGTATTGGTCGGCAAGGTGCTTATCGCCCAATTTATAATGAAAAATACCAGCTTCACGCAAGATAAGGCTATCGTTGGGCTGAAGGTGCAGAGCAGAGTTAAAGGCTTGCAGGGCATCGGGCACATTGTTCATGCGTGTATACACAAGCCCTTTGCCCATTTGTGCAAGGGCAATATTATTTTTTTCTGCATCAAAGCGATGCAGGGCAGTGGCTTCATCGCCATAGCGCCCCCACAGTAGGGTTTGCACACGCATAAAGCGCCTGTTATCCACGGGGCGGTTGCGCACCGAGGCAGGGGCAGCCTGCACCCGCGCCATAATATTGCTGATGCGCTCGCCCAAGTCGGGGTGGGTGGAAAGATAGGCTGGCAAAGAGCCGCCCCCGCCTATCCAGCTTTTTTGGCGAATTTTTTGAAAGCCCTGCGCCATGGCCTGCGGGGGATACTTTGCCTTGAGCAAATATTGATAGCCCTGACTGTCGGCTTCGGTTTCATCAATACGGCTGTAATTGAGCATGGCCGATTGCCCCGCGCCCATAGCGCCCACGGCCGCCGCTCCGCCGCCGCCCAGCGCAAGGCCTGCCACAGCCAGCAGCAGGCTGCCCATGGTAACCGCCTGTGCCTTTTCCATGCGCGAGGCCATATGCCTTTGCGTGACATGCGCCATTTCGTGCGCCATAACGCCAGCCAGCTCGGCCTCACTGTCCAGCTGCATCATAAGGCCGCTGAAGATAAAAACCTGCCCGCCAGGCACGGCAAAAGCATTCATGGTATTGTGCAGAATAACGCCAGCAACAAAGGGGAAGGGCTGCGGCGGCATGGTTTTGGCCAATGTGTCCACCACGCCCTGCACATAGAGCTTGACCTCGGGGTCATCAATAAGGGGAAGTTTGGCGCGAACCATAACGGCAAATTGCCGCCCCATTTCTTTTTCATCCTTCATGCCAATGCTGCCCCAATAGGCGGCGTGGGCAGGAAGCACCCAGCACTGAGCAAGCAATAGGCTGATAATACAAAGAAAAGCAAGTGAACGGCGACAAAAAAAAGGAAAAAAGCTGTGCCCACGGGCAGGGTGATGGTGTTGCATACTCCTCCCAGCATCACAAGTGATGCGTTGAATGGATGTTCCCCCCACGGTGCATAGAAAGCAGAAAGCCTTGAAAAAGGGCATCTGCTCGGCAAGGTTTTGCCTGCAAGCGCGTGCCGCAAAACAGGTTTGAGCTAGCTTGGCTTACCCTTGCGCGTCTTTAACAGTAAACATATTCTATGGGCTGTCCACATTAGGCATGTTGTTCGCTGGCAGAAAAGAGAAGGCTTGTATGCACGGTAATACTTGTATTGTACGCTACCAGCATAAAAGCTGAAGTCTGATACTACCAGCGGGTAACAAATGAATGTTCACGCGCCCTGAAGTGCAGCCTTGCATGCGACATTTTGGCTGGCAGGGAGAACAGCGCCCGCCCTGCCAGCCAAAAGTTTGCTTAGGCTATATCCCAAACCGTGCCTTCTGGGGTGTCGCGTATAGCAACGCCCATGCTGGCCAATTCATCGCGCAAGGCATCGGAAAGGGCAAAGTCTTTTGCCTTGCGGGCATCAAGGCGTGCCTGCATTAGGCTGGCAACTTTGTCTGTATCCAGTCCTATGCGCTGGGCTTGCTGGGCACGCAGGGTCTCTAAAAAGGTTGCAGGGTCTTGCCCAAACACGCCAAGCACGGCAGACCATTGTGCCATCAGCGTGCTAAAGCGTGCCAAAAGGTCGCGTGTTTGTTCGGCTGCGCGCGTGCCCTTGTCTTCCAGCAAGCGGTTGATGAGGCGCACCAAGGCAAAAATATGTCCTATGGCCGAGGCAGAATTAAAATCATCGTCCATGGCCGCGTCAAAGGAATGGGCAAGGCTGTCAAATTCTTCCACAAGCGCGGCGGGCAGGGCTGTTTTTTTCCACGAGCTACGCTCTGCGGCCTTGGCAGCATCCAGCATGGCTTCATACACACGTTTTTGTGCTTTCTCCGCCTCAATCATGCTGTCGCCAGTAAAGTCAATGGGGCTGCGGTAATGCTTGCTAAGCAGGAAAAAGCGCAGGGTTTCTGGCAGGTAGCTTTGCAAAATATCGCGAATTGTTTTGAAATTGCCCAGTGATTTGGACATTTTTTCAGAATCAACCTGCACAAAGCCATTGTGCACCCAAAATTTTGCCAACTCTTTGCCTGTGGCGGCTTCAGACTGGGCAATTTCATTTTCATGATGCGGAAAAATAAGGTCAAGCCCGCCGCCGTGAATATCCAGCGGCAGAAAGGGCGAATTCATGGCAGAGCATTCAATATGCCAGCCGGGGCGGCCTTTGCCCCAAGGGCTTTCCCAAAAAGGTTCACCGGGCTTGGCCGACTTCCACAAGGCAAAATCCAGCGGGTCTTGCTTTTCTTCACCGGGGGCAACGCGCGCGCCTGCCTGCAATTCATCCAGCGTGCGCCCCGAAAGCTTGCCATAGGGCGGGTAGGCGCGCACCCTGAAATAGACATCGCCACAGGGGGTGGCATAGGCCTTGTCCTCTGCAATGAGGTGCGAGCACAGGTCTTGCATTTCTTGAATGTAGTTGGTGGCACGCGGCTCAGTGGTGGCACGCAGCACCCCCAGCCTGTCCATGTCTTCATGAAAGGCATCAATATAGGTATTGGCCACTTCGCGCCAATCGCGGTTTTCTTTATTGGCACGGTTAATAATTTTGTCATCCACATCGGTAAAATTGCGTATGAAATTTACGTCCAAGCCCTTGGACTGCATATAGCGCACCATAACGTCAAACACGAGAGCAGAGCGGGCATGCCCTATGTGGCAATAATCATAGGCAGTAATGCCGCACACATACATATTGACCACACCCTCATTGAGCGGGGTGAACTGTTCTTTTTTACGGGTCAGGGAATTGTATAACTGCATAATAAAGCCCCTTCCTAGGCAGTGATTTTATCAATACGGCGCTGATGGCGGCCGCCTTCAAAGGCGGTGTTCAAAAAAACCTCGGTGATGGAAAGGGCAAGCCCAGCGCCCACCACGCGCTCGCCAAGGCAGAGCACATTGGCATTGTTGTGCATGCGGGTGGCACGCGCTAAAAATTCATTGGTGCACAGGGCAGCGCGTATGCCTGCATGGCGGTTGGCAGCCATGCTCATGCCCACGCCCGTGCCGCATACAAGAATGCCAAAAGAGCCAGCATCGGCAAGCAGAGCTGTGCAGGCGGCATGGGCAAAATCGGGATAATCACAGCTAGTGGCTTGGTCACAACCGTGGTTTATAATTTCGTGCCCCTGAGCTACTAATTGGTCGATCAGCTCTGACTTTAAAGCAAAACCAGCATGGTCTGAAGCAATATGAATACGTGCCATAGTACGGGATTCCTTATTTATTTTTATTGACAAAGGCCTCAAGGGGCAGCAGGGCTGTGCCTTGGGGGATGATAAGGCGCATTTGTTTTTCCGTAAAGGGGCTAGTGAGCTGCTCGCGGTTTTTAACCAGCATAAGGGCACTGTGGCCTTGTGGGTGGCTGAGCTCGATGCGATAGGGCAGGTTGTCTTCGGCATAGCTAATGCTCATTTGCCAGCCCTTGCTGCCGTCTTGCCGCCATTGCTGCGGGCGGCCTTGTTCATCTAAAATAAGCGCTCCCCCCAGCTCCCCGCCAGAAAGGATATACAAAATATTTCCTTTTTCCAGCTCGGTCAGGGCATAGCTTGTGCCAAACAGGGCGGCATAATCGCCATTAAGCAGGGCAAAAACAGAGGCTATGCGCAGGGGAATGGGCATGCCTATGCGCAGCAGGGGGCGCTGCCCCTGATGCGCAAAATAGGCCTTATTTTCCTGCTGGGCAAAGAATAAAAACTTTTCTGGCGCTTCTTCAATATTTGCTATGCTTGCGCCCACACCAGCGTTGACATCAAGGCGCACCAGCTGCTTTGCCGTATTGCCCCACAATAAGGCGGTAACACGGCGCGTATCGCCCTGCTTGCCAAAGCGTAGGCTTATTTGCTGCCTTGCGGCAACAGGCTGGCTGTAGGCCTGCGTAAGCGCGCTATAGCGCTGCCATGCAGCGGCGGCCTGCTGAGGATTAGCAGGGGCGGCGGGCTGGCGGGCACAGGCGGCAAACAGCAAAACGCAGAGCAGTAAAGGAAAAAAAGCAATTTTTTGCATCATAGGCCTCTATAAAGCAGAAAGTTTTGCATCAAGCGCTGCCGCATTGGCGGGGTTGAGCTCGCGTGCCTGTTGATATGCCTTGCGGGCATCGTCTTTTTTGCCCAAAGCAAGGGCTATATCGCCATAATGTTCCCATATTTCAGCTTCGTCAGCACCGCCTTCCTTCACAGAGCGCTGTATGCTGACCCATGCCGCTGTATGTTTTTTGGCCTTGAATTGCGCCCATGCCAGCGAATCCCAAATATAGCCTTTTTGGGGGGCAAGGCTGACGGCTTTTTCTAGCAGGTCAAGGGCACGGTCAAGGTCACGTCCCTGCACGGCCAAAGTATAGCCAATATAATTGAGTGCCTGCACATTATTGGGGCTGAGTGTGAGCACCTTTTCCATGTGGGTAAGGGCGGCTTGTTGGTCGCCAGCATCATCAAGCAAGGTGCCGAGCAAAACCTGCAAGGGCACATTGTCCGCCCATTGCTGTGCGGCTTTGCGTGCCAATGCTAGGGCTTCGGGCTTGCGGTCAAGGGCAGCAAGAATGCGTATGGCCGCTTCGCGCAGGCTGCCTGCTTGGGGATAGGTTTCAAAATGTTTTTGCGCCAGTGCCAAGGCCTGATTTTTTTGATCCAAATCAAACAGCACCTGCAAATGCAGTAGCAGGGCTTCTTCATATTCTTTTGTGCCCTGCGGCACTTTTTCCAGCCAGCGCAGGCTTTCCTGCGGGTTATGCCTTTCTAGGTAGGCAATGCGGGCAAGGTCTAAAAAAATTTCACGCGGGGCATCGGCATGGCCTGCCACCGTGGCCAGCACCTGCTCGGCCTGCGGCATATAGCCATTTTCTAGCAGCAGGCCAGCCACGCGCAGGCTAAAGGCCGTGTCATTTTCTAGTGCCGCGGCATACGACAAGGCTTTTTCTGGCTCGCGCAGCAGCAGGGAAATTTGCACAAGGCGCAAAAAAAGTGCAGGCGTGCCTGTGCCTGTATCGCGTATTTTTTCATACATGCTGCGGGCTTGCTGCCATTGCCCCTGTTTGTCATACAAGGTGGCCAGCTCGGCCATAGCTTCCACATATTCAGGTGCGGCTTTCAGGGCTTTGTGTAAATGCTGTATGGCCTGCTCTTGCTTGCCCATGCCCGCCAAGGCCTTAGCATATTGCAATTCCACAAAGGGGGTACGGTCTTTGGCGGCAAGGGCGCGCAAAATATTTTCTGCTTCGGCAAAACGCTCATTTTTGTTGAGCACCAGTGCCAGCTCTAGCCTTGCTTCTTTGTTTTCTGGGTGGCGCAATATATATTGGTTCATGTGGGCAGTGCCTTCAGCCACCGCATTATGCCGCAATAAATATTCGCCAAAAAGCAAATTGAGCAAGGCGTCTTCGGGGTAAAGGGCAAGACCCTTTTTTATAATATCAAGGGCTTCTGGTACATTGGCATCGGCCAGCGCTGTGGCGGCTTCGCCATAGCTGGCAGCCGAGGGCTTGCCTTTTTCAAGCAGGGCAATGCTTTCCAGCAGCAGCGGGATATCCTGCTGCTGTGCTGCTTGTGAAAGTGCCAGCTGAGCATAAATTTGCTGTGCCCCTTCGTTGAGCTGCCATACCGAAGGCTTTGCCGAGTCGTTTTCTGTTTTTACAGCTTTGGTGGAAGAACAGCCGCCGCAGCCCAGCAAAAGCAGGCAGGGCGAAGCCGCAAGCAGCGCCGCCGCCAGAAGAAAAAATGCTTGTTTGCGCATCATGTTGAGGATATCCAATCCGTGGAAAAATCTTTAATATTTCCTGTAAGGTGCTGGCGCAACTTTTCCAGCAGGCGGGCTTCGAGCTGGCGCACGCGCTCGCGGGTAACATTATAGCGTTCGCCTATTTCCCTGAGGGTAACAGGGTCATCGGTAAGAAGGCGATTTTTTAAAATAAAAATTTCTTTTTCGTTCAGCGTGGGCAAGATGCCCTCCAGCTTTTTTTGCAGGATGGCGCTGATTTCTTCATTGGCAAGAAGGTCCTCCACACCAGGGCCAAGTGCTGGCAAAAAGTCCATGCGCGAGGCACTGCCGTTTTCTTCCCCCACAGTCATGTTCAAAGACATATCTGTAGCGGCAAGGCGCTGTTCCATTTCGGTAATTTGTTCTTCGGTCACGCCTAGGTTTTCTGAAAGCATGGCCGCATCGGGGTCAAAACCCTGCGCAATAAGCCTTTGGCGCTCTTTATTCAGGTTAAAAAAGAGCTTGCGCTGCACCTGCGTTGTGCCTATTTTCACCATGCGCCAGTTATCCATAATAAATTTAAGGATATAGGCTTTTATCCAAAAAGCGGCATAATAGGAAAATTTTATGCCCTTATCGGGGTCAAATTTGTTCACAGCGCGCATAAGCCCCACATTGCCTTCCTGAATCAGGTCAAGCACGTTTTGCATCCAGCGGCGCTGAAAATCCATAGCAATGCGTACCACAAGGCGCAAATGCGAAGAAACAAGGCGAAAGGCGGCGTCTGTGTCGTTAAAGTCGCGCACGCGGGTGGCCAGATCAAATTCTTCCTGCGGTTGCAGCATGGGGAAGCGGCTTACTTCCCTGAGGTACAGGTGCAAATTATCTTTTGTGCCGCTTAATGAAGGCAGGCGGGTGGGGGCATCCAGCCCGCTTACATCAACGGTGTCGCTATCCGTATCTTCCAGTAAAACAGCAGGGTCTGCATCATCCAAGCCAAAGGGCTCATCGTCAAGCAGTACCTCGGGCTCAATAGATTCATTTTCGTCAACAATTTCAGTATCTAACGTCTTTTTTTCTTTAAGGCTGTCTGTTTTTTCAGGAAGCAGAGTATTTTTTTTCATAATAGTAGGGCAGCTCTTTGTCTGTTGGGCTGTGTTGTTGGGAGATGATGCTATAGTTTTGGTTTGTCCTTTTCAAGATTTTTCGCTAGAAAAAAAAGGACTGGATAACTTGTTACAGTAAAAGAAGGAAGGAAAGGTCGTGTCCGCATTGTCAGAGGCGCTTTTAAGCAGCCGCTTTTTATTTTTAGATGGAGCCATGGGCACTATGCTGCAAGGCGCAGGTTTGCCCGCAGGCTACAGCCCCGAGCTTTTTTGTATGCACAATACGGGCATACTTGCCGATATTCATAAACAATATGTTGCAGCGGGCACAGATGTGCTGCTGACCTGCACCTTTGGCGGCTGCCGCTGCAAGCTGCCTGCGGCGCTTGATGTTTTTGAGTTTAACAAGACAATGGCACAAGTGGCAAGGGCTGCGGGGCGCAATGCTGACCACCCTGTCTTTGTGGCTGGCGATATAGGCCCCACAGGGTATTTTGTGCGCCCGCTGGGCGACATGGAACCTATGGAGCTGGTGGCCATGTTTCGAGAGCAGGCACGCGGCCTTGTGGCTGGCGGGGTTGACGCCTTTATGGTAGAAACGCAATTTGATTTGGCCGAAGCCCGCGCCGCTGTCTATGCCATAAAGCAGGAATGTGACCTGCCCATCATGGTTTCTATGACCTTTGAAAAAGGCCTGAGCCTGACAGGCACCACGCCAGAAATTTTTGCCGAAACCATGCAGAACCTAGGCGTGGCCGCGGTGGGCACCAATTGCAGCGCAGGCCCAGAGCAAATGGCGCCTGTGGTGGAAGAGCTGCTGGCGCATTGTCAGGTGCCTGTGCTTGCCGAGCCCAATGCTGGCCTGCCCGAGCTGGTGGACGGCAAAACCATTTTCCGCCTCGACCCAGAGAGCTTTGCCGCCAAAACAGTGCCCTTTGGCGAGGCTGGGGTCAAGCTTTTGGGGGGCTGCTGCGGCACCACGCCAGCGCACATTGCCGCCTTATATAAGGCCTTGCAAGGCAAAAGCCGCCGTGCACCCAGCAATTTTTATATGAGCGGCATTACGCTGAGCACGCGCTCTTCGCTGGTGCGCATTAACCCTACAGAGCCTTTAACCATTATTGGCGAGCGTATCAACCCCACGGGCAAAAAGGCATTGACGGCCGCTTTTCAGGCAGGCCAGCATGAGCTTGCCCTGCAATTTGCCGATGAGCAAATTGCGCTGGGCGCGCAGGTGCTGGATGTGAACGTGGGTGCACCCATGGTGGATGAAAGTGTGCTTTTGCCAGCCCTTGCCACACAATTAACTGCAAGGCTGCAAACACCCTTGTCGCTGGATTCTTCCAGCGCCGCAGCTATAGCTGGGGCTTTGCCCTATTGCCCGGGTTCAACACTAGTCAATTCCATTAGCGGGGAAGCAGGGCGCATGGAAGCCCTTGCCCCCCTATGCCGAGACTGGGGCGCGCCCTGTGTGCTTTTGCCCCTGCGCGGGAAAAAATTGCCAGTTATGGCCGCAGAGCGTATAGCTATTTTAGAGGCGCTGCTTGAGCAGGCAGAAGCCCTTGGCCTGCCGCGCCGCCTCATTATGGTTGACGTGCTGACGCTGGCTGTTTCCTCCAAGGAAGAAGCCGCCAGACAGTGCTTGGAAACCATACGCTGGTGTGCCCGCGAGGGGCTTGCCACCACCATGGGGCTTTCTAATGTGTCTTTTGGCTTGCCTGCGCGTGAATTGCTGAATGCCACTTTTCTTTCCCTGTGTGTAGGGGCTGGCTTGACCTCGTGCATAGCCAACCCTGCCAGCAGCCGCCTGCGTGAAGTGCGCGATGCCACCAATGCCCTGCTGGGCAGGGACAGGCATGCCGCAAGCTTTATTGCCGCCTATGCTGGCTGGACTGCGGGCGAGGGCAGCATTGCTGCTGCTCAGGCAGACCGCAGTGCCGCACAAAACGTCTATGATGCTGTTTTGCGTGGGGATAAAGAAAATGTGCTGCGTTTGGTAGAGCAGGAATTGACCGCAGGGGCACAGCCCTTTGCCCTAGTGCAGGAAAAATTAATTCCTGCTATTACCGAGGTGGGCGTACGCTATGAAAAGCGGGAATATTTTTTGCCGCAGCTTATACGCGCCGCAGAAACTATGCAAAAAGCCTTTGGCAGGCTCAAACCCTTGCTGGCACAGCAGCAGGGGGGGGAAGAACAGCGCCCTGTGATGGTGATTGCCACTGTGGAAGGAGATATTCACGATATTGGCAAAAATATTGTGGCCTTGCTGCTGGGCAACCATGGCTTTGAGGTGATTGATGCTGGCAAAGATGTGCCTGCTGCTGAAATAGTGCGCTGTGCAGAGGAGCATCATGCAGCACTTATTGGGCTTTCTGCCCTCATGACCACCACAATGGTGCGCATGAAAGAAACTATTGATTTGGTAAAGGAACGCGGGCTGGCCATCAAGGTGATGGTGGGCGGCGCGGTGCTTACTCAAGACTATGCTGACAGCATAGGCGCCGATGGCTATTCAGAAGATGCCGTTGCTGCCGTGCGCGTGGCAAAATCATTACTGGAAGGCGTATGAAAAAAGTAATTGCATTGGTGCTGTTGTGTTTGTTGCTGCCGGTGTTGTCTGTTGCTGCCGAAAGGCCAGCCAAGCTTGATACCGCGGGGCTTTCTGCCTTGGTGGAAAAAAATAAGGGCAAAGTGCTGGTGGTGAATTTCTTTGCCACATGGTGCCCGCCTTGCCGTCAGGAAATTCCCCATTTAATAAACACAGCCAAAAAATATAAGGACAAGGTTGTTTTTGTGGGGCTTTCGGTGGATGAAGACAGCGATGCCGTCAAGCCTTTTATGAAAACCATGGGCATTACCTACCCCGTCTATTTGGCCGATGAAAGCCTGCTGGCGCTTTTTCAGGTTTCAAGCATTCCGCAAAATATTATTTATGGACCCGATGGTGTAATGCGCGCCAACCATCAGGGCTATGTTTCTGAAGACATGCTGCAATCCTTTATAAAAGATTTGCTGGAGAAAAAATAAATGGCAGAATTCCATTTGCGTAAAGCCCACATTGACGATGTCAAAGCCATACATGCTTTGTTGCTGGCTTGTGCACAGCAGGGGCAGCTATTGCCTCGGGCTTTAATTTGGCTGTACAGCCATGTACGCAATTTTAATGTGCTTGAGACGGAAGAGGGGCGCATTGTGGCCTGTGCAGCCCTAGCGCCCGTGTGGGAAGACTTGGCCGAGGTGTGCTCTTTGGTGGTGGATACTTCCCTGCGCAGGCAGGGCTTAGGGCGGCTGGTGGTGCAGGCCTGCCTTGATGAATGTGCCTCTTTGCACATTACCAAGGTGTTTGCCTTAACCTATCAGGCAGAATTTTTTTGCAGGCTGGGCTTTGCCGAGGTGGAAAAAGGCGTGCTGCCGCAAAAAATTTGGGCAGATTGTGTTCATTGCCCCAAATACCCCGATTGTGATGAAACGGCTGTTTATTTAGAACTTGCGGAGTAAAGTTTTATGGTTATTAAAGAGTTGCGCCCTGTATTTTCCCCCGAATTGGTTCAGAACCGAGTGCAAGAGCTGGCAGCAGAAATTGACGCGCTCTATAAGGGCAAGCCACTGCTGATTATTTGCGTATTAAAGGGTGGGTTCATGTTTTTTGCCGATTTAGTGCGGGCAATGAAGCATGATGACGTGCAGGTCGATTTTGTGCGCCTTTCCAGCTATGGCTCTGCCACGTCTTCTTCCGAGCACATCACCTTTAATAAGGATGTGGAAATTCCCTTGCAGGGCAAGGATGTGCTGGTGGTGGAAGATATGATAGACTCTGGCCTCACCATGCAGTTTTTGCTCTCCACGCTGGCACAGCGCGGGGCAAAAAGCCTGCGCCTTGCTATTTTGATTGACAAGCATGAGCGGCGCAAAGTGGAAATCAAGCCTGACTTTGTGGGCTTTACTTTAGAGCAGGGCTTTATTGTTGGGTGCGGGCTTGATTATGCCGAGCGCTTCCGCACCTTGCCCGGTATTTATGAGGTTATTCCTGAATAAGCCTGTAATAGCGCTTGCGCTATGGGAGAAACTATGGAAGTCCGTTGCCCTTCGTGTTCCAGCCTGTTTAATTTGCCCGATGCTATACCAGCAGGCTCCAAGTTGCGTTGTTCTGTATGCAAGCAGGTGTTCCGTTTGGAAGGTGTGGCAGAGCCAGCTGTGCCCCCTGTAACCGAGCCGCAAGGCTTGTCTTTGGAGCAAGCCTTGCACAGCCCGCTGGCTATGGCAGAGCAGTCCGCCCCCCAAGCCGAGCAAGGGGAAGCCAAACCAGCCCAGCACGAGGCTGCAAAGCAAGAACCAGCCCAGCAAGAACAAAACGAGCCTGTGCCTGCTGAAGCTGTGTGCGCTGAGGCAGACCCCGCAGAGCCCGCAGCCGCGCTGGAGACAGTGAACCTGCTGGCCGATTTTGAGGGGGCATCCCCCAAAAAATCTTCGGGCTGGAAAAAGTTTTTCCTTTTCCTGCTGCTGGTGGCACTGGGGGCAGGGGGCTGGTGGTATTATACCACACAGTATACAGCACCCTTGCCCAGCACGGCCGAGGCTGTGCACAAGGTAGAAAAGCTGGCTGTTAATGATGTGCGCCAGTATTATGTGGACAATACACAATTGGGCAAGGTTTTTGTGGTGGAAGGCAAGGTAAGCAATAACTTCCCCACAGCCCGCGATTTAATTGAAGTAGAAGCCAGCCTGTACGATAAAAATAAAAAGCTCATCAAGACCAAGCATTTTTATGCAGGCACAAGCCTGCCCTTGTTTCAGCTGCAATTTATGGCTGAAAAAGAAATGGACACCCTGCTCAGCAACAAGCTGGATATTTTGCGTAATAATATGCAGGTGCAGCCAGGGGCTTCTGTGCCCTTTATGGCTATTTTTGCCGTAGCACCCGAGACAGTGGGGGAATTTGCCGTGCATATTGTCAATGCTAAGGAAAGTGCCCCCGCAAGCCCAGCCCAGCCAGAGCAAAGCCCAGCAGCAGGGCAAAAGCCCAGCGAATCAGCCCCCGCAGGCAGCAATGCCTTGGGCAATGCCGCCACACAGCAGGCAGGCAGCGCCCCAGCTGCGGGCACAGCAGAAAAGCCAGCCCCCGCGGGCAGCAATGCCTTGGGCAATACACAGCAGGCAGGCGGTGCACCAGCTACAGGCGCGGCAGAAAAGACCGCCCCCGCAGGCACACGCAAGCCATAAGGGCAGGGCATTTTTTTGTTTGGCAAGGGGAAAGGGGCTGACTCTTTCCCCTTATTTTTCAAGGAGCTCTTTAGGCATACTGGCAAGACACAGGGAGTAGGCGCATGGCAAAAGCGCGTGAAGTTTATATTTGTTCCTCATGCGGGGCGCAGGCCTTGCAATGGCGCGGGCAATGCCCTGCCTGTCAGGAATGGAACACCTTGGAGCTGGCACTGGCTGCTGCCAAAACGCAGCATAAGGCCACACCAGCAGGGCTTGCTTCCACGCGCCCTGTGGTGCTTTCTTCTGTTTCCGAAGAAGGGCACCGCCCTTTTGGCACGGGCATGCAGGCTTTGGACAGGGTTTTGGGCAAGGGGCTTGTGCCCGGGGCGGCTATTTTGGTGGGCGGCGAGCCCGGCATCGGCAAATCCACATTGCTTTTGCAGGTTGCAGGGCTGGTTGCCAAGGGGGGGCGGCGTGTGCTCTATGCCAGTGGTGAAGAATCGCTGCCGCAAATTCGCGGGCGCGGGCAGCGGCTGGATATGCTGCACGACAACCTGCTTGCCATGGCCACCACGCAGGTGGAAGATGTGCTACAGGTATTGAATAATGAGCCGCCCGCGCTGCTGGTGCTGGATTCGGTGCAAACGCTCACCTCTTTGGAAGCCGAAGGGCTGCCCGGCAATGTCAGTCAGGTAAAGGCCGTGGCCACCAGCCTGCTGGAAGCCTGCCGCCGCACAGGCACAACCCTTGTGCTGGTGGGGCATGTTACCAAGGAAGGCAACCTTGCTGGCCCCCGCCTGCTTGAACACATGGTAGATACAGTCATTTCGCTGGAAGGTGACCGCCGCCAGATGTTCCGCCTGCTGCGCGTGTTCAAAAATCGCTTTGGACCTAATGAAGAATTGCTTGTTTTTCAAATGGCACAGCAGGGTATGCACATTATTGATGACCCCTCCACCTTCTTTTTGGGCGCGCGTGATGCCAGCCTGAGCGGAACAGCCGTGGTAATGGCTGTGGATGGGCACAGACCCCTTGCTGTTGAGGTGCAGGCCTTGGTAACCCGCTCATATTTGGCCATACCGCGCCGCACGGCTTTGGGTTTTGATGTGAATAGGCTGCATTTGCTGCTTGCCGTTTTAGAAAAGCGCCTTAAACTAAACTTTGGTCAGGTAGATATTTATGCCAAGGTGGGCGGCGGTATGCGCCTGCTTGAGCCAGGGCTGGACGTGGCCTTGGTGGCGGCGGTGCTGTCTTCTTTTTACGATGTGCCCCTGCCCGAAAGGGCTGTGCTGTGGGGTGAAGTTGATCTGAATGGGCAAATACGCCCTGTGGCCGCGCAAGAAGCCCGCCTTATGCAGGCGCAGCGCCTTGGCTATAAGCCCATTTTGCACCCCGATGTGGACAAGGGCGGTATCAGCACCGTGGCAGCGCTGCAAACGCGCCTTTTTCGGCATTAGGGCAAGTTTGCTTTAAAATTGCTCTCATATCTGCGGGGGCAGATGCCCACCACAAGGGTATAAGCGCAATTTATTTGCGCTGTTACGAGCCGAAGTGGGCTTATCTTTGAATGTTAGCAGTATATAATTTAAAAGGTATTCTGCTCTAGGCAAGGCAGCATGATACAAGACTATGCTCAAAATATCTTTCAGGTGAACCTCAGCAGGGTAAGGGCTATGGTATTACGTTGTGCTTGTTTGCCGCGAACTGGCTCTGCCCCAATATACTTGGCACCCCCCTGCCTCTACTATAATTTTTGTTTAAGGATAAACTATGGCTATTGAATGCGAACGGAAATATTTGAATGTGGATTTTGCCCAAGTGCGTGATCGCCTAAAGGCTGTGGGGGCAGTGTGCGAAGGGCGGCATTTTGAAAGCAATACTGTGTGGGATTTGCCCGATGGTTCATTGCGGGCGGCACAAAAGCTGCTGCGCCTGCGTAAGCAATGCTGGGATGATGGGCGCGAAGTGTACCGCCTGACGCTCAAGCTCAAGCTGCAGGACGGGCAGGGCTGCAAAGTGCGCGACGAAAGGGAATTGAGCATTGCCGATGGCGCTGTTATGGCTTCTGTGCTGGAGGGGCTTGGCTATGGCATTCTTTTTCGCTATGAGAAAGTGCGCGAAGTGTGGCATTGGCAGTATGCAAATGAGGCTGTGGAAATAGTGCTGGACACCGTGCCCTTTGCTCAGGTGGTAGAGGTAGAAGCCCCAGCGGCCTGTATGGAAGCTATAGCCAATGCCTTGGGCTTGGATGCCGCTACACCCAGTACCGAAAATTATCATGCCCTGCACAGCCGATGGCGGGCAGAGCGGCATTTGCCGCCGCAGGCGGATTTTGTTTTTAGCCCAGAAGAAGCCCGCAGCCTGTGTGCTTGGCCTGTGCGTTGAAGTTGCGCTGCTGTGGGCGTGGCATCCATGCCGCACTGGGCAGCGCTGTGGGCAGCTCTGTATGCGTTGCTGTGCCCGCGTATTTTCCGACAAATTTGATACAATGCTACACAAACACGTGAGCAAAGCGCAGGCTACGGCGCGGCTATACCCATGACACCAACCCAAGCACAAAGCGCCAAGGATACACCATGCCTTTTCAACTTGTAAGCACCTATCAGCCCACGGGCGACCAGCCAGCAGCCATAGAGCAGCTTGTGGCTTCTGTGCAGCAGGGTGTGCAGCATCAGGTTTTGCTGGGGGTAACTGGCTCTGGCAAAACTTTTACCATGGCCAATGTTATAGCCCGCTGTGGCCGCCCCACCTTGATTCTTGCCCCCAATAAAACACTGGCGGCGCAATTATACAGTGAATTTCGCGTGCTCTTTCCGCACAATGCTGTGGAATATTTTGTGTCGTATTATGATTATTACCAGCCCGAAGCCTATGTGCCCGCCTCGGACACCTATATAGAAAAAGATTCTGCCATCAATGATAATATTGATAAATTGCGCCATGCCGCCACCTATGCTTTGCTGACGCGGCGCGATGTGATTATTATTGCCTCGGTTTCGTGCATTTA
Source organism: Desulfovibrionaceae bacterium (assembly GCA_028689675.1). Classification (GTDB taxonomy): domain Bacteria; phylum Desulfobacterota; class Desulfovibrionia; order Desulfovibrionales; family Desulfovibrionaceae; genus JAQVCS01. The sequence goes on along the minus strand of JAQVCS010000012.1, from coordinate 24,294 downwards.
TGGTTTGGGCTCGCCAGAGCGCTATACACGCATGATGGTGCCTGTGGAGGTGGGGCAGCATTTCCCCATGAAGGCCTTAATGGCGCGGCTGGTTGAAGTGCAATATCAGCGCAATGATATGGATTTTCACCGCGGCACGTTCAGGGTGCGCGGGGATGTGCTGGAAGTCATACCCGCCTATCAAAATGAGCAGGCCTTGCGTATTGAATTTTTTGGCGATGAAATAGAGGCTATGCGCGAAATTGACCCCCTCACGGGGGAAACCTGTGCCAAGGTGCAAAAAACAGTCATTTACCCCGCCAGCCACTTTGTTTCGGACAGAGAAAACCTCAGCCGAGCCATGGCCGATATTCGGCAAGAATTGCAAGTGCGCTTGCAGGAATTGCAGGGGCAGGGGCAGCTTGTGGCCGCGCAAAGGCTGGAGCAGCGCACCCAGCTTGATTTGGAAATGCTGGAAGAATTGGGCTATTGCAATGGTGTGGAAAATTATACCCGTCACCTCGACGGGCGCCAAGAGGGTGAGCCCCCAGCCTGCTTACTCAGCTATTTTCCTAAAGATTTTCTCTTATTTGTGGATGAGTCGCATATCAGCATTCCGCAGGTGGGCGGTATGTACAAGGGCGACCGTGCCCGCAAAGAAACCTTGGTCAAGTATGGTTTTCGCCTGCCCTCTGCTTTGGACAACCGCCCCTTGCGTTTTAGTGAATTTGAAGAGCGCTTGAACCAAGCTGTGTATGTTTCTGCCACACCGGGCAAGTGGGAGCTGGACAAAGCGCAGGGGCTGGTGGCAGAGCAAATTATCCGCCCCACAGGTCTGCTTGACCCCTTGGTGGATGTGCGCCCCGTCAAAGGGCAAATGGAAGACCTGCTTGGCGAATGCCGCCAGCGCATAGCACGGCACGAGCGCGTGCTCATCACCACGCTGACCAAGCGCATGGCGGAAGATTTGACAGAGTATTGCACCTCCATGGGTGTGGCTGCGCGCTATTTGCATTCCGATATTGATACGCTGGAGCGCATGAATATTATCAAGGCCTTGCGCAAAGGGGAATTTGATGTTCTGGTGGGCATTAACCTGCTGCGCGAAGGGCTGGATATTCCTGAGGTAGCACTGGTGGCTATTTTGGATGCCGATAAAGAAGGCTTTTTGCGCTCTGCGGGCTCGCTTATTCAAACCTTTGGGCGTGCAGCGCGCAATGCCGCAGGGCAGGTCATTTTGTATGCAGACCGCATAACAAAATCCATGCAGCTGGCTATGGAAGAAACCGAGCGCCGCCGCGCCAAGCAAATGGCCTATAACAGCGAACACGGCCTAAGCCCCACAAGTATCAGTAAGACCTTAGACTCTGCCTTTGACAAGCTGTATGAAGACAGCCCCGCAAGTGCTCGCGGCAAGCGGGGCAGGGTAAAGAAAGTGGAAGCCAACACGCTGGATATGCCCAGCTCTGCGGTCGATATAGAACAGGCTATTGCCGCCTGTGAAAAAGATATGCGCGCCGCTGCTCGCGATTTGGAATTTGAGCGCGCCGCCGTTTTGCGCGACCATATCACTGCCTTGCGGGCGCGATTGTTATTATAAAATTAGTGCTGGCTGCTGGGCGGCAAGGCCTGTTTTTTTGCCTTGCAGCTTCTAATTTTTCCTGTTAAATCAAGTATCTCTCTTTTTTGTTGCCGAGGTATGTATGGATCAATTTTCCTTGTTTGCTGTGCCCCAGCCCAAGGCACAGGCGCAGCAAGCGCCGCCTGCCCCCCTTGCCCCCGCCCCTGTGCCGCCAGAGCAGCAACGTATGCAGGAACTGGCACGCGCATTGGAATATCACAATTACCGTTACCATACGCTGGACGCGCCAGAAATTTCAGATGATACCTTTGATGCGCTCTTTCGGGAATTGCAGGCGCTGGAAGAGGCCTACCCGCAGTATAAAGACCAGCATTCCCCCACCAGCCGCACTGGCGGGCAGGTGCTTTCTGCCCTGCAAAAGCAAAAACATGCCTTGCGCATGTATGGGCTAGACAATGTTTTTTCTAACGAAGAGTGGCAGGATTTTGTGGCGCGTCTGCTGCGGGCAGAGGCCGATGCCCCCACGGCTTTTTGGTGTGACCCCAAGCTGGACGGGCTGGCGCTGGAAATTATTTATGAACATGGGCGCTTGGTGCAGGCTTTGACCCGTGGCGATGGTGAAGAAGGGGAAGTGGTGACCGATGCCGTGCGCACTATACGCACTGTGCCCCTGCGCTTGCACGGGGCAGAGCCTTTCCCTCCTTTGCTGGAAGTGCGCGGTGAGGTGGTTATTTTTAAAGATGATTTTGCCGCCTTAAATGCCAAACAGGAAGCCTTGGGCAAAAAGTTGTTTGCCAACCCGCGCAATGCTGCGGCTGGTGCTTTGCGCCAGCTGGATACCAGCATTGCCGCCAGCCGCCCCTTGCGTTTTTTGGCATACAGTTTGGGCAGGGCAACATGGGGCGCAGCAGGGGAATGCCTGCGCCACAGTGAGGTGATGCAGCGCCTTGTGGGCTATGGCTTTGCCACACCGCCACAGGGTAAACTGTGCCCAAGCCCAGCCGCGGTGGAAGCCTATGCCGCGTGGACGCGGGAACACCGCCCCGAATTTCCTATGGAAATTGATGGCTGCGTTGCCAAGCTGGACGACCTGAGCGCACAGGAAGCCTTGGGCTTTACCGCCCGTGCCCCGCGCTTTGCCGTGGCCTTCAAGTTCCCCGCCACACAGGTGGAAACCTTGCTGCAAGACATTAAAATTCAGGTAGGGCGCACGGGCACGCTTACGCCAGTGGCCGTGCTCCAGCCTGTTGCCGTGGGTGGGGTGGTGGTTTCCAGCGCCACGCTGCACAATGAAGATGAAATTCACGCCAAGGACGTGCGCGTGGGGGATACTGTGCTGGTGCAGCGGGCTGGCGATGTTATTCCTGAGGTGGTTGCCCCTGTGCTGGCAAAGCGCCCGCAGGGGGCTGTGCCCTTTGTCTTTCCCCATGTGTGCCCCGAATGCGGTGAGCCTGCCCAAAGGGAAGAGGGCGAAGCCGCATGGCGCTGCACCAATATCACCTGCAAGGCTGTGCGCATGCAAAGCATTACGCATTTTGTATCCAAAGCAGGGCTGGATGTGCAGGGCGTGGGCAAAAAATGGGTGGAACAGCTTGTGGCCAAGGGGCGGGTGCAGTCCCCAGCTGATTTATTTACGGTAACGTGGGAAGAATTGCTTGCCTTTGACCGCATGGGCGAGGTGTTGGCAGAGAAATTTGTGGACGCGCTGCACGAGGCAAAAGAACAGGCCAGCCTGCACCGTTTTATTGCCGCTTTGGGCATACGCCATGTGGGTGAGCAAACAGCCCGCACGCTGGCACAGCATTTTGACGATATAGACGCCCTTGCCCATGCCGATGCAGAAAGCCTGATGGCTTTGCCCGATATTGGCTCCGAAGTGGCGGCTTCTATTCATACTTTTTTTGCCAATCATGGCAATCAGGCACAGCTTGCGCGCTTGCGTGGGCTGGGCTTGTGGCCTGTGCGCCAGCAGGCTGCCCCGCAGGCACAGGGCTATTTGGCTGGCAAGAAAATTTTGTTTACGGGCAAGCTCTCTATGCCGCGGGCAAAGGCTCAGGAGCTTGCCGTGGCACAGGGGGCTTTGCTGAGCAGCAGCCTGAGCAAGACACTGGATATTCTTGTAATTGGTGAAAAACCCACGCCCAGCAAGCTGGACAAAGCCAGCAGCTTGGGCATAACTATACTGAGCGAAAGCGAATTTTTAGCGCATAGTGCCGCTGTTTCTGCCCTATAGCATGTGCTGGCGGCGAGCACGGCAAAACCCACTGGTGAGGTATGTATGAAGACTGGCATTGTTGTCATGGGCGCCTGCGGGCGTATGGGCAAGACCATTTGTGATCTGGTAAACGCCGATGAACGATATACGCTGGCGGGTATGGTTGAGCGCCCTGAAGCCCTCGCCAAACTTGCAGGGGCTGCCTGCCCCGTGGGGGATTCGTTGCACAGCGTGCTGCCGCAAGCCCCCGGTGCTGTGATTATTGATTTTACTGCGCCCGAAGCCAGCCTTGCCAATGCCCAAGCCGCAGCCCAGTATGGCAGCCCGCTGGTGATTGGCACAACAGGCTTTAGCGACGAGCAAAAAGCGCAGCTTGCTGGCTATGCCGCCCAGACTCCCTTATTTTGGGCATCCAATATGAGCATTGGCGTGAATGTGCTGCTCAAAATACTGCCCGAACTTGCCCGCGTGCTGGGCGAGCAATATGATATTGATATTATGGAAATTCACCATAATAAAAAGAAAGACGCCCCCAGCGGCACAGCATTGACCATAGCTGAATGCCTTGCCAAGGCGCGCGGCTGGGAATTGAATGACGTGCGCAACTCTGCCCGCGATGGCATTATTGGCGCGCGCCCGCACAAAGAAATTGGCGTGCAGGCTTTGCGCGGCGGTGATGTTGTAGGCGTGCATACAGTGTATTTTATGGGGGCTGGCGAGCGCATTGAGGTGACGCATCAGGCTCATTCGCGTGAAAACTTTGCCCAAGGGGCATTGCGCGCCGCCCTGTGGCTGAAAGAGCAGCCCGCGGGCAAGCTGTACAGCATGAATGACATTTTTGCCTAGCATTTGCAGCCTGCTACAGGTGCATAGTACCCGTAGCAGGCTTGCCTCTCTTCCTTCTAGAGCAGATATACTTGCAAAGCTCATGTACTGGGGAAGGCAATTTCCCTGTGAACTTTGAGTGGCAAGAATTTCTTATGAAACCTTGCAAGCATGTTCAAAGGTAAAATACTCTAGAAAAAGTCTTGAATGTTGCCCTTGTCTGCGTTACCCTGCAAAGGAATTTGTTACCGACCATGTTATGGTTCGCATTAAAGAAGGATGCCTCATGCCCCAAGTAGCTGCACGAATCAGCGATGAGCAAGAACGCTGGCTCAAAGATTACTTCCGCACCAAAAGCGCGGGGGCAGAATTTATTTTGCCTTGGGCTGTGGATACCTTTTTTCGGGCAATCAGTGCTATTAAGCAAGTCTTCAGCGCTTCCGAATTAAAAACAATTGTGGAAGCCTATAAAGATGTAAAGCTGTTGCCCACCGATACCCGCGCCTCATACCTTGCCCTGCGCGTGCAAACAGCCTGCGATGCTGGTGTGCATGAACGCAACAAGGCCTCGCGTAACAGCCTTGAAGCAAAAATTCGTAATCTGGACGATACGCAGGCCACGGCTTTGATGGTGTGGGCGTCTGCCTTTTGGGTAAGCCGCAATTGCACTGTAGAAAATTTGGACGAGTACCTTCAGTCCTATTAGGTTTTTTTTTTGTCCTCCCTTCTTCTTTGCCCAACCATACCTCACAGGATGCGTTCTTGTGAGGTTTTTTGCGCCTGATGCCCGCCCCCCTCACTACACAAGGCAAGGCACAGGCCACCAGCCCAGCCCCCACGCAGGCCAAGGCTGGTGCTGTTGCTGCACCCCCTTTCAGCAAGCTGGCCAGCGCTGCAATTGTGGCCGTGCCCTTGTCGGCTAGTCAAAATAGCGCTGCGCCCGTGGATATGCTCTCTTCGGGCATGCAATGCAGCCCTGCGGCTGTGCCTTCGTCTCATGCCTCTGCCAATGCTGGCGCTGCGGCTTCTTCTGCTATGCAGCCCAACCCCTTGGCTGCCCCCTCTGCTGATGCTGCTGAAAAAGCTGCCTTTCTGCGCCGCCTTGCCACTGCGCCTGTAGTGCTATTATGTGTGCTTTGGCTGGCTGTGCACTATGATGTGACAGGCCTGCTGGAAAATATGACCGAGCGCACGCAAGTCTTACGGGGCTGGGGCGGGGCTTTGCTGTTTACCGTGCTCACGGCCTGCCTTACGGCCTGTGGCGTGCCGCGTCAGCTGTGTGCGCTGGCAGGCGGGCATGTGTATGGCTTGTGGGGCGGCATGCTGCTGGCCACGGCAGGCTCGGGGCTGGGCTGCCTTGCCACCTTTAGCTATGCCCGTTTTGTGGGGCAGGAGTGGCTGCATAAAAAATTTGCCGCACGTTTTCGCCGTTTGGATGCTTTTTTGCGCCAGTCTCCCTTTTTGCTCACCCTGTGCATTCGCATTATTCCGCTGGGCAGTAATTTTTTAACCAATATTGGCGCAGGGGTTTGTGGCTTTCCCGCACGGGCTTTTTTGGCAGGCTCTTTGCTGGGTTTTGCTGTGCAAAATGGCATTTTTGCCGCTATTGGTGCTGGCATAGCGGCCGAGGGGGCAATGCAGGGCATAGCGGGGGCAATTTTGTATATGCTTTCTTTGGGGCTGGCTGTGCTGCTGTACAGGCGCTACCGTCAATAAGCCTTACCTTGTTGCGGGGTACACATGCCAGCCCTGTGCAGTTTTTTGAATACTGCTGCTTTTGCTCGCCAGCACCAGCCCTCGTTTTTGCCCTTTGTGCCCAGTTTCAGAAAGCTAGGGGCAGTGTTGTGCAAAGTCTGCTTTGCGGTGCTAGTGTATGTATGCGGTGCAGCGACATGGTAAAAATGGCTTTTGCTGCTGGTGAGCAGGGGGCTTTGCTCACAAGGGGCAGGGCTATTTGTACAAAATGGCTTTGGCGCTGGTGCATACAGGCTTGCCCACGGGGGCAGAGGCGTTTATAGTGGCACAGCCCTGCGCTGCTTGCATGGCAGCATAAGTGGGGCAGAGCAGACAAAAAGAAGGAGCACAGCGTGGCCAAAATGAAAACAAAACAAGAGCACAGCAAGCAAGTACAAGCAAGCCGCGGCAAGCGCGGCGGCGGGCAGCACCGCACAGCGCGCAAACCAGCCCTGCCGCTTACGCTTGAAACTTTGCAGGCTGCCTGTGCCGCCTTGCCCTGCCCAGTGCCAGAGCAAGCTCATGCCCCGCTGCTGACCTATTTGACCCTGCTAATGCAGTGGAATAAGGTAATGAACCTTGTGGGCACGCATACATGGCGTGATACGCTTGAAACCTTGCTGGCAGACAGCTTTTATTTGGCCGAATTTTTGCGGCGGCTGCCCTTGCCCGCCGCTCCAGAATGCTGGGATTTGGGCGCTGGGGCTGGCCTGCCGGGCATACCTTTGCGTATGGTATGGCCGCAAGGGCACTATACCCTAGTAGAAGCGCGGGAAAAACGCGCTTTATTTCTTTCCACCGTGGTAGCGCGGGCTGCCTTGCCCAATACGGCCGTGTTTCGCGGGCGGGCAGAAGATTTTTTTGTGCAGGCCAGCCCTGCCGATGTGGTGCTGAGCCGCGCTTTTATGCCTTGGCAGGACGTGCTGGCCTTTATTGCCCCGCATATTCAGCCAGCAGGTATAGCCGTGCTGCTCACGCTTGAGCCTATGCCTGCCCTTGTGCCCGCAGGCTGGCTTGCCCTGCACGAGCAGGCATACAGCATTGCAGGGGATGCACGCTATTTTTGGGCTTTGCAAAAGCAGCCTGTCGCAGGCGCTGGGCTTCCATAAACCTGCCCTAGTGGTGATAGGGCACGTTGCGGCAAATAGCTTCAGCGCGGTATAATTGTTCCAGCAGCAGCACGCGGGCAAGCTCGTGCGGAAAGGTCATAGAACCAAGGCTGATAACGTGGCGGGCTGCCTGACGCACTGCGGGTGAAAGCCCAAAAGCTCCACCCAGCACAAAGCAGGGCGTGCTGGCAGCATTTTCGGAAACATGGCTGACAAAAGCGGAAAATTGCGGGGAAGTAAAGCTTCTGCCGCGTTCATCCATAACAATAAGGGTGTCCTGCGGGGTGCAGGCGGCTAAAATGCGGCGGCCTTCCAGCTCATTGCGCTCTGCAATGGGCAAGGCGGCATCACCATCTTTCAACAGGCTTATTTCCACAGCGCGCCAATGCTTGAGGCGGGCAAGGTAATGGGCGGCAGCCTCTTGCCAATAGGGCGTTTTGAGCTTGCCAACGGCAATAATGCGTAAGGGTTTAAGGGACATAATGAGTGATTCCAAAGTAAAAGGTGGCGCACCCTTGGTTTCGGTGGCAGAGGCGGCACGGCTGTTGCGGGCTTCTGGCCTGTTGGTCTTTCCTACTGAAACCTTTTTTGCATTGGGTGGGCTGGCGGCAGATGCCAGCGCTGTAAGGCGGGTCTATGCCGTGAAAATGCGCCCCGCGTCAAGCCCTTTACCCATTCTTGCCGCAACAATGGCGCAGGTGGCGGCTGTGGTGCGGCTGGACACTGCCCCTGTGCCGCTGTTGCAGCGTTTTTGGCCAGGGGCGCTGACGGTGCTGTTACCCGCGCAGGCAACACTGCCTGCGGCCTTGGTCAATGCTCAGGGCAAGGCTGCGGTGCGCATAAGCCCTCACCCTTGGGCGCGGGCTGTGGCACTTGCCGCAGGCGGGGCGCTGACGGCCAGCAGTGCCAATATGAGCGGGCATAGCCCTGCCCAGAGCGTGCAGCAGCTAGAACCTGCCCTGCTTGCGCGGGTGGATGCTGTGCTGCGCGGCTGCCCGCGCACTGCGGGCGGGCTGCCCTCCACGTTAGTTGAGCCCTGCGGTAAGGGGCTACTGCGCATCTTGCGCCACGGAGCTGTACAGGATAGGCTGTTTGAGCAGGCAGGGTATACCATTATGCAGGAAGAAGCCGAGGAGGCGCAATGATTATTCACAGCCCTTGTCCGCATTGCGGCGGGCGTATTGAGCGCTATGCCAACCCCGTGCCCACGGTAGATGTGGTTATTTATGCGCCCGAGCGCGGTGTGGTCATTATTCGCCGTGCCAATGCCTCTGTGGGCTTTGCCCTGCCGGGGGGCTTTGTAGACGCGGGGGAAAGTGTGGAAGCGGCTGCCGTGCGCGAAATGCGTGAGGAAACAGGGCTTGAGGTTGTGCTGACGGGCTTGCTGGGGGTGTATTCCCGCCCCGACCGCGACCCGCGCCAGCATACGCTCAGCGTCACCTTTGTGGGCAGGGCAAAAAATCCCGAAGCCCTGTGCGCTGGCGATGATGCTGCCCATGCGGCTTTTTACCCCCTTAATGCGTTGCCACAGCCCCTTGTTTTTGACCACGCGGCTATTCTTGCCGATTTTATTGCCAGCCTCGAGGGCAAACGCCCCCTTGGCGCGGTGCAAGGAGGAATATATGGGCTATAAAACACTGGCTGCCTGCGTGGCAGATATGGAAGCCCACGGGCATCTTGTGCGCGTTAACAGCGAGGTTGACCCCTACCTTGAAATTGCCGCTATTCAGCGCCGTGCCTTTCGCAAGGGCGCGCCTGCCATGCTGTTTACACGGGTGAAGGGCTGCTCTTTCCCCATGCTGGCCAATATGTATGGCACGCGCGAGCGCCTGCATTTTATCTTTCGCGACAGCCTGCCGCGCCTGCGCACCCTCTTTGCTATAAAGGCGCACCCAGAATTTGCCTTAAAGCACCCGCTACAGGCTTTAGGCACACTGCCCGCCTTGTTTCACATGCTGCCCAGCAAGCCCAAGGCTGCCCCTGTGCTGGAATGCCGCACTTCTTTGGCCAAGCTACCGCAATTAGTCTCATGGCCAAAGGATGGCGGTGCATTTATCACGCTGCCCTTGGTGTATAGCGAGCAGCCGAACAAGGGCGGCAGTATGGCCTCTAACGTGGGCATGTACCGTGTGCAGATTTCGGGCAATGACTACAGGCCAGACGAAGCGGGCATACATTATCAAATACATCGCGGCATAGGGGCGCATCATCAGGCGGCTTTGCAGCGCGGTGCCAGCCTGCCAGTGAATATTTTTGTGGGGGGCGCGCCCGCCATGACCCTTGCCGCTGTTATGCCCTTGCCCGAAAATTTGCCCGAAGTGCTCTTTGCTGGCGCGCTGGGTGGCTGCCGCATGCCTTTGCACAAGGGGGCAGGTATGCCCCTGCCTGTGCTGGCCGAGGCCGATTTTTGCATACAGGGGCATTTGTGCGCTGAATGCAAGCCCGAAGGGCCTTTTGGCGACCATATTGGCTATTACAGCTTGCAGCATAATTTTCCTGTGCTCAAGGTGGATGCAGTGCACCACCGCCGCAATGCTATTTGGCCTTTTACCTCGGTGGGCAGGCCGCCGCAGGAAGATACCTTATTTGGTGAATTTATTCATGAACTAACGGCGGAGCTGGTGCCGCAGGTTTTTGCTGGTGTACAGGAAGTGCATGCTGTGGATGCTGCTGGTGTGCACCCCCTGCTTTTGGTGCTGGGCAGCGAGCGCTACACCCCCTATGAAGAGCAGCGTGTGCCGCGCGAGCTTATCACCTGCGGCATGCATGTGCTGGGCACAACACAAACAGCCTTGGCAAAATATGTGCTGGTGGGCGCGCATGAAGACGACAGCCGCCTAAGCACGCATGATGTGCCGCATTTCTTCAGCCATATTCTGGAGCGTACCGATTTTGCGCGGGATTTGCATTTTATCACCCGCACACATATTGATACCTTGGACTATACAGGCACAGGGCTTAACGAAGGTTCTAAGCTCATATGGGCAGCAGCGGGGGCAAAAAGGCGCGAGCTGGGCACAAGCCTTGCCGCGGGCATGCCCTTGCCGCAGGGCTTTAGCCAGCCCGTGGTGGTGGGCAAGGGCATAGTTGCCCTGCGCGGCGCGCAGCACACAGCCCCCCGCGGGGAACAGGATGCCGCCATGCACGCTTTGGCGCAGGCCTTGCAGCATTGGGAACAGCGCGAGGTCTTCCCGCTGGTGGTGGTTGTGGATGACAGCGCCTTTACCGCACAGGCATGGGATAATTTTTTGTGGGTCACCTTTACCCGCTCTGACCCCGCTACCGATATCTATGGCGCAGGCGAGGCTGTGCACAGCAAGCATTGGTCTTGCGCTGCCCCTCTGCTGATAGATGCCCGCTTAAAGGCGCACCAAGCCCCCCCGCTGGAAACAAACCCAGAGGTGGAGCGCCGTGTGGATGCGCTGGGTGCGCCTGGTGGGGAATTGCATGGTTATGTATAGCTTTTTGTTTTGACATACGCTGATAGTTGTCTGCAAAGGAAGGGGAAGGAAAGATGAAGCTGGCCTTATTGCAATGTAATACCATTGCTGGTGATGTCATAGGCAATGCAGCCCGCATAGTGGATGCTGTGCGTCAGGCCGCTGGCACAGGGGTAGATTTGTGCATTACGCCAGAGCTGGCCTTGTGCGGTCTTGCCCCGCGTGAACTCTTGGCAACAGAAGGTTTTATGCAGGGCTGCCAAAAGGCCTTGCAGGATATGGCTGCACAATTAGCCGATTGCCCGCCCGTGCTGGTGGGCGCGCCTGTGCAAAACCCTGCCCTTGCCGCGCGCGGTGTTTCCAATGCTAGTGTGCTGCTGGAAAAAGGCAGCTGCCGTGTCATTTCCCGCAAAGTTTTTCAGGGGCAGGGCGGCAGCAGTGATGATTCCCGCTATTTTGACAAGGGCATTACCTGCGGCATTGTGGCTTTGCAGGGCTGGCGCTTGGGCGTGGTGCTGTGCGAAGATTCGTGGGAAAGTGATTCTTTTTGGAAAATTCAGCACGCTTCTGCCCACAACCCGCTCATGGAGCTGGTGCGCCGTGGGGTGGACGGCATTGTGCACATGGCGGCCTCGCCTTTTGTGCTGGGCGGGCAGGAAATGCGCGAGCACATGCTGTCGCATGTAGCGGCGCGGCATCATATTCATGTTTTTTCTGCCAATGCTGTGGGCGGCAATGACGCCACGGTATACAGCGGGCAAAGCCTTGCTTTTGACCCCACAGGCCTGTTGCTAGCACGCGGTAAGGCTTTTGAGGAAGATGTGCTGCTGGTAGATACCGCCCCCACGGCACAAGCCCAACCCATAGAGCCGCCCTGCGCTTCGCCAGAAGAAGAATGCTGGCGGGCATTGGTGCTGGGCACGCGCGACTATGTGCATAAAAGCGGTTGTTCCCGCGCGGTGGTGGGGCTTTCTGGCGGTATGGATTCTGCCTTGGTGTGCGCTATTGCTGTGGCGGCCTTGGGCGCAGACAATGTGCTGGGCGTGCGTATGCCCTCGGTGCACACCTCGCAGGCTTCTTTAGATGATGCTGCGGCCTTGGCGCATAACTTGGGTGTGGAATGCCTGACCCTGCCCATTGCGCCTATTGTGAATGCCTTTACCACGGTGCTGGCGCCTGCTTTGCAGCGTTTTCCTGCTGGTGAGCAGGATATGACCTTTGAAAATTTGCAGGCGCGCGCCCGCGGCTCTTTGCTGATGGGCATAGCCAACCGCAATGGGGCATTGGTGCTGAACACGGGGAATAAATCGGAAAGTGCTGTGGGCTATTGCACCCTGTATGGCGACAGCGTGGGGGCGCTGGCCGTTATTGGCGATGTGCCTAAAACCTTTGTGTATGCGGTGGCGGCGTGGTTTAATTTGCAGCAGGAGCAGCAGGGGCGCGCTGGTATTCCGCAAGAAATTTTTACCAAAGAGCCCACGGCAGAATTGCACCCAGGGCAAAAAGACAGCGACAGCCTGCCGCCCTATGCCGAGCTTGACCCTATTGTGGACTATTTGCTTTCGGCCAATGGGGCAGATGATTGCAGTGCCGCGCCCGAGGTGGTGCAGGATGTGCACAGCAAGCTGCTGCGGGCAGAATTTAAGCGCAGGCAAGAGCCAGCCGCTCTGCGTGTGAGTGCCTGCCCCTTTGGTTCGATGTGGCAAATCCCCTTGGTGGCGCGCTACCGCGTGCCCAGTGTTACTGAAGAGTAGGGAATACTACAGGATTTTGTTTGCTGGCAAGGAAGCCTAGGCTTGCTCAAGGGGGTACCCAACTCGTACTCGACCATAATAAAAGCAGAAGCCTGAAGCTGCCAGCAGAAAAGGAATGTCGCGTTAGCATACCCTAAAGCGGTACTGTGCCGCATGTGCCTATGAAGGCACACAAGATATATAGCTGTCCTTTTGGAGGATTGGTAATGGAAGCTCCTGAAAGAAATTTAGCCATGGAAATTGTGCGTGTTACTGAAGCTGCCGCAATGGCTTCTGCCCGCTGGCTTGGGCGCGGTGCAAAAGAAGAAGGCGATGGTGCGGCTGTGGATGCCATGCGCATGAGCTTTAGTTCCCTGCACATCAATGGTACTGTTATTATTGGTGAAGGGGAAAAAGATAATGCCCCCATGCTGTATAATGGGGAAAAAGTGGGCGCTGGCGATGGCCCTGCGCTGGATATTGCCGTAGACCCAGTGGAAGGCACCAATTTGCTGGCCTATGGCCGCCCCAATGCTATTTCTGTGGTGGGCATTGCCCCTGCGGGCAGCATGTTCAACCCCGGCCCCAGTTATTATATGCAAAAGCTGGTTGTGCCCAGCGAGGCGCGCAATGTAGTGGAGCTGGACGCCCCAGTGCAGCACAATTTGGAATGTGTGGCCAAAGCGCTGGGCAAAAATGTGAAAGACCTTGTGGTTTTTGTGCTTGAAAAGCCGCGCCATAAAGACTTGATAGCCCAAATTCGTCAGGCAGGGGCGCGCATTCAATTGCACACCGATGGCGACGTGGCAGGCGCGCTGATGGCCGTAGACCCGCGCTCTGAAGTGGATGTGATGATGGGCACGGGCGGCACGCCTGAAGGGGTGCTTTCTGCCTGTGCTATCAAGGGCTTGGGCGGGCAAATTTTGGCGCGTCTTGACCCGCAGTCCTATGTGGAAAAAGAAGCCATTCAGGAAGCGGGCATTGATTTGCGTGAAGTTTTAGACGTAAACCGCCTTGTAAGCAGCGAAGACTGCTTTTTTGCAGGCACGGGCATTTCTGGCGGCGACTTTTTGCGCGGCGTGCGCTATACAGGCAAGCATGCCATTACGCATTCTATGGTTATACGCGGAAAAACGGGCACATTGCGCTATATAGAATCGTATCACGATATAGCAAGGCTGAATAAAATCAGCGCTGTTTCATATTAAGTACGGAAAAGGGGCGGCTGAGCCTGCTGCCCCTCACCTGCTCTGGCACAGACGCTATGACAGCGACTCTGCATGGCCTGCTTGCTGTCTGCCCTGCTCTGTCTGCCTGTGTTTTAAGCGGTATAGCCCAGCATACTTGCTGTACCTAAAGCATCCCGCTAGAGCAGCTTCACTTTTAAAAAGCACGGGGGAAGAATATTCCCCTTGTGCGCTTTAACTGGCAAGGATTGCTTATGAAAGCGTGCGGGTATGTTCAAAATGATAGTGTTTTGGAATGTGTCAGAAAAAAATGAGCAAAAATAAAAAAAGTGCTTGACGGCTGGGGGGCTTTTCCTTATAACGCCTCTTGTGACGTGAGTTGGGCTATCGTTCAAGGGTAGGACGACGGATTCTGGTCCCGTTAATCATGGTTCAAATCCATGTAGCCCAGCCAAAAAACGTGCACAACAAAGTCGAACGTCCCCATCGTCTAGTGGCCCAGGACAACGCCCTTTCACGGCGTCGACGGCGGTTCAAACCCGCCTGGGGACGCCACACGAAGGCAAAGAGGTTATACCATCACGGTATGACCTCTTTTTTTATGCTGTATTTTTATGAACAAGGCGGCGAAGAACTTGCCCGTGCGGCTGGGCTCGCTACACCTTATGCGCCATGTGCTCTGTGCTGTGTGACCTTGCCTTGCCAAAGATAGAGCAACAGAAAGGCTACCGCCCTGTGTTGGGGCAGTAGCCTTTCTGTTTTTTTGAGAGCGAGCTTGTGTGCCTGTGCCCTTTATTCTGCCTTGGCAGGAGCTTGTGGGGCAGCAGGGGCTGGCTCTTGAGTTTTCTCTGCGGCTGGTGCTGTTTGGGCAGCTTCAGCAGGGGCAACGGGCTGTGCGGCTTCTGCTTCTGCGGGTGCTGGGGCAGCCGTGGCTGCTTCGGGCTGTGCTGCTACTGGGCTGGCCGTATCTGCTGGCGCTGCCTGTTCGGCAGGAGCTGCGGCTTGGGCAGGGGCAACAGGGGCGGCTGTGGGTGCAGGTTCAGCCTTGGCTGCCTCGGGCTGTACAGCTGGAGTCACATCGGCAGGAGCGGCTGTGGGGGCGGTCGCAGGGGCAGCAGGTTCAGCCTGTGCAGGGTTTTCTGGCTGCGCTGGCATGGCAGGGCTTGCATTTTCAGCAGGCTTGTCTGGGCTGCTCAACAGCGGTGCTACTGGCTGCGGAGCTTCCTGTGCTTTGGGGGCAAGGCAAGCATGCAGCGCAGGGCTGAGTTGCAGAAAAAGGGGCTGTACAAGCAGGGTGGTAAGTACAGTGCATACCAACAAAGCCCCGCCAGCATAACGCTTGCAGGTAAAGCGCAGCAAAAGCGCACCCGATATCACAAGGATGCCGGCAAGAATAAGCACAGCCTGTACTTGCGTGCCCAGCGCGGTAAGCACGCTCAGGCAGGGTTTCAGCATTTCGGGCAGGGGGCTGCTTTGCAGCCATGCGGGAACATCGGGGATGAGGCAGGATGCCACAAGAAGGCCGCAGACAATGCAGAGCAGCGCAATTGCACCAAAGAATATGCGGCTGCCCGTTGCGCCTAAGCGTAGTAAAGCACCAGCCAACACAATGGCCGTAAGGGGCAGCAGGGGGGCAAGGTTGCTGGCAGGCTTATGGCTGGCAAGCATGCACAGGGCAATGCCCAGCACAAAAGCAAGCCAAAGCCATGCATGACCACAGGCAAGTTTGCGGCTGGCTTTCAGATCACTGTAGGCATTTTTAAGCACACGACCCCACGAAACCGTAAGCAGCAGCAAGGGCCAAGGCAAAAAGGCAAGCAGCAGCATGAGCAGAGGCGTGTGCAGGGCATCGGCTGGCGGCCAGAAGGAGGCGGCAAAGGGCGCAAACAAAGCCTGCCATACCAGACCAAGATAGGCTTCGCGCGTGCCCGTTATCATCACAAGGCCAGCCCAGCCCAAAAGGACGAGCAGCATAATAATAAAGCCTGCCAAGGCATCCGCCTTTTGAGCGCGGCGCACGCGGCCTGTCCAAAGAATAAAGAACAGGCTGGCAAACAAGGGCAGGGCAAAGGCAATAAGCCCGCTGCACAATGCGGCAAGGGCGGTCAGGAAAAAACCCAGCGGCAAGGCAATAAAGGAGCGCTCTTTTTTCCAGCCCACAAGCAAAAAGGTCAGGGCAAATGCTGTTATGCCCGCACCCAGCAGGTCTGGGCTCAGGTAATGGCTTGCGCCAATAAAGATAGGGCAGGCCAAAAGCAGCAAGCCCGAGGCAAAGGCCGTGGCACTGCCCATGCCGCAGGCTAAGGCAAGGCAGTATGTGCCAGCTAGGGCAACAGCGGCGGCGCACAGGGCAATGATAGGCGGTAGCCACGCGCTGTTGGGCAGCGGCAGCAGGGCAATAATGCCAGAAAGCCATGTGAACAAGGGCAGGGCGGCGGTGTTGGCATTGGCCATGGGGGTCAGCCACAGGCCGTCTTGTGCTGTGCCTGTAAGCATGGCCAAGCTGGCCTGCTCATTGGGCAGCAGGGGGGCTGGCTGTATAAGCCACATCCAGCCTTGTGCCAGTAAGAGGACAAGCAGGGCAAGCGGGGCAATATGGCTGAGTGCCAAAAAGGTGCGCTGTGCGCCAGAGGGGGGCAGGGCTGCTGCGGCTTCTACAGGTGCAGTGGCCTGTTCTTGTGCGTCAGCAAATTCTTGCGCACCAGCAAAGCTGTGGCTGGGCTGGGTTTTGGCAGCTTCTTCTTGAGGCTGTTCGGTGCTGTTGTGCGCTTCGGCCGTGGGCTCTTCCACAGCGCTCTTTGCTTCTTCAGGCTGAGCGTCACAGGGCTGGCTACTTTGTGCTTTGGCAGCAACGGGCTCGGCTTTTTTTGCGGCTAGTTGTGCTTTAGCATCCACGGGAGCGGCCTCGGCTTTGGCGGCCACAGTCTCGGCCTGTGTCTGCTCTGGCTGCGCTGTTGCCCCGCTGACTTTTTCTGTAACCGTGCCTGAGGGCGTTCCCTGCTCTTCTTGTGCCGCAAGGGCTTCAGACTGGGGCGGGGTAGTGGGTTTTTCCTGCATTCCATTTCTCCTTCGGCAGCCTGAGCTGTCCCCTGAGGTAAAAGTATCCTGCGTGGCAGGTTTGTTAGCTCTGTTTGCGGCTGATGCTATCGTATTTATATATATACAGCAAGAGAGTATGCTTTGCTTTCAGGCCAAAAAAAGCCCGCCAGCCAGAGGCCAGCGGGTACAGCAAGAACGTGGGGGCGTGTGCTGTGCTTGTTGTTCAGCACAGAGCTGGGCTAGGGCTTGTGAACACTATGTTTTTTCGCCCTCTGGCGGCGCCAGACTTCAGCTTGTATTTTGGTCGCGTATTATAAGAGTACACTGCCTGTATAAAAGGTTCGTCTTTCTTGCCAGCAAACAAAATTTCTATAGTGTTTACACGCTCTAGAGCAGACTTCCTTTCAAAGCTCATATAACGGGGAAGTAAATTCCCCTTGTGAGCTTTGAGCGGCAAGGATTTCTTACGAAACCTTGCGAGCATTTTCAAAGGTAAAATGCCCTAGGCTTTTGCCTTGGCGGCCTCTTCTTCGGCTTTTGCTTCATTCCATAATTCGTCCTTATCATCCAGACTGAGGGCGGCAAAATCTTGCCCGCGCTCACGGGCAAGGGCTTCCATGCGAGTAAAGCGCTTTAAAAAACGCAATGTTGCATAGTCGAGTGCCTCGTTGGCTTTAATGCCCTTGCGCCGCCCTAGTTCCACAAGGCTAAAAAGCATGTCGCCCAGTTCGTGCTTTTGGGCTTCAATGTCGTCCCCAGCGGCCACGTCAAGCCATTCAAGCCATTCCGCTTCTACTTGCTGCTCAACTTCTTGGTCTTCGTCCCAAGTAAAGCCCACGCGCGCCGCCTTGGAATGCAGCCTATAGGCTTTGACAAGGGGCGGCAGGCTTGCGGGCAGGGAATCAAACAAACCTGCTGGCTTGCCTTCAGCATCTTTGTGTTCTTCGCGTTTAATTTTTTCCCATGTTTTGAGCTGCTCGTCCATATTTTCAAAGGTGACATCGCCAAAAACATGAGGGTGGCGGCGTATCATTTTGGCGGCATTGCCTTCTAAGGCCTGCTCTAAAGTGAATTCGCCCTTATTTTCGTATAATTTGGCAATAAAGAGCAATAAAAATGCCACATCGCCCAGTTCCTCACACACATCACGGGCATTATTGCTGCGTATGGCAGAAACAAGCTCGTGGCTTTCTTCAATAACATAATCGGCCAGCGATTCTGGTGTTTGCACTTTATCCCAATCGCAGCCATTGGGGGCAATAAGGCGATCAATCACATCGCGTAATTTTTCCAGAGAAGTTGTATTCATTCTGTATCCTTTGCAGTAAAAAATACCTACATGCCAATGCGTTGCAGCAGGTCAGGCGGAATAAGGCCATATAAATACATAATAAAGGGCTTGAGAATAGGCACCACGGCAGAATTCTGCACAAAGCTGACCTCGCCCAAAATTTTGGTGACGGCAATAAGCAGCAAAGAGCACAGCACCAGCCCTTTGAGCCCACCAAAAACAAGCCCCGCCGTTTTATCAAGCCAAGTCATAAAGACCAGCTTGAGCGCTTTTTGCAGCAGGCGGGTAATAATGGCAACAAGAATAAAAAAACCTAAAAAAATGAGTACATACGAGGCTATAAGCCGCCATGAGTGTTCAGCAATAAAGGTGAGCTGCGGTGCAAATTGCTCATAGCATGTCGAGGCAAGCCAAAAACCGCCAAAAATAGACACAAAGCCAGCAACTTCGGCAACCAAGCCCTGAAAAGCCCCGCGCAGAGCAAACAGCCCTAAAATACATAATAAAATAATATCCAGCCAATTAAAGGCGAGGGTCATTGTCATAGCGCCATCCTAGTTTTCTACCACAGTGCCAAGGGGGGCATTTTCTTGCAAATAGCGCTCCAGACTGGCAGGGGCGCGGCCGTCCAAAATAAGGGCACGGGCACAGCCAGCATCCAGCGCGTGCAGGCATGAGCCCACTTTGGGTATCATGCCGCCATAAATGACATTGCTGGCTTTCAATGCTTGAATGCGGGCGCGGTTGAGCTTAGGGATGAGCTTGCCCTCGGCATCCAGCACGCCGGGTACGTCTGAGACCAGCACAAAATAGTCGGCATGCAAAGCCCCTGCCAAAGCTCCTGCCGCTGTATCGGCATTGATATTCAGGCTTTCCCCCTCTTTGCCGCAGGCAACAGGGGCAATAATGGGTAAAAAGCCGCCGTCCAGCAGGGTTTGCACAATGCGGGCATCCACATGCTTTATTTCCCCCACCAAACCATACAGCGGGCTGATGCGTTCTGCTTGCAGCAGGCAGGCATCTTTGCCCGAAATGCCCACAGCGCGCAAGCCATGCTGGCAGAACTGGCTGACCACGGCTTTGTTCACCTGCCCGCACAAGACCATTTCCACAGCTTCCATGGTTGCTTCATCGGTTACGCGCAGGCCTTTTTCAAAATGGCTTTCAATGCAAAGGCGGTTGAGCAGGCTGTTAATTTGCGGGCCGCCGCCGTGCACCACCACAAGGCGCATACCTGTTTGAGCAAGCGCTGCCAGCCCTTGGGCAAAGGCAGCGGCAAGGGCTGGGTCTTCCATGGCATGCCCGCCGTATTTTATTACCACTGTAGGCGTATTCATTAAAGCCTCCTCCAAAAAAAACGCTGTATTGCGCCGCGCTGCGCAAAGAACGCGGCGGCAAAGTGTAAAACAGGCTTTGCCCAAGCGCAAGCAACAAAAAAGCGGCATTGCTCTTGCCAGAGATGCCGCTTTATAAACAGTCGTTTTGCCCTGTGCAGGCTTTATTCGTCTTTCTTGTGCGCCTGATATTCGGCCACTACTTTTTCTACCACCGGGTGCGGGGCTTCTTCGTAATGGGCAAATTCCATAGTGAACACGCCTTGCCCGCCTGTCATAGAGCGCAATTGCGGGGCATAGCGCAGCACTTCGCTCATGGGTACATGGGCTTTAATTTCGGTGAGGCCGCCCTGAGAATCGGAACCCAGCACCTTGCCGCGGCGGGAGGAAAGGTCGCCAATAACATCGCCCATAGATTCATCGGGAATGCTGATAGTGAGCAGCACAATGGGCTCAAGCAGCACGGGCTTTAGGCTTTCCATAGCCTTTTTAAAAGCAAGCGAGCCTGCAATTTTAAAGGCCATTTCTGAAGAATCCACATTGTGGTAGCTGCCATCATACAAGCGTACTTTGAAGTCTACCACGGGGTAGCCAGCCAAAAAGCCGCGGGCGGCACTTTCTTGAATGCCCTTATCAATGGCGGGAATGTAGGTTTTGGGCACAACGCCGCCCACAATACCGTCTTCAAACACATAGCCCGAGCCCTTGGGCAGGTCTTCCATTTCTATCCAGCAATCGCCAAATTGCCCGCGCCCGCCAGACTGTTTTTTATGCCGCCCTTGCACTTGGCATTTGCCCTTCACTGTTTCACGATAGGGCACTTTGGGCGTTTTCAGCACAATTTCTGTTTTGGAGCGGCGCATGGCTTTTTCAACAGAAAGCTCAATGTGCAACTGCCCCATGCCAGAAAGCAGGGTATCGCCTGTTTCGTCATCGCGCCCTAAGCGCAGGGTAATGTCTTCGTCCAGCAGGCGCTGCATGGCAGAATACACTTTGTCTTCATCCCCCTTGTTTTTGGGGGCAAGGGCAAAGGTAATTAACTGTGGGGGCAGGGTGGGGGCTGGCAGCACAAAGGGGGCTTTTTCATCGCACAAGGTGTCGCCAGTGTGGGTATTTTTGAGCTTTGCTACAGCCACCAATGCCCCAGCGCCAAAGCTATCTTTGGTGGGTGTGGCATTTTTGCCTGTAAGGTAGGCTATGCTGCCAAGGCGCTCTGGCTCGCCAGTGCTCATGTTTTTTAGTGTGCTGTCAGAAGCAATACTGCCTGAAAGCACGCGCAGCAAAGAAAATTGCCCTGTAAAAGGATCGGTAAGGGTTTTAAACACAAAGGCCGCAGGGGCGTCTTCTGCTTGGCGCTGCTTGCCCTCGGCATCGCTAAAGGCTGGGCGCTCCAGCGGCGAGGGGAAGACGGCTTCTATAAGGTCAAGCAGGCGCGCACCGCCCTTCATGCCCAAGGCAGAGCCCACCATAACGGGTGTGAGCATGCCCGAAAGCACACCCTTGCGCAAACCTTGCTGCACATCTGCTTCTGAAAGCGTGCCTTCTTCCAAATATTTTTCCATCAAAGCATCATCAGCTTCGGCAATATTTTCTACTGCCACGTCGTGCAGCAGGGCAACATCGTCTTCAAGCTCGGCAGGGATAGCGCCTTCCACAGGGCCATTGGCGTCAAAAGTATAGGCTTTATTAGCAAGAATATCGACAAAGCCAATAAATTGCTCGCCATCCATCAGGGGCAGCGAAAGCGCCACAGGCTTTATGCCCGCAAGGTTGCTCAGGCTGGCATAGGTGGCCGTATAATCGGCGCGGTCGCGATCCATTTTATTAATAAAGATAATGCGCGGCAGGTTGTGCTTTTGCAAAGCGCTCCAAAATTTCTGTGTGAGGGGGCGCACGCCGTCCACAGCATCAATAACAAGCACTGCGGCATCCACAGCCTGTAAGAGATATTCCATATCGCCAATAAAATTGGCATCGCCTGGGATATCAAGCAGATAATGACGGTTTTTGTTCCACAGGGCAGTGGCAAGAGCGGGCTGAATAGAACCGCGGCGGCGGGTTTCTTCGGGCTCATAATCAAGGCAGGTGCTGCCTTCTTCTATACTCCCCAAGCGGGAAAGCACGTTGGCCCTCAGCAAAAGCAATTCGGCAAGCGACGTTTTGCCGCAGCCACCAGTTCCGATAAGGGCATAGGTGCGTTGCATATCAAGCGAGTTGGACATGGCATTCTCCCTTTTCAGCAAATTTGCAGGAGGGCGTACCGCCAGCCTGCGTGTACGATGTTTATTTATTGATAGCTGGTCTGAGGAAAAAAGGGAAGGGTTTGCGCAGGCATTTCTTGAAAAATATAGCACTTGCGTATAGCGCCTGTTATATAAGTGCGTTTAGAGCGGCTTGCATAAGCACAGAGCAAAGGCATACAGCGTGACTTTGCCCTGTGCATTAGGGGCAGTGCTTTAAAAAAGAATGATAGGGCTATGCGATAAATTTAAGAAAATCTGGTACGGCCACAGGGCGGCCTTGTGCATTGATAACGGCATGTTGTGTGCTTCCTGTTGCCAGTACGCGGCACTTGTCCTCACTGAGAATCTCATATAGAAAGACCAGCGAGGCACGCCGCCATTCTGCAATAGCTGTGTGCACCCAAATAAGATCATCGTAATGGGCTGGGGAACGGTAGCGGCATTGTGCATCGCGCACGGGTAAAAAAATGCCCTGCCGCTCCACATCGGCATAACTCATGCCGCGTGCGCGTATGTATTCATTGCGGGCACGCTCGAAAAAATGAAAATATTCAGCATAATACACAACACCCATCGTGTCTGTTTCACCATAAGAAACACGATGGGTCAGCCATGAATCAGGGACGGGAAAATCATGCATTATTGTACTCCGCAGTATTTTGTTGCTCTACGGGCTTTATTGGGGGCTGGGCATGGCATACGGCTTTTGCTGTATGCTGTCAGCCTGATGGCGCTGCTGAGTCTGGCAGCCTGTTCGTCAAAACAAAAGCCCGCTGACGATGCCGTGCCGCCAGCACCGCCAGCTATTCCTGTAGCACAAGATGAAAGTGTAGAAACCTTTGTGCACTATCTGCACCCCGCCAATCAGGATTTGCGTTCGTGGCGAGAGATGGCACCTACCGTGCGCAAGAGCCTTGACTATGTCAAGAAGAAGCCGCAAAACGCCCTTGCTATTCAGGGCGGGGCAGTAAAAATAACATGGGGCGAAATGCGCCAAACCCTTACACGCCTGCTCACAGTGCTGCCCTTGCTTGACCGCGACCCCTCGCTTTTTACCAAACATTTTCGCTGGGTACGCATTGATGATGGCATGAAATATTCTGGATATTACGAACCCTTGCTGCATGCCAGCCGCACCAAAAAAGGGCGCTATACCCACCCCTTATATATGCGTCCACCAGATTTGAGCGAGCGCATAGCCCGCCATGGCCGCTACTACACCCGCGCAGAAATACAAAATAAACAAGTGCTGGCCGGCAAAGGGCTGGAATTGGCATGGGTGGACGACCCCGTGACCGCCTTTTTCTTAGAAATTCAGGGCTCGGGGCGGCTGGTTTTTGACGACGGCACAACCGCTTCAGTAAATTATGCAGGGCAGAACAAGCATAAATATAAAGCAATAGGCAGGCTGATGTTTGAAAAAGGCCTGCTTGATAAGCCCAATATGCTGAATATTAAACAATGGTTTAAAGAAAACCCCTCACGCATCCATGAAGTGCTTAACTGGAACCCCAGTTATGTGTTTTTCCGTTTTGGCACTGGCGCGCGCGGCGCTATGGGTGAGCTGGTGGACGAGTGGATGAGCCTTGCTGTAGACCGCAACTATGTGCCGCTGGGGGCAGTGTTGGCCTTTGGTGTGAATATGAAAGATGTGGGCAACAAAGTCACACCCATGCGCGGCATAGGTTTTAGCCAAGATGTGGGCGGGGCAATCAAGCGCAACCGTATTGATTTGTTTTGTGGGGCGTCAGAGCGGGCAGAATATGTTGCCAGCAAGCTGGACGCCAAAGGCCCTGCTTGGGTGCTGGTGGCAAAATAGCACACTGCATTCTTTATGTATGTGAACAAACATTATGCGCTCTTCAGCTTTGGCTGTGGGGCGCATTCCAGCATTCTTTGTGGGCATCAAAGCGCCAGCCAGCCGCTTTGGCTTGGGCAATAAAGTCGCGCAGCATGGCTTGATCTTCCTCATAAGAAATATCACGCGCAACATGGCGGGAAGCAATTTCAACCAGCACGGCCTCTGGCTGGCGGGCCTTGTGCATGGCGTAAATATCATGAAAAGGCAAAGGGCCACACTGAATATCCCAACCGCCATGCTCAAGTAGCAAGGCATAACAAGTAATATGCAAAATTTCCTGCTCATTCATATAACAAAACCTCCTCATACAGCATAATCTGGCAGAGCTAAACCACTCTGAACAAGGCGTCAAGCGGCAATATTGCCGCTGAGTATGTATATAATGAAAAAAGATGAAAAAAATGCTTGACCTTGTCGTCGAAAAGGGACATAAGTCCACTTCGCCGCTGAGGGAAAGAGCGGAAGCCGCAGGCTGGTAAAATCAAATTCCATAGTTTAGTCGAGTTTTGTTACGGAAGTGCAAATTTCTGGTTGACAGCAAGCAGCATTTCCACTAGGTTCAAGTTTCGCGAAACGGAAGGCTGCACAGCAGGCCGTAAGCGAAAAGAGCGAAAAAGTTTTTGAAGAAATAAAAACTTTTAGCTTGACAAGAAGAGCGAAAGCACATAGTTTCCCTCTTCGCCGCTGGGGAACTGGCGGGGCTGTAAAGCCAAGTGGTTCAT
>JAQVCS010000021.1 GCA_028689675.1 Desulfovibrionaceae bacterium | reverse complement strand
TATATGATAACCCGCATGCCTCTGTTCCCGATTTACCCAAAATGCAGCTTTCTGATCGGGATAGCGCGGACACTTTTTCGGGATAGCGCGGACATTGCCTTTTTGAGACAAGCTCATTTTCGGGATAGCGCGGACATTCTTCGGGATAGCGCGGACATTCTTCGGGATAGCGCGGACACTTTTTCGGGATAGCGCGGACACTTTTCGGGATAGCGCGGACACTTTCGGGATAGCGCGGACACTTTTTCGGGATAGCGCGGACACTTTGAATCAAGATAGCTTATTAAATTCAATATGTTATTATAAAAAAATGAAGCCTATAAAGTATTTATAAATAAGAAAAGACAAGAAAGACAAAAAACAAAAGACAAGCCCTCCTCTCAAAGTCAGCACAGCGCAGGTGAGTAAGCCCTCTATAGTGCCACGGTCTTAAAAAAATCCTCAAAAAAAAGGGCAGCTCTTTTTGCAAAGAACTGCCCTTAACACGTTAGACAAACGCATTTCCCAATGCAACCTACAAGGCATGATTTTCAAACCACTCCTGCAATGCCATACGGACAATACGTGTCATAGTCACATCATGCTTAAAAGCCTGTTCTTTAAGCTGACGATGCACTGATATAGGTAAGAGAAAAGATTTTAATTGCGTAGCTTCGCCTTCCTGCATTTCCTGCACAGCGATCTTCTTTTCTTTTCTCTGCACATACTGAGAAAAAAAGCCCTCTCCCTGCTCTGTACAGTGTCTTTTTTTATTTTCCATAGTCACACCTACACAAGAGGCATTTTGTCTCTCTAAAGCCCCTTTCTGCTCCATAAACAAGCCTTCCTGCATTTCTTGCACTGTCTCCTGCAAAGCCTCTTCACTCTGCTCAGTACTTTTAAACATATCCTCTAAAGGGTCACTGATAAAACGCTGCGCTCTTTTTCCCAAACCCATACTTATTTCCTTTTTTTCGACTGACACGAAAATGGCTCAAAACGCTGTAAAAATTCTTGTGCCAAAGCCAGATAATCTTCACTGCCATATGATTTACTTTTATATTCTATAATACTTTGACCAAAACTTGGCGCTTCTGACAAACTAACATTATTTCGAATTCGTGTTGTAAAAACAAGTTTTCCCCATTTTTCAAAAATGCCATTTTCAACATCACGGGCTATACTTTTCCTTTTATCATAGAGTGTTAAAAGAATACCATCAATAGCCAATGATTGATTTAAATGCTTTTTTATACGTCCTATTGTTTCTTTTACCAATTCTAAACCTGCAAAGGCATAATATTCTGTTTGCACAGGAATAAGAGCTCCCTGTGCCGCAGTAAGAGCATTGATTGTCATCAAGCCAAGAGAAGGAGGGCAGTCGATAAAAACATAATCATAATCATCAGCAATATCTGCTAAGGCATTTTTTAACAAATTTTCACGCCCCATCTTGTTAGAAAACGATAAATCGGCAGAGGCTAAACGCAGATTGGCAGGTAAAAGGTCTGGCCCAGACGTCGAGACTATAGCTTCACGTATAGCAATACGTTCATCTAAAACATCATATACAGTTTTTTCCAATGTATGCGGTGGGTAAGCAAAAGAATCTGTCAAATTTCCCTGAGCGTCCAAATCAACAACCAAAATTCGTTTTTTATACTGTTTCTGCAAACAATAGGCTAAATTTTGTGTTGTCGTCGTTTTTCCCACGCCACCTTTTTGATTAATAATAGCAGAGATTCTCATAATGTTCTCGCGCAAATAAAAGGGATAAAGTTTATTTTTACGATAGGCTTTTTTCTCTGTCAATACATATATATGTATGTATATTTATATAAAAATATATATGTATCACTATTTATAATAACTAAATATTTTTATGTGCGGCTAATCATGCTCACCCGAGACTGAGGCACGAACTCGGGTCATTCTCTGGCTTGTACGATGCAATAATAACATAGGCATAACCATGCCAGCCACCAAGGCTGAAAGGATAAACAAGGCTGAAAAACCATTACGCCATACAGCCAGCAAATATTCTTGTGCCTGCACTTCATCGGTGCACCGTAAAAATTTGATAAGCATAAGCATACTTGTATAGGCAGGAATACCCGGCACCATGGGTAAAATAGCGGGAAAGGTCAGCACTTCAATGGGAAAACGTAGCTTTAAAGCCACGGCATAGGCCAATGAAGCAGCGCTTAATGCCCCTAAAAAAGAAGCAGGAATGCTGTGCATAGCCAGTGCATGCATAAGGTAAAAACGTAGCCCATGCCCTACAGCACCTAATATGGCCGCAGCAGCCAGCGCTTTGAGGGGTGGGTTGGCAATACTGCCAAAACCAGCGGCTGCAATGGCTGCAAAAAAGGCATCGTGAAGAAGGGCAAAAGAAAGACCAAGGCTCATAAATTTTCTACCCCCAAAACAAAAAGGGTGCACAAAAGCCCCAAAGCAAGGCAAATAATCATGGTGCAGCAGCTCACAAAGGAGGCTATACCATTAATAACATGCCCCTCCAAAATATCAATTAAGGCATTGAGCAGGGGCACTCCTGGAATAAGAAAAAGCACACTGGTTGCTAAAGCAACAGAAGGGGTACTGCCAAAGCCTAGCAGACTCCCCAAGCCCGAGATCAAAGAAGCAACAAATGCCGCCAAAATAAGCGCAAAATAATGGTGTACATGGTTGTGCATCAGCTGTCTGCGCAGCCAAAAGCCGCTTGCCGTACCGCAAAAAACAAGAACCATAGCAATCACATCCCCACCAAATAAAAAGCAAAAAGACGCATTGGCACAGGCCACCATACAAAGCACCAGCATAAAATTGATGCGCGGCAAGGCCAGCATATGTAAAAAGTGTTGTTGTACTTCTTCAAGGGGCAGGTGCTCATCATAGGCGCGCCAGCTCAGGGCACTCATCTGATGGTTAAAAGTGCTATTTAGAACCAGAGGCATAGTCTTGCGCACTGCGGTCAGGCGTACATGGCGCCTCTCTTTACGGCTTAAAGATATGCTTATACTTTTGGGCAGAATAATCATATCTGCCTCATACTCATAGGCTTGCGCTATGCGTTGTGCTATACGAATGGCTTTTGCTGTGTGCGCCCCTGCACTGATAAGCTGCACGGTAATATCAAGCAAAAGTTCTAACAATTGTGCATGTTCTTTATTACTAAAACGTGTTTCCATACTCTCTGGGGGGTAGAGGAAAAGAGCAGGGCATAAGGCTAGAAAATTCCTGTCTGAAAGTCCAGCGGAGCACCTGCCTATAAGAGTGCACTACAGCTTGACACAAGGCTAAAGACAAGCCACCTTGGGCAGAGAGTCTAGTCTACTGTTTACTGAGGCTTTGTATATATGTATATAAATATATATGTATAGATTTTTGTTTTTTACGCTGCGAGTGCAGAGAATGCCAGAAAAAAATATACAAAAACAAAGTGTTGCTGTGCTTATCCCCTGCTATAATGAAGCCATCTCCATTGCTTCTGTTATTACAGATTTTTCTCAGGTCTTGCCCGAGGCCAGTATTTATGTTTATGACAATAATTCATCGGACAATACGGCTGAACAAGCCCGCCTTGCTGGAGCTGTGGTGCGTCATGAAGCTTTGCAGGGCAAAGGCAATGTGGTACGGCGTATGTTTGCCGATATTGATGCCGACATCTATGTTCTCGTTGATGGTGACGGTACCTATGAAGCGGCCAGCGCCCCTGGTATGATAGCCCTGCTGCAAGAGCAGCATTGTGATATGGTAGTGGGCTGCCGCAAAGACCAAAGCCCCGAGGCCTACAGGGCTGGACACAGGCTGGGCAATATGTTGTTTACCCGTAGTGTTGCTTTATTGTTTGGGCAGTCTTTTACAGATATTTTATCAGGTTACAGGGTTTTTTCACGCCCCTTTGTGCTTTCTTTTCCTGCGCATTCGGCTGGCTTTGAAATTGAGACAGAATTGACAGTGCATTCTTTGCAAATGCGTTTGCGCACAGCAGAACTTGACACGCCCTATTACAGCCGCCCTGAGGGCTCGACAAGCAAGCTGAACACTTGGCGTGATGGCTATCGTATTGCACGCGTTATTTTAGGGCTGGTGCTTTCAGAACGCCCTCTGCTTTTGCTGGGAGCCGTAGCTGCTGTGTGCTTTGCCGCTTCCTGCCTGCTTTTTGCCCCTGTCTTGTATACCTATTGGGAATTGGGCACAGTGCCGCGTTTTCCTTCCTTAATTGTTGCTACAGGCTTGGGGGGCTTTTCATTAATCACACTCTTTTTTGGCTATCTTTTTGATAGGTTATCACAAACAAGGCGTGAAATACGGCGGCTTTTTTACCTTGCTGCCAAAAAATAATATGCTTGGCTCACAAAAAAACGCACTGGAGACAGTGCGTTTTTTTCATCCAGAAGAAGTCCCTCAGCCTTTGGACAGGGCTCAAATATATTGCTAAAAAAAAGACGTGACACGTCCTAGGTGAGCAAGAGGTCTTGCAAAGCAGTGGCATCTTGGCAAAGCCAGCGTGCCCCGGCCTGCTCCAGTTCTTCTTTACTGCCAAAGCCATACAAAACGCCTATGCAGGGTAAGCCAACAGCGGCCGCACCCAACACGTCATGCTTGCGATCCCCCACCAGCACGCATTCCTTGGGCTGAAGCGAACAGCTTGTGAGTAAATGCCGCAAAACGGCTTCTTTACTTTGCCGCGCCCCCTGCAATTCTGCTCCGGCAACAAAACTGAAATAGTGATCTAAATGAAAATGCTCCAAAATTTGCTGAGCAAAAATATCGGGTTTGGATGTAGCAAGATATATTTTCTTGCCCGCTGCGTGCATAGAGGCCAAAAGTGGGGCTATGCCTGCATACAGGCTACATTCAAATATACCCTTGGCCTTATAATATTCACGATATTGTGTAACGCTGGCCTGTGCCTCTTGTACTGTTTGTCCACATTCTCTTTGGAACGATTCCACCAGAGGGGGGCCAATAAATGAACGCAAGGCCGCATCGCTTAGTTCTATGCCCTGTGGGGCAAGGGCATAGCGCACAGCCTGAAAAATACCCTGTTGCGAGTCGGTAATTGTGCCGTCTAAATCAAAAAAAATATGCTTAAACATAGCATCCTTGCGGTTAAAATTTCTTGTGGCATTCCCATTGCCATGCTGTGCGTATAATGTCGTCTATATGCGTATAGCGCGGCTGCCAGCCTAAAAGTTGCTGTGCCTTGCCTTGGGCTGCAAATAAAATTGCAGGGTCACCAGGGCGGCGCGGCGCTATTTGCACAGGGCAGGGCTTGCCAGTAACTCGCTCGGCAGCACTGATAATTTCTTTTACTGATGTTTTAATGCCTGTACCCAAGTTGATGTAGCCACTCAGGCTATCCAATTTTTCAAGAGCAAGCTGGTGGGCAAGGGCAAGGTCTTCTACATGAATATAATCGCGCTGGCAGGTGCCGTCGGGCGTGTCATAATCCGTGCCAAAAATTTTAATGCATTCACGCTCCCCGCGTATAGCTTGCAGCACGAGGGGAATTAAATGTGTTTCTGGCGTATGGCTTTCACCCAAATCACCATCATGGGAGCAACCAGCCGCATTAAAATAACGCAAAGCCATATAGCGCAGGCCATAGGCACGGGCATAATCGGCAAAAATAGTTTCCACCATAAGCTTGCCCTGCCCATAAGGGTTAATGGGCTTTTGCGGGTGTGCTTCATCCATGGGGGTATAGAGTGGGTTGCCATAGGTAGCACACGAGCTTGAAAAAACAATCTTTTTCACACCATGATCCAGCATGGCATCCAAAAGGTTTATCGTGCCCACAAGGTTGTTGTGGTAATATTTACGCGGGTCTTCAACACTTTCCCCCACATAGGTGTACGCGGCAAAGTGGATGACGGCATCAATACGGTATTTGCTGAATATGGCCTGTAATGAAGCAGGGTTCTGGAGGTCAGCAAGCTCAAAAAAAGGGCTTTGTACAGCTTCTCTGTGCCCATACACAAGGTTATCGGCAACAATACAGGTATAGCCCTGCTGCCCCAAATGCTTTACCGTATGCGAACCTATATAGCCTGCTCCGCCAACAACAAGAATATTTTTCATGGATGGTGAACCTTATAAAAATATGCCCAGCGTGGGAAATAGAAAAGGTAGTTAGAATAAAGAACAAGAAGGAAGAAGGCAAGCCTTGAGAATAAAATATATATTTATGTATATACATATATATGTATAGATATATAAATAGTGCTTATGTACTTTTTCCCATGATTTTTATATACTACAGCAAATATTTATTGGGGGAGACTATGCCCAGCTTAGCCTGTTTTAAAGCCTACGATGTGCGAGGGCGTGTGCCAGAGACATTAAACCCTGCTATAGCCCGCGCTGTGGGCATAGCCTTTGCTCAGGTGTGCGGGGCACACAATGTGGTCATTGGGCGGGATGCCCGCCTTTCAGGCGCTGCACTGCGCGATGCCTTGGTGCTTGGCCTGCGTGAAGGCGGCGCTACGGTAACTGATATTGGCCTGTGTGGCACAGAAGAAATCTATTATGCCGCCTTTGCCAAGGCTTTTGACGGCGGTATCATGATTACTGGTTCGCATAACCCAGCCGATGAAAATGGCTTTAAGATGGTGCGCGCTGGGGCTGTGCCCCTCAGTGGAGATTCTGGGCTGAACAGCATAGCGGACCGCGCTGCCTCTTTACTAGAAACTCTGCCGCAACAGCCTATTTCCGCGCAGCTGCCGCCCCTCAAGCAGGCCTGCTACCGTGCCGACTATGTGCAGCATTGTTTGAACTTTGTGGGCTGCGACGGCCTTGCCCCTCTAAAAATTCATGTGGATGCAGGCAATGGCTGCGCTGGTTTGGTGCTGCGTGAACTGATGCCCTTGCTTCCCTATACTTTTTTTTGCGCGCATATGGAGCCAGACGGGCATTTTCCAGACGGTGTTCCCAACCCCTTGTTGCCCGAAAAGCGCGCAGCCACAGCCCGTGCCGTGCGTGAAAATAAGGCCGACATGGGCATTGCTTGGGATGGCGACTTTGACCGCTGTTTTTTTTATGACAGCGAAGGGAATTTTATTGAGGGGTATTATTTGGTGGGTTTGCTGGGGCAGGCTATGCTTGAACGTGTGCCCGGGGCAAAAATTATTCATGACCCGCGCCTTGTATGGAACACCGAGGCTATGGTGCGCAAAGCAGGGGGCACGCCTGTGCTTTCTAAAACAGGTCATGCTTTCATTAAAGAACGCATGCGGGCAGAAGATGCTGTGTATGGCGGCGAAATGAGCGCCCATCATTATTTTCGTGATTTTGCCTATTGCGATTCGGGCATGCTGCCTTGGTTGCTTGTGGCTAGGCTGATGTCATACACAGGCCAAACCTTGTCTGCTCTGGTGGCCGAATGTATGGCGGCATATCCTTGTAGTGGGGAAATTAACCGCCGCGTGCCCAATGCGGCTGCAATTATGCAGCATATTGAACAACAATACAGCCCTTGTGCTATCAGTGTTGTGCATGTAGATGGTCTTTCTATGGCTTTTGCCGATGCACAAGGTATGTGGCGCTTTAACCTGCGCTGCTCCAATACAGAGCCTTTGCTGCGCCTGAATGTTGAAGCAAAGGGGGATAGTGCCCTTATGCAGGCTAAAACAAGCGAGCTCTTGGCCTGCATTGATGCCTTTGCTGCTGTATAAGCCTGCCTTAGGCTGTATTCTTGCGTATACAGGCGCTTGATGCTATGTATCGCTTCCTATTTCTTTTTTGTATCGAGGTATAGTATGGTTGCGTTTGAAGCATTATTGAATAAAAAATCTTCTGTTGCTGTTGTGGGTTTGGGCTATGTTGGTTTGCCTTTGGTTGTCGCTTTGGCACGTCATTTTGATGTGATTGGTTTTGATATCAATGCTTCTCGTGTGGCAGCCTTGCAGCAGGGGCATGATGCCACGAATGAAGTGAATGATGCTGATTTGCAGGCCTGCACGGCCATGCTTACCTGCGATGCTGCGGCATTGAGTAAGGCCAGCATCATTATTGTTGCTGTGCCTACCCCTGTGGACAGCCACCGTAACCCCGATTTAAGCCCTGTGCTTGCTGCTTCGCGCACCGTGGGTAAGGTGATGAGCAAGGGCTGTGTGGTGTGCTATGAATCCACCGTGTACCCTGGCGTTACTGAAG
This sequence comes from Desulfovibrionaceae bacterium, assembly GCA_028689675.1. Taxonomy (GTDB): domain Bacteria; phylum Desulfobacterota; class Desulfovibrionia; order Desulfovibrionales; family Desulfovibrionaceae; genus JAQVCS01. Next base: position 14,748 of record JAQVCS010000021.1, on the reverse strand, counting down.
ATGAATGCGTGCCAGTGCTGGAAAAAGAATCGGGTCTGCGCTTTCCACAGGATTTTACTGTGGGCTATTCGCCAGAGCGCATTAACCCCGGCGATAAAGTACACAGGCTGGAAACAATTTTAAAAATTGTCTCTGGCTCTGATGCGGACACGGCTGCTTTACTTGGCAAGGTGTATGGTGCTGTGGTGCGCGCAGGCATACATCAGGCTTCATGCATTAAGGTGGCCGAAGCTGCCAAGGTGATTGAAAACACCCAGCGCGACATCAATATTGCCTTGATGAATGAATTAGCCCTAATTTTTGAAAAAATGGGCATTGATACCATGGAAGTGCTGGAAGCTGCGGGCACAAAGTGGAATTTTCTCCCTTTCCGCCCCGGTTTGGTGGGGGGGCATTGTATTGGGGTTGACCCTTACTACCTCACCTATAAAGCAGAAGAAATGGGCTATCACCCCGAAGTCATTCTTGCTGGGCGGCGTATCAATGATAATATGGGCAAATTTGTGGCTGAAAGCTGCGTAAAGCAGCTTATCAAGGCAGATAAGCATGTTAAGGGTGCGCGCGTGGGCATTTTGGGCTTTACCTTTAAGGAAAATGTGCCCGACATACGCAATACGCGCGTGGTGGATATTATTGCAGAATTGCAGGAATATGGCATCACACCGCTGGTGTGCGACCCCGAAGCCGATGCACTGGGAGCTTTGCATGAATATGGGCAGGAGCTGCTGCCCCTTGAGGCTTTGCATGGCATTGATGCCCTTATTCTTGCTGTGGCGCATGATACCTTCCGCACACTGGATAGCGCTGCCATAGCGGCAATGTTTGATGGCAAGCCTGTGACCTTGCTGGATATTAAGGGCTTTTTCAATAAACAGATCATGCGCGAGGCTGGTTTCAGCCTGTGGCGTTTATAAAATAAGTGCGCCTAGCCTTGTGCGTGCTGTTGTGGCAGGAAGCATATGATATATCCCGTTATTTTATGTGGCGGCAATGGTACACGTTTATGGCCGCTTTCGCGCTCATTGTATCCCAAGCAATTTATGCAATTGGGTGGGCATACCTTGTTTGGCGATACCCTTATGCGTTGCCGTGCCTTGCCTATGCTGGCCGATGCCCTTGTGATTTGCAATGAAGAGCATCGCTTTTATGTTGCTGCTGCCCTGCAGGAACAAGGTATGCACGGGCGCATCTTACTTGAGCCGCAGGGGCGCAACACTGCCCCCGCTATTGCGCTGGCTGCTTTACAGGCTTTGGCAGTACAAAAGCAGGGTGAACATGCCCCTGTGCTGCTTGTCTTGCCTTCAGATCACAGCCTGCGCCCTGTGAGCATCTTTGCCGATGCTGTGCAGGCCGCCCTGCCTGCGGTAAACGAAGGTGCTTTGCTGACCTTTGGCATCAACCCAAGCGAAGCCTCAACAGGTTTTGGCTATATTGTGCGCGGGGCTGAGCTTGCACACAAGGGCTGCTATGCCGTAAGCCGTTTTCAAGAAAAGCCCAATGCAGCCGCAGCACAGGCCTTGCTTGATGCTGGCGGCTGCTATTGGAACAGCGGCATGTTTTTATTCCGTGCAGACAGCTATTTGGCAGCATTGCGCCAATATGCCCCAGCCATATATCAGGCTGTGTGTGCCGCTTGGGAACAACGCGAATGTGATCTTGATTTTATTCGCCCCGAAGCACAGCATTTTCTTGCCTGCCCTGCTGATTCTATTGATTATGCCGTCATGGAACACACCGATAAGGCCGCTGTTGTGCCGCTTGAGCTGGAGTGGAACGACCTTGGCTCGTGGGAAGCCTTTTACAAAAATCATAGTAAAGATGCCGAGGGCAATGCCTGTGTGGGTGATGTGCTGGTGCAGGATTCGCACAATTGCTATGTGCACAGTACACGCCGCTTGGTGGCAACGCTGGGCTTGGAAAATATTGCCGTGGTTGAAACGGCCGATGCTGTTCTGGTGGCGCGGCGTGATGCTGTACAGCAGGTAAAAAGCATTGTGGCACGCCTGAAGGCAGACAAGAGGGCAGAATTTGAATTGCACCCCAAGGTGTACCGTCCATGGGGCTCGTATGAAGGCTTGGCTTGCGAAGCGCGCTTTCAGGTCAAGCGCATTGTGGTCAACCCTGGGGCAGCGCTTTCTTTACAAAAGCATCATCACCGTGCAGAGCATTGGGTTGTGGTTGGCGGCACGGCCGAAGTACGTGTAGGCAATGAAACCCGCTTGCTCACAGAAAATGAATCGGTCTATATTCCCTTGGGGGCAGTGCATCGCTTGACAAACCCAGGGAAATTGCCTCTGACTATTGTCGAAATTCAGTCTGGCGCCTACCTTGGGGAAGATGATATTGTACGCCTTGAAGATGAATATGGGCGTTTGCCCAATAAAGCTTAGGTGGCCTTTTTTTGTTTCTGATTGTTTTCCCCCTGCGTTTTGCCTTGTGTTGGCGGTGCGCAGGGGCTTTTTTATGGGTGAAATATGACAACAGCCTATTTTGACTGTCGTTTTGGCATAAGCGGCGATATGTGCCTTGCTGCCTGTGCTCAGCTGGGTGTTGATTTGGCGCCTTTGCAAAACCTGTTTGTTGCTGCTGGCGTGCCCTGTGTGCTGCGGCATTGGCAGGAATATCGCGCCGCTGGTGCTGGGGGCAGGGTAGAAGTAGCATGGCAGGCAGACGAGCAGCCCCTGCGCCACCCCGCTGACCTGCGCGCCCTGTTTGAGGCTATTCCCTGTGCCCCGCGTGTGCGCGAGCAGGCCTTGCGCGTGCTTGCAGCTCTGACTAAAGCAGAAGCCCATGCCCACGGCATTGCTGAGGAAGCCGTGTATTTTCATGAAGTGGGGGCAATTGATACCCTTGTGGATATTTTTGGCCTGTGCTGGGCTTTGGATAGCTTAGGGGTGCAGCGCGTGCTTGCCTCGCCATTGCCGCTTTTTTCAGGCACAGTGCAGTGTGCCCACGGTATCTTGCCCTTGCCAGCGCCTGCCACAGCCTACTTGCTTCATGGTAAGCCTGTTTTTGCTACAGATGAGCACAGCGAGCTGATTACCCCCACAGGAGCCGCCCTTGTTCATGCTTTGGTTGAAGGTTTTGAGCCTGCGCCTACGGGGCGGGTGCGCGCTATGGCCACGGGCTATGGTGCACGCCCCCAACCTTGCGGCCTGCGCCTGTGGTTAATGGAAAGCGATGCCCTTTGCTGCGCCACAAGGCAGGCACAGCCTGAGCAAGATGGGACTTTTTGGGAAACTGTTATGCAGCTTGAAACCAATTTGGATCACCTTACAGGTGAGGAATTAGGCGAGGCTATCAGCCAGCTCAGTGCTTCTGATGCCGTGCTGGATGTCTTATGGCTGGCTGGCATTACAAAAAAGAACAGGCAGGGCGGTGTACTGCGTGTGCTGTGCCACCTACAGCAGTGCGAAGCGGCCGAGGCTGCTGTGTTTAGGCTTACTCACACCTTGGGCATACGCCGCCAAACGCTCACACGGCATTGCCTGCCGCGCCATGCAGGGCAGCGTGAGGGCTTGCCAGCTAAATGCTATAGCCTTGAAGGGCAGGACTATGCGCGTGTGGAAGCAGAGGCTTTGCGCGCTTTGCCATGTTCTTTTCCCGCATGGCGTTTTAAGCATTCCTGATACCGCATGTACAAGGCGTTCCCACTTGGGAAAAAAGACACGAGCTTTGTTCCCTATGAGGAACAGAATAGAGAAGAGAATGCAGGCATGGTTTTTATATCATGCCTTTTTTATTGAATTTTATATTATGGAACGACATTTGCTTTCTCAACAGTATCATTGAGCTTTTTAAGGAGAAATCTATGTCACAATCCACTCAGGTAAACAAAGTTAATGTGGGCGAACCACAAGAACGCGGCCTTGCCAAGCGTATTCTTGAAAGCATCCCCGGCTTGCTTTTGGTGGCAGGCATTGCCGTATTTGCCAATTATTTGGCACCAGTATTAGCGCAATACCCTTTATTTAAAACCTATCTTGCCATGAAAGACTTCTTGTTGGCCATTTTATTTGGTATGCTTATTCGCAATACCGTTGGTGTGCCCGCTGTCTTTCTGCCCGGCCTGCGCTATTCCACCACATTAACCAAAACAGGTATTGTGCTTATGGGCGCAAGCTATTCCTTGGCTGGTTTGGTTTCTGTGGGGCTTTCTGCCTTAGTGTTTATTTCCATTTTTCTTTTTGGCACGGCTGTAGTCATGATGTGGGTATGCCGCAAGCTGAACACATCCTCGGCTTTGGGTGCCTGTTTGGCCGCAGGCATGTCGGTGTGCGGTGTCTCTGCCACCATTGCTATTGCGCCTGCTGTCAAGGCCAAGAATGAAGATATGGCCTATGCCATTGCTGTGGTGCTCATGTTCGGTTTGTTGGCACTTATCGTCTTTCCTATTGTAGGGCGCGTATTTGAGCTTTCTCCAGAGCAGTTTGGTGCTTTTGCTGGCGTGGGTATTATTAACTCTGCCCAAGTGCTTGCAGCTGGTTTTTCCTATAGCAATGATGCGGGCATTGTTGCTGGCATTTATAATATTGGCCGAGTGGTCTTTTTGCCCTTTGTTGTGCTGCTTTTGGTGTTGATGACAGCCTCGCGCGAAGCGAGCGAAGGCAAGGAAGTTTCACAAATCAACAAGCTGCAGCTGATTATTGATAAGTTCCCCATCTTTGTGCTGGGCTTTTTGGCCGTGGTGTGCATGAACACGGCAGGCCTGCTAAGCAAGCCTGAAGTGCACACCTTGAAGTTCTTTATGTCGTGGGCTTTCTTGCTGGGTTTTGCCAGCATTGGCTTGACCACACGCTTAAGCGATTTGCGTGCCGCTGGTATGAAGGGCTTTGTTTTTGGCTTTGCCGTGGCTGGGGTCAAGGCTGCTTTGGCTTTGGCCGCTGTGCTTATCTTTATGAAGTAATGATAAAAAAGGGAGAATACCATGTTCGCATTTTTTAAAAATATGTCAAAGGCGCGTCAGCAAGACAGCGTGGTTATTGGCTTAAGTTTTGCAATAGTGCTTATTGCCAAGTTTCTTGCCTAAGAGCAGGGGCTCAAAGCAAGGGGGTGGCGAAAAGCCGCCCCCTTGCGTGTCTTTGGAGAGTATATGAAACATATTCTTTTTTGCGGTGACGGCAGTGCAGAGGCTGGGGCAGCCGAAGCCGCAGCGCTTGCCCTCATTGATGCAGGGGACAGCATTGTTGCCCTGTATGTTATAGCCAATGATTTAATTCATTATGGGGAAATTGATCAGCTTGCCACCCCTGCTGACAAAGAGCATTTTATTGCCTATATTCGGGAACAGGGTGCTGCTGAATGCCATCAGCATTTGGGGGCATTTGCGCAAAAAGCAGAACAGCGTGGCGCTGTGGTGGAATTGCGCGTACGCTGGGGCAATGCTGCTCAGGCTATTATCGCTACAGCAGCGGCTACACAAGCGCAGGGCATTGTGCTGGCTGCGCGGGCATGGGGTATTGATTGGCATGAGCCAGCCCTGAAACATCTTTTAGAAAAATCCTGTTCAGCGGCTCTTACGCTTGTTTAAGCCAGCCTCTTTTTTGGGGGCACTTCTGCTTGCCGCAGCGCAGGCTTATGGCAGGGCTGTGGCAGAGTGAAGGAGGCCTATGCGCTTGTATCATTTTTTGTTGGGTCTGGTGCTTGTGGCTTGGCTTGCTGGCGCTGCTGTCTGCTTTGCGGCACAGGGGCAGGGTGATGCCGATGCCCGCCCTGTTTATCGTTTCGGGCTAATTTCCTTAAATCATCCATTAGTTATTTATCAGCAATACATCCCTTTTTTAGATACCGTAAGTCAGGGCAAAGCATGGCGGCTGGAACTTTGTGTGGAGCGGCGCTATGCTGATGTGGTGCGCAGGCTGGCAGAGGGCAGCTTGGATGTTGCCCTGCTGGCAGGGGTGACCTACTTGCAGGCAAAGAGCGTTGCCGACATTGAAGCTTTGGCAGGGGTGCGTGGGCTGGAGGGTAAACTGGAAATTCGTGCCCTTATTGTTGCCCGCAATACGGACAGCCGCATTATGTGCCTTGATGATTTGCGTGGTAAAAAATTTGCCTTCGGCTCAGAAGATTCCACAGCCAGCTATCACATGCCGCGTGATTTTTTAGAAAAAAATGGCATTCCTCTTGCTGCCCTTGGCTCGTGGGCGCATTTGCCAAGCCATGATGCCGTGGCGCGGGCTGTGCTGCGTGGGGAATATGATGCTGGGGCATTGGGTGAACCCTTGGTGCAGCGTTATTTGGCGCAAGGCCTCAAGGTGTTAGGCTATACACCTTATTTTCCTGGTTTTCTTATTGTGGCACGGCGTGCTGTGCCTGCCGAGGTGCGGGAAAATTTGCGCACTGTCTTGTTGGGGCTTGATATGCATGCACCAGAAACAGCTGCTGCAAGCCGCCAGTGGAGCCCCGTTATTCAGCATGGTTTTGGGGCTGTAGATGCCAGTATGTATGATACTTTTCAAAGCCTCTTGCGCCAGCATCAGCCAAGAGTTGCCCCATGAAAAGACCTTTTCTTGGTATGCAAGGCAAAATTATGCTGCTTGCTGTACCTTTTATAGTCATTTTTGTCGGGCTGCTCAGCCTTGTTACCTTGGAAAGAGAAAAGGGCTTTGCCTTGGAAAATGCTATGCAGCAGGCCATAGGCATTGCCCGCAGTGCTGGCTTGCTCTTTACCAATGCCCGTATTTATGAAGAAATGGGCATGATGGACAGCGCTGGCATCAGCGATTATTTAGAATTTTTTATGGCCGACAGAATGCAGCAGGAACCGCGCATTCGCGCCTTTATGGTGATTAACCCACAGGGGCAAGTGCTGGCGCACAGTGATGTTGCCCTGTATGGCCTTGTGGACTCGGGGCAGGATACACAACAAGCATTGCACACCAAAACTATGCAGGCAGCCCGCAGAAAAACAGCACAAGGGCAGGAATATCTTGCTGTGCGCGTGCCCCTTGCCATTGGCTCAAAATTTTGGGGAGTGTGCGGCATTGATTTTTCTTTAGAAAAAATGCACGCCGATATTCGGGCACTGCAGCAGGAAATTATTATTGTGGGTGCTGTGTTTCTGTTTTTTTCTCTGCCTGTTATATGGCTGGGGGGCAGGCACTTTGTGCGCCCTGTGCGGCGCTTAACGCAAGCAATTAATGCCATTACTGTGCGTGGTGATGTGCACACGCCCCTGCCAGCCCTGCCAGCCCGTGATGATGAAATAGGCACCTTGCAGACCAGTTTTTTTTGGATGATTACGCGCCTGCGGGCGGCAGAAGAACAGCGCCAAAAAGATATTGAAGGCATAGTACAAACAGCCAAGCTAGCCACGGTAGGGCAGCTTGCCTCTGGCGTGGCACATGAAATTAACAATCCTCTGGGCGGCGTTATTTTGTGCTTTAATAACCTTGTTGAAGGCGGTATGGATGAAAATATGCGCCGCCAGCACGAGCAGGTTATTACGCAGGGGCTAGAAAAAATTCGCGTTATTGTTAAAGAATTATTGCATTTTGCCCGCCCCGCCCCGCTTGAAATTGGGGAAGCTGATGTGCAAACTTTATTTGCCCACTGCCTTGCCTTGGCAGAATACCCCCTAACGCGGCAAGGGGTGCGCGTGCTACGGGAAATTGAGCCTAACCTGCCTGCTGTGCGGCTGGATGCGGCAAAAATGGGGCAGGTTCTTGTTAATTTACTCTTGAATGCGGCACAGGCTTTTGAGACACAGGGCGCAGACGCTGCGGGCAAGGCTGTGCTCTTGCGCGCCTGCCGCGATGGTGAGCGCCTGTGCCTGATGGTGGCCGACACGGGCAAGGGTATTAGCTCTGACCATGCAGCACATATTTTTGACCCTTTTTTCACCACAAAAGCCCCAGATAAAGGCACTGGGCTTGGCTTGGCTGTGTCCCGCAATATTGTTGTGCAGCATGGCGGCACCTTGACTTTGGAGCTGGGCGCACCGCAGGCTGAGGGCATTGTTTTTGGTGGTGCTGTTTTTGCAATACGCATTCCTTTTAGTAAGGCAGGCTAGCCCTGTTTTGGCAGGGTAGCTTGCAGGGGAACATATGAATACGCATTCCATTCTTCTTGTGGAAGATGAACTTTCCATGCGTTTGGGCATGCAGCAAACCTTGCTCAAGGCAGGCTATGCTGTCAGCACGGCGGGCACTGCTGAAGAAGCACAAAGTATGCTCGAAGGCAGCAGCGTTGACCTGCTTATTACTGATTTTCGTCTGCCCGGCATGGATGGCATGCGTTTTACGGCCTTTTTAAAAGAATTTCATCCTCATATTGGTGTTATTCTTATTACGGCCTTTCCCGAAGTGGAATTGGCCGTGCAGGCCATCAAGGCGGGGGCTTTTGATTTTTTGTGCAAGCCTTTTCAAAAAGACGGCCTGCTTATTGCTGTAGAGCGTTTTTTTAAGTTTTCTGATTTGAGCAAAGAAAATGCCCGTTTGCGTGAAGTGCGTGGCTTTATTGGTGAAAGCCCGTCCATGCTGCGGGTTTTTGAACGTGTGGCGGCCATTGCCGATGCCTGCGTGCCTGTGCTGGTGCGCGGCCCCAGCGGCAGCGGTAAAGAACTGGTGGCCGCTGCCCTGCATGAACGCAGCAGCAGGCATACTAAGCCCTTTATTAAAATTAATTGTGCGGCCATGCCAGAGCAATTGCTTGAATCTGAGCTTTTTGGGCATGAAAAAGGAGCTTTTACAGGGGCATTGGCCGCGCGCAAAGGTAAATTTGATGCCGCTAACGGGGGTACGCTCTTTTTTGATGAACTGGGAGAAATGCCCCTGCCCTTGCAGGCAAAGTTTTTGCGTGTGCTGGAAGATCAGGAAATTACGCCAGTAGGGGGCAATGTAGCTCACAAGGTGCAGGTGCGCACGGTTTTTGCCACGGCCTGCGATTTGGAACAGGCCGTAGCTGAAGGGCGTTTTCGTGAAGATTTATACTATCGCATTAACATTGTGCCCATCAATTTGCCTGCGCTTAAAGAACGCCGTGAAGATATTGCCCTGCTGGCTGTGCATTTTTTGCACAATTTTTGTGCTGTGCATGGACGTAACCTTATTTTTTCTGATGAAGCAGCAAAAACATTGGAAAGCTATGACTACCCTGGCAATGTGCGCGAATTGCGCAATGCTGTTGAACGTGCCGTGCTTTTGGCCACGGGCAATACCATAGCCGTGGCACATTTGCCCCCGCGTATGCGCGAGCATGCTCAGGAACAAAGGCAGGAAGAGTTGCAGGCAGTGGAATTTGCCCCAGAAGATAATTCGCTTGCCGCAGGCCTTGCCCGCTATGAAAAAGAGTGCATTATACAGGCTTTGGCAAGCACAGGGGGCAAAAAACAGCAGGCAGCCGCGGCCTTGGGTATTACGCGCAAACAATTATGGCTTAAAATGAAAGCCCATAAGCTGGAAGCGTAGAGCAGGTACCTTTAAATTTTTTAGCAATAAAAGATAAGCCCCCTTTGGCACGGAACAGCGCATATAGAATGCCTGTATGGCTCCGTTGTGGGCATAAACTTTTGCAATTGCCAGAGCAAGTTTAACACAATATTACCCCAAGCTCAGTATACCTGATGCCTGCTTTAGACTATGTGCAAGGCACAGAATACTGCCCTGCCGTGTGCGAGCCTGCGTAAGAGCAGCAAGTATAGAGCAAAGGCGCGTACCTTTGCCTATATGTAGCCTATGGCCTGTCGCCTGTCAGGCCTTGAATGAGGTTCTGCACGCTGCTCACTTCCATGGCAATGCGCGATTCTTGCGCATACGAAGCGGCATGTGGGGTCAAAATAAGGTTGGGCAGCCTTTGTAAGGCTGGCTGGCAGGGTTCAGTAGCAAAGACATCCAGAGCTGCCCCTGCAAGGTGCTGCGTGCTCAAGGCCTGAATAAGAGCTTCTTCATCCACCAAACTGCCGCGAGCCGTGTTGATAAGCCAAGTGCCTGCGCGCATGCAGTGCAAGGCCTGCCGCGTTATCAAGGCTTGCCCCTCGGGCTGGGCTGGGCAATGCAGCGTAATAATATCTGCCCATGCCAGCAAAGCCTCCAGAGGCAGGGCAGGGCAGGAAGCTTCAGGGGGCGTGCTAGGGTCAGTATAGGCACATTGCGCCCCAAAAGCCTGTACATAGCCTGCTACCATGCGCCCTATGCGGCCATAGCCAATAATACCCACTTTTTTCTTGTATAATAAATTCCCCATACATTTATGCCATTCCCCCTTGTGCATTGCGGCATCCATGGCAGGAATGTGCCGCAGCAAGGCCAGCATAAGCCCTAGGCAGTGTTCGGCTGCCGCCCGCGTGGGGGCATCGGGGGTAGTGTACAGGGCAATGCCATGCTGGGTCAGGGCTTGTTTGTCAATGGCATCTGTGCCTGTGCCGCAGCGCGAAACAACGTGCAGCTGTGGGTTTGCGGCAAAAACAGAGGCTGTTAAAGGCTCTGTGCCAGCCAAAAGGCCGCAGCAACCGTGCAGAAGCTGGCTTACTTCTGCTTCCTTTAGTGTACGGCCATGAGGATTGCAGCAAAAAGAAATATGGGCAGCCCGCAGTAGGGCAAGAGGTTCTTCGGAATAGCGGGCAAATGTGGCAGGGCTGATAGCTATTTTCATAGTATATTCCACAAAAAAGAGCATAAAAACGAAAAACCCCCGCCTTGTGCAAGCGGGGGTTTATGAAAAGCAAAAAACGATTAGTAGCGATACGACGGACGAGAAGTGCGGGGGCGCTCTTCACGAGGTTTGGATTCGTTTACTTTCAGATTGCGGCCGTTGTAGCTGTAATTGTCCAGAGCTTCAATAGCTTTTGGGGCATCAGCGTCAGCAATTTCCACAAAACCGAAACCACGAGCACGACCAGTTTCACGGTCAGTAATCAGGTTTACGGAAGTAACTTCGCCGTACTGGCTAAAAAGATCACGGACATCAGCTTCAGTAGCGGACCAAGGGAGATTGCCAACATAGAGAGACTTGCTCATAATAACCTTCGAGAAAAAAATGTAACAAAAAAACGCTAAAAACCACATCAGTTTTCAGCGGCAAGACAATAATGAACTATTTTTACAATATGTCAAGAAGTATTTTTGTACTATTTGCTATTGTCTATATTTATTCTTATATCCAGCTGTGTTTGATAGTTTTATTTTTTAATTATTATGAATATTTTATAGTTACTTGACGGTTTTTCTTTTTTCTGCCAGAGCATGAAGCATACAAACAGCACTATTCTTGTAAGGAGAATTGCTATGGCGAATAAGTTTTTCCCTATTCCCGCAGGTTATTTTGGTATGGCTTTGGGGCTGGCTGCTCTGGGGCTAGCGTGGCGCTTGGGTGGGGCAGCAGGTCTGGTGCCGCCCTTGTTTGGTGAGGGTATAGCTTTTGTAGCTTTGGTGCTGTGGTTTTTGCTGGTGGGCAGCTATGCTGGCAAATGGCTTTATGCCAGAGAACAGGCCGTGGCAGAGCTGACCAATGTAGTGCAATGCTGCTTTATTAGCCTTATTCCTATTACAACCATGTTAATGGGGCTTATTTTGTTGCCTTATGCCAAGCTGCTGGCATGGGTATTGTTAGTTTTGGGCATTGTTGGGCAATTAGCTTTTGGTGCATACCGTGCTGCTGGTTTGTGGCGCGGCACGCATAGCACAGAGGCCACCACGCCCATTTTATATTTGCCGGGGGTGGCGGGTAATTTTGTGGCTGGTGCCGCCCTAGGGGCTGTAGGCTTGGTGGAGATGGGTCTGCTTTTTTTTGGTGCTGGTGTTTTGTCGTGGCTGAGTATCGAATCGGCATTATTGCATCGCCTGCGCACAGGCAGCCCTTTGCCGCCGCCTATGCGGGCAGTTATGGGCATTCAGCTTGCCCCACCCTTTGTGGGGGCTGCCACCTATTTGGGGCTAAATGGGGGCACGCCAGACATGCTCGCCTATGGCTTGCTGGGCTATGGTGTCGTGCAGGCCATTTTTTTATTGCGCCTTATGCCTTGGGTTGCCAAAGCGGGTTTTAGCCCTTCTTTCTGGGCATATTCCTTCGGGCTGGGCTCTATGGTTACCTGTGGTTTTCGCCTGCTGATGCATAACAGCGTACCCCTTTTGGGTATGAGCTTTGTTGTTGTGGGCACTGCGGGCATTGCCTTGCTTGCACTGCTAACAATTCGTTTTTTTGTGCGTACTTAAGAGGTTTGATGCAAAGCATGGCTGAAGCCGTGTAGGCAAGCTGAGTGCACGCAGCCTTGGGGGACGTGTCCCCACCTGCGCCTAGAGCAGTTTTGAAATGAAATTGCTCTAGCATTCTGCCATGCTTTGCGCCAAGCCCGCTTCTGACGTTTCTTTATATTTATGCGACATATCATGCCCTGTTTGCGCCATGGCAGCCACAGCTTTATCAAAATCAACGCGCTGATACGAGGCATCAAGGGTAGAGGCTATTAAATAGGCATTGTAGGCCTTGACTGCGCCCATGGCATTGCGCTCAATGCAGGGTATTTGCACAAAGCCGCCCACAGGGTCGCACGTAAGCCCCAAATGGTGCTCCAAAGCAATTTCTGCGGCATTTTCTGCTATTTGCAAGGGGCAGCCACGGGCATAGGCCAGCATAGCGGCTGCCATAGCAGAAGTCACCCCCACTTCACCCTGACAGCCCACTTCTGCTCCAGAAATAGAAGCATTGTGCTTGCACAAAAAGCCTATGGCCGCTGCGGCCAGCAGGCCGTCACGCAAATCTTGCTGCTCTGCACCCATATGGTATTTAAGCATACATATCACAGCGGGCAAAACCCCTGCTGAGCCGCAGGTGGGCGCAGTGACCACACAATGCCCAGCGGCATTTTCTTCAGAGGCGGCCAGAGCATAGGCATTGATAGCCTTTAAAAAGCCTGCACCTTGAAATTGTTCTTGCTTTGCCTGTGCATACATAACCGCTGCTTTGCGTTGTAGGCCAATAAAGCCGGGCAGCAGCCCCTTTGTTTTTAAGCCCAGCAGCACAGATTGTTCCATCACTGTAATAAGATGATCCAGTTTTTGCGTGATGGCTTGGCTGGAAAGCCCATGCAAGGCCATTTCGTTGGCCTGCATAAGGCTGTGCAGGGGGAGGCCTGTGGCCGCAAGCTGTTTTTTGAGGCTGGCCATAGTATTGTAGGCATAGGCTGGCTGCCCTAGGCTTGGTTCTTGCCAGCCCGGCCAACGCAAAAAGCCCCCGCCTACGGAAAAATACATTTGCTCAAGCAGCACTACCTGCCCTTGCAGCAGACGAAAAATCATGGTGTTGCTGTGCTCAAAATTGTGCTGCACTGCGTCAAAAATAATATTTTTTGTACTGCATGGCAGGGTAATACCTTCGCCGCAATCAAGCTGGCAGGCTTCTTGGTGTGCGGCTGTCTGGCTAAGGGCATCGGGGCGGCAGGCATCGGGCAAATTTCCTAATAAACCAGCAAGAATAGCCAAGCGTGTGCCATGCCCTTCCCCCGTGGCGGCAAGTGAGCCAAAAAGGCGCACTTCAAGCGTGGTAGCCAGTGCTTTTTGCGCTTTGGGCAGGGCACGCAGGCGCTGCATAAAATCAAAGCCGGCTTTCATAGGGGCAATGGTGTGAGAAGAAGAAGGGCCGGGGCCTACTTTCAGCAAATCAAAGAGCGATGTGGTGATGGCATTACGCATAAAAGCTCCATACTGCTAGCGTGGGCACAAGGGGGCAGGAAGTGCAAACAATGTTCGCAGATAATGCGACATTTCGCAACGATCCAGCACGGGCAGGGTGCTGGTGTCCTGCGCAAGGTTTTGCCCTTTTACAGCAATAAAAAAAGGGGTAAAGGGCGTGGGCTGCCCAAAATAAGAACGGTGGTCACCATACACTATAAAGGTTGTTCCTGCGGGCAGACTGTCATACAAAGCGCGCAGGGCTATGTCTGTTTTGTGGCATTCCGAATAAAAGTTGGCATAGGGTGAGGCAGCAAAAGCAGGCAGGGCAGGGGCATAATCGGGCACATGCATGGTCATGGTGATAATAAAGGCAAAAAAGGCCTGCTGGGGCAGCTGCGTGCTGACATAGCCCAGCACATCCGTGTCAGAAATAATACCGCCAAAATCAAGCGGCAGCACAGGCAAAGCCCGCTGTGCCAGTTCTTCTTTAAAATAGAGCTGGGCAAAACCCATGCTGGTATAGGCATTGCGTAAATACATATAGTCGCCCGTCACGCCATGCCATACGCTGGTGGCCAGCCCGCGTTCTGCAAAATGCCGCACGATGCTGTCTGGAAAAAAATGTGTATTTTGGTAATACAGCCTGTCTGCTCTGGCCTCGCGTGTGTTCAGCAATTCATAATCGGAATTGCATGAGCCCAATTTTTTTGTGCCATCAATGGGAACATAAAAGGCAGAGCGGCGCAATTCCTGCAAAAAGGGCATAACAGCCTGCCCCTGCACTTGGGCTTCAAGCAATTCATTGCCTAGGCTTTCTACCTGCACCATAACAATGCGGTCGCTAACGGCAAGGTGAGGAAAGTTGGCGCTGCGCTCTGGGGAGCATGTGCGCTCGGCTGTGCTTTCATCGGCAACGCGCCCGCTATACAGCTCTGCCAAAGCAGTCATAAAAAAGCCGCGGCGCACAATGCTTTCCAGCACAAAATTTTTAAAATTGGCCTTACTGGCTTCAGCTGTGTGATTCATAGACATCGTTTCAATTTTCTGAGTTGAAGCTCCCGTCTGTAACTCTGTTCCTGGATGTGCTCTAGTTCTGGACGATAGCGGTTTACCACCTCTTCGATGGACGGTGTCTGCTCCA
>JAQVCS010000011.1 GCA_028689675.1 Desulfovibrionaceae bacterium | reverse complement strand
GCCGACAAACAAGTCCAGCGTTTCTGGATTCCTCATACAGATTGACCCACTGAAGGCGTTGTCGAACTTCTTTTTCCATAAGGGAAGGGTATTGGAAAATTGAAACGATGTCTATGAATCACACATATGAGCATTGCGCCAGAGGTAGGGGGCACAAGCCCGTTGACCATTTTGAGCAGCGTTGTTTTACCGCAACCAGAAGAGCCGATAATCGTGACAAACTCGCCCTGTGCTATTTTCAAGCTAAAATCAGGGATAATGGGCGTGCCGTCGTATTCTTTGCGTATATGCCTATATTCAATTGCGGTTAAAAGCTCTGCCAAGGCGCTCATTGAAGAAGGCCTTTTGCCTGTAGAAACTTCAAAGCCACATCCTTTGGTTCTTGCCCGCCTACCTCCACCATATAATTCATGTCAGCCATTGCAGCATTGCTGATTAAGCCCTTCATCTGGTCAAAAATCTGCTGCAATTCGGGGTGCGCCTTCAGTACAGCATTGCGTATGACAAAACCGCAAACATAGGAGGGGTACAGCCCCTTGTCATCGCCAAGCACCACAACATCCGCAACAGAAAGCTGCCCATCGGTGGTAAAAATATTCATCACATCAATTTTGCGCTGGCGAATAGCATCATATTTTAGGCCAATGTCCAAATCCATCGTCTTGTTGAACACTAAAGCATAGGTAGTGCGAAGCGCGTTATAGCCATCCTCGCGCTCAAAAAAGTCATATTCCGCGCCAAAGGTGAGCTGATTGGCCACTGCTGCCAAGTCAGAATAGGTCTGCAAGCCATATTTTGCTGCCACTTCCTTGGTAACGGCAAGGCCAAAGGTATTGTTAAAGCCCAGCATGCCCGCCCATGTCATACCCAATGCGGCATAACCAGCTTGCAATTGCTCAAACATACTTTCCTTGTAGAGTCCGTCCTTTTTGAGAACCGCATTCCAGCCTGTGCCCGTGTATTCGGGGTACAAGTCAAACTCGCCTTTTTCCATGGCAGGCTGAATATTGGACGTTCCCCCGCCCACGCCCTCGGTAATCTTCACCGTCAAATCCGTTTTCTGCTCGATAAGCGCCTGTATCATGTAGCCAAGAATATACTGCTCAGTCATGGGTTTTGTTGCCATATAGAGCGTATTCTTTGCGCCAGAGTCGCAGCCAACAAGCAAAGTCAGTATGGCTACAAGAGCAAAGACATACCCAATGATTTTGCCAACATACTTCATTGCAACTCCTCGTTATGCTTTGTGCCGCCCAATACGTTTTTCCACTGCACCAATTAAAAAATCAACCGTGATAGCCAGCAGGGCAATCAGCAGGCTTCCTGCCACGGTCATTGCCTTATTATTTGTTGTAATACCGCGGTAGATGGCCACGCCCAGCCCGCCAGCGCCTATAAAGGAGGCTATGCCTGCAAGAGCAATAGTCATCACCGCCATATTGCGGATGCCAGCCATAATCACAGGCAGGGCAAGGGGGAGTTTTATTGTAAAAAACACCTGTGCCCTTGTGCTGCCCATGCCTGTAACCGCCTCAATAAGCAAAGGATTTATATTACTAAGCCCAGTATGGGTGTTACGCACCATGGGCAGCAGCGCATACACCGTTAAAGCAATAATAGCCGTTGTGTTGCCAATGCCAGAGAGCGGAATCAAAAAGCCCAAGAGCGAAATAGAGGGAATAGTATAAATAAAATTAACGATTGCCATGACTGCTTTTGTACTGCCGCGATATTCGCTGATAAGTACACCCAGCAGCAGCCCAATCCCCATAGCAAAAGTAATTGCAGTAATGGAGATGCTGATATGCTCCAAAAGCAACTCTGCAAAAAAACTCCATCGCGTTTGGAGCAATTCAAAAAGCTTTTCCATCACGAACGCGCCTTCCTTGTTGCATACTCTTGCCCATTAAGGCCAGCGCCACCACGCAAGGCTTCAGGCAGCCACAGCCTTATATAGTAGTCTCATAAAAAACTCATAGCCGCACTGCATCTTGTGCAAATGCGGGCGCCATTTTCTTCATGCTGTTTTTCCTTAAATAATTATTACCTTTTTGCTTATTTTTATTGTTCACAGCAGCCTGTTGACTACTGACAGTATCGTTACTATACTGTGTTCATAAAAATATTTATATACATAGAAATATATACGCGGCAAGAAAAAAATGACGCAGGGAAGAGAAGGTAACAAGCTGGATATAAAAGCTATTGTTCCAGAGAACAGTAACAAAATTTAATATTATAGCAAATAGTATTTGACATAAAAATACAAAGCACTCTATTAATCTTCTACGCTATTATGAATTTAGGCTACAAGTATGAAGAATTGTTTATTTGAAGCTGACAGAGAAATAATAAATAACTATGGAGCTATTGTACTAGATAATTCAATAATATTTGAATAATATCACGGGGTTGTACTCTTTCTACCCCAAATTCTATGTCCGCATAAAGGCAGTCTTGACCACGCTGTTATGCCTATTATAGACGGCAACGTACCTCTTTTTCCATAGCGCGTCAATAAAGGCTCTGCTTAAAGCAAACAGAGGGGTGAGGTTGTGACAACATTTTCAAAAGGCCGCCACAAGACAAGGCACTATCCTTCCTTATGAGGCATCGCGTTCAACTAGGCATCATGCCTACCCTTCCCACCTCTTACGCATCGAGGTATATCATGGTTGAAGCCCTTATTCTTATTGCCGCGCTGGTGCTTGCTGTTGTGCTTGCCCGCGCTACCAAAAATAATTCTTGGGAAAATGACGGTTGCTCATGAATGAACTTTGGTTCTCTCTGGAAGAGAGAAAAAAAGCAGCCTGACACAACAGAAACAAAAAAATCAGAAAAAGAGTAAAATATTCCTTGCCAAAGGGGAGCATCTTCTGTATTACTCTTTCCCGACGGAGAGATGTCCGAGTTGGCCGAAGGAGCACGATTGGAAATCGTGTGTACGTTAATCGCGTACCTAGAGTTCGAATCTCTATCTCTCCGCCAGCTATTTCTATGCCCTTTTAATAGGACATAATTAAAGATTTAAGGCGTTTATACTTGAAATGGTATACAAAGAGTGTATACCATTGAGGTATGAACGCCTTGTCTTTTTCCCCTCAGCAAGGCTGAGAATACTTGGCGAAAGCATCGCTCCACCCTGCTCTGCCAATCCCCTTTTTCTAGCACTGTACTTGTTTGAACAGCTTTGCTTCAAAAGACAGAATGCTTACAATTCAGTTATTCTGCTCTATTGCCATTTGCTATAGTACTCTTTAGCCCACTTAAACAAATTTTATTTATCAAAGAAATATACTGACAGGGTAAAGAGCAAGCATGGCCTTGGCCTCAGCGGGCTTTTATTTCTTTAATAAAGTCCAGCAAAGTGTGGCACGTCCACGCAAACAAAGCGTCTGTGCCGCCGCCAACATGTGCCCCTTGTGTGGCATGCTGTGAAAGTTCCTGCCAGAAATCTTCTGCCAGCAGGTGCCTGCCCGTGTGGCTGTCTGTATACGAACCATCGTTTTCCAAATAAAAAAGGCAATGGGCATAGCGTTCCGCATCTGGCAAGTAGCGCACTGCCCCACGCGATTCCCAAGCATGATGCGCGCCAGCCACCACGCGGCAATCCAGCCGCAGGGTGGGGTTAACCGCCAAAATGCGCTGGGCATAGGCCTGCGCGGGGGCAGCTTCGGTAAAGTCATCTTTGCTGCCCAGCAGCATAAGCACAGGGGCGCCTGTTGCGCGCGGGGTGCGCAGTTGAATAGAAGCAGGCGGGGCAAGGCACAGGTGAAAGGCAAACCTGCCCATGAAAGGCGGCAGGCTTGGCACAAAAGCCATGGCGGCATGGAGGGCAGCGAGCCCCCCTTTGGAAACACCCATAATGCCAATATCGCCCACATCCTTACGGGCGGCAAGCTGGGCATAGGCAGCGCGGGCAGCGTAAAGCATTTCTGTGTCTGGCACGGCAGCCTGACAGCTCAAGCATTGCGTAACGCCAGCCTTGCTGAAAGGGTCTGGAATAAGGCAGACCAGCCCGCGTGCGGCAAAAAATTGCGCATAGGCTCGTTCGCGCACATCGGTAATGCCCGCACTGCTGGGGACGATGACCAAGGCAGTACGCCTGTTGGCAGGTGCGGGGCTTTGAGGTTCATAGCTTTCCCCCTGCAAGTAGGGCAGGCAGAAAAGGCTGTGGCGAAAGGGCACGGTATTGTCCATTATAGAATCCTTGTCATGACGAAAGATTTCAGCGACACAGACAGTGCACAGGATGAAAAAATAGTTATTGCGAACAGCAACAATATGTGCCCAAAGAAGGTAGTCTTGCCGCACAGAAGAATGCTCTAGCTTCTATGGCGGGCATTCGTATAGCAAGGTGTTCCCATGCACAGGCTGCGGCTGCACAGCAAAAAGTGCCCCATGAGCCATGGGCACTTATTTTTCTACTTGCTTTCTTTGCCCAGCCCCAGCTTGGCAATGCGGGAAACCAGCGTGGTGGGGCGTATACCCAGCAATGCTGCCGCACCGTTTTTGCCATAAATTTTTCCACCGCAGTGCAGCAATGCCCTGCGGACATTATCCCGCTCAAAATCCCGCATAGCTTGTTCGCTAAATATGCCCTCACCACTTTCTTGCTTGGACGATGCCACGGGCGGCGAGGGAGCAGGAGTCAGAAAATCCAAATTCAGCCTGCCGCCCGAAGCTGTAATAACAGCACGCCGTATAGTATTTTGCAGTTCACGAATATTACCAGGCCAAGAACATATTTTTAGCTGATCCATTTGAGCCTGTGTGACGCGCACGGGCGGCAGACCCATTTCTTTGGTGTATTCTCGCAAAAAATGTTCTGCCAGCAGGGGAATATCGTCTGGCCGATCCCGCAGGGCAGGAACCTGAATAGGAAAAACATTGAGCCTGTAAAATAAATCTTGCCGAAAACGACCCGCTTTGACCATTTGCGCTAAATCCCTGTTGGTGGCAGCAATAACGCGCGCATGTATCTTGCGGGTTTTTTCCTCACCCACACGATTAAATTCCCTTTCTTGCAGCACGCGCAGCAGCTTGCTTTGCAATGTTAAGGGAATTTCTCCTATTTCGTCCAAGAATAAAGTACCTTCATTGGCGGCTTCAAAAAAACCAATGCGGGCATTTTGCGCGCCAGTAAAGGCACCCTTGGCATGGCCAAAAAATTCGCTCTCGAACAATTCGCGCGGAATGGAAGGACAGTTCACCTTGACCAAGGGGCCGTCTGCCATGGCACTTTGCCTGTGCAGTTCTGTGGCCACCAGTTCCTTGCCCGTGCCCGATTCCCCAGTAATGAGCACCACTGCATCTGTAGGAGCCACTTGCAATATCTGCTCCTTGATGTGTTGCAAAGCGGCGCTTTCCCCTACCAGTCCGCGCAGGCCGTTTTCCAAGCCCGCGCTGTGCCGCAAATAATCATTTTCAATTTCTAGCTGGCGCTTAAGGAAAGAAAGCTCTTCAAAAGCCCGTGCATTAGCAAGTGCCATGGCTAAATGGTCTGCCACCATACGCAGGCGCTCCATTACAAAGGTGCCATGCCGCCCGCGGCTAAACAAAGCCAGCACGCCGAGAATTTCTTTTTTGTGTATGAGTGGCTGCCCCAGTACGCTGTGTATGTCTTCTTTTGTTATCCATTGCGGGTCTGCCACCCAGTCCATAAGGGGGTTGACATCCTGCACATGAAAGGAGGCTCCTGTGGCGGCTATTTGCCCTATTTTGCGCACCCCCATGGGAAAACGGCGAAAGCGCCCTTCAATGCCCTTTGGGCAGGGCGCACCAGTAATAGATGTGCCCGAACTGGACACCAAATGCAGACAGGCCGAGCGATCCATACATTCACAGTTCAGCCGACAGGTGGCGCAGTCATTGCGCGGCGGGCGCACAAGCCAGATGCGTATCAGCGCTACGTCTGGTAACGAGCCAAAGCTCTTGGATACCAAGTCAAACAGTTCATCTAGTGTTTGGCAGCGCCCCATTTCCAGAAAAAGCCAGCGTATTTCAGCAGCATCCAGCGGCAATTGAAAATCGGCATTCAGCTCAATATGCGTACCGAAATGCGGCAGTTCCACATCAGCAGGTTTCGTCTTAAAATAAAGATCGTCTCTGTTCATGAAGTATCCTTTTCGTTGCCGCACGGTTCAGCCCGCGTGCTGGTGCTCAAGTAACCCTGCTTGCGCGCCGTCCACTACGCAAAAAAAGACGAGCCGCAATATCCCGCAGGGCATGCTTGCGCACTTTGCCGCTGGCTGTCATGGGGAAGGCGTCAACAATAGCCACATAGCGAGGAATTTTGTAATTAGCTATGCGCCCTAGGCAACGGCACCGTATATCATCGGGCGACAGTGATGCGCCTTCGCGGGGAATAAGGAACGCCCCCACCTCTTCACCATACACTTCGCTGGGCACACCCACAACCTGTGCATCGAAGATATCGGGCTGGCACAGCAAAAATTCTTCCACCTCGCGCGGGGAAATATTTTCGCCGCAACGGATAATCATGTCCTTGATGCGCCCGCTGATGCACAAATAGCCTGCCTCATCCAGCATGCCAAGGTCGCCCGAATGCAGCCAACCCTCGGCATCAATGGCTTGGGCAGTGGCTTCTGGCATTTTATAGTAGCCAAGCATAACATTGTAACCGCGGCAGCATATTTCCCCCTCTGTGCCGCAGGGCAAGGCATGGCCAGTGTGCGGATCGCGTATGCTAATTTCTATGCCGGGCAAGGCACGCCCCACGGTGCTGGTGCGCTGCTTTATGGTGTCGCTGCCGCGTGTCTGTGCCATAATGGGCGAGGCCTCTGTCATGCCATAGCACAGTGAAAGGCCATGCAAATGCATTTGATTCATAACGCGGCGTACCAGCGCTTCAGGGCAAACCGCACCAGTCATAATGCCTGTACGCAGAGAAGACAGGGCAAAGCCATGCTTTTCATGGCAACGCAACAAAGCCTGATACATGCTTGGTACGCCATACAAGGCTGTGCAGCGTTCCTGCTCTACCACACGCAGCACAGAAGCGGGAATAAAAGTATCCACCAACACCATGGCCGCCCCGTGGCACACACAGGCCATTACACCGATAACACAGCCCAAGCAGTGATGCAAAGGCACAGGCAGACAAATGCGATCCATGTGACAGAAGCCTTCGTTAGCGCCTATCCAATAGCCATTGTTCACAATATTGACATGAGAAAGCATAACCCCCTTGGGCTGCCCCGTAGTACCAGAGGTATATTGCATAGTAACAATGTCGTACGGGGAAATTTTTGCCGCTAGCGCTGCCGCCTCGGCCTGTGTAATGCGCGGAGCCAAAGCCAGCACTTCTGGCAAATTGTACATGCCCGTATGGCTGGAATTTTCCAGTACAATAACGCGCTTCAGTGCTGGAAAAACGGCAGAATGCAAAGCGCCGCGCGGCTGTTCGCGTAATTCTGGCACAAGGGCATAGACAGCCTCTATAAAGCTTTTGTCGCGCATGCCGCCAATGATGCACAAGGTGTCACAGTCGGCATGCTGCAGCAGATAGGATAATTCCATTTCACGGTAACTGGTATTTACCGTAACCAGCACAGCACCTATGCGCGCTGTTGCAAACATCAGCGTGACCCATTGCGGAATATTCACTGCCCACACGGCAATTTTATCATGCTGACGCACACCCAGCGCCATAAGCCCGCGCGCCAGTTCATCCACATCTGCCGCAAATTCCTGCCAAGTACGGCGAAAGCCAGTATCGGCCTGCACAAGGGCATCGCTGGCGGGAAAGAGTTTGGCAGTACAATCAAGCAGCGTGCCAAGCGTAATTTCCTGAAGCCTGAAGTCGGGGGAGTGAGGGTTCATACTTTTTCCTCCGTAAGCGATCCAGCAAAAAGAAGGCCAGCAAGCGTATCTGCGCCAGAGGTACTGCCAAAGGCAAGCAAGGCCTCTGCGGCCGCTTGCAGCACCTGCGGCTTTTGAGCCCAGCTTTTCACGCTTGCCTGTAGGGAGGCTTTGCACTGAAGCTTTGCCGCCAGTGTGGCTGCATAGGGGGCTTTGCGCTGTGCCGGCTGTTGTGCAGCAAGGTCAAAAGAAAGCGGCAAGAGCTGTGCCACAGCAACAACAGTGTGCGAAAAAGACAGGCGGCAGGCATGGCGTAAAAAACTGGCCGCCACCACGCCCGTGCTGTGCGCTGCGCTGTGCAATGCCGCGCACAGCGGGTACACAAAGCGCTGCTGCCTTTCTGGTGTGGCAGTGGCACGCAGCCCAGCCAGCAGGCCACCAAGAAAATCATCACCAGAGGGCGTCAGGCCAACACCCAAACCAACCAGCCCACAGGCCGCAGTGCAAAATTGTGTTGCATCGTCCGCCTGCCATGCTGCGGCCAGCCTGCGGCAGACAGATGCGGCCTGCTGCAAAAAAATATCGCTGTGCAGCAGGGCGGCAAGGCTGGTCTGCGGGGAAATATCTCTGCTGCCGTGACAGGCAGAACATACTGAATTATTTTGTTTAGTATAAGAAAAAGAAACAGAGGGCACAAGTATCTTTTCCTGCACTTGCGCGTGGTAAAAAGCCTGATGTGCACTAGTATTTTGCGGTTTTGCCGCATGCAGCAGGCTCAATGCTGTCCAGCCAGGCCAATTTTTGCCCTCGGCCAATTTTTTCAGGTAAAGCAAGGCGGTGGGCGATGCAGAGCAAACAGGACGAACAGAGTCTGCTTCCCACAAAGGGGCATCATTCCAGCAGAGGTTGAAGGAAGGCTTGCTTGATATGTGCAAGCCCGTGGCAGAAAGGCGGCAGCGCATACCTGCGCGCACAAAGGTGCTAAAGGGGCGGGGCAGTGCTGCCAAGCCTGCGCCCCAAGCTATGCGCGGCAGCTCAGGAGCCAGCAGAGCCAGCAGGCTGCCATCTGCCAACTGGATATTGCAGGCGCGGGCATAAACGCTGTGCACAACAGCCCGCAGGCCAGCGGCAGGCAGCATGGCCACATCCCGCCCTTTCCACAAAGCACGCGGGGTATGGGCAGGCAGGGCAGCGTTCATGGCTGCACCCTCTGGTGGGGCGGTGCCGATGATGTGCAGACAGCACAGGCTGCTGAGCCCTCTGCCCGCGGCATAGAGGGTTCAGGCTGGCTCTCCCCTTCGGCATGCCGTGCTGCTTCCAAAATTTACAGAGCACGGCGCATTTCATCATTATCCACACAGGAAGAAGAGCCGTATTTTTCCAGCACCTGCCGGCACAATGCGGCAGTGGCTGCGGCGGAACGCACACGGGGGCGAGCAAGCGGCACAGGAATAATTTCCACCACATGGGCTGGAATGGGCGAGAGCAACACAATGTAATCGCTCAAAAAGACGGCCTCTTCCACATCATGCGTAACAAAGACTATAGTTTCCCTCAGCTTTGCCCAAAGCTGAAGCAAAAAGCATTGCAGGCTGGTGCGTGTTTGATAGTCCAGCGCACTAAAAGGTTCATCCATAAGAATAATGTCGGGTGCAGTTACCAGCGTACGAGCAATGGCCACCTTTTGACGCATACCGCCAGAAAGCTCGCGCGGATAGCAGGCAGAAAATTTTTCTAGCCCAAAGGCACGCAGATAGGCCGAGGCCAAATGTTCACGCTTTGCTTGAGGCATGCCGCGTAATTCCAGCCCAAAGGCCACATTGTCCAGCGTGGTACGCCACGGCAACAAGTCCACTTCTTGTGAAACCAGCCCCACGCGCCCCAAACGCTGCCGCACGGCTTGGCCATTCAGCAAAATGCGCCCCTGCGTGGGCTGCTCCATGCCTGAAATAATGCGCAGCAGCGTGCTTTTGCCATAACCATTGCCGCCCAGCACAGTAACAAAAGCCCCTTTTTCCACATGCAGGCAAACATCTTCCAGAACGGGAAAAAGGCCGCCCGTGGTCTGCGGGTAACTTTTACAAAGGTGTTCCAAGGTCAAATCGGTAGGCATGCTTACCTCCAGCGCAGCAGATAGCGGGCAATGCGCCCTAGGCAGTGCTCAATAGCAAGGCCTATAAGGCCAATAACCGCCATGCCTGCCATAATCATATCCAGCCTTTGCAAATCACGAGCCGTCATAATCATATACCCAAGGCCATAGCCCTGCTGCACACCAGTAAATTCGGCTGCAACCAGCGTCATCCATGCTATGCCCATGCTGATGCGCACGCCTGCCAGTATGGAAGGCAAAGAGGCTGGCAGCAGCACCTTCAGCCATATATCGCGGCGAGAAGCCCCCAGTACTTCGGCCACGCCAATGCAGCCAGCAGAAACATTGCGCACGCCAGAGCAGGTATTGACCAGAATGGGAAAGAAAGCCCCCAGAAAAATGATAAATACTGCCGACTTGAAACCTATGCCCAACCAAAGGACAGAGAGGGGAATCCATGCCAAGGGCGGCACGGGGCGGAAAAATTCAAACACTGGCTCCAGCACGGCACGAGCCGAGCGGCTCCCCCCCAGCAAAAGCCCCAAAGGCACACCAGTAAACAGTGCGCCCAAAAAACCCGTCCCCACCAGCAGTAAGCTATGCAGCACATGCTTGTGCAGTAAAAATTCTGGCGGCATACCGCGCACAGCCAGCTCCCACAGGCCAGCGCAAACCTGCGCTGGAGAGGCCAGCATGGCAGACCCGACAATGCCAGCAGAGCAAAGCCCCTGCCACAGCATCAGGCCAGCCAGCAGCCCTACCCAGCGCAGCAACCTCATTGCACGCCGTCCCTGTTTGTGGCGGGCAACAAATCGGCCTTGATAAACTTGTTGGTAAAGTCAGCCGCTGCTTCGGTGTGGATATAGCCAAATTCATTGAGGAAGCGTACATATTCCTCTTCGCCGTGCACATCAGGCTGCGCGGTATAGCGCACATCTGCCAGCGCCGCGCGCACCACAGCTTCTTCCATGCCCGTGCGCTGTACTGCCACGGCAACAGCCTCCTCGGGGTGCGTGCGTATGTATTCAATAGCCTGCACATGTGCCTGCACTACCTTGGCGGCTTCCCTGCTTGTACTGACGGCTTCTGTGGCCACCAGTGCGCAGCAGGGGTGCCCCTTCCAAAGCTGGGCAGAGCTAGCCAACACCTTAGCTGTGCCAGTAGCCATGGCGCGGGCGGGATAAGGCTGCCATGCAATGAAGGCGTCAATCTGCCCAGCAGCAAGTGCCTTGTCCATTTCTGGCGGAGCCAGCGTAATAATGTGCGTATCGGCAGCGGAAACACCAGCCTGCTTCAACGCGCGGCGAATCAGAAAATCCTGCACTGCGCCATTGCCGGGGACAGCTATGGTTTTGCCCTTTAAGTCAGCTACGGTGACGGCTGTGCTCTTGCTTGACACCATAAGAGCACTGCCTTCGGTATTTGCCTGTGCCACCACGCGGGCTGTGCCGCCGCGGGCAAAGGCTATGGTGGCTGGCGCTTCGCCCACATAGGCCATGTCCAGAGAACCAGCAGCCATGGCAGTCATAATTTCAGGGCCAGCGCGGAAGACGCCAGCAATTTCCACTTCCACACCATTGGCCGCAAAAAGCCCCTTGTCTTGCGCCACCCACAAAGGCAAATGGTGCAAATCATTTTGTAAATAACCCATACGCACAGGCTGAGCCTGCAGGCTTTGCGCCATGCCCAATGTTAAGACCAGCAACAATACACTCATAATTATTTTATTCATAATACGCTCCTTTTTCAGGGCTTGCGCTGCTTTTTTATGCCCTAACAGGGTGCGCGGTGGGCATACTTGAGCGCTGTGCTGCGGGAACCAGCAAACGCACTATGCCAGTGCGCATCCATGCCCTTGCGCTACGCTGCGCGCCCAAGGCATGATTGGCCGCATTTAAAGCCGCATGGCAAGGGTGCGGCACATAGCCTGCTGCCTGCCATGCTTCATTTAATGCATATTGTTCGCGACAGGCCGTGGTTTGCACATACATAACAGGCGCACGGCGTGCGGCACATGCTCTAAACAACGACGAAAAAGCCTCTATAGGCAGGTAATCTACAATATTGCTGAGGTGCACGAAATCATACTCATGCTCGGCATGGCAAAGGTAAGCCACCATATCACCCTGCTGCACCTGAACAGCACCCAAGCGCGCCCGCACTGCCTTGAGCACAGCGGCATCGCGGAAAAAACGGATGTGGAAAAGTTCATCTAAAGCATGAAGAACATTCTCCAGCGCATAGCCCTGCCCGCGCGTAGAATAAAAACGCTGAAGCTGGGGGAAGACAGTGCCCTGAAACCATATGCGCAAAGCCTCTGGCCTTTCGCTGCCCTGCAAGGCCGTGAGCAATTCCTGCACAAACTTGGTTTGAAATGAAGAAAGGTCTATGCAAGTCAGTGTTGCATTGGGCAGGTCTGGCAGCATATCCAGCGCCAGCATGCCAGAGCCAGCCACAAAGACAGGCTTGTGCGGCGCTGTTGGCAGGGCACGCAAAGCCATGCGGGCTACAGCGGCGTCTTCATTCGGCACAAAAAAGCGCTGCTTTTCTTCCCAATCTATAGACTGTGCACTCATGCCTGTGCCCCTTTGGCAAAGCCAGTAAAAGGCTCTTGCTTCCAGTCATGCAGCAGGGCGCTTTCCCCGCCCTGCTGCAATTGAACCGAACTGCTGGTGGTGAATTCGCCTATACGCGCGGCGTACAGTCCGCGCGCAAGGAAGAGGCTTGTCAGCGCCAGCAGATGTTCCTGCTGGACAGCCAGCAGAAAACCGTAAGAAAAAAAGGCTCGCAACCATGCTTCCAAATCGCGCTCGCGCACAGCGCCCTGCGGCAGCGGTACGGCATCCACATCAATAATTGCCCCTATGCCCGAGGCCTCAGCCAGCATTATTGTGGTGCCAGCTATGCCCGCCATGCTCACGTCCTTGCCCGCGCGCGTCAGCCCTTCTTCTGCCACACGCGGCAGCAGCTCCAAATTGCCTTGCAGGTGGGCATCATGACGCGGCAGGGTACAATTCCAGTAATTTTGTTTGCGCAGCCATATGCCGTCCAATTGCGTTACCAGCACCAGTGCATCGCCAGCACAGGCATCAAAGCTGGTAAGCAAAGCCTTGGCGCTGCCCATAATGGCCAGCGAGGCCGAAGCCTCCCCACGCGAAGACTGCACATGCCCGCCCACCAGCGGCACGCCAAAGCGCAGAGCATTATCACGCATACCTTTGCATATGGCCTGAAGGGTGGCATCATCCTGTGCGCCTATAACATCTACCATGGCCAGCGGGCGGCCGCCCATGGCATAGATGTCATTTACATTGGCCAACACAGCACAGCGGCCTGCCAGTTCGGGGTCATGCTGCACCAGTTCGGGCAACACGCCTTCTGCGGCCAGCAGCAAGTAGCCGCCGTGGCCGTCTGGCACGGCGGCCGCATCATCACCATTTTGAATACCCCAAGCACTGAAGGCATCGCCAAAAGCATTCTTTACGCAATCAATGAGGTGTTTGCCCTCAAAAACGCCAGAGGCACGCAGATTACTTACCAAGCTTTGCAGAGGCGTCGTCATGGCTGTCACCCTCCATAGATTGCAAAAGCAGGGCATCAACACCAATGATTTCCAGCGGGCTGTTGAGAGCCTTTACTGCCCCCATAAAGCTGCCCTGACAATAGTGGCCAAAACGTCTGCGCCCGTATCTGCGGCTTCCTGCACACGGTCTTGTGCAATATGGTCGGCCAGTTCGGGATAATTGGATTTCACACCACCGCCAGCCCCGCAGCAGCGGGAATCTTTGCCATGATGCGGCATTTCCACCAGCTTCAGGCCGGGGATGGCCGCCATAATCACGCGCGGTTCTTCAAATAAACCCTGCGCGCGCCCCACATGGCAAGGGTCATGATAGGTTACGGTTTTATTGATTGCCTTGGTGGGCACAAGCTTGCCTTCTTTAATCAAGCGGGCGTAAATTTCCGAAAAATGCAGCACTTCCACAGTCCACGGCTTGCCCATGCGCTTCGCCCACAGGAGGTAATCATGCTTTAGGGTTTTAGAACAACCGCCGCAGGGGGTCACCACCTGCTTCACGCCAGCTTCATTAATAAGGTCAATATTATGCGCAATAACCTCTGCGGCTATGTCCTTTTGGCCAGTACGCAGCAGCGGGCTGCCGCAGCAATGTTCCTTGCCGCCTAAATACATATAGGGAATGCCCTGCCGCTGAAGAATGCTTACGCCTGTACGCAGCATAGCGGGAATGCGGTAAGAGGCTGTACACCCGCCAAAAACCAGCATGTCGGCATGCTCAGCCGGCTTATGTTCCTGCTGCATCCAGCCGCGCTGCTTTTCCAGCGGCTCGTCATAGGGGTTGCCCGTTTTAGCCACAGCATTACGCAGGCGCACATGCGCGGGCATAGGCCCTTTACCTTCACGCACAGCGCGGGCACGGGCGGCTTCCCATAAGGGCACTAGCGGTATGGAGGTTTGGCACACTTCCATGCAGCGTTCACAAGAGGTGCAGCGGTACAGGCGGTCTACCCAGCTGGCGCTCATTTTCTCACGCCCTGCCGCATATTCCCGTAAAAAATGTAGGCGGCCGCGGGGGGAAAAGGCTTCGAAGCCGTCACTATACAAGTAGGTGGGGCAGACATTTTTACAAAAACCGCAGCGGGCACAAATCTTCAAGTCTTCCTCGAAGTTTTCAAGCTGCATCAGGCTATCTTGTTCATCAAGCATGGCTTACACCTCCTTGTGCAGCCGCAGGCGGCGGGCTCGGCAGGGCAACAAACGGCTGATGGGCCCCGAAAGCGCTGTCCCCACCCAAATGAGGCGGGAAAGCAGAATACAGGCGCGGGTTACGCCCGAATTGCCGCATAGTTTGCCGGGGTTCATCTGGCCGTGCGGGTCGCGGCATTGCTTGTATTCGCGCAGGCGCTGGGCTTTTGTTGCCCCCAGCACACTGTCTAAACGAGAGCTGAACCACAAACCAGAGGAATAGACCACGCCACCAAACTTTTCTACCGCGTGCAGCGGCAGCATGGCCTTGCCCATGCGCATAAGCGAAGCAAGGTCTTCGGCAGAATCCAATATATAAATCAGAACAGACATTGTGCCATTATGACAGGCAAAGGCTTCCAGCCCAAAACGGTCTTTGCTTAGCTGACGGCTAATACTTTCCCACGCTCTTTGAAATTCTGTGCATTTGATAAGGAATTCGCCAGTCAGCAGTGCGGGGCCATTACGCTTGATGCGCATGGGGTAAAAGCGCTGCTCCCATTCATGCTCTGCCATGCTCTGCGGCATGAGCGAGCCGCCCAAAGTTTTTGCCATGGCTTGCACAGCATCTTCATTCCAGACAGGTTCTTCAAAGCTCAGCAACATGGTAAAACCTTGCTTGCCGCCAGAGGCATTGCCTGCGGCTTCTGCCTGCATATTCATATATTCCTGCGAAAATACGCTGGCGGAATAAGCCTCAAGGCGGCGGGCTTCCAACATGGCTGTGCCGATGCGGCTGGCATTGCTAAACTGTATGGCCACATGGTGCAGCTTTGTGCGGGGGCGGCACAGCAGGCGCAGGCGGGTAACAATACCCAGACAGCCAGCAGACTGATGGTACATATCCATATCCGCACCAGTCAGCGTGCGCACCGAGCCGCCCAGCTCCACCACATCTATTTCCGTAACTACTTCTTTGATGTCGCCATAGCGCAGGCTGCCTATACCCATGCCGCCCATGCAAAAAAGCCCGCCCACGGTGGAAGAAAGCCCGCTGGTGGGGCAGATGCGGTTATCCAAACCAAAGGGGGCAAGCGCCTGCGCCAAGTTTTCCCAAACAACGCCTGGTTCCACATCGACAAAACCGTTCTGTTCATCAATGGTCAGCACGCGGTTCATGCGGGAAATATCCATAAGTATACCCCCGCGCGTGGGCATGCTGCCGCCATAGCCAGAAGTGCCCTGCCCGCGCGGCGTTACGGGTACATGGTGCAAAAGCGCTATCCGCATGGTTTCGCATACGTCTTTCACAGTACGCGGCAGCACAACAGCATCGGGCACGCGGCGAAACAGGCTGAGAAGCAGCGCAGGCATTTCACCAAGGTCATGATCATAGGCGCGGAGAATTTCGGGGTCGGTAGACACTGCCGCGCCCAGCACCTTGTGCAGACAGGTGCGGTAGCTCATGACACATACCTCACAATTTCACCAGCGGCGCGGGCGGCCTGCGCATTGGTTGGGAAAAGGAACACACCAGCCTGACGCAACTTTGCTTCTTGCTCTGTCATGGATTGCGGGGCACCATCCGTACCGCAGACATGGGCCACAATAATGGGGCCGCCATCGGGCAAGGTGGCGCGTATCTCATTGATAATGGCGGCAAATTTGCCAGCGGGGTCGCGGTCTGCACCATAGCCGATGACAATATCCATCATAATGACCTTGACTGTGGGGTCACGCATATCATCGGCCAGCCTTTCGCCACGCAGCACGGTATCAATAATAGGATGCGGGCGACCCTGCGTAAATTCGTCTTCGCCAAGGTCCACACAGCAATGCTTCGTTCCCTTGCAGGGGGCTTCCAGCTTCAGCTCTTTGCGTAGCGCCACGTTGGATTCAATATCCATAATGCTGTCCAGCAAAATCAGCGTTTCATAGCACAGCGTGCCACCAGAAAAGAGGCCGCGCATATACTGGCGCTTGGGCGAAAGTGCCTTCAACCTCGTGTGCATCTCGGCTGGCAGTTCCAGCGCGGGCACGGGCTGGTTCAGCGCGGCAAAGGCGGCGGCTTCCAGATTATTGACAAAGGTAATACCTTCGGTATTCAGCTCATCAGCATGGCCGCCCAGTAAGCAGGTAACCGTACGCAACCCTGTGGCGCGGGCTTCATCCAACACGGCATTCATCACGGCGGGGTCACCGGGCTTAGAAAGCAGAAGTAAGGTTTTGTTACCTTCTGTAGCCGCCAGCTTTTTAATGCCAAAGCGCATCATTAGGCCGCCTATCTGCTTGCGCAAATCGCGCCCGCCTACGCCCACGGCATGGGTAATACCGCCGCCAAAGCGGTCTATAAGGCTGGTGACTTCCTGAATGCCCGTGCCCGAGGCCGCCACAATGCCAATATCCCCACGGCGCACTACATTGGCCAGCGCCAAGGGCACGCCGCCAATAATAGCCGTGCCACAGTCTGGCCCCATTAGTAACAGGTCATGAGCAATGGCTTTGTTCTTCAGCTCAACCTCATCTTCTATGCTGATATTGTCTGAAAACAACATGACGTTCAGCCCGCGCTCAAGAGCGGCTATACAATCCAGCTTGGCCATGGGGCCGGGCAGGGAAATCATGGCAAAGTTGGCATTATCCAGCTGGTCGGCAGCTTCTTCCAGCGTGGCTGGCTTTATGGCTTCTTCCGCAGCGCCTGCGGTGCTCACGCTTTTGAGCTTGTCATTAACGGCGGCCAGCGCTGCGGCGGCTGCGGCCTCGTTATCTGCTTCAATGCAAATCATCAGGTCGCTGGCGGTGGCCGCATCTACAGCGGCGTCACACAGCCCCAAATCTGCCACAACTTTCTTGTTGCTGTCTGTACCAAGCAGAGCCAGCACCTTGCTGACGCCATCCAGCTTGGCGGCTTCACGAGAAATAGTCATGAGCCGCACGGAATCCTGATACTGGTTCTTATATACAATCACTTGTAATGACATGAGATTATCTCCTAGAGTATAGCACTGGAAATAGTCGCTTGACGGCAGACAAAGCCAGCCTGTGCCTATTTCGTGGCAGGGCTTTGCAAAACAAATCCCTGCCAATCCGTTGACTCATTTCATGTATGCCCTGCCCTAATCTGGGACAATGCGCGTGCAGCAATTGGGCTGGGTCATGGCGCGGCAAATGTTTTCCTGACGGGTAATAATAGCTTCCTTGCCGCCCTTTTCCACATATTCAATGGCACTCTGAATTTTTGGCCCCATGCTGCCCACGGGGAACTGCCCTTCTGCCAACCATCGCTTGGCTTCCGATACCGTCATAGTATCTATTTCCCGCTGGTCAGGTTTACCAAAATTGATGCACACCTTGTTCACGCCTGTTACAATCATGAACAAATCGGCGCTGATATTATAGGCCATGAGTGCGGCTGTGGCATCCTTGTCGATAACGCCGTCTGTACCCACCACAGAGCTGGTGGTGTAGTTGACGGGAATGCCGCCGCCCCCACAGGCTATAACAACAGTGTCATTTTGCAGCAGGTGACGTATAGAAGGCAGCTCCAGCACCTTGCGCGGGCGGGGCGAGCACACCACACGCCGCCAGCCGCGGCCAGAATCTTCAATCATATTCCACTTCTTGTCGCGGCACAGTACCTTGGCTTCTTCTTGGGAATAAAAGGGGCCAATGGGCTTTGTCGGGTTCTGAAAAGCGGGGTCTTGTGAATCCACAACCACCTGTGTGAGCAGGGTTGCCACATCGCGTTCCATGCAGTCTTCCGCCAGCACAGTGCGCATGCTTATTTCCAGCATATGCCCCAGTAGCCCCTGCGAAGAAGCCACGGCCACATCCAAAGGCGGTACGGGAATGACATCACGCGCTTTTTCAAATTGAATCAGCAAATTGCCCACCTGCGGGCCATTGCCGTGCACCAGCACTATTTCATAACCCCTGTGCAGCAGGCAGAGCATTTGACGGCAGGCGGCCTTGGCCTTTTCCAGCTGGGTTTCAAAGGAACCGTCATCCCCAGCATCCAGAATGGCATTACCCCCGAAAGCAATAACAGCAATAGGCTTGGTATTCATGGCCTTTCTCCTTCCTTACAGTGCAGTACCAAAGCCGCGCAGCGCCTTGGCGAAAACGTCCATGGGCGCACGGGCTATGCCTGTACCTATCTGACCAACGCCAGAGGCCTTGTGCAGCACGCCAGTATCCACAATAGGGGTAACACCCAGCCGCATAACCTTGCGTAAATCTATGCCCAGCGGGGCTGGGGTGAAGTCTACAGCGCCGGGGGCAAATTTGGGATTGTTGGAAGCGCAAATGCGCTGCATTTCGTGCATGGCACGGCGGGAATTGGCCATACCGCCGCCCACAAAAGAACTGATGCTGGGCGCACCGCCTATGACCATGCCGCCAAGCCCCATGGTTTCCACAATAGCGCTGTCGCCTATGTCACCAGCGGCATCTTCAGGGCCATAGCCAGAATAATAGATAGCTTCGTCCATGGGCGCGGTGGGCGCGATAAACCATTCATCCAGCCCGCCAATGCGCAGGCCAAAATCCACACCATTACGGCTCATGGCGGTAACGATGGTGGAATGTTTCACGCCATGCGCGGCTTCGGCAGCAGCTTTACAGGCAGTAAGTGTGAAGCTCAAAAAAGAATGGTTGTTACCTGCAATAAATTCCGTAACCTTATTGATAGTTTCCTTGCTTTCATCGCTCTTCAGGAAAAGCGGCAGCATTTCGCGCAGCAGCAGCAGGGTGCAGGCGGCACTGCGGGCATGCACTTCATCCCCCATAAGCACGCCCTGTGCAATAAGCTTAAAAATATCCAGCCCTTCTTCACGGGCGCGTATGGCACGCCCCATAATAGGGCCAAATACATCGCGCATCCAACACAGGCGCTCTATTGTGCCCTTGTCATACGTCCCCATCCAAATAACATTGCCCTTGCCTTCATTAAAGGTAGACCAGCTTTTTGTGCCAAAGGCCGCATTTTCTGTAACCAGCACGGGCATGGAAGGCGAAATAACCCCGCACATAGCGCCTATGCTGCCAAAGGAATAATTATTGGCCAGCACAATATCGCCGCTCTTTAGCTTAGCTTCTAAACCATCGCGGTCTGCTACCCAGCCTTCAAAAATAGCAGCAGCTTCCACAGCGCGCTGCTGAGGGTCGCACATATCGTAAAAATCAATAGGGGGGCCAGAGTGCAGAATATGATTGGTCTGCATGCCGGGTATGGCCTTGATGGCAGGCTGTACATCTGTCCACAGCGGGCGGCTTTCCTTCATACGGCGTATGGTTTCGGCATTGGCCTCATCCACTTCGGGATTGTGCAGGCGGCAAAGGATATCAATAAGTTCCTTATCCCCGCCCGCTGGAGGGCGCCAGTCCACCTGCGCTGTTGGTACATTCTGTTCCTTGAGTTCGTTGCAGAATCCTTCAAGCCCCAGATTAACAAGAGCTATGTGTTCGCTAATACCTGACACGGCGTAACTCCTTGCGATAACAATGTGGTGCAGAGGGCAGGCCAATGCGCCTTTGGGAAAGCAGGCCGCCAGCGCGGCAGAGGCAAGATGCTCCAAAGTATCCTGCGCGCCTGCAACTTCGATGATGATGTGAAGCCCTTCCTGCGTGAACGTGTTTCCTTCCGCCTTGCCTGCTACGGTGAGCCGCAGGTCAGGCAGGGGGATTATTGCTTTACCCGCCTCAAAGAGCAGGGCTTGTCCTATGCCACTAAGAATGGAGGAAAGCAGCATGCGCAAAGCGGGGCTGTTTTCTTCTCCCAAATCCAAAGGCTGCGGTTCTATGCAAAAATTGCCACTGCCGTCGTGGGAGGCACAGAGTTTCATACGGCAGCCCTATTCCGCCTGATTGACAGGGAAAAGGCCATCTGAAGCAGCCACAGCATAGTGCGGCAAGGGGCGGCGTGGCGGCTGCCTGTGTGCAGAACAGATATTGGGCAGCTCTGCCACGCGGGAAGCGCCTTCCTCTCTGGTCAATGTGCGTTCCATAAGCTGATGTTTGCAGCCATTATACATAAAGGTATGCCCCAGCCCCTTCCAATGCAGACGGCGGAAAAAACGGACATTTTGAATTTGCACCATGGCAAAGAAACGACGTACATCGGGGCGGGAACACATAACCTCTACAGCCTTGTGCACCAGCAATGCGCCCAGATGACTGCGAAAACGGCGCAGCACGGCCAGCCTGCCGCCGTACCAAATATCCCCATGCTGGCGGTAGCAACGCACCACACCAGCTATTTCGCCATCCACCAGTGCAAGAATATGGACGGCATCAATGTCATGCACATCGGTATCGTTTTCGGGGAAAATCCCTTGCTCTTCCACAAAGACGGCCTGACGCACAGCATGGCAGGCGGCCAATTCTTCTGGAGTGCTTGCCACTATCATGCTCACAGAGGCAGGGGGGAAATCTCTGGCAACAGGCGCTGAAGGCGGGCACAAGCTTTTGCCTACCTGTTTTTCTGTATGCAGGGCACAGGTACGAGGGGCAGGCTTTGCCTCAGCAGCAAAGCCTGTTGCGGCCTCGCGCATACAATCGCCCTCTTCTGTAAATTGTAACAGGGAGCAAGCACGGCAGCGGCCGCACCCTGCCGCGCAGCCTGCGCTGGTTAGGCCGGCATCGCGCAAAGCAGCCCCCACGGCGGAATACATGTCCCGCAAATATTCAGGCTCTGGCGCGGGGGCATCGGCCATAAAGGTTCCCGGCAGGGAACGCAGCGGCACCAGCGAGGGGTACACGCCCAGCTCCACCAGTTTGCGGCAGCGCGCTAGCGTAACGGCCTTGTCCTCACCCAGCCCCAAAATGACATAGGTATTGACGCGGTTGCGCCCAAACACAGCAACTGCAGCGGCAAAAGCGGCAAAATATTCCTTGAGCGTAATGCTGGCCTTGCCGGGGGTAATGCGGCGGCGCACCTTTTCATCCAAACTTTCCACATGCATGCTGACATTGACCACGCCCATAGCCTTCAGCTCGGCAAAAATATGCATATCTTCTGGCGGTTCAAATTGAATTTGCACAGGCAGGCCAGTGCGGCTGGTAATGGCGCGGGCGCATTCACCCAAGTAGCGTATGCCCGCATCACGGTGCACGGCAGTGCCAGAAGTAAGGGTTACATGCTTTACGCCATCAAGCCTTTGCGCGGCTTCTGCCACTTCTGCCAGTTGCTCTGGTGTTTTGCGCAGAATGGTAGCACCAGAGGCAAGGCTTTCGCCCAGTGCACAAAAGCGGCAGCGATGCTCAGGGCGGGCGTAGCGCGAGCATTGCTGCACCACGGTGGATGCAAGGCAGTCACTGCCGTGCAGCAGCGCTATTTGGCGATAGGGCACACCCTCTGCCGTCTTTAAATCATAAAAATGCGGCTTGGGCACGGCGGAAAGGAGCACATTAGATTCTGGCGTATCCAGCAAAATGCCACCCTTTTGCACTGCGGCCGCGTGAAAAGCCTTGGCGTGCGCATTTACGGGCAACATGACGCAATGATTATCCAGCATGAAGGCACGCAGGCCAGAGGGGCCAGCCCCGCCGCGTCGTCCCGGTTCTAAAGACGTGCCGCAGACGCCGTGCAATTGCAGGTCAATCAGCGTGTGAAAGTGTGTGCTCATAGTGTGTTTCCCTTCCTGTAAAAACACGATAAAAAGGCGGGAGAAGAAGCTTTCCCCCGCCAGCAGGGCATCAAGCAAAGGGGAAGCGCGGCCTTTCGACTGCGGCAAAGGCAAGCATAGGATCAAGGCCTAGCCGCGCTTCCTTATGTGGCACTGGCGTTACTAGAGCAGATTCCCTTTCAAGGCTCATGTAACGGAGATGTAACTTTTCCTTGTACGCTTTGAGCGGCTAAGGATTTCTTATAAAACCTTGCGAGCATTTTTAAAGTTACAATGCTCTAAGCTCCGTACAGCTTTTCGCCATTATCCCAGAAGATTTTGTTCTTGAGGTCTTCAGAAAGCCCCAGACCTTCCAGTTTGTAATATTCACTCCAGAAATCACTCCAAGGCTCATCGGAACCGAAGAGCACGCGGTCTTCACCCACGCCCTGCTTTTCCATTTCGTCAAATAGGTAGCGGGGGCCAAAACCAACAGCCCAAGAGGTGTCGGTATAGACCTTGTAGCCTTCTTTAATCATCTTGAAAAATTCGGGCACAAATTTGATGTGGCCAGAAACGCCGCCGCCAGCATGGGCAACGTGCACCTTCACGCGGTGGCCAAACTTGCGGATGAATTTAATGCAATTGCTCACGTCCGAACCGCCGCCGGGGCTGGTGTGCAACATCATTACATGGTCATATTTTTCTGCCGTATCGATAATGGTGTTCCACATAGCTGCCGTCTCGGCATCCCATTCTTCGGGGTTCCATGTGCCGCCCAACAAGCAGGTGGCTTTAAGAATTTTAATATTGTCTTCGCTGGCCAGCTTCATGGCAGCTTCGTTCTGTTCCTTCATCTTCAGCATGGGCGAAAACCATATGCCGCCAATAAGGCGCTTGTCGGACTGGCCGACCACGGCATCACACACCACAGAGTTCAGCTCAAAGGGCTGGGTAGGAACAGGAATGCCATAGTTGGAAAGAACCACGGCGCGTTCCACCCCAAGGCCATTCATTACGTCCAGCTTGGCCTGACGGTCATCGTCGGTAAAAATGGTGGGGTTTACAGGCTCGGGCAGGCCATAATATTTGAAGCCTTCCATAAAGCCGATATGGGTATGAATATCGAACACCTTGCGGTTAACCTTGAGACCCTTCTTAAAACGTACGAGAGACATAGACTTTCTCCTGTAAAAAGAGGAAATAAGGAATTTCCCGAGGGGGGGCATGCCGTGCTGAGGGTACACGGCATACCTGTGTTCTGAGGAACTACACTGTCCACGTGGACAGCATCAAAGCACCCGCGCGCTGGTTTTCAATGGTAATATCCAGCACGTCTAAGGGGTGAATGGGCTGCACACCGGGGATAAGGTCGGCTTCACGCATGCCGTACAAAGCGGCCATAGCAAAGCGACAGACATAAATTTTGCAGCCTTCTTTCATCAGCGTCTTGAGCTGCTTGTTATAAGACATGTTGCCGGGGAAGCCTTCTGCGCCAACAGTGGGGAAGCCGCGGGTGGCCGAAGCCATGAGCACGGCGGGGCCGTACAGAATGAGGGAAACATCGTAGCCCTTGCGGCACAGGCGGGTAGCCGTAAGCTGATTAATCAGGCCAACAGAGCCTTCAAAGGGCACGGTGTGCATGGTAATTAAAGCCTTGTCGCCGGGGCGAGCCTTGTAGTCTTCAAACTGTTTGGTTTCAGGAGCGGTGTTAACGATAGACTGCCCTTCTTCAATAGCGGGAATTTCAACAAGAGCCATAATAATACCCTTCCTTCTATGTTGAGCGTTTAAGTGAATGGAGCTATCTTGTATAATGCACAGGGCGTGCCAAACTACTAACACGGTAAAATGACTATGTATCTTAAATAATGTTACATGGTATTCAAAAGAAACAACGAAAAATCGGTGATTATAATACATAAACGTCTCGAAAAATCGTTTTAGCAACGAAATTTCGTTGCTATCAAAAATAGGAAGAGCCCCCGACAATGTCGGGGGCTCTCAAGAAAGGGCTGCTCTAGCCTACACTCAAGCCCTGTGCAGGGCATGGCATTTTAATTTAGCGTATAAAGTTTGTCCACAAATGCGGCTCATAGGCAGGCTTGGGCACGCCCTGCTGCCGCCCAGCCTGAATACAGGCCAGCAGCCATGCCATATTTTCCCCAAGGGTGCGCATGGTTTGCAGGCCTTCTTCATCTTGCCGCACATCATCGGGCACAGAGCCGTGCACCTGATTCCAATACTGAGAAGCAACAATGGGCATATTGCAAATAGTAAAATACTTATTGAGCTGATCAAAGGCAGAAGCTGCCCCGCCCCTGCGGCAAGACACCACAGAAGCCCCTAATTTGCCCGCCATGCGTGCCCCACCGCAAAAGAACAGCCTATTCAAAAATGATAGTAAATTACCCGCAGGGGCAGCATAATACACAGGCGATCCAATGACGATGGCATCATAGCTTTCCAGCTTGGCAAGCACCTCATTAACCGCATCATCAAAAACACAATGCCCTTTTTCGCGGCACTTCATGCACGCTATACAGCCAGCAATGGGCTTAATGCCAAGGTACAGCATTTCGGTGCTGATGCTGTGGCGGTGCAAGCTTGCTGCCACTTCAGACAAGGCAGTATAGGTGCAGCCATGTTCTTTGGGGCTGCCATTGATAAGTAAGACGTTCATAACTGCTCCTTGTTAGGGTGTGTGAACACTACAGAACTTTTGTTTGCTGGCAAGGAAGACGAGGCTTGTATGTAGGCAGTGCACGCGTATACTACTAGACCGAAATAAAAGCAGAAGCCTAACGCTGCCAGCGGGCAAAAGAACCTCGTGTTAATACGCCCTATTGTGTATTGCTATGCCCCTGTACACACAATGCAGGCATGCAGCAGGGGCATGGTAGCCTTGTTGCGGGCATATTCGCTATGGCGCGCTATGCAAGCGGGTTTATGTCACTAAGCAAGCCATGCTTTTCGTAGGCAAGCACATGGGTGCAATGATTGCTCTCATCCACCAGCACCACACGCGGGTGGTGCTGGGCGGCTTCTTCAGCAGAAAATTGCGCATAGGCCATAATAATGACCTTATCCCCCACAGCCACACAGCGCGCGGCCGCACCGTTCAGGCAAATCATGCCCGAATGCCTTTCGCCAGCTATGGCATAGGTAACAAGGCGCTGCCCATTATTTACATCAACCACATGCACCATTTCATATTCCAGAATGCCCGCGGCCTCAAGCAAGGCCGCATCTATGGTGATGCTGCCAACATAATTTAATTCTGCCTGCACCACTGTCGCGCGGTGTATTTTCCCTTTCAACAATGATACTTGCATAATCTTTCCTAAAAATCTTCCTCAAGGTGCTGCATGAGGCTTGCATCTAAAGCCCAGCTGTGTTCGTCACTGGGAAAAGTGCCGTCTTTTACTGCCGCGCAATATTGGCGCACCGCCTCACCCACATGCTTGCCCACGGGGGCAAATTGCCGCACAAAGCGCGGGCTCACATCAGCAAACATGCCCAGCATATCCTGTACAACCAAGACCTGCCCGTCGCAGCCATTGCCAGCCCCAATGCCAATAACAGGAATGCTTAGGCGGCGGGCAATGTGTGCAGCCAACGGGGCGGGCACACATTCAAGCACCAGCGCAAAAGCCCCTGCCTGCTCCACAGCGCGGGCATCGGCACACAAAGTGTGCATAGCCTCTGCCGTGCGCCCCTGCACCTTGTAGCCACCAAGAGCATGCACTGATTGCGGCGTCAAGCCCAAATGCCCCACAACAGGAATGGAGGCTTTCACTATGGCTCGAATATGCTCGGCAAAGTCTGCACCGCCCTCAAGCTTAACGGCATGGGCTTGCCCTTCCTTAATAAGCCGCCCTGCATTATACACGGCATCCTGCACGCTGGTGTGGTAGGACATAAAAGGCATATCGGTAAGCACCATGGCCTGCGCCGCCCCGCGAGCCACAGCGCGGCTGTGGTGAATCATGTCTTCCATAGTAACAGCAAGGGTGTTTTCATAGCCCAGCATCACCATGCCCAAAGAATCCCCCACCAGCAGCACTTCCACACCAGCACTATCCAATAACTTACTCATGGTATAATCATAGGCAGTGAGCATGGTAATGCGTTGACCATGAATTTTTTGTTCTTGCAATGTCAGCACGGTGTGTTTTGGCATACAGTTTCTTCTCCTTGTAAAACACGCAGCTCAATAGCTGTTTTTTGGGCTATGTACCGAACAATAACAGCACCCGTCAAGCCACAGCGCTGTGCTTTAGCATACTAACAAATATATCTGCCAGCTATGACTCAAGCGCGCAAAAGCCCTCTGCCCTTCCCGCATAAGGCATGCCTATGCCCTTTATTCCCCTTTTGCAACCAGCAGCAGTAATGCTTTTGTGCTCTGCTTTTGTAGCAACACATAAGGGACAACATAAAGCACTATAAAAGCATGCTGCACCTGCTTACCAAGCTTCCGCAAAAAAACCTTGACAGTTTTTGCGAAAAAGCGGTACATAAAATTTATGAACATTCAGCACGAAATAACTCTTACTTCCAATTGGTGGTGGCTCTGCTAGCAGGGCCGAGGTTTCGTGTATTTATAAAATAATACAACCGCGGTCGGATTATTGACCGCGGTTTTTTTGTACGCAAAGGACAGAACGGTCATATCCCCGCAGAGGAGTTTCCCCATGAACCGTTCCGCATCGCTTTCTGCCCCTGCCGCAGCTTCTTCCCTTTCTGCCACCCAAACGTGTGATCAGGCTTTTCAAACAGGCTTTTTTGGCCCTTATGGCGGGCAATACGTCCCCGACACACTGAAAAAAGTGCTGAACGAGGTGGAAGAGGCCTTTAATCACTACCGCACTGACCCAGATTTCAAAAAAGACCTTGCCGAGTTATATGCAAATTATTGCGGGCGGCCTTCCCCTGTATTTCACTGCCGCAACCTGAGCCGCAACCTTGGCGGCGCGCAAATTTACCTCAAGCGCGAAGACTTAAACCACCTTGGCGCGCACAAAATCAATAACACGCTGGGGCAGGTTTTGCTTGCTGCGCGTATGGGCAAAAAACGCCTTGTTGCTGAAACAGGTGCAGGCCAGCACGGCGTGGCCACGGCTGCCACGGCCGCCCTGTTTGGCATGGAATGTATTGTCTACATGGGCGAAGAAGATATGAAAAGGCAAGCGCTGAACGTCTTTCGCATGCGCATGATGGGGGCAGAAGTGCGCCCTGCCATGAGCGGGCAGCGCACCTTGAAAGAAGCTGTTGATGAAGCCCTGCTCTGCTTTGTGCAAGAGCCAGATATGTTTTATGTGCTTGGCTCTGCGGTTGGCCCCCACCCCTACCCTGTTATGGTGCGCTATTTCCAATCTATTATTGGCAAAGAAGCCCGTGCCCAATTTTTACAGGAAACAGGGCAGCTTCCAGACTATGCCCTTGCCTGCGTGGGTGGCGGCTCTAATGCCATTGGGCTTTTTGCTGGTTTTCTTGATGATGCCTCTGTGCAGCTTGTCGGTGTAGAGCCTGGCGGCAAAAGCCTTGCCTATGGCGAGCACGCTGCCAGCCTGTGCTTGGGCACCCCTGGCGTGCTACATGGCTTTAATGGCTACCTGCTGCAAGAACAGGACGGTTCGCCAGCGCCTGTTTATTCCATTTCTGCTGGGCTGGATTACCCCGGTGTGGGGCCAGAGCATAGCCAGCTTAAAGATTCGGGGCGCGCGCAGTATGTTACTGTTTCAGATGCAGAAGCTGTGCAGGCCTTCCTTACCCTTTCGCGCCAAGAAGGCATTATTCCCGCGCTTGAATCTTCCCACGCACTTGCCCATGCCCTGCGCCTTGCCCCCGAGCTTTCCCCCGATAAAAGCATTCTTGTTTGCCTTTCTGGCCGCGGTGATAAGGATATTGACCAGATTGCCCACCTGCTGAACCAAAAATAAACAGTATACTGCCAAGTTTTCCCTTTTCCCCACGCCAGCAACTTTGTTAGCGTGGGGAATTTTTTTGCCTCACACAGCCATATGTTTGGGTGAGCCTAGAGCAATTTCAAAATAAAAATGCCCTACAATAAACTATTACTCCTTCTCTCCATTTCAAGCAGCGTAGGGCATGAGCAGTGCTTTTCTGCATGGTTTTGATGAGTATAGCCACAACCTTGGCATAACTATTGCATAATACAAGCAAAGCAGAAACATGTTTCTCTTTGCAAAAAATTTTGGCATGCTGCTTTTACCCTTGGTTATTACACACTCATTTTATTTACTCAAGGCGTTCTCCACGCATAAAGGAATAGCATATGGCACAATTACATATGACCCAGCTTAATGATTTTCGTCTTCTTGCAGATCAAAAAGGGAATATTACACAAACAAATGCCGGCTTGGTGCAGGGCAAAACGGGCACATGGATAAAGTCGGCATTAAATATTGGCACGGCGCGGCAAGATAATGTCAACACGCTGCAAGCATTGCGGCAGGCTATTATTAATGAACCGCGCTATGCTCAGGTGCTGAATACTGCCGCAGCGCAGCTGGGGAATATTGATACAAAATATCCTCTTTCTGCTGCCAAGGTAAAACAAGTGCTGGCCAATTTGGATACTGCTGTTGAAACCTTGGAATCGGCCAATAAGGGGCAGACCTATGCTGCCATTATGCACAGCCTAGACACGGACACCATCAAACAAGTTTTTGTGCAGGCTGCCAATGAAGAGCACCTTAACCCAAACATTGCCGACAGCCTGACACCCAAGCAGCAAACACAATTCATTAAATGTATGGGCGATCGCATTATTGCAGCGCAGGGCGATTTTCACCAGCCCCCCAACCGTGCAGAAATTCAAGCTATGGTGCGTGATGCCGCCAAGGAAATCAATACAGTCAATGCAAGGCTGCAAAATTCCCCACTGCGTGAAAGCTCAAAAAACATTATACGTGATTATATGTTTGACGGCGGCATAATGAAGCCTGCCAATGACATCATAGCCAATATTCAAAGAAGAGAAACAGCGCGTGCCAATGAACAAGTAGCTGTAGAATATTCCACACCTGCGCCTGACGGCAAATTTATGCAGGCATTAACACAGCAGCTAAAAGCGGCAGGCTTGACAGAGAACATGCCAGAAGGCTCTGCCCTTACCAACTTGCATGAACATGTTCAGGAAAATATTGTGCATGCAGGGCATCATGGCGATGTTGCCCTTACGCCAGCTATGGCATTGGCCACATTGCAGGAAGGCGTGCAGGGCTATATAGATTCTGTGCAGGCAGCCAAGCAATTGCCCGACCAGACTGTAAGCGCGTTTATGCAAACGCTTTGCCAAACCAAGGTAGGCACTTTGCCCCCTGTCTATATTCAAACCCTTGCTGCAATGGGGCAGCAGGTGCACCTGCAAGGGCTTAACCCGCCGCAGGGTTTTGCTAACCTGACACAGGTGGGCAATGCTTTGATGAACTTGATCATTTCCTTGCCCAGTATCGACGCCCTGCCCGCCGATATGCGCGGCGAGGGCACAGTAGGCCGACGGCAATTTTTGGACATTCTTATAGGCTCGGCAGTGGCAAATTCCCATATGAATCAGGATACTATGCAAAATATGTATGCTCAGCTGACGCAAGGTGCAGGCAAAGACCTAAAAGCACATCTCAGCGCCCTCTACGCTTCCGCCCAAGCCAC
Organism: Desulfovibrionaceae bacterium; assembly: GCA_028689675.1. GTDB lineage: Bacteria > Desulfobacterota > Desulfovibrionia > Desulfovibrionales > Desulfovibrionaceae > JAQVCS01. The sequence goes on along the minus strand of JAQVCS010000011.1, from coordinate 60,505 downwards.
AACAACGGCAACTATTTTGGAAGATCTCGCTTTTGCCCTTGGCGAGGCCTTGCGTATTCCGCCAGAGCAGATTCAGCAAGATTTTCAAGCCCCCATGCCTGTTAGCGCCACTATAGGCGATGGCCTTGCTGTGCGCGTGGCCAATGAGGCTATTCCTAGGCTCGATGCCCAAAAAGCAGGGCTGATACGCGACTTCCAAAATGTGATCGCTGCCGAAACCAGTAAAACAATTCTTAACGAAGGCACGACTGTTTTCAGCAAAGATGTCAAGCGACATCAGCCTATCATGCTGAACGGTGTTCCTGTTGCCAATAACCCTGCGGCAGTAGTGCTGCCCGTAGGCGTGCAAGATACTGATGAAAACCGCAACCGCGTACTTGTGCAGCAAGCACTGGATAAATATACTGGCCTTATCACGGGCAACCCTAATGCCGACTACAGCCATGCCACGCAGGACGTGAAAAACAAAGTCAATATTATTACTAGCCTAATAAGCCAAGAAACTGAAAAATTGCTGTTGAATGCCAGCATGAAAGCAATTATGCCTGACTATGGCGATAGGCTGATTACTGCCTACCATCAGGTAGGTGGCGATGTTGGCACAAAGAATGTTTCAGTCACCAGCGATCAGGCTGGCAATTTGACATTCTCGTATGAGATGGATTTACCGTTCAATGTTGCTATTATCAATGATCGTCCTGTCATGCTGGATAAAACCACGTCGCGGCATAAGGCAAATATGAGCTTTACCGTAACACAAGCAAGCCTTACCACCCTTGCCAACCAAGATTGGCAAGCATTTGGGCAGCAGGGTCTACAGAATATTATAAATATGCCTGCCGCAAACCTGCCTAATACTATGCGCCTTGCCTTTACGGGTTTTGAAATTTCCAGTACTGTTTCGATGTTTGCCGATCCGAATCAAGACTAACTGCCGCACACAAGCAGTGCAGAAAACATACAAGAAAGGAGAATATAATGGCTCATCAATGTAATGCTGTTTTACAACAATTTGGCGAAAAATTGGGCATAGCAGGGCTGTGCTTTGATGAATATAATTCCTGCCTCCTCATGGTTGATGATATTTCTTTCAACCTACAATTGAAAGAAGAGCTAAACACCTTGCTTATTTATTGCCCCTTAAAAAAGCTTGATGAACAAAGCCCCCGTGAAGTACTGCTGCACCTGCTGGAAGCCAATTGCCTTGGCAGTGGCACCCATGGCTTGCAGCTTGGTTTGGAAAAAAATATGCAGGTCTTGATTCTTTCTGGTTCGCTCAGCACCCATTGTCTCTCCCCAGTAGAATTGGAACGCTTTGTACAATTCTTTGTGGACGAAGCAAGGCGCTGGAATACAGAACTTCACTCCACCCCCGAAGCTGAAAAGCCAGAAGATATACCCTATCCAACTGATATGCTGCGCATTTAACAGCACAAAGGGGAAAGAACCAAGGCTCTTTCCCCTCTTTTTTTTGCTGAGCTCCAGCCCCAAAACTGGCGTCAGCAAACCATGCTACAACTCAGAAACACCCCCACGGGCGTGGGGAAGACTTATATTTTTCTGCTTTTTACACGGTAGCAGAAGAAACACCCCCACGGGCGTGGGGAAGACGCCTTCCCGAACACATACTAGACTCCCTAAGTAGAAACACCCCCACGGGCGTGGGGAAGACAAGCTCTATATATCCTCAAATACGGGTGGGGAGGAAACACCCCCACGGGCGTGGGGAAGACGCTTGTATGTCTATGAGTAAGAAATATGTAAAAGAAACACCCCCACGGGCGTGGGGAAGACTGTCTTTAACAGGAAGAGAAAAAGGGCTAAAAAGAAACACCCCCACGGGCGTGGGGAAGACTTCTTTTAATTGTGAAACAATTTCAGTGCCATAGAAACACCCCCACGGGCGTGGGGAAGACCCACACAGCCAAGTCTAATAAGCTTTTTCCTTAGAAACACCCCCACGGGCGTGGGGAAGACCTGGGGAAGCTTTTGCAGGGGCAGGAAGTATAAGAAACACCCCCACGGGCGTGGGGAAGACCTGGGGAAGCTTTTGCAGGGGCAGGAAGTATAAGAAACACCCCCACGGGCGTGGGGAAGACAGACTTTGCAAATTACACTATATGCTCCCCATAGAAACACCCCCACGGGCGTGGGGAAGACGCTGACGTCACAGTACAGCGCATCCCCTGCACGGAAACACCCCCACGGGCGTGGGGAAGACGTGGAAAGAGAGGCGCGACTGGAAGCGCAGGTGGAAACACCCCCACGGGCGTGGGGAAGACCTCGGCGATTTGCTGAAGCAGGCTTCTGAAAACGAAACACCCCCACGGGCGTGGGGAAGACTAACTTCTACCCTGACAATGCTACTCACCAAGAGAAACACCCCCACGGGCGTGGGGAAGACATGGACATAAGAGGCGCTGTGCCCGTAAACATAGAAACACCCCCACGGGCGTGGGGAAGACGCTGGTGGATGACCAGCGCAAGGTGAAGGATTAGAAACACCCCCACGGGCGTGGGGAAGACCAACTCCATGCCCGCCAGCGGGCTATCATAATAGAAACACCCCCACGGGCGTGGGGAAGACTTGATAACAGCGCGGCAGGCCTCGCCTTTCCATGAAACACCCCCACGGGCGTGGGGAAGACGATTGTCTCGCCGCGCTGGGCAATGATGGGTAGGAAACACCCCCACGGGCGTGGGGAAGACGATTGTCTCGCCGCGCTGGGCAATGATGGGTAGGAAACACCCCCACGGGCGTGGGGAAGACTCCCCCAGAAAATGGAAAAAGTGTACTTTTCAAGAAACACCCCCACGGGCGTGGGGAAGACGCCTCTTTCACTCCAGCTAAGAACATCAAAGAAGAAACACCCCCACGGGCGTGGGGAAGACGCAACAAGGGCAATGTGCTGACGCTTGACCGCAGAAACACCCCCACGGGCGTGGGGAAGACGGAGAGCTCGTATGTTGCGTCTTTCTCTCCCAAGAAACACCCCCACGGGCGTGGGGAAGACGCCTCTTTCACTCCAGCTAAGAACATCAAAGAAGAAACACCCCCACGGGCGTGGGGAAGACTCTTATGCACTGGTCGACAGCGGTGTGCTGTCTAGAAACACCCCCACGGGCGTGGGGAAGACTTATAATGTCTGCTGCGCTTGCCGATACGGCTAGAAACACCCCCACGGGCGTGGGGAAGACTGCCAACGGCTCAGGGACGTGCTCGTCATGCGGGAAACACCCCCACGGGCGTGGGGAAGACCTGCGCCTTAGTGCGCTTATAGAAGTCACGTTGGAAACACCCCCACGGGCGTGGGGAAGACGTAAAGCTTTCGCCTTTGTATATAGACCAATAAGAAACACCCCCACGGGCGTGGGGAAGACGTCTTAAGCCGTTCAATGCGCACCGATGCGGCAGAAACACCCCCACGGGCGTGGGGAAGACATCAGAGCCACTGGGCTGCCAAAGCTCAAGCAAGAAACACCCCCACGGGCGTGGGGAAGACGACGGAGCAATGGCAAGCGCTGTTGTGACTGCAGAAACACCCCCACGGGCGTGGGGAAGACTCTTGCGCCGTTGCCATATTTGTGATGCGAAAAGAAACACCCCCACGGGCGTGGGGAAGACACTGGGAATTTATTAGCTTTTTTCATTGAGATGGTCAAGTGTCGTAGTTCAGACGCGCTTTGCTACAGGTCTTTTTCGTGCACAAGCTGCATGCCAGATATTTCAACCAACTGTCGTTTAGGATCGCCAAGGCCATAAATACGATATCCTGGAGCTTCTGGCTTGCGGCAAAAAACAAGCAGGCCGCTCTGTGCAGGGCAATGCTCAAGAAGGTATTCAACAACTTTTTGTGCCACATTGTCCTTTACCCCAGAAACAAAAACATTGGGTCTTGGCTCTATAAACCACAGCTTCATGCGCCCCCGAACCGCAGGTGGTAAATTATTTGCTATAACGACGAGCACTTTTTTCTCCTAACAGTGTATCAATATCAGCCACTGCACGTTCTAATAAGTTCTTTTTCAGAACACGCTGGCGAAATGCCTCTGCAACAGCATATTTGTTATACTGCCCCGCAAGCTGGCGCGTAAGATAAAATGCAAGGTCAATAGAAAATTCAACCTTATACAAATCAGCAAGGTCATACACAAAAGGAAGGGGACTGCCAGAATGAATAAAACCAAGGTGCGGTGAATAGCCAAGGCTATGAATGACTGAGGAAAGCAAACCGTATAAAGCAGCATTGGCTGAAGTGAGAATTTGATTTGTCATATCGGCAAGCTCAAATTTACCAGGTATAAATTCCCTTCCGCGCCAGCCAACACCGTATTCCTGTGCCTTTTGCTGGTAAATATCCCGCACGCGAAAACCTTCCATACCCATGAGTTCTTGCAGTGTCTTCTGCTTCAAGTCCTCTTTGGGGAAGCGATAGGCAAATAAAGCCTTTGCCACAGCAAGGGCATAGTCTGGATGCGCAGAAAGCATGGCTTGCCTTCGTATGTTACGGCTATCGGAAGTAGGTGTTATCCCCGCAGAATAGAACAATAAACTGTCTTCTCCTACCCAACAGATATGACAATTTGCTGCGCTGGCAACCTTGATTGCCTCGTGGGTAACGCTTGTGCCTGGGCCAAGCAAAAGACAATTCAGCGTTGCTACAGGTAAACGAATACACATGCCCTCAGAATCAATCCATTTAATACTGCTGTCATCAATTTCAAGCCGCCCCCGCTCCAAATAAAGAAAAGGATAGCGGTCTGTGACACGCGGCAATGTTTCTCGCGTCACACGAATGAAAAGGCGCGTTGGCGCTTGCTTGTTTTCTGTCTGTATTTGTTCTGTCTGCATTGATACTCTCCATAAAAAAACGGACGGTATTCATAAGGCAATACCGTCCGTGCAAAAAGAATATTTTTACAAAACAAAAGAAATTCTTAACACACACTCTGCAATTATCATAACTCGTTAGTGTCTATTCTACTACTGTTACCTGACGGTCACGGTATAGTTTTTGTGTGCCAAAACGCACAGGCACGTCATTAAGCGTAAGCACTTCGCCCTCATCAGGGAAAGCACCATCCAGCACGCCAAACAAGCGCTGCCTTTGCTTTGCTGCGGCAAGCTCTGCCGCCTGCGCTAGGGCTTCCTCTGCACTGCAAAATGTACCGCGGTACACTATATCGGTAGGGACACAGCATTTTCTGCCCAGCGAAATGCTCCATACAGGGGTTTGCAGCGCATTGGCAAAGCTGGCTGCTTCTGCCTCTGGCATTTCAAGGGCACAGGCAAAGGCCATGTCCTGCACATAATAGCGATAGGTTATTTTTGTGCCAGCGCCCACTGGCCTTTTGCCTTCACACGTTTTGGGAACAAGCATATCTTGCCAAGCATCGCGGCTGTTATAGCCGCTGCCCACCATATGAAAATCACACAGCAGGGGCTGGCGCAACGCAGCAGTGTTGTTCTGGCGCGCATAGGCAACAATGCTTTGCCCAAAGCCTGCCATGTATTCCAGCCATGCCTCTTGCTCGCCACCGCGCCCAGCAGCGCAGCAAAGCAAGCCCAATATTCCAGAGCGCGTAGGAAAAGGCAGAGTGTCCCTTCTGCCAAAGCGCGAATCTGCCCCCCATGACTGAAGCGGGGCTTCCAGCCAGAGCAGCAAAAAACTCATGCCGCGCCCCCTTGATGAACAACTTCGGCTAGGCTCTGGGCAAGGTCATCAATGCTCAGGCTCAAATCAAGCCCAAAAGTAATATCTTTCTGCTCGCCATACAAAGAGCCAGACAGTTTTTTCTGACGGTCAATGAATGCATTCAGGGCGTCAATGCTGGGCTGCAAAAAGCCCTCCTTGGCACGCACAGGCTTATCAAAGGGCGCTTGCAGGCGCTGCCCCTTACGCACCAAAACGCGGGCATACTCCCAAGGGCAGGCGCCAGACTGCGTGGCCTGCCTTGCCGCGGGCACAGCCACATATAAAGCCTTAGTAAAGGCCTCTACCGCACTTTCCATGCCTTCTCCGCCAAGATTTTCCCACAACTGTCCCAAATCAAGGCTGATGTAACGATAGTAGGTGGCAGAATTAAATTCTAAGCTGCCCATATGTGCCGAGCCCGGTTCTTTTTGTAAGTCATCCAAAGCAGTAAAGAATTCTACTTCATTGCTCACGCGATGCGTTGAAATGGCATGAGAAAAAGATGCCGCACCCTGAATATTCAAATCGGCATTTTGTGCCACCATACGTCCAAAAAGAGCAATATCTAAGCCATCGGCCGCACTTTTATGCTCCTTTAATGCTTTGGTTAGCAGTGTAACTTCTGCCTTTGGCAGGGCTGGTGTTTTTTTATCGTTTTCATTGCCTTCCTCTTCCCCATTTTTCTTTTTGCCCTTGCTTTCTTTTTTTGTTTCTATAGGCAAAACAAAATTGTGCTTTTGGGCATATTCAGCAAGAATTGTAACTTCAGCATCTGTAATAAAATAGAGCGTATCAGAGGCAAGCATAGCACCAAGCACTGCCCCACATTCCTGCGCCAAGGCCTGCTCTGCCCCCAGTTCTACACAGCGCTTGCTCACCAGCTCGGCCACCCTTTTGGTGCGTATGCCCAGCTTTATGCCGCAGTCATGCAGGGCAAGCCTGACTTGCCTTTTCCAGCACTGCGAGCTCACACGAGCGCGCGGCACACCGCCCACAATGGCACTTTTGGGTGCACCTACATCATCACGGTTCAGGCAGGTAACAGGAAAGGATTGCAAGATATGAAATTCAATAACTGTTCTTTCACAAGGATTATTCATGATGAGTTTCCTTACTGATAAAGTGCAGGGCTAATTTGGAGCAAACCACAGCCAAAAGCACGCCCGCGGCCAATGCCGTTCAGCGTGCTGTGCATCAAACGGTCGCGGCTGTGTACATCAAACACACCTGTAATGGTTGCCTTATTCAAGGTTATAGATTGGGCAGCTTTGCTGAACGTATCGGCAAAATTATTGCTTACCTGCATAGTTTCTGCCTGCGGGCAAAAGCCCCACTGCGGGGCTTTTGCACAAAACCATTCGGCAATAGCCTCTTTGCTGCACACAGGAATAAGCCTGCCGCTTTTATTGTCACGGCGCACAGGGTTTACTATAATTTCAAAGCGATATGAGGAAAAATCAAAAAGAACTTCAGGTATTGCTTGAAACTTCAGTATGCCATATTCTGGCACTATAGGCTGACGGTCAGCAAGAATAAGAAGGCGTCTGGAACGAGCATCGCCACCCTTATCGGCAAAAAGGATAGAACGAGATGCCGCCGCACGGCTCTGCCCCTGCGGGAAAAGGCTATACACAATGCGGTGCAAGGAATAGGTATCTGTCAAGCGCAGGGCACGCGCATCGGGCAGGCTTATGCTGTATTGGCAAAGAAAAGCCATGGTATCAGCCCTCCTGCTCTTCGCATGCAAGGCCTTCTTGCTTTTGCAAATAAAAATCCTGCGCCCAGCCCAGTTTTACTCTTTGCGCCCTGTAAGCAAAGCTCATCAGCTCACCCAGCAGGCGGCCATAACACAAAGGTTGTGTATGCTTAGACTCAATAAGCCGCAGCATAGGGCGCAGCACACGGCATAGCTCGTCAAGGCGTTCACAGGCCAGCAGACGCCGCAAGCGCAGGCTGCCCTGCTCATCCTCGCTAAAACAACTGCGCAATGCCCTGCCAAGCCCTGCACTGCCATCGCTCGAAAGCTGAGCACGGGCAACAGCCGCTGCAATAAGCGCGCAAGGAAGACGCTCCCAATCCTTATCAAGGTTGATACCCAATTTTACTAATAGCTCCCAGCTATGATATTCGGTATCAGGGTTATCTGCTCGCCTCAGGCGTGCTGCAAAGCCAGTATTGGTGGCGCAATGGCGTATTATGGTCTGCACAAAACGCTCTGCTTTGTCTGGCTGGCGTATGACTTCTTCCATACCATTCCATCCTTATGATTTTGTTGCTAAAATCTTACCCAGCTTGGGGCGATGTTCCACCCATGCCTGTAATTGCCGTGCCGTACCCTGCGGGCACAAGGCGGCATAGGCTGTATGTGCCTTTGCGGCTATGCTTTTTACCACGGAGTGACGCTGTGCTTGGTTTTCGGGGTAGCAGGCTATGGACAGCGCAGAAAAAGACTGTTCCGCCGCCTGCCAAAAAAGAGAAGTTGCCTTTTTAGCATAATCTTCAGCCTGAGCAACTTTTAGAGCTTTATAATAGCCAAGAACAGCACCATACAATACCTTTGAAACACCTTCCAAGCGTTGCATTGCATCTTTTAAGGCCATATACCACGGGGTGCTGACATACTGCGTTTCAAAATGCAGCTCTGATTGCACACTGTCATCCATACCAGAAAGGTACTGTTCCCCTGCATTGCTGCTTAGTCTGATGCCACCGCACCAAATGCCAAAGTGTGTCACCTTGGTTTCTGTAAGGCGCGGAATACCCTCTGAAATATGCAGGCAATGCACCTTTTGCTTCCCTTCAGCCTGTAAAAAACTGAGCAAGGCTGTCAGCTCGCGCCAAGGGCGTTTTTCTGGGTCTGCCCAGAGCATTTTAGGCTTTGTAGCGGAACGATCTTCGCTTACCGAGGGGTCGACAACACCCTGTAAATAATCGGGATGCTGTATGCCCTCCACAAAGTGCACCCCTTCTTCATGCAAAAGGCAAAAACGGGCAAGGGGCACCAAGCGCCCCATCAGGCTATGCCGTAAAGCCTGCGCCACGGGGCAATTTTCCCCCTGCGGCATACTTTCCCACGGGGCTGTGCCCAAGGTTGGGTATATGCTTTTTTCACCAAACATGTCTTGCGTGAGCATATTCAGCCACAGGCTGTGCATAATGTTTTCACCTGTTAAAAAAGAATGCAGCAAACCAAGGCTGCACAGCGCAGGCCCTGCCTTGGCACTTTTTTTCTCAACACCTGGCGAAAGCACAATATTCTTATCTGTTTTTTTGCCACTAAAACAGCAGCTCATATTTACCAGCAGCAACAGGGCTTTTTCTGCATCCGACAAAGGCTTTGCCCTGCTTATTTGCGTAAGCACCGTGGTGTTGCCGCTGGCTATTTCAGGCATAAGTGCCCCATAGCTTTGCAATTTTGCCTTATGCACCGCTGGCATTTGCAAAAAGGGTTTTTCCCCATACAGCCAAAAACGGTCATACCATTGCTCAAGATAGCGCAGGCTGGCCTGTGCCATAGCCTGCACACCGCCCTGTACCCATTCTCTGGTATTTTCTGGGCTATGCGCGGCCTGCGCAATGGCAAGCAAGAGCTTCATTAGGGCAATTTTTTGCAAAGGCGTACCACCCAGTGTGTACAAATCGGTACGCGAAAAAATGTCCTTCAGGCTCACTAGCCCCACATCCGCAACGGGTATCCATGGCTCATCAATAAGAGTAAACCTGTTCTCCATGCTCATGCCCCCTTGGCTCACTATTTATTCTGCTCTGTAGCCATAATCCTTTCTATAGCTATACTTGCTTACCATCGTTCCGTCTAAGCTGCACAATGCTGTACTTTCTAAAACAAGGCATACGCGCAGCACATTTTCTTGTGTCTGGGCATCAAAACAATGCACCCAAGGCGCAAACCATTGGCGCAGTATGGATTCTGCACAGGCTTTAGGCGCTATATATTCAGGGACATGCACGCTGTTCATGCTAAGGCGCATGGCATTTTCTTGTCTTTGCCGCCATGTGGTAGAGGGTTTTCGGATCAGGTTAATTTCTGAACCATCACAAAGCACGGCCATGCCCGTTTGCCTGTTCAACGAGCGCAGCAAAAGCACGTCCACCTCTGGCCTTTGTTTAATGCGTGTAAAGGCTGTTGCCTCTTGCAAGACAGAGCCTTGGGTGGCAATGCCGCGCACAGCCATGCTGCGCAGCGCATCGCGCTCTTTTTCCACATCGCGCAGTGCGGCTGCCAGTGCGGGCTCTTTTTCCTCGCGCACAGCATAGGTAGCTTCTACAAGAGGGCGAATATCTGTAGGCAGCGTTACCTGCTGCCTTTCTGCCCACAGCTCAAGGCTGCGGCATAAAACATAGGGCGCATACACATGCCCAGAAGAGCCAAAAGCAGACCTAGGGGCAGCAAGGGCTTGGGGCAGCGGCGGATGAATAAGCCATGCTTCGCGGCGGGCAGAAGACGGGCGCGGCGTTGCCGCGTGACGCCACAAACGTCCTAAGCGCTGGAGTAGCATATCGGTAGGGCAAAACTGGCTGACAAGAAAATCGGCATCAATATCTAATGACTGCTCAAGCACCTGCGTGCCCACAAGAATGCGCCCGCTCTCTTGTCTTGTGTGGGAATTTTTACCAAAATGCCCCGTCCACAGGACTTCATTATGCGCCCTGTCTGCTGGGCTGAAGCGCGAATGCACCAAGCCCACCGCCACAGCCTCCAGCCCAGAAGCACGGGCAGAAAAAAGCGCATAAGCAGCCTGTGCTTCGGCAACTGTGTTTTCAATCCACAGCACCTGCTGCCCCTGTTCTGCGCGGCACAGGGCTTCTTCCACAGCGCTTTCGGGCTTGCTGTGCACCAGCACAATATGCTGTGCCTGCGGGATGGGGCAGGGAATTTCTGCAAAAGCAGTATGGCACAGGCTCACCAAGGGGTAGGCCTTGCTGGGCGCGGCATGCCCTGTAAATGCAGCCCTGCGCTGGGCTGTAAGCGTGGCGCTTAAAATCAGCACAGTGCAGCCGCATTGGCGTAACAAGGCCACCAGCGCATCCAGCAAAGTACCTGTATAGGCATCATAGCTGTGCACTTCATCCAAAATAACGGTTTTGCCTGCCAGCCCAAAAAGCCGCACCGCGCTGTGCCGCACATGCATTGCCGCCATCAAAGCTTGGTCAACAGTACCCACGGCAAAGGGCGCAAGAATGCCCCTTTTGCTATTATGAAACCATGCCCCCTGCGGGGCGGCGTCTTCCCCCATTTCCTGCTGCAAAAAGCGCGTAAGCCATGCCTTGCCGTGCAGCAGCAAAGCCTTGTGACTCTCTCCGGGAACAAGAATTTTTTCAAGGAACGCTTCAAGTCTTGTGTGGATAAGGTTTGACGTAAGCTGTGTGGGCAGGGCAAAGTAAATGCCGCTGCTTTTGCCGCTTGCCAACATACAATAGGCGGCATACAAAGCAGCTTCTGTCTTGCCCATGCCCATAGGGGCTTCAAAAATATACACACCAGACTCTGTAACAGCCTCATAAAAGCGCTGCTGTGCCGCCAGAGGCGAGAAAGGGAAAATTTCTTCAAAAGTCAACCCTTGCTTAATGTGCACAGGGCAAAAACCAGCGGCCGCAATGGCCTTGGGCACACAGGGCTGCCACGGCGTGGCCGGCACATCAAAGCGCTCTCCCGAGCCTATCCAGTCTGCCACTATGGTAAGCCCGGCAAGCAATTTTTCTTGCACCACTGAGCTGATAACTGGCCATGCCTCATTGCTGGGGCGCAATAGGCGCAATACTTGCTGGCGCTGTGCATGCCAAGCTTCGCCACCAAAAATTTCCCCATTGGCTGGATAGCATGGGGGCGAAAAACCATGATGCTGCCCTACTATGCTATCTATACAGGCTGCACCGTCTTCGGCATGTAGCTCTGCATAACTTATTGCGGCATGGCCGCCCCACTGTTTTTCTAAAGTTGGATCGCAATGCCGCAGTGCAGGCTCGTCTGCCACAGGTAAACCAGCAGCACGGTAAATTTTTGCCTGAAATGTGGGGCACACTTTGCCTATATCGTGCACGCGAGCAGGTAAGTCGCTGCCTTCAGGAAACAGCGCTCTTAGGCAGGGGGGTGCTTGTGCCAGCAATGCTTGGGCAACAGCACCAACAATGCGGCAATGTTCTTCCACCGTCCTGCCAGCACACAATGAGCCATCTGGAGCCATGCGCGTTTTGGCAAGGCATTGATTGAACGCCAAAGCCTCAGTGGGCTGCTCTGACTTTGGCGGCGGGGGGCATTTCATAGTTCTCCTGTACAGCCATCATGGCCTTAGGATGTTGTTGCTATGCCCACCATAAGGCAGGCACCTGAGCACCAAGCTCCTGCTGCAAGGCACAGAGCATTCGTTCTTTGGTAAAAGCGTTCTTCTATAGAAAAGCATAGCCTTTAGCCATAATCTTGGCAAGGTTGTGCGATTTTTATAGTGACAGCATAAGCACCCTGCCCAAGGTTTATGCAGTGCAGCAAAATTATGGCACATATGCCTTTAGTTAAGGCAGTGCCAGAGCACTGCTGCGGCCTGCGCCACGCTCGCCACACTAGCCATAGGAAAAGAACACAACAATAAAAACATTATAATAAATAAAACAATATGTTATACTAAATGCGAGGGGCTTACCTTGACAGCATAGTGGTATTCATCTAAAAATTTCTTTTATGCTGGTATACATTATTCCAATATAGGCTCTTTTGTGACTCCTGCTTATTCTACACAGCTGTAGGAGCTCGCCAGAAGGTACTTCGCCACGGAGTTTGCCTTATACCTGTGGAGGTGTTTCTGGCTAGGGTGTGGAATATCGCAGGCATTTTGGCCTCTTCCCCACGCCCCGTGTTTTTTTGTAACCAGCCTAAAAACATCCTAAGCTCTTATCGTGGGCGACGCCTGTGGACACAGCGCCCCCACAAAAGGAGAAGACAACTATGGCTTATTTTTGGAATGCTTCTTTTTTTCAAAATATCGAAAAAATTTTTCTCGCGCTGGCGGCCGCCCTGCTGCTTATGTCCTCACCTGCTTTTGCAGCGCAAGAAACAGCCTATACGCCCAGCGCGCAAGAGCTCAAAAAAATGAGCGTCTTTTTGAGTAATTTCACAGAGCTGGGCTTTATGAACTTTGATGTCCAGAAAGATGGTGGGGAGGGGCTGCACCTAGGCGCTACCAGTGCCCTGCCCAAGCTTATTCATTTTGGTATTTGGCATAATTATCATAACAATTTTTCAAGCAGAATCACACAGTGCACAGAAGGCTGCCCACATGGATCATTACGCATCAAAGCAAACTATGTTGCAGAAAGCGTGAAAAAATATTTTGACCTTCCTGTACAGCATCAAAGCGTGCCCGCCCCCCCTATGCCCTATTATTTTGACGGCAAAGCCTATCATTTTGAGGGCGCAGACGGTGAAGTAGCCTATCTTGCTCAGGTGGAAAAGGTTGTTAAACAAGCCGATGGCACAGTACGCATGACTGGTTATCTGTACAATGCAGAAAACAAAACAGAACGCTCGGGCACGTTTGAAGCGCTGGCCAAAGCGCAGAATGTAAACGGAAAAAAGACGTGGGCTATTCTCTCATTAAAGACCGTGGGCAGGTAAGGGCTGCGCTGCACAGGTGCGACATTCTCTGACATGTGTTGTACTGCCCTGCCCCCGCTATACAAAATTGGCCAACTTTACCTTGTATTCCACAAGAAAAAGCTGGCCAATTTTTTTAAACCATTGCTCTACATGCACACCAAACAAAAGCCTCTGTTTTTTCTGCTGGCTATTCAGAATATGTGAAGCGGTAGATACAGGAAAAGGACATAGCCCAGATGCAGCTCTATATTTTTTCTGAAAGCAGCTTTTCTATCAATGCGTCACGTTCTATGGCTTTGCTGAATAAATAACCCTGATAATGGAAGCACCCCACAGCTTCCAGCATGGCAACTTGCTCTTTTGTTTCCACATATTCGGCAATCACACTAAAGCCAAGTGTTTTTGAAAGTGCGGTAATTGTTTTTACAATATCATAGCTTCGGGAATTCTTCATCATATCTGTAACCAGCGCCCCATCCAGCTTGACAACATCAAAATAATTTTCCTGCAAATAGGCAAGAGAAGTATGCCCCATAGAAAAATCATCAATTGCCAAACGGTAGCCAAGGTTTTTAACAGCGTTTAAACAATCTGTCGTATTCCCGCCAGAGCGCAAAGCCGTCTGCTCTGTAATTTCAAGGCAAATTTCATCCTGCCCCACATAATCACTTTCAATAAATCGTTTCAAAAGCAACTGATACTTTGGCGTTTGCAGCGTTGCGGCTGAAATATTTACGCTGATTTCACCGTCAAATCTGGTTTCTTCGCGCACAATTTTTGCATCCTTTACTGCATGTATAAAAACATACGTTTCCAGCGCTGTCAGCATTTTACTTTCACGAGCAATTTCAATAACCAGTGGCGGGTACATCATCCCAAAAATGGGGTGGTTCCAGCGCAGCAGCGATTCTGCCCCAACACATTTCCCGTGATTGTCATACTGTGGCTGATAATAGAGCTGCAAATCCTGCCTTGATAGTGCAAATTTCAAATCAGAAGCCAAAGAGCGCGCCAATGTTCCATGCTTATCGTTCAGGCCAGTCAGCACAACAGGGGTCAGGGTTTCTTCGCTCATTTTTTTCATATCAACCAGTTCTGTAATCAGCCGCTTAGAAGCTACTTCGCTTTTAGCATCATATATTTTCACAAATGGCCGATAAATGAGTACGCCTATACCTATAGTAAAAAGTTGCAGAAAAACCCCAGCAATGGAGCCTGTTACCATATAGCCGCTGAGCAGCACAGGAGTTGTCCAGTTTACTTCTGCCGCGGTAAGGGGAACCCAGCCCAGACTCATCGCACTGTAAGTTATTAAAAATGAGACCAATGGCGTGAGCATAAATGGAATGAAAAGGACAATATTGAAGATTACTGGGTAGCCGAAAATTAAAAGCTCATTAACATTGAAAAGGAGGGGGATTATTGCCAACTTGGCAAGCCTCATATTTCTCTTTTGTTTGCTGAACAAAGCAAGCGCAATCAGCAGGCACAGTGCCGTTCCACAGCCGCCCATCAGAATAAAAACATCAAAAAACTGCTTTGTAAAAATTTCTGTTGGTGCCTGCCCAAGGGCAACCAGTTCCATATTTATTGCAATGGCTGGGGTAAATAATTGCTCTGTCACGGCTTCCAGCACATTGCTCCCATGAATGCCAAAAAACCAGAGCAGGCTAGAGCCCAAAACCATGAGCAGCCCCGAAGCAAAAGACCTTCCCAAGGGAATGACTATGGCATTGGCTGTGCTAACAAACAGTTCGTAAACACTAGAGGTATGAAATACGCTTGTAATGATAAGATTAAATAAACCAAAAGAAAAAACAACTATTACCGTTGGCAAAATCATAAATACGCTATAGTTGAATTCTACATCACTGCCTTCATTATACCGCCGTATCCGCTTTTCAAAAAAAGATGTAAGCATCATTTGCATTCTTGTTGCAAGCAAGGCAGAAATAATAGCAATAAAAACACCCTTTACCCCAAGCGCATCCCAAGTGACGGTGTTTATTTTTACCCCACTTAATATGGAAAAACAAATAAGCGATGTTAGGGGAGATGCCAGCGAGGCGCGGTTGTAATCATATTGCCGCACATATTGGTAGCTGATGGTATAGGTCAGATAGACGGCCAGCATTCCAAAGGTGGCATTATAGATAAAATCAAAAAACTCAACCAGCTTTCCCGACAGGGCTGTTTCGATACATTGCTGATAGCAGGAAATGGGGAAATTTCTGGAAACAAGTGCTGCCGCTCCAATAATCAGCACAGGAAAAATAGAAATCAACCCGCTTTTAATTGCCAGAACTGCGGGAGCATGTTCAACTTTTTCCAAGCAGGATCGTAGACTAGGCATTCCCCTCTCCTTCATTCAACAAGAAAGTAAACCCTTGCAGCGTAGCCATAGTATTTTTAACAGACAGCACCATTTTCCAGAAAAACGCATGCCCAGCATGCAAGAATTGCTTGAGAGCGAACGCCCCCTTCCCTTTTGAATAAAAGATTATTAGGGCGAGGACAAGATTAATTCTTATTACGATCACATTTTTATATCAGAATGCTATGAAAATAAGTAAAATAGCCTGCGTAATATTTTTTATGATAGAGCATAAAACCTTCATGCTTAATTGAATATGAATATCATAATCAGTATATCAATAATCATAATCTATAATTATTACAAAGAGTTTTGATTTTATTTTGATTAGTGAACGGTAATCTGCTCTCGTGGCATAGAAATTTTCCTAAAAACCAGAAAGGCACTATGAGGGGGACGATGCTTGCACTGCCCGTTCGCGAGATACCCTCTTATTCTCTGTAAAAAAGGTTTATATTTAAGCGCGCGTTATAAAAACTGTTGGAAGATTATTCTATTAATTCAATAAAGCAATACATCCTCAATGAAATGGGTAATAGCCTGCTGTCGCCTCTGGCACCATTGGCAGCCCCCGTTGCTGCACTATCTGGTGTAATGCAAACACTGCTTTGGGAAAAACTACCATAACACCCTTCGCTGGTAAGCCCTCTGAAATTTTTGGGCAATAAATTGCGAGAAACATGCCTGTCATCCACGGCATGTCCAGTTTATTCTCCCCTCATACACTTTCGTCGTTCCCCGTTTCGCCCATGGAGAATACGCATGTATTTTTTAGGCAAAAAGAAGGCATCAGCATTGCCAAAACGAAAAAGGACTTTTCACAAACGAGGAGGTGCTGCATGGCGGCAGACACAGGCTTATCATACGTTCAGATTTTTTCTCTTGCCGTTTTAACGGTGCTTTTCCTAATGGGAAATGCAGCCTCAGCATTGGCGGCACAATCCGAACACAACAACGGAGTTCAGGCTATGGACAGATCTCCTGCAATGGAAAAGAACAGACAAAAATTCTTGGGAAATACGCCCAACGCTCTTGCGAAAACCGATCCCGATTTCGCCGCCATGCGCGACCGCCTTGTGTATGGCGAAATCGTGGATCGCGGAACGCTGGACGATAGGCAACGGATGCTCATCACGCTGGTGACGCTTGCCACGAGCCATACCTTGGATGACCTCAAGACGTACACAGAGGCGGCACTGCGCGTCGGGGTCAGCCCAGTGGAAATCAAGGAATCCCTGTACCAGTGCGCGCCGTACATCGGCTTCCCCAAGACGGAAAGCGCAGTGCGTCTGGCCAATGAGGCTTTTATCGAAAAAGGCATCTCCCTGCCTGTGGAAAGTCAGGCCACAGTGACAGAGGCCAGCCGCTTCAAGAGCGGGCTGGCTGTTCAGAAGGCCATTTTCGGCGACATCATCGACAAGATGCACGCATCCGCTCCCGAAGGGCAGAAGGACATTATAGTGAACCACCTTTCCGCCTTCTGCTTTGGGGATATCTATACGCGCAAGGGGCTTGATTTGAAAACCCGTGAACTGCTTACCTTTGCCATTACCAGTGCTCTCGGCGGCTGCGAGGCGCAGGTCAAAGCGCATGTTCAGGGCAATGCGAATATGGGCAACAGCAAACAGAATTTAATTGACGCGCTGGCGCAGATGCTCCCGTACATAGGCTTTCCGCGCACCCTAAACGCCCTTGCCTGCGTTAATACCGTTATGCAGGGCTCCTAATACTTCTCTGCTGCGGATAACCGAAGGGTTAGACATATGAAAAAATATCTTTGGGCATTAGGTATACTCGCTGGAATCATATGGGGCGGAGCTGCCTCTGCAGGGTATGGGTGGGCTGCCGATGCGCCGAACAGTAAAGGCCAAAGTCTGCCGCCAGCGCATACAGCAGAAGCGTATTCCGCCAACAAGCAGGAACAGGCAAAAATACGCCTGCGTTTCGGCAATGAAAGCCTTGTGGTGATGTTGGAAAATAATTCGGCCAGCCGTGACCTCGTTTCCCTGTTGCCCCTAACGCTGCATTTTGAAGACTACAGCGGGACAGAAAAAATCGGCTATCCTCCCAGAAAACTGGATACACAGGATGCGCCCTCCAGCTGCACTCCCTCAGTGGGTAGCTTCACCTACTATGCCCCGTGGGGCAATCTAGCCATTTTTTACAAGGATTTTAGACACTCGAACGGACTTGTCCCCTTGGGACGCATTGAAAGCGGAACAGAAAAACTGGCTGGGATGCACGGCAATTTCTCCGTTCGTCTGGAAAGGCTAGAGTAAGGCTTTGCGTCCGTGTCCAGCTTTCGAATGTATTGATCATAACACAGCGTTATAAAGGATTTTTACCATGAAACAACTTCATATTCTTTCCCCTTCATCTGAGAAAAACCAGAGTATGCCCATAAAAAAAGAAGCCCTTCCACTTTCCAGACGCAGTTTCCTAAAATATGCCCTTGCAGGCACCTTGGCGGCAGGTATCGTCCCCGCACTCTCATCCATTTCTCCCGCATTTGCAGCGGAAGCCCAAGGAGGCAGCATGCTGATTCTTTATTTTTCACATTCAGGCAACACCCGTACTGTGGCCGAACAAATTCACAAGCGCGTGGGGGGTGAGCTCATCGAGCTCAAAACTGTGACGCCGTATTCTCGCGACTATGATGCTGTTGTGGAGCAAGCAAAACAGGAACAAAAGAGCACTGCCCGCCCGCAGATTGCTACGGAAATTCCCAATCTGGATGCTTACAAAACCGTATTCATCGGCTTCCCTAACTGGTGGAGCGGCATGCCCATGCCCTTGTTTACCCTTCTGGAAAAGTATGATCTTGGCGACAAGACCCTTGTACCGTTTTGTACACATGGCGGAGGCCGATTTGGGCACAGCCTGCGCGATTTGAAAAGCCTTTGCCCGCGGGCGCGCATAGTGGAAGGGCTTGATATAAACGGTTCTCGGGTAGCCCGCGCCCAAAATGACGTGGATGCGTGGTTGCACAAGCTGGGTTTGCTTGCTGGCTAAGTACATACAACGGCCTGCCCAGTTATCTCTGGAAAGGCCGCTTTTTTTTGCTCCTGCTTCTGCTTCATGCACAGAGGGGAGTGCACGCCGCAGTGAACGATAGAGACGTAAGCTTTGCGGCATATGCCCAGCCTAATGCTCTTTGAACACAAGCGAACCTATTTTGTAGCGGGTGGAGACAATCCCCTTGCCAAAAAGACACACTCTTGAGGGAATAGACATGCACAGTGAACAAGATACAGAGCACCTGACAACACGCCGTTATATGCTAAAAATGCTCGGAGGTGCGCTGGCTTTCAGCCTTTTGCCCCAAATGACTTCACCCGCCGATGTTCTGGCGGCTAATGATGAAGGAAAATCTATGAACATCGTTGTTCTTACAGGCAGCCCCCACCGTCAGGGAACGTCGGCACTGCTGGCTGACGAATTTATAGCCGGAGCCTCGTCCAAGGGGCATACCATTGTTCGTTTTGATACAGCCTTTGAAAAGGTCGGCTTTTGCCGTGCCTGTTATTACTGTAATGAGCACAATGGGGAATGCATCCAGAAAGACGCCATGCAGAAAATTCTGCCAGAAATTCTGTCGGCAGACATGCTCGTGCTGGTCACGCCGCTGTATTATTTTAACATGACCGCGCAACTGAAAACCGTTCTGGATCGTTTGATGCCACAGCGTGTGGCTCTGCGCAAGCACCCCCTGAAGTCCGCCATGCTTGTCACCTGCGGCAGCAATACGGACTGGAACATGGACGCCATTATGGCACACTACAAGGTGCTGCAACAGTACCTTCCTTGGGAGGATCAGGGCGTGGTGCTGGCCAAAAATGTCTTTGCCCGCAAGGATATTGAGGGCACGGGCTATCCGCCTGCCGCAAGAGCTTTGGGAGAAGGCCTGTAGTCTGTCCATTCCCGTAATAAAAAGGAGAACACTATGCCAGTCATTACTTTGGAAGCCGCTTCCCTGAGCAAAGAGCAAAAACAAGAGCTGACCGCAGAATTTACCGCATTAGCCGCACGAATTATGAACCTCCCCATGGCTTCTTTTTATGTCTTTCTTAAAGAAAATGCCTTGGAAAATGTAGGCGTGGGCGGTGTCCTGCTTTCCGATATACTGTAGCTGGGCTGGCTTGATAAATGAATGCCAAGAGGGAAGCCCCAAGCCTCTTGGTATTCATGAATTTCTTATAAACAACGTAACAAATACTATGGAGAAAATAATTTCCCCATATACAAAAGGATAATTTAATGAGCATCCGCCATTGTATTCACTGTCTTCTCTTAGCGGCTTTCTTTGTACCCACCAGCGTAGCAACGGCCTATGCCGCCGAACCTACAGCCATTCGCATAGCCCAATTACACATCAAGGCCGACCAATTGGACGCCTTTACTGCCGCCGTAAAGGAGGGAATGGAAGCCGCCTTGCGTCTGGAACCCGGCGTAGTGGCCATTTATGCCGTAGCGGACAAAAATGATCCTACCAAGCTCATGTTTTTTGAAATGTATGTGGATGAAAAAGCCTACCAGACGCACCGCGACACGCCGCATTTTCAAAAATATTTTCATGCCACCAAGGACATGATCGCCGATCGCGTATTGTTAGAAGCTATTCCCGTCGAGCTACGCGACAAACATAATACGCCCACCAATAAATAGACGCCCATGAAAACGCGCCTCAGCTGTCTGGAAAATTGCCCCCCTTGTTTAGGGGACAGAAAAAGCCCTCACAGTGTTACCTGTGAGGGCTTGCTTTCTTTTTGGCTCCCCGAGACGGACTTGAACCGCCAACCTAGTGATTAACAGTCACCCGCTCTGCCGATTGAGCCATCGGGGAGTGCTGTGTTGTTCAGCGCAAGGAGACTTGTACGGGAAAGCGTTCCTGCCGTCAAGCATTTTTTAGTATATTTTATTCTGCCTGCGCCGATTGCAGCTTGAGAAGTTTTTTTGCATAGCGTTCGGCTTCGGAATACACACAGCCGCAATAGGGCTGGCGGTAAATTTCCATAGCGCGCGAGCGGTCTATGCCTTCTTGCCAATCGGTGCGAAAATCACGATACACAAAATCCACCTTGCCTTGCGCTGCCAAAGCCGCACAGTGGGCAGCAATGCCTTCGTGCTGCTGATATTTGGAATAGAGCAAGGAAGATGAAAAAGCATCAAAGCCCAAAGCCTGCGCCTTGGCATAGCTGGCATCAAGCCGTGTGCTGTAGCAATAAGCACAGCGTGCAGGGGGGCTGTCTTGCCTGCCTGCCACATCGGCAAGCCAACGCGTCATATTCCACGCTTTATCGTCCCAAATAACAGCAAAGTGCATTTGCTCGGCCACAGCGGCCAAGGCCTCGCGGCGGCGCAAATATTCTGCTAGGGGTTGGATGTTGGGGTTCATAAAATAGGCCGTCACGGCATAGCCTTCTTCACGCAAACGCGTTATGGGCATAATGCAGCAAGGGCCGCAGCACACATGTAATAATATTGTTTTTGCCATCATTGTGCCTCTTGCACACAATATAAAAAAAGCCCTTTGCCCAAGACAAGCAAAGGGCTTTGTGCTCTTGTATCTATACCCTAGGGGCGAATGCTGATTTCTATTGTCTTACCGCTGTTTTCTTCCATAAGCTGCAAGCTCTTGCGCTTATTATTCAGCAAATACATGCCCACTTCTGCCGTGGTTTGGTACACACAGCGTTCATCACGCCCGCCAACAATCATGCGGCGAATATCCCGCAAGGCCTGCAAGGCCTGCCATTCCATATTACGGCGCAAGCCCGTGCCACCGCAATGCGGACAGGGTTCCATAGTAATGGCCAGTGCAGACGAGCCCGTGCGCTGGCGCACCAGCTCAAGCAAACCAAAGGAGCTCATGCGGTTTACATCATGGCGGGCACGGTCATTTTTCATAGCAATGCGCAGGGTTTTTTCCACATCACGAATATGATTTTTGTCGCGCATTTCAATAAAGTCAATAACCACCTGCCCGCCCACATCTCGTAATTTCAGCTGGCGGGCTATGGCTTCGGCAGCTTCCATATTGGTGCGGTGCGCCATGGCTTCAAAATTCGTTTTGCCAGAAATCTTGCCCGAGTTGATATCAATGGCCAGCAAGGCTTCGGTTTGGTCAAACACCAGCCGCCCGCCAGAAGGCAGCACCACTTCGCGCGAATAAATCTGCTCAAGCTGGCGCTGTAGGCCAAAACGCTCCCACATGCCTTGGCGCGCATCGGCATGCACCTTTACCAAATCAGCCTTACGCGGAAAAAGCAAAGAGGCTGTTTCGCGTATGGCCTCGGCCACGGCTGCATTGTCAACCCAAATTTCATTCACATCGTCGGTCAAATAATCGCGCACAGCCCGCTCTGCCAGCCCCGGCTCCTGATAAATGGGGCAAGGGGCTGCGTCTGCCGTGCCGCGTTTGCGAATATCTTTCCACACCCGCTTTAAATATTGCAAATCATTTTTCAGCGTTGTTTTGGATGTGCCCGCAGAAACCGTGCGCACAATCACGCCCAAGCCTTCACCTGGCTCAATGCCATTCATCATTTCACGCAGGCGGCTGCGCTCTTCGTCATTTTCCACCTTACGCGAAACGCCTATTTGCTCCTGCCCTGGGGTGAGCACCAAAAAACGCCCAGCGAGTGAAAGCCATGTGGTTAAAAATGCCCCCTTGCTGCCATTGGGTTCTTTCACCACCTGCACAAGCACTTCCTGCCCAGCCTTCAGCACTTTTTGAATGGGGGGGTACTTACGCCCCTTCATGGGCTCGTGGTGGGCAAGGTAATATTCGGGGTGGACTTCATCAATTTGCAAAAAGCCATTCTTGCCAGCGCCATAATTAACAAAGGCTGCCTGCAAGTTGGTATCAATATTATGCACTATGGCTTTATAAATATTGCCTTTAATTTTTGCCTGATGCTGCATTTCAAGGTAATATTCGCTGACCACGCCTTCATCAACAATGGTCACTTCCACCTGTTCGCTGGGCAGAACGCTGATAAACATTTTGCGCTTGCCGCGCTTCACTGGCCTGTCTTCGTCCAGCAATTCCTCATCGTCAAAATCATCGTCAAGGTCGTCATGCTCTTCATCAGCGGCAAGACGGGGCAAGGGCTCAGCTTCGGCTGCTTGTTCGGGGCTGGCCTCCACATCCAAAGGCTCGGCAACAGGGTGCATCAGGCTTTTGTTTTTACGCTTGCGGCTGCGCCCACCGCGGCGGCCACGGCGGCTTTTGCGCTGCGCCTCTGCATCCTCTTCGCTCATGCCCTCTGCTGCGTCTGCGCCCTCTTCTGGCTCGGCGTCGCCCTCTGCATCTGCTGCTTCACTGGTAATGCCTGCTGCGTCTGCACCTGTTGCTTTGTCTGTGCTTACTTCAGCAAGGGCACTGGCTTCAGCGCCTGTGCCTGCTTTTGTTTCTGCTTCTACAGTTGGGGCAGCATTTGCTGTTGCGCTTGCTCCGTCTGTTTCTTCTAGCGCTAGCACAGTGCTGATTGCTTCTGGGTTGTCCTGTGCTTGCGCTGTGCCTTGCCCCTGCTCTGCCTGCTCTTTTGGCATGCTCACCTCAGTAGCAAGGGGCTGACTTTCTTCAGCAGCGCTGGGCACACTCTTTGCTTCTGGGGCTGACACAGTCAGGCTGGGCATGGGCTTTTCGGCCTGTGTGCTGTCTATGCTGTGCTCATCTTGAGGGCTGGCAATATCTTGAACAAGTGCCGTGCTGGGCTGGGCTTTGTGGGCACTGCCTAAAGCCGCTGCCTCTGCTTCAGCTTCACGCAGGGCAGCGGCATGGGCAGCACGCTGTGCGGCAAAAAAGGCTGCTTCAAAAGCTGCCCGTGGGGAAAGTTTGGGCTGGGGCAGCTCTTCACCTACTGGGCTTGACGCAGACTGGGGCTCTGCCTGTTCTGGGGCAAGCACCACGGGCGCCGCTGAGCTTTCGTCGGCTTGGAGCGCATCCGCTATAATGATTTGCCCATCGCGTTCCTGCGGCTGGTCTGGCTGCTCTGCTGGCATGTGCACAGGCAAAGCGGTAGCCTGCTCATCCACAAAAGGCATTGCCTGCTCTGTAAGAGCTGGCTCACCTTGGGCTGCTGCCAAAACGGGGGCGGGCTGTGCCTCGGCGGGAACTGCCATAGGCTGGGCTTCATGGGCTGGCGCGGGCTGGCTTTCAAAGGGCATGGGCTGCGCCTCGGCCAAATCTGCCTTTGTCTGCACCGCTGCGGGTATAGCTTCGGCAGGTACAGCACTTTCTGCAACTTCAAGCAAAGGGGGTTGGCTGGCCTTCACAGCACGGCGGCGTCCTGTTTTTTTTACAGGTGGCTGGGTATCGTCTGCCCCTGCCTCGGTGGGCGGGCTGGTGCGGGCGCGCAAAGCTCGCGCTTTTTTGGGCGCAGGCTTTTTGGCTGCCTCTTCTGGCGCCTGTGTTGCCGCTGGCTCTGCCTCTTTGGGCAGCGTTTTGCGCGGGCGGCCACGCCGTGGCTTTTCTACAACGGGCTGTGTTGCTGTGTTTTGGGAAGGGGAATCAACAGAAGAAGTAGTGTCTGCCACAAGGGCAGCACCCTGAAGAAGGGAAATCTGTTCACTATGCATGAAAAAATCCTGATAAAAATTTCTCAGTCCATAAGCCCGACTGAAGGGCAGCGCACTATGCAGCCAAGTATCAACAACAAAAAACAGCGGGCAACAGAAGGAAGGGTTGCCAGCGCGGGCATGATTCCAGCGCGCATTCAACGCGACCAAGACAGAGTGAACTTTGGGTACATGCCAGCACCAAGAGGCCTTACGGCTTACATATCAAGCTGTTGCTGGTACAGTAAAGTTTTTTCAAAATTATGCAAGCATTCTCCCACGGCAAAGAAACAAAAAGTGATCTGCCCTGTTTTCAAAAAGATAAACACGTTAGGCTATTATGCTGCTTTGTGACTAGGCATCAAAAAAAAGCTTGCTACTTATTTAAAAATCGTGCTACCAATGCGTAACACGATTTTTAAAAACATATTACGGAGGAGCACAACGTGATAAAAACTCTAATAGTAGCCCTTGCCCTTAGTCTTGGCACGGCCTCAGTGGCTGCGGCGCATTTTGGCATGGTTATTCCTTCCAAAGCCAGCGTGAGCGAAAAGAAAGATGCCGCGCTTACGCTGGATATTTCTTTTTCTCACCCCATGGAAATGGTGGGTATGGATATGGAAAAGCCCGATGCTTTTGCCGTTATTATTGATGGCAAAAAGCAAGACCTGCTGCCCAGCCTGAGCACTTCTAAGGTAATGGGCAAAGCGGGCTGGAAGGCAAACTTTACCCTGCAACGTCCTGCTGTATATCAATTTATTCTTTCCCCCAAGCCCTATTGGGAACCTGCTGAAGACTGCTATATTGTCCACTACACGAAAACCTATGTGGCCGCCTTTGGGGAAGAAGAAGGCTGGGATGTGCCCGCTGGCTTAAAAACAGAAATTGTGCCCTTAACGCGCCCCTTTGGCAATTATGCTGGCAATGTTTTTCAGGGGCAAGTGCTGCTGAATGGTAAGCCCGTGCCCTATGCCATGGTGGAAGTGGAATTGTACAATAAAAACAAAGCCTATGCCGCACCCAATGAATATATGGTAACGCAGGCCGTGAAAGCTGACCAAAATGGCGTATTCACCTATGGCGTACCCTTTGCTGGCTGGTGGGGCTTTGCCGCGCTGAATACAGACACAGCCACTATTGATCATGAGGGCAAGCCCAAGGCTGTAGAGCTGGGCGCTGTGCTGTGGGCACGCTTTGATGCCCCTGAAAAAAGTAAATAAATTCCCTTTGCAGCACCCGCACCCTCATGCTACATGAGAAAGGGTGCTGCAATAAAAGAAGGTTACCATGCATATTTCTGAAGGGGTGCTTTCGCCAGCCGTGCTCTATGGCGGTGCGGCATTGGCCTGTGTGGGGCTGGGCTTGGGTTTGCGCAAGCTGGATTATGACAAGCTCATGACTGTTGCCATTCTTTCAGCCGCATTTTTTGTCGGCTCGCTCATTCATGTGCCCATAGGCCCAGCCAATGCCCATCTTATTGTTAATGGCCTGCTGGGGCTTTTGCTGGGCTGGGCGGCCTTTCCTTCCATTTTTGTTGCCCTGCTCTTGCAGGCTGTGCTCTTCCAGTTTGGCGGGCTTACCGTGCTGGGGGTGAATACGGTGAATATGGCCTTGCCCGCCGTGCTTGCCGCCCTGCTCTGCCGCCCCCTTATTGCCCGTGGTGGCAAGGCGCGCATGCTGGGGGCTTTTTTATGCGGGGCTTTGTCGGTGGCGGGTGCGGGGCTGTGCACTGCCCTTGCGCTGGCATTGACCGATGAAGGCTTTGTGCAGGCTGCCCAAATGCTGTTGCTGGCACATGTGCCTGTTATGGTGGTGGAAGGGGGCATTACGCTGCTTACCGTGGGCTTTCTTGCCAAGGTGCAGCCAGAATTATTACACAATGCTCTGGGGGGAAGAGAATGCGCCTAAACGCTATGCCTGCCCTGTGTATGCTCTTCCTTTTGTGCGCAGCACAAGAAGCATGGGCACACAGGGTGAATATTTTTGCTTGGGTTGAAAACAATGTGGTCAATGTAGAATGCCGCTTTTCTAAAACCTCGCCCGTGCGTTCGGGCACTGTGCTTGTGTATGATGCCGCAACAGAAGCGGAAGTAACGCGCGGCACAACAGACGAGCAGGGCTTGTTTTCCTTTCCCGTGCCAGAGCAGGCTCGTGCCGCAGGGCATGGCCTGCGCCTGATTATCAAAGCGGGTGAAGGCCACCAGAATGACTGGACAATAGAAGCCGCAGAGCTTGCCGCTGCCCAGCCTGAAGGCAAGGCAGGCGCAGAACAAAAAACTACTGCCCAACCAGCCCCCCAAGCTGGCGCCAGTACAAGCACAGACCAAAGCGCCGCTGCCCACGCTGCGCCAGCGCCCAAGGCAGCAGAAAACACACAGCCAGCCCAAGCCGCCCATGCCCGCACCCGTGCCGAGGCCGAGGCCGCAGCCGCAGACCCTGGCATAAAGGAAATTGCGCTGGGCATTGCTGCTCTATTTGCGCTGGCTGGCATTGTCAGCCTGATAAGGCGGCGGCGTGTTTGATGAACCCTTTGCGGCGGGTACGTCGCTTATACACAGCCTAGACCCGCGTATTCGCCTTGGCGTGGCCGTGGCCTGCTCTATTGTGTGTAGCATAGTGCACAGCCTGCCCGCGGCCTTGCTGGCGCTGGGCGCGGCACTTGTGCTTGTATGCCTGAGCAGGCCGCCGCTACGCCCTTTGTTGCGGCGCATGGCTGTGGTGAATATTTTTATTCTTTTTTTGTGGCTTACCGTGCCTTTAAGCCAGCAGGGCAACACGCCTGTGTTGGCTTCGTATGGCTTTTTTGTGCTTACCCAGCAGGGGCTAGATTTGTGCCTGCTGGTTACGGTCAAATCCAATGCTCTTGTTTTGCTTTTTTTGGCTCTGGTGGCCACCATGCCCACCCCCACGCTAGGGCACGCCATGGCGCAGCTTGCTGTGCCCAATAAGTTGGTTTTTCTCTTTCTGTTTACCTATCGCTATGTGCATGTTATTGGTGAAGAGTGGCAAAGGCTGCACAATGCTGCCCGCTTGCGTGGCTTTAGCCCGCGCAACAACCTGCACACCTATCGCGTGGCTGGCTACATTTTAGGCATGGTGCTGGTGCGCAGCTATGAACGTGCCCACCGCGTGTATGAAGCCATGCTTTTGCGCGGTTTTAACGGGCGCTTTACTTCGGTAAGCACCTTTCAGGCCGCCCCGCGTGATGCTCTTTTTTGCTGCACTGCCTTGACCACCTGTGTGCTGATTATGGCAGTGGATTATTGGGAGATTTTTTGTGTCTGAGCCAAACCCTCCTCTTCTTGAACTACGCAGCCTTGCCTATGGCTATAGCCCCAACAGCAGCGTGCTGGAAGAAGCCAGCTTTTGCCTGCATGCTGGCCAGCATGTGGGGCTGTATGGCGCCAATGGCAGTGGCAAAACAACGCTTTTTCGCCTTATTACTGGCCTTGCCAAAGCCAGAGCGGGTAAAATTTTCCTGCATGGTAAAAGCATAGGCAGCGCGCAAGAGTTCCGCCTGCTGCGCCGCCATGTGGGCTTGGTTATGCAGCATGCCGAAGACCAATTGTTTTGCCCTACCGTGCTGGAAGATGTCAGCTTTGGCCCATTAAACCTAGGCATGACAGCCGCTCAGGCGCGCGAGCGTGCCTGCCAAACCCTGTGCCAAGTGGGGCTAGAAGGCTTTGAAGACCGCCTCACCCATCGCCTTTCGGGCGGGGAACAAAGGCTGGTTTCGCTGGCCTCGGTGCTGGCCATGCGCCCCGATGTGCTGCTGCTTGATGAGCCTACCACAGGGCTAGACCCAGAGGCACGCCACCGCCTTGTGCATATTTTGCAGCAATTGCCCACAGCCCGCATTATTATTGCCCATAATTGGGAATTTTTAGAGCAAACCTGCACCGATTTTATCACCATCAGTGAAAAAAAGCTGGTGCCTGCCCTGCCTTGGCAGGTGCACACACACCGCCACGTCCACCCTTTGGGCAATACCGAACACGAACATTAAACCACAAGCAAAAAACAAGCCTTGCTTGTGCACGCTGCTTTCTTGCAATCGTACGCCGCTCATGCTAGGCTTACCGCCTTTCAAATTGCGATCGAGACGGAGTAAAGCATGAGCGAGATTAGCACCACTGCGCGTAAAGAAATAGCCAAACGCCGCACTTTTGGCATTATCAGCCACCCAGATGCGGGCAAAACCACCCTGACAGAAAAGCTGCTGCTTTTTGGCGGCGCTATTCAAATGGCAGGCTCGGTTAAAGCGCGCAAGTCGGGGCGCTATGCCACCAGTGACTGGATGTCTATTGAGCGGGATCGCGGCATTTCTGTTACCTCTTCGGTCTTGCAGTTTGATTATCACGAGCATCAAATCAACCTGCTCGACACCCCCGGCCACCAAGATTTTTCAGAAGATACCTATCGCGTGCTTACGGCCGTTGACAGTGCCGTGATGGTCATAGACTGCGCCAAGGGTGTGGAAATGCAAACCCGCAAGCTCATGGAAGTGTGCCGCATGCGCAACACGCCTATCATGACCTTTATCAACAAAATGGACAGGGACGGCAAAAATCCTTTTGACCTGATGGCAGAAATTGAAGACCTGCTGCAAATTGAATGCACCCCGCTTACATGGCCTGTGGGCATGGGCTCAGACTTTAAGGGCATTTATCACCTTGCCCGCAAAGAATTATGCCTGTTTAGCGGCGACAAGCACAGCGTGCCTGCCGAGCCCATTGCCATTGCCAACATCAATGACCCGCAGCTTGATGCCCTGCTGGGTGAGCAGGCACAGCAATTGCGTGAAGACTTAGAGCTCTTGGGCGCGGGCAATGAATTTGTGATGAATGATTACCGCATAGGTTCACAAACCCCTGTTTTCTTTGGCAGTGCTGTATATAACTTTGGCGTGCGGGAATTATTGGACGGCTTTTGCGAATTAGCCCCCGCCCCGCAGCCGCGCCCCACAGCCACGCGCATAGTGCAGCCAGACGAACCTTCTTTTTCTGGCTTTGTGTTCAAGGTACAGGCCAATATGGACCCAGCCCACCGCGACCGCATTGCTTTTTTGCGCATTTGCTCAGGCAAGTTTGAAAAAGGCATGAAGCTGCACCACCTGCGTGTAGGCAAAGAAGTGGTTATTGCCAACCCCATTATGTTTTTAGCGCAATCGCGTACTTCTGTAGAAGAGGCATGGCCGGGCGATATTATTGGCATTCGCAACCACGGCACCATACGCATAGGCGATACCTTTACCGACAAAGAGCAGCTCACCTTTACAGGCATACCCAATTTTGCCCCCGAGCATTTCCGCAGGGTACTGCTTAAAACACCGCTCAAATCAAAGCAGCTGCGCAAGGGGCTGGAACAATTGGTGGATGAAGGCGCTGCCCAATTATTTATTCCCCTGCTGGGCAATGACTTGATTTTGGGCGCTGTGGGTGTGCTGCAATTTGAAGTTATTGTGGCGCGTCTGCGCGAAGAATATGGCGTGGATGCCAGCTACATGCCCGTACCTTATGAAACTGCCCGCTGGGTAGATTGCAAAGACAGAAATAAATTGCGCGCCTTCGAGCAAGACAATCTTGCCAGCCTTACCCACGATGCCAAGGGTTACCTCACCTTTTTAGCGCGCGATGACTGGCAGCTGAAATGCCTGAAAGAAGATTGGCCAGATATCGAATTTCGCGCTACCCGTGAAGCACAAAATGCCGATACAACAGAATAAGGCTGCTGTGCGGTGCACACAGGTTACGCAAAGCCTTTACGAGCCAAACCATATAACAAAATAGTACAGCGTACAGTATTTACTCTGCTAAAGCCGCGGGGCAAAAAGCGTAACTGTGCAGGCTGTTAAGTATAATGAAAGGCGAAACCTCATTGCTGGGGTTTCGCCTTTCATTATTGTACTAGTATGCTGGCTTACTTTACTTTTGCTTAAAATAAATCTGCTCGTCATATTCCTTGAGAGCCAAACTAACCATCTTGCACAAAGCCACCAGCGCTATCAGGTTGGGCAGCACCATCAGGCCATTAAACAAGTCGGCCAGCTCCCACACCAAGTTGACCTTGAGCACAGAGCCCAGCACTACAAAGTGTATGACTATAATGCGATAATAGCGCACCGCTTTAGAGCCAAGCAAATATTTCACATTCTGCTCGGCAAAAAAGCACCAGCTAATAATAGTGGAAAAGGCAAAAAAGAGCAGGCACACAGCCACAAACATAGACCCATGCTCACCAAGGCCAAGCATAAAGGCCTTTTGTGTCAGGGCAATGCCTGTTGGCACAGCATTCGGGTCTGTGCCAATTGCGCCAGTTACAAAAATAACAAAGGCTGTCATGTTTAAAACGATAAAGGTATCAACAAACACGCCCATAATAGCCACAAAGCCCTGCTGGGCGGGGTGCTTTACCTTGGCAATGGCATGGGCATGCGGCGTAGAACCCATGCCTGCTTCATTAGAAAACAAACCACGAGCCACACCATAGCGCATGGCTTCTTTAATGCCTGCACCAATAACACCGCCTGTAGCGGCAGCAGGGTCAAAAGCGCCCACAAAAATCATCTTAAAGGCAGGCAAAATCATATCAAGGTGCGTCAGCAGCACATAGAAGCCGCCAGCCAAATAGAGCAAGGCCATAAGCGGCACGAGCTTTTCTGTGGTTGAAGCAATGCGCCTTACACCACCAAGAAACACAATAGCAACAAAGGCCGCCACACAGCTACCCACCACAAGGGGGGGGACACCCAAGGTGTTTGAAAAAGCATCGGCAATGGAGTTAGCCTGCACCATATTGCCAATAAAGCCCAAGGCAATAATGATAGCAACGGCAAAAAAACCAGCTAAAGCCTTACTGCCAAGCCCTTTGGAAATATAATAGGCAGGGCCGCCAATGACAGCCCCTGTGTCATCGGTGCTTTTATAAATTTGCGCCAGTACAGCTTCCACAAAAATGGTTGCCATGCCAAAAAAGGCCGCTATCCACATCCAAAAGATAGCCCCAGGCCCACCCATGGCAATGGCCGTGGCAGCACCAGCAAGGTTGCCTGTGCCCACCTGCGCGGCAATAGCCGTGGCTAGAGACTGGAATGAAGACATACCATCTTTGCCAGCCTTTTCCCCCGAAAAAGAAATACCGCGAAAGGTATACTTTACCGCGCGCCCAAAACGGCGCAGCTGCACAAAATTGAGCTTAAAGGTGAAGTAAATGCCAGCACCCACCAGCAAAGGGATGAGGCAGTACACGCCCCACAGCACCCCATTTATGCTCGATACTAGTTGTGTAAGATATTCCATGACATCCCCCTGAAAAACGTTGGCACAGCGCTGCACCAAGTCATAATAAACAATGGCATTCCCATCCTATATGGTAATGCCCTTTGCCTATTAAAACATTTTTGTAAAAAAATAAAGAATAATTCCGCAGCATTTTTTTATAAAAATGAGGGAATACTGCAAAATAAGCATAGCATAATGCTCCATTGCCGCTTTTCAGTATGTTTAAAAATTACTTTTTTGCCAAGAAATTCATAGCCTCGTGCTATGGGGGCAGGTTTGCTCTGTGCTGATAAAACAGGCCAAAGGCCAGATTAAAACACGCTTTCTGCCGCAGCTGTGGCTAAAAAACTGCCCAGCCGCGCTGCTGAAACAAGTGTTCTGCCGCGGCTATGACTGGAAGTACAGGCCACAAAAAAACGCTGGGCAGCAATGCTTTCCAGCGCTTTTTACTTGTTAAGAATAGTGATCTAAGGGTGCTAACACTACAGGTATTGTGTTTATTGGCAAGGAAGATGAGGCCTGCATGCAGGCAGTGTCGTATAGAAAGCTTGAATAAAAGCTAAATGTAACACTGCCAGCGGGCAAAAAACGTCGTATTAGCACGCTCTGGGGGCGCAATGCACCTGTACAGACATGCCCAATAAAGCAGTAAACAGCGTGCTCTTTTTGTGCACACGCGCCACTTCTGCACTGGCATCTTTCGTATATTCTGCCGTAATCGCAAGGCATTGCCCCTGCACGCAGGCTGTTATGCCAGCAAGGGCGGCATTGTGTGAATATTCCAAGGCATCAGCAATACGCAGCAGGCTTGCCAAAACACAAACAGCATTGCGCTCTGCTGAGCCAAGGGCGGCAAAAGCCTTATGCTTGAGTGAAGGCTTGGCCTTACGGTGGTAGCGTGCCACAAGGGCAACCAAGGGGCGAATTTCTGAAGCAAGGGGCAGCACGGCATTGTCAAGGATCATGCTTTGGCTGTGCTTGTGATGCTTTTTTTGCCCCCGCACCCAGCCAATATCGTGCAAATAGGCAGCCAAGCCCAAAATTTCTTCCCACGGGGCGGCTAGGCCATGCACCGCGCGCAAAGCTGCAAATAAGTGTAAAGCCCATGCCTGCACGCGCCTGCCATGCACAAGATGTTTTTGCAGCTCGTCATGCACAAGGGGGAATGCGGGCTGCATTGCCAGTGTCACCTTGCCTACTGTCTTGTGTGCTGCTTTATGCACCTTCTGTTTTTGTGCGGCTTTTTTTGCTGCCATCTGCCCCAATTTCTTTTTAATGGGGCAATTTTTCCTACAATCTTTACAATGACCATTTTTCCAATGCTTGCATGCGACCATGATGCCTTTCCCCTTATTGATAAACAGTATCGTTTTAAGATAGAGCACAACGCTCTATTGTCAAGGCAAACAGCACAAAAGCAGGTACGAGCACAAAAAAAGCCACAGCAAAATGCGTGTGGCATAAAAAAAGAGGTCATACCATAGCGGTATAACCTCTGAATAAGCGTGGCGTCCCCAGGCGGGTTTGAACCGCCGTCGACGCCGTGAAAGGGCGTTGTCCTAGGCCACTAGACGATGGGGACGTTCGACGTTGTGTGCGCTTCGTCAGCGCGCAAAAAACTTCTAGGGGAAAACGCTTCTACTGTCAACAAAAAATTTCAAAAAAAGTTTTTTTCCTTATCCCTCTGCCTCCCATTCTTACCCTGCTTCGCTTCCAACCGCGCAAAGGGCTGCGCTGTGCAGAAACTATCAGGGCAATATGGGCGGCATTAACGCCCTGCCGCACACAAGGGCGAGTGCGTATTGGTACAGCAGTATTTGCTCTCTGCCGCGGGGGCAAAGCCTTCGGGGCAGGCGTGCTATTCTTTTTTGCTGAATTTGTGCTCTGCGCGCGTACAAGTTTGTTTTTTTTCTGCACAGTGCCGCTTGTGTCCGTGTTCCAGCCCGTGCAGGACAAGGGCGTGGGCTTGCATTCCCGCCCATGGGCTAGTATTGTATCATTCATGCACAAGCAGGCCAAAGCAGGTATGCCCTGCACATACTTGGCATACTCTTGTCACCCAAAAGGAACACTACCGAAACATCACAGGCAGAAAGTACAGCCACCCATTATAGCTTTGCCGCGCTGGTTCACCTTTTTTGCGGCACAGCCTACAGCCCACAAACCAAGGCGAAAAAGCGAGCACCCATGAGCAAAGAACAGGCACATTCAGAAACAGAAAGGGCAACAGCTTCCTGCTGCCTGTGCGAAAGCATACGCGATGTTGACGACCCAGAATTATACCTGAACCGAGAATTAAATTGGTTAGAATTCAATGCAAAAGTGCTGGAAACTGCCATGGAAAGCAGCCAACCCCTGCTTGAGCAAGTCAAGTTTCTTGCCATTTTTTATACCAATCTTGATGAATTTTTTATGGTGCGGGTGGCCAATATTTACCGCCAATACCGCAATGGCATAGCCAATACCGCGCCAGACCAGCTTGCCCCTTCGCGCCAGCTGGCAGAAATTCGCCGCCGTGTCAGCACCTTGCTTACTCTGGCGCAGGGGCATTGGCACGACACACTGCTGCCTCAGCTACAGGACAAGGGCATAAGCATTGTGCGCCATGAAAACCTTTCAGAAAAGCAGCAGCTTTTTCTTGCTGGTTATTTCAAAAATGAAATTTACCCTGTGCTCACCCCGCAGGCTATAGACCCCAGCCACCCCTTCCCCACTATTTCCAATGTCAGCCTCAATTTCATTATCAAGCTGCTGGGGGCTGACGGGGTGGAGCGCTTTGCCCGCCTGCGCTGCCCAAGCAACATGCCGCGCCTTATTTTTATTCCGCGCAACAAAGAGGCCAAAACCTATACCTCGCTTGGGCTGGAAGCCAATACCCGCGATGGCGATATTATCCTTATAGAAGATTTGATGCAGGAACATCTTGACCTGCTGTTCCCCGGCTATGAAGTGGTAAGCGCTGGACTTTTTCGCATTACGCGCAATACCGATGTGGAAATTGAAGAAGACGAAGCCGACGACCTTTTGGAGGCCGTAAAAGATTCTGTTGACCAGCGGCGTTTTGGGGATGTGGTGCGCCTTGAAACAGCCCGCGGCATGGCCACCGAGCTTACGGATTTTCTTGTTAAAAAATTGGCGCTCAAGCCTTTTCAAATTTATAAAATTAAAGGCCCTCTGGCTTTCAGCGACCTTATTGCCCTGTACCGTGCCGACCGCCCGGGGCTTAAAGAAACGCCCTACATTCCCCCCCTGCCTGCCGTGCCGCTGGAATGTTCCCTATTCGCGCGCATTCGGGCACGGGACATTTTTTTGCATCATCCTTATGACAGCTTTACCACCGTGCTTGATTTTATTCGCATTGCTTCAGAAGACCACAGGGTTATGGCCATCAAGCAAACCCTGTACCGCTGTGGCAATAATTCCCCCATTGTGCAGGCACTTATTGAAGCCCGCCGCCGCGGCAAGCAGGTGACGGCTGTGGTTGAGCTCAAAGCCCGCTTTGATGAAGAGCGCAATATCACTTGGGCAGAAGAGCTGGAAAAAGCGGGCGTGAACGTGGTTTATGGCCTTATTGGCATGAAAATTCACGCCAAGCTCTGCCTTGTGGTACGCCGTGAACCCAGCGGGGTTACACGCTATGCCCACATTGGCACTGGCAATTATAATGCCGCCACAGCAAAAATCTATACAGATATGGGGCTGCTCACGGCCAATAACAATATCTGTGCTGATGTTACCGACCTGTTTAATGCCATGACAGGCTATGCCGCAAAAGAACAATACCGCTCTTTGCTGGTTTCGCCCCACTCCATGCGCGATGGCCTGCTACAGCTTATTGAACAGGAAAGAGAAGCCCACAAAAAAGAAGGCAAGGGCGAAATTATTTTCAAATGCAACCAGCTTGTTGATAAAGCCCTTATTCGCGCTCTCTATCAGGCTTCTATGGCTGGGGTCACGGTGCACTTAATTATTCGCGGCATTTGCTGCCTGCGCCCCGGCATTTGCGACATCAGCGACACTATTACGGTTAAATCTATTGTAGGGCGCTATTTGGAACATGCCCGCGCCTATTGGTTTCGGCATCATGGCGAAGGGCTGCTTTATATTGGCAGTGCAGACCTTATGCCGCGCAACCTTGACAGGCGCATTGAAGTGCTTGTGCCTGTGCTTGAGCCCAGCATACGCAGGCATATACGCGAGGACATTTTAGCCCTGCAATTGCGCGACAATGTGCGCTCTTGGGAATTGCGCCCCGATGGCAGCTATGAACGCCTTGAGCCTGCCGAAGAACAGGAAGCTATCAATGCGCAGGAATTGCTTATGCAGTATAAAAAAGAAGCCGCAAAGGCCGCGCGCCACACCGCGCCCGAACAAAAAAATGAGGCAAAAGTATGACACAGGCCGCCACGCTGGCTGTGAACCAAACACGCATTATCAGCATTCTTGACCTTGGCAGTAACTCGCTGCGCATGATGATAGCACGCGTGCAGGGCAACCGCACTGTTACCGTGCTGAATCAGGTCAAGCACATGGTGCGCCTTGGTGAAAATGCCTTTACCCATTGCCGCCTGCAAGCCGACGCCATGGAGCGCACCTTGCTTGTACTGCATGGCTTTGCTGAAATGTGCACAGCCTATTGCGTGGAAGAATGCCTTGCTCTGGCCACCGCCGCTGTGCGCGACGCCACCAATGGCCAAGCTTTTTTGCACACCGTGCGCGAGCAAACAGGTTTTGATTTTACCATTATTTCTGGCAAGGAAGAGGCTCGCCTTATTTACTGGGGCATTGCCAGCGGTCTGGAAAAAAGCGACAGCCTGCGCCAGATTATTGATATTGGCGGCGGCAGCACAGAGCTGGTGCTGGCCGATGCCGCAGGCCCACTCTTGCTTGAATCGCTCAAAATAGGCTGCGTGCGTTTGGCTAACCAATTTTTTGCCAACAACACGGGCGTGGTCAGCACAGCAGACTATGCACAGCTACAAAATTATATTCGCAACGAGGGGCTGCATTTTTTTAAGCGCATGGCCGAATACAGCCCCGCAAGCCTGTTTGCCAGCTCGGGCACAGCGCAGAACTTGGCTGAAATAGCTGCCCAATTGGCAAAACAAGACAGCGGCAAAAGCTACCCCGACACCACAAACAGCTTGTCCTACCGTGGCTTATGCCGCGTGGTGCACGAGCTCTGTGCCCGCACTGAAGCAGAGCGGGCGGCCATTCCCGGCATAAACCCGCGCCGCACTGGCGTTTTGCTGCCCGGCGCGGCCATTTTGCAAACAGTGATGGAAGAATTGAGCTTTGATACGGTGAATATCAGCAGCCGAGGCCTGCGTAATGGTGTGCTGGAAGAATATCTTGACCGCATTGTGCCAGACAACATCCCTTCCAGTCTGTCCATTCGTGAAACCAGCGTGCTGCGGCTGGCGCATTTTTGCCATTTTGAAGAAGGGCATAGCCGCCATGTGGCACACCTTGCCCTGCGCCTGTTTGACAGCGCCCGCAGCCTTGGGCTGCACAGCAGCAAAGCCAATGCCCGCGAGCTGCTCTATTATGCCGCCCTGCTGCATGACATTGGTATTTTTATTGCCTATTCGCGCCACAATGCCCACAGCCATTATT
The DNA here is from genome assembly GCA_028689675.1 of Desulfovibrionaceae bacterium. Lineage (GTDB taxonomy): Bacteria > Desulfobacterota > Desulfovibrionia > Desulfovibrionales > Desulfovibrionaceae > JAQVCS01. The sequence goes on along the minus strand of JAQVCS010000011.1, from coordinate 23,368 downwards.
TAATCAGCAATACAGAATTGCTTGGCTTTACTGGCAGAGAAATTGCCCAAATGGCGGCCATGGCTTTTTTTCACCGCGTACACCCTTCTAAAAAACAGCCTATCTATACTGCCTTTGAACCAGCACTACGCGCCGAAGTGCGTTTGCTCTCTTTGTTTTTGGCCATGGCAGAAGCTTTGGAAAAAAGCCACAGGCAAGTGGTGCGCGATGTTTTTTTTGACCGCAACACGCAGGGAGAGCTTATGCTGCACCTGCATGCCTCTGCCCCCTGCCCTGTCGAGCTAGAACGCATCAAGCGCTGCGACCGCACCATGCTCAAATGCTTTGGCACTGTTGCGCAGCTTGTATGCCACCTGCCCACAGCCCCCACCAAAGTGGCAGAGGCCATAAGGTCAAGCACCACGGCCAGCACAGGCACAAAAATAGCGGCAGATGCAGGCACCGTATCCAGCAAGCCCCCATGCCCAGCCTGATAAAAGGGCAGACAAGCCCTGACAGCGCCCAGCACAATGTAAGAGCGGCTGCACCCTTGTGAGCCGCTCTGCAAAGCATATTCTGCACTCTGTATTCTTTCAATCCAGAGCAGATTAACTTTAACTTATATACTGTGAACGTTGAAAGACTGGCACACTTCGGATCGTAACAGCGCAAATAAATTGCGCTTATGCCTTCGTTGCGGGCATCTGCTCCCGCTCTTGCCAGAGCAATTTCAAAGAAAAATTGCCCTAGAGAAAAGACCTACAGCATTTTTACTGTGTCATCCGCAGGCTTTTCTGGCTTGGCTGGGCTTGTGGGGGCTTTGGGGGCAGGCTTGCCGCCTGTGGCATATTCGCTTGCCATATCTTCACGCGGGGCTTGACCTACGACAAGCCACTGTTCCCCGCGCTTTTGCAAAGCAAGCCATGTGCTGATATTGGCAGGCGTGGTTACTTTGGCCACTGCCGCTGTTTCGTTGATATTCTTCACAGTAGCAGCGCGTAAGGAAGCCGCCACCCAAGGGCAGCCCGAAAGCTTGGCCTGACTGCACTCGGCGGCCAGTTCCCCTGTGCTGACGCCATTCATAAAATCCTGCCGCATATCTGCTTCAATATCCAGCATGCTACCCACAAGGTCGTCCACACCGCCCAAGCCTAGCGAACGCCCCATGGCATCAAGAGTGGACAAGGCTTTATCCTGCGCGGTGCGGGTGCGCACTGCATTGCTGGCATAGCTTTTCCCCTCTAGTTGCGCCAAAAACAAAGAGGCATCCTTTTTTTCAAGAGCATCAGCCATAGTGTTCAATGTTTTTTGTGCACCGCTTGCCATGCAGGCCGCCAAGAGCAAAAAACAACAAAGTGACAGTATCTTATACATACAAACTCCCTTTATGTGCTGTGTTTGCGACTGTTTTTATATAGCACAGAGCCTAAGTAAAAGAAAGCAGAGAGAAGCCCTATGCAAGAGGCTTTGCAAGCCTTGCCCCTTTTGCTATGCTTTGCACACAGGCAAGAGCGTTGTAAGGAGATTATTCAATGTTTAATGATTGTTATGCTGGCAAGCGCGTTTTTATTACCGGGCACACGGGCTTTAAGGGCAGTTGGCTTGCCTTGTGGCTGCAAGCACTGGGGGCACATGTCTATGGCTTTTCCTTGGACGTGCCCACCAGCCCTTCCCTATTTGATGCGCTGGAGCATGCCCGCGTGCTGCCTGCTTGGCACGGGGCAGACATGCGCGGCGACCTGCGCGATGCCCACGCACTGAGCCATGCCCTGCAAGAAGCGCAGCCAGATATTATTTTTCACCTTGCCGCTCAGGCCATTGTGCGAAAAGGCTATGACCAGCCCGCAGCCACCTTTACCACCAATGCTTTGGGTATGCTGAACCTTATGGAAGCCCTGCGCCACTGCCCCAGCGTGCAGGCAGCCGTGTGCATTACCAGCGATAAATGCTATGCCAACCCCGAGGGGCTGTGGGGCTTGCGCGAAAGTGATGCCTTGGGCGGCCATGACCCCTATTCTGCCTCCAAAGCCTGTGCCGAGCACATCGCGCATGCCTATGCACATTCTTTTTTTCAAAAGCAGGGGGCAGCCGTGGTTACTGCGCGGGCTGGCAATGTGCTGGGCGGTGGAGACTGGGGTGCAGACCGCCTTGTGCCTAATCTGGCAAGGGCATGGTTTGCTGGCGGCATAGCCCCTTTGCGCAACCCGCAGGGCGTGCGCCCTTGGCAATATGTGCTAGAGCCCTTGGCTGGCTATTTATGGCTGGGGGCTTGCCTGCTGGGTGCGGCAGATGACCAAAGCTTTTTGCCCCTTTCCCCCCAAACAGGCAAAGCCCTGCCCCGCCTAAGCTTGTGCACGCCGCAGCATTTGCGCGGGCAGGCCTTCAACTTTGCCCCTCTGCCCACAGCCAGACAAACAGTACGAGATATTGTGCAGGAATTACGCCTGCATTGGCACGGCTTACGCGTTGACGAAGCCCCAGACAAGCCCGTGCTGCACCCGCATCAGGAATGCACGCTGCTGCAATTAAATGCAGAAAAAGCATTGCATTACCTTGGCTGGCATACCGTGCTCGACTTGAGTGAAACCCTGCGCTATACGGCAGAATGGTATACAGCCCTGCGCTGGGCAGCAGGCGGCAAACAAGCAAAAAGCATGCGGGACTTCAGCCTTGGGCAAATTGATGCCTATGCTGCTTGTGCCGCATGGCGCGGTGCGCCTTGGGCATAAGGCTGCCTGCTTGGTGTGGGCAGCCTCGAACATTTGGCAAAATCTTGCCTTCAGGCTGAGCCTGTTGGCTGCCCAAAACTCTGAGCCCACATGCATGCCCTTGAGCATAGGCACGCATTCCAATCCTTACTGCTCCAAAGTAAGCAAGCCGCACCCCATAATAAGGTGCGGCTTGTGTGCTTTACAACTACGGCTAAAAAGAATGGCTACGTGTTATTTAATTTTTACTGTCAGGTGGGCGGGGTCGCTCTTTTCCCATTGCACAGCGGCATTTTTCTTTTTTAAATCAAGCACAATGCGTGTAGTTTTTTCCCATTTTGCTATACGCACATTGCTGACGGCGCTATTTTTGGGCACGCCCGGAGCTTTTATTTTCCACTTGCCCTGCAAATCTATAACAAGGCGCTCTGGGTTGCTCATGCGCGAACTTGTATAGTGCACAGGGGCATTTGCCTTAATGTGCACCTGCGCACCCGTGCTGTTGGGCACAACTCTAATGCCAGAAATAACGCCAGCCGCGGCCTTGGCAGGCTCTTTTGCCTTGTTGCTTTGAGCAGTGGGCGCTGCCTTGGGGGCAGGGGCAGCCTGATGCTGCGCTTGGGCTCTGGGTTGGGGTGCTGCCTGATGTTGTGCCTGTGCCTTGGGCTGTGCTTGATGCTGTGGGGCAGCCTTGGGGGCGGGGGCGGCTTTAGGCTGGGGCGCGGCGGCAGGGGCAGCGCTGTGCCTAGCTTCTGGTGCTTTGGGGGCAGCCGCAGCAGGTGCTTTGGCTGGAGCTGTGGCTGCATCCTGCACCACAGGGCTTACAGGCTGGGCGGCGGCAGTATAGGAATTGGAAGGGGCAGCAGGCGCTGCCATGGGCTGCTGCGGGCTAAGCGCCACTTGCCCCGCAGCAGGGGCAACGCTTTCACTGGCGGGCGCTGCGGGTGCTGCCGCAGAGTTTGCCTGTACTGGGCTGCTTACCGCGCTTTCTGCCACCGCAGGGCTGGCAGGCTGTTCTTTTTTATACTCTTGGTTGGCCATAACCAGCAATGCGCCACCAATAACCATACCAGTTAAAATCAGTATACTTTTATTCATACATACCTTGCGTTGTAAAAAACTACTGGCAAAAATTGCCCTTTCTGCACGGCTGCAATTTACGCTTTTTCATAAAAATGGCAAGATACCCACCCCCTAGGGCGCAGGAATAAACAAAGTTCTTTTGCTTTGTGGTGGTTGATACCACAGTGTTTTTGCTGTAATAGTATTGCCCATGCACGAAATGTCCCTTGTCAGCAGCATACTCGATATAGCCAATGAAGAATTGGCCAAAAGACAGCTCACCCGTTTAACACGGGTGGTGGTGCATTGCGGTCAGATTTCTAACGTGGTTGCCGATTCGCTGCTTTTGTGTTTTGAGGTGCTCACCACAGGCACGCCGCATCAGGGCGCTGTGCTTGAGGTGGTCAACATCCCCTTGTCTTTGCGCTGCCGCCACTGCGGGCAAAGCTTTACAGGCGAGGGGCAAGAAAGCTTGTGGCTGCCCTGCCCTTTGTGCTCTGCCCAATGCGGCTATGATATTGTGCAGGGTAAGGAATTTTTTATACAGCAGCTTGAAGCGGAATAGCTCGCTTGGCATATAGCTCGCTTGGCATAAGGAAATGCTTATGGAAATACCCGTTATACGCAATGTTTTAGAAGCCAACGATAAAATGGCAGCCCAGCTGCGTGATATTTTTGCCACCCGCGGCATTCTGGCTTTGAACCTTATCAGCTCGCCTGGCGCTGGCAAAACCTCGTTACTTGAGCGCACCCTTACAGACCTTGCCCCCGAGTTTCGCATGGCTGTGATTGAAGGCGATTTGCAAACCGATAATGACGCCCGCCGCGTTGCCGCTTCGGGGGCGCAGGCCGTGCAAATTAACACCGATGGCGGCTGCCACCTAGACGGCAACCTCGTTATGCAGGCCTTAAATGCCATTGATATGGATGGGCTAGACATCCTCTTTATTGAAAATGTGGGCAACCTTGTGTGCCCTGTAGAATTTGATTGCGGCGAAGATGCCAAGGTGGCCTTGCTTTCTGTTACCGAAGGGGACGATAAGCCCGAAAAATATCCGCTTTTGTTCAACCTTGCCAAGGCTATGGTGCTGAACAAAGTGGATTTGCTGCCCTATGTTGATTTTGACATGGCACGCGCCAAACAATTTTCACGCATGGCCAATGCCGACCTAGAAATTTTTGATCTTTCCTGCCGCTCTGGTGAAGGGTTACAGGCTTGGTATGACTGGCTGCGCGCACAGCGTGCCGCAAAAAAACGGGGCTAGCCCCTTGGTTTTGGCAGCGCAGCAAAAGGCCAAGCCTTGCGTTGCCGCATAACAGCATTCTTTGCCTTCGGGGAGGGCATATGGAACAAGCAAAACAAGGGCACGGTGTGCCCATTGAACAAGCCATGCAAGATAAAATGCTGGCAAAAAACCTCAGCTCTATCAAATATAAACTCTTTATTATGAGTGGTAAGGGCGGCGTGGGCAAAAGCTCGGTTACCGTCAATCTTGCTGCCGCCTTGGCCGCCAAAGGCTTTAAAGTGGGCGTACTGGATGTAGATTTGCACGGCCCCAGCGTGCCGCGCCTGCTGGGGGCAACAGGGCGCGTGCGCTCTGATGGGCAAAAACTGCTGCCCGTACTGTGTGGCGAAAATATCTCGCTTATTTCCATGGATTTATTTTTGGATAATACAGACCAAGCTGTGCTGTGGCGCGGAGCTATGAAAACCAATGCCATACGCCAGTTTTTAACCGATGTGGACTGGGGCGCGCTTGATTATTTGCTTATCGACTCGCCCCCCGGCACTGGCGATGAGCACATGACCGTGCTTGAGGCCATTCCTGATGCCATGGCCGTGGTGGTGACCACGCCACAAGAGCTTGCCCTTGCCGATGTGCGCAAGGCTTTGGACTTTTTGCGTGAAATGAAAAGCCCTATCTTGGGCATTGTGGAAAATATGGGCAGCTTTATCTGCCCCGACTGTGGCAAGGAATATGCCATCTTCAAAAAAGGTGGCGGCGAAAAATTGGCACAGGCTTATAATTTGCCCCTGCTCGCCAGCATTCCCCTTGACCCAGCCACAGTAGAAGCGGCAGACAAGGGCGTGCCCATGGTAGCCGTGCCGCACGATTCCCCCGCAAAAACAGCCTTCCAGCAGCTTGCGGACAGAATTATGTTTGTTACCCGCCCCAAAGCATAAAGGGCTTTGCGTGCTTTGGGCATGGCACTGGCTATGCCCAAAGCACGCGCCCATGCCCGCCGCCCTACCAGCTGGTTTGGGCAACATTTTAGCACTATGCCTTGCAACAGTAGCGCAGCGCGCAAAAAGGCTGGGCAATGAGCGTAAAGGAACACCATGCCCAGCGGAACAGTCCATATTATTTCTTGCGGTACAAGCTTTCCTGAAAATGCCGCTTTTTTTACCTTGCTCAAACAGGCCGATGCCCTCTATGCCTCCAGCCCGCTTTTGGAGCGCTGCTCGTCAACAGGCGTGCTTGTTCCTAAGCAGCACCGCATCAGCGCACAGGCCAGACAGGATGCTCAGGCCGTGCTCACGGCTGCCCGCAGCGGCAAACATGTGGTGGTTTTAGCTTCGGGTGATGCTTTGTACCATGGCTTTGGCGGCACTATAGCCAGCCTTATGCAGCCAGAAGACAGTCACCTTGTCACCTTTCACCCCTCGGTCACGGCCTTTCAGACCCTATTCCATAAATTACGCCTGCCTTGGCAAGATGCCCGCCTGTTCAGCGCTCATCATGGGGGGCATTTGCCCCTGCGTGAAATTTGCGATGCTGCCCTTGCCGTGGTGTATGGCGGCACACAGCACACAGCACAGGGCATAGCCCGTGCCATACTTGATTTTGCCCCCGCCATGGGGCAGCGCTGTGCCGTGCTGGCAGAAATGCTGGGCACAGCAGAAGAAAAAATTATGCAGGGCGAATTGCAGGAATTGGCAAAACAGCCCTGCGGCCCTACCTCTATTTTGTTGCTGCTTGAAGGGGGCACGCCGCCAGTGCTGGCCTTGGGGCTACCTGAAGATGTGTACACGCGCGAGCGCAACCTGATTACCGCCTCGGATGTGCGCGCTGTCTGCCTTGCCCGTCTGCGCCTGCCCGCCCGCGGGCTGCTGTGGGATATTGGCGCTGGCAGCGGCTCTGTGGGGCTGGAAGCCGCAGCCCTGCGCCCGCAGCTTCACGTGATGAGCGTGGAGCTCAAACCAGAGCGCTGCGCCATGGTCGAGCACAATTGCACCAAATTGGGCATTACCAATGTAACAGTGCACCCGGGGCATGCCCTTGAGGTTTTGCCTCACCTGCCAGACCCAGACCGCATTTTTCTGGGCGGCGGGGGCAAAGACATCACCGCCCTGCTGGATGCCTGCCTGCCCCGCCTCAAGCCCGGGGGCTTTATGCTGGCCATTGCTGTTACGCTTGAAACCTTTCACGCCCTGTATGCTTGGCAGCCTGCCCTGCGCCGCGATGTCACCACGCTCAATTTTGCCCGTGAGGCAGTGCTGGCAGAAAAAATGCACCACTTTCAGCAGCAACACACTATTTACCTCTTTACCTTTGCCCCCTGAGCCCTATTCTACTGCTAGAGCAGTTTCACTTTCAAAGCTCATGTGGGGAAAGGTACATTCCCCTATGAGCTTTGAGCAGCAAAGATTTTTTATGAAACCTTGCGAGCATTGTACACGGTACTATGCTCTACGGCAAATAAACCACGGGGCTTGAGCACAAAATAAGCCCCAGCCTCAGGAGTGTATTATGGAAGTATTTGATGCCCTATTCGGCCGCCGCAGCATTCGTAAATTCACCAGCCAGCCCATTACCAAGGAAGAGGTGCAGCGCATGCTCAGCGCTGCCATGGCTGCACCCAGCGCGGGCAATGCCCAGCCATGGCGCTTTGTGGTAGTAACAGAACGCGCCCTGCTCGATACCCTGCACACTGTCAACCCCTATACCGCCATGGCCAAGCAAGCACCGCTGGCCATTGTGGTATGCGCCGATGTGAATGCAGAAAAATATAAAAACTATTGGGTGCAAGATTGCTCGGCAGCCATGCAAAATTTGCTGCTTGCCGTCCACGCTATGGGCTTGGGCGCTGTATGGACAGGGGTTCACCCTGTGCAGGAACGTGTGGCGGGCTTCAGCACCATGTTTGCCCTGCCAGAAAATATTGTTCCGCTGGGCATTGCCATTATTGGCCACCCCGACCAAAGCTTGCCGCCGCATAACGAATATGACGCCACAAAAGTGCATTATAACCAATGGTAGCAGGCAGGCGGCATGATACGCCCCTGCACAGCTCACGACACTGACGCCCTTGTGGGCATATGGCTGCGCGCTTCTTTGCAGGCGCACAGCTTTATTCCTGCTCACTATTGGCAAGAGCAGGCAGCCCGCGTGCGTACCTATTTTTTACCCCAAAGCCAGAATATTGCCTTTGTGGACGATGCCAGCGGGCAGATTGTGGGCTTTTTCTCCCTTGTGGGGGAATATTTAGCCGCCCTTTTTGTTGAACCAGCATGGCAGGGAAAGGGCATAGGCTCGCGTTTGCTGCACCTTGCCCTACAAATGCAGCCGCAGGCTTACCTGACTGTCTATGCCGCCAACAGCAAGGCTGTGGCATGGTACAGCAAGCATGGCTTCAGCCGCGTTGAAAGCCGCTGTGATGCAGCCACAGGACAGGAAGAATGGCGCATGTGCCGCAGCCTTGTACAAAGCAAATAAAGAATAAAAAACGGTGGCCCTGCTTTTTGCACAGGATCACCGTTTTTTTGCTGCCCACTAAGGCCAGCATACTGTTAGATATAGGGTGAAAGATATATGCCCACCTTGGCACTGAGCAGCACAACGCTATTGCGTTTATACCTTTGTGGCGGGCATCTGCTCCCGCTTTTGCCAGAGCACGTTCACTGTGAAGGAGCTGCAAGGGCAAGCAAAGCCCCTGCAACTATTTCGCGGCAAGCATTTGCAGGAAAAACCTTGCAGAGCAGATGCCCCTTTTCAAGGCATATCTGCTCTAAAATTCTGGCGGCAATTGCATCATTTCTTCATAGGTAAACACAGGGCCATCCACGCACATATAATGCCCGCCCACCTTGCAATGCCCGCATTTGCCCACGCCACAATGCATATTGGTTTCAAGCGCGGTGTAAATGTCGGCAGGCTTCATGCCCAATTGCATTAAATCGCGCGCCACAGCCTTGATGCGCCTTGCCGAAGCACAGACAATGGCCGAGGTTTTGCCCCAGTCAAGCCCAAGGCCGGGCAGCAGGTCATTGATATAGCCCACATGTGCCTGCACCGCATCTGTTGGCTTGGAAAGGCAATAATGCACCTCAACGCCGTCAATCTGCGCCCATTCCTTCAAGTCATCCTTTAAGATAAGGCCATCATAGGATGTGGCACTGGCCATAATGGCTATGCGCCCAAAGTGCTGCTTGTTTTCAATAGCCCGCACCAGCGTTGCCCGCACAGGCGCATGCCCCACCCCAGAGCCAACCACCAGCAAGTCGCGCCCAATAAGGGAATCGTACGGCAAGGGCACGCCAAAAGGTCCGCGCAGCCCCATCATATCCCCCACCTTGAGCTTGTGCATGGCGCTGGTAACTTTGCCAGCCTTTTTTACATAAAAGGTAAAGCCATCTTTTACGCGATCGCTGAAGGGCACAGAAATGGCCACTTCCCCCACGCCAAAGACCGTCAGCATAAAAAACTGCCCGCGCAAGGCTGGCCGCCCCTGATTGGGGCGATCGCGATAGCGCACGGTGTAGCGGTTAATATTGCGTGCTTCTTCATGAATATCAATAATTTCTGCCACCAGCGGCGTGTAGAGCTGCGGGTCAAACAAGCGCTCATCCCGCTCATAATGCACATCGCGGTGGGGCACGTTTTGCATCACCTCGGCAACAGGCATACGCTGTGCCATGTCATTGATGACATCCACAAAATTGATAGCCGCAGGGCATACCGTAAAGCAGCGCCCACAGCCCACACAGCCCTTCATACCAAAGCGCTCTTCAATATATTGCAGCTTGTCAAAAATGCGGTAGCGCAGTGAAGCTGTTTTGCTGCGCGGGTTATGCCAGCCTGCATTGCGTGTAAAACCGCGCGATTGGCACGAATCCCACACGCGCACGCGCATGCCCGAATGCTCAGAATCTTTTTCTTCTTCCGTGGTAAAGCAGGTGCAGGTGGGGCACACGCGCGTGCAGCCAGTGCAATCTATACAGCGCTCGGCAAGGGTATCCCAACAGGGGTCATTATAATGGGCACTGAGCATACGCGCCAGCAGCTCGGGCTGGCGGGCAGCCTCTAGGCTATGGCTGAAGGTACTGCGGCTATGGCGCAGCAGGGCTTCTTTGCGCTCCAAACCAGTAAATTCCAAATCACGAAACAGCATATGCGCCACTTGCGAAAGCAAAGCCTTACCGCGGTCAGAGCCAGCTTCCACCCAATACCAATCGTTTTCGGTATTCTTTCCTGCAACATGCTCGGGGGCATAATCGGGCGTGAGCAGCAAATCGTAGCCCTTGCCCGCTGTTGTGCCAAAGGCATTATGCTGCGTAATGGCGGCAAAAGGCCCTGTGCCCATAGAATGGCAAAAACAGCCCTTGCCAGCCTGAAGGCAGTTTACCGCCACCACAAAAACATGCTGGCGGCGCATGTGATAATTGATGTCATGATGCTCACCCAGAAAGAAGCGATCCATATAACCTAGGCCATAGCAATCGCAAGGGCGCACACCAAACAAAATCTTGTCGCCATCGTGGCTGGCATCGGGAAAAGGGTCACTGATTGCTTCACATAATTTCTCGTTGCTTTCCCAGCGGAACAGGCTTTCCCGCTCGCTGAACACAAAAGACTTGGGTGACATGGCAAGGTTGATGTATTCATCCGACTCTATCAGGCGCTCGCCTTCCTGTTTTGATTGCCGCCACAGGCGCAATTGCACATTGTCGGGCGTACCGCTGGGCACAAAAACAGCATAGCGTGAAGACCACAGCGATAATATTTGAGGCAGGTCAGATGCGCGAAACTTGAACATGGCAGCTCCCTATTTCTTTTCTTCAATGGCAACGGCAGTCATTTTGAGCGCAGGTATGCCCGCCACAGGGTCACAATAATGATGCCCCGTCAGCACATTGGCGCTGCTTTCTGCATAATGGAAGGGCAAGAACACCGTTCCCGGCTGTACGCTCTTGCTGATGCGTACCCGTGCTGTAATGCTGCCACGCCGCGAGCGAATGGTCACCATCCAATTTTCTTTTATTTTCAAGGCAAGTGCATCGTCGGGGTGAACATCCAAGAAAGCTTCGGGGAACTCTCTGTCCAACGCCCATGAGCGGCGCGTCATGGTGCCTGTGTGATACTGGTGTGATTCCCGCCCTGTAATGAGCAAATAGGGATAGTCCGCACAGGGCTGTTCCCCCATATCGTCTAGGGTAAAGGTGTTCACGGTAAACAAGCCCAAACCGCGCGTAAAGCTTGTGCTGTGCAGCACTGGCGTGCCGGGGTGGTCGGGCGTGGGGCAAGGCCAGCATAAGCCCTGCGCCTGCGCTATGCGCGCATAACTCATGCCAGCATAACTAGGCACAACTTTTTTGATTTCTTCAAAAATATCTTCTGGGCATGTATAGTCTGCCTGCCCGCCCAAAGCGCGTATGGCATCACGCAAAATTTGCCAATCGGCACGCGAGCCTTCCACAGGGGGCAGCACTTCATTCACCATTTGCACACGCCGCTCGGTATTGGTAAAGGTGCCCTGTTTTTCCAAATAGCTGGCAGCAGGCAGCACCACATGCGCCATGCGGGCTGTGGGGGTTAAAAACAGGTCTTGCACAACAAGAAAATCGAGCTTGCCCAAGCCTTCCATCACCGAGGCGGCATCGGGGTCAGACTGGGCTGGGTTTTCACCCATTACCCACGCGGCGCGAATAGAGCCATCCACCATGCCCGCCATAATTTCTGTCAGCTTGCGGCCTTTGGTATTGGCAAAGTTTCCCCACAGAGGTGCAAAGCGCTGCTCTGCCAGCGCTGTGCCTGCCGCAACATAGCCGGGCAGCGTTTCGGGCAGCGCGCCCATATCACATGAGCCCTGCACATTATTCTGCCCGCGCAAGGGCATTAAACCTGTGGAAGGGCGCCCCACCATGCCGCACAGCATGGTCAGGTTGGCAAGGGCGGCACAGGTGCGCGTGCCCGTGACATGCTGGGTGACCCCCATACAATAAATAATAACAGAAGAAGAACCCGTCGCATACAGCCTTGCTGTTTGGCGTATATCTTCAGCACCAATGCCTGTAATGCCCTCTGCCCATTCTGGGGTGCACTGTGCAAGCGATTCCTGCAAGGCCGCAAAGTTTTCTGTGCGCTCTGCAATAAAGGCTTCATTATGCAGCCCTTCAGCAAGAATAACGTGCATCAGGGCATTTACAAGGGCAAGGTTTGTGCCTGTTTTAATGCGCAAATGCTTGTCGGCAAGGGCAGCCACGGGCGTAATGCGCGGGTCTGCCACAATAAGCTTTGCCCCACGGGCATGGGCAGCCGTAATGCGCGCATACACCAAGGGGTGCTGTGCAGAGGTATTTGAACCAAGAACAAAAATAACATCGCTTTCGCGTATGCCTTCAATACTATTTGTTGCCGCACCAGAACCATATGCAGTGGCCAGACCGGCCACAGTGGGGCTGTGTCAGAGGCGGGCGCAATGATCAATATGCGCAGAGCCCAGTACAGAACGAGTTAGCTTGGCAGCAAGGTAATTTTCTTCATTGGTGCACCGTGCCGAAGAGAGCATGGCAAAACTGTCTGCCCCGTGCTGGCGCAGCACATCAGGCAGGCGCCGAGCAATAAGCGCATAGGCATCTTCCCACGAAACGGGGCTGAACGTGCCGTCTTCTGCCCGCACAAGGGGGCTGGTCAGCCTGTCTGCATGGCGCACAAAGCCATGCCCCTGCCAGCCTTTAGAGCACAGCATGCCCAAGCTTACGGGGTGGTCTTGCTTGGGCTGTACACCGCAAATGCGCCCTTTATCAACAGTTAAATAGAAATTACAGCCGCAGCCGCAATAGCCGCAGGTGGTTAATGTTTTTTTCATGCGCTCTTCCTCCTAGCTAGGCTTTGCTTGTACAGGAGCACAGCGTTTTTAGCAATAAAAAACAAGGTAGTGTACACGAAAAGCCAAAGTAGCAAAAAAGCCGATGTGCAGCCAGACAGCATGATTTTTCCCAAAAAAGTGGCAAACTTGCTTGCATAGTGCTATAAAGTGTGCCACGGTAAAAGCACGTTTTACGGAATGCCCCTTTGTGGGGCAATGCCTGCCTGAAGCATAAGGCTCAACAGTATTATTTTTCTGGAGGTCGTATGAAACGTCTTATCTATGCTTTCCTTGTAGTGTGTCTGTGTGCCCTGCCCGCCTTTGCTGCTGCAGATGTCAGTAAATTGCAGCTGCCAGGCGATATCACCCAAGCGCAGGCAGAAAAAGTTATGGCTGCTGCCTTGGTGAAGGCCAAAGCGCAGGGTGTACCCATGAATATTACTATTGTGGATGCTGGGGGCAACCTCAAGGCTTTTTGCCGCATGGACGGCGCTTTCTTGGGCAGCATTGATGTCTCGCAGAAAAAGGCCACCACAGCGCGTCTGTTCAACATGTCTACCGCCGAGCTTGGGGCAGCTTCTCAGCCAGGGCAGTCTTTATATGGTATTGAAGTGACCAATGGCGGTCTGGTTATTTTTGGCGGCGGGGAATTGCTGAAAGATGCCAAGGGCGTTATTATTGGCGCTATTGGCGTGAGCGGCGGCTCGGTGCAGGAAGATACCAATGTTGCCAAGGCTGGCGTGGCTGGTTTGAAGTAAACAACGCAACCATACTATAAAAAGAGCCGCTTTCTTGTACATAAAGCATTGTGCCATGGCACAGTGGCAGCCTTATTCTGTTTCTCCGTCTGGGGAAATGCGGCAGGAACAGGCACTGAGCGGGGCAGTAATGCCCCCCAAAAGGCGCTCCAGCATAATGCCTTCACTAGTCGGCATACTCTGCCCAAAGGTGGCGCGTATGCCCAGCGTGACAAAGTGTGTGGCACGGTCAAGCGCCATGGGCAAGCTTTCCCCCAAAATCAAAGCCCCCGTCAGCACACTAGTAAATACATCCCCCGTGCCGGGGTAGGCCACGGGCAAGTATTCGCAGTCAAGACGCCAAAATAAATCATTTTCTCTGTCAAAAGCCAGCACCGAGGCCGCGGGGCTGTGCCCCAGCCCCCTGCGCAGGGGCACACTGGTGGCCACCACAATGCGCGGCCCCATGGCGGCCAGCCGCCGCAGCCAAAGCTTGAGCGTGGGCAGGGGCAGCTCTGGCTGGTAGCTTTCCCCCAGCAGCAGGCAAACTTCGGTCAGGTTGGGGGTAATGACATCGGCACAGCCAATAAGCCAGCGCATTTTTTCCACCATGGGGGGCGTCATGGTGGGGATAAGCACGCCATCTTCCCCCAGCACAGGGTCAACCACAGCAAGCCCGCCCTGCACCATGCTGCCCGCAATGCAGCGCGCCACACTTTCCATTTGCTCTATGCCCGCCATAAAGCCAGAGTATACGCCGTCAAAGCGCAGCCCCATACTTTCCCAATGCTGAAGAATACGCGGCATTTCTTCAGTTAAATCCAGCAGCGTAAAACCCTCTACCCCCACAGTTTGTGAAGAAAGCACAGCCGTGGGCAAAGGGGTAACCTGAATGCCCATGCACGAAAGCAAAGGCATCACAGCCGTAAGCGAGCACCTGCCCACAGCAGCAAGGTCATGAATAGCCGCAACGCGGGGGATGGGATTTCGCATAAGCATACCTCAACAGCATAAAGTCGTTGCTTTTTCTCACAAAGCACAGGCGAATGCAAGTTTGCTTTTGCCCTGCCCTAGAACAAGCATACGCACTGGGCGTGTATTCAATTTTGCATGCAGCATATTGTATTTTTTCGAACACCTTCTTGTTCTTTATTTCTTTAGCAATAAAAACAACATATAAAATATTGTTTATTCACTCAATTTATTGTGAATAAAAATACTTTTCGTATTTTTTATTTTTTATCTTGCTAAAATATTTTCTGGGGTATACGTTCTTTGTAAGGAGATTCAAAATGAATTCTCTCAATTGCTGATGAGAAGAATTCACATCTCATTTTATCATCTACCAACAAGGAGCTTATAATGAGCGAAGTATTTGATAACTCCAAAATTTATTCTTTCTTTATTCCTCGTACTACATTGGTTGGTATTGGTGCATCGCGTGAGATTCCCCGCCGTATTAAAGATATTGGTGGAACAAAACCCTTGCTGGTTACCGATAAAGGCATTGTTGCTGTTGGCATTCTGAAGCAGATTGAAGATATTCTGAAAGAAGCTGGAATGGACTATGCTGTTTATGATGAAACCGTGCCTAACCCTACAGATAAAAATGTTGATGCCGCAGTAAAAGCATATCGTGATAACAATTGTGACAGTCTTATCACGCTGGGCGGCGGTAGCTCGCATGACTGTGGCAAGGGCGTGGGTTTTGTTGTTTCCAATGGCGGGCGCATTCATGACTATGAAGGTGTTGATAAATCAACACATCGCTTCCCGCCCTATGTTGCTGTAAACACCACCGCTGGTACGGCTTCAGAAATGACCCGCTTCTGTATTATTACAGACACCAGCCGCAAGGTGAAAATGGCCATTGTGGACTGGCGCTGCACACCCAACGTTGCCATTGACGACCCTGTGCTGATGAAGGGCATGCCGCCCTCACTCACCGCCGCCACAGGCATGGATGCCCTGACGCATGCTGTAGAAGCCTATGTTTCTACCATTGCCACGCCCATGACCGACGCCTGTGCTGAAAAAGCTATCGAGCTTATCAACCGCTACCTGCGCCGCGCCGTGGCCAATGGTAATGATATGGAAGCCCGCGAAGGTATGTGCTATGCACAATACCTTGCTGGTATGGCCTTTAACAATGCCAGCCTTGGTCATGTGCATGCTATGGCTCACCAGTTGGGCGGCTTCTATGACCTGCCCCATGGCGAATGCAACGCTATTTTGCTGCCTTATGTGTGTGAGCACAACCTTATTGCTCACCGCCGCCGCTTCTCGAAAATTGCCCGCCTGCTTGGCGAACGCACCGAAGGCATCAGCGCAGCCGAAGCTGCCGCCAAGGCCATTTACGCCATTCGTCTGCTCTCAAACGATGTAGGCATTCCCAAGGGCTTGATTGCTCTTGGCAAGCGTTATGGCAAGGAAGTGCGTGAAGAAGACATTCCTGTCATGACGGGTAATGCCCAGAAAGACGCTTGCGGCCTGACCAACCCCCGCATTATGCGCGATGCCGACGTGGCCGCCATTTACAAAGCTGCTCTGTAAAGAATAAAGACTGAATAAAAAAGCCCCCTTTCATTGTGAATGGGGGCTTTTTTTATGAATAGAGACCAATATCAGCTTATTGTGCGGCAAACAGCAGCCTTTTTAGGCATATCCAGCTGCCCAAAAGGGGGTGCAAAGCCCCTAAAGGCCAGCAAATTTTGGCAAGCGGTGAAAGGCAAGCGGCGTGTTTATTGCAAGTAGGCTGTCTCACTTTCAGCATAATGCTCCACCAGCTCTTTGGTGTACAGCTCTTCATAGCGTGTTTGCAGGGGCGCACCGCAGCAGGCCATTTTTTCTTCCAGCGTTTGCATAAGCTGGGCTATGCCCTCCCCAGTAAGCGCAGCTACGGGTAGTGCGTGCGGGTAGGCCGCCAGCACATCTGCCCTAGCGGCGGGGCTGAGCCTGTCAATTTTATTCAGCACCAGCATGCGCGGCACAGTATGTAATTCCATATCAAATAAAATGGATTCCACCGCGGCAAGCTGCTGCTCAAGCTCGGGGTGCGAAGCATCGGCCACATGAATAAGCACATCAGCGGCTTCAAGCTCTTCCAACGTGGCACGAAAGGCATCGGTCAGCTCTTTGGGCAAGTTGCGGATAAAGCCCACGGTATCGGCCAAAATAACCTCGCGCTCTTTAGGAAAACGCAAGCGTCGTGTGGTGGGGTCAAGCGTTGCAAATAATTTATTTTCTGCCAGCACGCTTGATTTGGTCAGGGTATTGAGCAGAGTGGATTTGCCGGCATTGGTATAGCCCACCAAGGCCGCCACAGGCATGCCCTGCCGCGAACGCCGCGCCCGAGTAAAAGCACGCTGACGGCGCAGGCCTTCCAGTTCTTTTTTCATACGGGCTATGCGCTCGCGTATGCGGCGGCGGTCAGTTTCCAGCTTGGTTTCGCCTGGCCCACGCCCGCCAATGCCACCCATTAGCCTGTCCATAGCGCGGTTTTTCCCCACAAGGCGCGGCAGCGTGTAATGCATTTGCGCCATGGCCACCTGCCATTGCCCTGCCTTGGTGGTGGCATGCTGGGCAAAAATATCCAGAATAAGCTGGGTGCGGTCAATAACTTTTCGCTCAGTAATGTCGGCAAGGTTATGCAATTGCGCAGGGGCAAGCTCGCCATCAAAAACCAGCACCGAAGCCCTGCCCTGCAAGGCAAGCACTTCAAGCTCGGCCATTTTGCCCTTGCCCAAAATAAATTTGGGGTTCACCTGCTTTACGCGCTGCACAAGCTCGGCCACCACGTTTAGCCCTGCGGTGCGCGCCAGCTCTTTTAATTCTGCCAAGTTACGCTCTTGCTCGGGGCGCGCTGTTGTGGCAACAGAAACCAGCACTGCGCGCGGCAAATCGTCCTGCTCGTGGGCGTCTTCCTGCTCGCGGGCAAGCTCATTTTCCAGCGCTTCGGCATTACCGCGCATATCCACAGCAGCCTGTTCCCAAGGCTGCGGCGGTTCCAGCCTGTAGGCTTTATTCTCTGGGTTGGGCGGCAGCAAATAGGCCTGCTGCCACTGCACAGGCTCGCCCCAAGGGCTGACCGTCAGGCTAATGACAGCGTCAAGGCGCAAAAAAAGTAAATCCATCAGGTCTTCTTCAGAAAGCCCCTCTGGCGTTAAATGCGTGTGTAGCAAGCGCAGCCCGCGCAGGCGTTCATTGCCCGAGCGCCCTCGCGGCAGAGCGGGAATAAGAATAGCGCCAGCCTCGCCCACAATGACCATTTCCACCCGCCCGCGCCTGTCAATAAGCAAGCCAATCTGGCGGCTTATGCTGCGCGACAGGGCAGCAAGCTCGCGCGCCTGTTCAAGCGTATACACCTCTTGCAAGGGAAAGCGCCTTGTGGTCAGGCGGGTTAGCGCCTTGAGCTGGCTGGGCTTCAAACTTTGAATATTGCCTTCGAGCTTTGAAATATTCCTATCCTCCAAGCAAAAAAACCACGCTGCGCCCCTGCGCCGCCACACAGCCTTAGCTATGCAGGGCGCAGCAGGCGCAGCACAAAAACTCAAAGTGCACCACGGCAACCTAGAGCAGGTTCATTTTCACAGCACGCATAACGGGGCAGAGAATTCCCCTTGTGCGCTTTGCGTGGCAAGGCCTTCTTATGAAACCGTGCGGGCACGGTAAATGCGGCCATGCTTTAGGGGCGCAAATATGAGGTTACCAGCGCATCATAGCGGGAAGTGGCTTCAAAAGCGCGAGAAGCCATTGCCTGACGAAAAGCCAGCGTAACGCACATATCGTGCTCTTTCATTTCTTCTATGGCAACCGAATACCACTCTACCCCGGGCAGCACCAGCATGCTGTGATAGTTCTTGGCAGTAGCGCGAATCATGCAGGGGCCACCGATGTCGATTTCTTCCACAGCCTGCAGCAAAGACAGCTTACGCTCTACAGCGCCAGCAAAGTCATACAAGTTGACACAAACCAAATCAAAGGTGCCAATGCCCTTTTCTTTCAGGGTTTGCATGTGCTCAGGGTTATCTTTATCGGCAAGAATGCCGCCATGAATCATGGGGTGCAGGGTTTTAACTCGCCCCCCCAAAATTTCTGGAAAGCCAGTAATGGCGCTCACAGGGGTTACAGGCAGCCCAACAGCCTCTAGTGCCTTGCGCGTGCCGCCAGTAGAAATGAGCTCCACCCCGTGCTCATGTAAAAAGGTGCCCAGCTCGGGCAGCCCCCTTTTATCCGTAACGCTCAAAATGGCGCGCCGAATGGGTAATAATTCCATACTTCCTCCTGTATGCTGCACAATGCATGCAGACTACGCAGATATGACATCGTTACATGCCCGCGTGTAGGCGACCATGCCAGAAAAAACTTCACTACGCAATGGCTTGAGCTTTATGGCAAGACAAGGTATGTAATTCTTTTACAGTGCCTTGAAGAAACCATAAAGGAAGAGCTGATGAAACTGTTGTCGTGGAATGTAAATGGGCTTAGGGCTGTCAGCGCCAAGCCTGAATGGCTGTGGTTTCAGCAAAGCGATGCCGACATTATAGGCCTGCAAGAAACAAAAGCAAGCCCAGAACAGCTTGATGATGCCGTACGCGCGCCAGAGGGCTGGCATAGCTTTTTTGCCTCGTCAACGGTAAAAAAGGGCTATTCGGGCGTGGCCGTGTTTTGCCGCCAAAAGCCCCTTGCCGCGCATTATGAATTGCCCGAAGCGGACTATCAGGGCGAAGGGCGCATGATTCATTTGGAATTTCCCCAATTCCATTATTTTAATGGCTATTTCCCCAACGGTGGGGAAGAAATTTTGAGTGATGATAACAAGCATATTGGTCAGTTTAAGCGTGTTCCGTATAAAATGGGCTTTTTTGATGCTTTTTTGCGCCATGCCCAAGCACTGCGGCAGCACAAGCCTGTGGTGGTGTGTGGCGATTTTAACATAGCGCACACGGCCATTGACCTTGCCCGCCCCAAGCAAAATGTAAAAAATACGGGCTTTCTCCCCCTTGAGCGCGAATGGATGGATAACTTTACCGCCACTGGTTATATTGATACCTTTCGTCACATCCACGGCGCATTGCCCGAAAAATATTCTTGGTGGTCATACAAAGCTGCCGCGCGCCCCAAGAATATAGGGTGGCGTATTGACTATTTTTTTGTTTCAAATGAGCTGCAAGCGCATATCAAAAATGCGTGGATTGAAGACCATGTTTTTGGCTCTGACCACTGCCCCGTGGGGCTTGAGCTGGATTTTTAATAAAATACAGGCAAAAGCCCCTAAACACGCTTGCCAAGCAGGCTCACTTCAGGTATAGGTTTTCGCCGTGAGGCAAACAAAGCCTTTCCTGCCCGGATGGTGGAATAGGTAGACACAAGGGACTTAAAATCCCTCGGCAGCAATGCTGTGCCGGTTCAAGTCCGGCTCCGGGTACCAATAAATATACTGGGTTATATCTGTATAGCCCTACAAAAATAGGCTACATTTTTACAATTTCCAATTTTTTTTTGATTGTAACAGTGTAGTCTATTTTTGTATTTTGCGTAAAGCAACGTGAAGAGAGCCCTCCATAGGCTCTTTTTTTGTGCCAAAATTCTATAAATACGTTAGCGGAATACTTGGCACTCATTTGCAAAATTGTTGGCACAAAAAACACTCTTCTTTCCTGCCTTTTTTAGACTTTTCTGAGCTAGAAGTTTTTGATGATGCCCTCACTTGCCTTCATGTTCTTCCCGTTTGAGCGGGAGTAATACACGCTGACGCTTTCCATCGGAAAAGCCTTGAACATCTTTCACCCCTGCGATGTTATTTAGGAGTACAAAAGGCATAACATAGGGCAAGCAAAGACCTAATTCTTTTAACCTGCCAGACTTTCTCAAAAAGCAGAGTGAGCTCAAGGAATTTGTACTTCAGGAAAAAAATTGCGCACAGGCTGCCTCGTGCAAATAATAAGTACAAATAAAATAATAAGTTATACAAAAAGAACATGCAATCATATTGCAATTATAGTTATTTATTGCAATCAGTAAAAATACTCCGTTTCACTCACGCTGAAAGGTCATGCATGCATATTTTCCAGCTCATAAAAGGGCGTATCATGCAGGTATACTTTCTTGTTCTCTCATATCATACTATCCAGCTCGACATTCTCATTATCGTGAATGATAGTGATATTTATTTCTTGCATTAAAATATGGTTAGATATATCCTATTTAATAGCTTTTATCGGCATTCTATCTGTATTATTTGCTTTACTCTGCACAGGTTTCTGCCCCACAGCCCACCACATGTGGAGGCAGCAAGGCTGCCAAACAGAGTTTGCTCTACTATTTTGTGCAGAAATTAAATATTGTTTATTGTTGTCATATAAATAGTACAAAATAAAATTTTTTTATCACTTTATATAAAGCATATATGTGCAGGTTTAATTTTTTACTATACGCTGCCTATATGGTACAATATTTTGCTATTAAGCAAAATTTTATATAAAAAAGTTACACGAAATACTTTCAGAATAGAATTTTTTCGGCTTAGCCTCAGTATAAAAAAGGGGTATTATTTATTCAGAGAATCTGAAGGATATAAAAAATAATTAGATATACACAGAGGTATGTATGAACAAGGAAAAGTTAATAGCAGCGGGTATAGATTACAACGAAGGTGTAGCGCGTTTCAGCGATCATGCAATGCTGTATGAAAAATATTTGGGGAAGTTCCTGCAAAGCCCTCTCATGGAACAACTGGAGCAGCAATTAACCAAAGGTGCTATTTCTGAAGCCTTCCACACTGCGCATGATTTGAAGGGTGCTTCTGGTAACCTCAGCATGAATGCCTATTACGAAAAGATATGCGAGCTTACAGAATGCCTACGCCACGGAGACAACAACTATACACCAATCTTTACACAGCTTAAAAAGCTTTACGCAGCAATAAAAGAAGCAGCAGAGGAGGCGTAACTATGAACCCGCTGATGATGAAGCTTGAAGCGTGGGGTTGCGACATCAAAAGCACCATGAGAAGAGTAGCCGATGACGAATTGTTTTACATAGACTGTCTTCATGATATTGTAGAAGACCCATACTTTGCAAAACTAAAAGAAGCAATAGATAGGGGGAATGTTTCTCAGGCCTTCGATGCCGCGCATACGCTGAAAGGCGTGTTGAGCAATTTGGGGCTTACCCCCATGTATAATAAGGTTGTAGAAATTGTTGAACCTTTGCGGGCGGGTAGCAGGGAAGATTTGTCGGATAAGTACGAACAGCTTGCCCAAATGAGAGTGTATCTAAAAAAACTTCTGGCGCAAGCCTAGGCTCTATATATTTTCAGCATGTTGCTCTTTTTGAGTAAACAACTATAAGCCTTTGTTTACTCATGGTATCAGCGTGTTGAGGGACTTTATTCATTGCTCAAACACAGTTTCCTATGCTGTCTTTTGCCAGAAAAATAGGCAGCACTGTTCATGGCAGAACGCATTTGCTTGGAGGAAAGTGTTATTTTAAAAAATGGGGGGATGAAGCCCTTTGTATGGCCTATCAAAAAGGATATACACTATAATTTCATATTACCAGAGGGAAACAGACTGAAAGACACAGCGCTGGAGGTTGGCGCGCTATGGATCGAGCGGAAAGCGAACAGAATTCGAAAAACAAACAGCATTCAGATGTCATACAACGCAGCTATCAGCGGGTTATTGATGAATTAAATGCTGCTGTTTTTGAGTGGGATCTAAAAACGAATCGGTTTTATTATTCTGAAGCCTACAAAAAATACGCTTTAAGCCGCGTCGATGAAAAGGATATTTTAAACAACACTGGCCCTTTGGACACAATACACCCAGACGATGTGCCCATATTGCAAAACTTTTTCAAAGAAACAGGCCAAGGCAAGGAAAGGGTCGAGGCTGTACTGCGCCTGAAATGTATAGATGGCAGCTTTCGCTGGTGTCGGATGATTGGCTTTTTTTACAGGGATGAACAAGGAGCACCCAGCCGTACTGTTGGTATTATTATAGATATCAACGAAGAGCAGGAGCGCCTCTGTGTGCTGGAGGCCAGCAGAAAAAGAGAACAGGCATTGCTGGCAAGCATTCCCGGCGGCGTTGCTATTTATCGGCTCAAAAAAAATGGCGTTGTTGCAACAGATTATGTTTCGGAAGGGCTTGCAAAGCTGTGCGGCTATTCTTTTGAAGAATTTTCGGCCTATCTCAAGCCCAATGCCATGATCAATGTTGTGCCAGAAGACATTCCCCGTGTTATGGAAGCGGCACAAAACAGCCTTCAGCACCACCAACCAGTCAATATTTATTACCGCATCCACACCAAAAGTGGGGCGGACATTTTGACTCGCCTTGATGCCAACCTGATTGAAGACTGCACGCTTGGCGAGGACGATATTGCCGTTTGGTATGCAGTGCACACAACAGTTTCAGAATCCACCAAGCTTGCGTTAATGGAGCAGGAACATTACCGCATGATTCTGAACATAACGGGGACTGCCTACTTTGAGTGGGATCGGAATAAAAGCTTCTATGCCTCTGATTCGTTCTCCAAATATGCCGTCAGCGCAGGCGGGTATAATGCTATTATGGGCAGGGCAAAAGGAAGTGACAGCATTTACCCAGAAGATATTCCCAAATTGCGCAAATATATGCAGCGTGCGCAATTTCTTAATCTGTGTGATTCATAGACATCGTTTCAATTTTCCAATACCCTTCCCTTATGGAAAAAGAAGTTCGACAACGCCTTCAGTGGGTCAATCTGTATGAGGAATCCAGAAACGCTGGACTTGTTTGTCGGCGA
>JAQVCS010000002.1 GCA_028689675.1 Desulfovibrionaceae bacterium | reverse complement strand
TTTTTTTAAAAACTTTTTCGCTCTTTTCGCTTCCGTCATGCTGTGCAGCCTGCCGTACCGCGAAACTTGAACCTAGTGGAAATGCTACTTGCTGTCAACCAGAAATTTGCACTTCCGTAACAAAACTCGACTAAACTATGGAATTTGATTTTACCAGCCTGCGGCTTCCGCTCTTTCCCTCAGCGGCGAAGTGGACTTATGTCCCTTTTCGACGCCAAGGTCAAGCATTTTTTTCATCTTTTCATAAAAAACTCTGTACCCCCAAATAGATCAAGGCATACCTTATGCCCTGTAGCGCACAAACAAGCGTACGCCCATGCAGCACAGGCAGCCTGCCGCCACCATGCTCCACAAAGGGAAAATCCAAAAAGCATAACTGACAAGCACCTGCACGGCCAAGCCAAAGGCAAGCGCCAGCCCAAAGTCTGCGGAATCAAGGCAGTGCGCCGTATCCCCCAAGGCGACATCGCGCACAAGCCCGCCGCATAGCCCCACCAGCAGCCCCAGCAACGCCGCCGCAAGCGGCTCAAGCCCACAGAGCAAGGCCTTGGCGCAGGCGGTGCCCGCTGTCAGGCTGGCGCTAAGGCTATCACTCAAAAAGAAAAATGGGAAACGATAGCCCAAAAAGCGTGCACACAGCGCCCCACCCGCTGCCCCCAGTGCCACGGCACACAGCATGCCGCCTGTGAGGGGAAGCCCCTGCCCCAGCAGCACATCGCGCAGGCTTGGGCTGGCCAGCCCCACAAAGCAGGCCAGTAGCACAGCACCAGCCACAGGGTGCTCATATTGACGCGCCCTATAAACAACACAGGCGGCCAGCATTGCACTGGCCGCCATATCACAAAACAATAAGCGTGTCATTTATTTCGCAAAACCTACAGCTCGGCGCTCGCGCACAACAGTAACGCGAATTTGCCCAGGATAGGTCAGGTTATCTTCAATTTTCTTGGAAATATCCTTACACAACAAGTAGGTGGTATCATCATCCACACTTTCAGGGTTCACCATCACGCGGATTTCGCGGCCAGCCTGAATAGCATAGGCCTTGGCAACGCCCTCAAAGCTGGTGGCTATGCCTTCCAAATCTTCCAAGCGCTTCACATAATTTTCCAGCAATTCCTTGCGTGCACCGGGGCGTGCCCCAGAAATGGAATCGGCAGCCTGCACCAGCACAGCCAAAGCCGTAGAGGGGCGCACATCTTCATGATGCGCGGCAATGGCGTGAATGATGTCCTTACCTTCATTATACTTTTTGGCAAGGTCAGCGCCAATAAGGGCATGGGGGCCTTCCACTTCATGGTCCACAGCCTTGCCAATATCGTGCAGCAGGCCTGCGCGTTTGGCCTTTTTTACATCCATGCCCAGCTCTGCGGCCATCATGCCACACAGGGCAGACACTTCCAAAGAATGCTGCAACACATTTTGCGTAAATGATGTACGGTAGCGCAACTGCCCAAGCAAGCGCACAATTTCAGGATGAATGCCGTGCACGCCAGCATCAAAGGTGGCCTGCTCGCCCACCTCGCGTACCTGTACGTCCAGCTCCTGCTCACACTTCTGCACAATATCTTCAATGCGGGCAGGGTGAATGCGGCCATCTTGAATAAGACGTTCCAAAGCCATTTTTGCTACCTGACGCCGCAGGGGGCTATAGGCGGAAAGAATAACTGTCTCAGGCGTGTCATCAATAATTAAATCCACACCAGTGGCGGCCTCGATAGCACGAATATTGCGCCCTTCTCGGCCAATAATACGCCCTTTCATATCTTCGCTGGGCAAATTAACCGCGGTAACGGTTTGCTCGCCCACATAATCACCAGCATAGCGCTGAATGACATTACAAATAATTTCTTTGGCCTTACGGTCGCCTGTTTCTTTAGCCTCTGTTTCAATTTGGCGAATCATGCGTGCCGATTCATGGCGCGTTTTGGCTTCCACCTCGGCAAAAAGGCGCTCTTTGGCTTCTTCAGCAGTTAAGCCAGCAATTTCTTCCAGCTTTTTCTCTTCTGCATCAATGCGGGTGTTCAAATATTCTTCAGTTTCGGCCAGCTGGCGTTCTTTTTTGGTTAAATCTTTTTCTACCGCAAGGTTTTCATGCTCTTTCAGGGTGGCCTTTTCCAACTTTTCTTCTAAACGGTCACCCAGCTCTGAAAGTTTGCGTTCTTTTGCTTTAACTTCGCGCTCGCGTTCTTTAAATTCATTTTCCTGCTCGCGCTTTTGGTTAAATAAATCATCTTGCCCTTGCAGTAAAATTTCTTTCTTTTGAGCTTGAGCTTCTTTACGGGCTTCTTCCACAATGCGCTTGGCCAAGTCATTGGCATCCCCAATGCGCTTGGTCAGAATGCGGTTATGGCATATAACCCCAATAAGAATTCCTACAGCGCCTGCCAGCGCAATATACACAATATGTAACATGTCCATGGAGGTGAATACTCCTTATCCTCAACGGAAAAACTTTCCGGTATACATCGGCGCAGGCGACACCCAGAGAAGGATGAAACCAAAGCACCGTAGCCAAATGACAAGCCGAGGGACAAGGAAAGAAAAGCAAACGGACAAAAGCTCGCCAAAGCGAGCTCTACGGAAGGAATGATACAAGCGTGCCAAAGAAAAGTAGAAACTATTCCTTGCAAAACTTATGTACAAATAAAAGTAAAAAACCGTGTTGCTGCCCCAGAGAGCCGTGTAGCTCTTGGGTGCAGAACCTGATTACTCAGGGTGGGCATCAATATGTTCCTTCAGGCTTCCTGCTTTAGCAGGCATGCACACGAAAACAGGGACCAACACCCATTTTTTATGCTTGTAAGGTCAGCACCCTTGAAGCTATCTCGAAAACACCCCAGGGCGGCAACACGGTAAATCTATACTACTTTTTCAATTGTATCAATAATGGCCTGTGCGCGTTGTTGCGATGCGGCCAATTGTGTGCGCGACTGTAACAAATCATCCGCAAGCCCGAGAGCCAGAAAGGTAAGCAAAATTTCCTTGCTTTGCCCCCCGTGGGACCTCTGTTTTTGCGCTGTAAACCGTTCTTCTATCAAATCTCTGACAGCCTCAATGCGGGCGCGGTCTGCCCCCTCACGAAAGGGAATTTCTATTCCCAGAACAGTTAGCGAGAAGCGTGCTTGGCTCATTACAGTACTCAGGTATGTCGGGCTTATTCAGCGGCGGCATGTTCAGGGGCGTCAATACGCTCCAGCTGCAACAGCATACTATCAATACGCTGCGCCACGGTATCTTTAACCTGCTTTTCCTGTGCCAGCGCTTCGTTCAGCGCACGGTTTTCCTCTTCCAGTGAGGCGCGTACTTCTGTAAGGGAAGCAACCTGTGCCAATGTCGCCTTGTGGGCATCGCGTAAGGTTTCCAGTTCATTTACAAGCGCCGCAACCCTATCTTCTAAAAGATCGAGGAGTTCCATGTCCATAATATAGCACCGCCTTCTTTCAATAGCAAGAAATCTGCCAGTCATTTTTCAACAAAACACTTCGCGCATGGCAGTGACAGCGAAGCATTTTCCCCTATAAAACAACACAATTAGAACAAAAGCTGCCCACTTATTTTATTTTACGCGGCAGGTTTGCCTGTTTGGCACGGGCAATGCCCAGCTGCCCCTCAGGCACATCGCGGGTAATAACAGAGCCAGCGCCAACCAAAGCCCCTGCGCCCACGCTTACTGGTGCCACCAAGGCGGTATTGCTGCCTATAAAAGCATGCTCGCCTATAGTGGTGACAAATTTATTTTTACCATCATAATTGCAGGTAATTGTGCCAGCACCTATATTAGTGCCCTGCCCAATGTGGGCATCCCCCAAATAGGAAAGGTGATTGGCCTTGGCGCCCTTGCCCAAATGGGTTTTTTTCAATTCCACAAAGTTGCCCACATGGCTGCCTTCGTCAAGCACAGCCCCCGGGCGCAGGCGGGCATAAGGCCCAACAAGAGCACATTCACCCACCACGGCCTGCTCAAGATGGCTGAAATTTTTCACCACCGCCCCGCTGTGCACCACGCTGTCGCGCAGCACACAATGGGAATACACGCGCGCGCCGCGGGCTATGTGGCTTTTGCCATAAATTTCTAAAGGCCCCCACAGCTCTGCCCCCGGTTCTATAGTGACATAAGGGCCAATAATAATGCTTTCAGGCGCATGCATAATGACGCCAGAATCAAGCACATAGTGGGCAATGCGGGAACGCAGCGTGGCTTCAGAGCGCGCCAGCTCTTCTGGCGAATTGATGCCAAACAAAGAAGAATCACACCCGCAGGGCACACCCACCACACGCAAGCCCGCCGCCACAGCCAGAGCTACCATATCGGTAAGATAATATTCCCCACTGTTGTTGGCGCAGCGTATTTGCGGCAGCAAGGTGGCGGCAAGCTCTGTTTTTATAAAATAGACGCCAGCATTCACTTCCCCCGTGGGGCTGCCATGCACGGCCTCGTCGTAATCTTTTGCTTCCACAATGGCGGCAATGCTGCCATCGGGGTGGCGCACCACTCTGCCGTAGGCGGCAGGGTTGTGCAGCTCTATAGTAGCAAAAGCAATATCGGCATCCCCTGCCTGCTGCATAAAGCGCTGCAACAAGGGGGCGGCAATCAGGGGGGTATCTCCATTCACCACCAGCACACGCTGGCATTGTGCCTGCTGCACCGCAGGCAAGGCCTGCAACAAAGCATGGCCTGTGCCCAATTGCTGCTCTTGCACAATATACTGCCAAGGGGCATCAGGAAAGGCCGCCCGTACCTGCTCTGCCCCATGCCCAATAACAGCCCACACAGCCGAGCCAAACAGGGGCAGCAAAGCCTGCGCCACATAGCCAAGCATAGGTTCATCAAGCAAAGTTTGCAGAACTTTGGGCTTATCGGAATGCATACGAGTACCCTTACCCGCTGCCAAAATAACCGCACCGATTTGAACCATGAAAAAATGCCTCCACAAAACAGGGTGCGTATAGAGTATATGGCATAGGCCTTGCTGTAAAGGACAAAAAACTGAACCGCTCTTTCCTTATGCCATAGAAAAGATAAAATAAAAGCCTGTTGGCGGGCAGGAACAGCACAAGGTTTGTTCTCTTCCCTACCAACAGGCTTGGGGCTCTTTGCCCCAGTATATGAACAGGCTACGATGAGAGCATTTTAATTTTTGAAAATGCTCGCAAGGTTCTAAAAGAACTCCCTGCCACACAAAGCGCACAAAAGGGGAATTCACTGCCCCTTTCTATGCGCTTTGAAAGTGAATCTGCTCTGTATAGTTACACAGGCATGGCGCTGTGCTGCATAAGCCTAAGGCTAGGCATTATCCCCAGCGCTAAAGCTCAGTGCACCATGAACAACATCAATAGTGACATCCTGACCATCGCGAATATCCCCGCGCACCAGCAGGCGTGCCATGGGTGTTTCCACATTGTGCTGAATATAGCGCTTGAGCGGGCGCGCGCCATAGACAGGGTCGTAGCCATTGTCTGCCACAAAATCCCGCGCGGCATCAGTCATGCGCACATGGATAGAGCGTTCATCCAGCCGCTTTTGCAAACGGGCAAGCTGCAAAGCAACAATGCCGCCAATTTGCGAGCGCACCAAGGGCAAAAAGAGCACTGTTTCATCCACACGGTTCAGGAATTCGGGGCGGAAACAAGCCCGCAGGGCTTCCATCACCTTGTCGCGCACAGCAGCTTGCAGCACGCCATCTTCCCCAATGCCTTCCAGCATCAGGGGCGAACCGATGTTCGAGGTCATAATCACTATGCAATTGCGGAAATCCACTGTGCGCCCTTGGCTGTCGGTAAGGCGGCCATCATCAAGCAATTGCAATAACGTATTAAACACATCGGGGTGCGCTTTTTCAATTTCATCAAAGAGCACCACAGAATACGGCTTGCGGCGTACGGCCTCGGTGAGCTGGCCGCCTTCGTCATAGCCCACATAGCCAGGAGGCGCACCAATAAGGCGGGATACGGAATGCTTTTCCATATATTCGCTCATATCAAGACGCACCATATTTTCTTCAGAATCAAACAAGGCCGCGGCAAGGGCTTTGCACAGCTCTGTTTTACCCACACCCGTGGGGCCAAGGAAAATAAAAGAACCTGTGGGGCGCGAAGGGTCAGAAAGCCCAGCACGGGCGCGCAGCACAGCATCGGCCACGGCCTGCACAGCTTCATCCTGCCCAATCACGCGCTGGTGCAGCTCATCGGCAAGGTGCAGCAGCTTTTCCCTTTCTGTTTCCAGCAGGCGTTTGACAGGAATGCCCGTCCACTTGCCCACAATTTCTGCCACATCTTCGGGGCGCACTTCCTGCCGCAGCAGGCTGGGCTCGCCTTCTGTACTGGCTGCCCCGCTGGCGGCAAGCTGCTTTTCTAATTCCATCAAGGTGGAATATTTCAGCTCGGAGGCGCGTGTTAAATCATAGGCGCGCTCTGCCTGCTCGATTTGCCTTTTGGTTTCTTCAATCTTTTCTTTCAAGCCGCGCACGGTATCAATAGAGCCCTTTTCCTGCTCCCATTGCTTTTTCATGCCCGCTTGGTCATTACGCAGGGCTGCCAGCTCATTTTCCAGTTTGCCCAGCCTTTCTTTAGAAGCCTCATCGCGTTCTTTACGCAGGGCTTCGCGTTCAATTTCCAGCTGCATTACCTTGCGGTTCACTTCGTCCAGCTCACTGGGCAGCGAATCGATTTCGGTGCGAATCAAGGCGGCCGCTTCGTCAATAAGGTCTATGGCTTTATCGGGCAATTGCCTGTCGCTAATGTAGCGGTGCGAAAGCATAACCGCGTCCACAATGGCAGAATCGCTAATGCGCACGCCATGGTGCACTTCAAAGCGCTCTTTAAGCCCACGCAAAATAGAAATAGCGTCTTCCACCGTGGGTTCTTCAACCATAACAGGCTGAAAGCGCCTTTCTAGCGCTGGGTCTTTTTCAATATATTTGCGGTATTCATCCACCGTGGTTGCGCCAATGCAGTGTAGCTCACCACGCGCCAGCATGGGCTTGAGCAAATTGCCCGCATCCATAGCGCCGTCTGTTTTGCCAGCACCCACAATGGTGTGCAGCTCATCAATAAAGAGCACAATTTGCCCTTCCGATTTTTGCACTTCATCCAGCACAGCTTTTAAGCGTTCTTCAAATTCACCACGATATTTTGCGCCAGCAATAAGCGCGCCCATATCCAAGGCAAAGAGTTTTTTGCCCTTCAGGCTTTCGGGCACATCGCCGTTGACAATACGGTGCGCCAAGCCTTCCACAATGGCGGTTTTACCCACGCCAGCTTCACCAATGAGCACGGGGTTATTTTTGGTGCGGCGGGAAAGAATGCGTACCACACGGCGAATTTCCCCATCGCGCCCAATAACAGGATCCATTTTGCCCTGCCGCGCCGCCTCCACCAAATCTCGCCCATATTTGCTGAGCGCCTCAAAGGTATCTTCGGGGCTGGGGCTGGTTACACGCGCACCACCGCGCAAATGCAACATGGCTTCGCCAAAGCGCGCCTTACTGACAGTGTATTCCTGCAAAACCGCCCCCAAATCTGAGCTGGGGGCAACATCGGTAAGCGCAAGAAAAAGGTGATCCACACTCACATATTCATCTTTCATGCGCTTTGCTTCGGCGCTGGCATCGGCAAGCACCTTGCTGGTGCGCTGAGTAATGGCAATTTGGTCTGGACTTGCACCGCTGCCCGAAACAGCAGGGCGCTTGCGCAGCCTGCCATCAAGGGCGGCATCCATAGCGCGCACCTGCACGCCCATGCTTTCAAGAATGCGCGAAACTATGCCCTGCTCTTGCCGCAACAAGGCAAGGGCAAGATGCTCTGCATCCACACCCTGATGCCCCATGCCAGCGGCAAGGTTTTGTGCTTCACCCAAGGCTTCACGCGCTTTATCAGTAAATTTATTGATATCCATAAAGAATACCTCCACACTCACAGAATATTCGTTATCTTACAATAAGCATATCTGCCCTACTGTCAAGTACAGTATCATGTATCAAAAAAACCCGCTGTTTTTGCGGGTTTTCTTTTTTTATTCTGATACTGCTTGAAAGCATATATAATGCTCTTTTTTACCTTTGCAAGTGCTTCACCCTATTTTCTAATTTTTCTATACGGTTCAGCAGGTCAACAATAATAGTGCCACCCACAACAGGCAATTCAAAATCACAACAAATACGCTCTACCTTGCGCACGCGGTAAATATCTTCCTGACAAAATAAACATTCATTCCCCCCCGTGCGCTGCACAAAAAGCCAGCCAAGGGCAATCAGTTCATCCAAACGCGCAGGGCTTATGCCCGTAATTTCAACAAATTCCTCAGTAGCCATGAGCGCAGAACAACAGGGCAAATGCTCTTTTTTTTCTACAAGAATATTCATAGCACCTCCACAGGCTTGGCCATACTTGGCTCAAAACGGTATCAAAAACGCAGCAACGTGGAACAATTAGCTTTTGTTGGCCTGTTTAGCCTGTGCCAAAGTTTGCAATTGCTGCCACAGGGCTTTTTCTTCATCGCTCAAATTCTGGGGTGCGCTAATAAGCACGCGCGCAAACAAATCGCCGCGTGCCGCTGTACTGCCCAGCCCCTTGCCGCGCAAACGTATGCGCCGCCCCGAATTGCTGCCTGCGGGCAAGTTCAAATTCACAGCGCCTTCCAAGGTGGGTACAGAAAGCACGCCGCCCAGCACCGCCACCCAAGGCTCTACCACCACATCACATTGCAGGTTTTCCCCATCTACAGTAAAGACGGGGTGCTTGGCATAGCGTATTTTTAAAAACATATCGCCGGGCGTGCCGCCGGGCATGGCCTGCCCCTGACCACTCAGGCGCAGCTTTGCCCCATCGCGAATGCCCGCAGGCACGTTGATTTCCAAAGTTTTGCCATTGATGCCCACATTGCGCTTGCCGCCTTGCATAATAGCCTCGAGCGGCAGGGTCAGTTCGGTTTCCACATCCCGCCCTTTACGCGGCATTTGCGAATATGCCCCAAATTGCTGCCCACCAAAACCACCGCGGCCGCCAGCCTGTGCGCCAAAAATGGTTTCAAAAAAATCAGAAAAACCCGAGCCGCCAAATTGCTGCCCGTTAAAATTAAAGTTGCCGTTAAAGCCCTGCCCGCCCTGAAATTGCTGACCATGCTGCCAGTCTGCGCCCAGCTGGTCATACATACGGCGCTTTTCGGCATCTTTCAGCACTTCATAGGCTTCATTAATATCTTTAAATTTTTCTTCTGCATTTTTATCATTAGGGTTCAAGTCGGGGTGATATTGGCGCGCCAGTTTTTTATACGCCTTGGCTATGACCTCGGGCGCAGCGTCGCGTTCCACACCCAGCACCTTGTAATAATCTTTATATGATACAGCCATACATAACCTCCCTCGATCTTTTTGCCAGTACAAGAGTAAGCTTTAATTGCCCAGCGTCAATAGACTGACAGGATATTTCCCTGCCAAGTCCGCCTTACTTCTGGCTAAAAAAATATCTGCCCCCCTGCCAGCTTGTAACCATATAGAAGAGGAAAGCCCTGCCGCTTTATCTGTGCCTTCTTTTCAGAAAAGAAGGCCACAGGCATCTTGATTTCCCCCTTTTTCTCCCTATACTCTATGGGCAGCGCAGGCTTTGCCTGTGCCCTGCGTTCACCAAAAGACCGCGCCTGTGCGCTAAGGAAATATGCCATGCCCATGTTTGATTTTGTGTGCCCACAATGCCAGACCAAATTTGAAGAACTTGTTTATGGCAATGCCATTCCCCCTTGCCCCCACTGCGGCAACGCCGCCACCGAGCGCCAAATGAGCATACCCAGCCCCTTGAAAACGGGGGCTTTCCCCTATCCGCTCAAGCCCGGCGCGCCTGTGCACCCGCTGGCGCAAAAAATGGCGGCAGGGCAAAGCGGGCAGCAGCTTTCAGGTTGCGCTGGCTCTTGCGCCACCTGCCCCAGCGCAGGCAATGGCTGCGGAGAATAAAAAGAGGGCTGGGGGCAGCCTTTTCCTGCCCCTTTGCCTGCTTGCATTTGCGGGCATCTTGCCCTACTTTAAAGCAAATTCATTATGCACAGGGCTGATTGTACTTTCAGTCTGCCCCCTGTTGCCCCTGCAAGGGGAAAAGAGGCCTTCATGCTCCGCAGTATGACAGGGTTCGGGCGTTGCCTTGTTGAAACGCCCCAGTTTACGCAGCAATGGGAAATAAAAAGCGTTAACAGCCGCCACCTTGATTTGAAATGGCGTCTGCCCTTGATAGCGCGCAACCTTGAGCCGCAGCTTGAAAAAGTGGTGCGCCGTTTTGGTGCGCGCGGGCGTGTAGATATTAGCCTTACCCTGCAATACAATGCAGGCTCTGCCCCCGATGCCGCCTTTAATCAGGCTCAAGCCAAGGCTATGCTGGATGCCTTGGCTGCCTTTGCCCAAGAGCGCGGCGAGCACTTTGTGCCCAATTACAACACCTTGCTGCAATTGCCCAGCCTGTGGGGCGAAAGCTTAGACGAGATGGACGAAAATTTCATAGCCCACCTTGAAGAAGGCCTTGCCATGGCGCTGGAAGATTGGAACGAAGCGCGCAGCACCGAAGGCCACGCCCTTGCCCAAGATATGACAGCCCGCATTTTGCGCATGGAGGAATGGGTTGACGTTATAGCCCAGCGCGCGCCCGCCATTCGTGAAGAGCGCATGGCCATTGTGCGCGAGCGCCTAAACGAGCTGCTGGCAACACAGGGTAGCGAGCTGGATGAAAGCCGCTTTTTGCAAGAAGTGGTCATTCTCACCGACAAGCTTGATGTCAGCGAAGAACTCACCCGCCTGCACACCCACCTTGACCGCCTGCGCGAATTGCTCAACACAGGTAAAGATGCAGGCCGCCGCCTTGATTTCACCCTACAGGAATGCTTTCGCGAAATTAACACCTGCGGCAACAAAACCCCCGATGTGCAGCTTTCCCGCCTTGTGGTGGATTTTAAAAACGAATTGGAAAAATGCCGTGAGCAAGTGCAAAACTTGGAATAGGCACTTGGGCTGCAATGGCAAAGCAACAATTAATTAATATAGGTTTTGGCAATTACGTTCTGGCAGAGCGGGTTATCAGCATTGTCAGCCCTGCTTCTTCGCCCATGAAACGCCTGCGAGAAGAAGCCCGCGCAGCAGGCAGGCTTATTGATGCCACGCAGGGGCGCAAAACGCGGTCTATTGTCGTTACCGATTCTAACCATGTTATTCTTTCATCAATTCAGCCAGAAACGGTAAGCCAGCGTTTTATGCAGGAGGAAGAGGCGTGATTCAACAACGCAAGGGCGTGGTGCTCATTATCAGCGCTGCCTCAGGAACAGGCAAAACAACCTTGGTAAAGCGTTTATTGGCAGAATTTCCCAATTTTGCCTATTCTATTTCCTGCACCACGCGCCCCCCGCGTGAGGGTGAAGTGGACGGCATAGACTATTATTTTCTTTCGCGTGAAGAATTTATAGCCCGCCGCGAGCAAGGCTATTTTGCCGAATGGGCAGAAGTCTATGGCAATTTTTATGGCTCGCCCCTCAAGCCTATGCTGGAAAAACTGGCACAGGGGCAGGATGTCATTTTTGAAATTGACGTACAGGGGGCAGCGCAAGTGCGCCTGAGCATTCCTGAAGCCCAGTGCATTTTCATTTTGCCCCCCTCGCTTGCCGAGCTGGAAAAGCGCCTGCGCGGGCGCGGCACAGACAGCGAAGAGGTTATTGCCCGCCGCATGAGCGCCGCCACGCAGGAAATTCGTGAAGCGCATTGGTTTGACACTTGGGTGGTCAATGACAATCTTGATATTGCTTATGACTGCCTGCGCGCCGCCTATGTGGCCAGCACCCTTGCCCCCACCCTTGCCCCCCAGCATGTGCGCGCCCTCTTGGCGCAGGAGAAATAAACCATGGCAGAACTTGTTGTTGCGCTGGATGTGGCAGAGGCAGAGCAAGGCATAGCCCTTGCCCAAAGCCTGCAAGGTACAGCCCCTTGGGTAAAAATTGGGCTGGAACTCTTCACGCTGGGCGGGGCTGGCATAGTGGCCGCCTGCAAAAGCATGGGCTTCAAAGTTTTTTTGGACTTAAAATTTTATGACATACCCAACACCGTGGCGGGTGCAGTCAGCGCCGCCGCCAGCATGGGTGTGGATATGCTCACCCTGCACACACAGGGTGGAGAAACTATGTGCCGTGCTGCTCGTACCGCCTGCCAGCAATGTGCCACCAAGCCCTTGCTCTTTGGCGTAACCGTGCTTACCAGCATGGCCGATGGTGACCTGCCAGCCCACAAAGGCAACCTTGGCCAGTTGGCTGTTAGCCTAGCGCAGGGGGCAGAGCGCTGGGGGCTGGATGGCGTGGTCTGCTCTGGCCATGAGGTACAGCGCATCAAGCAGGCAAGCCCCAATTTGCTCTGCCTTACCCCCGGCATACGCCCCGCAGGCAGTGCCGTGGGTGACCAAAAGCGCGTTATGACCCCGCAGCAGGCCGTGGCGGCAGGGTCGGACTTTTTAGTTATTGGCCGCCCCATTACGCGGCATGAACACCCAGCACAGGCAGCGCAGGCCATTATGCACAGCATGAGCTGAACAATTTCCCCCGCAGAACACATTGTGTGCGGGCATAACCCTTTCTCAAGGCAATTCCGCACACCATCTTCCGCCACAAGCGGGGGGGAGCACAGCCCACCTTGGGCTGACCAGACAGGATGTATGAAAAACTGGATATTCCGCACACCAGCACAGCCCGACCCAGCGTGGGCAGACGAGCTTGCCCTTTCCCCCATGCTGCTCGCCCTGCTTTGCGGGCGCGGCTATACCGAAAAAGATGCCATAGACACCTTTCTTTCCCCCAGCCTGAGCCTGCTGGCACACCCCAATTGCTGGCCGGGCATTCCCACAGCGGCGGCTATGCTGGCCGACGATTTGCTGGCTGGCAAAACACTGGCTGTCTGGGGCGACTATGATGTGGATGGTATTACCGCCACCGCCCTTGTGCTGGACGTGCTGGAAGCCCACAATATCAGTGCCCTCTACCATGTGCCCGACCGCAAAACAGAAGGCTATGGCCTGAATATCCCCGCTATTGAAGCCCTTGCCGCGCAGGGTGTGCAAACCCTGCTCACGGTGGACTGCGGCATTTCTGATGTGCAGGCTATTGCCCGTGCCCGCGAGCTGGGCATGCGTGTTATCCTTTCAGACCACCACCTGCCCCCCGCAGAACTCCCCCCCGCCAGCGCTATTTGCAACCCGCGCATGGGCGAGCCAGAGCAATGCCCCTGCCCCTATTTGGCTGGCGTGGGCGTAGCTTTTTACCTTATGGGCGCGGTCAATGCCCTGCTGCATACGCGCTTGGGCACGCGCTGTGTTATGGATAATGTGCTTGACCTTGTTGCCTTGGGCACGCTGGCCGATGTTATGCGCCTTTCGGGGCAAAACCGCCTGCTGGTCAAGGGCGGGCTGCGGCGCATTGCCATGGCGCAGCGCCCCGGCATGGCTGCCCTCAAGCGCGTGAGCAATTTTGATGAAGCTGCCGCCATTACCAGCGGACAGGCCGTATTTCGCCTTGCCCCGCGCATTAATGCCGCTGGGCGCATGGGGCATGCAGGGCTGGCATTGGCTTTGCTGCGGGCAAAAAGCCGCGAAGAAGCCCAAGAGCTTGCCGCCCAATTGGACGCCCTGAACAGTGAGCGCCGCCTTGAAGAAGAGCGTATAGGCAAAGAAGCCCGCGATATGGCCTTGCGCCAAATACAAGAAGGCCGCATGGGCTTGGTGCTGTATGGCAAAGACTGGCATGCTGGCATTATTGGCATTGTGGCTTCGCGCATTGTGGATGAATTTTACCGCCCCACGCTTATTTTATGCGATGATCAGCAGGCCATAAAGGGCTCGGGGCGCTCTGTGCGGGAATTTGACCTGCATGCAGGGCTTACGCGCATAAGCCAGCACATGCTGGGCTATGGCGGGCACAGGCAGGCGGCAGGCGTGCGCATTGCCCCCGATACCGTAGCCACCTTTGCCGCCGCTTTTGATGCTGTGGTGCGTGAAGAGCTGGGTTCTTTGCCCCTCACCCCCACCATTATGCTTGAATGTGAGCTGGGTTTCGAGCTTGCCTCATCCTTTGATTTTTTAAAAGAGCTCGAGCTGCTGCAACCCTTTGGCCCCGGTAATGCCGAGCCCGTGTTTGCCTCGCCGCCGCTACTGGTAACAGCAAGGCAGCCCTTGGGGCGCGGCCATGAGCATGTACGCCTGCGCCTGCTGGATGAGCACTGCGGTATAGCGCTGTATGCCAAGGCGTGGCGCATGGGGGCGCAGCTGCCCGAAAGCCTGTGCGGCAAAAGAATTTGCATAGCCTATACCCCCAAGATAGATAGCTATAATGGCACGCCCACTATTTATATCAATATAAAAGACTGGAAAATGGCGGAAGACCAGCCCCAAACCCGCCAAGAGCAATAAAGGAGACATGATTTATGCTTTGTGCCTCTTGTGGTCAGGAATATTCAGGCTCTGTGTGCCCTCATTGCCGTGGCACTATGCCCATGCGCATCAGCCGCCAGCAAAGTGAGCAAGAACGCAGCCATGTAGTGGATGCTGAGGTGGTGGGTGAAGAACAGTATCACGCGCACCAGCAAGGTAACGCACAGCATGGCGGGCGCTATTTCCGCTATTCTTCGTGGAACGTAGGCTCGGCAGCACAGCAGCAATCATGCCTGCCCTTTTTCATCACCTTTGGGCTTATGCTGGCCTGTGGTGTGCAATGGGGTGTGCTTGCATCTATTGGTTTTCTTTTTTTCTATTCTCTGGGCAGCATATTGGGCTTTTTCTTCAGTATGGGCAAAATTTTGAATGGCACTGTAGTCAACCCATGGCTAGTGCGTTGCTGTAACTGGGTTGCCTCTTGCTTGCTCACCCAATGGCTAGCCAGTTAAGCCCAGCCAGCCCACAGCCCCAAGAGCAGGAAACAGGCTGGCTTGTGTACCTTTTGGAATGCGCAGACGGCACACTGTATTGCGGCATTACCACCAATATGCCGCGCCGCCTTGCCCAGCACAATGGCCAAAGCGCTGGCGGGGCGCGCTACACCCGTGGCCGCCGCCCTGTGCAGCTTTGTGCCAGCCTGCCCTGTACCAGCCGCAGCCTTGCGCTGCGCCTTGAAGCCCACATAAAAGCCCTGCCCAGCCCTGCGGCAAAGCGGGCTTTTTTTACTCGTGTTATTGAAAGGAATACAGCATGCTGCCCATTGAAACCATAGCCCAATTTTTTGCCACCGCGCTTTTTCTTGCCCTTGCACCTGGCCCCGACAATATTTTTGTTCTTACCCAGTCAGCCTTATACGGCAGCCGTGCGGGGCTTGTTACCACCTTGGGGCTTGCCAGCGGCCTGTTGGTGCACAGCACGGCCGTGGCCTTGGGTGTGGCTGTTATTTTTCAAAATTCTGCCCTTGCCTTTACCCTGCTCAAGCTGGCAGGTGCTGGCTATTTGTTATATTTAGCATGGCTTTCATGGCGGGCTGGCAGCGTGCGCATGGTGACTGAGGGGCAGCAGTTTATAGGCTATGCAGCCCTGTACCGCCGCGGTATTATTATGAATATTACCAATCCCAAGGTCACACTCTTTTTTCTGGCCTTTTTGCCGCAATTCACCCAGCCAGCACTGGGCAATGTGGCAGGGCAAATTGGGCAATTGGGCGGGCTCTTTATTCTTGCCACATTGCTTATCTTTGGGCTGGTGGCCTTGCTGGGTGGCAGGCTTGCCCAAGTGTTCAATGCCAGCCCCCGCGGGCAAAGGATTATGAACAGAATAGCCTCTTGCATTTTTCTTGCTCTGGCAGTAGTGCTTGTTTTCTCTGGGCACGTCTAGCAATCTCTGCTTGACAGCACAAGAGCAGACAGGTAAAAGGCACTTTTCGCGGGAGAACATTACTATGCGACGTATCTATATCAACACACTTGAGCCACAGGGGCAGGAATTTGTCATTGACGATCCCGCCATCTGGGCTGATCCTCTTGCCGAATTTGGCATGGATTGCCGTGTGCTGCAGCCGATAACAGCGCGTGTTTTGGTGCTTCCTACGGAAAAAGGCTGCCTTGTGCGCGGCACATTGACTGGTGAAGTGGCTTTGCCCTGCAACCGCTGCACCGAAGAAGCCCGCACGGTACTCAACAGCACCTTTGAAACCTTTGAATTTTTGCCTGGCTATGAGCCCGAGGAAGACGAAGGCGACGATGTGCTGGTTAATGAAGCCCCCCTTGAAGACAGCCACATATTGCTTGAAGATTCCATTCCCGTGCTGGATATGGCGGCTTTATGTTGGGAAGAATTTTCTCTTGCCCTGCCTGTAAAGCCCCTGTGCAAGGCGGATTGCAAAGGCTTGTGCCCCAGCTGCGGCATGAACCTGAACACAGGCACTTGTGCCTGCACTCAAGAGGAAGGCGACCCTAGGTTGTCTGTCCTGCGTTCCCTGACTATAAAAAAATAGGGCAACTAGCCCAAGGAGACTGCAATGGCTGTTCAACAGAACAAAAAATCTCGTTCCCGCAAGGGTATGCGCCGCTCTCACGACCGTGTGGCCACCCCTACCGTGGTTTACTGCTCTTGTGGTGAGCCCACTCTGCCCCATAGCGTGTGCGCCAGCTGCGGCACCTATAAAGGGCGTCAGGTGCTGCCTAAAAACGACGCTGAATAATGAGCCAGACGCGCCCCATTATTGCCGTGGACGCCATGGGGGGGGATTTTGGCCCCTCCGTGGTAGTTCCAGGCGCTCTTATGGCGTCTAAGGAACAAGACCTGCATGTGCTTCTCGTGGGGGATACCGCCAAGGTGGAAGCTGAACTGCAAAAACTTTCCCTTGACGGCGCGTCTTACGAAATTGTCCACGCCTCTGACGTGGTGCACATGAATGAGAAACCCTCAGACATTTTGCGCCGTAAAAAAGATGCCTCCATACAAGTAGCCTGCCGTTTGATAAAAGACGGGGCTGCCGATGCCGTGGTCAGTGCTGGGCACTCTGGTGCTTCAGTTGCCTGCGGTATGTTTATTATGGGGCGTTTGCCCGGTGTAGAGCGCCCTGCCCTTGCCACCTTGCTGCCTACCGAAAAAAACCCCGTGGTTGTGCTTGATGTGGGCGCAAATGTTGATTGCCGCCCCTATCATCTCTTTCAATTTGGCCTTATGGGCGATGCCTTTGCCCGCGATTTGCTGGGCTATGCCGCCCCGCGCGTAAGCCTGCTCTCTATTGGTGAAGAAGAAGGCAAGGGCAATTCTCAGGTAAAAGAAGCGTACGAATTGCTTAAAATGGCACAAAATATCAATTTTGTGGGCAATGCAGAAGGGCGCGATATTTACACTGGCGATATTGACGTTGTGGTGTGCGACGGCTTTGTGGGCAATGTGGTGGTAAAAATGAGCGAAGGCTTGGCCACTGCCCTGACCCGTATGCTCAGAAAAATGCTGACTTCAGGTTTTTTGCCCACGCTTGGCGCTTTGCTGGCAAAAAGCGCTTTTAAAAAATTTGCTGCGCGTGTGGACTATGCCGAATATGGCGGCGCGCCGCTGCTGGGCTTGCAAGGGCTTTCTATTGTCTGCCATGGGCGCTCTAACCCCAAGGCTATGGCCACAGCCATTACTATGGCAGGAACATTTGTTCGCAAAGGCACCAACAGCCGCCTTGCCGAAACCATTCTTGCTAATGAAGAATTAACCCGCTTTAGCAAAGCCCTTTAGCCTTCCCCTGCACGGTGACTGAACCTATGAATCATGCTTGCTTGCTTACTGCGCTTGGTGTGTACACACCAGAGCACAGGCTTACCAATGCTGAATTGTGCACCATGGTGGACACCAGCGATGAATGGATCACCAGCCGCACAGGCATTTGCAGCCGCCGCCGCCTTGCGCCAGAAGAAAGCACGGCCACCATGGGGCTTGCCGCTGCAAAGCGCGCCCTGCAAAGCTCGGGCATACAGCCGCAAGACCTGAGCCACATTATTGTTGCCACCTGCACCCCAGACAAGCTTTGCCCCTCCACAGCCTGCATTATTGCGGGCAGCTTGGGTGCGCCCTCATGCATGGCTTTTGATATCAATGCCGCCTGCTCTGGCTATTTGTACGGTGTTTCTTTATGCCGCAGCATTCTTGCTGGTCAGCCCGATGCCACAATTTTATTTATTGCTGCCGAAGCCATGACCCGCCGCATGAACTGGAATGACCGTTCCACCTGTGTGCTTTTTGGTGATGGTGCAACAGCCAGCATTTTTAGTGCTACAGCAGAGCAGCCCTTGGCACAGGTGCGCGATGTGCTGTGCGATGCCGATTGCAGCCTGCACAGCCTTATCACCATTGGCGGCGGTGCTGAAAAAGAACTACCCGCAGGCCAAAGCATTGAAGACGATTTTTTCCTGCAAATGCAGGGGCGCGAAGTGTTTAAGCATGCTGTACGCCGTATGGCAGAAGCCTGCAAAACACTGTTGGAACGCAATGGCCTCACTATTCACGATATTGATTTGCTTGTGCCCCATCAGGCCAATATGCGCATTATTGACGCTGTGGGCTCACGCCTTGGCATAGCAAGCAGCAAAGTTTTTGCCAATGTGGAACAATATGGCAATACCTCTGCGGCCTCTGTGCCCCTTGCTTTAGCAGAAGCGCTGCAAACACAGGTGCTGAGCCATGGCAAACGCGTGCTCTGCGTTTCTTTTGGGGCTGGGCTCACATGGAGCGCACTTTTATTAGATTTTTAATGAACAGTATCTGTTGCTTTTTGACCAGAAATAAAGTATCACTCCCAATCTTTACATTGTTCCTTACAAAGAATGCAGATACAGCTTAAAGCAAAGGATAGCGCCATGACAATGTTACTTCCTACAGCGCTGGTTACTGGCGGTTCACGGGGCATAGGCAAAGCCATTGCGCACACATTGGCTCGTGAGGGTTTTCAGGTCTACCTTACCTATGTAAGCAAGCCGCAGGAAGCTGAGGCCGTGGCAGAAGCTATTGTGTCTGCTGGCGGCGCTGCGCGCGCTTTTTGCCTGAATGTAGGGGATGCCGCTGCTGTTGCTGATTTTTTTGCCAATGAAATCAAAGGGAAGGTTGAGCTTTCTGTGTTGGTCAACAATGCTGGCATTACCAAAGACGGCTTTCTTGTGCGCATGAAAGATGATGATTTTGACGCGGTCATAGGCATTAACCTGCGCGGGGCTTTTGTTACCCTGCGTGAAGCCGCTAAAATTATGACCAAGCAGCGCCATGGCAGCATTATCAATATTTCTTCTGTTGTGGGGCAAATGGGCAATGCCTGTCAGGTGAATTACAGCGCCGCCAAGGCTGGGCTTTTGGGCATTACCAAATCGGCCGCAAAAGAATTGGCTGGCCGCAATATTACCGTCAATGCTGTTGCCCCCGGTTTTATTGAAACAGATATGACTGCTGGTTTGCCCGACGATGTAAAAAAATCGTACGAAGAGGCCATACCCATGAAACGCATGGGCACAGCCAGCGATGTGGCTGAAGCCGTGGCCTTTCTTGCTTCAGAAAAAGCCCGCTATATTACAGGGCAGGTGCTTGCCGTCAACGGCGGCATGTATTGCTAACATTCAGCATTTTTTGCGCTTTGCCGCACTAAATTATACGACAATCATTGGAGGCTCTTATGTCTATTGCTGCTAAAGTTACTGAAATTATTGTGGAACAGTTGGGTGTTGCTGCCGATCAGGTAAAGCCCGAAGCATCTTTTGTGGAAGATTTGGGCGCAGATTCTCTGGATCTGACCGAGCTGATTATGGCTATGGAAGAAGAATTTGATATTGAAATTGCCGATGACGACGCCACCAAGCTGCTTAAGGTGCAAGACGCCATCAGCTATATTGAAAGCAAGCAGGGCTAATTTCCCCTTGTTTTTTTGGAAATACGGCCGCTCTATGCGGCCGCTTATGTTTTATGCGCACTCACCGCAAGGAGCACTGGCATGAACCGCAGACGCGTTGTCATTACTGGCCTCGCCGCCCTCAGCCCGCTGGGCAATACCGTAGAAAGCAGCTGGGAAAATCTTGTTGCTGGCAAGTCGGGCATTGCCCCCATTACCCTGTTTGATACCGCAAGGTTTGATTCCCGCATTGCTGGCGAAGTAAAAGACTTCAAACCCGAAGCGTATGACATTCCCACCAAGCAGGCAAAGCGTATGGATCGCTTTACCCAGTTTGGCGTTGCCGCCGCCACCATGCTTATGAAGCATTGCGCCTTCCCCCTTACAGAAGACAATGCGCACTCTGTGGGCATTATGGTGGGTGTGGGGCTTGGCGGCTTGCGCACTATTGAAATTTTTCATGAAAAGCTCATGACGGCTGGGCCTTCTAAGGTTTCGCCCTTTATGATACCCATGCTTATTTCTAATATGGCACCGGGGCAAATGGCTATTTTCACAGGCGTAAAGGGCAACAATCAGGTATGCACCTCGGCTTGTGCCTCAGGCACGCACGCCATTGGCGCTGCTTGGGCAGAAATTATGCTGGGGCGTGCCGAAGCCATGATTAGCGGCGGGGTAGAAGCTACCATTACCGAAATGGGGCTTTCTGGCTTTACCGCCCTTAAAGCCCTGTGCTGCGATAGCAATGACAAGCCAGAAGAAGCCTCGCGCCCCTTTGACAGCACGCGCAGCGGCTTTGTGGTGGGCGAAGGCGCAGGCTTAGTCTTTTTGGAATCGCTGGAATCGGCACAGGCGCGCGGTGCAACTATTTATGCTGAAATTGTGGGCTTTGGTGCTTCGTGCGATGC
This sequence comes from Desulfovibrionaceae bacterium, assembly GCA_028689675.1. Classification (GTDB taxonomy): domain Bacteria; phylum Desulfobacterota; class Desulfovibrionia; order Desulfovibrionales; family Desulfovibrionaceae; genus JAQVCS01. The sequence continues at coordinate 218,241 of JAQVCS010000002.1, read as the reverse complement.
ACACCACATGACAGCCCCGCTGGAATCAGGCGAAGGCATGGCCGCAGCCATGCGCAATGCCCTGCACGATGCGGGCTTGCAGCCAGAAGACATAGCGCATATTAATGCCCACGGCACCTCTACGCATATGAATGATGCGGCAGAATCAAAAGCCATACGCTTAGTTTTTGGCAAGCATGCCGATAGCATTAAAATTTCTGCCACCAAATCCATGACAGGGCATTTGCTGGGCGCTGCTGGCGGCCTTGAGGCTGTTTTCACCATCAAGGCATTGCAAGAAGGCATTGCCCCGGGCACGCTGAACAGAAAGAACCCCGACCCCGAATGCGATTTGGATTATGTCACCACAGGTTCAGAAAAAATAAATTGTACCTATGCCATGTCCAATTCCTTTGGCTTTGGCGGTACCAATGCCTGCCTTATTTTCAAAAAATGGGCTGAATAAACCCAGTGCTTTGGGCAACACCATGCCCTTTTCCAAATAAAACAGGCGGTAAGGCTCAGCCCTTGCCGCCCTTTTTGTTTTGTTGAACATTTTTCTGAATTCTGGCACAAAGTGGCATGGCTGCCACAGAAAGGAACATTTTTTTGCAAAATGGCGTGCCAGCCCACCATTACCATTTGAGGAAGGAATATCACCATGGATCAATTGCTCTTGCAAGACCCTGAATTGGCGCAAGCCATAGTGCAAGAATCACATCGTCAGATGAGCAAGCTGGAACTGATTGCCTCTGAAAACTTTGTTTCTACAGCCGTGCGTGAAGCGCAAGGCTCTATTATGACGCACAAATATGCCGAAGGTTACCCAGGCAAGCGTTATTATGGCGGCTGTGAATTTGTAGATATAGCAGAAAACCTTGCCATAGACCGCGCCAAGCAGCTTTTTGGCTGCACCTATGCCAATGTGCAGCCCCATGCTGGCTCGCAAGCCAATATGGCCGCCTATATGGCGCTGATTAAACCCGGTGATACCGTCTTGGGCATGGATCTTTCGCATGGTGGCCACCTCACCCACGGCAGCCCTGTTAATTTTTCCGGCAAGCTCTTCCACATTGTTTCCTACGGGGTTGAAAAGGAAACAGGGCGCATCAATTATGAACAGGTGGCCGAGCTGGCAAGGCAGCATAAGCCTGCTGTTATTGTGGCTGGTGCCAGCGCCTACCCCCGAGCCATAGACTTTGCCCGCTTCCGCGCCATTGCTGACGAAGTAGGGGCAAAATTGATTGTGGACATGGCACATATTGCTGGCCTTGTGGCGGCTGGGCTGCATCAATCGCCCGTGCCCTATGCCCACATTACAACCACCACTACGCACAAAACCCTGCGCGGCCCGCGCGGCGGCATGATTCTTTCCAGCGAAGATTTGGGCAAAACCATCAATAGCCAAATCTTCCCTGGCATTCAGGGCGGCCCCTTAATGCACGTTATTGCCGCCAAGGCTGTGGCCTTTGGCGAAGCCCTACGCCCCGCCTTTGCCCTGTATCAAAAACAGGTTATTGCCAATGCCGCCACCTTGGCGCAATGCCTAAGCGATGCTGGCTTTACACTGGTTTCTGGCGGTACAGACAATCACTTAATGCTGGTAGACCTGACCAATAAAGATATTACTGGCAAAGCAGCAGAACATGCGCTGGACGCCGCAGGCATTACGGTGAATAAAAACACTGTGCCTTTTGAAACACGCTCTCCCTTTGTTACTTCTGGCGTGCGCATTGGCACGGCTGCGCTTACCACGCGCGGCATGAAAGAAGCAGAAATGCAAAAAGTGGCAGAATATATTATTGACGCTCTGGCACATTATGAAGATGCCCCCTACCTCGGCGCTATCAGCAGCGATGTAGAAAAGTTTGCCAATACCTTCCCGCTGTTTGCTTGGTAACAAAGCCTCTGTTTTCTATGGGGGGGGTCGGTTTTCGGCTCCCCTTTTTTGTTCCCCTTGCCAAAAGGCGCTGTGAAGTCCTGCTTGGCTTTTTGTGCATGACAGTGTAGTATCACAAGTCCTTATACGCTGCCCGTAAAAGTAGCGTTGTATCTTTATACTTCGAGGCTGCCCATGCCACGTTCTTCATGGCCAGAATATTTCTTAAATATCACCTACCTTGTTGCCCAGCGCTCTACCTGCCTGCGGCGTCAGGTAGGGGCAATTGCTGTTAAAGACAAGCGCATTCTTGCCACGGGCTATAATGGCGCGCCCTCTGGCGTGCCGCACTGCCTTGATATTGGCTGCCTGCGTGAACAGCTGGGCATCCCTTCTGGGCAGCGCCATGAAATTTGCCGCGCCCTGCATGCCGAACAAAATGTTATTATTCAGGCCGCCACGCACAGCCTTGATATTTCGGGGGCAGACCTGTATTGCACCACACGCCCTTGTTCCCTGTGCGCTAAAATGCTGATTAATTGTGGCATCCAACATATTTATTATGTGGAAGACTACCCCGATGAACTGGCCGACACCTTGCTGAAAGAGGCAAACATCCCCTTGGTTAAACTTTCATTTACGCCACCACATGGCGGTATTTTGGAACACTGATGCACACTTTTACTCCTTTTATGCTGCGTGCCATTACTTTGGCAGAGCAAGGGCGCTGGGCAGCCTGCCCCAACCCCACTGTAGGCGCTGTGCTGGTCAAAGAAGGGCATATTGTTGCCGAGGGCTGGCACCATGCCGCTGGGCAGGCTCATGCCGAGGTGGAATGTCTGCGCGATGCAGCACAAAAAAATATCAATCCTGCCGAATGCACTTTGCTGGTCACGCTTGAACCTTGCAATCATTATGGCAAAACCCCGCCCTGTACCAAGGCCATTCTGGAAGCAGGCATTAAGCATGTTATTGTGGGCTATCGCGACCCCAACCCCAAAGCGGCTGGGGGGCTAGAGTATTTACGCGAACAGGGTGTGCGCGTGGACGTAGGCCTGTGTGCACAGCAATGCCGCGATTTAATAGCCGACTTTTTATGCTGGCAAGCAGGCCGCCCTTATGTGATTTTAAAAATGGCCTCCACGCTGGATGGCAGAATAGCCACGCGCACGGGCAATTCCCGCTGGATAAGCAGCGAAGAAAGCCGCCAGCAAGTGCATCATTTACGCGCCCACATTGGCTCATGCGGCGGCATTGTCATGGTGGGTGGCACAACCTTTCGTGCCGATAACCCCACCCTTTCAGCCCGCCTGCCCGGCTATACAGGGGCACAGCCTCTTGCCTGTGTGGTCACTTCGCGCATGCCCCATGCCGATACAGAATATACTTTAGTGCGCGACCGTATTGCCGAAACCATTTTTATGGGCTCGCCAGCGGCAGCAGCCTCGCCAGCGGCAGCCTCGCTGCGCCAGCGCGGTGCGCGCGTGTATGCCATAGAACGCAAGGGCAACAGCCTTGATTTTTCCACAACGCTGGAACAGCTCTATACCGAGCTGCATTGTCCCTATATTCTTTGTGAAGGCGGCGGTAAGCTGGGGCTTTCGCTCATTCAGGCTGATTTGGTGGATGAATTTCAGCTGCACCTTGCCCCCCGCATTTTAGGCGACAATGAAGCCCGCCCCCTGTTCGACGGCCTTTCCCCCATGCACATTGCCGATGGCATAGGCATGCGCTTTCAGCAAGTGCATGTATACGGTGGAGATGTACACATGACCCTGCTGCCCACCGCCACCCTGCTGCCACAAGAAGAACACAGCGAGGAGGCCGCATGTTTACAGGCTTAATTCAGGGGCAGGGGTGCATTCTTGCCCTGCACCCGCAAGGCAAGGAATGCCGCCTGAGCATTCGGGCTTTGTTTGACCTGCCGCATATTGTGGGCGGCGAATCTATTGCGGTGAATGGCACCTGCCTTTCTGTGGAAGATTTTGGCATGAATCAATTCAGCGTCTATGCCTCGGCAGAAACCATGACGCGCACCAGTCTTGCCAGCCTTAGCGTGGGCTCTTTGGTGAATTTAGAGCGTGCCCTTGCTGTGGGCGACAGGCTGGGCGGGCATATTGTGAGCGGGCATGTCGATTGCTTGGCCACGGTGCACAGCATAAAAGAGGCTGGGGAATCGTGCTGCATCACGCTGAAATTTCCACAGCAATATGCCCCCGAGGTTATTGCCAAAGGCTCGGTCACGCTAGATGGCGTCAGCCTTACGGTGAATACCTGCGGGCAGGATTTCCTGAGCGTCAATGTTATTCCCGATACGCAAAAACGCACCACCATTGGCCAGTGGAAGACTGGAGTGCTGGTGAATATGGAAACAGATGTCATAGGCAAATATGTGCGCAATATGCTGCAACCTTGGGCTGCACAAAGCACAGCCCCCTCTGCTATTACCGAACAATTTCTTGCCGAGCATGGTTTTTTCTAACAAAAAGATACAGGAGAACACATAATGGCTGATATGCACGTTATTGAAGGGCAAATGAATGCTGCTGGGCTTCATTTTGCCATTGTTGCAACCCGTTTTAATGATATTATTGTTGACCGTCTGGTGGGCGGCGCTGTTGATTATTTAACGCGCCACGGTGCAGACAAGGCCAACATCACTATTATTCGCATTCCTGGTGCTTTTGAGCTGCCCATTGCCTGCAAAAAAATTGCCGAAGGCAGCAAAAAGTATGATGGCATTATTGCCTTGGGCGCAGTTATTCGCGGCGGCACACCACATTTTGACTATGTGTGCGCCGAAGCCGCCAAGGGCATTGGTCAGGTCAGCTTAAGCAGCGGCATGCCCATTGGCTTTGGCCTGCTCACTACCGATAATTTGGAACAAGCCATAGAGCGCGCTGGCTCTAAGGGCGGCAACAAGGGTGTGGAAGCGGCCGCTGCCCTGCTTGAGACTGTGCGCGTGCTGGAGCAATTATAATTATGGCTAAAGAAAAAACAGCCACCCGCCGTGGCGGGCGCGCGCTTGCCTTTCAGGTCTTGTACGGCCTCACCTTCAGCCCTGCCCAAAGTGCTGGCGAATTGCGCGCAGCCTATTGGCAGTCGCCAGACAATGCCGCCGCCCTCGCTGCCGCGCGTGAATTGCAGGAAAAAGAAGGCAAACAGGGGGAAGAACTCTACCCCGCAGGCTTTGCTTGGGAGCTGGTAGAAGGCGTGTGGAAAGAATGCGCCCGACTTGATGCCCTTATTAATGCCCATGCCAAAAACTGGCGCACCGACCGTATAGGCCGTATAGAACTCACCGTGTTACGCTTGGCCTTATTTGAACTGACCAGCCGCCGCGATGATGTGCCTGCCAAAGTGGCTATCAACGAAGCCCTTGATTTGGCAAAAAACTTTGGCGATCAAAAAGCCGCCAGCTTTGTCAATGGCATTCTTGATGCCGCGTGCAAAGAACAGGAAACTTTATAATAGCGCAACAGGGCAGCTTTTTGCCCTGTCTGCATAAAAAAATAATATCATCAGGCAAAAAACCATGACGCAAGAACGGTATAATCCCGAAGCTATTGAGCTGAAATGGCAAAAACACTGGATGGAAAGCAAGATCTATGCTTGCTCTCACACATCTGGCAAGCCCAAATATTATGTGCTGGAAATGTTCCCCTACCCTTCAGGCAATATTCACATGGGGCATGTCCGCAACTATTCCATTGGTGACGTCATAGCCCGTTTTCGTCGTATGCAGGGCTATAACGTGCTGCACCCCATTGGCTGGGATGCCTTTGGCCTGCCAGCAGAAAATGCCGCCATCAAGCACAATACACACCCCGCAGAATGGACCTATTCCAACATAGCCAATATGCGTACCCAGCTGCAGCGCTTGGGCTATTCCTATGATTGGGACAGAGAAGTGGCCACCTGCCGCCCAGAATATTACAAATGGGAGCAGATGTTCTTTTTGCGTCTGCTCGAAAAAGGGCTTATTTACCGCAAAAAAGCGCCGCAAAACTGGTGCCCTTCCTGCCATACCGTGCTGGCAAACGAGCAAGTTATTGACGGCCAATGCTGGCGCTGCGATTCGCATGTGGTGCAAAAAGACCTGACGCAATGGTTTTTAAAAATTACCGATTATGCCGAAGAATTGCTTGATGACCTCAAGCTGCTTGAAGGCGGCTGGCCAGAGCGTGTGCTGGCCATGCAGCGCAACTGGATAGGCAAATCGACTGGGGCGCAAATCACCTTTGATCTGGCCAAGCCCTGCGGTAGCGCCTCTTCTCTGGATGTATTTACCACCCGTCCAGACACAATTTTTGGTGTTTCCTTCATTACCCTTGCTCCTGAGCACCCCTTGGTGCAGGAGCTTATTCAGGGCTATGAACATGCCGATGCCGTGAATGAATTTATTACGCGCATCCGGGCTATGGACAGGCTGGAGCGCCAGTCCGACACGCTGGAAAAAGAAGGTATTTTTACAGGCGCGTATGCTATTCACCCCTTCACAGGCGCGCAAGTGCCCCTGTGGCTGGGCAACTTTGTGCTGGCAGAATACGGCACAGGCGCTGTTATGGCCGTGCCCGCGCATGACCAGCGCGATTTCGAATTTGCCAACAAATATGCCCTGCCCAAAATTGTGGTTATTCAGCCCGAAGGTGAAGAGCTGAACCCCGCAAGCATGAGCGAAGCCATGACTGGTGCTGGCATGATGGTGCATTCCGATGCCTTTACTGGCATGACCAATGAAGCAGCCAAGCAGGCTATTACGCAGGCTTTACACAGTGCTGGCAAGGGCAAGGGCACGGTGAATTACCGCCTGCGCGACTGGAATATTTCACGCCAGCGTTTTTGGGGCGCGCCTATTCCCGTTATGTATTGCGAGCATTGCGGTGTGGTGCCCGAAAAGGAAGAAAACCTGCCCGTGCAATTGCCTATGGATGTAAAAACGCGCCCCGACGGCCGTTCCCCCCTGCCCGACTATGCACCCTTTGCCGAATGCACCTGCCCGCGCTGCGGCGGCAAGGCTCGCCGTGAAACAGATACCATGGATACCTTTGTGGAATCGTCATGGTATTTTGCCCGCTATACCGCCGCCCGCAATACCGATGCCCCCTTTGACCGCGAGGCTCTCAGCTATTGGCTGCCCGTGGATCAATATATTGGCGGCGTGGAACATGCTATTTTGCATTTGCTCTATTCCCGCTTTTTCACCAAGGTTTTGCGCGACTGCGGCTTTTTCCCCAAAAATATTGCCGAACCCTTCAAAAACTTGCTCACTCAAGGCATGGTGCTCAAAGACGGCACGAAAATGTCGAAATCAAAGGGCAATGTCGTTGACCCCACGCTGATGATCAGCAAATATGGGGCGGATACAGTGCGCTTGTTCTGCCTCTTTGCCGCACCGCCAGAGCGCGATTTTGACTGGTCAGACAGCGGCATTGATGGTTCTTCGCGCTTTATTGCCCGCGTGTGGCGCTTGTATATGGATGCCCGCCCTGTGCTGAAGGCCGTGCCAGCCTGCTCCAGCCTTGCTGCCGATGCCCACAGCCCCGCAGCCAAAGAGCTGCGCCGTAAAGAGCACCTAACGGTGAAAAAAGCTGGGGAAGATATAGGCAACCGCTTCCAATTCAACACGGCCATTTCCGCCATTATGGAATTGGTGAATGCCATGTATGCCAGCCGCGAAGCGCTGTGTGCAGACGCGGCCAATGCCACGGTGTTTTCTTCTGCCATGGCTACGGTGCTTACCCTGCTTGCCCCTGTAACCCCCCACGTCTGCGCAGAATTATGGGAAGATTTGGGGCATAAAGACGCCATGGATACCCAGCCTTGGCCGCAGTGGCAGGAAAACGCCCTGCAACAGGATGTGCTGACCATTGCCTTGCAGGTTAATGGCAAGCTGCGCGGCACGGTGGAGGTGCCAGCACAGGCAGACAAAGCCAGCTTAGAAGCCTTTGCCCGTCAAGATGAAAACATTATGCGCCACACCGCTGGCCTGACCATACGCAAAGTTATTGTAGTGCCGGGCAAGCTAGTGAATATTGTTGCCAATTAAATACCTCACGCACAAAACAGCGTGCATGTGAAAGGGCGGCAGGCTTTCTGCCGCCCTTTTTGCATGCCAAAGCAGACCTGCTTTCTTTTTTTCTGCCACATACTTGCTTAAGCAGCGCTTGCCAGCCCTAAGGCACAAGGCTTGCCCCTCTGCCTGTTGTAGGGTACAGCTACACAAGAAAACGTCATGCTGTTTTTTACTGACAAGGTACAAAACCTTGTGCAAGCACACCTAACCGTATTGATAAAAACTATGCCCCAACGCGCTGGCTTTACCTTTTGCATTTGCCCCGATGCCTATATTACGAGGGAATTTATTCATACCCAGCTTGCCACATGCCCACCCGAGGGCAGCAAAGCGTGGGAAGAGCATGTCCACTGGGGCGATGAAGAACTTTCAGCACAATTTTGGGAACAGCTTACCCTGCAAGGGCTTTTTGGCACGCCGCGCGCGCTTATTGTGCGCAATGCCCAAGCCATACCCGCTGCTGTGTGGAAAAAGATTTCTGCCGCCCTTGCCAAACCCAATGCCCAATGCTGGCCTTTTTTTTGCTTAGAAAATGCGTGGGAAAAGGGGCAGCCCAAGCTGGCGGCGCATATTGCCAAACTGCCCTGCCTTGCTTTTGCCGACAAGCAGCGCTGGGTGTGGCGCAGCGCTGGGCTGGATGCCCGCGGCCTGCGACAGTATATACAAAAACGCAGCACGGCGCTGGGCATACGCTATGCCGCGGGCGCGCTGGAAGCCCTGTGCGCCGCCGTGCCCCCCGATGCGGCAACTATTGAAAATGAATTACAAAAATTAGCTGTCTTTCACGGCACAGCCATCAGCCCTGCCATGACGCAAACAGCAGGCTGGAAGCCAGAATTTGATATTTTTGCCTTTATCCGTTTGGTGCAGGCAGGCAACACCCTTGCCGCATGGGAGCAGATAAGCAGGGGCAAAAAAGATGATGACGGCCTACTTTTCCCCTTTTTGGCTTTGCTGCTGCGTGAAGCAAGGCTGCTTTGGCAAATTTGTATGGGTGAAAGAGTGCGCCTGCACCCCAATGATGCCGCACAAAAGCAAGCTTTGGCGCGCACCTTGGGCACTGCTGGGGTAGCCAAGCTTATCAAGGCCGTCATGTATGCAGAATGGCAGGTCAAAGCTGGCGAACGCAGCCCCGAACAGGCTCTTGACGCTCTGGTTGCCGAGCTTGGCCTTTTGTTTGCCCGCTAGTACCTGCCCTGTGCGCATAAGAAGCTGCCCCCTACCCCTTGCCTATATAACAACACTGCTTACTTAATTATGACGGAAAAACAAAACCCCCACGCTGGGCACAAGGCACGCCTACGAGAGCGTTTTTGTAAAAACCCTTTACTCGTGCCCGATTATGAGCTGCTGGAACTGTTGCTGGGCTATGTTATTCTACGTAAAGATACGAAAGCATTGGCCAAAGACTTGTTGCAGCGCTTTGACAGTGTGCGCGGAGTGCTGAATGCACGGCCTGACGAGCTTGCCGCCGTGCCGGGTTTTGGTGAAGGGCTCAGCACTTTTTGGCTTGTGCTGCATGAATGCTTTGCCCGCCACGCTGCGGGGGCTGTGCGCAGGCGCGAAACGGTGACAGACCCGCAAAGCCTTGCCCTTATGGCACAAAGCAGGCTGGGCAATGCTGCCCATGAAGAATGCTGGGCGGTTCTGCTTGATTCGCAAAACCGCCTTTTGCAATGGATGCAATTGCGGCAGGGAGACTTGTGCCGCGTGGCCATTGAACCGCGTGAAGTGCTGGCAGCAGCCCTGCGCCACAATGCCGTGGGCATAGTGCTGGTGCACAACCACCCGGGCGGCAACCCCAGACCCTCCGCACCCGATTTAACCCTAACGCGCGAACTGGGCACTTTGGCCTTACGCATGAATATGCGTCTGATAGACCACATTATTGTCACTGGTGATGACTATTGCAGCCTTGCTGGTCATGGCCTGCTTGATGATTTGGGAGAATAATACTCATGCCTTACGATAATGACGAAAAAAAAATAACCAATACTGCCGCAGAACAGGCACAGCACGATACCGAGCAAAGCTTAGAAGACGCTTTGGAAGAAATGCTGCTTGCCAGCGGCGCACTTGACAAGGCAGACCAGCCCGAAGGCGAAGCAGCACAACAAGACAGTGCCGAAGAAGACCTGCCCGATGTGCTGCCCGTGCTCAGCGTGCGCGATGTCGTTGTCTTTAATTATATGATATTGCCGCTCTTTATTGGGCGGGAAAAATCGGTGCGCGCTGTTGAGGCCGCCCTTGCCAGCAAAAGGCATATGCTGGTGTGCACGCAAAAAGACGAGCACCAAGAAGAGCCCAGCCCTGAAGATTTATTCAGCGTGGGCACAGTGGTGCACATTATGCGCATGCTCAAAATGCCCGATGGGCGCATCAAGGTGCTGGTGCAGGGCGTCAATCGCGCCCATGTGGAAGCCTACACCCAGCGCGAGCCCTATTTTGAAGCCCGCGTCAGCATTCTAGAAGAAAGCAACCCTGAAGAAAGCCCCGCGCTTGAAGCCTTGCTGCGCACTGTGCGCGAACAAAGCGAAAAGGTCTTGAGCCTGCGCGGCCTGCCCGCCAGCGACATAACCTCTATTTTGCAAAGCGTGCAAGAGCCTGGGCGCTTGGCCGACCTTGTTGCCTCCAATATGCGCCTTAAAATAGAAGAAGCGCAGCATATTTTAGAGGCTGTTGACCCTGTTGAAAGGCTGGAAAAGGTAAATACCCTGCTGCACAAAGAGGTGGAAGTAGCCACCGTGCAGGCGCGTATTCAAAATTCTGCCCGTGAAGGCATGGATAAAGCGCAAAAAGATTATTTTCTGCGTGAACAGCTTAAAGCTATTCGCCATGAATTGGGTGACGGCGGCGAAGGCGAAGAGGATGAAATTGAAAGCCTCAGCGCCCAGCTTGCCAAGATTGGCCTGCCTAAAGAGGTCAAAAAAGAAGCGGACAAGCAGTTGCGCCGTCTGCGCTCTATGCATGCCGATTCTTCAGAAGCCAATGTTGTGCGCTCCTATTTGGACTGGCTGGTGGAATTGCCGTGGAAAAAGACCTCGCGCGACAAGCTGGATATTCACGCAGCCGCTGCCGTGCTGAATGAAGACCACTATGGCCTTGATAAAATTAAAGACCGCATTTTAGAATTCCTTAGTGTCCGCAAGCTGAACCCCGAATCTAAAGGGCCTATTCTGTGTTTTGTGGGCCCTCCTGGCACGGGCAAAACCTCGCTTGGGCGCTCTATAGCCCGCGCTTTGGGGCGCAAATTCCAGCGTCTTTCTCTGGGCGGCATGCACGATGAAGCAGAAATTCGTGGTCACCGCCGCACCTACATTGGCTCTATGCCGGGGCGCATCATTCAGGCCTTAAAGCAGGCAGGCACGCGCAACCCCGTGATTGTGCTGGATGAAGTGGATAAGCTGGGGGCAGATTTCCGCGGCGATCCCTCTTCTGCCCTGCTGGAAGTGCTCGACCCAGAACAGAACTTCAGCTTCAGCGATCATTACCTCAATGTGCCCTTTGACCTTTCCAAGGTCATGTTCCTGTGCACGGCCAATAGGCTGGATACCATACCGGGGCCTTTGCTTGACCGTATGGAAATTATTGAACTTTCTGGCTATACTGTGCAAGAAAAAGTAGCCATTGCCAACAAATACCTTATTCCCAAGGCCATTCACGAAAACGGCCTGCTGCCCAGTGATATTCATATTGACGAAGCCGCCATTGTGCGCGTTATCAAAGAATATACGCGAGAAGCTGGCCTGCGTAACCTTGAACGCGAACTGACCGCCCTGTGCCGCAAAACAGCACGCAAAAAGGCAGAAAATGAGCAGCCGCCCTTCACTATCAATGCCGACAGTGTGGAGAAATTGCTGGGTGTGCCGCGCTATCTGGAAGACGACAATGCCAAAATTCTGGGGGCTGGCATGGCGCTGGGGCTGGCATGGACGCCCGTAGGCGGCGAAGTGCTGACCATTGAAGCCATAGCCATGCCGGGCAAGGGCGGCCTGATGCTTACGGGCAAGCTGGGCGATGTGATGAAAGAAAGCGCACAGGCAGCAGAAAGCTATATTCGCAGCCGCGCGCAGGCTTTGGGCATTGCCGACGATGCCTTTGAAAAGCATGATTTGCACATTCATGTGCCCGCAGGAGCCACGCCCAAAGATGGGCCTTCTGCTGGCATTACCCTGACCACCGCGCTCATTTCAGCCTTAACGGGCAAAAAAGTACGCGGAGACTTGTGCATGACTGGGGAAATAACCCTGCAAGGCCGTGTGCTGCCCGTGGGCGGCATTAAAGAAAAAATCCTTGCTGGCGTAAACCACAATTTGAAGCATGTGATCATTCCCAAGCAAAATACCAAGGATATTGAAGAAATACCCGCAGATTTGCTTGAAAAAATCACCGTGCACCCCGTGGAGCATTATGACGATGTGCTGCCCCTTGTTTTTGAATAGCAAGGCAAGGCGCTGCGCCAACCTAAAGTAGCTTCACGTTCAAAGCTCACATAACGGGGAAGTACATTCCCCTTGTGCGCTTTGAGCGGCAAGAATTTCTTACGAAACCTTGCGAGCATTTTCAAAGGTAAAAGACTCTAGGGCATGTCAACATGAGATTTTTTACTTTTGGCGGCGTCAGACTTCAACTTTTATTCTGGTCGAGTCATAGTACACTGCCTGCATAAAAGCCTTGTCTTCCTTGCTGGCAAACAAAACTCCTATAGTGTTTACAATACTGAGATCAGGCAAATAAAAGTAAAAAAGAGGCATAAAGACAAGCGCTTTGTGCCTCTTTATCTATCTATGCCAAGGCCGTGCTTCTTTACATTGCGGCTGGCTCTGCGCTACACTGCCAGTATGCAAAGCCTTTCTCAAATAGTGCACAGCAGCACAGCGTTGCTTGCTGCCGCCCATGTGGATGCCCCGCGCCGTTCTGCACAAATTATTGCTGCTCATGTGCTTGGGCTTGACCGCGTGGGCTTGCTGCTGCATGAGCAAGACAAGCTCAGCGCAGAGCAAGAAAAATGTATTCAGGCACTTATAGAGCGTCGCGCGCAGGGTGAGCCCGTGGCCTACCTTGTGGGCAGCAAAGAATTTTATGGGCGCACCTTCCTGTTAAATGCCCACACCCTTATTCCCCGCCCCGAAACAGAGCTTTTGGTGGACTATGCCCTTGAGCATTTGCCAAGCCATGCCTGCACCTTTGCCGATTTGGGCACAGGAACAGGCTGCATTGCCCTTACGCTGGCTTGCGAGCGCCCCCTGTGGCGCGGCCTGATGCTGGATATTGCCCCGCAGGCTCTGGATGCCGCACAAAAAAATGCACGCCAGCTTGGTGCCGCCCAGCAGGTCTTGCCCCTGCTGGGGGATTTAACCTGCGCACCCCTGCTGCCGCACAGCCTTGACCTTGTGATAAGCAACCCGCCCTATATTGCTGAGGAAGAATTAGCCAGCCTCAGCCCAGAGGTACGCAATTTTGAACCTGCGGCCGCCTTGTTTTCGCCACGCTCGGGTTTGCTGCACCTAGAGGCCGCCGCCAGAGCAGCGCAGGGGGCTTTGCGCGGCGGTGGCCTGCTGCTTTTAGAACACGGTGCCACGCAGGGCGAAGTGCTTGCCGCAAGCCTTGCCCAAACACATTTTTGGCATGACATAAAAATACATAAAGATTATGCACAGTTACAGAGATTTTGTTCTGCTCGAGCTCCAGCATACTAAAAAAAAATTAAAAAAGTGCTATTTTTTGCTTGCCAAAGCATTTTGCCTTATGTATAAGCCCTCTTGTTGCTGCTGGTGTAGCTCAATTGGTAGAGCAGCTGATTTGTAATCAGCAGGTTGCGGGTTCAATTCCTGTCGCCAGCTCCACTAGCAAGAACAAAAATTTCGTTATAGTATTTATACTGTAACTGAGTGGTGGGGTTCCCGAGTGGCCAAAGGGAACAGACTGTAAATCTGTCGTCGTAAGACTTCGATGGTTCAAATCCATCCCCCACCACCACACCACATTCCTGCTAATGGAAACAGTGGACTATGAACTGCCTTGGCTGTAGGAGACGGGTTTCTGTCGGAGTACTACGGTAGTGCGGGAATAGCTCAACGGCTAGAGCATCAGCCTTCCAAGCTGAGGGTTGCGGGTTCGAATCCCGTTTCCCGCTCCATTTTCCCAGCATCCCTCCATGTACTTCTCTCCAAGCATTAGCCAATGCACTTTCCCTGGCAGACAGGGAGTGAACGCGGGCAGCGCAGATATGCAATTATACTCTCTAACCGCAAATAACTAAATTTTCCAGGGAGATTCACTATGGGCAAGGAAAAATTTTCTCGTACAAAGCCCCATGTCAATATTGGTACTGTTGGTCACATTGACCACGGCAAAACCACATTGACCGCCGCTATCACCAAGGTGTCCGGCATGATGGGCAAGGGTTCGTTTGTTGATTACAACTCTATCGACAAAGCCCCTGAAGAAAAAGAACGCGGCATCACCATTTCCACCTCGCATGTGGAATATGAAACCGACAAGCGCCACTATGCGCATGTTGACTGCCCCGGCCATGCTGACTACATCAAAAACATGATCACTGGCGCTGCTCAGATGGACGGCGGTATCATCGTTGTGGCCGCTACCGACGGCCCCATGCCTCAGACCCGTGAGCACATCCTGCTCGCTCGTCAGGTTGGCGTGCCCCAGCTGGTGGTGTTCCTCAACAAGTGCGACCTTGTTGACGACCCCGAATTGCTGGAACTGGTCGAAATGGAAGTGCGCGAACTGCTTTCTCAGTACGACTTCCCCGGCGACGACGTGCCCGTTATCAAGGGCTCTGCTCTGAAGGCTCTTGAAGCTGACAGCGCCGACGACCCGGCTTGCCAGTGCATCAAAGAATTGCTGGACGCTTGCGACTCTTTCATTCCCGACCCCGAGCGTGAAGTCGACAAGCCCTTCTTGATGCCTATTGAAGACGTGTTCTCCATCTCTGGCCGTGGCACCGTGGTGACTGGCCGTGTGGAACGCGGTGTGCTGAAAGTGGGTGACACTGTGGAAATCGTGGGTATCAAGCCCACCCAGACCACCACTTGCACTGGCGTTGAAATGTTCCGCAAGCTGCTCGATCAGGGTGAAGCTGGCGACAACATTGGCGCTCTGCTTCGCGGCACCAAGCGTGATGACGTGGAACGCGGTCAGGTTTTGGCTGCCCCTAAATCCATTACGCCTCACAAGAAGTTTAAGTCTGAAGTGTATGTGCTCTCCAAGGAAGAAGGCGGCCGTCATACCCCGTTCTTCACTGGTTACCGTCCTCAGTTCTACTTCCGTACCACTGACATCACTGGCGTTATCAACTTGCCCGAAGGTGTTGAAATGGTTATGCCTGGCGATAACAGCCAGTTCATCGTTGAGCTCATTCACCCCATTGCTATGGAAGCTGGTTTGCGCTTCGCTATCCGCGAAGGTGGCCGCACCGTTGGCTCTGGCGTGGTGACCGAAATCATCGAGTAATATTATGCGCATCAATATCATTCTCGCCTGCACCGAGTGCAAGCGTCGCAATTACACGACTCGCAAGAATAAGAAAAATACCACGGGTCGTCTTGAAATTAAAAAATATTGCCCGTGGGACAAGAAGCACACCTTGCATCGTGAAACTCGGTAATATATAACTCACTTCCTTGGGGGAAATCTTCCCCCAAGGTGTGCAGGGCAGTAGCTCTAACGGCTAGAGCGGCGGTCTCCAAAACCGCATGTTGGGGGTTCGAATCCCTCCTGCCCTGCCATTTTCTATTTTATTTCCAGGTAAAATCATGGCAAAAAAACAGTCCACAAGTTCTCAAGCGATTGAAGACAAAGGTCCCGGCGCGGTAACACGCTTTGCCAATTATGTGGAAGCCTCCCGCGCGGAACTCCGCAAGGTAACATGGCCCACTGTAAAAGAGACCAAGGGCGCCACATTGATGGTGCTCGGCTTTGTGGCAGTTATGGCCATAATTTTAGGGCTGGTCGATTTGGGCCTGTCCTCACTGATCAAGACGATACTTTCCTGATGATTATGAATGAAGAAACAATCATAGCTCCCGACTCCGAGTTGAGCAAAAAATCTCGTTGGTACATTCTGCACACCTATTCTGGTTTTGAACAGCGCGTGCAAAAGACTATTAACGAGATGATTCGCACAGGGCAGGATGAAGGTCTGATTCAGGAAGTCGTTGTTCC
The DNA here is from genome assembly GCA_028689675.1 of Desulfovibrionaceae bacterium. GTDB lineage: Bacteria > Desulfobacterota > Desulfovibrionia > Desulfovibrionales > Desulfovibrionaceae > JAQVCS01. Next base: position 202,120 of record JAQVCS010000002.1, on the reverse strand, counting down.
CACCGAAAAAGTTCTTGAGCTTTCCAAGGGGGGCACGCGCCGCACCACTACCCGCAAGTTTTACCCGGGCTATGTTATGGTGCGCATGATCATGACCGATTTTTCCTGGCATATGGTGCAAACCATACCCAAGGTCACGGGCTTTGTGGGCGGGAAAAATCGCCCCACTCCCATGCGTGATAGTGAGGCAGAACGTATTCTTGCCCTCATGGAAACACGTCAAGAAACACCGCGCCCAAAATTTGACTTTGAAAAAGGTGAAGAAGTGCGCGTCATGGACGGGCCTTTTGCGAATTTCAACGGTGTGGTGGACGAAGTCAATTACGACAAAGGTAAACTTAGGGTCTCGGTGTCCATATTTGGCCGCCAGACTCCCGTGGAGCTGGACTTTGTCCAAGTCTCCAAGGGTTAGTTAAACTGCCCCTTTTAAGGAATAATAGTCATGGCCAAGAAAGAAGTTGCCAAAGTAAAGTTGCAGATTCCAGCTGGCGCAGCCAATCCGTCCCCGCCAGTGGGTCCCGCTCTGGGTCAGCACGGCCTGAACATCATGGGCTTCTGCAAAGAATTTAACGCCCGTACGCAGGATCAAAAAGGCATGATCATCCCTGTGGTGATTACTGTCTACGCTGACCGCTCTTTTACGTTTATTACAAAAACCCCTCCGGCTTCCGTCCTTATTTTAAAGGCCGCCAACCTGAAAAAGGGTTCTGGCGAACCGAACCGTAACAAGGTCGGCACGCTGACTCACGACCAAATTGAAGAAATTGCCAAGCTGAAGATGCCTGACTTAAATGCCGCTTCTCTTGAAGCTGCTGTTAAGAACATCGCAGGCACGGCTCGTAGTATGGGCATCGACATTAAGTAAGCGCATACTCGTTGAAATCAATTGTACTGCTGATAGGGCAACCTGCGGCAGGAGATGCAAAACGATAAGGATTATATCATGCCCAAACACGGCAAGAATTTTCGTAAAGCCCTTGAAGGCGTGGATTTACAGGCGCTGTTCAGTGTTGACGAAGCGGTAAGCAAATCGCTTGGTGCTTCTTTCGCCAAGTTTGACGAAACCGTTGATGTTGCTATTCGCCTGGGTGTTGACCCCAAGTATTCTGACCAAATGGTGCGCGGTGCGGTTTCCTTACCTCACGGTCTTGGCAAAACTGTTCGCGTGGCTGTTTTCTGTAAGGGTGAAAAACAGGCTGAAGCCCGCGCTGCTGGCGCTGACATTGTGGGTGCAGAAGACTTGGTGGCCGATATCAAGGGCGGTATGATCGACTTTGATGCTGCTGTTGCCACCCCCGATGTTATGGCTTTGGTTGGTCAGGTTGGCCGCGTGCTTGGCCCCCGTGGCCTTATGCCCAATGCCAAAACAGGCACCGTTACCTTTGACGTGACCAAAGCCGTTACCGAACTCAAGGCTGGTCGTGTCGATTTCAAGGTTGATAAAGCTGGTGTTTTGCACGCCCCCTTGGGCAAAGTCTCTTTTGGTTCTGAAAAAATTCAGGACAACCTGAAGGCTTTGTTAGATGCCGTTATCCGCTTGAAGCCCACCGCCGCTAAGGGGAATTACCTCCTTTCTATGGCTGTTTCCACAACCATGGGCCCCGGCTTCAAGGTCGAAATATCTCAAGTGAAAAAATTTCTGGAAGGCTAAGCCTTGCAGAGTGAAAGGGGCGTCTTTGGCGCCCTTTTCAGTGGGTATTTTGCTCTTGCAATTATACCCAAAGCGGTGTATGCAGTACGCCGCATAAAATTTCAAGCAGTCCTATTGTTCGTAAGATATATTTGGACAGTTTGCGGCAGAGGATACAGGAATTACGAGTCGAAGAAGGCAGGAGGCGTAAGCCTTAATATTTCCTGCTCAGACAACGAGTCTTTGGCTCGGCATTCCACCAGCCAACCCCGAACGTGAGGAGATTCACGTGAATACAAGGTCCGAAAAGGCTGTATTGATCGAAGCTATCAAGGCCAAGGCCGGCGCTTCCTGCATTGCAGTCGTGACTGACTTCAAGGGTATGACGGTGGAAGAGCTGACAAACCTCAGAGTGGCCCTTCGTAAAGAAGGCGGCGAACTTCATGTCGTCAAAAACACTCTGGCGCGCATCGCTCTCACCGGCGGGACGCACGATGTCATTAAAGATACCTTTAAAGACAACTGCGCCATTGCCCTTGGAACAGATGACCCCATTGCGGTGGCCAAGGCAATTCAGGAATTTGCCAAAACAAGCAAAATCTTCAAGGTGCGCTGCGCAAGCCTCGATGGTAAGATGCTGACCCCCGCTCAGGTGGACGCCCTTGCCAAGATGCCCAACAAGCAGCAGCTCTTGGGTCAATTGCTTGGCACCATGAATGCCGTACCCACCCAGTTTGTTTCGCTTTTCGCCAATATCCAGCGCGGTCTTCTGTATGCCCTTAAGGCTATTGAAGAAAAGAAAGCTGCCTAAGCGAATTGTAAACCCAACTACTTTAAGCCAAAGATTAGGAGTATACCATGTCTGACGTGACCAAAGAACAAGTTGTCGAGTTTATCTCCAACATGACCGTTCTGGAACTTTCCGAATTCATCAAAGAACTGGAAGAAAAGTTTGGCGTGTCCGCCGCTGCCCCCGCTGCCATGATGATGGCTCCCGCTGCCGAAGCTGCCCCCGCTGCTGAAGAAAAGACCGAATTTGACGTTGTTCTGAAGGGCGCTGGCGCCAACAAGATTGCCGTCATCAAGGTTGTGCGCGCCCTCACCAGCCTTGGCCTGAAAGAAGCCAAGGAAAAGGTTGACGGCTGCCCCTCCACCCTGAAGGAAGGCGTGTCTAAGGAAGAAGCCGAAGACGCCAAGAAGCAGCTGGTGGAAGCCGGCGCTGAAGTTGAAGTGAAGTAAGTTTTCTTACTCAAGTTCACTCAAGGCGGGTCGCTTGCGCGACCCGCCTTTTTTAGCTCTTCTTTTTTACTGGTACTGTTCGTATGCTCACTCTGTGCACAGCTTTTTTGCTGCTGCCAGTCTTACTTTGCACAATGCAGCACTTGCTGGCAAAAAATATAGGGCAACAAGCGACCTTGTGCTCTTTTTTTTACATACAGCACAGCAAAAGCCCAACAAAATTTTATTACTTTTTTTATGTGAAGCATTCCTTTTTTTGCGTCTTTGTGTTATGGATTTTTCCCTTGCAAAAATTGTGCTTTGGGCTTAGAGTGTTTGAATCTTTTTTCGATCACAAGGACGGATAGTTCTGAACAAAGACATAAGTTATTGCAATCGAACAGAATTTTAAAATAGCGTCAACGCCCACATCCCTGTTCCCCAAACAGGGCAGTGGGATTTTGCCGCCTTATGCTTATGATAAGGCGAAAAAATCGTGCAATGACCAGCTTTTACCCGCCGCGCGGCGGGGAAACCAATACCTACTTTGAGGTACAGAATGGGTCAGATCACCAAACAGTTTGGCAAGATCAAAGTTTCTCTCCCCATCCCGCATCTGTTGAATCTGCAAATAGATTCATACAGGAAGTTTTTGCAGGAAGGTGCAGAGACGCTCAACCCTGATGAGGGTTTGGAAGGCGTCTTCCGCATGGTCTTCCCTATTGAAGACTTCAACCGCACAGCCAGCTTGGATTTTGTCAGCTACGAAATCAGCGAGCCCAAATATGATCAGGCAGAGTGCATTGCTAAGGGGCTGACATATGAAGCCCCTGTGCGCATCAAGGTGCGCCTTATCGTCTATGATGTGGATGAAACCTCTGGCAACCGCAGCGTGCGCGATATTAAAGAGCAGGATATCTATTTTGGTACACTGCCCCTTATGACCGAGAAGGGCACCTTTATTATTAATGGTACAGAGCGCGTTATTGTGAACCAGTTACAGCGCTCGCCCGGCATCATTTTTGAACATGATGGCGGCAAAACGCATACCAGCCGCAAGGTGCTCTATTCCTGCCGCGTCATCCCCATGCGTGGCTCTTGGCTTGATTTTGATTTTGACCATAAAGATATTCTTTATGTGCGCATAGACCGCCGCCGTAAAATGCCCGCTACCATTTTGTTCAAGGCCATGGGCATGAATAAAATGGATATTCTCGAATACTTCTATTCGAAAGAATATTACCGCCTCGAAGGCAATCGCGTGCTGTGGGAAGTGAGCCCCGAGCTTGCCACCAATAAGGCTTTGCGCGATAAAATGTACCGCAAAGACAATGCCTATGTGGATATCACCGCCCCCGACGGCACCGTGCTGGTGAAAGCTGGCAAAACTGTCACCAAGCGGGCTTGGCGTCAGCTTTGCGAAAGCGGCATGGAAACGGTAGAGGTCAACCCCGACACCTTGGACAATATGTTCCTTGCTGAAGATATTGTTGACCCACAAACTGGTGAAATTATTGCAGAAGCGGCAGATGAAATTACGCAGGGTCTGCAAGACCGCCTGCTTGAGCTCAACATCACGCGCTTTGCCGTGCTGCACACCAAGGGGCAGGAAGCTTCTTCTTCCATTCGTGATACCCTTGTGCTTGATCGCATTCCCGATCAGGAAAAGGCGCAGGAAGAAATTTACCGCCGCTTGCGTCCTTCTTCGCCGCCTACGGCAGAAATTGCCGCAACCTTCTTTGATAATTTGTTCCGCAGCACCGACTATTATGATTTGTCGCCCGTGGGGCGCTACAAGTTGAACCAGCGCCTGAACATTACCGAAGACACAGAATTTGAAAAGCTTACGCCTTACGATATGGCTTTGATCGAAAAAGAAGATAAAAAAGCCTTTATCGAAAAGCGTATTCTGACCGATAACGATATTCTTTCGGCCATCAAGGTGCTGGTGCAATTAAAAGACAGCCACGGCCCTGCTGACGATATTGACCACTTGGGCAACCGCCGCGTGCGCTTGGTGGGCGAATTGGTGGAAAACCAATACCGCATTGGCTTGGTGCGTATGGAACGTGCCATTAAAGAACGCATGAGCTTGCAGGAAGTTTCCACCCTCATGCCGCACGACCTTATCAACCCCAAGCCCGTGGCTGCCGTGCTGAAAGAATTTTTTGGCACATCACAGCTTTCACAGTTTATGGATCAGACCAACTCCCTTTCGGAAGTGACGCACAAGCGCCGCCTTTCTGCCTTGGGGCCTGGTGGTCTTACCCGTGAACGCGCGGGCTTTGAAGTGCGCGACGTACACACCTCGCATTATGGCCGTATTTGCCCCATTGAAACGCCTGAAGGGCCAAACATTGGCCTTATAGTTTCGCTCACCACCTTTGCCAAGGTGAATGACTTTGGCTTTATTGAAACGCCCTATCGCGTGGTGAAAGATGGCTATGTAACCGAAGACATTGTGCACCTTGATGCCTCGCGTGAAGGCGGCAAAGTGGTGACGCAGGCCAACGTGCCCGTGCTGCCTGATGGCAAGCTGGCAGAAGAATTTGTTACCGTGCGTATTAAGGGCGAAGTGGAAACCGCGCCGCGTGAAGATGTTAACCTTATGGACATCTCCCCCAGCCAGATGGTTTCTATTTCTGCTGCGCTCATCCCCTTCCTTGAGCACGACGACGCCAACCGCGCGCTCATGGGCTCGAACATGCAGCGTCAGGCTGTGCCGCTGCTGCGCTCTGAAAAGCCCCTTGTGGGCACAGGCATGGAAGTGGACGTTGCGCGCGACTCTGGCGCGTGCATTGTGGCACCTGCCAATGGCAAGGTGGAATATGTAGACGCCCAGCGCCTTGTGGTTTCCTATGAAGGCGGCTTGTTCCCCGAAACGGGCGGCGTAAAAGCCTATGATTTGCTCAAGTTCCACAAGTCTAACCAAAACTCGTGCTTTGGGCAAAAACCCACCTGCCACCCTGGGCAGATTGTCAAGAAAGGGGATATCTTAGCCGACGGCCCCGGCATTGACGAAGGTGCACTTGCCCTTGGCAAAAACATGGTTGTGGCCTTTATGCCTTGGTGCGGTTACAACTACGAAGACTCGGTGCTTATTTCCGAGCGCGCAGTTAAAGACGACGTGTACACCTCTATTCATATTGAAGAATTTGAAGTGGTGGCGCGTGATACCAAGCTGGGGCCAGAAGAAGTCACCCGCGACATCCCCAATGTCAGCGAAGACATGCTGCGTAATTTGGACGAAAGCGGCATGATTCGCATTGGCGCTGCCGTTAAGCCCGACGATATCTTGGTGGGTAAAATCACCCCCAAGGGTGAAACTCAGCTGACGCCTGAAGAAAAGCTCTTGCGCGCCATCTTTGGTGAAAAGGCTCGCGACGTTAAAAATACCTCGCTCAAGGTTCCCCCGGGAGTGGAAGGCACAGTCATTGACGTGAAAGTCTTTAACCGCCGCTCTGGCGAAAAAGACGACCGCACTTTGGCTATTGAAGCCCACGACACTGGCGTGCTGGATCAAAAAGAAGCCGACCACGCTCGCGCCCTTTCCGACCGCACCAAGGTGCAGCTTGCCGAGCATGTGCTGGGCAAACAGCTGGCCACCACGCTGGCTGGCGCACGCAAAGGCGAAGTGCTGCTTGAAGAAGGCGCTGTGCTCACTGCCGAGGTGCTGGAAAGCCTGCCTGTTAAAAAGTTGGCTGGCTTGTTCAAGAGCAAAGAAACCAATGATATTGTGGCTGCCGCGCTGGAAAAGTACGACCGCCAAATCGAATATATGCGTGCCATTTATGACGCCAAACGCGAAAAAGTGGTGGAAGGGGATGACCTGCCCCCCGGCGTAATTAAAATGGTCAAGGTGCACATTGCCATTAAGCGTAAGCTTTCGGTGGGCGATAAAATGGCAGGCCGCCACGGGAACAAGGGTGTTGTTTCCTGCATTCTGCCCGAAGAAGATATGCCCTTCTTTGCCGATGGCCGCTCTGTGGACATTGTGCTCAACCCCTTGGGCGTGCCTTCGCGTATGAACATTGGGCAGATTATGGAAACCCACCTTGGCTGGGCAGCCAAGGAGCTGGGGCGTCAGCTGGCAGAAATGCTGGACGAGCACGCTGGCCTTGACCAGATTCGTGCTGAAGTAAAAGACGTGTTCCAGTCTGAAGATGTCAACGAGCTGGTTGATTCTATGGACGATGAAGAATTTGTGAAGTCTGTAGAAAAATTACGCAAGGGCATTGTGACGCGCACCCCTGTTTTTGACGGTGCTACCGAAGACGAAATATGGGGCTGGATGACACGCGCTGGCAAGGCCGACGATGGCAAAAGTGTGCTGTATGATGGGCGCACAGGCGTAGCCTTCAAAAACCGTGTGACCACGGGTGTGATGTATTACCTCAAGCTGCATCACCTTGTGGATGAAAAAATTCATGCCCGTTCTACTGGCCCTTACTCATTAGTGACGCAGCAGCCCTTGGGCGGTAAGGCTCAATTTGGTGGTCAGCGCCTTGGGGAAATGGAAGTGTGGGCGCTGGAAGCTTACGGCGCAGCCTACCTTTTGCAGGAATTCCTCACCGTCAAGTCTGATGACGTGGCAGGGCGTGTGAAGATGTATGAAAAGATCGTCAAGGGGGACAACTTCCTTGAAGCTGGGTTGCCCGAATCCTTCAACGTGCTTGTCAAGGAATTGATGTCCCTTGGCCTGAACGTGACGCTGCATCAAGAAGAAGGCAAGAAAAAGCCCAAACGCGTTGGCTATATGCGAGATATGCCGCAAGAAGAAGCTACGGAAGAATAAAGAGTGCCCGCCCCCGCCAGTGTTTTGCTGGCGGGGGAAGGGATTTTTCCCCGCGCTATGCGTTTTTTATGATAATAACTGCTTAGATAAAGCAAGGTAGCAATATATGAGCCTGGACGATCTCTTCACTGCACGCGGCGCTTCTGCCAATGTGGCGAATATCCGCAACCTGAAAGCCATCCAGATTTCCATCGCCTCGCCTGAAGCCATACGCGAATGGTCTTATGGGGAAGTAAAAAAGCCCGAGACCATTAACTACCGTACCTTCAAACCCGAACGTGACGGCCTTTTCTGCGCCAAAATCTTCGGCCCTGTGAAGGACTATGAGTGCAATTGCGGCAAATACAAGCGCATGAAGCACCGCGGTATTGTGTGCGAAAAATGCGGCGTGGAAGTCATTGCCTCTAAAGTGCGCCGCGAGCGCATGGGTCACATCGAGCTTGCCGCTCCTGTGGCGCATATCTGGTTTTTGAAAACATTGCCTTCTAAAATAGGTACTTTGCTGGATATGACCATGGTCGATCTGGAAAAAGTGCTCTATTTCGATTCCTATATAGTCTTAGACCCGGGGCAGACAGAATTCACCAAACGTCAGGTTATTTCTGAAGACCAATACCTTCAGATTATTGACCACTATGGCTCAGATGATGTCATGACCGTGGGCATGGGCGCAGAAGCTATTCGCAGCCTGCTCGAAGAGCTAGATTTGGAAAGCCTGCGTGCCGAATTGCGCGAAGAATCGCAAACCACCAAAAGCCAAACCAAAAAGAAAAAACTCACCAAGCGCTTAAAAATTGTTGAGGCTTTCTTAGAGTCGGACAACAAGCCCGAATGGATGATTATGGAAGTTATTCCTGTCATTCCGCCAGAATTGCGCCCCTTGGTGCCGCTGGATGGCGGGCGTTTTGCCACATCCGACTTGAATGACTTGTACCGCCGCGTTATCAACCGCAACAACCGCTTAAAACGCCTGATGGAACTGGGTGCGCCCGAAATCATCATTCGCAATGAAAAGCGTATGTTGCAGGAAGCTGTTGACGCTTTGTTTGATAACGGCCGCCGTGGCCGCGCCATTGCTGGCACTAACGGCCGCCCCTTAAAGTCCCTTTCAGACATGATCAAGGGCAAGCAGGGGCGCTTCCGTCAAAACCTGCTGGGCAAGCGCGTGGACTATTCTGGCCGTTCGGTTATTACCGTTGGCCCTTACTTGAAGCTGCACCAGTGCGGCCTGCCCAAAAAAATGGCGCTGGAGCTCTTTAAGCCCTTTATTTATTCCGAACTGGAAAAGCGGGGGCATGCTTCCACCATTAAAAGCGCGAAAAAGATGGTGGAGCGCGAAGAGCTGGTGGTGTGGGATATTCTTTCAGAAGTAGTGCGCGAATATCCCATTCTGCTCAACCGCGCCCCTACCCTGCACCGCTTGGGCATTCAGGCATTTGAACCGCTGCTGGTTGAAGGCAAGGCCATTCGCCTGCATCCTCTGGTATGTACAGCCTACAATGCCGACTTTGACGGTGACCAGATGGCTGTGCACATTCCCCTTTCGGTGGAAGCGCAAATTGAATGCCGCGTGCTGATGATGAGCACCAATAACATTCTTTCGCCAGCCAACGGCGGCCCTGTTATTGTGCCTTCGCAGGATATCGTGCTGGGCTTGTATTATATGACCTGCATGCGCTCCTTTGAAAAGGGTGAGGGCATGACCTTCTGCGCCCCGTGGGAAGTGGAAGCAGCCTATGATGCAGACCAAGTTTCCATTCATGCCCGCATCAAGGTGCGTATGCCCGATGGTGTCACCTATGACACCACCCCCGGGCGCGTGCTGGTAAGCGATATTTTGCCGCCAGAGCTGTCCTTCTCTAATGTCAACCAAGTGCTGACCAAGAAGGCCATTGCCAAGCTGGTGGGCAACACCTACCGCGAAGCTGGCATTAAAGCCACGGTTGTGCTGTGCGACAGTCTGAAAAACTTGGGCTACGAATTTGCTACCCGTGCTGGTGTTTCCATTGGCGTGAAAGACCTTATTATTCCCGAATCGAAAAAACACATTCTGGAAAGCTCGCAAAACGAAGTGGATGATATTGAGCGCCAGTATCGCGACGGTATCATTACCCGTACCGAGAAATACAATAAGGTCGTTGACGTTTGGACTAAGGCCACGCAAAACATCTCGTCTGAAATGACCAAGGCCATTTCCTACGATATGCTTACCGACCCCAAAACAGGCAAGGTAGAGCAAAACCAGAGCTTTAACCCGCTCTTTATGATGTCCAACTCTGGCGCTCGAGGCAACCAAGACCAAATGCGCCAGCTTGCTGGTATGCGCGGCCTGATGGCAAAGCCTTCGGGTGAAATTATTGAAACACCTATTACGGCTTCCTTCCGTGAAGGGCTTTCGGTGCTGCAATATTTCACCTCTACCCACGGTGCTCGTAAGGGCTTGGCCGATACCGCTTTGAAGACGGCAAACTCTGGTTACCTCACCCGCCGTTTGGTGGACGTGGTGCAGGATGTCATTGTCTCCGAGCACGATTGCGGCACGGTGGACGGTGTGGAGCTGGCTCCTGTGCGTGATGGCGCAGACGTGAAGACCAAACTTTCCGAACGCGCTGTGGGGCGTGTGCTGCTTTACCCTGTGCAAGACCCTGAAACACAGGAAATGATGCTGCCCGAAAACACCCTGATTACCGAAAAAGAAGCTAAGATGCTGGACGACAAGGGCGTGCCTTCCATTACGGTGCGTTCGCCCCTCACCTGCCAGTCCGACCGCGGCATCTGCGCCCTGTGCTATGGGCGCGACCTTGCCCGCGGCCACTTGGTGAATATTGGTGAAACCGTGGGTATTATTGCTGCTCAGTCCATTGGTGAGCCCGGCACGCAGCTGACCATGCGTACCTTCCACATTGGTGGCACGGCTTCGGGCACAGTTGAAAAGAATAAGTTTGAAGCCCAAACCCCCGGCCGCGTTATTCTGCACCGCGTCAAGCTGGTGCAAAACCGCGATGGCCAGCAATTGGTGCTGGGCAAAAGTGGCCAGCTCACCGTGGTGGACGCCCAAGGGCGTGAGCGGGAAAAATACATTCTGCCCAATGGTGCGCGCCTGCACGTTGCCGACCAGCAGGAAGTCACCAAGGGTGTTGTGCTGGCAGAATGGGACCCCTTCAACGAACCCCTTGTTTCTGAAGTGGGCGGCGTAATTAAGTTTACCGACATTGTTGAAGGCAAAACCGTTCAGGAAAAGATAGACGATGTAACCCACCAGACTTCACTGACCCTGATGGAATACCGCACCACCAACTTCCGCCCCTCTTTGTCCGTTTGCGGTGAAGATGGCGAAGTGAAAATGCGCGGCATGACCACCGTGGGCGGCGAGCAGCACGGCATTGCGGCTACCCATGCCCTGCCTGTGGGCAGTATTATCATGGTGAAAAACGGTCAGGATGTGCAAGCGGGTGATATTCTTGCCCGTAAGCCGCGCGAAACGTCAAAAACCAAAGATATCGTTGGTGGTTTGCCGCGCGTTGCCGAGCTGTTTGAAGTGCGCAAGCCCAAAGACATGGCCGTGGTTTCAGAAATTGCTGGTATTGTGGCCTATGTTGGCGAATCAAAAGGCAAAAGAAAGCTCATGGTCACCCCCGAAATTGGTGAAGCGCGCGAATATCTTGTGCCCAAGGGCAAGCATATCACCGCCACCGACGGGGACTTTGTGGAAGCAGGCGCTACCCTGACCGAAGGCTACCCCGAGCTGCACGACATCCTGCATACGCGCGGTGAAAAATACCTTGCCCGCTATCTGGTGGATGAAATTCAGGAAGTGTACCGCTTCCAAGGTGTGGGCATTGACGATAAGCACATCGAAGTTATCGTGCGCCAGATGCTGAAAAAGGTGACCGTGCTTGATTCTGGCGGTACATCCTTCCTTGTGGGCGAACAGGTGGATAAAGCCGAGTTCAAGCAGGAAAACCAAAAGGCCATCAATGAAGGCCGCCAGCCTGCCACGGCAGAACCGCTGGTGCTGGGTATTACACAGGCCTCGCTCACTACGTCTTCCTTCATCTCGGCGGCTTCCTTCCAAGAAACCACCAAGGTGCTGACAGAAGCCTCGCTGAAAGGCAAAGAAGATTATCTGCGCGGCTTGAAAGAAAACGTCATTGTGGGTCGCCTTATTCCTGCTGGTACAGGCTACCGCGAATATGTGCACAGTGATATTGTTGTGCCCGACCAAAAAGAACGTGCCGACAAGTTCCTTGAAGATTTGGAAGAAGATCCCATTCTTGTGAATATCGACAAATAAAAAACCGTACTCTACCAAGGGGGCTTGCACAACATAAGGCAAGCCCCCTTTTTTTATGCCAAGAGGATAAAAAAATACTTGCCAAAGCCTGCCCTTTCCTGTACTTATTTGCTCGCGCCGAAGTGGTGGAATTGGTAGACACGCCAGGTTCAGGGTCTGGTGGGGGTTACTCCGTGGAAGTTCGAGTCTCCCCTTCGGCACCAAATTTTAGTCCAAAATTGTCCATAGAAGACCGGAATCACTGATAAAAAAGTGGTTCCGGTCTTCTCGTTTTGTCCAGTAAAATCCAAGTACCAACGTGGACATCCTCAAAAATCGTTGGTAGATCCGTGGGTACCAATACCACACTACCTTCTATGCGCAACGAAATACCAACTAAACAAAAACAGCATTGGTTTCATATGGTTATATGCTGTTTTCATGGGATTTCACTGCATTGCTTTGGACAGTTTTGGAGGATACCAACATGAAACTTACCGACACGGCCCTGCGTGCGCTCAAGCCCACGGATAAGGTACAAAAACTCTCTGACGGTGGCGGGCTATACCTGCATGTGACGCCTACGGGCAGCAGACTTTGGCGTATGGCCTACCGTTTTGCAGGCAAGCAGAAATTGTTGAGTTTTGGGGCATACCCCGCCATTTCGTTGCGGGATGCCAGAAAACTCAGGGAAGAAGCCAAAGAACAGCTTGCCAAAGGAATTGACCCCGGCGCGGAAAAGCGGCAGGCCAAGGAAGCCGTGCTTGCTCAAAAACGTGAAGAGCGTGACACGTTTGAATTTGTGGCGCGGGAATGGTTCGCCAAATACGAGCCGACACTCTCCGCCAAACATGCCCAGAAATTACGCCGTTATTTGGAAAATGCACTTTTTCCCGTTCTTGGCGGCAAGCCCGTAACCCAGCTTGAACCTTCCGACTTTTTGCAGGTGGTGCAGCCTTCCGAACGTCTCGGCCATCACGAAACTGCCCACAAGCTCATGCGCCTGTGCGGACAGGTCACACGCTATGCCCGCATTACCGGCCGCGTCAAATACGATGTGGCCGCCGGTCTGACGGAAGCCTTAGCGCCAGTGCAGACAACGCATTTTGCCGCTGTCACTGTTCCCGATGATATTGGTCTCCTTTTACGGGATATTGACGCCTATGTGGGCTATACGTCCGTTGTCTATTGCCTGAAAATTTTACCCTATGTCTTCACCCGCCCGTCAGAACTGCGCCTCGCCCACTGGAGCGAGTTTGACCTCAAAAATGCCATCTGGAGTATTCCGGCCTCGCGCATGAAGATGCGCCGTGAACACGTTGTTCCGCTGGCAAAGCAGGTTTTAACCCTCCTCAAAGAGCTGCACGTCTATACCGGCAATGGTGAGCTGCTTTTCCCCAGCACTCGCGCGCTCACGACGCCCATCAGTGACGCCGCGCCATTGGCCGCCTTGCGGCGCATGGGCTACGGCAAGGACACGATGACGCTGCATGGTTTTCGGGCAATGGCCAGCACTCGTCTCAACGAGCTGGGCTTTCGGGCCGATGTTATTGAAGCCCAGCTTGCCCACAAGGAGCCAGACACTGTGCGTCTTGCCTACAATCGTGCGGAATACATGGAAGAAAGGCGCACACTTATGCAGTCATGGGCCGACTATCTGGACGGATTACGCGACAAAACAGCGTAAGGAGACGAATATGTCAACATTATATGTGACCGCCAAGGTATCTACCCCGGCTGAGGCGAGGACTACCGCTGTCCTCATTGGTGAATTGCCGGAAGACAGGCAAGTCACTACCAAGGATACTGGGTGGAGCGAAGAGGAAAAAGAACGTATGCGGCAGGCAGGCTATGATGGCGTGGACATGATCAACGCATGGTACGGATAGCCCCCATACGGCCTGTTTTTGCCAGCCCGCGCGAGTCAGGAGGCTGAATCATCCATGATAGACCTGCAAAAAATACCCATGAGCCGAGTGCGTCTGGCGTATGAACTGACGCCACATGAAGCCGATGCTCTCGTTCAGGCTCTCTGCCCTGACGCGGTGTTTCCACTGGAATTGTGGCACCGAGCATATGAACGCTTCTGGAAGGATTATGCCCAGGCGGCAGCCATGCGGTATAAGGCGAAGTGCGTGATCCTGCCTGATGTGGCCCTGACTCCGGGCAAACGCTTTTTCACCGACTTGTGCGGTTTTGACGTGATGGACTTTTTCAAAAAACTTTCACGTTGTATCGATTCCAAGGTACTCAAAATAGGTCTTGAGTATGTCCTGTCTGAGACATTCAGCACCGTTGACACAATATATTCAGAAGAAAGAGATTTTCTCTTCACAACACTGCGAAAGCTTGAGCAAAGAGGGCCGGAGTACGACATTTTTGCTATTGAAAATATTGACGATGAGGTACTTTTTCTGCCTAACTCAAGCTATCACTTCATTTCGCGCATATTTTTTGACACCATGTTGGTGGACAGGGCTGCCGCAATTCTCAAGCTCCATGATTTTCCCCTTCGTCACGAGGTAAAGGGGCTTACTCATGCGGTTGTTGATTCTATTCTCAACACTCCGCAGCAAAAAATTCCTAATGTCAGTATAGAGGCCACGCCACCTGCCCAACAGACTGCCGAAGTCCGCCCACTGGAGCCGCAGGAGCAGGACGCTGTTTTCGTCCCGCGATCAGCATGGGCTGGCAAAACAAAAGAGGCCATCCGTGACGCCATGCGCGGTGAAGGCCTTGCCGATGAATACATCGTCCATATCCTCCTCCATAAGCGGGGCTTGCGTCTTACCAAACGGGCCATAGGGGAATTGCTCGGAGAACCGCACAAGTCCGACTCCGCCTATGATAAGCAGGGGAAAGAACTTGTTGAAAAGGCTATGTGCGTCAACGTCCTTGATACTCCAGAAACCTAACATTTTGGCATTACAACTTTTTTCCAAGATATTTCCAAGTCCCATACAGTATTTTTCCAACGAGCCTTGGCTATAGCCTCCTGAAATCCAATACGATTCAGGAGGCTTTTTTATGGCACATAATCAACCACAAATTCCCACATTCGGTTTTCTTCGTCTCCCCCAGGTGCTGGCCATTGTCCCCATCAGCAAAAGTGCATGGTGGGAGGGCTGCCGCACAGGACGTTATCCCAAGCCCGTTAAACTTGGCCTCCGCACAACTGCATGGCGGGTTGAAGACATCGCCGAACTTGTGCGGAGCCTTGGCATGCAGACAGACGAATCCAAGCACAGGCAGGAGGCTCACCATGAGTAATCCCCTGCAAACATTTCGGGACATTCTGAACGACAAGGGCTTGGTTCCGTCTGAAGTACTGACAGACGGAAAACTGCGCCGCTGCCCCACCACAGGCAAGCCGCACAAGCAGAACGGCGCGTACATCGCCCATCTTGACAGCCCGGCGACGCTCTGGTGGTGCAACTGGGAAAGCGGAGAACAGGGTACGTTTTCCGAAGTCGAGGAAAAAACGCTTTCCCCGATTGAGCGGGAGCTATGGCGGCAGCGTCAAAACGCCATACGGCGGCAACGCGAGGCTGAATGCGCCCAGCGGCATGAAGCAGCGGCGCAACAGGCCCGGAGCATTCTCAACGCCTCTTTCCCTTGTTCGCCGGAACACGCCTATCTGCAACGCAAAGGCATCCCCGCGCTTGGCGATGTGCGGCAAGATTACAATGGTATGCTGCTTATTCCTGTCATGGATATTTCAGGCAACGTACACAGTCTGCAATATATCGCCCCAGATGGAACAAAACGTTTCCTTGCAGGCGGAAAGATTCAGGGCGGGTATTTTTGCATTCCTGGCAAAACGGAAAAACCGCTTGTCCTGTGTGAAGGTTATGCCACCGGGGCCAGCATTCATCTTGCCAGTGATTACACCGTATATGTGACGTTCTCCGCCAATAATCTGCCAAATGTGGCAAATATCGTGCGGAGCAAGTTCCCTGACGCCCCTATTGTGGTGTGCGGTGACAATGATGAAGCAGGTCGTGGCAAAGGGCAAGAGGCCGCACAAGCGGCGCAGGCGCGTTTCGCCCTCCCTTCTTTTTCTACGGGCAATGGTACTGACTTCAACGACTTACATCAAAGCGAAGGTTTACAGGAGGTCTGCCGCCAGCTGGAAGCCGTGGTATATGCCAGCAACAATCCCTCGCTTGTGTCTTTGGACATGGGGCAGTTCCTTTCTATGCCCATACCTGAACGGGGGTATCTTCTTTCACCGGTGCTTCCGGTACAGGGCATAGGCATCATGTACGCCCCGCGCGGCATAGGTAAAACCTTCGCCGCCTTGAGCGTTGCCGTAGCCGTGGCATCCGGCGGGGCCGTATTCAACTGGCGCGCCCCCATGCCCAAGCGGACGCTGTATGTGGACGGAGAAATGCCAGCCACTTCCATGCAGAGCCGCCTTTCCGCGCTTGTCAGCGGCATGTCCGTTCCCCCACACACGTTAAAAAATATGGCGCTCATCACACCGGATTTACAGCCCTGCCCCATGCCGGATTTATCCACAGCACACGGCCAGGCCCTGCTGGAGCCATTTTTGAAAGATGTGGACATGGTTGTGCTGGACAATATCGCGACCTTATGCCGAACCGGCAAGGAAAATGAATCTCAGTCATGGCAGACCATGCAGGCGTGGCTGCTGGACTTACGCCGTCGGGGAATAACCGTCCTGCTCATCCATCATGCCGGGAAATCCGGCGACCAGCGCGGCACCAGCGCACGGGAAGACATCATGGACACGGTGATCAGCCTCCGCAGGCCCAGAGAATACAGCATGGCCGAAGGCGCGCGCTTTGAAGTTCATTTAACCAAAGCGCGGGGCATACTGGGCGATGACGCAAAGCCCTTTGAGGCAAACTTGGTGACCGAGGGTAACGCGCTGCGCTGGCAAATCAAGGAACTGGAAGACGTGGAATTGGAAGAGCTGAAACGCCTCTTGAGTGAAGGCTACAGCGTGCGGGATTGCGCCGAAGAAATGGGCAAATCCAAGGGCGCAATTCAACGGTTGAAGAAAAAACTGGACGGAGAAAATTGAACTGCCGCGTTCAAGTGTACCGCTGTACCGGTTCCTAAAGGGTGGTACAGCGGTACACCTGTAAAATGCTCCGCGTCAGTCCTACAAAGAAGGCCAGCCATGTCCAAGCACGTCTTCGACTTTTGTACCGCGAAAAACGCAAAAGTGTACCGCCCCAAAAATAGGAAAGCCAGTAATACAAGGAAGTCCAGCTATGTCCTATCTCGTCTTTCATATGGATAAGTTCAAAAAAGAGGCAATACGCGGCATTCAGAGTCATAACCGGCGAGAGCGGGAGAGCCACTCCAACCCCGATATTGACTACAACAGGAGCGCGGCGAACTGCGAGCTACATAAATCTGCGTCAGCAAACTACGCTGAAGCCATTCAGAACCGCATTGATGACCTTCTGCTGGTCAAGGCTGTGCGCAAGGATGCCGTGCGTATGTGCGGACTTATAGTGTCTTCCGACCGTGATTTTTTTCAAAATTTTTCCCCAGAGGAAACCAGACGCTTCTTTGAAGAGAGCAAAGCCTTTCTTACAGATTTCGTAGGTGCGGAAAACGTCATTTCCGCGATGGTTCACATGGATGAAAAAACGCCGCATATGCACTTTCTCCATGTGCCGGTAACGCCAGACGGACGCCTCAACGCCAACAAAATTTATACCCGCCAAAGTCTGCGGACGTTGCAATCAGAACTCCCCGCATATCTGCAAAGCCGGGGCTTCGCCATTGAACGCGGCGTGGAGCAGACGCCCGACTCCGCGAAAAAACATTTGAGTACCCGCGAGTTCAAGCAACAGCAGGAGGCACTGGAAAGGTTGCGATTAGAAGGCGAAGAGCTTGCCCAAAATTCTCAGCAAACTATCGCCACCTTGGAGCAGCGCAAGGAAGAGCTGAAAAAGGACATTGAAGACTATGAACGGCAGGCCGAGGAAGCGGAAAAAATTCTTCGGGAGGACACCGCTCTCCCAGAGGCTTCCCTGTTCAATTATAAATCCGTGCTGAAAAAATCCTCACTCCTTATTGCCGAGATGAAAAAAGCGCTGGCCGTCAAACACCTGGCCGAAGAACAGAAAAAAATTCTGCAATGGGAGGTGGAAGCGCTGCGCCAAAAGCGAACACGGCTTGAAGCAGCATACGAGGCCCACAGAAAGCAAAGCCATGAGGAAAAAGAAGAGCTGAAGACGCAGTTGAAAAAATTGAAAGCGATTATGGCAGGCTATCGGGAGTTTCTGCTTCTGCCGGAAATTCTGCCGCAGCATCGCGACTTCGTGGAGCGGAAGCGGGCCGAGCAGCTTCAGCGTCGTCAGGAGGCGGAGCGGCAGGCCGCACAGGAAAAGGAGCGCCAACAAGCGCAGTTTGCCCGTGGCATGCGAATGCGCTGAGGCATCTGGGAAAAATCTTCGCCCATGCCGAAGATATAGCCCACTAGGCTTCACTCCGTGAAGCGTGGGCGACCGTCCCGCTCGACCGGAAAGGCAAAGAGCAAAATTCAGGGCCATATTCGTACAATACCCCCCAGCACGACAATAGGAGGAAATACCATGCCCATCACAGCCGCCAACGTCAAAGCAATCAGACAGGAACTTGCCAAGCTCAAGCCCGCCTCCGTCACGCTGGAGGGGAACCGTGTCATGACAGTGAAGGAGGCCGTTTTTGCCCTTGCCCCGACGCTGGAACGGATGAAGAAACGCGGCTTCGACACGCAGGAGCTTGTTGAGCGCCTGCACGAAAAAGGCATTGATGTGAAGCCGCCGACCTTGGCGAAATATCTGAATGAATTCAAGCGCAGGAAGGACACGCCGAAAACAAAAAGGCAAGACACACCCCCGCCCCTTGTGACCGCCACTACTGTGACGCACACCTCCAATACGAACGAAAACGGTCTCCCTCCTGTTATGACTTCAGATATGCCGCATGAGGGATTGTGAATCAAACACTTGGAGGAATACGCATGGAACAGACATACGGATACATCCGCGTATCCAGTACAGACCAGAATGAAAGTAGGCAGCGTCTAGCCCTTGAGCAACGCGCTATCCCTGCCGATCATATCTTTATGGATAAGCTGTCGGGCAAGGATTTTCAGCGTCCGCAATATCAGGCCCTTCTCACTTGCTTAAAACCCGGCGATCAGATGTGCATCACCAGCATTGATCGGTTGGGCCGTAACTATGAAGAAATTCTGGAGCAATGGCGGGTATTAACCAAAGAAAAACGTATAGATATACTCGTGCTGGATATGCCTCTGCTCGACACCAAACGGGATAAAAATTTGCTCGGTACCTTCATTGCAGATCTTGTGTTACAGGTCCTTTCCTTTGTCGCTCAAAATGAACGGGAGAATATTCGAAAACGGCAGGCTGAAGGGATTGCCGCTGCGAAAAGGAATGGGGTAAAATTTGGCCCCCAACCTCAACCCTTGCCGAAAAATTTTGCTGAAATATCTCTGCTGTGGGAGCAAGGATTTATTTCAATGACTGAGGCAGCCAAACGTACAGAGATGGCCAGGTCAACTTTTCGCAAGAAGGTGAAATTATATAAGAAAGTTTGTCCATAAACGGACACAGAAGTGTACTACCGCGCCACCCTATAAAATAGACTGTCAAGTAATAGTTTAGCCCAGAAAAAGGACTTGGTCAATCATTACTGGATAGTACGGGTTGCTTTAAAGCTCTTACGTACCCTACGGCGCGGTAGTACACTTTTCCGCCACCTTTGCAGAGAGGGGATATGGCGGAAAGCACACAAGTCAAATCACGGGAGCGCGTGGCAGCTCATGGCGAAGTATTCACCGCAGAGCGGGAAGTAAAAGCTATGTGCGACCTCGTGAAATCAGAAACCGAGCGCATTGAAAGCCGTTTTCTTGAACCCGCCTGCGGCAATGGCAATTTTCTTGCCGAAGTCCTTGCCCGAAAGCTGGCCGTAGTGACCTCACGCTACGGCAAAAGTCCCCATGAATACGAACGGTATGCCGTGCTGGCACTTTCCAGCCTGTATGGCGTGGAACTCTTGGAAGATAACGCGGTAGAATGCCGCCAACGTCTTTACAGTCTTTGGGAGCAATCCGCCGCTACCGTTGCCGGTCTTGCTGTCAGCGCAGAATGCCTTGAGGCTGTGCGCTTTCTTCTGGAACGTAATATCCTATGCGGGGACGCGCTCACACTGCTCCAGAGTGATGGAACGCCCATCGTGTTCTCGGAATGGTCGCTTATCTCCGGCGACCTCATGAAGCGGCGTGACTTCCGGCTGGACAAACTCATTTCGGGAGAATCGGAAAAACAAAAAAGACAAGGGCTGCTCTATACACCGGGTTGGGAGTACGACAGTGAGCAGGGCGCGTTCATCCCCTCCCCCGTCCAGGAATTTCCGCCGGTAGAATACTGGAGGGTACATCATGCCTAACCTCCAGCATGGGCATAATCCTGACGTCCTTTCCTGTCTTGCCAATTTGTCCAGCGATGAAGTTTTCACCCCGCCCGAAGTGGCGAATGCCATGTTGGATATGCTGCCGGAATCCATCTGGAGTGATCCAAAGGTAACATTCCTTGACCCAGCCTGCAAAAGTGGCGTGTTTTTGCGTGAAATCGCCAAACGGCTCATCAAAGGACTGGAAAAAGAATTTCCCGACTTGCAGGTACGCCTTAACCATATTTTCCACAAACAGCTCTTTGGGATCGCCCTTACCGCTCTTACCGCATTGCTTTCCCGCAGGTCTCTTTATTGTTCAAAAGAAGCAAATGGGGATTATACTATATCTCGTTTTGAAAATACGGATGGCAATATTCGCTTTGGACGTGTTAAGCATTGTTGGAAAAATGAAAAATGTGAATATTGCGGAGCCTCACAGGCAGAATACGATCGTGGGGTAGATCTGGAGTCCCATGCGTATGAATTTATTCATATCCAGAATCCAGAGAAAATTTTTGATATGAAGTTTGACGTTATTATCGGGAATCCGCCGTATCAGTTGAACGTAGGTGTAGAAAAAGAAAACTACGCAATTCCTATCTATCAAAAATTTGTTTCTTGTGCAAAAAAACTTAATCCACGTTTTCTTATTATGATCATTCCTGCTCGTTGGTATGCTGGTGGCCGTGGTCTAGATGATTTTAGAAAATCAATGCTTAACGACAATAGAATTCAAATATTACATGACTATCCAAATGCCACAGATTGTTTTCCTGGTGTACAGATAAAAGCTGGGGTTTGTTATTTTTTGTGGAACTATCACTATCACGGCGATTGTGAAATAACTACTCATATTAACAATAAAAATATTGGCCCAGCAAAAAGACCATTACTTGAGAATGGAAATTCTACTTTTATTAGGTATAATCAATCCATAACAATTTTGCATAAAATTTACAAAAAAGGCACAAAATATTTTAATGAATTTGTTAGTCCTCAAACTCCATTTGGCCTAGTCACAAGTTATAAAGGAACTCCACAAAAAACACATCCTGATGATATAAAAATGTATATTAGTGGAAATAATAAAAAATTCAAAGGAGGAACTTCATTTACGCCAATCAAAAGCATATTAAAAGGTCATAAAATGATTGCATGGCATAAAGTATATATACCAGAAGCAGGAAGTGGTAGTGATGTATTTCCTCATACAATTTTAGGTAGGCCATTTTATGGCGAACCTAATACAGTTTGCAATCAAAGTTATCTCGTTATAGGCCCATTTGAAAATAAGATAGTTTGTCAAAATGTCATTTCATATATTTCCACTAAATTTTTTAGATTTCTTGTCCTCCAAAAGAAAAATGCTCAACACGCTATGCGCGGAGTATATGAATTTGTCCCCCTCCAAGATTTCTCCAAACCCTGGACAGACGCCGAGCTCTACGCCAAATACGGTCTGACGGAAGAAGAAATATCTTTCATCGAGTCCATGATCAAACCTATGGACGTGGACAAATAAAATGGCCGACTATTTTCCTCCACGCCCAGATGCACAGCCTACCATTTACGCTTACAGCAATCCCGCTCCAACCTATGCTGGACTGCTCAAGGTGGGATACACCACACGCGCGGTGGAACAGCGCATCAAAGAGCAATTCAATGTTGATCAGCCCAAGGGCCTCAAGCCGTACACCATCGAATTTCAGTGTAAGGCCATGCGGCCTGATGGCTCCACATTTACAGATCATGATGTTCATCGGGCTCTTACAAGAAAGGGAATCACAAACAAAGGCGGCGAGTGGTTCCGTTGTGCTGTACAGAACGTGCAAGCCGCTGTACTGGCCGTGAAAAACCGTACCGACAATGACGAAAACCGCACGCTCGATTTTGCCATGCGTCCAGAGCAGCAGGCCGCCGTGGACAAAACCTGCGCTTACTTTCAAAGTGTAGAAACGGAAGGCTCGCGCATCCCTAAATTTTTGTGGAATTGCAAGATGCGTTTCGGCAAGACCTTCGCCGCCTATCAGCTTGCCCTGCGTATGAAGATGAAGCGTGTACTGGTACTTACCTTCAAGCCTGCCGTGCTGAGTGCATGGCGTGACGACCTTGCCTCACATATCGACTTCGCAGGCTGGCAATTTATTACGCACGACACGGAACTATCCTACGAAAAAGCGGATGCAGAGCGTCCTGTGGTCTGCTTTGGTTCCTTTCAAGATTTCCTTGGCGTGAACCGGGAAAATGGCGGTATCAAGCCCAAAAATGAATGGGTGCATACCATCAACTGGGACATGGTTATTTTTGATGAATACCATTTCGGCGCTTGGAAGGAAAACGCAAAGAAACTCTTTGAACAGGAAGACGACGACAAATTCGACAGCATAAATTTTGAACGATATGATCGCGGCAATGCCTATGATGAGTCTTTTTTACCTATTACGACACGTCGCTATCTGTTTCTTTCGGGGACACCATTCCGTGCGCTCAATTCTGGGGAATTCATCGAAGAACAGATTTACAATTGGACGTATTCTGACGAGCAAAAGGCCAAGGAAGAATGGGCGGGAGAAGGCAATCCCTACGCATCCTTGCCCCGCATGGTCATGATGGCCTATCAGATACCAGAAAGCATTCGGAAAATAGCCATGCAGGGCGAGTTCAACGAGTTTGACTTGAATGTTTTTTTTGCCGCCGAAGGTAAGGGACGTAAGGCTGCCTTTCTCCATAAATCTGACGTGCAAAAATGGCTCGACCTTATACGGGGAGCGTTCATGGAAACAGCCGTGGACGATTTGAAGGCGCGCAAACCAGTCATGCCCTATGCCGATGCACGCCTGTTGAACGTGCTCCAGCATACCTTGTGGTTTCTGCCCAATGTCTCCGCATGTTATGCCATGAAAAATTTACTTGAGGAACGGCATAATACTTTTTACCACAGCTATACCGTCAACGTTTGCGCCGGAATAGAGGCTGGCAACGGCGCTGCGGCCCTCGCGCCAGTGCAGGAATCCATGGAAAATCCGCTGGACTGCAAAACGATCACGCTTTCTTGTGGCAAACTCACCACAGGCGTCACAGTCAAACCTTGGACGGGAATTTTCATGCTCCGTAATCTTTCCAGTCCAGAAACCTATTTTCAGGCGGCCTTCCGCGTGCAAAGCCCGTGGGAAATCGCCACCGACGACGGACGAAAAGAAATTTTGAAACAGGAGTGCTATGTCTTCGACTTCGCGCTTGACCGCGCCCTGCGCCAAATAGCGGACTACAGCTGTAAACTGGACGTGAACGGTAGAAGCCCAGAGGATAAGGTGGGCGAGTTCATCAATTTTCTGCCTGTCATTGCGTATGATGGCATGAATATGCGGCAGATAAATGCCCGTGATATCCTCGATATGGCTATGGCCGGGACATCAGCCACGCTTCTGGCCAAACGCTGGGAAAGTGCCTTACTCGTTAATGTAGATAATGACACGCTGGCGCGCCTCATGGCGAATCAAAATGCCATGAATGCCCTCATGAAAATTGAAGGATTCCGCAGCCTGAACGAAGATATCAAAACCATCATCGCAAAATCTGATGCGGTGAAGAAAGCAAAAAAAGACGGAGAAAAAAAGACACCAGATACAAAAAGGCCGCTGTCAGAAGAAGAGAAGGAATACAAAAGTAAGCGCAAGCAGATACAAGACAAACTCATCAAATTTGCCACGCGCATCCCTATATTCATGTATCTTACCGATAACCGCGAGCAATGCCTCAAGGATGTCATCACTCAGCTTGAGCCGGAGCTATTCCGCAAGGTAACAGGCTTGGAAATCACGGACTTCGAGCTGCTGGTGTCGCTGGGAGTGTTCAACGATGCCCTTATGAACGATGCTGTCTATAAATTCAAACGCTACGAAGACGCCAGCTTGAGCTATACCGGAATAAACAGGCATAAAGGCGAACAACGTGGTGGCTGGGATACGGTGATTACCAGCGAGGAATTCGCGCGGGTGTTTTGAGACGGGCGTTTCTGCTGTTTTTTTATAAATAAAAAAATCAAGTATTTTATAAGCAAAAGACAGCTTAGGGCAAAATAAAGCGTTTATTTTTCTGGCATCCTTTCTTGTAGAGCAGATAAATGTGATATTTTCGACATAAATACATGCAATGAGTCCAAGTTGTAGGGAAAAGACAGCTTGATACTGTTGACAACTTCCCCAAAAATACTATCTTAAGAAAATCTATAAAGACAAAAGGGAGGTGATACTAATGACCTATGAAAAACCTAAAGTTTTGACGCAAGGGGTTGTACGGATGGCCGAATGCCGTCCTAATAGCAAGCCGAGTGGCAGACCCTGTAATCCGCCCAGGCCAAGTGGGCGCTAATGAAAAATCAGCCTCCTCAAACTCTAGGGGGCTGATTTTTTAGATTTGCTTTAAAAAAATGGGCATTGTCCTGGACCTCTCATTTTTATCAAAATTAAAGATTATTTTTTAATGAGGAATCATATGTTTTTTAAAAGAAGTTCAAATATTATATTTAGAAAATATGATTCGTTTGGATATATCACTGACAACAGGAATTTCGGATATAAAAAGAAGAATGAAAATAAAAATGATATTGGAGATAAAATTTTATCGGAAAGTGGTGCAATATTTTTTTCAGTTTTAGATGATACGCCAAAACATCTTGATAATATTACAAAAAAAATAGGCAAGTTCTTCGACGGGATCGATATTGAAATAATAAAAAATGATGCACGAGAATTTTATTTATCTCTTGAAAATGATAGATTTGTTGTATCTGGAAAAACTCCAGATGAATGTAAAAGCAAAGATATAATATCTTCATATAAAAATAGTACGCAACCTATACAAGTAAATCAAGCGCAAACAGATTCATGCCAAGAGAAAACACCACAAGATTTTCTAGAAGAATATTTTCATGGTAAACCGCAACTTACCAATATACATATAGAAATAACAAGTAAATGTGACGAGC
Source organism: Desulfovibrionaceae bacterium (assembly GCA_028689675.1). GTDB lineage: Bacteria > Desulfobacterota > Desulfovibrionia > Desulfovibrionales > Desulfovibrionaceae > JAQVCS01. Next base: position 176,772 of record JAQVCS010000002.1, on the reverse strand, counting down.
GATGTATTCACTGTTATATTCCACACGAAAATAAAACAAGTGAGATTAATCAGGATTTATTTTATAATATATTGAAACAATCCCATGAAATGGGGGTACTCCACTTAACACTGAGTGGTGGCGAACCCATGTTACATAAGAATTTTCTTGAATTTATTGCAAAGTGTAGAGAGTACAATTTTTCAGTAAATATTCTTAGTAACTTAACATTACTTAACGATGATATAATTCAAGAAATGAAAAAAAATCCCCTTTTAGGGGTACAGACTTCACTATATTCTATGAATAATAATGTTCATGACAGAATAACTCAAAGAACAGGAAGTTTTGAAGAAACAAAAAATGCTATTCTAAAATTAATTGAAAACGATATAACCGTACAAATAAGCTGTCCAATAATGATTCAAAACAAGGATTGTTATAATGACGTTATCGAATGGGCAGAGGAACACAACATTTACGCCAGTGCTGATCCAGTAATAATTGCAAGATATGACAATACTACAGAAAATTTGTCATGCCGCCTATCGATTGATGATATTAAAGAATTTGTTTGTAAAAGATCTACATATAATAAAAAATATTTAGAACAAATAAAAATAGAAGCTGAAAGTAAAAATAATATTACTCCTGATGATCCTGTTTGCAGCGTTTGTACCTCTTCTATTTGTATAACAGAAAATGGCAACGTATACCCGTGTGCTGGATGGCAAGGTTATGTTGTAGGAAATATAAAAAAAACTTTTCTCAATGATATATGGGAACATTCTGAAAAAATTATATATCTAAGAGCACTGCGTAAACGTGATTTTCCTAAATGTATTCAATGTCCTGATAAAAAATTTTGTACTATGTGCATGGTAAGAAATGCGAACGAAAATCCATTCGGCGATCCGTTAAAAATTAATGAATATTTCTGTGACATTGCAAAATTTTATAAAAATCTTTTAAATAAATAAAAAATACATAATAACCAAGGTACACAAGATACTCTTCCATATTTTTGCCTATGCCAAGGATTCGGCAAAGATCTGTTATTTCAGGTCGGGGCATGGTACTCTTTAGCCGGCAATGTAGTACCGTACGCTGTTCGTGGTCGCCACCGTGTCTGCCCTCTGTTCGTGTTGTGTGTTACTTCAGCCTGTACCACACCCCGCGCCCCTTGCCCTGCATCTCCAGCTGGCCATTTGCCGCTAAGCGACGGAAGTGTTCTTTCAGCGTATTACGACTGACTCCGGTGAGCAACTGCATTTCTTTGAGTGTCACCCTGCCATGCTGCCGGACGTATTCCACTATCTGCACAGCCAGTTCGGGCAGGGCTGCCAGAAGCAGCCTTTCACGTTCAACTTTCTTTTTGAGGCGTTGCACTTGCTGTTGCAGGGTGCGGAGGAAAAAGAGCAACCAAGGCTGCCAGTTCGGGGATTCAGTTCGTAGTGTTCCCTGCGTCTGGTGCAATGCCAGATAGTAGCTTTCCTTATTTTGCTCGATAACGCTTTCCCGCGAAGAGTACGGCGTATAGGCATAGCCGCAGCGCAACAGGAGCAGTGCCGTCAAAATACGGGACAGCCGTCCGTTGCCGTCTTGAAAGGGATGAATTGTCAAAAACACCACCGTGAATATGCCAATCACCAGCAGCGGGTGCAGACTGCGTGTTTCCAACGCGGCTTGTGTCCACTCCACCAGTTCTCGCATCCGCTCCGGCGTTTCAAAAGGCGTGGCCGTTTCAAAGACTATGCCGATTTCTCTACCCTCGGCGTCAAAGGCCGCCACGCTGTTGGGGACATTTTTATAAACGCCCCTGTGACGGGCATCCTTATCACTATGGCGCAGCAGATCGCGATGCAACTGGCGGATATAGTTTTCCGTTAGCGGGATGTATTCCCACGATTGGAAAATCTGCTCCATTGTTTCCGCATATCCGGCAACTTCCTGCCCGTCGCGCGTAGCAAAGGTGCCGATGGACACCTGGGAGAGCAGTTTTTCTACCTCGCTGTCAGAAAGGGTACTGCCTTCAATACGTGTAGAGGAGCCTACGCTTTCAATAGTGGCTACGCGGCGCAACGCGGAAAGCCGCTCTGGAGCCAGTGTGCCGAGGGCCTGCCACGCCCCTTTGAATTCATCGATGGCCGCCGTGAGATTGAGCATCTCTGGCGTGATGACGAGAGTATCTGTATTGATCATACCCAAATACACACCCGATTCCATCCAATTTGTCAAGCCATAACTATCCCAATTTCATCCGATTACGAAGTACTCATCTAGGGGCGCGGAGAAGCACAGGTGCTTTTTACGGTGCTTCTCCCACACTCGAACCCGTAAAATCGCTGAAATTTGTTGGTATACACGTTGGTATGAAAAATTTAAAAAATATTTTATTCAATAAATACACAATAATACTATATTTATCCAGTCTTCTCTTCGGCACCAAATTTTAGTCCAAATTGTTCATAGAAGACCGGAATCACTGATAAAAAAGTGGTTCCGGTCTTCTCGTTTTGTCCAGCAAAATCCAAGTACCAACGTGGGACGCCCGAAAATTCAGCAAAGAGGCGAAAGAGCAACTTGCCCACAAAACAGATACCATGCATCTTGCATACCACTGCGGAGTATAGGGAAGAAAGGCGCGCACTGATGCAGTCATGAGCCTTCGTTTTAACTTGATCTGGCAGTGAGCCCTTGCAAAAGGAAGGGGTAACTGTCCAATCAAGTCAAAACGACCATATTACAGCTGCCCACCTACGCCCTTAAACTTTTCAATAAACGCGACTATTCGTTGAAAAACTGATTGTTTCTTTGTCAGGTACTGTGGATTAAGCGGACTCATCTTTGGCAAGATAGCGTTGAGTTCCGTACCGTTTTCGCTGGCAAATTCGTGCTTCAGCGAAGTTGCAATATAGCGTTTTGCCGCATCAGGGTTGAGTTTTTCGGAGCTGATCAGTTCTTGCGCTTCACGCCTTTGCTCCGCCTGTGCGAAGATGAAAAAGGCATCAATCACGCTGGCCTTATCCGCAATCTGATCCAGATCTGTAGTGTTGATGAAGTCTACCAGCAGGCTTTCCTTGGCACGACTCCCTAGACTGGAACGAATCACGCGGCGTATATCCTCAATCAGCGCAGGTTTGTTTCTGATTTTTTTATTGTTCTCAAAAATAAGCTCAAGAATATAATCCAGATTGATTTCCTGCGACTTGAGCAAATCTATTTCAAAAACAACATCATCCCAATCAACAGTCGATTTCCCCTTGCTATCGGTCGCTTTTTTCCGCCGCAGCCACTCACGCACATCATTATAAGCAGAGCGGTAATCCTGAACTTTCCGTTCAGCAGGCATGGCCACAGCCTTCATGGCTGTCAGGTCATCCTCACTCAGGTAATATTTGGCCTTGAACGCTTCCACCGCCGCAGAATCATGGCTATCTACAGCTTGCAAAGCCTTGAGCGCGGCAAACTCATCATAATTTTGCAGCACATTTTCAATGCGCAGATATTCGCCAAAGAGCTTGGCAAAGGCTTTTTTGTCGGCCTCCGTTTCAATGGCTGCAGGGTCGGGAAAGCGTTTTTCCAGCTCCTGCACCACGTCCACAAAGCCCCGCCGCGCCTCTCCTGTAAGCGCATCGATGAAGCCTTCCAGATATTCTTTATAGCTTTTTTCCAGCAGCACATTTTTGGTATTTTTATCGCCAAACAGGGTGATGGCGTCGATAGTCGCCTGTTCAAGGTCTCGAAAGGTAATAATATTGCCGAAAGTTTTGGTGGCATCAAAAATACGGTTGGTGCGCGAGTAGGCTTGTATCAGCCCATGATAGCGCAGATTTTTATCCACAAACAGCGTATTGAGGGTGGGCGCGTCAAAGCCTGTCAAAAACATACCCACCACTATGAGTAAATCAACCTCTTGCCGCTTCACACGCTGGGCAAGGTCGCGGTAGTAGTTCTGAAACGACTTGCTCTCTACGCTGAAATTCGTTTTAAACAGCGTGTTATAGTCCATGATAGCCGCGCTCAAAAATTCCTTAGCACTAGCATCCAGCGCGGCGGCGTTAAAACTTTCATCGCTAATATCGCCTATGGCGTCCTGCTCTTCATTGGCAGCAAAAGAAAAAATAGTCGCCACGGTCAAGGCTCTGCTGCTGCTCGCCTGCAAATTCTTAAACGCTTCGTAATAGAGCCTAGCGGCGTCCACACTGCTTACCGCAAATATGGCGTTAAAGCCTTTGCCCCCTATCTGCAAGCGGTGCGTCTTCTGCCGAAAATTATGCAGAATATACTGTGTAACCTCCCGAATGCGCTCAGGATGCAGCAAAGCCTGATTATTTTCCGCAGCACTGAGTTTGCCGCAGTCCTGCTCGGCTTCAAGGGTTCTAAAATGCGGGCGAACATCGTTATAATCTACCTTGAATTTCAGCACCTTCTCATCGCGGATGGCGTCAGTGATGACATAAGAATGCAGCTCACTGCCAAACACGCTGGCGGTGGTTTCCGCGCCCAGTGCGTTTTGCGGAAAAATAGGCGTGCCCGTAAATCCGAACTGATAATACCTTTTGAATTTTTTCTTCAGGTTCTTCTGCGCTTCTCCAAATTGACTGCGGTGGCACTCATCAAAGATAAAGACCACCTGCTTGCCGTAGATGGAAAGGTCAGCCTCGCTTTTCATCAAAATATTCAGCTTCTGGATGGTGGTGACGATAATTTTGTTATCGTCCTTTTCCAAGTTACGCTTCAGCCCAGCGGTGCTTTCTGAACCGTTGACGCTGTCTGGCGAAAAACGTTGGTATTCCTTCATGGTCTGGAAGTCCAAATCTTTGCGATCCACCACAAAGAACACCTTGTCGATGAAATCCAGCTCCGTAGCCAGCCGTGCCGCTTTAAAGCTCGTCAGCGTTTTGCCAGAGCCAGTAGTATGCCAGATATAGCCGCCACTTTCGGGCTTGCTCCAGTTTTTAGCCTGATACGAGCTGTTAATTTTCCACAAAATGCGCTCAGTTGCCGCAATTTGATAGGGGCGCATGACCAGCAGGGTATTGCTGACATCAAACACCGAATAGCGCAGCAGCACCTTGAGCAAGGTGTCCTTTTGAAAAAAGGTGGCGGTGAAGTCCTTCAGGTCTTTGAGTCGGCTGTTGTCCGCCTTTGCCCAGTTCATGGTAAAGTCAAAGCTATTCTTGTCCCGCTTGGTGGTATTGGCGAAATAGCGGGTATCCGAGCCATTGGAAATGACGAAAAGCTGCAAATATTTGAACAGAGAATGCTCGCTGTTGAAGCTTTCCTTGCTGTAGCGGTGTATTTGGTTAAAGGCTTCACGAATGGCCACGCCGCGCTTCTTCAGCTCCACTTGCACCAACGGCAGACCGTTGACCAAGATGGTCACGTCATAGCGATTGACCTGCGTTCCCGCCTGTTCAAGCTGATTGATAACCTGCACCTTGTTACGGGCGATGGTGTCTTTGTCCAGCAAATAAATATTCTGGATATGCCCGTCGTCAAAAACAAAGTCGTAAATGTAGTTGTCGTGAATCTTGCGGGTTTTCTCGATAATGCCGTCGCTGGGCTTATCCAGCCATTCCGCCACAAAGCGCGTCCACTCGTCTTCTGAAAATTGTACGGCATTCAAGGCTTGCAGTTGTTCGCGCACGTTTGCCAGCAGTTTTTTTGGTGTGGTCAGCGAGGGCAGGTATTCATAGCCCAGATTTTGCAAATCGCGGAGAAGCTCGCGTTCCAAATCGGCTTCGCTCTGGTAGCTGTCCGCCGCCGTCCATTCTCTGGTGTATTTATCAAGGACGATGAATTTATTTGATTCGGCAATAGGTATAGCGTTATGCATAGCCATGCTATTCACCTTCTCGCTGCTGCCAAAAACTATAGGTATTTTTTAAGTGTTCAAGCAACAATTTAACGGTATTCTTTTCTTGTGGCGTTGGTGTGGCAACAGCTTCATTAGATAGGGTACTGTGGCTTGTAAATTGAGTAATTCTGCTTAAATAAGCTTGTTTATTGTCTGGTAATAGTTCCCCCCATTTTTGATATCCTAAAAAACTGGCAGTTTTTTCATAAAGATTACACAAAAGCATAAAATGATACCTTTCAACTTTATTTTCTTCTATTGCCTGTTCAATAATTTTCATTATATACAAATGATAAGAAAAGCTAGTATTTGAATCCCCCTTTTTTTCAAGCAGCTCATATGTTCCATCCTCAAACCTTTCAAACAGATAGCATGCTTTTGCATTTAATTCATTATAGATTATGTTATAAAATATAGTATTGTGTGTCGTAATTATAAATTTTACACTTGACTCATTTGAAGTAATTATTTTTGCCAAATTAACAGCTAAATCAATCAAATGATTTTCATCTAAAGAACTCACTGGGTCGTCAATAAAAACATATTCAAGATGATCAAATTCGTTAGACTCTCGATCTTCTGGCTCTGGAATATTGAGTACCTGAATTACCTGTTCAATCAGTGTATAGAAAATGCTCCAAATAAAACAGCTTTCTTCGCCTTTTGATATTTTCAGTTTTTCGGGTATATCAGCATTACCACGTTCTAATAAAAAATTTATTTCAGAATATTCAGGATTAAAACGTGGTGTCAATTTATCACTAGTATAATGCTGAAAGGTCGTAATTATATTTTGATCCTGACCTTGGTCTTTAAAAACCCAGTCCGTAAAATTATTTGGCTGTATTTTTAACGTTGGTGCAGCATCTCTATTAAGATCATTGTCCCAATAAAATAAATCTTCTGTAAATGCGTTGTAATATAAAATTTTATTACGCGGTAAATCTTCTTCATCTTCGCTATCATGATTTTTGGGGGCAACTAATTCTTTAAATTCTCGCGAAAGGCGCGTTTTGCCCACGCCATTAAAGGCATAAATCAGCTGCACTTTTTTGCTAGAGCTCTTCAGCTGCTGGGCAATTTCCGTTAGAGTTTTACCCATCTTACTCTACCTCTTCCTGTGGTTTTTGAAAGCTGAACAGCATATTGCGGTAATATTTGTATTGCTTTTGGCGTAATTCTATTTCACGCGGCAAGCCTTCGCTGATGGAGTTGTTCAGGGCATCGAATTTATCGAGGATGGCGACGATGCGGGCTTTTTGTTCAGGTAATGGATTTGGGATATTGATACTTTCTAAATTTTTTTTATTCAACTTAGGCTGTGCAGCACCCGATATATTGATTTAAATCAATATAATTCAAATAATACTCAATATATTTTCGATCAACATATGTTAAAAATTTTAGAACATGTGCATGATTATTCACCCAGATTTTTCCACTAACACTAAACGCTATAGGAGTATTTCGCGCCACTAAATTTGCACCGTCTTCAGAAACAAGCAAAAAATCACCGTCAAAAATATAATCTTTAACATAATCAACAATCCCTGACGCGCCATAGTAAGGAATATTTCCCACCTCTCTCAATCCGCTAGTGATCGGTCTCCGCACTGAATCATAATTCTCCGCCATCTCCCCCAACGCCTTCCACTCCACTTCACCATCTTCAAAATTTAATAATTTATCGCGATAGTATTGATATTGTTGCTTTCTTTTGTTAAGCTCGGCAGTAAGCTCGGCAGTAAGCTCGGCAGTAAGCTCGGAAAACAAATCTAAAATACGAACAATTTCCGCCTGAATGGCAAGCGATTTTTTGGGGTTGTTTGGGCAGGGGATGGGGATAGGATAGCTTAAAATTGCAGATTTGCTCCCTCGCGGCATTTTCGCACCTTTCGCATACTGCATATTGTATGAAAAAAAATTGTCTGAGGACAAAAGATAATAGAGAAATTTTTGTTTAATCACAGGTTTAAAAGTATCTATGATGCGAATTGCAAGGACATCTCCGCTACAGCCACCTGAATTCGTTGCCATCCATACTTTTTTAAGATATGGACGAATGTTACCGAGCAGGATATCTCCTTGTTCATAGGCTGTTAAACGGACTGTACTTGGTAAATATTTTGCGTCAACTCTCCCCCCTTTATTTGCTATAAGATTATCAACACCTATGAATGAAGTCACATCTAATTCATTAGCATCAATTCGTGTCTGTGAGTATTCTGCAACAGTCCCCAACGCCTTCCACTCAACCTCAGCCCCATCCAGCAGCTTTTCCAAAAAATTCATGACGCTCATTCGTGTTCACCCTTTTTCAGCATTTTCCGCACCACACGGTCAAAGTCAGAGGTGATTTTCTGCGTTTTATTAAACGCTGCATATTCCTCTACAGCTTTCGCATCTGCAATTTGCTTTGACACTTTTCCTTTGTCACGAAGAACGGTATAGCGACGAAAGACAAGAAATTCATTAACGCTTGCCGCAAACTCCTCCATTGTAAACAAATTTTCACGTTCTATCATATCTTCAATATAGTCAAAATAACCTGTAACCATCCGTTCTAACTGTCGTATCTGCTTTTCGTCCAAATAATTTTTTGCAACAGTTACATCAGATTTCAAAATGCGACCATCCGGTGCGTTCTTCCATGTGGTCAGCCCCATATTTTTACGGCTTTGGTCTGCACCGGAATAGATGATTTCAGCTGCTGTGTGTCCAGTAATGGCAAAATGAAATTTATTTTGTACCATTGCATAAAAGTCATGTGTGACTTGCGCGTCCTTATCATAGTTGATACTGCACTCCGCAAAAATATCGGTAATCTGCTGCCAGATGCGCCGTTCACTTGCGCGGATGGATCGAACACGCTCCAAAAGTTCACGGAAATAGTCTTTGCCGAAAGCTGTTTTTCCCTGTTTAAGCCGTTCATCGTCCAGAGCAAAGCCCTTTGTCATAAATTCTTTTAGTATACTGGTTGCCCAGATTCTAAAATGCGTAGCACGACGGGAATTTACACGATAGCCAACACAAATAATAGCGTCCAGAGAGTAAAACTGTGTTGCGCTTGTTTGCGTTTTTCCTGCAATTGCACCATGTTGAGTGGTTGTTTCCATTTTGGAAATAACCACTTCTTCGGCAAGCTCGCCTTCTTCAAAAATTTTTTTAAGGTGCTTGCTGATAGCCGGTGGCTGCACGCCAAACAACTCTGCCATTGCTTTTTGCGTCAGCCAAATGGTTTCGTCTTTTACAACGGCGTTTATTGCAATATCTTTATCTTCTGAGCAATAAAGAAAAAATTGTAGTTCATTTCTCACGCATTCACCTCAATTTCCGCAATAATGGCATCAATATCATGCCGCAACTGGTCAATCCGCGCTACCGTTGTTTTCAGCTCGGTATTGATCTTGTCAATATTCACCACCTCGCGGGTGTCTTTCGCTTCCACATAGCTACTGACAGAAAGGTTATAATTATTGGCGACGATGCTTTCAAAAGAAACGGACTTGGCAAAATATTCCACATCTGCCTTGCTGTCGAATACCTGCATTATTTCTTCGATATGCGTATCCAGCAGCACATTGTTGTTCGTTTCCTTTTTAAACAGGCCGCTGGCGTCGATGAACTGGGTTGCCGTGTCTGCCTTATGCTTGGAAAGCACCAAGATATTGACGGCTATGGTTGTGCCGAAAAACAGGTTAGGCGCCAGCGCGATGACCGTTTCCACATAGTTGCTGTCCACCAGATACTGACGGATTTTTTGCTCTGCACCACCGCGATAAAAAATACCGGGGAAGCAGACAATGGCGGCGCGTCCTTTACTGGAAAGGTAACTGAGCGCGTGCAGCACAAAGGCAAAATCTGCCTTAGACTTGGGGGCAAGTACGCCAGCAGGGGCAAAGCGGTCATCATTGATTAAGGTGGGGTCATCCGAGCCTATCCACTTCACCGAATACGGCGGATTAGAAACAATGGCGTCAAAGGGCTTATCCCCAAGGAACTGGGGCTGGAGCAATGTATTGCCGAGCTGAATGTTGAATTTGTCGTAATTGACATTGTGCAGGAACATATTCATCCGCGCCAGATTGTAGGTGGTGTGGTTGATTTCCTGCCCGAAAAAGCCATCCTCTATGATATGATTGTCGAATTGTTTTTTGGCTTGAAGCAGCAGAGAGCCAGAGCCACAGGCAGGGTCATAAATCTTATTGACGCTGGTTTGCTTGTGCATGGCAAGCTGCGCGATAAGCCGTGAAACGTGCTGCGGCGTAAAAAATTCGCCGCCCGATTTACCCGCATTGGCGGCATAATTGGAAATCAGAAACTCGTAGGCATCGCCAAACAGGTCTATGTGGTTTTCTTCAAAATTTCCGAAGTCCAGCCCCGCCACCCCAGTGAGCACAGCAGTAAGGCGGGCGTTTTTTCCCTTCACCGTATTGCCAAGCCGATTGCTGGTGGTGTCAAAATCAGCGAATAGCCCCTTGATGTCCTGCTCCGAGGGATAGCCGTTGGCAGAGCCTTCAATGTCACGAAAAATGGCAGCAAGGTCGGTGTTCAGGCTTTCGTTGATGCTGGCTCTGGCGGCCACAGTGGCAAAAAGCTGGCTGGGGGCAATGAAATAGCCCTTGGTCTTGATGGCGTCTTCTCTAATCTCTTCGGGTATGGCGGCATCTGGAATATCCGCATAGCTGATGCTGTCATCGCCGCCTGCAATGTAATTGGCAAAATTCTCACTGAGGAAGCGGTAAAATAATGCGCCAAGGACATACTGCTTGAAATCCCAGCCATCAACAGCTCCGCGCACATCGTTGGCTATTTTCCATATCTGAGAATGCAGCTCGGCACGCTGCTGGAGGGTTGTCATAGTGTTCACCTTTTATTCGTTCAGCGTGATTCTAAGTGTGTCTACCTTGAATAGAGCCAAATACACACCTGATTGCATACAATTTGTCAAGCCATAAATACACCCCATTCCGTCCGAGTATACGGGTATTCATGAATGGGTACGCAAGAAATCAAATACCCCTTGCTGTGTGCCCCCCCCTCAACAGAACAGCCTAGAATACTTCAACTAAGCCTGTTCATGTGCCAAAGCGCCCAAGAAAGCACCGTGGCAAAGCTTACCCAAACCGCATAAGGAAGCATGAGCACGGCAGCAGAGCGTGAAATAGGCTGAAACGTGATGATGCAGGCTATAATGGCCACTTCCAGCAGAGCACAGGCTGCACATGCCGCCAGACCAGCTGGTTGCAGCCAAAAGATGACAGGCCAGAGGGCATTAAGGCTAAGCTGCACCCACCAGAAGGTATGCGCGGCCACATAGGCTTTTGAAGGTTGCAGGGGCTTTTTTCTCCACACCAGCCAGATAGCTAGGCTCATGCTCAAGTACAGTAAAGACCACACAGGGGCAAAAAGCCAGCTAGGAGGTGCCCAGACTGGCTTGGCCAAGGCCGCATAGAATGTGGTGATGGTGGCTTTGCTTGTAAAATAGCCGCCAAAAAATGCGGCAAGGCCACAAGCCGCTAAGTATCCGACCAGAATACGCAGTGGTGAACTTTTTATCTGGGGTATATGCATGATAACCTCCAATGGTTTACAATAAAACCTCCAGCCCCGTTTTCTCAATAGTTTTTTCTTTGTAGCTCTCTATAGCACAGCCTCCCCGTGCTTGCCTAGTCGTCTGCTAGAATCAGGCAATTTTTGCCAGCCTTTTTTGTCCCCATGACACTTTCCTGCTTGCGGCTTTGGGCTTTTTATTGCAGTTTCATGCCTGATTTTTCTTTTGTCTCTATAACAAAGAGCCTTGTTATGCCCTGTTCTTCCCGCCTTATTGGTCACATTCTTGCCTTATGCACTATCACCCTCTGGGGGCTGACCTTTGTTTCCACCAAGGTGCTTCTGGTCGATTTGTTGCCTGTTGAAGTGCTTTTTTTACGTTTTTGCATAGGTTTTGTGGCCTTGTTTCTTATTGCACCGCGCTTTTTTGCTTGGCAGGGCTGGCGCTTTGAGCTTTTGTGCATGGGCGCTGGCCTGTGCGGTGTCACGCTGTATTTTTTGCTGGAAAACACCGCCCTTACCTATACCTATGCTTCTAATGTTGGGGTTATTGTTTCTATTGCCCCTTTTGCCACGGCGCTGCTGGCTCATTTTTTTGTGCGTGGTGAAGGCTTGAGCCGTCTGTTTTTTGTTGGTTTTCTCTTGGCCATGAGCGGGGTTTCACTTATTTCCTTTAATGGCAATGTGAGCCTGCACTTGAACCCGCTGGGGGATATTCTGGCTGCGGGCGCGGCCTGCATTTGGGCTGTGTATTGCACGCTGATGTGCTACATAGCCAAAGCCGCCCAGCCCATGATTTTGTGCACGCGCCGAGTCTTTTGGTATGGTTTGCTTTCTATAGCGCCGCTACTGCCTTTTTTGGGCGCACATTTTGCGCTGGATACCCTTATGCGCCCTGTTATTTTGGGCAATCTGCTCTTTTTGGGCTTGGGTGGCTCTGCCCTTGGCTATGTTGCGTGGAATTATTGCGTACGCGCTCTGGGGCCTGTGGCAACCAGCGTGTATATTTACCTTATTCCTGTCATTACCGTGCTGGCCTCTGTGCTTATTCTGCACGAAAAGCTCACCCCCCTTGCCGTACTTGGCATAGCCCTTACCCTTGTGGGGCTGGTGCTTTCAGAGTGGAAAAGTAAAAAAAGTAAGAAAGAATAAGCCGCGTGCCCGCGCCCCCTGCCCCACACAGCGCTTGCAAGCCCCATGAAAAAAGAGTATAGAAAAAAGCTATGCTCAACGTCCATATTGTTAGCCTTTTCCCCGAATTTTACACTTCCCCGCTTGCCACCGCCCTGCTTGCCAAGGCGCAAGAATCGGGCGTGCTTGCCTTTTCGCATCATGACCCGCGCACCTTCACCACAGACAAGCATCACACTGCCGACGACCGCCCCTATGGCGGAGGGCCGGGCATGGTGATGCTGGCCGAGCCCGTGGCAAACTGCCTGCGCTCTTTGCCCAAAGCTGGGCGCATGCTGGTTATGGCGCCCTCAGGCCGCCCCTTTACGCAGGCTTTGGCGCGCGAGCTGGCACAAGAAGAGCATATTACCATTATTTGCGGGCGCTATGAGGGGCTGGATGCAAGGCTGTTTGAAGCCTTTCCGCTCGAGCCTATTTCGGTGGGGGATGTGGTGCTCAATGGTGGGGAAACAGCCTCGCTGGCTGTTATAGAAGCTGTTGCGCGCCTTGTGCCCGGCTTTATGGGCAAAGAAGAATCGGGCGATGACGAAAGTTTTTCGCATGGTTTATTGGAATATCCCCACTATACCCGCCCAGAAGTATGGGAAAATCATGCCGTGCCCGACGTGCTGCGCGGGGGTGACCATGCCCGCATTCAGCAATGGCGCAGAGAAGCTTCCTTAGCCGCCACCTTACATAACCGACCAGATTTATTTACAGAAGCGCCCCTTACCGCCAACGATGCCGCATGGCTCAATGCCCAGCCCCGCCGCCGCATAGGCAAAAACCTCTTTGCCTGCCTTGTGCATTACCCTGTTTTGCTTGGTGAAAAAAATTCTGGCGCTTCCTCTTTGACAAATCTTGATATTCACGATATAGCCCGCTCTTCACGTTCGTACGGCTTGGGGGCTTTTTATATTTCTACGCCACTTGCCGACCAAACGCGCGTGCTTGAGGCTGTGCTGCGCCACTGGACACAGGGCAAAGCCGCCAAAAGCCATGCCGACAGAGCCGAAGCTTTGCGCATAGTGCGGCACGTGAACATACTTGAAGAGGCCGTGCAGGATATTTATGCCCGCACTGGGCAAAAGCCGCGAATTATCGCCACCTCTGCCCAATGGCCGCGTGATGCAAACGCGCCAGCGCTTACCCCCAGTCAGGTACGCGCATGGCTGCATGAAGCCCCTGTGCTGCTGTGTTTTGGCACTGGGCATGGGCTTGCCCCCGAGGTGCTGGCTCAATGCGATGCGGCATTACGCCCCTTGCGATTTTCTGGCGACTACAACCACCTTTCGGTGCGTGCCGCAGCCGCCATTACCCTAGACAGAATTCTGGGGGATATGTTGTAGGCATTTTGCCGCACACCCCAGCTGTAAACAATAAAACGCCGACCCCGTGCTTTGCGCCCAACCCCCTGCTGACAGGCTGAACAGCAGAGCGCCACACGCAGCACATTGTGGCCCGCTGATGAAAGGAGTGAAGGAATGGACATTATTAAAAAAATCGAACTTGAAAATATGCGTATGGATTTGCCTGCGTTCCGCTCTGGCGACAACGTAAAAGTGCATGTCCGTATCGTAGAAGGCGAAAAAGAACGCATCCAGATTTTTCAGGGCAACGTCATCCGCATTCAGCGCGGCACCACTGGCGGCAGCTTTACTGTGCGTAAAGTTTCTGACGGCGTGGGCGTTGAGCGTATTTTCCCCCTGCACTCCCCCTTCATCGACCATATTGAAGTGGTAACTGAAGGCCGTGTGCGCCGCAGCCGCTTGTACTACCTGCGCAACCTTAAAGGTAAGGCTGCTCGTATCAAGCCCCGCGGTCACCGCTAGGCTTTGCCCGCCCACAGCGCGGCATAGACTTTTTGGGGAGGGTGGTCTTGACCATCCTCCTCTTTTTTTTACCCTATGTGCATGCTGTTTCTTGCTCTTGTGCGCTAAGTGTGCCAAAATTACAGCAGATTTTTTTCACAAACTCATGAAGGATGCCATGCCCAGCCCAACCTGCCCTGCCCCCTGCCCCCTGCTTACCCCACAAGCCCCCACCCTTCTTGCTGGTGTGGATGAGGCTGGGCGCGGCTGCCTTGCTGGGCCTGTGGTAGCTGGGGCTGTTATTTTGCCCGCGCAGTATACGCTGGAAGGGCTGGGCGATTCTAAAGCCCTGAGCCAACGCAAGCGCGAAGAGCTTGCCCCGCGCATTAAGGCCTGTGCCGTGGCGTGGGGTGTTGGCGTCATTTGGCCATGGGAAATTGACCAGTGCAATATTTTGCAGGCTACCTTTCGCGCCATGAGCCGCGCTGTGTGCGCTATGCACAAAGCACAAACGGCAGGCCTGCGCCTTGCCATTGACGGCAACAAGGTTATTCCCGAAGCGGTGCTTGAGCCGCTGTGGAAAAAGGCACAGCCCACGCTGCACCTGCCAGCACAAGAGTGCTTTATTAAGGGAGATGCCCGCATTCCCTGCATTTCTGCGGCTTCTGTGCTGGCCAAAACCTTTCGCGATGCGCTTATGGTCAGCCTAGGCAAGCGCTACCCTGCCTATGATTTTGGCGGGCACAAGGGCTATGGCACGCAAGAGCATATGCAGGCCATACGTCAGCATGGCGCTTGCCGCCAGCACCGCATGACCTTTGCTGGCGTCAAGCCCAAGCCACAGCAGCAGCAGCAGGGCTGGCTGCTATGAACAAAAGCCACAGCACAGGCCGCTTGGGCGAAGAAGAAGCCGCCCATTATTTACAGGGGCAGGGGCATACCATTCTTGCCCGCAACTGGCGTAGCAAGCGTGGCGGGCGGGAATCGCGCCCAGAGCTGGATATTGTCAGCCAAGATGGCGACACCATTGTTTTTGTGGAAGTAAAAACCCGCACCGCTGGCGGGCTGAGCTCTCCAGCCGATGCCATAACGCAGCAAAAGCGTGCGCGCATTATACGCGCGGCTCAGGCTTGGCTTACCGAGCAGCATGCGTGGGCAAAGCCATGCCGCTTTGACGTTATTTGTGTTATACAACAGGCAACAAGCCTAACCGTGGAGCATACAGCCCATGCCTTTGACGCCTCCTCATTTGTGGATAGTGGCCACACCGCTTGGCAACCCTGGTGACCTTTCGCCCCGCGCCCGTGCCGTGCTGGAAGCTGCCGATTTTGTGCTGGCAGAAGATACCCGCCGTGCAGGCCTGCTGTGCCAGCGCTGCGGCGTGAGCGTGCAGCGCTTTATTTCCTGCCATGACCATAATGAAGCAGAAAAAGCCGCAGGCATTATACAGGCCTTGCAGGAAGGCAAAAGAGCGGCTTTTATTTCTGATGCAGGCACACCGGTTATGGCCGACCCGGGCTTTAGGCTGGTGCGTGCCGCGCGTGAAGCTGGCTTGCGCGTTTCTGCCGTGCCCGGCCCCTGCGCCCCTGTTACGGCACTTTCTGCGGCGGGCATAGCCCCCCAGCCCTTTACTTTTTTTGGCTTTTTGCCGCGCGAAACCAGCGATCAGGAAAAAACACTGGCGCCCTTTGCCAGCCTAACCACCACTATTGTTTTTTTTGAACGTAAAGACAGGCTTAAGGCCACGCTTGCCACGGTGCACAGGCTTTTTGGCAAGCGCGAGCTGGCTATTTGCCGTGAATTGACCAAGGACTATGAAGAATTTATACTAACGCGGCTGGAAGATTTTGCCGCCCTGCCCGATGACCTGCTGGGGGAAATTACCGTTATTGTGGGGCAGCCCGAAGGGGAAGTGCGCAGCCCGCGCGAAGCAGTGCTGGCGCGCCTTGCCGAAGAAAGCCAACGCGGGGGCAAACCGCGAGACATAGCCCGCCGTGTGCAGCAACATGTAACGGGCTGGACAGGAAAAGAATTATATTTGCTGCTCTCAGAGCAGCATTAAACGGCGCAAAACCATTGGTGCACCATTATGCCCACAGTACACACTAGCCTGCATTGCCTTGCCCGCACATGGAATATCAATGCTGCCCTTTCCACAAGGGGTATGCAGGAAACTGGCCTTTTGTATGTGCTGGAACCTGGGCTGCGCGAATTGTACCCTTTGGCAAGCACGCGCTCTGTGGCCTTTGCCCGTTATGCCGAACATACCAATACACACCCCTTTTTATTGCCTCTCTATGCTGGCATTTTGCTTTCGCTTGAAGAGCAAATAGCCTGCGGCCTGCTGCCCCCGCATTTGCTAGACAGTGTAAAAAAAGCTGCCCCTACCACCCTTTCCGCCATTGGTGATGCTTTATTCAGCGGCAGCCTGCTGCCCATGTGGGCATTGGGCAGCATTATTCTGGTGCTGGCGCATTTGCCCCAATGGGCACTGGGCATAAGCCTTGTGCTGGTGCTGGTGCTTACGCTTTTTCGCGCCCTCAGTTTTTTTATTGGCCTGCGGCAAAGCATGCGTGCCTTGCAATGGTTACGCACTCTTAACGTAATTGACTGGGTAGAGAGAATAAAACTTGTTAATGCCCTGCTGCTTGCCGTGCTTTTATGCCAGCTTGTGCCCGTGCCCCTTGTGGAGTGGCAGCAGTACACCCTAGGGCTGGCTGTGCTTGCCGGCGTGGCATGGTGCATAGGCCGGCGCTATTTGCGGCGCATCTGGCTTATTGGCATTGCCCTGTTGCTTGTTATTCTGTACAACCAATAAAACAAAAAACCTGTCGGCGTCAGCAGCGCCATTGCACACTAGGACGGGATAATGCTGGATGTTATTGAAGAGACAAATGAAGGTTTGCGTATGGTTGTTCCCGTGCGTTCCCCACTGGGAATACACGCCCGCCCAGCCGCAGCGCTGGCTCGTGAAGCCCAAACCTTTGAAGCTGCTGTTTTTTTAGAAACAGAACATGGCCGTGCCGATGCCAAAAGTATGCTGGACATCCTTTCGCTGGCAGCAAGCACAGGCACCTTGGTAACCGTGGTGGCGCAGGGCAATGATGCCAGCTCTGCCCTTCACAAAATCGGCGGTATGATCGCTGGAATAGAGGAATAGCATGGCACGCGCCATTCTGTTTGGTACGCCTGTTTCTTCGGGCATAGCTCTGGGCAAGGTGCGCATTATACACAGTGCGGGCACAGTGGACGAGCGCCATATACAGCCTGCCGATTGCGCAAACGAAACAGAGCGTCTGCTCAGCGCCGTGGCACAGGTCACGGCAGATTTGCAGGCGGCCTGCGACCAAGTGCCCGCAGGCCTGAGCGAGCAATGCGATATTATTCACGCGCACATACAGCTCTGCCAAGACCCCAAGCTGCTGGGGGCAGCTAAAAAACGTATTTGTGAGCAGCACATCTGCGCTTCGTGGGCGCTGGGGCAAACGGTGGAAGAATTGTGCGCCCTATTCCAAAGCATGAATGATGCCTATTTGCGTGAACGCGCGCAAGACATTAAGGCCGTCAGCCTGCGCTTGCAGCAGCGTATTGCAGGCACCAACCTGTATAAACACGACACATGCGCCCCGCATATTTTGCTGGCAGAAGATATTTCCCCCTCTGATGTGCTCAGCCTAAACCCGCGCGTAATGCAGGGGCTGGTTACTATGGAAGGCGGCCCCACCTCGCACACCGCCATTGTGGCACGCAGCCTGCACCTGCCTGCCGTGGTGGGGGTAACTGGCCTCATCGATGCAGTGGCGGATGGGGACTTTATTATTGTGGATGCCATCAGCGGCAGCATCTACATTGCCCCCGACAATGACGAGCTGGTCAACTTTACCACAAGGCAAGAAGAATTTGGCGCGTGGGAACATACTGTGCATGCCAATGCCGCCCTGCCTGCCGAAACGCTGGACGGGGTGCGCGTGGCCGTGCAGGCCAATATGGAAAACACTGAAGAAAGCGCCGCTGTGCTGGCTTCGGGTGCTGAAGGGGTGGGGCTCTACCGCACAGAATTTGCCTATTTGCGCTCGCGCAGCCTGCCGCGCGAAGAGCAGCTGTATGAAGAATATGCCGCCATTGTGCGCCGCATAGCACCACAGCGTGTGGTTTTTCGCACGCTTGATGCTGGGGCAGACAAAATGCTGACCTCGCAAATGGCCTTGAAAGAGCCAAACCCCAATTTAGGCTTACGCGGCATACGCTTTTGCCTGCGCCACAGAGAGGTCTTTTACCCGCAGCTTCGTGCCCTGCTGCGCGTGGCCGCCCTTGGCTCTGTGGCTTTGATGATCCCCATGGTGACTGGCCTGCAAGAAGTGCAGGAAGTGCGCCGTATGATTGTGGAAGTAAGCCAAAGCCTGAGCGCGGCGGGTATAGAGCACGATGCCACCGTGCCGCTGGGCGTGATGATTGAAACCCCCTCTGCCGTGCTGGTGGCCGACTCTCTGGCGCGTGAATGCGACTTTTTCAGCATAGGCACCAATGATTTGCTGTGCTACACCATGGCCATAGACAGAAGCAATAAACATGTTGCCTATTTGCACGACCCCCTGCACCCTGCCATGGTGCTTTCGCTCAAGCGCGTTATAGACTGCGCACACCGCGAGGGCATTGGTGTTTCGGTGTGCGGGGAGCTTTCTACCGACCCTTACGGCTTGGCGCTGCTCATTGGCATGGGGGTTGATTCTGTTTCTGCCTCATCCTCTGCCGTGCCCGCCATGAAGCACATGATACGCCAGCTTCATGCCGAAACCTGCACAGATATGGCGCATTCTGTGCTTATGAGCACAGATTCTGCCGCTTCAGGCCGTATGCTGCGTGAAACACTGGCACAATCGCTGGGGGAAGAATTAACCTTTCACCACACCATGTTACAGACGAATGGATAAGCTATGAGCGCTAAAAAACAATCCCCCGCCACTATTGCGGTAAATAAAAAAGCCCGCCACCTCTACGAATTGAGTGATTTTTTGGAAGTGGGCATTAGCCTGACAGGGCCAGAAGTAAAAAGTATACGCGATGGCAAGGTAAACTTTTTAGACAGCTATGTTGATTTTCGCGATAATGAAGCATGGCTGCTTTCTTTGCATATTGCCCCCTATGGCAATGCTGGCTATGTTAGCCAAGTGCCCGATCGCCCCCGCCGCCTGCTGCTGCACGCGCGCGAAATACGCGTTTATGCCGCCAAGGTGGCACAAAAGGGCTTGAGCGTTGTGCCCGTGCGCTTATATTTCAAGTTTGGCAAAATCAAGCTGGAAATAGCCCTTGGGCGCGGTAAAAAGCTGCACGACCATAGAGAAAGCCTGAAGCAAAGGGCAGAAGAACGCGATGCCCAGCGCGAAATGCACTAAAAGCCAAGCCCCTGCCCTGACAAGCGCAGGGGCTTGGTTTGTATGTGCTTTGCAAACAATATGGCTCTATGCCGTTTTTTGTTCTGTGCAGTCTTATTTTTCCAGCCATTTTTCCAGACGCGCGGCATATTCTTCGGGCGGGTAGGTGGGCTGGTCATACATGCCGGCATGTTCGCGCTGGCGCGAAGCCTCGGCAAGAATAATAGCCGCCGCTACTGAAACATTAAAGCTTTGTATCATGCCGCGCATGGGTATGTAGACTTCCCCATCCACCACAGCAGAAAGCTCTTCATCCACGCCACGGTGCTCATTACCCATAATAATGGCTGTGGGTTTGGTCATATCCCATTCTTGCAGGGGCTTGGCTGTGGGGGAACAGGCCGTGGCCAAAACCTGCATGCCCTGCGCCCTAAGCGCTGCCATAAGGTCTTCTTTCGTTTTATGGCGAGTTGTTTCCACCCATTTGCGGGCAGAGGCCGAGGTTTTATTGCCCAGTGCGGGAAAAGGGTTGTCTGTATAATACAAATGCACGGCAGGCACACCAAAGGCATCACAACTGCGATAAATGGCAGAAACATTGTGCGGGTCATGAATATTGGCAAGCACGAGGGTCAGGTCTTTTTGCCTGTTGGCCAAAACCTTTTCCATACGCGCCCGTCTTTCTGGGGTGGGGTTTTTGGGCATGGTATCTCCATAAAAAGCGTGCTGCGGGCACGCACCGCCTGCGGCAAGGCAAAAAAAGCCGCACAATCAAGCATTACTGTGCTTTCTTCTCAAAAATTCCATTTTTGTGCAAGCCTCGTTGATTTTAGTGACAAAATCGTATATACACAAAACGGTATTTCATTATGTTCATGAGCTATAACCTGTCTATTTCTTTTTGTATTATAAAAAAAATGTAGGTTACCCGTATAGTTGCGGTGTATATGCTCTTTTCTTTGTTTAAAGAATTTAACCTTTCAGGAGTGACTATGTTCACGCGCTGGTCTTTGCTGGCCACACTTGCTTGTGTGTTGTTGCCCACAGCCGCTTTTGCTGCTGGTGCAGATCATCCTTCTTTGCCTGGTGCCGTGCTTTCAGGCTTTTGGGTGATCCCTTTTGTGTGCATGCTACTTTCTATTGCAATTATGCCCTTGGTTTTGCCGCAATTGTGGCATCACCATTTTGGCAAAATCTCGCTGGGCTGGGGGCTTGCCTTTCTTATTCCCTGCGCCATGGTGTATGGTAGCAATGTTGCCCTGTATGAATTTTTGCATGCCATGCTGGGGGAATATGTGCCCTTTATTGTGCTGCTCTTTGCCTTGTTTACCGTGGCAGGCGGGGTGCGCTTAAAAGGCTCGCTGGTGGGCACACCTGTGGTCAACACTGCTATTCTGGCTCTGGGCACTGTGCTTGCCAGCTGGATGGGCACAACAGGCGCGGCCATGCTGCTCATTCGCCCCTTGCTGCGTGCTAATGCGCACCGCAAATACCGCGTGCATTCTGTTGTCTTTTTCATCTTTTTGGTGGCCAATATTGGCGGCTCGTTAACCCCCCTAGGTGACCCGCCGCTTTTCCTTGGCTACCTGAAAGGCGTAAGCTTTTTTTGGACAGCACAGCATTTATTTTTAAAAACCCTGCTGCTTTCTTTAGCACTGCTGGCTATCTTCTTTATTGCCGACACCGTACTGTATAAAAAAGAAGGCTCGCCCCTGCCCCCCATGAAGGAAGGCGAAAGCAATGAAAAGCTGGGGCTGGACGGCAAAGTTAACCTCATCTTGCTGCTGGGCGTTATTATTGCCGTTCTGGGTTCGGGCATGGTAAAACTGGGGGATGTTATTACCATTCACCATGTTTCTATCACGGGTGAAAACCTGCTGCGTGACATTATTTTGCTTATTATTGCTGCTTTCTCGCTCAAGCTTACCTCACACCGCTGCCGAGAACTAAACGGCTTTTCGTGGGCACCCATTGAAGAAGTTGCCAAGCTCTTTATTGGCATTTTCTTAACCATGATTCCCGCTATTGCTATTTTGCGTGCTGGCACAGACGGTGCTTTGGCCTCGCTTATTCACATGGTTACAGGCCCAGACGGGCAGCCTGTGAACGCCATGTATTTTTGGCTGACGGGTATGCTTTCCAGCTTCTTGGATAATGCGCCCACCTATGTGGTCTTCTTTAATACGGCTGGCGGTGATGCTGCCACGCTCATGGGCCCCTTGGGTGACACCTTGGCCGCCATTTCTGCTGGTGCTGTCTTTATGGGCGCCAACAGCTACATTGGTAATGCGCCCAACTTTATGGTGCGCTCCATTGCAGAAGAACAAGGTGTGGCCATGCCCAGCTTCTTTGGCTATTTATTGTGGTCTTTCGGCATCTTGGTGCCGCTCTTTGCAATACTGACCATGATTTTCTTCCTGTAAAGGCTTTTGCATAAGCAAAGCCCCCTTGGCGCACCAGCGTTGCCCAAGGGGGCTTTTTTTATGGGAACAGAGCAACACAACAGGCAAAAAAAGCTGCCTAAATGGGAGAGCCTAAGGCGAGAGCCTTGACGCCCCATAGGTCTGGTGCTATGGAATGAGAAGTGCCGCCATGTGTCGGCATTACTGCTGTTGTCAGGTCTTTTTTTACATATATTAAGGAGAAGACATGCGTAAATTTTTGATAGTGGCTATTGCTCTTTGCTTTATGGCCAGCAGCGCCGCGTATGCTGCCGACACCACCATCGGCATTGTGGATATGCAAACTCTTGTTACCCAGAGTGTGCCCGCCAAAGAAACCAAATCTCGTATGGAAAGCAAATATGGCGCTGAAAAAGCGCAGCTTGAAAAGCAATCGAAAGAATTGCAGGCTCTTGCTGAATCCATGAAAAAATCCAGCGTGACCGAAGCTAAAAAAGACGAATTCATTCGTAAAAAGCGCGATCTGGATGAAAAAGTGCGCAACCTGAGCCGCAAGATTGATCAAGACAGCAATGAAGTGCTGGACATCATTTTCTACTCTACTGCACAAGTTGCTAAAAATAAGCGTATTGATATGGTTGTGGAAGTGCGCAATGGCGGCATTATGTATGCCCAGCCTTCCATGGATATCACCAAGGACGTGCTGAATGAAGTAAACAAGCAGTACAAGTCTGGTGAATGGAAGAAGGCAAAGAAGTAATTTTCTTTCTTTGTTGATTCTGCCCCGTTTAGTTTCTACTAGCTGAACGGGGCTTTTTTTATTATACTGCGCGCAGAGCGTCGCAAAGCCCCGCAAGGAGACATCGATGGAAAAACAAAGCATGGACATACAGCGCATTTTGCAATTATTACCCCACCGCTACCCTTTTTTGCTTGTTGACAGGGTTGTGGAATGTGTACAGGGGGAGTATATTAAGGCGTATAAAAACGTCACCTTTAACGAGCCCTTTTTTCAGGGGCACTTTCCCGGTGTGCCCATTATGCCCGGCGTGCTTATTTTAGAAGCTTTGGCACAAACAGGTGGTTTGCTGGTTGCCAGCGCTATGGAAAGCACAGAAGGCAAGCTCTTTTTGTTTACAGGGCTTGACAAGGTAAAGTTTCGCAAGCAGGTTAGCCCAGGGGACAGGCTGGAACTGGTCTGCTCCGATTTACGCATGAAGCTGTCTTTGTGCAAAATGGAAGCCAAGGCCTATGTGGACGGTAAAGTTGTGTGCGAAGCCCAGCTTACTGCCGCTGTGGGCAACAAGCCTGTGGCATAGGTATTTTTTAGGAAGGGGGCGGCTGCCCCTTTTTTTCTACTTTTGACGTTCATATGCTCGAGGAACTATGCGTGTAGCTTTGGTACATTACTGGCTTGTGACCATGCGTGGCGGTGAAAAGGTGCTGGAAGCCCTGTGCCGCATGTACCCTCAGGCCGATATTTATACTCATGTGGTGAACCCTTCTTGTTTAACGCCAGAGCTGGCTCGCCACACTATAAAAACAAGCTTCATCAACAAGCTGCCTTTGAGCCAGCGCTTATACCAAAAATATCTGCCCCTCATGCCACTGGCTTTAGAGCGCTTGCCCCTGCTGGACTATGATTTGGTTATTTCAAGCGAATCAGGGCCTGCAAAGGGCTTAATTACACGCTCAGATGCCCTGCATGTGTGCTATTGCCACACGCCAATGCGCTATTTATGGGATCATTATTATGACTATTATTCCCGCGCTGGCTTTATAAGCAAAATAGGCATGGATCTGTGCACGCCAGCTCTGCGGCGTTGGGACATGCGCTCGGCTGCCATGGTTGACAGCATTGTTGCCAATTCAGGCACGGTGGCACAGCGCATTCGCAAGCGCTGGCGGCGCGAAGCCAGCATTATTCACCCGCCTGTCAGTGTAGAGGCCTTCCCAGCGCGGGCACAGGTAGGGGGCGACTATTATGTTTGCTTTGGGCAATTGGTGCATTATAAACGCTTTGACCTTGCCATAGATGCCTGTACACGCATGGGGCGTAAGCTTGTGGTGGTGGGCGATGGTGAAGAAATGGCGCGCTTGCAGGCTAGGGCTGGCAGCACAGTACGCTTTGTGGGCAGGCAGCCGCATGAGCGCGTGCTGGAATATTTGCGTGGAGCAAAGGCCTTGCTTTTTCCCGGTGAAGAAGATTTTGGCATTGTGCCTGTAGAGGCAACGGCAAGCGGTGTGCCCGTTATTGCCTATGCTTGCGGCGGGGTAAAAGAAACCATTGTGGCGGGCTTGAATGGCTGTTTCTTTGAGCAGCAAACTGTGCCTTCGATCATAGCCAGCATAGAAGCCTTTGAGCGCGAAGAACAGAACTTTGACACGCAGGCCATGCACAACTATGCGCAGCGCTTTAATGAAGAACGCTTCAGGCAGGAATTTTCAGCCCATGTGGATGCCGCTTTTGCCCGCCTGTAGCCCTCTGCATAGTCGCTTAAAGGCAAGCAAAGCTCGCCTACACTTATTTCGTGGCAAGGCTTGCAGGCAAATGCGTGCAGAGCAGATGTATAATTTCAATGCTTCATTTGTTTGCTGGCAAGGGAGATGCGACTTTTATGCAGAAATAAACGCTGAAATCTGACGCCACCAGCGGGCAAAAGGGCATAGTGTTCATACGCCCCCAAGCCTGCATTGCATATACATGCGGGCTTGTTATGCACCTACCACAGTATGGGCTTTTCCCCCCTGCTGCACAGCCAAGCATTTACCTGCGAGCCATGCCCGCAGCCAAAAAAACCGCGCGAGGCCGAAAGGGGTGAAGGGTGGGCTGCTACAAGCACCAAATGTTGCTCTTTGGCTGGCCTGCCTGCGGCATTGGCAGCAAGAAAAAGTTCCCCATATTCCTTGGCCCAATTGCCCCACAGCAGCACAGCAAGGGGCTTTTTTCGCTCTGCCAAAGCGCTCAAGGCAGCCTTAGTCAAAGCCTGCCAGCCAAGCCCTGCATGCGAGCCAGCCCTGCCCGCCTCCACCGAAAGTACCACATTCAAGAGCAAAATGCCCTGCCTTGCCCACGGGGTCAAGTCGCCGCTAAGCTGGTTGAGCTCGCGCGCCTGTGCTGGGCAGCCAGCCAGCAGCCCCTGCCCTGTGTGCCAATGCGGGGGCAGCACCCCCTCATAGACATCGGCCAGCAATTCCTTGCGAATATTGTGCAAGGAACGCGGCACGGCTACAGTGGCTGGCACAGAAAAAGCAAGGCCATGCGCCTGCCCTGCCCCATGGTAGGGGTCTTGCCCCAAAATAAGCACACGCACCTGATCAAAATCTGTCAAGGTAAAGGCGCGCAAGAGCTGCTGCTGGGCAGGGTAAATGCTTGCCCCACCAGCGCGTAATGCCGCTACAGCCGCCAGCAGGGCACAATGTCTGCCCTCGGCAAAAAAAGGCACTGCCTTGCTCCATGCCGTGCCCATAAGGGGGTCGTGCACAGTGCTTGCCCTAGCCTGAGCCTCTTGTGGGCTGCTCTTCGCTTGCACAGGGCTTGCCACAACCGCAGCTTGCGGCCTTGCCGCGCTTGTGCTTGCTTTGGATTGTGCTGCCTGTACGCTGCTTTTGACTTTAGCCTGCGCTTCTGCCTGTACAAACTTTGTACTCGCTTCAGCCGCAGTGTGTGCTTGTGCTGCTTGTCTGTCTGCTTTTATTCTGCGCATTACTCACCTTGCATAAAAAACAAAGCGCGGGCAAAACCCGCGCCGCACGCCCTAGCGGGAGCCAAAGCCCGGTATGGCATAATGCTGTTCCAGCCAACGCAATATCCACGTTGCCACAGTAACCATGGCCAAATAATACGCGCCCACAGCGAGAAACACTTCCATATAGCGGAAGGTATCAGAGGCAAGCACCTTCCCTTCCCCCATAAGCTCCATGCAGGTCACCAAATAGGCCAGTGAGCTGTATTTAATCAGGTAAATAATTTCGTTGCCGCAGCCCGGCAAAGCACGGCGCGCTGCCTGCGGTACAATAATCCACAGCACCGTTTGTGCCATGGTCATGCCCAAGGCCTGCGCTGCGCGCACCTGCCCCTGAGAAATGGAAAGCAAAGCACCGCGTATATATTCTGAATGATAGGCAGCGCTACACAAAATAAAACTCAGCAAGGCCGCGCCATAGGGGTCAAAATAAATACCACAATGCGGCAGGGCATAATAGACCATCATCAACTGCACAGCCAGCGGCACACCGCGTATCAGCGAGGTGTACCAGTCGCCCAGCTTGCGCGGCAGCGCACCGCCAAAGACACGAATAACGCCCAGTGCCACGCCGCAAACAAAGCCAATAATACCCGCAGGCACAATGAGCGCCAGCGAAATAAGCAAGCCCTTGTTCAAGGCGGGCAGCACTTCCTGCATATAAAAGGCGGTGTCAATCATGAGGCGGATTCATCCCCCATATCCTGCAAGCGGGTAAAGAAGGCCTGCGTGCGCGTGCCAGCCCCTGCGGCTAACAGGGCATCGGGCGTACCGCGCTCAATAATAACGCCCTGCTCCATAAATAAAATTTCTGTTGCCAGCGCACGGGCAAAATCCATTTGGTGGGTTGCCATCACCATGGTCATGCCGCCGCGCGCTAGGTCGCGAATAACGGCCAGCACTTCGCCCACCAGCTCGGGGTCAAGTGCCGAGGTGGGCTCGTCCAGTAAAATAACGGTAGGGTCCATGGCAAGGGCGCGGGCAATGGCCACACGCTGTTTTTGCCCGCCAGAAAGCTGGGCAGGGTACAGGGCAGCACGCCGCGCTAAGCCCACGCGCCCCAGTTCCTCGCGGGCACGCTGCAAGGCATCATGCCTGTTCATACCCTTTACCTTGCGCAGAGCAACGGCCACGTTTGCTTCGGCAGTCAGGTGATCAAACAGGTTAAAATCTTGAAAAATCATGCCTACCTGCGTGCGAAAAGCACACAATTCTTTTTTATCATGCCTGCGCAATTGCTGCCCATTCAGCCAAATTTCCCCGCTGTCGGGCTGAATAAGGCAATTGATGCATTGCAGCAAGGTGCTTTTGCCAGCCCCCGAAGGGCCAATAAGCACTTTCAGCTCACCGCGCGCCACATCCAGCGAGCAGGATTTTAAAATAGCTTTGCCGCCAAGATTTTTAGAAATTTCGTGTATGCGCAACACGTTTTCTGTATTCTGCATCATAAATTCACCTAATTCATCCCTGTCGAATAGCCAGGAATATGCGTCTTGTTTTCAAGGCGGCGCAGCAAATACAGCCCCACCATGGTAATAAGGCAATATAACAGACCTGCCGCAGCAAACAGTGCTAAATGCTCATGGGTGCGCGCGGCCACAAAATTGGTGCGCGCCATAATTTCCTGCGTGCCCAGCACATAGCAAATGGCAGAATCTTTGAGCAGAATAGAAAATTCATTAGCCCAGCCGGGTATGGAAAGCCGTAAAGCCTGTGGTAAAATAATGCTGCGTATGGCAGCCCCGTCAGACATGCCAAGAGCCCGCGCGGCCTTAAGCTGCCCCTGTGGCAAAGACTGAATAGCCCCACGGAAAATTTGTGACTGATAGGCCGTACTGGTAAGCCCCAAAACCACACAGCTCACCAAAAAAGGCTCTACAGGCAGCCCCAGCCCCACAAAAAGGCCAAAAAAAAGAAAGAGCAGCACAAGAATGGGCACGCCGCGAAAAAACCATACATACAGCCCCACAAGGCGCTGCACCACTGGGCTGCCATACACCTGCCCCACAGCCAGCGGCACGCCAAAAACAAGACCCATGCCCAGCGCTATGCACACCGTGGCAATGGTCACCAAGCTGCCCCCCACAATAAAGGGCAGCGCATTCCAGACAGTGATTAGGGAATCCATACGTTCTGGCAGCGCAGGGCAGGCAAGCCACCCTGCGCTTTTGTTCCTTTTGCTGATTACTTGTTCAGGTATTTGACTGTCAGTTCTTTCCAGAAGGGGTCAGCCATAAGCAGCTTATAGCCTTCATTAATTTTTGCACGCAATTTGTCATCACCATTGCGCAAAGCAACACCAAAATAGTCGGGCTCGCCATGCGTGCCGGCCTTCTTTACAGCCTTGCCCTTGGTAATGGCATCATCAGCGGGCAGCTGATCCATCAAGGCGGCTTCAATACGGCCATTCAGCAAATCTTCCACGGCCAGCGGGGCAGATTCATAATAGCGCAAGGTAAAGGGATAGCCTTTTTCTGCCTGTTCCGCTTTAATGGCATCCGCTTCAGAAGTGCCGCGCTGCACACCAAGCACCAGTTTTTTGCCCAAAATTTGCTCTGGCGTCAATGTGGAATCGGCCTTCACAAGGAATACGCGCGATACAGTCCAATAGGGTTCAGAAAAGGTCACCTGTTTTTTGCGCTTATCGGTAATGCTCATGCCAGAGCAAATCATATCAATTTGGCGAGCCTGCAATGCGGGAATAATGCCATCCCATGCCACGGGCTTATGCGTCACAGTAAAGCCCATTTTTTTCGCAATCCAATTTAATGATTCCACGTCAAAGCCAGCAGGCTTGCCGCTTTTTTCATCTATATACGCAAAAGGGGGGTAATTGGCATCAATGCCGTTCACATAGGCTTCGGCAGAGGCCAAGGCAGGCACGGCCAGCAAGGCCGCGGCAACAAAACCAAAAAGAAACTTTTTCATGACAAACATCCTTCCTGCTGTTAGTGTTTTACCGTAAGGGCGCTCCTCAAAATACACCGCAAACACTATGCCCTGTTTTAAGGGCAAGCGCGCTAACATAGCAGAGAATAAAAGCACAGGCAAGCAAGGCAGGCGGCTTTTTCCCTCAGCGGAAGCAGAAAGGTACAGCGTGCAGAGGGGGATATTACGCCTTGAATTGTGCCCCTGATAGCGCTACTATGCCAGTATTCAACAGCATCAGCATCGGCACTATGCCGAATAGCCTAAGCCTTTTTTGTGAGGATTCTATGTTTCAATCATTGGGCGCACGCCCTTTTGCCGTGCCGGCACCTGTTTTTTTGGTGGGCAGCTACACTGCGGACAACTGCCCCAATATTATGACGGCCGCGTGGGGCGGCATTGTGGCCTCTCAGCCACCCTGCATGGCCGTTTCGTTGCAAAGGGTGCGGGCAAGCTATACAGCTATCTTGGAAAGGCAGGCTTTTACCCTGAATATTCCCTCGGCAGACATGGTGGCAGAAGTGGACTTTGCTGGCCTTGTTTCTGGTAAGAAAACTAATAAATATAAAGCGCTGAGTCTAACCGCCCTTGCCGCAGAGCATGTTGATGCCCCCCTTGTTGCCGAATGCCCTGTTGCCATAGAGCTCAAGCTCATGCATACGCTCGAACTGGGCTCGCATGTGCAGCTTGTGGGCGAAGTGATGGATGTAAAAATCCATAAAGATTGCCTTGATGAGCAAAACCTGCCGCTTATGGGGCGCATCAATCCCCTTCTTTTCGTGCCCCTCAGCCGCGAATATTGGACAGTGGGTGAAATGGCTGCCAAGGCCTTTTCTGTAGGGCGCAGCATTGTTCGTCCCCTGCTTGATGAACAGCCATAAGTATGCTTTATCATGAATAGCAATCCCTTTATCATTCGCTGTATTGAATCGCTCAATATTGCCCCGCAAAAAATGATTCTTGCGGCAAGCGATTTTGTTGCCCTGCTGCTCACGGCTGTGCTGGTCTATGTTTTGCGCACGCTCACAGGCGGGCTTGACCCCCAGCTCTACACCGTGGGGCTGCCGCTGTTGCTGCTTGCCCCCCTGCTGGGTGTGCTGCTGGGCTTATACCAAAGCATACCGCTCACGCCGCATCGTGAGCTGCGCGCCCTGTGCAATGTTATTACCATTATTTATGCCCTGTTGCTTGCCCTGCTTTTTTTCAGCAAGTCAAGCAGCACCATTTCGCGTTTATTTTTGGCTGGGGCATGGCTGTGCAGTATGGTAAGTGTGCCCCTGCTGCGGGCTTTTTTGCGTAAGCGCTTTGCCCGCCAGCCATGGTGGGGCATACCCTTGCTTATTTTTGATGGCACAACGCGCGGCAAAACACTGTGGCATTGGCTAAAGCGCCACCCCCAGCGCGGCTTGCGCCCTGTAGACCGCCTGCCCCTGCCCCAAAATACTGAAGACCTGCGCCTTTTGTGCGCCCGCTTGTCTGCGCTGTACCCCAAGGCCTTGGTTTTGCTGCCCTTTGAAAGCACCACCAATAGCTCGCTTGATTACCTGAGCGAAATAAGTAACTATTTTAATGGCGTTTTGCTCATCCCCCTCTTGCCCGAGGGGCAGGAACAGCATTGGTTTTCGGTGCGTGATTTAGGCACAAATATCGGCTTTTTGGTGCGCCACAATTTGCGTGACCGCAAAAGGCAATTTATAAAGCGCACTATAGATTTAACCCTGACCCTTTCTGGCATGGTTATTATTGTTCCCCTTGGGCTGCTGCTTTCTCTTGCTATTATACTTTCCAGCCCCGGCTCTCCCATTTATACGCAAAAACGCATAGGGCGCGGCGGTAAAGTCTTTACTGTGTACAAATTCCGCACCATGGTGCCCAATGCCGACACTATTTTGCAGCAGTATTTAGCCAAAAACCCCAGCCTGCAAGCAGAATGGGAAAGGGATCACAAGCTAAAAAAAGACCCGCGCATCTTTCGTGTGGGGGCATTGTTGCGCAAAACAAGCTTGGATGAATTTCCGCAGTTATGGAATGTGCTGTGCGGAGACATGAGCCTAGTGGGCCCCCGCCCCATTGTCGAGGCAGAAATTGAAAAATATGGGCATGTGTTTAATGATTATTGCCGTGTGCGCCCAGGCATTACTGGCCTGTGGCAAATTTCTGGCAGAAATAACACTACCTATCAAGAGCGCGTGCAGCTTGACCGCTATTATGTGAATAATTGGTCGGTATGGCTTGATATCTGGATATTGGCCAAAACCTTCCCTGTGGTTGTCATGCGCGACGGTGCATACTAAAAACTCAGGGGGCTGTCCCATAAAGGCAGCCCCCTTAAGTGCATATTGCTCACGCTCTTGTAAATGAATGTGCCGACAGCCCCAAAGAATAGTACGGTGCACCCAGCACACCTTTTAGGCAAGGCAGCACGCTCTCTGCTGTGCTGCTGTGGCAGGTGCATTCAGGCACAAAACAGCCTGTGCGCCCCTGCGTTTTTTTGCCCTGCCCCCTAGCCAGCAGGAAGCCGACACAAGGCAGGCCTTTGGCTATACCCCATCCTTACCCTTGCGCGGGGCAACAACTTTTTCAAATTTCTTCCCGCTCCAATAGTACTGCACGACATTATCCACGGGAAGTTCTGTCATGCCAGCATTATTCCAAAACACCACATTGGCCTCAAGCCTACCCGGCTGCACGCACATCATTACCATGGGGTCAAGCCCTAGGGCGGCAAAGTCGGGCTGTTTCTGAAAAAACTCTTTCAATTCAGGGCTTTCAGGCACTTCTACGGGAATAATATGCCCTTTTTCATCTTCGCGCCACAGTTCTATGGTGCACACAGAAGAGCCGCGCGTGCCCATAGCCGCCACAATGGCATCGACGTCGCTATAGTGAAACACATTCAGCAGCACAGAAATATCACGAAAGGGCAAGGCCACCAGCTCCCAAGTGCTTTCTGTGTCCATGCCCACTTCCCAAAATTCTGAGCTGCCCTTGGTCAACAAATCTTGCTTTTCATCTTCTGCAAGGCCAGCAGGGGTATTTTCAAAAATAGTATCGGGCATACGGGTAAAGACATCCCGTGCCGTGTGAGAAAGCGGCCATGTGCCACTGGCCGCTGCTGTGGCATACAACAGCACAGCGCAAAGCACACAAGAATAAATAAAACGTGGCATACCCACCCCCGCGAGGACATTATAAACATTGCGCGCATATCCAATGCACGGCAAAAGTATAAAAAATTTTACGCTTCTTGTCCACTCGCCCGCAAGAAAATGCGCCACAACCCCTTGCCATGTTTCTCTTCACCCTTATCAATACACCATGACAACAAAAACAACTATCCATATTGAGGGTGCCCGCCAGCACAACCTTAAAAATATTTCTTGCGATATCCCCCGTGACGAATTGGTGGTGGTGTGCGGCCCCTCTGGCTCGGGCAAATCCACCCTTGCCTTTGACATTGTCTATGCCGAAGGCCAGCGCCGCTATGTGGAATCACTTTCCACCTATGCCCGCCAGTTTTTGCCCAAAATGGATAAACCTGCGGTGGATAAAATAGAGGGGCTTTCGCCCGCTATTTCTCTTGAGCAGCAAAGCAGCACACGCAACCCCCGCTCTACCGTGGGCACCGTTACCGAAATTCACGACTTTCTGCGCGTGCTCTATGCCCGTTTGGGGCAGATGCACTGCCCAGAGTGTGGACAGCCCATTGCCGCCCGTGCTGTCGATGAAATTATCAGCGATATTCTTGCCCTGCCCCTAGGCACACGCTTTTTGCTGGCTGCGCCTCTGGTTGCCTATCAAAAGGGCACGCATGCCGACCGCTTTAAAAAGCTCAAGGCAGAGGGTTTTGCCCGTGTGCGTGTGGATGGGGAAATCTATACCCTTGATGATGTGCCTGCGCTGGATAAAAATAAAAAGCATTGCATAGACCTTATTGTTGACCGTCTGGTCAGCAAGGAAGGCATGCGCGGGCGGCTGGCCGATTCTGTCGAGCTGGCACTGCGGCAGGGCGACAACAGGCTTATTGTCATTCTGCCCGAAAGCGGCAGCGAAGTGGTGCATTCCACAGCCTCGGTGTGCCCGCATTGCCGTATTTCTTTGCCAGCCCCCAGCCCACAGCTCTTTTCTTTTAACGGGCCACAGGGGGCGTGCCCACGCTGTGTGGGCTTGGGCACCATAGATTATTTTGAACCGCGCCTTATTGCCCCCAACCGTGGCCTCAGCTTGGCTCAAGGCGCTTTGCTGCCTTGGAGCAAGCCAGCCCATTTTGCCCCCTATCGCGCCGCACTGGCAGCCTTGGGCAAGCGCTGGGGCTTTACGCTGGAAAGCCCGCTTGACGAATTGAGCGAAGCCGCCCTTGATGCCCTTTTTTATGGAGAAAATGCACAGGGGCAGCCCGCCAGCGGCTCGCTGGGTTTACGCCGCAATTGGATGGGCGGCAGCATAGCCCTTGGCGCTTCGGGCGATGCCAACAGTGCCCGCTTTGCCACAGTGCACGATGAGCAAATGGACGTGCCTGTGCAGGAAGCGCGCTGGGCAGGCCTTATTCCCCTGCTGGAAAAGGGCATGAACTATGGCGAGGCTTGGCGCGAACAGCTGGTACGCTTTAGGCAATCCATGCCCTGCCCGCAATGTAAAGGCGCACGCCTAACCCCCGCCGCCCTCAGCGTGACCGTGGCAGAAAAAAATATAGCCGATTTTTGTAACCTTTCGGTAGAAAAAGCCCTGCATTGGCTTGAGCATTTGAAATTTTCGGGCAGGCATGCCCTTATTGCCGAGCCCTTGCTGAAAGAATTGCGCCACCGCTTAGCCTTTTTGAACAATGTGGGGCTGGAATATATTTCGCTGGGGCGCTCCATGTCCACGCTTTCGGGCGGTGAAGCCCAGCGCATACGCCTTGCTTCACAATTGGGCTCTGGGCTGGTGGGCGTTACCTATGTGCTGGATGAGCCCTCCATTGGCCTGCACCCGCGCGACAACAAAAGGCTTATCGAAACCTTACGCAGCCTACAGCAAAGGGGCAACACAGTGCTGGTGGTGGAGCATGACGAAGCCACCATTTGCGCTGCCGATACCGTTATTGAGCTGGGCGAAGGCTCGGGCATACATGGCGGGCAAATTATGTTTCAGGGCAGCGTGCCCGAGCTGCTGGGCTCTGCCCAAACGCTTACCGCCCGTTATTTACGCGGCGAAGAAAAGGTCAACCTGCCCACCACACGCCGCCAGCCTCAGGGTTGGCTCAGCCTGCATGGCGTGACCACCAATAACCTGCAAAATATTGATTGCCGCATACCCTTGGGCACGCTCACCTGCGTGACGGGGGTTTCGGGCTCGGGCAAAAGCTCGCTTGTGGTAGATACCTTGTACAAGCATCTGGCTTTGGCGCAGGGTATCAAGGTTGACCAGCCCGGCAGCATCAGCGGCATAGAAGGTGCAGAAAGCATAGAGCGCGTTGTGGCCATTGACCAAAGCCCCATAGGGCGCACACCGCGCTCTAACCCCGCCACCTACACAAAGATTTTTGATGAAATACGCACTATTTTTGCGGCCACGCCCGATGCGCGCCAACGTGGCTTTACGCCGGGGCGCTTTTCTTTCAACGTGGCGGGCGGGCGCTGTGAAACGTGCAGCGGCGATGGGCAAATCAAGGTAGAAATGCACTTTCTGCCCGATGTCTATGTATGCTGCGATGTGTGCAAGGGGCAGCGTTACAATCACGAAACCCTTGAGGTGCGCTATAAAGGGCTTAACATTGCCGAGGTGCTTGATTTGCCCGTGCGGCAGGCGCGGCAGCTTTTTGAAAATTACCCCGTGTTAGAAAGGCGCTTGGCTATTTTGGAAGATGTGGGGCTGGACTATATACGCCTTGGGCAGCCTGCCACCACGCTTTCAGGCGGAGAGGCGCAGCGCATTAAAATTTCGCGCGAACTGGGCAAGCGCTCTTTGCCCGGCACAATCTATATTTTAGATGAGCCCACCACGGGGCTGCATATGCATGAAGTGGGCAAGCTCATTGCCGTGCTGCACCAATTGGTAGAAAAAGGCGCAACCGTAGTGGTTATTGAGCACAATACCGATATGATTCTTGCCGCCGACCATGTGCTTGATATGGGGCCCGGCGGGGGAGAAAACGGGGGGCGCATTGTGGCGCAGGGCACGCCCGAAGCCATTGTGGCAGACCCCAATTCGGTGACAGGCCAATTTCTTATGCAAAAGCACAGCCCCAGCGCCCATGAGGGCAATTTTACCGCAAAATAGCTAGGGAGGAGCGCAGACCTAAGGCTTTTTCGCGGCAAAATTTTGCAGACTCATTCGTGCAAAAACATTGCCCAGTGACAAACTTTATTGACGCTAACAATACAAAAACCGCAGGCATAATGCTTGCGGTTCTTTTTTATTCTAAGGCGTATACCATGCAGGAATTTTGTTTGCTGGCAAGGAAGACGAAACTTATATGCAGGCAATGTACTTATGGTACCCGACCGAAATACAAGCTAAAGTTTGACGTTGCCAGCGGGCAAAAGAGCATCGTGTTAGCTCGCCCTATTCCTTTTGCCTGCTGCGGCGCAGGCCAGCCAGCACAGCACCCATGGCAATGCCCAAATGCCCAAAAACCAAAAGCTGATACCAAGGGCGAAAAAAATCATGCCCCACAATGCCATTGATGAAAAAGGCCACATAGCCCAGCCAGAAAAAGAAGGTCAGCCGCCAATAAATAGGGCGGGGTTGCTCTATGCCCCAGGCCTTGCGGCATTCTTCCTTCAAAAATGGGCGCATATGCCTTTCCACCCACACAAGCAAGCCCAGCAGGCTAGTAAGCGCCAAGCTCAAGCCCACCACGCCCGTTTCACACAGCAATTGCAAATAAATATCATGCGGGTGCGAAATAGTAATGGCGTCTTTCAGCGGCACAAGGCCTAAGGAACGAAAAGCAGTATTAAACTCCCCAGCACCAGCGCCAAACCAAGGGTATTCGCGCCACACAGCAATGGCAAAGTGCCACAAATCCCAGCGCCCATCACCGCTGATACTTTCCATGCTCAGCCTATGGGTATCATAAAACCACACCACAGCCACAGCGCACAGCAGCATACATACGGCAGAAAAAAACAAGCCTTTCCAGCGCACGCTCCACGCATACAGCCATGCAAAGGCGGTAATAACAGCCAAGGTCAGCAAGGCATTGCGCACGCCAGAAAATACCATGCCATACAGCGCAGGGGCAAGCAGGGCAGCACAAAGCAGCAATGTGGTGGCACGGCTAAAACGCTGGCGCAGCAAGCACCACAGCCCAAAAACAGGCGTGAGTGCCAAAGCAAAATAATTGCCCACCCAATAATCGCCCATGCTGCCGGTAAGGCGGTTTGAATGTAGCCCCGCGCCATGAATAAAATCAAAGCCGCTTATGCTCTGAAAAATGCAGTCAAACCCTTCCCACAGGCAGGCAAGCACCAGTGCCCACAGCAGACGGCGCAAATCTTTTTCATCGCGCACGCATTCCATGGCAATAAAAGGAATGAGCAATTGCTTGTTCAGGCCGCGCCCTATGTGCAGCAAAGAATTAAGGGGATCAAGAGAAAAAGCAACAGCCACAACAAGCAGCACAAGATAGGGTAAAAACAGCCAGCGGGCTGTCAGCATATACAAATTGCTTTGCCGCCAAGCATAGCGGTAATAAGCGCACAGCATAACAGCACAAAAAACGGGCATAATCTCGCGTATGCCAAAGCCACCGGGGAAAAAAAGCAAATGGCAAAAAAAGCCCCAAAATAAGGCTCTGAAAAACTGCTCACCTCTGGGCAATGCCAAAAAGTGCTCATACCACAGTGAGCATTGCTGCCTTATCTTGTTCATTCACCCCCCCTGCCCGCAATATCATTGAATTTATAAAAATAAAGCATAAAGTATAAAAAATCAAGCTTCACCCGTTGCGCTTTTTCACAATGGGGGAAAAGAAGGGGTGCAGACTTGCAAAAGAAGCACAGGTAGGGCAGAATACTTCAATTATTTGTTTTATTTTTTTATACTTATTTTCTCAGCAAAGGATTCTCATGAGTAAATTTACTGGTTTTGACGAAGTGTACAGCGCTCTTTATGTTGATTTTGATAATATTTACACCCGTTTTTTAGAAATTGACCCCGAGGCCGCGCGCGTGTTTGGCACAGCCCCCTACCGCTGGGTAAAGTGGCTTGAAATTCATGCCCTGCGTATTTTGTATGGCGATGGTGTGCGCCGCCGCATATTAAAACGCACTTGCTACTTGAACCCCCAGCGCTATCAGGAATTTCGCCATCATTTCATACGCAGTGCCTTTCAGGTGGTGGACTGCCCACCCCTGACCCAGCGCGGCAAAACCAGCACAGACATTCACCTTGTTATGGACTGTATGGACGACCTTTCCCACCCTACGCATTTTGATGAATTCATCATTCTTTCTGGCGATGCCGACTTTACCCCCCTGCTTATTCGCCTGCAAGAACATGCCCGCCGCACCTTGGTGCTTTCTGTGGGCTATTCCTCCCCTGCCTATACAGCCGCGGCCTCATGGCGCATTCGCGAAGACTGGTTTTTGCAGCAGGCCTTGCGTGAAGAGCGCGAGGGGCAAGAAAGCCCTGCCCAAAATGACAATTTTGTCATTTCATCAAGCAATGAAAATGATACGGCTGGTTTACGCCATTTTTGCGGTTTGGGTGGTGAAATAGAAGAAAAGTATAAGCCTGAATAAAGGTTTTTTACCAAAATCGTCACTTCTTCTTGACAAAAAGCTTGCCTGCCCTCTACCCTGTGCACAGGGTGCAGCTTTTGCCCCCACACCAGCCAACACCACTAGTGGGTTTATGAGGAGGAAGGATGTCTATGTTTCGTACTCTGCTGTGCGCACTTGTTGCCAGTGTTCTTTTGTTCAGCAATGCTCAGGCCGCAGACAAGCTTATTGTTGCTTCTGATGCCTGTTGGCCGCCCATGGAATATCTGGACGGGCAAAAAAATGTTATGGGCTATTCCACAGACTACATAAAAGAACTTGTTAAAGAAACAGGTTTGCAAATGGAAGTGCGCAATATTGCTTGGGATGGCATTTTTGCTGGCCTTATTGCTGGCCAATATGACATTGTGGCTTCTTCTGTTACCATTACGCCAGAGCGCCAAAAGCAAATGGGCTTTACCATTCCCTATTATCAAGTGCGGCAGGCCATTGTGGTTAAAAAAGGCGCAGCCTGCACCAGCCTTGCTGATTTGAAGGGCAAAAAAGTGGGCGGGCAAATTGGCACAACAGGTATTTTTGTTGTGCAAGCCGCAAAATGCGATGCCATTATTCGCGAATATGAAGACGTGGGCTTGGCTATGGAAGATTTATCCAATGGCCGCATTGATGCCGTGGTGTGCGATGGCCCCGTTGCTGGCTATTACGCCAATAAAAAAGAAGGCTTTGCCAATAAATTTCAGGTTGCCTTTAAAACTGGTGAAACTGAAGACTATGGCTTTGCCGTGCAAAAAGGGCGCACAGACATTATTGAAAAGCTGAACAAGGGTATTTTGTCTTTACGCGCAAAAGGCGTGGAAAAAGCCTTGATTGCAAAGTGGATGGGCGAATAGGCGTTTGACAAATTGTATAAAACAGCATAGCCAGTAACGATTGGCTATGCTGTTTTTTATTATTATGGCGATTCACATCGCCCTGCCCTATTTTGGAGGATTTGCCCTATGATGCGTACACTGCGCGCGCTACTGTTTGCCCTTGTGGCTGGCGGGATGCTGTGCGGCAATGCCCTTGCCGCAGACAAGCTTATTGTTGCTTCAGACCCCACATGGCCGCCCATTGAATTTCTTGATGCACAAAAAAATGTGGTGGGCTTTGACCCAGACTATATCACCGCCGTGGCTAAAGAAGCTGGCCTGAGCGTTGAAGTGCGCAATATTGCGTGGGATGGTATTTTTGCAGGTGTGGGCGCTGGCACCTATGATATTGTGGCCTCAGGCGTAAGCATCACCCCCGAGCGCGAAAAAGCTTTTGATTTCACCATTCCCTATTATACCGTGCATCAAATTGTGGTTACCCGCAAGGCAGACAGCTATGCCGATTTTGCCTCGCTAAAAGGCAAGACTATTGGCGGGCAAATTGGCAATACAGGCATTCGCGTGGCAGAAAAAGCCAAGAGCGGCGCTACCATTAAAGAATATGACGACGTAGGCCTTGCCATGCAGGACTTGCTGAACAACCGCATTGACGCCGTTATTTGCGATTCGCCCGTGGCATTGTATTATGCCAATAAAAAAGAAGGCTTTAACGACAAGCTGCGCATTGCTTTCCACACTCCAGAAGGCGAATCTTTTGGCTTTGTGGTAAGAAAGGGGCGCAAAGACTTGGTTGAAAAGCTCAATAAGGGCATTGAAGCTGTGCGCGCCAAGGGCATTGAAAAAGAGTTGCTTGCCAAATGGCTGGGTGAATAATAACCGTAGCTTGCATCCTTTATGGGGGGAATATATGTTTCGTAGTCTTGTTTTTGCTTTTGCCGCCCTGCTTTTGCTGGGCTCAAATACCTTTGCCGCAGAAAAAATACTTGTTGCCTCCAACCCCACATGGCCGCCTATGGAATTTTTAGACGGGCAAAAAAATATTATTGGCTATGATGCCGACTTTATTAAAGCCGTTGCCAAAGAAGCTGGCCTTGAGGTGGAAATGCGCGAAACCGCATGGGACGGTATTTTTGCTGGCCTTGCGGGGGGCAGCTATCAGCTTGTTGCCTCTGCCGTGACCATTACCGAAGAGCGCAAAAAAGCCTATGAATTCACCAAGCCCTATTATGAAGTGCAGCAGGTTGTGGTGAGCCGCAAGGGCACGCACTTCCCCGATTTTGCCTCGCTCAAGGGCAAATTACTGGGCGGGCAAATAGGCACAACGGGCATTTTTGTTGCCGAAAAAGCCAAGAGTGGCGCTACCATACGCGAATATGACGATGCTGGCCTTGCCATGCAAGATTTAACTAATGGCCGCATTGATGCCGTTATTTGCGACTCGCCCGTGGCCTTGTATTATGCCAACAAAAAGGAAGGTTTTTCTGATAAATTGCAGGTTTCCTTCCGTACAACTGGCGATGAATTTTATGGTTTTGTGGCGCAAAAGGGCAATACCAAGCTCATAGAGCGCTTGAACAAGGGCATTGATGCCGTACGCGCCAAGGGCATTGAAAAAGAATTGATGAAAAAGTGGCTGGAATAAGCCTTTTGTGCTTTGGGGCGGCTGCCCTTTACAGCAGCCGCCATTTTTTACCCATAACTTTTTTGGATTATACCATCAACTATGCAAGACGAACAGACATCCCCTTCTACTTCCCAAAGTGCGGCAGGCAACATCATTATGGTGCCAGAACGGGTGGCTAAGGCTGAAAAAAAAGACTGGGCCTTTATCAATGCTTGGTCACTTTCGCTTTTTGGGGCAATTGCCGCCCTGTTCACCCTGTGCACACTGTGGCCAGAGCCCTACCTTGATGTGCTTTCTTTTTTGCCAGACGGCCTTTTTGTGACTTTTGAAGTCACCGTGCTTTCCATTTCCTGTGCTGTGCCGCTGGGCTTGCTTACAGGCTTGGGGCGCATTTCTAAAAACCGCGCCATCAACCTGCTGGCTTCTACCTATGTGGAAATTATTCGCGGCATTCCCTTGCTGGTGCAGATATTTTATATCTATTATGCTCTGGCCAAGTTTTTGCAGGTGAGCGGGCTTACTTCAGCCGTTATTGCCATCAGCTTTTGCTATGGCGCATACATGGGTGAAGTTTTTCGCGCGGGCATTATGGCCATTTCAAAGGGGCAGTCTGAAGCGGCGCGCTCTTTGGGCTTTAACCGCTTTCAAACTATGTTTTATGTTATTTTGCCGCAAGCTTGGCGCACTATTTTGCCCCCCGTGGGCAATGAATGTATTGCCATGCTCAAAGATACCTCGCTGGTTTCTGTCATGGCCATGCCAGACCTTATGCAGCGCGGGCGCAGCTTTGCAGCAAAGACCTATTTATATTTTGAAACATACACCATTATTGCCCTTATTTATTTAATTATCACATTGCTGCTTTCAAAGGGCGTGAGCTTTATGGAAACGAGGTTGAACTACTATGACAAGCGAAAGTAATATCACCCCCGTC
Source organism: Desulfovibrionaceae bacterium (assembly GCA_028689675.1). Lineage (GTDB taxonomy): Bacteria > Desulfobacterota > Desulfovibrionia > Desulfovibrionales > Desulfovibrionaceae > JAQVCS01. The sequence continues at coordinate 135,813 of JAQVCS010000002.1, read as the reverse complement.
ATCAAAATTGACCATGTTTGGAAATATTTTGATGAGCTTCCTGCCCTGCAAGATGTTTCTTTAAATGTCTATCCTGGTCAGCGTGTTGTTATTATTGGCCCTTCTGGCTCGGGCAAGTCTACCCTGCTGCGCTCTATCAACAGGCTGGAAGAAATAGATCAGGGCATTATCGAGGTGGAAGGCGTGGACGTGCATTCGCGCGAGCACGACATTAACCGCATTCGCCAAAACTTGGGCATGGTGTTTCAGCAATTTAACTTATTTCCCCATAAAACAGTGCTGCAAAACCTCACCATGGCACCCATAAAGCTGCGCAATACCCCGCGCATGGAAGCTGAAGAACGCGCCCTGACACTGCTAAAAAAAGTGGGCATCAGCGACAAGGCCAATGTCTACCCCGCCATGCTTTCGGGCGGGCAGCAGCAGCGCGTGGCCATTGCCCGCGCCCTTGCCATGAAGCCAGACATTATGCTTTTTGACGAGCCCACCTCTGCTCTTGACCCCGAAATGGTGGGTGAAGTGCTGGACGTTATGGTAAACCTTGCCGAAGAAGGCATGACCATGATTTGCGTAACACACGAAATGGGCTTTGCCCGCACCGTGGCAGACCGCGTTATTTTTATGGACAAAGGGCAAATTGTGGAAGCGGGCAGCCCCGATGACATTTTCAATAATCCCCATCACCCCCGCCTGAAGCAATTCCTGAACCAAATTCTGTAATATTCTGTCGAGAGAGCCCCTCCCCGCTTGGGCAGGGGCTTTTTTTACGCCTTAGAGCTTTTTTGCTTTGAGATTGCTCTGGCAAGAGCGGGAGCATCTGCCCGCCACGCGCGGCATACGCGCACTCTCTGTGCGCTGTTCCGTGCCAAAGTGGGTCTCGCTTTCATCGTTACTATCTGATTTTACTCTTAATCTGCTCGAGAATACGCGCATTAGCCCTTCTTTTTTAGGAATATACCTTATGAGCACAATAGCGGTAGCCGTAAGCGGCGGTGTAGATAGCCTGTATGCTTTGTGGCACTTGCGCCAGCAGGGGCATAGCGTATGCGCCCTGCATGGGCTTTTTTTGCCCAACCAGCCTGCGCCAGAGTGTGACCCTGTGCCACAATTGCGCCTTAATTGCCAAAAGCTGGGCATAGACTTGCATGTGCTTGATTTGCGCCATGAGTTTGAGCGCTTGGTCATCAGCCCCTTCATTGCGGCCTATGCGGCAGGGCACACCCCCAACCCCTGCGCCCTGTGCAATGCCCGCATCAAGTTTGGCTTGCTGCTGGATGCCGCCCTTGGCCTAGGGGCAGAGCAGCTTGCCACAGGGCACTATGCCCGCCTAGAGCAGGAAGCAGGGCGCACGCGCCTTGCCGCCGCAGCCGACAGCCACAAGGACCAAAGCTATTTTCTTTCGCTTGTGCCGCAAGAGCGCCTTGCCCATGCACTTTTTCCGCTGGCAAGGGTGCATAAAGACGATGCCCGCCTTGCTATAGCACAGGCAGGCTTAACCGTGCCCCTGCCCAAAGAAAGTCAGGATGTCTGCTTTGTGCCGCAGGAATACCGCCCCTTTGTGGAAGCAGGGGCTGCTGCCCGCGGCATAAGCCTAGGCGGGGCAGGGGCTGCCCTGCTGCCCGACGGCACCTATATTGGCGAGCATAAAGGCTTGTGGCGCTATACAGAAGGGCAGCGCAAAGGCATGGGCTTTGCGTGGAAAGAGCCGCTTTTTGTGCAGCACAAAGAAAGGGAAGGTAATGTGCTGCGCCTTGTACCGCGTGCGGCTTTGGGTATGCTGGGCTGCCGCACGCAAAAGGCAAATTATTTTGTGCCGCCTGCCTTGCTGCCGCACAAGGTGCTTGCCCGCCTGCGCTACCGTCAGGCTCTTATGCCTGCCACGCTCAGCCTTTTGCCGCAAGGGGGCTTTGCACTCAGCCTTTTGCCGCCGCAATTCCCCTCGGCTGTGGGGCAAATTGCCGCCCTGTATGATGAACAGGGCAGGCTGCTGGCTGGGGGAATTATTGAGGAAATTACTATGTGCTCATAGCACTGGCAGCTCAGCGTAAAGGCCTTGTGCTCAGGGCGAACGCATGAAGCTGTAAGCGTTTGAATTTATTAGCTGTCGAAAAGCTATATTTGTAATTCCGTAATAATAAATTCAAGTAGTTAGGAATTAAGATGCGTATGACCCTAGGTTTGTGCTGGCTTGAGGCAAAATTTTGCTGTCAAAGCCCAAAAAGGCTAGGTTGTAAGCATGCCAGCCTGCTGCATAATAGCGCGGGCAGTTAATTCTGGGTCGTGGCGCTGTGGCGCGGCGGGGTCAACAAGGGGCATGTCACACAGGGCAACCCCTTGGGCGGCAATACCTTCAGCATCAATGCCGCAAGGGTATTCCCCATGCGCGGTATCAATCAGCACAGTGTGCAGCAAGCGGGCAGCAGGCAAATCTGGCCACTGGCGGCGCAGTGTTTCTACAATAACACGCACGCGCTCAGCAACAGAATGCCCGCATTGTTCGGCATCAAAGCCTGTGTTGGCAATATAAAATTTGGGGCAGGGATTGTGCTCTATAGCGCGCGTAACCCCTTGCGGCAATAAATTGGCCACCACAGAAGTATAAAAAGAACCCATGGGGTAGCAAATAGCATCGGCAGCGGCAAGGGTTGCAGCGGCGGCTGGCGCCAGCGGGGGGTGGGCTTCGCGCACGGGTTCGGGGCTGTCGGGCTGGCAGGTGGTTAAAAATAAGCGGCGCACAGGCTGCCCAAGGTGACAAAACTTATGCTGCCCCACCAGCACCGTGCCGTCGGCCAATTCTGCGGCCAAGTGCAGGCTTTCATACACAATGGGCAGCACTTGGCCACGCACATGCAGCACTTCGCTTAAAGCACGCAGCACGGGCATAATGCGCCTGCCATTGCGTAAATAGCCGCCCGCTAGAATGAGATTGCCCAAAATAGCCACATGTGGCTCAAAATTACTGGGCATAGCATCCACAAAAGCCTCCAGCCATGTGCGCAGGGGTGTGGCAAAGGCTGGCGGCATACCCTGCCACAGGGGGCTTTCTGCCTGTGCATAGCTTTGCAGCAGGGCGCGCAGGGCGGCGGCATCCCCTTGGGCGGGCAGGCGCAGGGCGCAGGCTTCCAGCACGCAGGGCGGCACAATGTTCCTGTCTGCCAGCGCCAAGAGGCGATTACGCAAATCACCCACGGCAAGCATGGCAAAAGCATGGCGCAAGGCCGCTGTGCTGCCACCAGAATCAAATGTTGTAATTAAATGGGCGGCATGGCTGGTATAGGGCACAAGTGCCTGGCTCACAGCCCGCACGGCTGTGCCCCCAGTAAAAAAGGCTATGCGTGCCTCTGCTGTGCCTTGTCTTTGCTTCATGCTCCTTCCCTTGTGTCTTCCCTTTGTGCCGTAGCACAGGAAAAAGCCTTGCAGTGCAATGCCTTGAGCAAGGCTTTTCCCCTTTCGCAGTGAGAAAAAGAGCGCCTACCCGCCTTGGCCTTACTGGCCTCTGGCCTACTTATTTCGGCTCTTCTGCTTGCTTTGGCCTTGCGCGTCTCTGCGGCTTGCTTTAGCGCTGCCCGCCAATAATGCCCAGCTCTGCCATGCGCAAATACAGCAAGCGCCCCACCCAAGCATCGGTTGCGGCATAGGTTATCTGCCCTTCTGAAAGCTCCTGTAAGCTCCAGTTTGAACATTGCATGCCCTTGGAAATGCGCCAGCCAAAAAAATTGGCGGCCAAGTTGCGCAAGCCTTGGGTGCTGATGCCCCTTGCCCTTGCGGCAAGCCCCAAATCAACCACGCCTGCGGGCTGGAAGGGGTGCAGGCGGCATAAATCGCGCATGTCATCGTGCACGCTGACCCCAGCCTTTACTATGCCCTGTGCCGCAAAAATGGCTGCAAGCTCAGAGGGCAGAGGCATCCATGTTAATTGCAATAAAAATACCCTGTCGGCACAAGCAAGCTGCACCAGCGCAGGGGCATTGATCTTGCCCTTGCGAAAGGTGGGCTTGGTTTCGGTGTCAAAGCCCAGCACTGGTTCTTGACGCAAGTAATCCAAAGCCTGTGCAAAATCATCGTGGCTGCGCACAAGCCGCACAAGCCCTTCATAACGGCGCAAAGGCATGGCATTAATTTCATCCTTGCTCAGCTTGCGCGTGTAGTCCATCATGTCAATCATTTACTTGCCAATACAAAATGTTGAAAAAACTTTATCCAATAACTCTTTGGGGCTGTCTAAGCCCACCACTTCGGCTAAGTGGGCAGCCGCAGCGTCAAGCCGCACAGCGCATACATCATACGCCTGTCCAGCCCGAATGTCATCTTCCAGTGCGGCAAGCTCGGCACGCGCCCTGTTCAGCGCCTGCGCCTGACGGGCATTGGGCGCCAAGGCCTCGGGCGCATGGTTGGCATCGGCAAGCACTACTTTGCGTATGCACTGCGCCACGGCCTCCAGCCCCTCGCCGCTGCGGGCAGAGGTCACCACAAAGCCAGCCGCCCCCTGTGCCCATGCCGGGCAGGCAACCTTGGGGCGGGCAAGGTCAGCCTTGTTCCACACCACCACTACAGGCACAACGCTGGCCTGCGCCAGCACTTCGGCCGCGGCTTCATCGGCACCCACAGAGCCATCCACCACCAGCACCACCACATCGGCCTGAGCCATGCGCTCGCGGCTTAAAGCCACGCCCATGCCTTCCACGGCTTCGTTTGTTTCGCGCAGGCCTGCTGTATCCACAAGGCGCACAGGCATGCCGTCCAAATCAAGCATTTCCTCCAAAAAATCGCGCGTTGTGCCGGGAATATCGGTTACAAGGGCACGGCTGCGCCCCAAAAGCGCATTCATCAGGCTGGATTTGCCCACATTGACAGAGCCAGCCAACACCACCTGTGCCCCCTGCTGAAAAACGCGCGCGCGCGTGTAGCCAGCCAGCAGGGCGTCTATGCCCTGCACCACAGCTCCAGCACCAGCAAGAAATTCTTCAGGCGAAAGGCATTCTACCTCGTCTTCGGGAAAATCTACCGCCACGCACACCTGCACGCGCAAAAGCTCAAGGCTTGCATGCAAGGCCTGCACGCGCTGCCCAAGCAAGCCATCCAGCTTATTTAAGCCATAGCGCAAAGCCTCGCGCGAGGGGGCGGCAATAAGCTCTGCCACAGCCTCGGCCTGTGTTAAATCCATACGGCCATTCAGCAGGGCACGGCGCGAAAATTCACCGCGCTCCGCCAGCCTTGCGCCCAGCTGCAAAGCCGCTTCAACAATGGAATGCACAATGCATGCCCCGCCGTGGCATTGCACTTCAAAAACATCTTCGCCTGTGAATGATTTGGGCGCGGGCATAAAAACCACAAGGGCATCGTCCAGCGCCTCGCCTGCGGCATCCACAATGCGCCCATGGTGTAAAGTATAGGGCTTAAAGTCCACAAAGGCCGCGCTGAAGGGCACAAAAAGCTGCCTGCCAAGCGCAGCAGCGCCGCTGCCCGAAAGGCGCACTATACCCACCCCTCCCGTGCCCGCAGGGCTGGCCACCGCCACTATGGTATCATTATCCTGCATAGCTTTTCCTTAAAAAAATGCAGTCGGAAAAGCTCCCCGACTGCATTGTATGAACGTATGCCACCCTGCTCATGCTTGCGGTGGCCTAAAGCTTATTGCGCTTTCTTGCGTAAAATAACCACACGCTTCATTGCCCCGTCGCCAGAGCTGCGCGTTTGCAAATCCTCACATTCCTGCAAGGCCACATGCACAATGCGCCTGTGGTAAGAGCTGAGCGGGCGGGTGGAATAGGAACGCCCCGAAGCGCGCACTTTTTCCGCCAGCGAAAGCGCCATTTCGCGTAATTTTTCATCTTGACGCTGGCGGTATGAGCCAGCATCCAAATGCACACGCACTGCCGCATCCAGTTTGCGTGAAACAATGCGCGAGGCCAGATATTGCAGCGAAGCCAGCGTTTGCCCTTCGCGGCCAATAAGCAGGCCAGAATCATCCCCGCAATCCAGCATGACATTCACGCGGTTGTCTGCCAGCTCCATGTGCAGGGGAATTTCCCCCACCACAGGGGCTATCAGGCGTGCAACCACCTCAAGGCTGACAGAGCGCAATTTTTCTGCGTCCAATTCCTCAAGGGGCAGAATGCGAAAGCCATCCTGCGCTGGTTCGTCGCCCTCGTCTGCCATTGCTGCTTTTGCAGGGCGCGCAAAGCGCTCTTCTTTGCGCCTTTCGGGACGCTCTGGCCTTTCGGGGCGCTCGGCACGCTCTGGCCTTTCAGCTTTTTCAGCTCGTTCCCCACGCTCGGGGCGTTCTGCCCTTTCAGGGCGCGCTGGCCTTTCGGGGCGGCGGCGCGGCGCACGGCGGCTTGCTTCGTCCTGCATGGCTGGCGTGGCTGGCTCGGCCAGCTCTTGCTCTGCCACGGGGGGCAGCTCTGTAGCTGGCTGCGGCACGGCTTCGGCAGCCTTTTTTTCCACACGCGGCGCGGGGGCGGGGCGTGCTTTCATTTCTTTTTCTGGGCGCGGCTTAGGGCTTTCTGCCAAAGCTGCGGCAGGGGCTTCTGCTTTGGCTTTGGCCTCTGCTGTGCCCGCACAAGGGCTTTTCTTTTCTTCTTTAGCCACCTCGCGGCGGCCAAGAATGTCTTCTACTGTTTCGCGCAACAAAGCGCGGCGAGCCTGAATTTTTGCTTTGCGTGCACCAACAATACCAAAAATGCCCGATTTTGCATCTTGGATAATGTCAATTTCCAGTTTTTCACGCGCTGCATGATAATATTCGCAAGCCTCTTTAATGGCTTCATCAAGGTCTTTGCCCTGAAATTCTTTAAAACCTTCCATGCCGGCCTCCGTGCTTATGCGGCGTTAGCGGCGTTCCGATTTTTGCGTATCATTAACCACTGCTGCAAAATAGAGAGCACGTTGTTGACCAGCCAATAAATAACCAAGCCAGCAGGGAAGCCCAAGAACATCACCGTAAAGATAATGGGCAGGAACATCATGATCTTCTGCTGCATGGGGTCGCCAGCAGGCGGGCTCATTTTCTGCTGTAAGAACATGGTTACACCCATAATAACAGGCGTAATGTAATAGGGGTCTTTAGAGGCCAAGTCTGCCAGCCACACCAAATCTGTGCCGGGCAAATAGGAGATAAAGGAAGCATGGCGCAATTCAATTGAGGTCAGCAAAGCCTGATACAAGCCAAAGAACACGGGCAATTGCACCAAAATAGGCACACAGCCGCTGGCAGGGTTTACGCCATAGGTTTTATACAAGGCCATGACTTCTTTATTCATAGCTTCCTTGTCATCCTTATGCTTTTCACGAATAGCCTGCATCAGGGGCTGAAGCTTTTTCATCTTTTCCATGGAAGAATAGCTTTTTGCTGTCAGCGGCCAGAACACAGCCTTAATAAAGACTGTCAGTAAAATGATAGAAATACCCCAGTTATGGGCATATTGCTGGAAAAAGTCCATCATCCACAGCAAGGCTTTGGCTATCATGCTGAACATGCCCAAATCAATGCTGCTGGAAAGGTTATTGGGGGCATCGGCCAACAGCTTGCGCTCTTTAGGACCAATCCAATAGCTCACTTCCAGCGTTTTTTCCTGACCAGGGTTCAACAAAATTTCTGGCTGCTCCAGCGCTGTGCGGTACACGCCATTTTGCAGGCGCCCCTTCACATTCATAGCCTGCCCGTCTTCAGCAGGCAGCACGGCAGACATAAAATAGGTGTTCATAACGCCAGCCCAGGAAATCTGCCCTGTTTCCATAATGCCTTTGTTATTCAGCTCGTCCTTATCAGAATTTTCGCCCATCTTGCCGTCTTTAAACCACGCCACGCGCATGGAATCATAAGGGCCTTCAGAAAGGCCTGTGGAGTCGGCGGCCACGGTGTAGCTCAGGCGCGCACTGCGGGCATTGTCGCCCAAGGGGGAAAGCGCCACTTTTTCCTGAATGTAATAGCTGTCGGCATTAAAGGTCAGGGTGCGGGTTACGCGGATATTGTCCACTTCGCCCACAAAGGTCAGGCTTTTGCTCTGCCCAGCGGCAAGGGTTAAGCCTTCCCCTTCAAACTGCCACTTGCCCACGCTCCACGAGGGCTGGCCATTCACCAGCAGCCCCAAGGGGGCAACAGCGGCTGTGGCCTGATCCACCAGATTGATCAAAGCGCTGTTTTTAATGTCCTGATGATATTTTTTCAAATCAAAAGAACGCAAAATTGCCCCGCCCGAATAGATGGTGGCCTTAAACAAGGGGGTTTCCACGCTGACATCGCGGCCAGCAGAAGGCGTAAAGGCAGGCAGCAAGCGGGCTTGCTCTGCTTCTTTTGCGGCAATTTCTTGTGCCTTTTGTTGTTCGGCAGCTTTTTGCTGCTGCTCTTGCAAGGCTTGCTCTTGCTTGAGCGGCTTCATCCAGCCCATATGTTCAGCTAAAGGCGCCCAGCCAAACATAATGGCCAAGCACAGGACAATGGCAAAAATTGTATTCTTGTTTTCCATAACAGCCTTTCTACTCCAAAGCGCCTAGGTGCGCGTGCGTGGTGGGACAGGATCATAGCCGCTGCCGCCCCAAGGGTGACAACGGGCAAGACGCCGCAAAGTTAACCATGAACCGCGCAGCACGCCGTGAACCAGAATGGCCTCCACAGCATAGGCGGAACAAGTGGGATAAAAACGACACGAGGGGGGAAGCAGCGGGGAAATGCAGTATTGATATACGCGGACAGGAAAAAGAACGAGCTTGCGCACAAACATGCTCATGACGCCGCCCTTTGTTGCCAATGCAGGCCTGCATGTTTGAGCAGCAAAGGCTCCAGCTCGGCACGCACCTGCCCAAGGCTCAGGGCAGCCACATTTAGCTGGCGCTTGGGCACAGCAACAAAGTCTGTTTGAGCAGGAAGCCCCTGCCCAAACAGACGAAAAAATTCGCGCAGAACCCGTTTTACCCTATTGCGTGCCACAGCATTACCCACCTTTTTGCTTACAGCAAAGCCAGCACGCCATGCTTCTGGCCCGCTTTCCCGCTTATAAACAAAAAGGATAAAATTCGAGGAATACAAACGCCGTCCAGCATCATAACATGCTTGGTAGTCTGGCCTTCGTGTTACCCGATGGTCGCGTAAGGTAAACACATGCTCCATAAGTTAAGCGGAAGCCCCCCTTGGTACAGCGGGAGCCTCCCCTCCTAAAGGGGCACTAGGCGCTCAGTCTTTTGCGGCCCTTGGCGCGGCGGCGGCGAATAACAGCGCGACCTGCGGCAGTGGCCATGCGAGCGCGGAAACCGCAGGTGCGGGCGCGGCGAATCTTGCTGGGCTGATATGTTCTTTTCATTATTCAATCTCCTTGGAAATTTAGAACAGAGGTAAATACACCGCCCTGACTCTTGCGTCAAGCCACAACAAGAGCCTTGCCCCGCAAACATCTGGGTCGCAAGCGATGGCGGCAAAAAAAAGGCTGCTATTACGGGTAACTGCTCTTTACAACCTTTATGCGGCATAAGCAGAAAAAAATAACACACCCGTCATTACAGGTAAATAGCAGTCGTTGACTGTATACGATCAGCCGCAAAAGTCAACCTATTTAAGACCACATCACAGCCCCTCTGTGCCCGTAAAAGCCTGCGCCCCAGCACAAGCTCAGCCCGCCCTTGACCTTGGGCGGCAAGTGATGCACATTTTGTGCAACACAAAGTATGAGGTTATGCTATGCAATTACTTCCCCCGCCCGCGCACGAAGAGCTGTGCATTACGCTTATTGGCATGCCAGGAGCAGGCAAGTCTACCCTTGGCTCACTGCTGGCGCGGCACTTGCAATGGGCTTTTGTTGATACCGATTTACTCATTGAGGCGGCCTATGGCGCTGAGCTGCAAAGCATTACCAATGCCATGAGCAAAGAAGATTTTTTGAATGTCGAGGCTTCTGTGGTCAGCTCTGTGCGGGCGCACCGCACTGTGCTTGCCACAGGCGGCAGCGTGGTGTACCGCGCGCAGGCCATGGAACATTTGCGTGCACTGGGGCCTGTGCTCTATTTGCATGTGCCCTTTGCCCTTATAGAAGAGCGCGTAGCCCGCAACCCAGAGCGCGGGCTGGCTATTGCCCCAGGGCAAACCCTGACGCATTTGTATGAAGAGCGCCGCGCCCTGTATGAGCATTATGCCACATTGAGCATCAGCACAGAAAATTTGACCCCGCAGGAAAGTATGCAGGCTGTGCTGAACGCCCTGCAAAAACAGCATATTCTGCCCCAGCGATAATGTGCAGCCTGCCCCAAGTGCATACCTGCCATACCCTTCTAGCCTAGGGCTGAAGGAAGGCTTTTGGAGCAAAGCGTAAGAGCCGCCAGCATATGCCAATGGCACAGGTCTATGTGCCTAGCCATACGCCCTGCCTGCTTATACGGCAGCCAGTGCCCCAGCATTGGCGAACAATGCCTGCCTTGGTAAAAGGTATATGCCCCTGCCCCGCAAAAGCGCACAAAAATGCCCGCCCTGAAAACACAGAGCGGGCATTTTTATTGACCAAACTTTTTTTTAATAACGCCATGCCTTACCATCATAGCGAATCATTTCGTTCATGCGGCGCGTGCCCACTTTTTCGCAAGGGGCTTTGAGCGCCTCTGCCTTGCTTTTGCCGCGGCATTCAAAAGAACGCTCTGCATAGCGAATAAAGCCCACATACTGGCCATTTTTGCTCATTTGCATAGAAGTGGTAACAGAAGCGTTATCCACATCGGCATAGCGTGCTACATATTCCGAGCCCACTTTGCTGACCGATTTATTTGATTCTTTGGGAATCACATTATTGGCGGCCATGCTTACCAGCTTTTTGCCCACCACGTCTAAATCGGCCTTGATTTGTGCTTCAGAAGCAGCGCCTTTTTTTTCTGATTTATTTTTTTCTTTTTTATCTTTGGCGGGTTCAGCCTTGGCAGGCTTTGCAGGCTCAGTTTGCTCTACAGAGGGTGCAGAGGCTTCGCTTTGGGAAGAGCCACCAAAAAAACCGCAGCCTGAAAGCAGCACGCCAGCGAGCAAAGCCACTGGCAGCATAACAAGACGACATTTCATGAAGTTTTACCTCAGTTGGTCAAAAATAGCCCGACGACCCATGCCGTCGGGCTTGTAAGGCTTTGTACCCCAAACTTTACTTGAAGGAAAGTTCGGTACGACGGTTCATGTAAGCGCCGTCTTCGGTGTTGTTGTCATATTTGAAGGATTTGCCCATGCCCACGGCCGACATACGGCTGGCGGGCACGCCCTGCGTGGCAAGGTAATTCTTAACAGACACAGCGCGGCGCTGCGAAAGCTTAGCATTGTAAGCGTCCGAGCCCTTAGAGTCGGTGTAGCCAGTCAGCACCACGCGGGTGTTGGGCTGTTCTTTTACCATGGCGGCAGCTTCGTTCAAAATGCCCATGGCGCGGCTGTCGAGCTCGGAAGAGTCGAAAGCAAAGTTAACGCCACGCAGAACGATCACTTCCTGACCTTCGGCGCAAAATACCTTCATGGCAAAATCAGCAGCGGCAGCTTCGCTGGTGGCCAAGTCTTCACCACGCACCACGATGGTGGCAGGGTTCAGAGCGGCAATGTTTTTAATGATAGCTTCACCTTCGGGGGTGTCGGCCAAAGAAATGATGTGCACAACCACGTCGCGGTGAGCAGCATACATGGCGCTCAGGGTAGCAACAAGGTCTGCACCGCGGTTGTTGTCACCGTCGGTAGCAAGAATAAAGGCGGCGGGGCGCTTCATAGCGGCAATAAAGGGCTCATAGCCCTGCATGCCATTGCCCATGTAGGTCATCTGACCAAAAATTTTGTCGCTGGACTTCAGCTTGCCCAAAGCAGTAGCCATGCTGGCGCGATCCCAAGGACCCTGCTCAAGCAGCGTGCCATTGGGGGAAATGGTGTGCAGACCACCGTAGTAGTCGAGGGCAGGAATGGCAGCATTGACATTCAACAGAGCCTGTTTGGCAACGAGAATTTTGTCCATTTTCAGCTGCTTGTTCTTCATCTTCATAGAGCCAGAGTTGTCCACCACAAAGTCGAAGCTGTCAACTTTTTTGGTGCACGTTGTGCCTGCAGCAAAGGCCGCGACGGAAAAGCTCATAAGCAGAGCCGTAGCAAGAGCCAAAATGCGAAGAGATTTCATGGAATTCCTCCAGAAAAATGTATTCTGCCGCTTATGCGGCAGCGTATGAAAAATCACCCCCAGCACATGGGAGCAATCGGCCTCAAGTATTGGTAATTTTATCCTATAAAAGGGCGCAGTGCAAGGCAAAAGTAACAAGGCTTCCCACACTGGACAAGACATGTTGTATTTTGCATAGTTCCCCAATATTACCAATTACAAGAAAGAGCAACTATGAAATCTTTTCCTTTTTTCAAAATGAGCCCCTGCGGCAACACTACCGTTCTCATTCCAGAACATGCTGTTCAGGCAAAATATAGGCAAAATATAGCAAAAACCATCCTCTTACCCGGCCATGTGCAGGCCGAGCAGGTGGGCTTTATTGATATAGAAAAATCTTGCCTTTGCATGGCAGGGGGGGAATTTTGCGTGAATGCCACCCGCGCTTTTGGTGCTTTGCTTGCCGAGGCACACAGCCAAGGGGCAATTGCTGCCAGTCAGCCTTTTTCTGCATTGGTCACGGTTTCGGGCATGGCTCAGCCTGTGCGCGTTACCGTTAGCGGCTGCCGCCCTGTATGGCACGTTTCTGCCCAGCTTGAATTTGCCACCCTGCCGCCCAGCTTGCCCCTTGAAGAAGGCATAGCACTGGTGCGCCTGCCCGGCATAGACCACCTGCTTATTGATGAACGCCTGCACCCCATGCCCCACAATTGGCGCGAAGCCGCCGCTGCCCTGCGCCATAACTATCACTTAGAAAACAGCGAGGCCGTTGGCTGCATTTGGTGGCAGCAAACAGCGCAGGGGGCAAGCATGAACCCAGTGGTCTGGGTGCGGGAATGTGATTCCACATTTTGGGAATCGGCCTGCGGCTCAGGGGCGCTGGCCTGCACTGTAGGATTGCCTTTTTTGCGTGAAGCGGCTCTTGAAAAAGACTGCATGCTGCGCCAACCCTCACAAGATATTCTGATTTTGCGCTTGCGTAAAAATGCACATTCATGGCAAGTTGGCATTGGCGGCTCGGTAACGCTTATTGCCCAAGGGCATTGTTATATGCCGCCAGAAAATTAAAGAAGAAGGGATGAGCTATGAATTGGCGACAAGTATGTTTTTTTGACAAAGAAGATTGGGAATTGCTTCAGCTTGTCAACACTGTCGTCAACACGCGCAGTACAGAAGCGCGCACCGACAACCTGCTTTTTGATGCCACCCTGCACCCGCACGGCATTAAAGCGCTGGCCTCTTCGCGAGAAATTCGCGTTGCGCACGCTGTTGTGCGCCTGCTCGACAGCCTAGAGGCGGGCTTGGCCAAAGACAGGCTGCAAGCCCTGCGCGTGCTGTATGATGAGGTGCTCAACAGCGCGCAAACCACCTTTAGGCGCAACACCGCCCGCGTGCTGCTGCAAGTGATGAAAGACCTTGTGCGTGCCCACGGCGACCAATGCCGGCAGCTCATGCTGGCGCATGATTTTCGCAAGGCAGCTTCGGGCAAGCCGCGCATTGTGCGTGCCCTGCTTGACCGCTACCATCTGGTAGAAATGCCCGAAGACTGGAGCCAGCTCAGCTTTGACCATCATGTGCACGATGCCAATACCAAGGGGCGCAAAAACCCCACGCATCTTATTATGGATGCGTGGATTAAGGGCATACGCTACCTGACCATTGTGTACTACAATTATGTGGAAGATGATGCCGTACGCGAAATTATGACGGCTGCCGAAACTGTGGGCATACATGTGCGCGTGGGCATAGAATATGCCGCCCCTTTTCACGGGCGTTTTGTGCACTTTATCTGGGTGCCCCGTGGTTTTTCAGGCGTGCAGGATTTTTTGGAATTCCTTTCCGAGCCGCCCACAAGGCATTTGATGCGCCTTGGCAAGGAAGTTTCGGACTGGCAAGCAGAATATGTATTTATGGTGCTTGAGCGCTGGAACACAGTGCACCGCCATGCCGTGGGCAGCAAGTTGCATACAGAAATTCCCCCGCTAGAGCTGGAGGAATTTACCGCCTTTGTGGGCAGCGGGCAGGCTTCACTACAGCATTTGTCTGAATGTATTTTCAACCGCCTTGCCCCCATGTTACGCGAAGAGGCAGCCAGCATAAAAGCCCAGTGGGAATTGTGCACAGACGGCGCCTGCAAGCAGCAAATGCAGCTGCGCTTAGAAAAGCTGGCCAATTTCGGCGTGAATACCGTGCACGAAACATGGCTAAGCCCGCAGGCCAACCCCGATTTGCCCCTGCGCGATGTGCCAAGCCAGCACGCGCCCGAATTGCTTCAGCTCAGCCCTGCCCTGTTGCTGGACTGGCTGGCCAGCACGCATTCTGGCAGCCGCATTACGCTGAATTTAAGCCGCCTCAGCTCCCTTGATGTGCTGGAGCTGCTCTGGCAATGCCAAGGTCTGATTACGCATTTGGAATTATTTAACTTAAAAGAATTATTTGAGGGCAACTTACCCCATCTGGAAGATATTAACCAATTGCAGCGCGCCTTAAATGGCGGCAGTGCCCCACGCCTAAAGCGCATTATTCGCGATATGATTAAAAGCCTTGAGGAAAAAGCAGAGCAAACAGAGGACGAAATACACCGCTGCTCTGTTTTTAGGGAAATTTTGCGTAATATTCCCATGTTGCAAAGCTTTTATGAAAAACGCCCCTTAAGGGCACGCTGCGGCACCGATTCCACCAGCCGCTCACAGCGCAGCTTGGGCATGGGGCTGGTTTTTGTGGAAACGCTGGACGCGCGCGGCAAAGAATTTTTTAAGCGCGGCTCTGGCACTATGGATTTGCCCCTGCATATTAATGTAAGCCATCATGAAATATACCACCCCATGCCGCAGGGGGATGCGCTGGAAGATATTTTTACCCTGCTGCGCTCGCTGCCGGGCTGCCGCCACCTTGGCTATGAGCGCCAGCAAGAATGGCTTTCCGAATCGGCCACGGCGCGCATTGTGCCCAAGGGCAATATCAGCACGCTTGGCGGGCATTTGGCCGGCATGCGTGAGCCAGCCAAGCTTACGGGGGCTGTGCGCAAGCCCAAAGCCCCTACCCTGCGCTATTGCAATTCACGCCTTGTCAATATGCTGAAAGTGCTGGCTGGTTTTATTCCTGCCATTTGCGCTTTTCAATATACACAAACATGGTGGCTGCTGGCCTATTTTGGCCCTGTGCTGTGGTTTATGATTACAGGGGTGCGCAATATTGTGCAATTTGTCTTGGCGGGCAAGGGCTTACGGCACACTACCCTGCTGCGCTGGGGTGACTTTGTGGACTGGTCGCGCCTGTGTGATTCGCTTATGTACACGGGTTTTTCTGTGCTGCTTCTCGAGCTGGGCATGCGCTACCTGCTTATGGAACGCACCCTTGGGCTGAGTGCTGCCAGCGACCCTATGCTTGTTTACAGCCTGCTTGCCGCAGCCAATGGCCTGTATATTTGCTCGCACAATATTTTCCGCGGGCTGCCGCATTCTGCCGCCATTGGCAATTTATTTCGCAGTGCGCTGGCCATACCTGTTTCTATTTTTTATAATGCTGTGCTTGCCCTAGGGCTGGGGCTGCTGGGCATGGCCGATGCCGCTGGCATACTCACCCACGGGGCTGCCATTATTTCTAAATGCGCCTCGGACACCGTGGCCGCGTGGATAGAAGGCCTTGCCGATAGGCAAAATAACCGCCGTATGCGCCGCTGGGATATTGAAGGTAAATTAAAGCAGCTTTTTGCCAGCTATACCAAGCTGGAATTGCTCTTTCCCGAAAAAGATGCCCTTGCCATGCTGGCCGACCCCGAAAGCCTGCTGGCCAGCATACGCCAGAGCGGCAGTGATTTGGACAAAGAGCTCATCATCCATGCCCTTGATATGATGCACTTTTGGCTGTACCAGCCGCGCTCGCAAGATGTGCTGCGCGATGCTGTGCATGATATGTCGTATGAAGAGCGCATTATCTTGCTGCGCCTGCAATTGGTGCTTTCGCGCGAGCGTGATGTGGCGCAATTTTTTGTGAACGGGCTTGTGGGGCGCAATTTTGCCCGCCCACTGGCCTTTTACCTTGATGAACACAGCGATTATATGCAGGCTTTGGCGCGCCTGTGCTTCCCCGACGGCTTTAAGAAAGAAAGCCCTGCCGAAGCCAGTGCGGGGCACAATGCTTAATGCCTGAAACCGACATAAAGAAAAATTACACATGTTCCTCTTGCTCTTGGAAAAGGTCTTCCTTTTTGCTATGCTTGTTTGCAGAAACAGTCCCCCCGTTTTCGAATGTATGCGGCTGTTTTTGCGCTGAGCCTCAGCGCAATCCCTTTCTGTTCACTTAGTAAGGAGCGACCATGCCAACTCGCATTGTACACAAAGAAAGTCTCATACCAGGGACAACCAGCAAACTCGTGCTGGATGCGCCCCAAATCGCCAGTACGGCAAAACCGGGTCATTTCGTAATGCTGCGCATTGATGAACAAGGCGAACGCATACCCTTGACCATTGCCGATACCGATAAAGAACAAGGCACTATCACTATTGTTTACCTTGTTATGGGCAAGAGCACTGCTGCGTTAGAAAATTTGAAACAAGGCGACAGTATTTTAGATGTATGCGGCCCCCTAGGCCGCGCTACGCACATTGAAAAACAGGGCACGGTTATTTGCGTGGGCGGCGGCACAGGCATTGCCGCCATGCACCACATAGCCAAGGGGCATCACCGCATTGGCAACCGCGTGGTGGGCATTATTGGCGCACGCAGCAAAAACTTATTACTCTTTGAAAAGGAATTGAGCAGCTTTGCCGATGAATTGCTCATTTCTACCGATGACGGCTCATACGGGCACAAGGGCTTTGTGACCGAGCTGTTGCAGCAGCGCCTTGCCGCCGACAAAAGCGTGTTTGAAGTGGTGGCCGTGGGGCCTGTGCCCATGATGGCCGCTGTGGCAAAAACCACACAGCCCTTTGGGGTGAAAACCACAGTCAGCCTCAACTCTATTATGGTTGACGGCATAGGCATGTGCGGTGCCTGCCGCGTGACTGTGGGCGGTGAAACCAAGTTCGCCTGTGTGGATGGCCCTGAATTTGACGGCCAGCTTGTTGATTTTGCCGAATTGCGCCGCCGCCTTGGTGCCTACCGCAGCCAAGAAACACTTTCCCTTGAACAATACAGGTGCCAATGCCATGGATAATGCCAAGCCCAAAAAAGTTATAGCCCCCCGTACCGAAATGCCTTGCCAGCCCGCGGCTGTGCGCGCCCGCAACTTTAAAGAAGTTGCCCTTGGCTATACGCCTGAAATGGCCATTGCCGAGGCCAAGCGCTGCCTGCAATGCAAAAAACCGGGCTGTATGAAGGGCTGCCCTGTTGAAATTCATATCCCTGAATTTATTGCCGCTGTGACTCAGGGCGATTTTGACGCAGCCTATCGCATTATTAAAGGCACCAACCCCCTGCCCGCCGTTTCTGGCCGCGTATGCCCGCAAGAAAACCAATGCGAAGGCAAGTGCATTTTGCTGGCCAAGGGGCAACCCATAGCCATTGGCCGCCTAGAGCGCTTTGTGGCCGACCAGCACATTGCAGGCACAGCCTGTGAAGAGGTCAGCGGCTCTTCCACATGCACCATGGCGCCTCTGTGCGATGACGGCAACAAGGTTGCCTGCCTTGGCTCTGGCCCTGCCACGCTTTCCTGTGCTGGCTACCTTGCTGCCAACGGCATTAAGGTAGATGTGTTTGAAGCGCTGCACGAAGCTGGCGGCGTGCTTATTTATGGCATTCCCGCTTTCCGCCTGCCCAAGGATGTGGTGAAAAAAGAAATTGATGCCATGCGCCAGCTGGGTGTGAGCTTTAAGACCAACTGGGTTGGGGGGCGCACTGTGCAGGTGTCTTCGCTGCTGGAACAAGGCTATAAGGCCGTGTTTATTGGCGTGGGTGCTGGCCTGCCTCTTTTCCTGAATGTGCCCGGCGAAAACCTCATTGGCGTTTTTTCTGCCAATGAATATTTAACCCGCGTCAACCTTGGGCGTGCCCACAGTTTCCCCGCTGGGTCAGACACCCCTGTCTACCCCGGCAAGCATGTCACCGTCTTTGGTGCTGGCAACGTGGCTATGGATGCTGCCCGCACGGCCATGCGCATGGGCGCTGAAAGCGTGCACATTGTCTACCGCCGCACCCGTGCAGAAATGCCCGCCCGCCGCGAAGAAATTGAACATGCAGAGGAAGAAGGCATTCAATTTGAAATGCTGGCCGCCCCGCTGCACTTTAATGGCGATGCCAACAGCGTGCTTGAGTCTGTCACCTTACAGCGCATGGAACTGGGCGAGCCCGATGCCTCTGGCCGCCGCCGCCCACAGCCTGTGGAAGGGGCAGTGTATGACCTGCCCACCGACCTTGCTATTATTGCTCTGGGCACGCGCTCAAACCCCATTTTGCTCGACGCAACGCCAGAGCTGGACAAGAATAAACGTGGCTATATTGTGGCCGATGAAGAAACAGGCGAAACCTCAATCCCCAATGTTTTTGCTGGTGGGGATATTGTTACTGGGGCTGCCACTGTTATTTTGGCTATGGGCGCAGGCCGCCGCGCCGCTAAAGAAATCTGCAAACGCATAAAAGGCTAAGGCCACGAAAAGAAGGGGGGCAAAAGCCCCCCTTCTTGCCGCCTTGCACAGCCCCAGAGGTTCCCCCCATGCACAGCATTGATTTGCACACGCACACCAGTTATTCGCACGGTGCCGATGTTCCCGACGCCATGTTTGCCGCAGCTCAGGCCAAGGGCATTACGCTGTATGGCTTTTCAGAACATTCCCCGCGCCCGCTGGGTTTTGATTACCCCAATGAATACCGCGAGCATCTAGCAGCCCATATGGAAATATATGCTCAGGATGTACACCGCTTGCAGCAGCAATTCCCCAATCAAGTACTCTTTGGTATGGAAATGGACTGGCTTGAGGGGCAGCTTGCCTTTACCAAAAGCACGGTCAGCGCGTATGATTATGATTACTTGCTGGGCAGTGTGCATTTTTTGGGCACATGGGGCTTTGATGCCAGCGCGGCAGATTGGGAAAAACTCAGTCAGGCGCAATGCGATGCCCTGTATGAACGCTATTTTACTGCAGAAATTGACATGGCCACTTCTGGGTTGTTTCAAATTGCAGCGCACCCTGATTTAATTAAAATATTTTCTGTGCAGCGTTTTCACCGCTGGCTCAACGATGCCCGCCACGGCGCAGCGCACCGTGATTTGGTGCGCACTATGCTGCTGGCCTTTCGCAGCAATGGCATGGCTATGGAAGTGTCTTCAGCAGGCATACGCAAGCCCTGCCGAGAAATTTACCCCTGTGCCCCCATTATGCGCATGGCTGCCGAGCTTGGGCTGCCTATTTGCCTGAATTCAGACACCCATTGCGTGGCCGATGTAGGCTATGCCTTCCCGCAGCTGGAGTCCTACGCCCGCGCTTTTGGCTGGAATGCCAGCGTGTGGTTTGATAAGCAGGGCATGCACAGCCAGCCCTTTATGCCAGCCTAAGACAAGGCTGGTGTTTCTGCTGTTG
Source organism: Desulfovibrionaceae bacterium (assembly GCA_028689675.1). Taxonomy (GTDB): domain Bacteria; phylum Desulfobacterota; class Desulfovibrionia; order Desulfovibrionales; family Desulfovibrionaceae; genus JAQVCS01. The sequence continues at coordinate 116,207 of JAQVCS010000002.1, read as the reverse complement.
TGCGCCAGCCCAAGCAGCATCAGCCCCGTGCGCCAGCCCAAGCACAGCCAGCCCTGTGCGCCAGTGCAAGCAGAGCACACAACTTTTTTAGTACAGTCTCTATCACAGCCCTTGTTTAGTGAGTAAACTCATGCCGCAAAGCCTTATTACCCTTGAGCATATCAGCGTGCGCCTGCCTTTGCAGGATGCTGCCCAGCCTGCCCTGCACGATATTTCTTTCAGTCTGTATGAAGGGCGTCACCTTGCCCTGCGCGGCAGCAATGGCGCGGGCAAATCCACCCTGCTGCGCCTGCTGCGTGGGGATATTTGGGCAACACAGGGCTGCATAACGTGGTACAGCGCCGCAGGGGCAGAGCATTCCCCACTGGTAGGCAAAGCCCTGTGCGCCCTTGTTGCCCCTGCCCAGCAGGAAGGCTACCTCCGTCAGGGCTGGAACATCACAGGGCAGGAATTGCTGCTTACAGGCTTTGACGACAGCCCGCTGCTGTATGAAGCGCGTGGCGAAGCTGCCCAGCGCGAGCATACAGCGCGCCTTGAGGCTGTGGCCGCCATGGCTTTGCGCCTTGACCTTGAAGCCCTGCTTGCCATGCCCATACAGCATTATTCGCAAGGGCAGCTGCGCCTGATGCTGCTGGCACGCGCTCTGGTGCGCCGCCCGCGCGTGCTTTTGCTGGATGAATGCGCTGAAGGGCTAGACGAAGCGCGGCGTACGCATTTTTTTGATATTTTGCACGAAGAAGCCGCCTGCTGCACGCTTGTCATGACCACACATCGCGGGGCAACCCTGCCAGAGCTTTTTCGCCACAGTATCACGCTGGACAAAGGCCGCCTATGCACAATGCCCCAGCAAAGCCCAGCAAAGGCCGCAGAAACAAGCCCAGCTCAAGCGTGCAGCACCACAGCCCCAATGCCCATCGCTGCAAAGGCTGCCCCAACTGCCGCGCCCTGTACAGGCCATGAAGATACGGCCAAGGCTAAGAGCACTGCTCATGCGGCCTGCCCAACCTATGTGCACACAGCAAAGGCCACGCCCTGCCCTGACCTTGCCCATGCTACCGCGCCCATACATGCTGCCTCTGCCAGTGCCACGCGCTGCCCAGCCGCCCCCAGTGCCGTCCATGCTACTAATGCGCCCCTTATCTGCGTGAGCCATGCCGATGTCTATATGGAACAGGGCGGTTTTGATTCCACCACGCAAATTTTAGAGCACTCAGGCATGACCACAGCCCCCGCTGCGGCTGGGGAAGACAGCCACATCAATGCCCTTGGGCACAAGCCCGTGCTGCGCGATATTTGCTGGAGCCTGCATACTGGTGAGCATTGGTTTATCAGCGGCAGCAATGGCGCGGGCAAGTCAACCTTTTTGCGCCTGCTGGCTGGCGAAGCCTACCCCGCAGCTGGGGGCAGCATTGTGCGCACCCTGCCCCGTCATGGCGGGCAAACAAGCGTGCTGGAAGAAATTCAGCAGGGCATACGCCTTGTGTCTGACCTTGGGCAGGCTGTCTATTCCTACGACCTCAACGGCTTTGAGCTGCTGTGCTCTGGTTTTGACAACACCATTGGCCTGTATCGCGAGTTCAGCACGGCAGAGCAGGAGCAAGTGCATACCCTTTTGCAGGCATGGGGGCTTGCGCACCTTGCCCAGCGCAATATACGCACCTTGTCTTCTGGGCAATTGCGCTTATTTTTTCTTGCCCGCGCCATGATGGGGCAGCCAGAGGTGCTCTTACTGGACGAGCCCTGCTCTGGCCTAGACAGTGCTGCACGCACGGCCTGCCTTGCGCGCCTGCAAGCTATTGCCGAGCAAGGGGACACCGCGCTGGTGCTGGTTTCGCACCATACCAGCGACAGAATTCCTGCTCTGAACCGCTTTGCCGAGCTAAACCAAGGCAGGTTAAGCCTAGGATAAGGCACAAACGCTGCCCCCCCTTGCCCACTGCCCCACGGCATACTAACAACAGCATGACAGCACCAAAAAAGCCCCGAGGTGAACACACCTTGGGGCTTTGCTTTGCCTTGTGGGCACAGCCTGTGTTTATTGCCTGTGACAGCAGCACGAGGCTGTGTTCACACTACAGGAATTTTGTCTGCTGGTAAGGCACAACGTGGTATGCAGGCAGTGTACGCTTATGGTGCTCGACTAGAATACAAGCTAAAGCCTCACGCCGCCAAGGGGCAAAAAAGCCTAGTGCTCGCACTCCCTACAGCAGCACAGGCCTAGGCTACGCTCACAATTTCAATTTCAAAGGTCAGCGTTTTGCCAGCCAAGGGGTGGTTGGCATCCAGCGTGATTTCAGTGTCGGTCACTTCGGTAATGGTCACTTCCATGCGCTCGCCTTCGGGGCTTTCCAGCGTCAGGGGCAAGCCCACGGTGGGGGTGATGTGGTCGGGCACCTGATCAATGCTGACAGAAAAAATCATTTCCTGATCAGCATCGCCATAGGCTTCAGCGGGGGGAATGTGCGTGGTGACCACGTCGCCCACTTCTTTGCCCATAACAGCGCTTTCAAAGCCAGCAATAAGCTGCCCTTTGCCCATAGTGAACTTCAGGGGGTCACGCTCGCGCGAAGAATCAAACACCGTGCCGTCATCTAAAGAACCAGTGTAATGAACGCTGACAGTATCGCCTTGTTTAATCGGCATAATAATCTCCAAAAAGGTAAGTGATAGGCCGCGCCTTGCAGCGCAACAGGAAAAGTCACCTAGCAGAGCATGGGCTGGGTGTAAAGTCAACGCATTTGCGCCGCATGGCCTTATTTTATAGTCGGCCTGCCTTGCACAGCGCCCCTTGTACCACAGCCGTAAAAACATTTTTATTTTTACATTTTTGTTACAAATAAAGAAAGAAGCCAGCACAACACTTGACAGCTCTTACGTTACGTTGCATGTTTATTTACCTTTTTTGTTACCACTATTGTGAGAGGTCTTTATGACAGCTATACGTTCTTCCTATACAGACAGCATTGGCTTTTTTGGGCAAGAAGACCCAAAAGAGCTGGCCGCCCGTTTTGGCACTCCGCTGTATGTATACAATGAAAAGCTCTTGCGGCAGCGCTGCCAAGACCTCAAAGGTCTTTCCAGTCACCCCCATTTTCATGTCAATTATTCCGCCAAGGCCAATACCAATATTGCTTTGCTGCGCATTATTCGTGAAGAAGGCTGCGTGGTAGACGCTATGAGCCCCGGCGAGCTGGCTGCCAATAAAGCCGCTGGCTTTGATGAGCAGTCCATCACCTATATTTCAAACAATATTTCTGCGGCTGAAATGCAAAATGCCCTTGATTGCGGGCTGCTTATCAGTGTGGATTCACTCTCGCAATTGGAACAATGCGGCAAGCTCAATGTGGGCGGGCGGGTTATGGTGCGCTTTAACCCCGGCATAGGCGCAGGGCATCATAAAAAAGTCATCACCGCGGGCAAAGAAACAAAATTTGGCGTCACTCCCGACTGCATGGAGCAGGTTTTTGCCATTCTTGACAAATATTCCATGACCATGACGGGCATGAACCAGCATATAGGCTCTTTGTTTATGCAGCCCGAAGGCTACATTGAAGCGGCGGCTTTTTTGCTGCACCTTGCCGAGCAGCTGCCGCCAGAGCGCTTTGCCCAGCTTGACCACATAGATTTTGGCGGGGGCTTTGGCATTCCCTACCACAAATATGAAGGGGAAAAGCCGCTGGATATTGCCGCTCTGGGCACAAGCCTGCATGAGCTCATTACAACATGGACAGAGAAAACTGGCTATACTGGCGGCTTTTATATTGAACCGGGGCGCTACATTGCCGCCGAGTGCGGCTTGCTGCTGGGCAGAGTGCATGCGGTAAAAAACAATGGCGAAAACCGCTATGTGGGCACAGATATAGGCTTTAATGTGCTGGTGCGCCCCGCTATGTATGATTCCTTCCACGATATAGAAATTTATCGTGGGCACGATGCCAGCCCGCGCCAGCCCATGCCCCAAACCGTGGTGGGCAACATTTGCGAAAGTGGCGATATTTTAGCAAAAAACCGCCTGCTGCCCGAAATGCACGAAGACGACCTTGTGGGTGTGCTGGATGCGGGCGCTTATGGCTATACCATGGCTTCCCCATACAATCAGCGTCTGCGCCCAGCAGAGGTGCTTATTACTGCTCAAGGCACAGCCCAGCTTATACGCCGCCGCGAAAACATCAATGACCTTATGCGTGGGTATGAGGGGCTTTCTTACCCTTCCCGAGTATAAAAAGTGCTTTTGTGACATAATCCCCTTGCTTTTTTGTGCCGCAAAGCATACTTGAGCCAGCTTGCACCCCGCAAGACTGGCTCATTTCATTCTGGCACTGTCCCGTGCCCGCCCTTTGCCCGCTCAGGCTTGACCTTGGCGCAACAGTGCCTACCTATGTTCATACATTTTGTGCCGTGCACCCATAAACAGCACAGCCAGTGCATCAATAAAGGACATTGGGGGAAAACAGCATACCCCTTATGCACACCAGACTATGCAAGAAAAAAAACCAGACCTCCGCACCAGCCCGCGTGCCATATGGCAGCTTTCATGGCCACAAATTGTCATGATGTATTTCATTTTCTTTATTGGCTTGACCGATATTTGGACTGCGGGGCGCATTAACGGCTCTACACAGGCCGCACTGGGCATGATTTCGCAAGTTACTCTTTTTTTGCAGGTGCTTGCCATGGCTGTTTCCAGCGGGGCTATGGCCGCCATCAGCCAATCTATGGGGGCGCAAAAAATGCGGCGGGCAAGGCGCTATATTGCCATGACGCTGCTTTTGGTTACAGGGTTGGGCTTACTGGTGGCACTGGCAGCGGGCAGCGTTCCTGCCTTTGCCCTGCGCATGGTGATGCTGCCCGAAAGCCTGCTACCCTTGGCCACCAGCCTGTGGGCTGTGGCCATGCTGACCTTGCCGGGGAATTATATTTTTTCCTGCACAGGGGTGCTTTTTCGTGCCACAAGGCAGGTCATGCTGCCCTTGTGGACGGGGGCAGCGGGCTGTCTGCTTAATCTTTTAGGCAACCTTGGCTTTGGCTTAGGCTATTTTGGGCTGCCAGCCTATGGCGCAATGGGCATTATCTGGACAAGTTTTGTCTGCATTTGGGTTTGCGCTTTGGGCAATTGTGCCCTGCTTGTCTATGCTGGCTACCTGAACAAACGCGATCTGCCCCTCTGGCGCTGGGTAAAAAAGGGCGCGCCCTATTTGCTGAAGGTGGCGCGTGATGCAGGGGCAGCACAGGTGGTGTGGCAAACAGGCTACCTTACGCTGTATGTGGTGGTGGCCTCGCTGCCCACCGAAAGCATTGCCGCTTTGGCTGGCCTTACCGCAGGCCTGCGCATAGAAGCCTTTTTGTTTATGCCAGCCATTGCCCTAAATATGAGTGCCGCTGTACTGGTGGGCAACAGCCTTGGGGAGGGCAAGCCAGAACAGGCAAAGCGCCTTGGCCTGCAGCTTACAGGCTATGGCACGCTTGCCATGTGCCTTGTGGCTGCCCTGCTGTGGCCTTTTCGCCAAGAGCTTGCGGCCTTTCTTACCACAGAGCCTGCCGTGCAGGCGCAAACCTTCAGTTACTTGAGCTATAACCTGCTTGCCACGCCCTTTTCCGTTGCCAGCACCATCATGGGGGGAATTATGGTGGGGGCTGGCGCTACACGATATAACCTGCTTGTTTACGGTTCTACTTTTTGGCTAGTGCGTCTGCCCCTTGCTTTTGTGCTGGGGCATTATGTTTGGCAAAGTTCTTCTGGTGTTTTTGTTGCCATGCTGTTTTCACAAAGCCTTCAGGCCTGCACCATGCTTGTTGTGGTGTGCAAGGGCACATGGGCACGCTTTGCCATTAAAGCCACGTCATTTCACGCATAAGGATATGTTATGATTCCGCAAATCAACACCCCCGTTTCTTTGAACCATGCCGATGCCTATTTGGAATTGTGGCAGGCTACGCCGCAGCATTCTATTGATTACACCCTTGCCAACATTTGGGGCTGGGGTCTTTATTTTGGGCTTGAATGGCGCATGAGTAATGGCTTATGCTGGCTTTGCCAAAGCGTGCCCGCCCCCGTGCGCTGGGCGCCTGTGGGCAACTGGCATGCCGTAGACTGGAAAAATGCCCCAGAATTAGAACGGGGCGGGCTTTTTGTGCGCGTGCCCGAGCAGCTTGCCCTGCTGTGGCAGCAAGAACTGGGCGAGCGTGTGCAGCTTGAAGAAACACGCGGGCATTGGGAATATTTATATGCACAGGAAGATTTGGCACAACTGGCGGGCAAGCGCTTCCATAAAAAGAAAAATCACGTTAATGCCTATATAAAAGAATATGGCACAATGGATTATCGCCCCCTCACCGAAGCCGTGCGCGAAGATGTGCTTATTTTACAAGACGAATGGTGCCAATGGCATGAGTGCGATGATTCCAGCTCGCTCAAGGCAGAAAATGAAGCCATTAACCGCGTGCTTGCGCATTGGGATGCCATACCCGGCCTTGTGGGCGGCGCTTTGTATGTGGAGGGCACCATTGCGGCCTTCAGCGTAGGCGAACAGCTCGACAGCCACAGCCTTGGCGTGCATTATGAAAAAGGCCGCAACGGCATTCGCGGCGTGTACCAAAGCATGAATCAGGCCTTTGCCAGCCATGCAGGAGAAGGCTATGCTGTGTTGAACCGCGCACAAGATTTGGACGAAGAAGGTCTGCGCCAAGCAAAAATGACCTATTTACCTGTGGACTTTTTGCGCAAATATACTGTGCGTGTGCTGCCAAAAACACTCTAACCCTGTTTATTTTCAGAGGGAAACACCGTGACCATTCGTATGAGCCGCTTGTTTGTGCTATGCTGCTGCTTTTTTGCCCTTACTGCCTGTGCTGGCAAAACCACGCCCAGCAACACGGGGCAGGCACAAGCCCCGCGCTTGCTGCCGCACATGCAGCCGCTGAAAGATATTAACAGCATACCGCAAGACCTCATGCCCTTTGCCAAAGCTGCTGGCCTTGATAAAGCCCTTCTTGACCCAGCAGAACAAGCTACTCAAGACGCACGCGCTAACCGTATTGTCTTTGGCCCTTGGGGCATGACACGCGCCTCGCTGAAAAAGAAGGCCGTGGCAGGCATGTTTGGCTCTCCGCGTGGTTATACAGAAATGGGCGAGCGCTGGACAAAAGCAGAGTGGGATGCCCTACGCAGCAATGCTCATTTAGAAACATACCCTTCGCTGGCACGAAAGGGCATTACCACAGCGCAAACTAATTTGCGTGAATTGCCCACCATGCGCCCCAGCTTTAGCAGACCCACGCCCAATGTGCAGGCCGATCCTTTTGATAATTTTCAATATTCCGCACTGCACTGGGGCACACCGCTCTTTATCACCCACATCAGCAAAGACCGCCAATGGCTGCTGGTAGACACGCCCATGGCCACTGGCTGGGTGCCAGCCGCAGACTGCGCCTTTGTGGATGACAACTTTGCCGCCAGCTATCAGTCTGGTAACTATGCTGCCATCATCAGCGATGACGTGCCTGTGCAGGATGGTGTGCTCATGCGCGGTACAGTAGATATTGGGGCATTCTTCCCCATTGCCCGCCGCTCGCCCGAGGGTCTCAGGCTCTTTGTGCCCGTGCGCGGGGCAAATGGCAATGCCACCCTGCGGCAAGTGGCCTTTACACAGGCACAGGCTGCTCCTAAGCCCATGCGCATTACCCCGCGTGCTCTGGCCACATTGGGTAATGTTATGATGGGGCAGCCCTATGGCTGGGGCGGCATGCTGGACGGGCGGGACTGCTCTTCCACCACGCGCGATTTGTTCACGCCCTTTGGCCTGTGGCTGCCGCGCAATTCTGTATGGCAAAAACGCACTGGTGAAAGTGTTCCGCTGGAAGGGCTGAGCGCCAATGAAAAAAAACAAGCCATACGCCACGGGGGCAAGCCCTTCCTCAGCCTCATTTGGCTGCCCGGGCATATTGCCCTATATGTGGGCAACAAGTGGGGGCAGCCTGTCATGTTCCACAATATGTGGGGCATTCGCGTGGTGGAACAGGGCAATGACGATGCCCGCCATGTGGTGGGGCGCTGCGCCATTACCACCACAGAACCGGGCAAAGAACTGCCCAACCGCAAAAATAATTCGCTGCTTATTGACCGCATAGGGGCTTTTTCCACCCTGCCGGGCAACAAACAATAAGACCTTTGCCGCGCCCCCTGCCCTGTGCATGAGGCGCGGTCTTTATGGTAAAGGATTGGCATGGATTACCTCTTGTTTACCGTACCCCTTGAAGCCGCTGGCCAGCGCCTTGACCGCTTTTTAAGCCTACATGTACCAGAGCATTCCCGCGCTGCACTAAAAAAAGCTGTGGAAGCGGGGCAATGTACTATAGATACTAGCCCCGTCAGCAATGGGGCTACCAAGCTGAAAGCTGGGCAAAAAATCAGCCTGCTGCCCCCTGCGGGCATGAGTAGCCTGAAGGCAGAAGAAGGCGAGCTTGCCATAGTGTACCACGATGCCCACCTTGCGGTGGTCAACAAAGCCGCAGGCCTTACGGTGCACCCCTGCCCTTCTTGCCCCGAAGGCACCTTGGTGCACAGGTTGCTTGCCCATTTTCCCGAGCTGGCACAGCAAGAGGGGCTGCGCCCCGGCATTGTGCACAGGCTTGATAAAGACACCAGCGGGCTGCTGGTTGTGGCTTTAAGTGAAGTGGCAAGGCTGCGCTTGAGCGAGGCCTTTGCCGGCAGGGAAGTGCGCAAGGAATATTTGGCCTTGGTGCAGGGGCTGCCCCCGCAGGAAGGGGAAATAGAAGAACCCATTGGCCGCGACCCGCACAGCAAGGTAAAAATGACAGTGCTGCCCGAAAACCGTGGCGGCAAAGCAGCCCGCACAGCATGGCGCGTGCTGTGGCATTCGCCAGATGCCCGCTGCACGCTGGTGGCCGTGCGCATTTTTACAGGGCGCACGCATCAAATACGCGTGCACATGGCGCACTTGGGTCACCCCCTGTGGGGGGACAGCCTGTATGGCGGCACAAAGCAGGCCTGTGCTCAACGGCAAATGCTGCACGCATGGCGCATACGCTTTGCCCACCCAATGACAGCCCAGCCCCTTGAATTTTGCTGCCCGCCCCCGCCAGACATGCCTGCCGCAGCGCTGGCTTTGGCAGAGGGGCTGCGCCGCGTGATTATTACAGGCAACATTGGTTGTGGCAAATCCACCCTGACCAGCCATTTGGCCGCCCTTGGCCTGCCCACTTTCAGCGCCGATGCCGAGGTAAAGCGCCTGTATGAAAAAAAGGCCGCTGCGTGGGAATTTCTGCGCCTGCGCTTTGGCACACGCTTTATGACAGAAGAAGACGAAATTAACCGCCCCGCCCTTGCCGAGGCTATGCAGCACAGCTCCGACATCCGCCACGAGGTGGAAAGCTATGTGCATACTTTGGTGCGCGATGCCCTTGAACTTTTTTGGCAGCAGGCAGCAGCGGCAGGGGCACACAGTGCTGTGGCCGAAGTGCCGCTGTATTATGAAGCAAGCTGGAACAAGGCGGCAAGTGCCCCCGCGGTCGAGCCCTTTGTGGTGGTGGTATGCTGCCCCTTGGCATTGCGCCATGCTCGCCTTGCCGCCACGCGGGGCTGGTCTGCCGACTATGCTGCCCAAATTGAAGCTTGGCAATGGCCAGAAGAACGTAAGGCCAAGCAGGCCAACTATTGCCTTGCCAATGACAGTGACACAGCGGCATTGGCCATGCAGGCGCAAAAATTGTATAATCACCTCATAACATTAAGGCAAAAAGACAGCAGCGAGCTTGCTGCCCGCCTTGCCGCCCTATGGACGCCCTTATGAGTGACCTTTTTTCTCATGAATTGGAAAGTCTTGCCAGCCCGCTTATTACTTGGCGGCGCTATTTGCACCGCTACCCCGAAGAAGGCTGGACAGAATTTGCCACTGTGGCCTTTCTTGCTGCCACGCTGGAGCGCTGGGGTTTTCGCCTCACCATGGGGGAAGATGCCCTGTGCAGCGCCAGCCGCATGGGGCTGCCAGCCCCCGAAGTGCTTACAGGAGCAGCCAGCCGCGCCCACGCGCATGGCGTTGAAAGCCGCTGGCTGGGCATTGTGCACAATGGCATGACGGCTTTATGGGCAGATATTGCCCTTGGCCCTGCCTCACAGCAGGCGCCCCTGCTGGTGTTGCGTTTTGAAATGGATGCCCTGCCCATTAATGAAGCCCGCGATGCTGCCCATTACCCCGTGTGCGAGGGTTTTGCTTCCCTGCATCATGGGCTTATGCATGCCTGCGGGCATGATGGGCATATGGCCATAGGTTTGGGGCTGGCGCGTTTGCTTTCAAAGTGCCGCGAGAGCTTCAGCCAGCCTCTGCGCGTACGCTTGCTTTTTCAGCCAGCCGAAGAAAGCGTGCGCGGGGCGCAGGCCTTGGCTGCTGCGGGGGCTGTGGACGGGGCACAATGGCTGCTGGGGCTGCACATTGGCATAGCTGCCCAGCACACTGGTGAGCTTGTGTGTGGTGTGGATAATTTCCTTGCCACCAGCAAAATAGATGCCCGCTTTACTGGCCTAGCCGCGCATGCTGGCTCTGCCCCGCAAAAAGGGCATAATGCCCTGCTGGCCGCCAGTGCCGCCGCGCTGGGGCTGCACGCCATCAGCCGCAATGGCCAAGGCGATACGCGCGTATGCGTGGGCACATTGAATGCTGGGCAATGCCGCAACACCATTCCCGCCCATGCTTCTATGGAATTGGAAGTGCGCGCCAGCAATGACAGCGTGCACCAATGGCTGGACACTGAAGCGCAGCGTGTTTTGGCAGCGGCGGCAGACTTGTGGCATTGCACCGAAAAGCATTGCCTTGCTGGGCGTGCCCCTGCGGCATCGTCGCACCCCTTGCTGCGCAGTGTGGTACAGGCCTGTGCGGGGCGCGTGCCCTTTTTCAAACCTGTGCGCCCAAGCTGCTCTTTTGGCGCAAGTGAAGATTTCAGCCTGCTGGTCAACAGCGTGCACGAAGCAGGCGGACAGGCCAATTATATGCTGGTGGGCAGCCAATTGGCAGGCGGGCATCACACGCCTTATTTTGATTTTGATGAAAAAGTGCTGCTGCCCTCTGTGGCTTTGCTGGCGCAGACATGCCATGCGCTGTCTTTGCAGCACACAGCGTGAGGAGAATTGCATGAGTGGCATAGCCAAAACCAATGCTGCCCGCCTGCTGGATGGGCTGGGCATTGCCTACAGCCTGCATAATGCCCCTGTGGATGTGCATGACCTTTCTGCCGTTACCATGGCGCATTCGCTGCATGTTTCAGAAGATATTGTTTTTAAAACGCTGGTGCTCAGGGGGGATAAAAACGGCGTGCTCATGGCCTGCATTCCCGCCGCAGCCGAGCTTGACCTAAAAAAGCTTGCCGCTGCCACGGGCAACAAGCAAGTGCATATGGTGCTGCTTAAAGAAGTGCAGGGGCTTACAGGCTATATTCGCGGGGGCTGCTCCCCCTTGGCGGCGAAAAAAAATTATCCCGTCACCATAGACGAAACAGCCCTGCTCTATGAGCACATCTATGTCAGTGCTGGTCAGCGCGGTGTACAGCTTTGCCTTGCCCCCGATGACCTTATTGCAGCAACACAAGGACAGTATGCAGATATACTTCGCTAGAGCAATTTTGCCCTGAAATTGCCATAGCAAGAGCGGGAACACATGCCGCCACACGCGGCATAAGCGCACTCTTTATGTGCTGTTACATGCCGAAATGGGTTTATCTTTTGTCGTTACTAGTATATAATTTTCAAGATACTCTGCTCTAGGCATGTACGAGGCTCTTTTACTCGCTGTCAGCCTCAGACTTCAGCTTTTTTCTGAGCGAGTACCATAAAAACACTGCCTGCATACTTGCCAATAAACAACATTCCTGTGGGCGTGAACACGCCCTACAGCGCACTTGCTCCATATGCACACGATGTTTGAGCATACAATAAGGCAGAAGAACTCTCTTCTGCCTTATTTTGTGATAAACACATAAGCAAGGGCAACAGGCGCTGCCCCCGTTTCAAGCCTTATTCAGCAGCCAAATTGGCCACAAAGCTCTTGGCAGGGCCTGTGGAAGCAGGCGTGCCGGCAATTTTGGCAAGGTAGGTATCGCCAAGGTCTTCAATATGGCCAGCGATATTGCCAAAATAGTCCATATGCTGCTGCTCTTCTGCAATAATGCGTTCAAACAATTTTGCAGAAGTGATATCATTATTTTCAGTACAGGTCTTCATAAAACCATTATAGGCATCAATGGTCACATCTTCTTCATTTTCATCAAAAGGATAGACTTCAGTCACAGCCTGACCGCGGGTGATATCTGCCGACTTGGCAATGGTAGGCTCACCGCCCAATTGCTTAATGCGCTCGGCAAAGGCTTCGGCATGGCGCATTTCATCAATGGCAATCAGCTTCATATTCATAGCAAGCTCGCCATAGTCTTTATCATCCAAATTATAATGCTGGTTCATATACTGATGCACAGCATGTAATTCCATAGCACGAGCCTTGTTCAGCACTTCAACAACATTCTTGCGGCGTTCTTCGCGCGTCATAACAATAACTCCCTCTGGTTGATGTTTCACTCTTTAGTGCAGTCCATGTTCCCTATACAGGTTAGGCACAGATGCGCCAGCCAGTATGAGGACAAGCATACCCTTGAAAAAAACAAAAAAGCAGTGCCTTTACCCAAGGGTATAGAGTGCACTGCCTCTTATATAAGACTTGCAGGCAGAAAGGCAAGCGCTGCAAAAATATTTGCCCTGCGCTTGCCCTCTGCTTATTGCTTTACAGCGCAGGCATCACAAATGCCATCATATTCCACACGGGCACCAGTCACGCGGGCAAAGCCTTCCACCATCATGCCCATCACCTCGGGGGCTGGCTGGCCGTCCATAATGTCGCCAATGCAGCCGCATTCGGTGCAGCGTATATGCTGATGCCAAGAAATGTCACCATCAAAGCGCTTGATAGAGCCAGCAGACTCAAGCTTTAGAATTTCGCCTGTTGCTGCCAGAAAATCAAGGTTACGGTACACAGTGCCCAAGCTGATACGCGGCATGCGTTCACGCACCAGGCTATACACTTCATCAGCTGTGGGGTGCGATTTTACTTTACGCAATTCTTCTAAAATAACGGCACGTTGGCGCGTCATACGGGTTTGAGTTTGGGCCATAGCAAAGTCTCCTCATAAAGTATGATTAGGGGAAAAATAGCAATAGAGCTTCCCGTTGTCAATAATTATTTTTATTAGTATTTACGGCAAAATGAAGACGGCATTGTGGTGCAACACCGTCTTCATTCGTAAAGTATCATGGCATTTATGCTGTACCGTAAAACACTATGCACACCCTGTAGGGTGGACTGTTAGGCAAGCAGCGCAGTTTCCCCCGCTTTGGGGTCATGAGGAAAACACTTTTGCAAAATATACACAATAGCCAAGGTGCCGCAGCCCACAAGGTCTGTCATCAGGCCGGGAATAATCAAGGTTACAGCCCCGCCCAGCAGCAGCGCCCTTTCCCACAGGTATAAATGCCGCAGCCAATAGCCCACGCTGGCAAAAGACAAGGCCATAATACCCACCGCGGCCGTGCCAGCATAAAAGGCAACTTCGGCATTGGTGGCATTAATCATCAGCAAGCCGGGGTTATAGCAAAAAATATAGGGGATAAGAAAACCAGCAAAGGCTATTTTTACAGCCATAAAGCCCGTGGCATTGGGCTCGGAGCGGGCAATGCCAGCCGCAGCATAGGCCGCCAGCGCCACTGGGGGTGTTAGGTCAGCCATAATGCCAAAATAGAGAATAAACAAATGCGCTGCCAGCACGGGCACACCAAAAGACTGGATAGCGGGGGCGGCAATGGTGGCAAGCACAATATATTTTGCCGTGGTGGGCAAGCCCATGCCCAGCACAATAGAAGCGCACATGGTGAGCATAAGCGTCAGCATAAAGCTGCCAGCCGAAAGGGTCAAAATAGCATTGGCCAGCTTCAAGCCAATGCCCGTAAGCGTGACCACGCCAATAACAAAACCAGTGCAGGCACAGGCCGCCGCCACACCAAGAGCAAGCCTGCCGCCATTTTCCATGGCCTGCAGAATGTCTATGCTGGAAAGCTTGTTGCTTTCTACCAAAGCCTGCACAGTGGTTTGCCCGCTGTAGGCCGCACCACGCCATGCCTTCCAGTTATTGGCAAGGGTGGAAATAACCACTGTGGTGATAATACAATAATAGGCCGCTTTTAGGGGGGTGTAGCCCTGCGTGAGCAAATACACCAGCACCACAATGGGCACCAGCAAATAGCCGCCCTGCGAAAGCACCACCCACAGCTTGGGCAAGCGCGCGGCAGGAATGCCCTTCAGCCCCAGCCTTTTGGCTTCCATGTGCACCATAAAGCCCACAGCAAGATAATACAGCAGGGCGGGAATGAGCGCTGCCTTGGCAATTTCCACATAGCTTACGCCCAAAAACTGCGCCATAATAAAGGCCGCCGCGCCCATAATGGGCGGCATAATTTGCCCGCCAGTGGAAGAAGCCGCCTCGACAGCGCCAGCAAAGGTGCCGCGGTAGCCCACGCTTTTCATCAAAGGAATAGTAAATGTGCCTGTAGAAACGGTATTGGCAACAGAAGAACCAGAAATAGTGCCAAAAAAGCCGCTGGCAAGCACGGCCACCTTGGCAGGCCCCCCCACAAAACGCCCCGCAGCCGCAAGGGCTAGGTCAATAAAAAACTTGCCCAGCCCCGTGCTATGCAAAAAAGCCCCAAAAAGAATGAATAAGAACACAAAAGAGGCGGATACACCCAGCGGCATACCAAAAAGCCCCTCGGTGGTTAAATACATATGCGAAACAATGCGCTCTGCCGAAAAGCCCCTGTGCCCCAGCATGCCGGGCAGCAAATTGCCAAATTTTGCGTAGAGCAAAAAGACAATAGCCACAATGGTGATGGGCAGCCCCACAATGCGGCGCGTGGCTTCAAGCACCAGCACTATAGCCGCACAGCCAAAATAAAAATCCATATCGGTGGCAGGGCCAGCATCCAGCACAATAAAGTCGTATTGCCATACAATATAGGCGCACACCGCAGCCCCTGCCACTGCCAGCAGCAAATCATACCAAGGCAGGCCTTTGTTCTTGCCCTCGGCGCGCGCAGGGTACAGCAAATAAACCAGCGTAAGCACAAAGCCCAAGTGCACGGCGCGCTGAATTTGCGGGGGAAAAGCCCCAAAGGCGGCTGTGTATAAATGGAAAGCCGAAAAGGCTATGCACAAAAAGCGCACAAACAGGTTAAACCAGCCTTGAAAAGTTCGGTAGACGGCTTCTTTATCATATTTGGCAACAATTTCAGAAACATCAACGGTTTCTTCCATCTTTTGCGCTACATCAGCATTCAGCGCCCCTTCTTTTTCAAGGGCAAAGCCGCCGTAGCCTTCCTTATCAATCACATCCATCCTTTCTTTATGGCCCATGGGCTGCATCCTTCCTCAAGCTAAAAAAACAGTGTCAATATAAGTACACCTTACCACGAGCACGCGCCTGTGCGCTTTGGCAACAACCTTGGGGCTATTTGCCCTTTTGCTGCTCAAGGGTAAAGGTCAGCGCCGCCCCCGGTGCTGCCAGCGTATCCAATGGAATGGCTTCCCATGTTTCGGGCAAAAGCAAAGTATGCTGTGCCACGCGCCCCACACGCACGTCAAAACGGGGCAATGCCATAGAATAGCCAGAAATAATTACATGCCCATTGCGTTGTTCCATGCTTTGCCCCTGCTCAGGGCTGTGGGGCAGGCCAGCGCCAAAATCCTGATACACGGTACTCTCCAGCTGCAGCACACCCTGCCGCGCGGTAAACCAGTCTATCACAGGGCTTTTGGCTACAGAGTGAATAAAGCGTATGCCAAAACGCGCCCCATCGGGAAACACAAGGCGCAGCACGGCCTTATTCTGTGCATCCAGCAGCACAAGGCGCTGCGAGCAGGCAGACAAAGCGCCAGAGGCAGCCTGTGCCCCCCACGCCGCCTGACTACAAGCAAGCCAACACAAGGAACAGCACAAAAAAGCTGTTATGCGTAAAAAAACCATGGCGCACCATATAGAAAAATTTCAAAATTGTCAAAAACGAAAAGAGCGGAAGCCATAGTATGCCTCCGCCCTAGGGTAACACAAACAAAGGGCTATTTTATAATGCCTTTTTCTTTCAAGTAGCGGGCAGCCCCTGGGTGGAAGGGAATGGTCACGCCATCAGCAGCATGCTCTAACGAAATTTCTGCACCCTTATTATGCGCTTTGGCAACATCGCCAATATTTTCAAATAATGTCTTAGTAATCAAATAGGCTTCGTCATCCGACATATTTTTGTTTACAACCAGCATGGCCTGCACCGAAAGGGTGGGAATGGGCTTGGGCTGGTCAGCATAGGTATTAGCAGGAATGGCATCCTTCACCATGTAGGGGAAGGCCTTGACAATCTTGTCAGCTTCTTCGCCATCCATGGGCACAAAGGTCACCTTTTGCGCTGTGGTTATATCTTGAATAGCGGGGTTGGGCGTGCCAATGGTGAACACAAAGCCATCAAGGGCGCGGTCTTTAAACTGGTCGGCCGTTTCGCCATAGGGCAAAAATATAGGCTCGATTTTTTTATAATCTAAGCCATAGAACTCAAAAAATTGACGGCAATTTACTTCATTGCCGCTGCCACGCGCACCAACAGACACTTTTTTGCCCTTAAAGTCGGACAATTTGGTTACCTTGCTTTCCTGTGTGGCCACCACATGCAAATATTCAGGGTACAGGCGGGCAATGGCGCGCACATTGTTCAGCTCTTGCTTATACGGAGCCAAGCCTTTAAAAGCGGCATCGGCAACGTCATTTTGCAAAATGGCAATATCCACATCGCCCAAGTGGGTCAAACGCATATTTTCACCAGAAGCCCCTGTAGCCTGCGGGGTAACAGCAAAAGCACCGCCACTTTTTGTGGAAAGCACCTGGCTGATAGCCCCGCCCAAGGGATAATACACACCAGACGTGCCACCCGTGGCCATGGTCAGGCGTTTGGCATCGGCAGCAAAGGCTGTGGCAGCGGCCAAAAGCAGGCTGCCTGCCAGCAACAAGGTCATCATTCTTTTCATACGTCCTTCTCCTCGGGCTAAATTTTATCAAAAATGGCAAAATACCCAACCTCCCCAAACAGAATTGGGCATGCTTATGCAGCGCCAAGACAAATTTGGCGGGTATTTCGTTGCACCTTAACGTATTACGCTTTTTGGCACAAGATGAAAAAAAAGCACGGAGACAATTCAAAAATTATTTCTTTTATGTTTTTTTCTGCCTTTGCGCGCACTCTTTTTACTTATTCTTGAACCCCTGCTTTTACGCTTGCTTATTCCCACAAAAGGGCAGAGAATTGGCTGCCTTGTGCAGCCGCTCTGCTTTGCTGTGCAAAAAAGAGTAGCACAAGGGCAAGCCTGTTATGGGGGGATTTGCATTATGGAATTATTTCTTGTTGCGCTGGCGCTGCTTGTGCTGACAGCCTCTTTTTTGGCTGCTGCCAGCCTTGTGCCGCAGGTGCCCAGCATTCGCCTTTGCGTGCATATTGCTGGGCCAGCGGGCATTATTCTTGCCTGCGCTCTGGGTATGGCGGGGCTGTTCCATGGCTCGTGGGGGGCGGTGGTGCCGTGGCAAGCCCCATGGGGCTTGCCGCTGGGCGGCGGCGCTTTGGCGCTAGATGGCCTTTCGCGCTGTTTTTTACTGCCCGTTTTTGGGCTGGGGGCTGTGTGCGCCTTTTCTGGCGCGGCAAGCCTGTTTCATCACGACATAGGGCATAATATTGCCGCCCATTGGTTTTTTTATACCCTGCTGGTCTTGGCATTGGCCTTGGTGCTTACCGCGCGGGACAGTGTGTTTTTTCTTATCTCGTGGGAGCTGATGTCCCTTTCGCCCTTTTTCCTTATTGAATTTGATGATCATGAAGCCAGCGTGCGCGAGGCCTCGTGGGTATATTTGGTAGCGGCACATTTGGGCGCTGTAGTACTGCTGGGCTTTTTTGCCTTGGCATGGCACATGGGCGGCTCATCCAGTGCCCTATTTGCTGGCCTTAGCCTCAGCCCTGCCATGGGCAGCGCCCTGTTTGTGCTGGCATTGGTGGGCTTTGGGGCAAAGGCTGGGCTTGCGCCCATGCATATTTGGCTGCCCGAGGCGCACCCCGCTGCCCCCAGCCATGTTTCTGCCCTACTTTCTGGTGCTATGATTAATGCTGGCCTGTATGGCATTTTCCGCACCTATACCCTGCTTGATATTCAGGGCGGCACACCTGCATGGTGGGGCTGGTGCTTATTGCTACTGGGCTTGGGCTCTGCCCTCACAGGCATTATCAAAGCCTCGGGGCAAAGCAACCTCAAGCGCTTGCTGGCCTATTCTTCTGTAGAGAACATGGGCATTATGCTTATGGGGCTGGGCACAGGGCTTATTGGCATGCAAACAGGGCACATGGGCATTGCCACGCTGGGCTTTGCTGCCTGCCTTATTCATATGATTAACCATGCAGCCTTCAAAGGCTTGCTCTTTTTATGCGCTGGCGAAATTCTGCATGCTGTGCAAACAGTGCGCCTTGATTTGCTGGGCGGGCTGCAACAGCGCATGCCCCTGCTGGGGGCTGCTTTTGCCGTGGGCGCTGCGGCTATCATCTGCCTGCCGCCGCTCAATGGCTTTGCTGGGGAATTTGTGCTGGCGCTGGGGCTGGCCACAGGCGTTACCCTGCCGCAAATGGAAATTCAGCTTGGTCTGCTGGCCGCCCTAACAGGGCTTGCGCTGGTCAGCGGGCTGGCCGCCGCCACCTTTGCCAAGGCCTATGGCATAGCCTTTTTGGGTGAGCCGCGCACACGCCTTGCAGCCAACCCGCACCTGCCCACGGCCTATAACCTTGTGCCCTTGGCCTTTCCTGCGGCTGCCTGCCTTGGGCTGGGGCTGGCCGCACCACAGCTTTTTGCCCTTGTGGCACAGGCTTTGCCCCTGCCGCAAGAAGTGCTTGCCCCGCACACAGCGCCTTTGCGTGCCTCGCTGCACACTGTGGTGCTGGTGGGGCTGGCAGGTATGGGCATAGTGGCTTTGCTGGTTCTTTGGCGCCGTCATTTATTGCGCGGGGCATACAGCCAAAAAAACAGCACTTGGGGCTGCGGCTTTCAAAAAGGGACAGCGCGCATTCAATATACCGATGCCTCTTTTACCGACCCACAAACCGAGGTCTTTTCCCGCCTCATGGGTGTGCAGGTACAAAGCAGCATGGACAAGGGCTATTTTCCTGCCCATGCCAGCTACAGCATAGAGGCGCCCGACCGCTTGCGTCTGCGCTTGTATGCCCCGCTTTTTGATGCTGTGCGCCGTCTGTGTGATGCCTGTAAAATTATTCAGTCTGGGCGCATCCATTTATATATCCTGTATATGCTGGCAACGCTGGTTGCCTTGTTGCTTTGGGGGTTTGCTGCATGATGCCCACTGCTCTGCCTTTTTGGTGTTCTTTTGCCCTTGCTCTGTGCGCTGCGCCGCTGCTGCCAGGCATTATTAACAGAGTCAAGGCAAAATTTGCAGGCAGGCAAGGCAAGCCTGTGCTGCAACTCTATTATGATTTGGCAAAATTATTACGCAAGGGCGCGGTAATAAGCACAAGCACCACATGGGTTTTTGCGGCTGGGCCTGTGCTTTCGCTGGCCACCGTTTTTGTGGCGCTGCCCTTGCTGCCGCTGGGGGGCTTTGCTTCGCCCTTTGCCTTTCAGGGGGATTTTTTGCTGGCCGCCTATGTGCTGGGGCTGGGGCGCTTTTTCCTTATTCTTGCAGCGCTGGACACAGGCTCGGCCTTTGAGGGTATGGGCGCTAGCCGTGAAGCAGCCTATGCCGCCCTAGCCGAGCCAGCCCTGTTCTTGTGCTTTCTCACCCTTGCAGGGCTGGGGGCAGATGAGCACATTGCCCTGCACCTTTCCCTTTCCACCATGTTTACGGGCACACCTTCTTTGGCATGGCTTGAGGCAAGGCCAGAAGTGCTTTTACTGCCCTTGGTGCTGTTCTTACTGCTGCTGGTGGAAAATTGCCGCATTCCTATTGATGACCCCAACACGCACCTCGAGCTGACCATGATTCATGAAGTTATGGTGCTTGACCATTCTGGCCCAGACCTTGCCTTTATTCATTATGCGGCAGCGCTGAAGCTGTGGTTTTTCAGTGCGCTTTTGGCGGGCATTGTTGTGCCTGCCATTTTCAGCAACCCTTGGGTGCAGCTTGCTGTCAACAGCGCGGCCATTGCCGCTGTGGCTGTGCTGGTGGGCGTAACGGAATCTATTATGGCGCGTGTGCGCCTACCGCGCATTGCCCAGCTTTTGGGCGGCGCTGGGGCTTTGGCTGCTTTGGCTTTAATGCTGACGCTTATACGATAGAGGTTACCTATGGCTACTGTATTACAAATTGCTATTATTCTGCTTTTATTAGGTAATTTTGCTATGCTCACGGCCAACCGCCTTGAGCCGCGCATTCGCTTGGTTTCCTTTCAAGGGGCTTTGCTGGCAGCCTTGTTATTGCTTGTGCCGCAGCAGGGCGCAAACCTGATGCACAACCTGCTGCTGGCTGGGGCTATTGTGCTTATTAAAGTGATTGGCTTCCCTCTTTTGCTGCACCGCACCCTGCACAAAGTGGGGCTGGCTTCGCACAGCGCTGTACGCGGCAGCGGGCATAAATATGCTGTTATCAGCGGTATGTGCTGCCTTATTTTTGCTCTGTGGCTGGAAACACGCCTGCCTTTTGCGCAGGAAATTTACCCGCCCCTGTTCTTTCCTGCCGCGCTGGCCACCCTGTTCAGCGGCTTGATTATGGTTGTGGGGCGCATGCGGGCATTGGGGCAGGTTTTGGGCTATCTGGTGGCAGAAAACGGCATTTTTCTGCTCAGTATGCCCCTGATGATGGAAAGTTCCACATGGTTTGAGCTTTCTTTATTGCTGGATGTCTTTGTTGCTGTTTTTGTTATGGGCATAGCCATCAATTATATCAGCGAGACTTTTGAATCCATTGACGTAGGCCGTTTTTGCAGCCTGAGGGATTAAATCATGGTATTGTTATTGCTTCTTTTGTTGCCGTTGGCAGGGGGCACAGCCATGCTTTTTGCCAGCTCCTTTACCCTGCGCGCCCTGCTGCTGATGGCTGTGGCCTTGGGGCACAATATTTGTAGCCTGCTCACCACAAGGCAAACACTGCTGGCCGCTGGCGACCCTGCCCACGCTGCCCCTGTGGCGCTGGGCGGGGTGCTGTGCCCTGACGTGCTTGGCCTTGTGTTTTTATGCCTTGCCTCGGCGCTGTTCACGGCGGCCTCATGCTATGCCATTGGCTATTTGCGTGATGAAGATGCCAAAGCGCCTGTGCGCCGTCATTTTCAAGATGGCTCAAGCTTTACCAATGCGCCGCAGCAGCGCTTTTTGGCCTGCCTGTGCTTTTTTTTAGCGGCCATGTCGCTGGTGACCACCACGCAGCACCTTGGGGCTTTGTGGGTGGGCATTGAAGTTACCACCCTGACCTCTGCCCCGCTTATTTACTTTCACCGCCACAAAGAAGCGCTGGAAGCCACATGGAAATATCTTATGATATGCTCTGTGGGCATTGCCCTAGCGCTGCTGGGTAACGTGCTTTTTTCCATTGCTTTTTACCCAGAAGCACCGCAAGACCACAACCAGATGCTCTATTATATCAGCCATGCCACCAAGGCACAGCCTGCATGGCTTAAAGCCGCCTTTATCTTTTTGCTGGTGGGCTTTGGCACAAAAATGGGGCTTGCCCCCCTGCACAACTGGCTGCCCGATGCTCACAGCCAAGCCCCTTCGCTTGTATCTGCCCTGCTTTCGGGGGCATTACTCAATTGTGCTTTTTTGGGTATTTTGCGCGGGCATCAGGTGCTCAATGCCGCTGGCTTGGGGGAATTTAGCAGCGGGCTTCTTGTCTTTTTCGGCCTGCTTTCTATGCTGACCGCCGCACTCTTTATTGTGGGGCAAGGGCATTATAAACGCCTTTTGGCCTATTCTTCTGTAGAGCACATGGGCATTTTAGCCTTGGGTGTGGGCTTGGGCGGGGCGGCTGTGTATGGCGCTATGCTGCATGCTGTGTGCCATTCCCTAACCAAGTGCATGCTCTTTTTGCTGGCGGGGAATGTGCTGACGCATTATCACACCCTTTCCAGCTACGACGTGCGCGGCATGCGCTGGACTATGCCCATTACCGCCTGCCTGTGGGCTGGGGGCTTTTTGGCCATTACAGGCTCGCCGCCCTTTGGGCTATTTGTGAGCGAGTTCAGCATCTTGCAGCATATTTTTACTACAGAGCGCTATTTTGTGGGGGCGGCCTACCTTGTCTTGCTGGCTGTTATCTTTGTGGGCATGTCCATACCCTTTTTGCGCATGGTGCAGGGCGTGACCCCGCCTGCCACCCCGCCTGCATTCAAAGAAACTGTCTTTAATGTGGGCCCTTGTGCCGTGCTGGGGCTGCTTATTGTCACGCTTGGCCTCTATATGCCCCCGTGGTTAGACAGCTTTTTGCGGCAAGCAGCACATTTGGCAGGAGAATAGTATGCAATTTCATTATACCGAATCTCTGGATATTCGCGAGCTTCCTGCCCAGCCCCTTGAGCACATTGCCGAGGAAGTGCTTGCCGCAGCCAACAAAGGCTGGCGCATGGTGGGCTTTTGCGGGCTGCAAGACCATGATGACTTTCATCACGACCTTTCCCTGCTCTGCCTTATGGTTGAAGACAGCAGCGGCATGGTGCAGGCATGGCGTTCACCCATGCTTGCGCCTGATGCCTCTTACCCCGCGTTCACGCCACGCCTACCGCAGGCGCATTGGTTTGAGCGCGAAATTTGGGAACAATGGCACATTACACCGCAGGGTCACCCTTGGCTCAAGCCCATTCGCTTTGCCCCGCCCCTGTACGACCAGCACCATACCCGCCCTCTGCCCGCCGATACAGACTATTTCACTGTCACGGGCAGCGAAGTGCATGAAGTGGCTGTAGGGCCTGTGCATGCTGGCGTGATTGAGCCGGGGCATTTTCGCTTTCAATGTGCTGGCGAAAAAGTCATGCACCTTGAAATCAGCCTTGGTTTTCAACACCGCGGCATAGAGCGCGCCCTGTTGCTGGGGCCTACAGCCCAAAGCCCGCACCTCATAGAATGCCTGTGCGGGGACAGCAGCATAGCCCACAGCACAGCCTATGCTGCCCTGCTGGAAAAGCTGACTGGCACAGCCGCAGCCGAGCGCGGGCAAATTTTGCGCCGCATTATGCTTGAACTGGAACGCCTTGCCTGCCACACTGGTGACCTTGGCGCACTGGCTGGCGACGCTGGCTTTTTGCCCACTTCAGCATGGAATGGCCGCATACGCGGGGATTGGCTGAACATGACAGCCCTTGTGTGCGGCAACCGCTTTGGGCGCGGCATGGTGTGCCCCGGCGGCACAGTGCACGATATGGACGAAGCCCTATGCGACACGCTGCGCCAGCGTGTGGACACCATATATAAAGACACACGCGGCGCGCTCGACACCCTGTTTGCCTCATCCTCTTCGCTTGACAGAATGCACGGCACAGGCTCTGTCAGCCGCCAGACCGCGCAGGATATTGGCATGGTGGGCATGGCGGCACGCGCCTCTGGCCTGCCCCGCGATGCCCGTTTCAGCTTCCCGCTGAATGGCTTTAAAGAAATGCGCGCCAGCCTGCGCACAGCCAGCACGGGTGATGTCTATGCCCGTGCCTGCATACGCGACAAAGAAATTGACGACAGCGTAGCCATTATTCGCAGCGATATTGAATTGCTGCGCGCCACCAATGGCGCATCCTGTTGTGAACACTTTCCGCAAAGCCTGCCGCCGCACCGTCTTGCACTTTCTTTTTGTGAGGGCTGGCGGGGCATGGTGTGCCACATAGCGGTTACCGATGCCAAGGGGCGTTTTGCCCTATACAAACCTGTTGACCCCTCCTTTCACAATTGGCTTGGGCTGGCGCTGGCTTTGCGCGGGCAGCAGATTTCAGACTTCCCCCTGTGCAATAAAAGTTTCAACCTCTCGTATTGCGGGCACGATTTGTAAGGAATGACGCCATGTTAGGAATTATTAAAGAACGTATACATCAGGGCTTTCGCACGCTCAATTACCCGCACGCCCTGCCCACGCTTTCTGCACGCTATCGTGGCAAGCCCGTCATTGCGGCAGGGGCTTGCCCCACAGGCTGCACCGCCTGCCAGCAGGCTTGCCCCACGCAGGCCATTTGCCTGCAAGGCCAGCGTGAACAGGGCGAAGGCATTGCGCTGGACACAGGGCGCTGCCTTTTTTGTGGGGCTTGTGCACAGGCCTGCCCGCGTCAGGCCATTACCTTTACTAGGGAACACCGCGTGGCCAGCCCCACACGCGAGGGGCTTATTATTACCAATACCAGCCCTGCTCTGCCCAAGCGCACTGCCACGCGAGACTTAGCCATGTTTGCCCGCTCGCTAAAATTTCGTCAGGTCAGTGCAGGGGGCTGCGGCGCTTGCGAGGCAGACTGCAATGTGTTGGGCACATTAAGCTATGATATGGCGCATTTTGGGCTGGATTTTGTGGCTTCACCACGCCATGCCGATGGTTTGGTGGTCACAGGGGCAGTCAGCGAAAATATGCGCGCCGCCCTGCTGGATACCTATGCCGCCACGCCAGAGCCGCGCGTGGTGCTGGCTGTGGGCTCGTGTGCCTGCTCAGGCGGGCTCTTTGCCACCAGCAACGAATGCCACAATGGCGTAGCAAGCCTGCTGCCTGTGGATATGTATGTGCCCGGCTGCCCCCCCAACCCTTGGTCTATTCTGGATGCCATGCTGTGCATAGCGTGGCATAAGCGCTTTCCCCATGCAGAAAAAGGGGCATAAGGCAGGGCAAGACACAAAATATACTGCGGGAAAAAGCACTATTCATTGAGCACTCAATGTATATAGTATTTTCTTTCACGCACATGCACAGAAAAATCCGCTTCGGCGGATTTTTTATGCTCAAAATATCTTCCCCCAATAAAGGCTCTGTAAAAAATAGATAAACACTGTTTTTTACTTGACCAAAACTCTCTCTTTATGTTCTAAAACTTGCGTTCCCTTGTGTAGTGCCTCTATAAATTATAGTGGCACTCTCATTCTAATCATGCAATATTGAGCAAAACAGTTTTCCAGCTCGTTATTGCACACGCCTGTTTTTGGAGGAGATATGAACAGTGCTTGGCGCGTCCTTTCTGTGGCGCTGATGATGATATTGGCTGTGCCCCACATGGCAAAAGCAGAAGGCTTTGCCATGAGTGAATGGTCTGCGCGTGGTCTTTCTTTGGCTGGGGGGCTGGTTGGCCGCGCCGATGATCCTTCTGCTGTTGCCTACAACCCTGCGGGCATTACGCAGCTTGAGGGCACGCAAATTATGGTAGGCGGCGCTATTGTTGCCCCCTTTGGCACAATGCGCTGCGATTTTGATAATGGCACAACCCATTACATGCAGACCAAGCCGCAAACGTGGACGCCTGTGCACATGTATTTGACGCATCAGCTTTCAGACAGCCTGTGGGCTGGCTTTGGCGTGTATTCGCGCTTTGGTGTGGGCGTGAGCTATAATGGCGACTGGGCAGGCCGCTATAATATGTATGACGTGGGCTTGCAGACCATTTCTGCCACGCCCGTGCTGGCCTATAAGGTGAATGATTGGCTTTCGCTTTCTGTGGGGGCAGAATTGCTGTATGCCCATTTGTATGAGGGCAAGAAAGTCAATATGGGCACATTCTCTGATATGGATGCTCAAATCGAAGGGCAGGGCTTAGCTGGCGGCTTTAATATTGCCGCCCATGCCAAGTTTAATGATCAATGGTCGGCTGGCTTGGTGTATAAAAGCCAGATGACCCTGAACATGGCTGGCGAAATGAAGTTTGACAAAAACCACGCTATTCATAGCAACCCATATACGGCTAGCGTAAGCAAACAAATGCAGACCTCAGACCTTGACGGCACAGTGCAGCTGCCCGATTCCCTTGCCTTTGCTGTAACCTACAAGCCCACAGATACCCTGAGCTTTGAAGTGGGCACAGTGTGGACGCGCTGGTCAACCTATGACCACCTGAATATTTATGTGGACAAGCCTGCCAATATTCATTCTAAAAACCGCAAAAACTGTGCCGATGGCTGGAACTTTAATGCCAGCGTAGAATGGAAAACAACCGATTGGCTTACCCTGCGCGGTGGTGCATATATTGAAACCCCTGTGGTGGATGAAAAATATGCCGACTTTATGATTCCTTCACACGGGCGCACAGGCTTAACCGCTGGTGCAGGCTTCCATTGGGGTGACTTTACTCTTGATCTTGCTTATGCCCATTTGTTTATCAATCAGCTTGATTATGATGACAGCCGCGCAGAAGGTCTGCATGGTGTCGTTGGCGGGCATTCGGAAGATTGTGTTACCAATATTTACAGTGCATCGTTAACCTATCGTTTCTAAATAATCGTATTTTCTTGTATACAAGGCCGCACAATGCGGCCTTTTTTATATACATACGAGCTATGGTAGGAAAAAACACTATTCTTACTTCAAAAGTAAAAAAGATAAACACACCATGTATCGTAAAAAAACGTCCTCCCCTTCTGCACAATATACGGTAAACGGCAGGCACAGCAGGCTAATATGCTTGCTATTCCCTTGGGCATAGGGTAAATTTCTAAAGCAAACAGCCATGCAGTGCGCTGTGCCACATGGTTTTCTTTTTTATCATTCTTCAAGAGAGGCATTCCATGTTTTGTTCTACCCGCCTGAAAGCAGTGCTGCTTTTTGCCTGTATGGTCATCACCGCTGGCTGCCAAAGCCAATATGGCGCACAGCAAACCGCTGTGCACTATTATCCCCAATGTTACCGCCCCGTGCAAGATTTGCGTGCCGATGAAAACACCACGGCCAATGCCACCGCTGGCGGTGCTGCCGCTGGGGCTGTGGGCGGTGCGCTGCTGGGGCTGCTGCTGACAGGCAAGGCTGAAGGCGCTTTGGCTGGCGCTGTGGCTGGCGGCGCTGCTGGCGCTGTGGGCGGCCACATGTATGGTAAAAACAAGGCAGAGGAACAAGACCAGCAAAAATTACAGGGCTATCTTGCGCAATTGGGCGATGAGGCTGGCGCTATGAACAGAGCCAGCGCAGCAGCCCGCGTGGCTACCAAATGCTACAACACACAGTTCACCGCCGCAGCCAAAGATTTTAAGGCTGGCAGGGTAAGCCGTGACGAATTTGAAAAGCGCTATGCCGAAATTCGCAGCGGCTTGCAGGAAACAGCCTATATTCTGCGCACCAAGGCAGAAAATATAGGTGCAAGCGATGCCGACTTTAATAATGCCCTCATGGCAGAAGCAAAAGCACCTGCCGTGAACCCAGAGCAAAAAAAGGCTCGCCAGCAGACAAAAACACAAGTGCGGCAATGGCAGCAATCTAAAAACACCATGCAGGAAACCACACAGGAAATTGACGGCACACTGGCTCGTCAGGAAGACATGATGCACGCCCTGCTTGGTTAAGCCACAGCCTGTGTGCCACAGTATATACGACAGCCTGCGCTTATGTTTTGCCATAGCCGCAGGCATACTACTATAAGGAAGCCCCCTCATGGACAGCTCTCAGCAAACCAAGCCCGCTGCATCCAATGCTGAAGGCAATGCCCCCACGGCACAAGCCGCCGCCATCGCTCTGCCTTGGTATAAAAGACCCCTTTTTTGGGGCACTATACTTTTTTTGCTTATTCTTGCCTATCTGGCTTGGGTTTTCTGGCTGCAATGGCAGGCTGCACAGGCAAGTGCACAGCGCCAGCTTGGCGAGCAGCAAGCCCTAAGCACAGCACAACAAGCACGCAATGAAGGGCTGGCAGAAGAAATTGCCCGCCTCAAAGCCCTGCTGAACCAAGAGCCTTGTGTTATTAAAGAAGCCCTGCCAAGCCTAAGCTTGGGTACAGGGCAGGGGCAGCCCTTACAATTGCCACCCACAAGCACACCGAGCCCCGAAGAACATGCCCCAGCACAGGGCAGCACCCCGCCAGCAAGCACCCAGCCCACGCCACAGGCAGAGCCTGCCCCCAAGGATAATGCCGCAGCCCAAGCAGCACCCCACAGCGTGGCGGCCAAGCTGGAACAAGCCACCGTGCTTATTCTTATTCCCAGCAATGAAGGCATTGGCATGGGCACAGGTTTTTTTGTGACGCCACAAATTATTGCCACCAATCACCATGTGGTGAATGCTGCACCCGCGGCCATTGTTGCTGGC
The DNA here is from genome assembly GCA_028689675.1 of Desulfovibrionaceae bacterium. GTDB lineage: Bacteria > Desulfobacterota > Desulfovibrionia > Desulfovibrionales > Desulfovibrionaceae > JAQVCS01. The sequence continues at coordinate 87,905 of JAQVCS010000002.1, read as the reverse complement.
AAGTTCAGCCCAGTTCCCCTTGAGGCCACAGTTATTGCCAGCACCACAAAGCAGGGGCAAGATTTTGCCCTGCTCAAGCTGGCCAAGCCTGCGGCCGTAAGCCCTCTTTCCTTTGCAGCCGCCCGCGTACAGCGCACAGAAAAAATCAGCGCATGGGGCTTCCCCGGGGTGGTTACCAGCGAAGACCCCGTGTTCAAAAAACTTATCAAGGGTGACCCCACGGCTATTCCCGAAGTGGTCTATACCGAAGGTGTGGTCAGCGTGGTGCAAGAACGCAAGCCCCCGCTTATTATTCACACAGCAACAGTTTCTCAGGGCAATTCTGGCGGCCCCTTGGTCAATGAACGCGGTGAAGTGGTGGGCATGAATACCTATATTCAAATGGATAACGAATCCTACCGCCAGTCTTCGCTTGCCATTGTTGCCGAAACGCTTATGGCCTATCTTACGCAGCAGGGCATTGCCTACAGCACAGCAGGGGGCAAGTGATGAACGGAATTTTTATCACCACCACCAAGCGCGGGCTTATGCGCCCGCTGGCCTATCAAGGTATTTTTGCTACTGATTGTTATGAACAAGTCTGCGCTCTGCTCAAGGCAAATTGGGGGGAAGCGCATGCCCAGCTGCTGGCAGAGCCCATTGCCGACCCGCAGCATGACAGCATAGATTGGTATGCCCACGGCAGCACAGGCGGCGGCAAAGCCCTGCCTATCAGTGAGCTGCCCCCGCACGAAGCCGAAGCCCTGCGCCAGCGCATTGCCGCCATGGCTGGGGAAATTAAACAGTATGCCGCAGCCCAGCACAATGAGGGCGGGCAAAAAGGCGTGGCCGCCAATATTCTCAGCCTTGCCTTGCAACACCCTGCCGATGAAGACCTGTGGGTTGTAGAAGGCCAGCCTGTGGTGGTGAACTGGGGCTTTGCCCCCGGCACTGTGGGCGCACAGCCCGAAGATTTGGCACGCCCTGCCCTTGCCCCAGCCATAGCCATGCCCGCCGCACCCGCTGTGGCAGAAATCACGGCTGCCCCCGTGGCTGTGCCGCCAGCTGCCCCCGCAGGGGGTTGCCTGCGCTGGCTGCTGCCCCTGCTGCTGCTTTTGCTCTTGCTGCTTTTATTACTGGGCTTTAATGGGCTTTTGCCCCTGCCCGCTGGCTGCACACGCCTGCCCTTGCCTGCTGGCTGCACGCCCAGCATTGACAATACAGCCCTGACTCAGGCGCAGCAAAAAGAAAGGGATTTGCTGGCAGAGCGCGATGCCTTGCTGGCTCTGCTGCGCGAAAAAGCCGCCCTGTGCCTGCCCAAAAAGGAAGTGCCCCTTGCCGAGGCCACACCACCCGTGGTTGAGCCGCCCACCCCTCCTGTAGTCGAACCAGAGCTGGTGCCCCAGCCCCAGCCCGAAGTGGTCGAGCCTACCTTAGTGACCGAGCCAGAGCCAGAGCCTGTTGTGCCGCCCAAAAAGGAAGCTGTGCCCCCCAAAAAGCCCGAAGTAAAAACCGAGCCCAAGCCTGAGCCTAAGCCTGAACCCAAACCAGAGCCCAAGCAGGAAAAGCCCAAGAAAAATGAGAGCCTGAAAGTGCCTGAAGATGCCAAAAAAAATAAAGACCTTGCTTTCTTAGAAGGGTGTTGGCAAAGCGAAACAGGCTTATATAATAATGACGGTGTGCCCATCATGGCAGAATATTGCTTTGATAAAAAGGGACGCGGCACACGCTTTGTGCGTGAAAAAGGCGGCCGCAATTGCAGCGGCTCTGCCACAGCGCGCTTTCAGGGGGACAAGCTTTCGCTTGATGCTGCTGAAGCCCATTGCCGTGGCGGCGGCGGTTATGTCAAACAAAAAGTCGACTGCACTGGCTCTGGCTCGGGCACGCATTGCCAAGGCAAGGAACTGGGCGGCAGCCGCAACAAGTGGGATGCCGATTTTCGCAGAAAATAAAGGCTGTGCGGCTATGGTTTTTGTCTACCTATAGCCGCACACCGCCCCCATGCTCGTGTACTCGCGCACTGCCCCAGCCTCAGCTTAATAAGGATTATGTATGGAAAGCATACCCAAATATCTCTCGCCCGTAAGCCTCATCCCAGGCGGCTGCCCGCAATTTTTAGATTTTGAATTGCCAGCAGAAAGTATTATGCGCCTCAAGCGTTACTTTCGTGAAGAAAAACAAAGCGAAAGCAGCGATGAAGAACAACGCTACAGCCATTACCTGCGCTGTTTAGAGCAGAAAGACGATGATTTTTTTGATATGCTGACTGGCCAGCCCGCGCCCTATGATTACACCATGGATGCACGCAAAGAGCTGGAAACGTGGGAAAACCAGTGGCTGCCCCTGCCTTTTTTGCGTATTCGTGACCAAAAATGGCCAGACGGTGGAGACCGATTTGAATATGGCCCTTCCAACTGGGCACGCTGCCGCTTGGTGCGCCCCAAAGACAAGCCAGACATGCTGCGCCTTGTGCTTGTTTTTGATACCAATATAGAAAATCCCCCTGTAGAGGGCGAGCATTACCACGCCCTCACGCCCAAGGATGTGGCCGCCCACGGCATGTTTAAGCTGGCGGGGCATGTGCGCGACAATGCTTGGTTTTTGAATGCCGCTTGGGTGGACGAATGGCTTTTGGGGCTGTATGGCACATTCCGTCAGGCGCGTCACCGCGGGCGCGAAAGCTGGCAGGCCAGCTCACCCTATGTGCTGGAGCACCTTGCCAGCTATTTAACTTGGCTTGCCATTGTGGAGCAGGCTTTGGGTGCAGTGGCTGTGCAGGTTATCAACCCAGACCGCGACACCCCTGTGGATGTTGATTTGGTGCTGGACATTGGCAATTCCCGCACCACGGGCATTTTGGTAGAAACGCTGCCCCAGCGCATAACCAACCTAAATGACAGCTATTTATTGCAATTGCGCGATATGACTTACCCCGAGCATATCTACACCGAGCCTTTTGACACGCGTGTGGAATTTGCCGAAGTTTCTTTTGGTAATGACGCTCTTTCGCGCCGTTCGGGCAGAATTTCCCCAGCCTTTGCGTGGCCTTCTGCCGTGCGCATTGGCCCCGAAGCTGCCCGCATAGCTACCCATGCCATTTGTGCCGAAGGGGTCACGGGCATGTCCAGCCCCAAGCGCTATTTGTGGGACGAGCGCCCTTGGCAGCAAAGCTGGCGTTTCAACACTGGCGGGCAGGCCGAGCCCATGGTCACGCGCGGGCCTTTTGCCAAGCAGCTCAATCAGGAAGGCACACCGCTGGAATGCTTTACCGACCCTTTGTTCAAAAAATGCCCTGCCCTGCGCAATCAGGAATGCGAGCCAGCCTTTGAGTCGCTGTTTACGCGCTCTTCCCTCATGATGTTTATGATGGGGGAAATTCTCACGCAGGCTCTGGTTACTATCAATTCCCCAGCCACCCGCGCCCGCCGCGAGCTGCCCAATTTGCCCCGCCGCCTGCGCCGTGTTATTTTTACCGTGCCCACGGCCATGCCCGTGGCAGAAAAGCGCATTTTCAACCGCTGGGTAACGTGGGCTGTGCAAGTAGTGTGGCAGGCCTTGGGCTGGAGCGAGCACTATTGCCAAGGTGCTCAACGCCTGAAAGCTACGGCAGATTACCGCCTATGCCCAGAAATTCGCTGCGACTGGGACGAGGCCTCGTGCTCGCAGCTTGTCATGCTGTATAATGAGCTTACCGTTAAGCACCATGGCGACGCCTATCATCTCTTTAATTTAATGGGGAAGCGCAGGGCAGAATATGACAACCACCCCTGCGTGCGTGTGGCGTCTATAGATATTGGCGGCGGCACAACAGACCTTTCTATCACCACCTTTGAGCTTTCCAGTGGTGAGCAAGACACAGCCCGCCTGACGCCGCACATGGAATTTCGTGATGGCTTTAATATTGCTGGCGATGAAGTGCTGCGCGAAATTATTGTTGATCACATCAAGCCAGCCATGCAGCAGGCTTTAAGCACGCTAGGCATGCCCGAGCCGCGCATTTTACTTAGCCAACTTTTTGGGCGCGATTCCATTGGCATTTCACAAGAAGCACGCAATTTACGCACCCGCTTTATTCGCCAGCTTGCCGTGCCTGTAGCGCTGGGGCTGCTGGGCACATGCGAAAGCACAGAACAAAACAGCACCCGTGCAGAAAATGCCGTCTTTACCTGCCGCATTGGCGACTTTTTTGAAGCCCCGCTTGATTTTGTTGCCGCCATGCAAGAGCCTGTGCCCTCGCCGCTGCCCGAGCATATCAAGCCTGCCCCGCGCCCGCAGGCCAGTATTTTGCGCGGCATTCGCGATATTGTCAGCCGTGCCGCACCCAATTTGGCAGAATTTGACGTCATGCAGGTGGAATTGCGCGTTATCCCCGCTGCGGTCAATAAAACCATACAGCAAACGCTGGGCAACAGCCTTGCGGCCTTGTGCGAGCTGGCGCATCTGTATGATGCAGACCAGCTGCTGCTCACTGGCCGCCCCAGCTCATGGCAGGGCGTTATCAATGCCGTGCTTGCCAAGCTGCCCCTGCCGCCAGACCGCGTTATTCCCATGCGGCAATATCATGTGGGGGCGTGGTACCCCTTTGCCGATACCTTAGGGCGCATTGTTGACCCCAAAACCACGGTGGTGGTGGGCGCTATTTTATGCGCGCTTTCCGAAGGGCATATTGAAGGCTTTACTTTTGATTCTGCCGCCTTCCGCCTTTCTTCCACGGCGCGCTATGTGGGCGAAATGGACATCAGCTCACAATTGCGCCAGCCCAAGGTCTGGTTTACTGTAGATGTGGCCAGCAGCAAAGAGCAAGAGCTGGAAAGGCAAGTTTCGTTTGGCGGGCCTTTGCCCATTGGCTACAGGCAGCTGGATGTAGAGCGCTGGCCAACAACGCGCTATCATTTGCTCACCTTCCGCACAGAAGAAGCCCGTTCGCGCGCGGCTGGGCGCTTGCCCTACAGCGTAAGCGTGCGCCTGACCGTGACCGAAATTTGGGACGAAGGCAGCGACCGCGACGAAGGGGAATTTGCCATAGATGCCGTTACCGACCGCCACGGCAACAATGTGGATACCCGCGATTTAGAAATCCGCCTCCAGACCTTGCCCTTGGACGAGGGCTATTGGCTGGACACAGGCAATGTCGCAGACGCCTAAAAAGGAATACGCCATGCAACAAGAAGATCACGCTCTGGCACAACAATGCGGCACGCTGGCACAAGTGAGCCGTGAAGCAGAACAATGGCTGAAAGAAAACCGCGCTCTGGCAGGCAGCAGCTGCGACGCCCTGCAAAAAGAAATGCGCAAGGCTGCCCGCTTTTTTGCAAAATGCCAAACAGCCGCGTTGCGCAAAATGTGCGTGGGCGTTTTTGGCCCTAGCCAATCGGGCAAATCCTACCTTATCTCTGCCTTGGCGCGTAATGCTAGTGGGGAGCTTTTGGCCGATTTTGCAGGCGAGCTGCACGACTTTATTACAGAAATCAACCCCGAGGGCGGCAAAGAATCTACAGGGCTGGTCACGCGCTTTACCACCACTATGCCCAGCGCCATGCCAGCAGGCTACCCCATTTGCCTGCGCCTGCTTACAGAGTGCGATGTGGTACGCGTGCTGGCCAATACTTATTATGCCGACTGTGACCACAAGGCCGCCCCTGTGCAGGAAGATATTCTTGCCGCACTCAGCAGCCTAGAGCGTAAGGCCGCCACGCCAGAGCCCAGCCCCATCAGCAGCGATGATGTGGAAGATTTGCGCGAATATATGGATGCCAACTTTGGCTCGCGCCCGCGTGTGCAGCTTTTGCAGCGCATTTACTGGGCAAGGGCAGCCGAGCTTGCCCCGCGCCTATCCCTTGCCGACCGCGGCGAATTATTTGGCCTTTTGTGGAATGGCACACAGGCGTTCACGCAGCTTTTCATACAATTGTGCAGTGCCTTGCAGGCTCTTGGCAACCCTGCCGAGGCCTATTGCCCCATTACTGGCCTTATTCCCCGTGCTTCCAGCATTATCGACGTGGCCTTATTGCGCGGGCTGGAAGAAAATATGCAAAATCAGCAAGATTTGCTGACAGTGTGCAGCAGCACTGGCGCCAAGGCCGACTTGCCCCGCGCTTTTGTGACAGCACTCACGGCAGAAATTACTATTTGCATGAAGGAAAAGCCCGACGATTTTTTTGACTATACCGACCTGCTGGACTTCCCCGGCTACCGTTCCCGCCTCAAGCTGGAGCATTTGGACGAAGAGCTGAAGCGTGAAGGCACGCTGGAAAATCTTTTTTTGCGCGGCAAGGTTGCCTATTTATTTGAGCGCTATTGTGCCGAAAAAGAATTGAACAGTATGCTGCTGTGCATTGGCCCCGGCAACCAAGAAGTGCAAGACCTGCCCCGCGCCGTGTATAACTGGATATGCACCACGCATGGCGAAGTGCCAGCCCGCCGCGCAGGCAAAGACCCTGCCCTCTTTTTTGTGCTGAGCAAAATGGATATGGAGTTTGAAAAGAAAAAAGGCACGCCTTCGGTAAATATGCGCTGGGATACACGCCTGCAATCTTCCTTGCTTGATTTTTTTGGCAAGCATAATGACTGGCCCATGAATTGGGACGGCACGCAGCCCTTCACCAATGTTTTTTTATTGCGTAACCCCAATTTTCGCTGTGAAGCCATTTTTACCTTTGAAAATGACAAAGAAAGCGGCATCCGCCCCGACCAAGTGGACTATGTAAACGAGGTGCGCACGGCCTTTGTGGAATCGCCCCTTGTGCAGCAGCATGTGCACGAGCCAGCCCTCATCTGGCAGGCAGCTATGACCCTGAACGATGGCGGCGTGGGGCTCTTGCGCCAGCGCCTGCGCCCCTTGTGCAACCCAGCCCTCAAGCGCGAGCAAATAGGCATTACCATTGCCGAATGCCGCGAGCGCGTGAGCTCTGCCCTTAGCCCCTTATGGAAAACAGATGACAAAGAGGAAGAGCGCCGCCAAAAGCTGGCCTTGGCAAAGCATTTGGCCAAAAGCCTTGCTGCTGTTATGGAAGCCCAGCGCTTTGGGGAATTTTTGCTGCATCTTCAGGTAAAAGACTATGAGCTCTATGAATTATATTTTGACGTAGAGCAAAAAAGCCTTAAAGACGAGCAAGAAAATACCCCCCGTGCTGTGGTGGGCACGCGCGTTTTTTCCGAAGACCTGCTGGGAGACTTGTTTGACGAGCCAGAAAGCCCCAGCCCCACAGTGCAAGAAGCGGCCTTTCGTGACGATGCCGCGCGCTTTGCCGATATTGTCATGCACTATTGGACAGAACGCCTGCACAGCCTTGCTGGCAACACTGCCCTGTGCCAGCGCTTTGGCCTTGCCACAGCGGATATGGAAAAGCTGGTGCACGAATTAAGTGCGGCCATCAGCCGCCTGCGTGTGGAAGAAGGCCTTGCCATAGCGCTGCGGCATTCGGCAAGCTATGTGAATATGGCGCGCAATCAGCTTATTTGGAAGCAGGTCAGCATTGCTGCCGACACCCTCAATGCCTTTGTGGACTGGCTGGGCTTTGACCCCCGCCGCATAAGCACAGAGCAGCGGCAAGTGGCCTTGAACGGGCGTGTGTTCACCCTCTTCCCCGACCGAGAGCCCGTCAGCAGCGAGCCGCACATCAGCCCCGAGCCTGTGGCCTTTGAGCAGGCATGGTACAGAGATTGGCTGAAGGCTTTGCTGCATCTTATTGAAGCCAATGTTGATTTTGAGGGCGGCAATGCCCTAGACAGAGCACAAAATGATCGTCTTGGTGCTCTATTAAAGCAATTTAATTAGCCTTGTGCAGGAATTTATTATGGCGCAATCGCTTCATGCTCATTTAAGCAATGATGCCCATCGCGGGGCTGGCTATGGCATTCTTGCCCTCAGCGGCTGCACTGGGCAAGTCAAATCGTTCATTATACAGCGCTCTTCCGATGCGCGCTATCTTGCCCCTGCGGGCTGGCAAGAAAGCAGCTATACCCTACAGCCCGATGCCAGCGATAACGACAGCGGCACAACGCGCTTTGCCCTTGGGGCTGGGGTGATTGACAACCTTGATTCTTTAGAAAATTATCGCCTTATTCTGCCAGAAACAGGGCAAAAAGCTGCCCTCAAAATGGATACACTCATCCACTCCAGCCTTGGCAACAGGCAGGGCATGAGCGCTGGCTTTGTGCCCCCAACCCCCGTGGTGGAAAGCAAGCCAGAGCTGCAGCCAGAGCCTACACCTGCCCCTGCCCCCATGCCTGAGCTGGAAATGCCCCAAGCCTCAGCCCCCAAGCCCAGCCCTTGGGGCACAATTGTGCTGGTGCTGCTGGTGCTTGCGGCATTGGCTGGTGGTGGCTGGTGGCTGTATCAGCATTTTATGCAAAGCCCGCCCCCGCCGCCCATAGCGCAGGAACAGGAAAAGCCCAATACCGCAAAGGCTGAAGGGGACAAAAGTGCCAAAGATGCCAGCACAGACGCTGCATCAGAGGCAAAAGCGCAAGGCGATGCCGCCAAAAAAGATACTGAACAAGCAAAAGACAGCAAGGGCGCAGAAAGCACTGCCCCCAAAGCAGAGGGCACTGCCCAGCAGGGCGGCACTACAGGCACGGCTTTAGCGCCGCTTGAAAGCGCTCGCATACATTTGCGCGACCATGCCGCCGATGTGGAAAAAAGCATGCAATTGGCGCAGGAAATGCGCAAGGCAGACAGCAAAGCCAATGCCGACCCAGCCTTTTTATTGCTGGAAGATGCCGCCCAGCGCGGCAAGGCCGATGCCATGCACCTTGTGGGGCGCTATTATGACCCCGCCGCACAAGAAGAGCGCGGCAGCATAGCGCCTGACATGGCACAGGCAAAAGAATGGTATGAAAAAGCGGCCAAAGCTGGGGATGCCAGCACGGCACAAGATATGGCGAAGCTAAAAGCCTATGTGGCAGAAAAAGCCAAGGCAGGCGATGCCCAAGCAAAGCGCCTGCTCCAGCAGTGGCAATAGGGCAGGCGGCACAAGCAAAGCTCTTTCTCCTGTACTGGGGCTGAGCACAGTGCACAAGCAGCCAGAGGGGTAAAGGTAGGGCAGACGCACGCACCATGCAACACATTGTTTTTATTGATAACTAAAAAAACGATATAAACAACTGTTAATAATTATGTGTGGCTATACATTTAGATGTGTCTGCCCTAGGGCTAAAGGGGCTCTTTCCTCGCTGAGGGTAAAGCCCGCTCTCATTAAGAGGCTTGCCCCAGCCCCAAGCCAGCCCCCCAGCGCGAGGGCAAAGGCATATTCAGCACGGCATTGACCATGTATTGCACCCTTTTCCCCCTGTGCGGGGGCTAAGTGAAGGAATTTTTTATGCATATCTTCTCTCTGATGCGCACCCTGCCCCTTTGTGCTCTGCTGTGTGCTGCGGCCTTTGTGGGCACAGCCTATAGCCCTGCCCATGCTGCCCCCCTGTTGCTGGAAGGCAAAAAAACGCTGTTCCAGCGTGTTATTTCCCACCCCAATGCCCAATTGCTGGCACAACCTGCTGCCAATGCCGCTGTTGTGCAGTCACCTGTAAAAACCTTCAGCGTTTTTTATGTCTATGCGCGTGAAAAAGGCTGGCTACAGGTGGGCACGAACACCACCCAGCCCCAAGGCTGGCTGCAAGAAGGGCAAACAACAGCATGGAATCAGACCTTGACCCTCATGTTTACCCCGCGCACAGGGCGCGACCCCGTGCTTTTTTTCAACACAGGCCAAGAGCTAGAAAAAGTCTGCTCTGACCCTGCCATGGAAGCGCGCCTTGCCGCCCTGCACAAGCAGGCAGCAGAACAAAAGGCCGATGCCAGCAGCCCTGTCATTGCTGCCGAGCCAGCCGATGCCAAGGGCGCAGTGGCGCAAGAGCATTTTTACCTTATGCCCATTCTCAGCACAAAAGATGCCTTTGAGGGGGTAAAATTCCTTGAAGTAGCCTCTATTGACCCTGGGGCTGGCAAGCAAGATGCCAAGGCCAAGGGCGGCGCACCGCGCACAGGCATTGTTTTTGTGCTGGATACCACCATTTCTATGAAGCCTTATATCGAGCAAAGCCTTGCCGTTATTCGCTCTATTTACGACGGCATAGCCAAAGATAAAATGGCGGATAATGTGGGCTTTGCCGTGGTGGCTTTTCGCAGCAGCACAAGCGAAAAGCCAGAAGTGGGCTATGTTGCCAAGGTGATAAGCGACTTTACCACGGTGAAAAACAGGGAACAGCTTGAAAGCGCCCTTGCCGCGGTAGAAGAAGCCAAGGTTTCTACCCCTTCCTTTAATGAAGATGCCCTTGCTGGGGTAAAAATGGCGCTGGATGACCTTTCGTGGGGCGATTACAGCTCTCGCCTGCTTATTCTTATTTCCGATGCTGGCCCCCTGCCTGCTTCAGACAAAAATGCCTCTGTGCGCATGGACGTGGCAGAAATGAATGACTATGCCCGTAGCAAGGGCGTGTGGATTACTGCCATGCACATTAAAAGCCCCGCAGGCGCAAAAGACCACGCCTCAGCTGCCGAAGCCTACAAAAAGCTGGCGCGCCTTTCCAGCGGCAAGGCAAATTATCAGGCCATACCCGCCCCCGACCCACAGCAGGGCGCAAAGCACTTTGGCAACGTGGCCAAGGCGCTTACGGGCAGCATTGTCTCCATGGTAAAAAATACGGCCGAGGGCAAAATTATGACCCGCCCCAAGGATGAAAAACAAGCCCCTGCCAAGCCCGAAGACGCGGCCGCACAAATGGCGGCCTCGCTGGGCTATGCCATGCAGCTGGAATGGCTGGGCAAACAGCATGCCAACACAGCCCCGCAGGTAGTCAAGGCGTGGATTGCCGATATGGATTTGCGCCTGCTGGCACAGGGGCAGCCAGCCCCTGCTGTGGAGGTGGCCGTGTTGCTTACCAAAAACCAGCTCAGTGATTTAAGCCAGCAGGTCAAGCTGATTATTGACAATGCCGAGCGCACCAAAAAAACAGACTCCAAAGACTTTTTCCAAGGCATTCTAGCTGCTTCAGCGCGTATGGCGCGTGACCCCAATGCCCCCACCCAAGGCAAAAATCTTGCCGAGCTGGGCGTACTGGGCGAATTTTTGGACGGCCTGCCCTATAAAAGCGACATTATGCTACTGCGCGAAGAAGATTGGTACCGCATGAGCATTGGCGAGCAGACGGCCTTTGTAAACCGCCTGAAATCCCGCCTTGCCCGTTATGAAGAATATGACAAAGACAGCGCGCATTGGGAAAGCTTTGGCTCGCCTAATACAGGGGATTGGGTGTACCGTGTGCCCCTGAGCATGCTCCCCTAAGGCGCACCTAAGGCACATTATGACACAAAAGCCGCTTATTCTCAGCCTGCGCGATGTGCATTTTAGCCGCCAGCAGGGGGCAGGCTTTAGCCTGCATATACAGGAATTTGCCGTGGCGCGGGGGCAATGCGTGGCGCTTATTGGTGCAAGCGGCTGCGGCAAAAGCACTACGCTGGATATTCTTGCGGGCATTCTGCGCCCCACACGCTGCGGGGAATTTCTTTTTTGCCCGCAGGGGGCTGGGCTGCTGCCCCAGCCAGAAAGCTCGCCGCACAGGCTAAGCCTGCACAAAAAGCCCAGCCAGCAAGCAAGCACAGTGCACAACCTTGCCGCCCTGTGGGACAAGGGGCACAGCAATGCCCTTGCCGCCCTGCGGCTGGCGCACATGGGCTATGTGCTGCAAACAGGCGGGCTGCTGCCTTTTTTGCCCGTGGGGGAGCAAATTCTGCTGGGCTGCACCCTACTCAATCAAGGGGAAGCTGGGGTACAGCGCGCCAAAGAGCTGGCGCATATTTTGGGTATTGAGCGCCTGCTTTCTGCCTACCCTGCCAGCCTTTCGGTGGGTGAGCGGCAGCGCGTGGCCATAGCCAAGGCGCTGGCCTCTGCCCCCCAGCTTGTGCTGGCCGATGAGCCCACAGCCGCCCTTGACCCGCGCAATGCCCAAACAGTTATGCAGCTTTTCACAGACCTTGCCCGCAGCTTGGGCTGCACGGTGATTATGGTAACCCATGCCCCCGACATGGCGCACAAAATGGGTTTTTGCCCTGCCCCTATGCACATCACCCCTGCGGGGGACAGTGCAATCATCCAGTATAGCCCCGCTCCAATAAACCCTGCTGCACAAGCATTGCAGGCAGCCCGCAGCGAGAATGCCCTATGCGACAAATAATACGCATGTGCGCCCTTGCCCTGCGCGACTACCGCTATGAAGGCCTGCTTTCTGCCTGCGCTGTGCTCAGCCTTGCCGCTGTGCTGGCGCCTTTGCTTATTGTCTATGGCGTGAAATTTGGCATTGTCAGCGCCATGACAGAAAGCCTTACCAATGACCCGCGCACCACAGAAATTTCCCCCGTCACCAGCGGTGAATACAGCCTTGACGCCTTGCAGCAATGGCGAGCCCGCCCCGATATTCTTTTTTTGCTGCCGCGCACCCGCTCTATTTCTGCCACCATGAAGCTGGCGCAGGGCACAGGGCTGGAAAGGCGCACCGTGCTTGTTTCGCTTGAGCCCAGCGCCGAGCACGACCCCTTGCTGACGCGCTATGGCATTGACTTTCCCCCCACTGCGCAGCAAGCAGCCCAGCCAGAAAACACAAGCCTGCCAGCCCCCAGTGCACAAGGCCTGCCTCAACCTCTTTCCAAAGCACAGGCGCAAGCCGCCCCACCAGCCCTAAAGGCACAAAGAGCAGCCCAAGCAGATACGCTTGCACAACAGCCTGCGCCCAAGCCACAAGGCACTGCCCAGCAGCCGCCTGTGCCCGTTGTGCTTTCTGCCACAGCCGCGGCCAAACTAAAGGTACAGGCACAGGCTTTTGTACAAGGTATAGTAGATCGCAAGGTGCGCGGACAGGTGCAGACAGCCAGCGTGACCTTGCAGGTGCTTGCCGTGCTGCCCCATGCCGCCCAGCAAAAAGATGTGGCCTTTCTGCCCCTACCCCTTGTGCAGGCAACAGAAGACTATCGCGATGGCTATGCTGTCCCTGTCTTGGGCTGGGCTGGCGAAGAACGCCCCCCAAGCCCGCGCGCCTTTGCTTCCTTTCGCCTGTATGCCCGCCAATTGCAGGAGGTTGAACCCTTGCGGCGTTTTTTTGCTGCACAAGGCATAGCTGTGTATACGCAGGCAGAGCAAATAGAAGCTATTCAAAGCCTCGACAGCTCACTGAGCCTTATTTTCAGCCTTATTGTCGGGGCGGCGGCCACGGGCTTTACAGCCTCTACCGCCAGCCAAGCCTTTGCCTCTGTACGGCGCAAAGAGCGCCACCTTGGGCTGCTGCGCCTTGCTGGCTTCAGCACGCAAGCCCTGCTTTTTTTCCCGCTTGCGCAGGCTGCCTGCACGGCTTTTTTGGGCATGGCGCTTTCTTTCGCCCTCTATGGTGCGGCTGCCACGCTGATTGATATGCTTTTTGCCGCCAGCCTGCATGGGCAAGCAGTGTGCCTGCTGCCCCCCCTGCATGCTGCCTGCGCGGCGGCCTTTGTCTTTGCCCTTTCGCTGGGGGCTGCATGGCTGCCAGCCCTGCGCGCTGCCCGCATTGAACCTTCGGAGGTTATTCGTGATATTTAAGCCCTGCCACGCCCTGCCGTGCATACTGCTTTTGTGCGCCTGCGCCCTATGCCTGTGCCAGCCAGCCCATGCAGCACTCAAGGCCAAGGGCAGCACCTCGCTGGAAGAAAGCTACAACCCCGTGCCCGCAGAGGGGGATATTCTTTTGCCCATGCCCTGCGGCTTGAGCATGGCGCTGCGCCTGACCGCCGTGCCAGCGCGAGGCCTTTTGTGGGATATGAATACCCGCCCGGGGCGCGACGATGGCAGCAGCCCCGAACGCGCCTATTATGACAAACGCTTTAACGCACCCCTGTCTGCCCCTTTCACCCGTGCCGATTTACCAGACTCGTGGCAAGCACCCGCTGGGGAATATTATTTTTATGCCACGGGCAAATATGAAATCAGCACCCTGCAATATGAAGCCATTATGACAGGGCAATGCCCCGCCCCCGATGCCCTAACAGAAGACAGCGCCCGCCCCATCAGTGCTATAAGCTGGTTTGACGCTGTCAGCTTTACTGAAAAATACACGGCATGGCTGCTGGAAAATCACCCAGAGGCCTTGCCGCACTTTCATGCCGATGAACTCAATGTGGGCTTTATTCGCCTGCCCACCGAGGCAGAATGGGAATATGCCGCGCGTGGCGGGCAAAACAGCCAGCCCAATCAAATACTACAGGAAGACTTTTTTGCCCTGCCAGAAGGCGAAAACCTAAGTAATTATGCCGTGTTCCGCCCTGAAGGGGCAGCGCATATTGAAGATAAAGCGCTGCGTATAGGCTCGCGCAAGCCCAACCCCTTGGGCTTGTATGACACGGCTGGCAATGTGGCCGAAATGACACTGGACGCCTTCCGCTTTTCTGTAGGCGGGCGCCTGCATGGTTCGGCAGGCGGTTTTGTAAAAAAAGGCGGCTCATTTTTTTCAGGTGAAGCAGCCATTATGCCCGGCCGCCGCGAAGAAGCCCCTTTCTTTCAAAATAATGGCGTGCTCAAAAGCCGCGATATGGGCTTTCGCATAGTGGTTGCGGGCATCAACACCCCTGGCGGTGAACGCCCGCAGCAATTGCATGCCGCGTGGGAAAAGGCTGGGCAATGGGCACAAGCCCCACAGCAGGATGCCGCCGCAAGCCCGCTTGAAGAGCTGGATCGCCTTATTGCCAGCACCAGCAATGACGAACAAAAACAGAACTTACAAAAATTGCGCGCCCAGCTTAAAGACAGCACGGTAGCCCAAGAAAGGCAAAAGCAGTATGAGGCTCAATCGCTTGTAATGACAGGTATGTACATGATAGAAAGCATACGCAACTATCATAGCCGCCGCACCGCCCTGCAAGGGCAAATAAATATTTGGAAGGCGGACAAAGCCAAAACAAAGAATGCTGCTGAAAAAAAGCAGCTTGCAAGCAATTTGCAAACTGCCCAGCGCGGCATAAGCATGTTTGATACCAGCCTGAACGAATCTTTAGCCTTTTATCGTGCCAAGGCCACCGAGGCAGGGCAAATAGCCGCCCCCCTGCTGCTTCAAGCCTTTAGCGAGGCAGAGCAGCAATTCAAGCATGATGATCCTTTCAATGAAAATATGCGCCTCAACCTTGCCCTGTTTAAAGAACATTGCACGCTGGCGCAAAAGCAGGGGCTGCCTACCAAAGCAGGCATGATGGATGCCATAACCAAGCGCCGCTTTAAGTAATCTGCAAGGCAAGCGCTGCACGGCAGGCTTGCTCTTCTAGGGCAGCTTAATTTCAAAAGTTGATACTATTAGTATTACAAGACAAGACCACGATGGCTCGTAACTACACACAGAGAGTGCGCTTATGCCGCGCATGGCAGGTATATGCTCGCGTAGCTGTCAGGGCAATTTCAAAGCAACATTGTTCAAAAAAATAGGCGCGCAGCTCGCAAACAGCGCTTGCCAGAAAAGGCAAAAATAAGGCAAGCTCTCTGCACGCCGCAAAAATAAGGCGCATTGTACATTTTGCATAAGGAAAAAAACATGGAAAAACCAAGAATTGGCTGGATAGGCACAGGCGTTATGGGCTTAAGCATGGCTGGGCATATTCTGGCGGCAGGCTACCCCCTCACCATTTACAGCCGCACCAAGGCAAAGGCTCAAAGCCTGCTGGATAAAGGCGCACAGTGGGCAGCCAGCCCCAAAGCCGTGGGCGCTGCTTCTGATATTGTTTTTTCCATTGTGGGCTTTCCCAAGGATGTGGAAGAAGTGCTGCTTGGTGAGCAAGGGGCGCTGGCTGGTATGGCACAGGGCGGCATAGTGTGCGACATGACCACCTCTAGCCCTGCTTTGGCAGAGCGCATTGCCCAGCGTGCTGCCGCACAAGGCTGCATGGGCATGGACTGCCCCGTAACTGGCGGTGATGTGGGCGCACGCAATGCTGCCCTTTCCATTTTTGTGGGTGGCGAGGCCGCGGGGCTGGAACGCATACGCCCCTTGCTGCAATGTATGGGCAAAATTATTATGCCCTGCGGTGTGGCGGGCATGGGGCAAAAAGGCAAATTGGCCAATCAGGTGGCCATTGCTGGCGTAATGTTCAGCACCTGCGAATCGCTGCTTTTTGCTCAAGAAGCTGGCCTTGATGTGCAGCAATGGCTCGAAACCGTTGCCCCAGGGGCGGCAGGCAGCACGGCCATGAATGTGCTGGGGCGGCGCTGCCTGAAGGGGGATTTTGCCCCCGGCTTCTTTATTGAACACTTTGTCAAAGATTTGGGCTTGTGCCTTGAAGAATGCCGC
Organism: Desulfovibrionaceae bacterium; assembly: GCA_028689675.1. GTDB lineage: Bacteria > Desulfobacterota > Desulfovibrionia > Desulfovibrionales > Desulfovibrionaceae > JAQVCS01. Next base: position 71,636 of record JAQVCS010000002.1, on the reverse strand, counting down.
CGCATGGGGCTGGTGCTGCCGGGGCTGCAAGCCGCAGAACAGGCATACCGCCAAATGCTGGGCAGAGGGCAAGGCAAGCTGGGCACGCAGGCTCTGGTGGGCGGCATTGCCGAGGCCTGCGGCAAGGCATGGCAGCATTAGAGAGCTCGAGTGTATTTACTTGAAACAATAGCATAAAAGCATACAAAGCTGGGCTGTAGCTCTTTTGTAGCAAGGCTTTGCTGCACAGTTGTCGTTGTCCCCTTCTGGCCTGTGCCCCGCAAACAGGGTATAGCAACAGCGCTAGAGCATTTTAACTGTGCCAATGCTCGCAAGATTTCGTAAAAAAATCTTGCCGCTCAAAGCGCACAAGGGGAATGAACTTCCCCATTACATGCGTTTTAAAAGGAAATCTGCTCTATAAGGAAAGGCGGTTGCCATACGGCACACCGCCTTTCGTCTTCTTTTTCTTCCCACAACAGGCTTATTGCGCCTGCAACATCTCTTGTACGGCAGCTTTTTTTAGGGCTGGATTCCGTAATGAAAGATACACAGGTTGGGCATTGCTGCGGCCGGCAAAAATTTCCTCTGCCGTTGCCGCAAGGGCATAGGGCAAGACCTCATCCACATTCTGCACAAAAATGACTTCCAGAGAGCGCACTATCTCTTCTGGCACTTCTTTTAAGTCTTTTTCATTATCTCGCGGCAAAATAACGCGCACTATGCCACTGCGGCGGGCAGCCAATAATTTTTCACGCAGGCCGCCAATAGGCAACACACGCCCGCGTAAAGAAATTTCACCTGTCATGGCCACATCATTACGCACGGGAATGCCCAGCAATGCCGAGGTAATAGAGGTTACCAAGGTTACCCCAGCCGAAGGGCCATCTTTGGGCGTTGCCCCAGCAGGCACATGCACATGAATATCCACCTTGCGGTGAAAACGTGGGTCAAGCCCCAGCATTTCGGCACGCGAACGCACATAAGAAAGCGCCGCCCTTGCCGATTCCTTCATCACATCACCCAATTGGCCTGTAATAAGCACCTGCCCAGAGCCTGCCATCAACGTGGTTTCAACATGCAAAATGTCCCCGCCGCGCTGATTGTAGGCCATGCCCGTGCACACGCCAATTTGCGGCATGGTTTCGCGCTCGTCATGGCGGTAACGCGGCACACCCAAGTAGGTGCTCAAATTCTGACGGGTAATGGAAACCACGCTGGCGCTGTTCTTCTCTTCCACCAGCTTAATAGCCGTTTTACGGCACAACGTGCCCAGCTCTCGTTCCAGATTACGCACGCCAGCCTCAAAAGTATAAGCGCGAATAATTTCCAGCAGGGCATTAGTGGAAATACGCATATTTTCAGGCTTGAGGCCATGCTCGGCTATTTGGCGCGGCAGCAGAAATTGCAGGGCAATCTTTATTTTTTCTGTTTCCAAATAGCTATTTAATTCAATAATTTCCATACGGTCTTGTAAAGGCTCTGGTATGGAATGCAGCGAGTTTGCCGTGGTGATAAAAAATATTTTTGAAAGGTCATAATCCAAATCAAGGTAATGATCCATAAAGGTGGCATTTTGCTCTGGGTCAAGCACTTCCAGCAAGGCCGAAGCAGGGTCGCCACGAAAATCTGCACTCATTTTGTCTACTTCATCAAGCAAAAAGAGTGGATTATTATACTTTACCCTTTTAAGCGATTGCAACAGTTTTCCCGGCAAAGCCCCCACATAGGTGCGGCGGTGGCCACGAATTTCTGCTTCATCACGCACCCCGCCCAAGGAAAGGCGCACAAAATCACGCCCCGTGGCACGGGCAACAGAACGCGCCAGCGAAGTTTTGCCCACACCAGGGGGGCCCACAAGGCATAAAATAGGCCCGCGCAGCCCGCCAGAAAGCTTTTGCACCGCCAGATATTCAATAATGCGCTCTTTGGGCTTTTCTAAGCCATAATGGTCGCCATCTAAAATGGCACGCGCTTTTTCAATATCGATACTGGTTTCTTTCTGGGCATTCCACGGCAAATCAAGCAGCCAATCCACATAATTGCGCAGCACAGTATATTCACCAGAAGAAGGCGGAATAGCACGCAATTTTCGCAAATCGCTCAAGCCACGCTCGCGGGCTTCTTCGGGCATGTCTTTGGCTTTAAACTTCTTTTCCAGCTCATCAAGCTCGGCTTCGGGGTCACCTTCGCGCCCCAATTCCTTATTGATAGCCTTCATTTGCTCATTCAGCACATATTCGCGCTGATTTTTTTCCATCTGCTCTTTCACGCGGCCTTTTATGCGCTTTTCCATGCTCATGGCAGCCATGTCACTGAGCAGCAGCTCATGCGCCTTTTCCAAGCGCAACAAAGGGTCGAGCATTTCTAATGCCTGCTGTTTGCTGTGATAATCTACCTTCAAGTGCGGCAGCAGGGCATCGGCAAGCAGGCCAGCATCTTTTTGTGCCAGCATGGCATTAATGACATCTTGCGGCACGCGCTTGTTGGCCTTGGCAAACTCTTCCAGCACTTCGCGCGTCATGTGCAGCAGCACAGCCGCAGCGGCAGGGTCGCTGGCTTCTGCTGGCAGGCTGCTTACCTGCACAAGGGGGAAGAGCGGCTCTTGCTGCGGCACTGCCTGCCAGCGAACCCTTTCCAGCCCTTCAAACAGCACCTTAATGCTGCCGTCGGGCAGGCGCAGCATTTGCAAAATGCGGCTTACCACCCCCACTTCATACAAATCATCAAAGGTGGGTTTTTCAATATCGGGCTCTTTTTGCGCTACCAGCACAATTTTTTTGCCATAATCGGCAAGGCCAGCATCAATTGCCTTGATAGAGGCATCGCGCCCCACAAAAAGCGGCATAATAGAGCGCGGGAACATAACCACTTCCCGCAAAGACATGAGGGGCAGTTCCACAACAGGGGAATTTTCCCCAAATGATTGGTCTTGCATCAGAGGCACTCCTTATATATGGCAAAAGCGGCTGGCAACAACAGGCCAGCCGCTTGATACTACAATGGAAAGGAAAAAAGCATAGCGCAAAGCCTAGGCCGTTTTCACTTCCGTTTCATACAAGAGCACAGGCTCTTTGCCTTTTTCAATAACTGCGCTGTTTATAACGCATTCTTTCACCCCGGGCAAAGAAGGCAGCTTGTACATAATATCCAGCATGGTGCTTTCCAAAACATTACGCAGGCCTCGCGCACCAGTTTTGCGCTCTATGGCCTGTGCGGCAATGCTCTTGAGGGAATTGGGCGTAAAGCGCAATTCCACCCCATCCAGCTTGAACAAGGCCTGATACTGGCGCACAAGGGCATTTTTGGGCTCAGTAAGAATGCGCACCAAATCGGCTTCGTCAAGGTCATCCACATGGGTGATAATGGGAATACGCCCCACAAATTCGGGAATAAGCCCAAATTTTACCAAATCTTGCGGGTGCAATTTTTCCAGCAATTCAGAAAAGGCCATTTGCTTGCTGCTTTTCACCTGCGCGCCAAAGCCCATGCTTGCGCCAGTCATGCGGCCTTCCACAATTTTTTCCAAACCAACAAAAGCCCCACCCACAATAAACAGGATATTGCGCGTATCTAAGCGAATAAATTCCTGCTGGGGGTGCTTGCGCCCGCCCTTGGGGGGGATGTTGGCCTCTGTGCCTTCAATAATTTTTAATAAAGCCTGCTGCACACCTTCGCCCGAAACGTCTCGGGTAATGGAAGGGCCGTCGGACTTGCTGGCAATTTTATCAATTTCATCAATATAAATAATACCCTTGCCTGCGGCTTCCAAATCATAGTCCGCATTTTGCAGCAATTGCACAAGAATATTTTCCACATCTTCGCCAACATAGCCAGCTTCGGTCAGCGTGGTGGCATCGGCAATAGCAAAGGGCACTTTCAGTACGCGGGCAAGCGTTTTTGCCAGCAGCGTTTTGCCGCTGCCCGAAGGCCCTACCAGCAAGATATTACTTTTTTCCAGCTCAACATCACTTTCTTTCAGGCTTTCTGCAAAGAAAACGCGCTTGTAATGATTGTGCACAGCCACAGCAAGAATTTTCTTGGCTTGGTCTTGCCCAATCACATAATCATCAAGGCGAGCCTTAATTTCCTGAGGGGAAAGCAATTTTTCAGCATCAAGCTGGGCGCTGGCAGCGCTGGCCTTCTGCTGAGAAATAATTCCATTGCAAATTTCAATGCATTCCTGACAAATGCAGGCTTCATCCTGCACAATGAGGTTTTTCACTTCATGTTCAGGGCGGCCGCAAAAAGAGCAATGCAAATCAGAAACAGGAGGTTTGGTAGCCATTAGGCCTTTCCTTCCGCCATATCACGGCGAGAAACAAGCACGCGATCAATAATGCCAAAAGCACAAGCTTCTTCGGGGGTTAAAAAATTATCGCGCTCTGTGGCGGTACTAACAACTTCCAGCGTTTTACCCGTGTTGGCTGCCAAAATTTCGTTTAATTGCAACTTCATGCGCAAAATTTCTTTGGCATGAATGTCAATATCGGTTGCCTGCCCCTGATACCCTCCCAAGGGCTGATGAATCATAATCTGGCTGTGCGGCAGGGCAAAACGCTTGCCCTTTTCGCCAGCAGCAAGCAAAAATGCCCCCATGCTGGCAGCGCGCCCCATGCACAAGGTGGAAACAGGGGAGGTAATATAGCGCATGGTATCAAAAATGGCCATGCCTGCCGTTACCGAGCCACCAGGGGAATTGATGTATAAGTAAATATCTTTTTCTGGATCTTGGGCTTCAAGAAACAGCAATTGAGCACAAATGACAGAGGCAACCTGATCAGTCACCTCAGAGCCGAGCAGCACAATACGGTCTTTGAGCAGTCGGGAATAAATGTCATAGCTGCGCTCACCGCGGCTGGTGGTTTCAATAACGTAAGGGATAAGTGACATAAACCTTCCTTGCTGTACACAGAGCTGCCAAGAACGAAAAAACGCTTCCCGCCCCAGCCATAGCTTAAGGGCGGGAAGCGTAAGACAAACAATTATTCAGCTTTGGCAGCTTCTTTGGGTTCAATTTCAGTAATAGAAGCCTTGGCGTAAATAGATTCCATGGCTTTATCGGCCAGCATGCGGTCACGCAAAGAGAACATCAGGCCGCTGCGTTCATAATGTTCACGCACGGTCTTGAAATCTTCCCCAGAGCGCTGGCACATTTGAAAGAGCGCCATGTTTACTTCATGTTCGGTCACGTCCAGCGCTTCTTTCTTGGCTATGCTCATCAGCAGCACCTGAGCACGGGCAATGGCCTCTGCTTCGGGGCGCACTTCAGCGCGCAGCTCTTCGGGCTTTTTGCCCGTAGAGGCCAAGCTTTTGCCCTGACGTTCCAAACGCACACGCATATCAGCCAACAGGCTGTTGATTTGCGTTTCCACCATAGATTCTGGCAAATCAAAGCTAACCATCTTTAACAGACCGTCAAGCAATGTTTTTTGCGCAGCGGCCTTATTTAAATTATTACGGCTGCTGGTATAGGAATTCAAAATGGCTTCACGCATTTTTTCCATAGACTCAAAGCCCATTTCTTTGGCCAAGTCATCAGTCATTTCGGGCAATTGCCTTTCTTTGATAGCGTGAACCTTTACCTTCATGGTAACGGTTTTGCCAGCAAGATCGGGGGCAATAAAATCTTCGGGGAAGGTCACATCGCCTTCTTTTTCTTCACCCAAGGCAATGGTTTTCACCAAATCTTCAAACACGGCCAAGGCCTGCTTTTCACCCAAGGGGATGTCAAAATTATCGGCAGCAATGCCTTCAATAGCCTTGCCATCAGCATAGGCGGCAAAGTCAATATTGGCCACCTGACCATCGACAGCAGGGCCGTTGCCATCAATGGGCACCAGCTTGGCTTTATCGTGGCGCACACGGTTAAAGACTTCTTCCACCTCTTCTTCTTTCACAACAGTCTTTTCCTGCTCCACTTCCAAGCCCTCGTAGGGGGGCAAATCAAAAGCGGGCAGCACTTCAAAGCTGATGCTGTAGGTGAAGCCCTCACCACGGCTAATACTTTCAGCGCCGTCAATATCCACACCAGAAACAGGTGTAACAGAAAGGTTTTGCATCACTTCATTGATGTGCACATTGATCAAATCTTGACGGGCTTCCTGATAAATCTGGTCTGCAAAGCGCTTTTCTACCACAGAGGCAGGCACTTTACCCTTACGAAAACCATCAATTTGCACATTGGTGCGGTAAATAGCCACAGCAGCCATAATAGCGGCTTCTACTTCTTTGGGATCAACAGTGACGGTAACCTTTTTTTTCACTGGCGAGAGGTCTTCAACGGTATATTCCACGGAAAGCTCCTTTTTATAGCGGCAGGCTCGCGGAGCGCCGCAAGTATGCAGAGGGGGCAAAGCTCGCTGGCCTTGGCACAAGAGCAAAGCATAATAAATGGTGCGAAAGGGGGGACTTGAACCCCCACGGGTGAACCGCCAGATCCTAAGTCTGGTGCGTCTACCAATTCCGCCACTCTCGCACGACGGGGTTTTATAGCACAGGCATGGATGTGGTGCAAGCACAGGAATGCACGCCAACGCGCCCGAACAGCCCTTTTCTTGATAAAAAAAGGGGTAACCCTTGCGGGCACCCCTTGGGAATGCTTGTGCCAGCGGCAAGGCCGCCAAGCGCTGCTATGGCTTATTCAGCAGCGTCAGCTTTGGCTGCTTCCACAACAGGAGCAACTTCAGCCAGCTTTGTCAGTTCAATAATGGCCATGGGCGCATTGTCGCCACGGCGGGGGAGGGCCAACTTCATCACGCGGGTATAGCCACCCTGCACCCCAGCAAACTGGGGGGCAATTTCATCAAACAAACGCTTGACAAGGGCGTGATCGTTGAGCTCACGGTAGGCCAAGCGACGAGCATGAAGGTCGTTACGCAGGCCGAGAGTGATCAGGGGTTCGACAACACTACGCAAGGCTTTGGCCTTGATTTCAGTGGTGCGAATCTTGCCGTGGATGAGCAGCGCCTTGGCAAGGTTACGCATCAAAGCCTTACGATGCGAGGGAGTCCGCGAGAATTTCTTGCCGGAATTGCTATGCCTCATTTTGCTGCTTCCTCTTCCAATCCTGGTATTTCTTTTCGAAACCATCAACCTTCATGCCGAAATCAAAGCCCATGCTCAAGAGCACATTCTTAATTTCGTCTAAAGATTTACGGCCGAAATTTTTGGTTTTAAGCATCTCTGCTTCAGAACGTTGCACCAATTCACCCACCAGTGCAATATTAGCACTGCGCAAGCAATTAGTGGCACGAACGGAAAGTTCCAATTCGTCAATGCTCTTGAACAAAGACTCATTCAGTTCGCCGCGGTCAGAGCTGCCAGAGGCGGAATCACCAGAAATCCGTTCATCAAAATTGATGAAGACAGATATTTGATCCTTAATGATTTTCGCGCTGTAAGCAATGGCATCTTCAGGAGTGACAGAACCATCAGTCCACACTTCCAGAATAAGACGGTCATAGTTGGTCATTTGGCCAACACGAGCCTGCTCGACTGCATACGCAACCTTACGCACAGGAGAGAAACTGGAGTCAAGCTTGATAAGCCCGATTTCTTCAGACAAATCTTCATGCATATCGGCAGCTTGGTAGCCCTTGCCCATGCGCACTTCCAGCTCCATCTCAAGCACAATGTCTTCAGTCAGTGTGACAATGTGCAAGTCAGGGTTCAGCACCATAACATGCTGGTTTTCCTGAATATCTGCTGCGGTAACGGCACCCTTGCGGTTTTCCACGCGAAGCGTGAGGCGCTGGGCTTCATCCGTATCCATAGCAAGACGGACCTGCTTGAGGTTCAAAATCAAATCCGTCACATCTTCAAGCACGCCATGCATGGTGGTAAACTCATGCTGCACGCCAGAGATTTTAACAGAGACCAACGCAGCACCCTGCAGCGAGGATAAAAGCACCCTACGCATGGCATTGCCGATGGTGGTGCCGTAACCGCGCTCCAAAGGCTCACACACGAACTTACCATGTGTGGCGCTGGCGCTATCATTTTCCCGAATAATCTGGTTGGGCTTGACAAGCTCCCCCCAGTTTCGGGCATTGATAAGCCGTTCGCCTTGTTTAATAAGCATGACGGCCCCCGTTTATTTCGAGTACAATTCGACGATAAGCTGCTCGTTGATGGGGAACTGAATATCATCGCGCTGCGGCATAGCCTTGACAGTGCCCTTGAAGGCAGCGCCGTCAGCTTCCAGCCAACCGGGGCAACCACGGCGAGCAATGACTTCCTGAGCTTCAGCAAGTACGGGAATTTTACGGTTCTTTTCAGGAACGGAAATAACATCACCCACGTTCACCTGAAGGGAGGGGATGTTCACCTTGTGGTCATTGAGCGAAAACACGCCGTGACGCACAAGCTGACGAGCCTGATTGCGGGAGTTGGCGAAACCCAAACGGTACACCACGTTGTCCAAACGGCATTCCAGAGTGACCAGCAAGTTAGTACCTGTTACGCCCTTGGCCATATCGGCCTTGGCGAAGTACCCACGGAACTGGCGTTCCAGAACGCCATAAGTGCGGCGCACCTTCTGCTTTTCACGCAGCTGAACCGCATATTCGCTGACCTTTTTGCGGGCGCGGCCATGCTGGCCGGGGGCATAAGGGCGGCGATCGAAAGCGCATTTGTCGGTGAAGCAGCGGTCGCCCTTCAAAAAGAGCTTGCAGCCTTCACGGCGGCACATGCGGCATTTGGCTTCAGTATATTTTGCCATGATAATCCTCGTTACGATTTCAGCTTTCGCCAGTGGCGGGAAGCTGAATTATACACGGCGCCGTTTAGGCGGACGGCAGCCATTGTGCGGGATAGGCGTCACATCGCGGATGAACGCAACCTTGAAACCGATGGCGTTAATGGCGCGCATAGCGGCTTCACGGCCGGAGCCTGGCCCCTTAACATACACACCCACGGTACGCATACCGTTTTCCTGCGCCTTGCGGCCAGCAGTTTCAGCAGCCACCTGCGCAGCGAAGGGGGTAGATTTACGAGAACCCTTAAAGCCGCTCTGGCCAGAGGAGGCCCAGCTTACTGCGTTGCCGCGGGTATCTGTAAAGGTAATGATTGTATTATTGAAAGAAGCCTGAATGTGGGCAATACCCACAGGGACATTCTTCTTTTCCTTTCTTTTGACCGCTTTTTTGGCTCTTGCCATGACGATACCTCGAGTGATGTCGCGCTGACTGAGCCTAGCTCAGGCTCAAGCGCGTCTGACTACTTTTTCTTGGCGACCGCACCGCGACGGGGACCCTTACGGGTGCGTGCATTGGTGTGCGTGCGCTGGCCGTGTACGGGAAGGCCGCGACGATGACGCAACCCACGGTAACAGCCAATATCCATAAGACGCTTAATATTGCTGGAAATCTCGCGGCGGAGGTCGCCCTCGACCTTATGGTTTCCTTCAAGCTCCTTGCGGATTTCGTTCACTTCATCAGCCGAAATGTCATCAATATTGCGTGTCCAGTCAATGCCAGCGACATCGAGGATCTGAAGAGCCGTAGTACGGCCGATACCATAAATATAGGTCAACGCAATATCAACACGTTTGCCACGGGGCAAATCTACACCTGCAATTCTTGCCACAGTATGTCTCCTGCCCTAGCCCTGACGCTGCTTGTGTCGGGGGTTTTCGCAGATCACTCTCAGCACGCCCTTGCGACGGATGACCTTGCATTTGGGGCAAATTTTTTTAACGGAAGGCCTGACTTTCATAACTTGTCTCCAGGACGTTGCTTCTGCCTGCCGACAAAATACCAGCAGGAACAGAGGTCTATATCCAACTTTACGTCTTCTGTCAACACATAAATTCCGTCCGCGCCAGCCCGCGGTCTGAAACACTCAGAATGCGGGGGCCAGACGGCGTAATTGCCACACTGTGTTCAAAGTGAGCGGCGTACTTGCCGTCACTTGTTACAGCAGTCCATTGATCGTCCAGCACGTTCACCTCATAGGAACCTACAGTGACCATAGGCTCAATAGCGATGACCATACCAGCCTGCAAAGGGATGCCATGCAGCGCTGGCTTAAAGTTGGGCACTTCAGGCTTTTCATGGAGCTTTGCTCCCACCCCATGCCCAACATAACGCCGAACGACGCCAAAGCCATGACTTTCTACATAGGCCTGAACAGCAGCGCCAATGGCGTGCACGTCTGCACCTACTTGTGCCTGCTTAATGCCGACATACAAAGATTCCTCTGTTACCTGCAATAAACGGGCAGTTTCGTCACTGACTTGGCCTACAGCAAAGGTGCGTGCCGAGTCGCTGATAAAGCCGTCATACACAACGCCAAAATCACAACTCACTATGTCTCCTTCCTTCAGCAGCCGCGTGGAAGGGAAACCGTGCACCACTTGCTCATTTACCGAGCAGCACAGGGCAAAGGGAAAACCGCAATAGCCCTGAAATGCCGGCTTGACCTTGTACGAAGCACACAGGTCTTGTACAAGCTCTTCCAGGCGCATGGTAGGAATGCCGGGCTGCACCGCGTCGCCAATGGCGTCGAGTATATTAGCACCGATGCGGTTCGCTTCGCGAATACCCGCAATCTCTCGATCATTCTTTATAAATACGCCACGATATTTTTTCATTACAGTACTTCTTTGCACTCTGCTGTGAGTAAGGGCAGGGTGCGCTTGCGCCCTACTTGCCGCGCCCTTGAGCCTTTTTCATCAGGCCTGCATATTGGGTGGAAATAAGGTGCGATTCGATACGAGACATGAAATCCATAGAAACGCCCACAAGAATAAGCAAGCTTGTGCCGCCAAAGTAGAACGGAACGTTAAACTTGGCAATAAGCATCATAGGCATAACAGAAACCAAAGAGATGTACACAGCACCAGAAAGGGTGAGGCGTGCAAGCACGGTATCTATATATTCCTGTGTCTTTTCACCAGGGCGAATACTGGGGATGAACCCGCCTGCTTTTTTCAAATTTTCTGCCATATCCTTGGGGTCAATAATAATTGCCGTATAGAAATAACAGAAAAAGAAAATAAGCGCGATAAAGATAATATTATACACCAGTGATGCAGGCTGAAAATAGCTTGCAATCTGCTGTACAAAAGCATTGCTGGAAAACTGCCCTATAGTGGCAGGAAAAAGCAGCAACGACGAGGCAAAAATAGGGGGAATAACGCCAGCAGTGTTCACACGCAAAGGTAAATGCGTGTTTTGCCCACCAAACATTTTACGCCCAATCTGCCTTTTGGCATACTGAATGGGAATGCGCCTTTGGGCACGCTCCACAAACACAATAGCCACGGTGACAACCAGCATGAAGAGCAAAATCAACACGGCAAAAAAGATGCTCATATCCCCTGCTTGAATCAGGGCAATAGACTGGATGATAGCGCGGGGAATGCCCACAACAATACCAGAAAAGATGATCAACGAAATGCCGTTGCCCACACCCTTTTCGGTAATTTGCTCACCCAGCCACATGATAAGCACCGTACCAGCGGTGAAGGTCATGATGGTTACCAAACGGAAAGTCCACCCTGGCTCAAGCACAATAGGTGCCTGCGTGGGGCTGGTCATGCTTTCAAGGCCAACGGCAATGCCAAGACCCTGCACAAGCGTGATAAGCACCGTGAGGTAGCGTGTATACTGCGTCAGCTTGCGGCGCCCAGCCTGCCCTTCTTCCTTGGCCATGCGCTTAATGGAGGGGCTTGCCACCTGCAAAAGCTGCATAATAATGGACGCGGAAATGTAGGGCATAATGCCAAGGGCAAAAACAGACACATTGGAAAGGCCACCGCCAGAGAACATGTCAAATAGGCCGAACAACGTGCCGGACATGGATTGGAAAAAGCTGGCGATAGCAGCAGCATCAACCCCAGGAATTGGGATATGCACACCGATGCGGTAGCAGCATAAAAGCAGTAAGGTCCAACCCAGCTTTTTGCCGAGGTCGGACTGCGCGGCCATGTTGTTTGCTCCATTTGCCATGAATTCGTACTCTTTTTTTAGTATTCCCCGTAAGGGAAAAATCCCCTTCGAGGCAGCTTGGTTCATAAGACAGGGCGCTCAGCACGCCTTGCCTTTTTGGGCACAGGCTGCTGCCAGCCCCTAAGGGGCACTTGGCAGCAGCCTTGAGAACCGTATTATTCGGCAGTGGCAGGGGCTTCAGCCACGGTGTCTGCCAACAATTCTTTGGCCTGACCGCCAGCGTTGCGGATTTTTTCCGCAGCAGCTGCGCTGAACTTGTGCGCTTCAACCGTAATGGCAGAAGTCACTTCACCACGAGACAGCACTTTCACCAGCTTGCCGTTGGCAATCATGCCGCAATCATACATATCATCCAGCGTGATTTCAGACTTACCAGCAAAGGCTTCTTGCAGGCGGTCAAGGTTGACCACTTCATAAGAAACCTTAAACAGATAGTTTTTGAAACCATGCTTGGGCAAACGACGCTGCAAGGGCATTTGGCCGCCTTCAAAACCAGGGCGGACACCACCACCAGCGCGCGCATTTTGACCCTTATTACCCTTGCCTGCGGTGCAGCCAAGGCCTGAACCAGAACCGCGACCCACGCGACGGCGTGTTTTGCGTTCTTCAGGGAAGGGATACAATTCATTGAGTTGCATACTCTATCTCCTCCTGCGGCTAGTCAACAACAGCCACAAGGTGCACGACTTTTTGTATCATACCACGAATGGCGGGGCAGTCCTTATGAACTTTCACCATTTCGCGGCGCTTCAGGCCGAGGCTGTCCAGCGTGGCACGCTGGGCGGGCGTGCAGCAAATGCGGCTACGCACCAGTTTCACTTTAATTTCTGCCATGACTACTTCCTCGGAGCTTCGCAATGCTTGCCGCGCAGCTGAGAAACTTCCTCAGCGCTACGCAGGGAGGTAAGCCCTGCCAAGGTGGCACGAAGCACGTTGTGGGGGTTGTTGGTGCCAATGGCCTTGGCAAGCACGTCACGCACGCCCGCAGCTTCCATAACAGCACGCACAGCGCCACCAGCAATAATGCCAGTACCTTCGGAGGCGGGGTTCATCATAACGCGGCCAGCGCCAAAGCGGCCAAGCACTTCATAAGGCAGGGTGCCATCTAACAGGGGAATGAACACGCGGTTTTTGCGCGCACGTTCGGTAGCCTTACGCAAAGCTTCGGGCACTTCCTGCGCTTTACCAAGGCCAAAACCCACGCCACCCTTGCCGTCACCGACGACAACCAGAGCACTGAAGCTGAAACGGCGGCCGCCTTTCACAACTTTGGCCACTCGGTTCAGGGCGACAATCTTTTCGATTTCGCCAGATTCATTCTGCGCTTGCTGTTCCATATTTTCTTGACGCATACTAGAACTCCAGGCCGCCGTCACGGGCGCCATCGGCGATCGCCTTGATACGGCCGTGATAAATGTATCCGTTACGATCGAACACCACAGAGCTGATGTTCTTTTCCTTGGCCAGACGGGCAACTTCTTTGCCCACCATTTCAGCGCCAGCCTTATTGCAATGCACGGCGGGGTCGGTCTTCTTCAGCGCTAACGTGGAAGCACTCACAAGGGTGGTGCCGGTAGCGTCGTCGATAATCTGGGCGTACATGTGCAGATTAGACCGAAACACCACGAGACGCGGACGTGCCGCGGTGCCGCTGACCTTTTTGCGGATGCGGATCTTGCGGCGCTGACGGGATTCATTCTTAGAATATTTCATGGTCTATACCTGCCTACTTCTTACCGCCGGACTTGCCGACCTTACGCTGGATCGTCTCGGTGGTGTACTTAATGCCCTTGCCCTTATACGGTTCAGGCTTGCGGATACGACGCAGACGGGCGGCCATTTCGCCAACCAGCTCTTTGTTCATACCCGAAATGGTGAGCACCTGCCCCTGAGCGCTTGCTTCAATGCCCTTGGGCAAATCAACAATAACAGGGTGGGAAAAGCCCACAGCAAGTTCAATTATGTTACCCTTAACGGCAACCTTAAAACCAACGCCGATAACTTCCAAAGACTTGGAAAAGCCCTTGGTTACGCCATCAATGCAGTTGGCAAGCAAGGTGCGGCGCAGACCGTGCTGAGAGCGGGTCTGACGGGATTCGTCATGGCGGGTCAGCGTCACATGGCCGTCGGCAACTTCATACTTGAGAAGGCTGCACACAGGGGTCGTTAAAGTGCCCTTGGGGCCTTTCACTTCCACAACATCCGCACCAATCTTGACATCAACGCCAGCCGGCACGGGAATGGGGAGTTTACCAATTCTAGACATGGTTCACCGCCTACCAGATTTCACACAAAAGTTCGCCGCCCATCTTCGTTTCGTGGGCGCTCATGCCGTCAAGCACGCCCTTGGAAGTGGACAGAATGCAAATGCCGAGGCCGTTCTGCACCTTGGGAATCTTGTGGGCGCCAACGTACACGCGGCGGCCAGGGGTGCTCACACGCTTTAAGCCAGAAATAACGGGCTTGCCTTTGAAATACTTCAGCGTGATCGTGATATCACGATCGGCCACGGTCACGTCTTCAACGTAACCTTCCTGCTTGAGGATGGCAGCCAGAGCTTCCTTCATCTTCGAGCGCGGCACATTCACTTCCTTGTGCAGGGCCAAATGTGCGTTGCGGATACGCGTAAGCATATCTGCAATAGGATCTGTCACCATTGAAATGCTCCTATAAATGTTAACACGCAGTGGGGTTACGAAGCCTATCTTCGCACTTCCGCACTGCTTTGTGCCTGAATAAGGCACAGATGTCCAGCACTATTTTGCTGGCATCTGGTCTAAAAGGAATGCCCGACGCACAAACGCCGGACATTCCGAAAGAGTTTACCAGCTAGACTTGCGCACACCCGGCAGCTCACCACGAAGGGCCATATTGCGGAAACAAATACGGCAAATGCCGAAATCTCGCATAAAGGCTCGGGGACGACCGCATATGGGGCAGCGGTTGTACTTACGGGTGGAGAACTTGGGCTTGCGAGCCGCTTTGACTTCAAGGGAAGTACGGGACATACGCTCGCTCCTACTTCTTGAACGGCATACCGAGCTGTTCAAGAAGGAACTTGCCTTCTTTGTCGGTGGTGGCCGTGGTCACGATGGTAATGTTCATACCCTTGGGAATTTCAACACGATCCACTTCCAGTTCGGGGAAAATGGTGTGCTCCTTGATACCAAGGGTAAAGTTGCCGCGCCCGTCAAACCCGCGATCAGGGATGCCGCGAAAGTCGCGAACACGGGGAAGAGCGAAGTTAATGAGCTTGTCTAAAAAGTCCCACATGCGATCTTTACGCAGGGTGACGCGTGCCCCAATGGGCATGCCTTCACGCAACTTAAAAGAGGCAATGGACTTTTTAGCGCGGGTCACAACAGCTTTTTGGCTGGCAATGGCAGAAAGTTCTTTTACTGCTTCTTCCATAACCTTGTTGTTGGCAACCGCAGAGCCCAGACCGATGTTCAGAGAGACTTTCTCGATGCCCGGCATTTGCATGGGAGAGGAATAGGAAAATTCCTTCTGCATGTTGGGCACGATCTTCTCTTTGTATATCTTTTCAAGACGTGTCATCGTCTGCACCTTATTCCATGACTTCGTTGCACTTCTTGCAGAAGCGCACTTTTTTGCCGTCTTCGGTATACTTGTAGCCAACCTTAGTGGGTTTGCCGCAAGCATCGCACACGACCATCACGTTAGACACGTTGAGGGGCATTTCCTTCTCAACAATGCCACCGGGCTGCTGTGCATAGGGGTTGGGGCGCATGTGGCGTTTTACCATATTCACCTTTTCCACCAGCACGGCGTCCTTCTTAGGAAGGAGCTTCAGCACTTTGCCGATTTTGCCCGCGTCTTTGCCAACGATGACCATTACCTTGTCGTCCTTGCGGATACGATATTTTTTCATCATCATCTCCTACAGAACTTCAGGGGCAAGGGAAACGATCTTCATGAAGTTCATGGCGCGCAGCTCACGAGCCACAGGTCCGAAAATACGGGTGCCCATGGGTTCGCCCTGGCTAGAGAGCAACACAGCAGCGTTGCCGTCGAACTTGATATAAGAGCCATCAACGCGGCGCACTTCTTTAGCCGTGCGCACGATAACAGCCTTCATAACGTCGCCTTTCTTCACCTTGCTGTGGGGGATGGCTTCTTTAACAGAAACCACAATAATATCACCCACACTGGCGTAGCGGCGGTGAGAACCGCCGAGCACCTTGATGCAGGCAACCTTCTTGGCACCGGAATTGTCGGCGACCTGGAGCGTAGATTCTACCTGAATCATGGCACTATCCTACTTGGCTTTTTCGATGATGGAAACCAGATGCCAGCGCTTGTTGCGCGAAAGCGGACGGTATTCCACAATCTTGACTCTATCACCAATACCGCATTCGTTCATGGGATCATGAGCCGTGAACTTTTTGCGGCGCCTCACATACTTCTTCAGAAGGGGGTGCTTCACCAGGGTCTGAACACGAACAACAATGGTTTTGTCGTTCTTGTCGCTGACCACTTCACCGATGAGCATGCGGCCCTTCAGGCTTTCAAGAGCTTCAGACATCGCTTGGCCCCTATCCTTTCTCATTAAGCACGGTCATAATACGTGCAACCTGGCGTTTGGCAGCCTTCAGGCCAGCGGTATTTTCCAGCTGGGCGGTGGCATGCTGCATGCGCAGGGTAAACACTTCCTGCTGCTGTTCGGCAAGCTTGGTGCGGAGTTCTTCCACAGAAAGCTGCGTCAGGTCAGCAGCGGTGGGACGACCAGAGTCATTTTTGTTTTTCTTGGCAGCCATTTTAGAGGCCCTCCTTAACCACAATAACCGTCTTGATCGGCAGCTTATGGGCAGCGCGGGT
Source organism: Desulfovibrionaceae bacterium (assembly GCA_028689675.1). GTDB lineage: Bacteria > Desulfobacterota > Desulfovibrionia > Desulfovibrionales > Desulfovibrionaceae > JAQVCS01. The sequence goes on along the minus strand of JAQVCS010000002.1, from coordinate 54,864 downwards.
CAGGGCTTCTTTAGCAAGCTCAAGGCTTACACCCTTAATCTCGTACAGCACACGACCAGGACGAACCGGAGCGCACCAGCCCACAGGGGCGCCCTTACCAGAACCTTGACGGGTGGCAAGAGCCTTGGCGGTGACCGGATGGTCAGGGAATACGCGAATCCACACTTGCCCGCCACGCTTGATATGACGCATCATGGCGATACGAGCGGCTTCAATCTGCTGGCTGGAGAGCTTGCCGTGCTCTAATGCCTTCAGGCCAATTTCGCCAAAAGACAGGTCAGCACCACGGGTAGCTTTGCCGCGCAGACGGCCTTTTTGCCACTTACGGAATTTAACTTTTTTCGGCGAGAGCATTACTGATCCACCTCTTTATCAAGGATTTCGCCCTTGTATATCCACACTTTGACACCAATGATGCCATAGGTGGTACGCGCTTCGGCGAAACCATAGTCAATGTCCGCACGCAGGGTCTGCAACGGCACACGGCCATCGCGGTACCATTCAGTACGGGCGATTTCAGCACCAGCCAAGCGACCTGCGCAGGTCACTTTGATGCCCTCGCCGCCAAACTTGCGGGCCATGGAAACCGTGCGCTTCATAGCGCGACGGAATGCCACACGGCGTTCCAACTGCTGAGCAATATTCTCAGCAACAAGCTGGGCTTCCACTTCAGGACGGCGGATTTCATTCACTTCCAAAGAGAATTCACGGCCAAATTTCTGACGCAAATCCCCACGCAGCTTTTCAATTTCCACACCCTTGCGACCGATAACGATACCGGGGCGGGCGGTGGAAAGGATAAGCCGAACTTTGCCACCTGCACGTTCGATTTCAATCTTCGACAAGCCAGCATGAAAAAGAAGTTTTTTTACATACTTACGAATTTTGCTGTCTTCGAAGACGAAGGCGGGGTATTCTTTTTTGCTGAACCAGCGGGAAAGCCAGTTCTTGTTATACCCAAGCCGGAATCCGAACGGATGTACTTTCTGACCCATAACCTATTCCTGCCCTTCTGCAAGTATGACGGTGATATGGCTGGTGCGCTTGTGAATTTTTGTGGCGCGACCCTGTGCGCGGGGCATAAAACGCTTCCACGTGGGGCCTTCGTTCACAATAACTTCTTTCACAATCATAGCATCCACATCCACGCCGCCCAGATTGGAGGCGTTGGCCAGAGCAGATTTCACCACATTGAGCAAAATACCTGCGGGCTTATTGGGGGTAAAACGCAGTATGTTCAGAGCGTCTTCCACACCCTTGCCGGCGACGTTTTTTGCAACGAGGCGGGTTTTGCGCGGGGAAACGCGCTGGAACTTGGCGATTGCTTTAGCTTCCATCACGTCACCTACTTCTTGGCCTTGGCCTTTTTATCGGCGGCGTGACCATGATAGGTACGAGTGGGCGAAAACTCACCCAACTTGTGACCCACCATATTTTCAGTCACGAACACCGGAACAAACTTCTTGCCATTGTGCACCGCAAAGGTCAGCCCCACCATTTCGGGCAGGATGGTCGAGCGGCGCGACCAGGTTTTCAACACGCGACGATCATTAGATGCAATCGCGGCCTCAACCTTCTTCATCACATGGGCGTCTACAAACGGCCCTTTTTTCAGAGATCTAGGCATGAGCTACTCCTACTTCTGGCCGCGGCGCTTAATAATAAGCTTGTTGGAAGCCTTCTTGGGATCACGGGTTTTGTAACCCTTGGCAGGCATACCCCAAGGAGAAACGGGGTGACGACCACCAGAGCTTCTCCCTTCACCACCACCCAACGGGTGATCGACAGGGTTCATGGCCACACCACGAACCTTAGGACGGCGACCCAACCAACGGTTGCGGCCAGCTTTGCCCAAAGATTCATTTTCGTGGCTGAGATTGCCTACCTGACCCACAGTAGCCATGCACGCGGCCAGCACTTTGCGCACTTCGCCAGAGGGCATACGCAGCAGGGCGTATTTGCCTTCTTTGGCGATAAGCTGAGCATATGTGCCCGCAGCGCGGCACATCTGACCGCCCTTGCCAGGATTCAACTCAATATTGTGGATATTTGTACCCACAGGAATGCGAGACATAGCCATGGCATTGCCGGGCTTAATGTCTGCGCCCTCACCAGCCACCACATGGTCGCCCTGGGTTAAGCCCACAGGTGCAAGAATGTAGCGCTTTTCACCATCGGCATAGTGCAAAAGAGCAATGCGCGCGGTGCGGTTGGGGTCATATTCAATATGAGCAACAGTAGCCTGCACGCCCATTTTGTCACGCTTGAAATCAATAATACGATACAGGCGCTTCACACCGCCGCCGCGACGACGGCTAGTAACGCGACCGTAATTATTGCGGCCTGCCTTCTTGGTCAGACCTTCGGTGAGCGACTTTTCGGGGGTCGTGCGAGTGATTTCCGCGAAATCGGAAACGGTCTGGAAGCGACGTCCCGCAGAGGTCGGTTTCAGCTTACGGACAGCCATTTTTTACACTCCCTCGAAGAACTCGATTTTTTCACCCGGAACCAGAGTCACATAGGCTTTTTTGGAACCGGAAACGCGACCGATAACACGGCCCTGACGCTTACGGTCGGAAGGAGCCTTGCGGATCACGTTCACAGACTGGACTTTCACGTTGAAAGCCTTTTCCACAGCCTGCTTAATCTCAATTTTGTTGGTGTCGGGGTGAACCATAAAGCACACCACCTGACCTTCTTCCTTGAGCAGGGTAGTTTTTTCTGTCAGCAGGGGCTTGAGCAGCACTTTAGTAAAATCCATGATACTCCCCCTACTTCACAAACCGAGCCTGCACGGGCTCAACGGCATTTTCCAGAATCACAAGCTGCTTGTGCTTCAGGATTTCATATACGCTCAGGCGCTCAGGCGTCGTCAGCGTAATGCCGGGGATATTCCGCGCAGACAGAGTCAGCGTTTGATTTTCATCAGCGGTTATAACCAAGGCTTTGGTCAAGCCAAGGTCAGCAGCCACTTTAGCAAAATGCTTGGTTTTGGCTTCGGGCAATTCAATTGCCTTTACAACCAAAAGGCCTTCGCTCGTGACACGGCTGGAAAGAGCCATTTTCAGAGCAAGCGCACGCACTTTGCTGTTCACTTTAAAGCTATAATCGCGGGGCTGGGGGCCAAAAACAACCGCACCGCCGCGCCAAATAGGCGAACGGTTGGAGCCAGAGCGAGCACGACCAGTGCCCTTCTGCTTCCACGGCTTCACACCACCGCCAGACACGAAAGCACGCGTCTTGGTGGAATGAGTGCCGGCACGCTTAGCCGCAAGCTGCGCACGCACCACGAGGTTGAGGATTTCAGGCCTCACCTCAACACCGAACACATCAGAATTCAGCGTAATTTCGCCGCATTCCTGCTTGTTCTGGTCGTATACTTTCACAACAGCCATTGTGTCATCCTCTACTGCTTGCGGACCAAAACGAGGCCGTTTTCGGGACCAGGCACAGAGCCTTTGACCAGAATGACGTTGTCTTCAAGACGAACGCCGACAATCTGGAGGCCCAGTTGCGTCACGGTTTCGTTGCCCCAGTGGCCAGCCATCTTTCTACCCTTGAACACACGGCCGGGGAAGGTATTGTTACCTACCGAACCGTTGTTACGGTGCACTTTTTCGCAACCGTGGGTGCTGCAACCGCCGGCAAAGCCCCAGCGGCGCATACGCCCCTGATAGCCCTTACCAATGCTGGTACCAGTAATTTTCACTGTTTCGCCAGCTGCGAACATTTCCACCGTCAGTTCCTGCCCCAGTTCCATGGAAGGCGCACCTTCCAGACGGATTTCACGCAGGGTGCGGAAAAGCCCTTTGCCAGCTTTAGCAAGGTGACCTTGCTCAGCTTTAGTCACATGCTTTTCCTTAGCCACGTCCAGCGCGATCTGGAGAGCGTTGTAGCCATCGGATTCCACGGTCTTGACCTGCGTAACAGGGCAAGGGCCAGCCTGAATCACGGTAACGGCCACAGCGGAACCATCGCTGGCGAAGATGCGGGTCATGCCAAGTTTGCGACCCAAAATTCCCATTTTCTCAGCCATGATTGCCTCTCACTAGAGCTTAATTTCCACGTCTACACCGGCGGGAAGGGACAGCTTGCCCAGCGCGTCAACGGTCTGCTGCGTGGGTTCAAGAATGTCCATAAGCCGCTTGTGGATACGCATTTCGAACTGTTCACGAGACTTTTTGTCCACGTGCACGGAACGGTTCACGGTATATTTATGAATGTTGGTGGGCAGCGGGATGGGTCCTGCTACGCCAGCACCCGTGTTCCGAGCCGTATCTACGATTTCGCCCACAGCCTTATCAAGGATGCGGTAATCATAGGCTTTAAGCTTGATCCGAATGCGATCGCTGCTAACTGTCGTCATTGTTGCCTACTCCGTTTTGGAAAACGTCCCGAGCGGTTGGGCTCACTCAGGTTCCATCACATTAATCCGGTCATGTTGACCGTAGAAGTCGGAGAACCGACTTACCTCACCTGAAAGAGGCGAGTGCGCAAAAAAAGGAGGAGGCGCGGAAAAAACCGCAATTACTGTATGCAGGAAAATAAAGAGAGGAGTTGACGCTTGAAACGCACTACACCCGCATTACCCTTTACAGTAATACTCCCCGTGCGCAACAAGCCTTTGCTGAAAAGAACTTCCAGCAAGGTGGTCCCGCAGGGTCACCAAAAACGAGGATATATATCCTCCACCACTACAGCCCAAGGGTCACACAAGGTGAGGGTCCATGAAAAGGGCTGGTACGGCTCGACAGAGTTCGGCATTTGGTAACGCCTGCACTTGTCAATTTCGGCCAAGGCCGAAAGCATCAGGGTTGACTCAACCAACCCTTCCCTGCCGTCCAGGGATATGCCCGCAATAACGGGCAGAAAGCTCTTATACGCATAACAACAGTACTCGTCAAGAAAATTTTAGCCTATTTCAAGTAAATTTTCTAAATGCACTCATGCGGGCGCTGTTGTGCAGCACTATTGCGCAAACAGGGCAAAGGTGCAAGCCCCTTGCCTGCGCCCCTGCCCTGCCCATTATCTTCTTTTTGTGCCAGTGCTATTGGCCACGGCCACAGCATTTTTTATATTTTTTGCCGCTGCCGCAGGGGCACAAGTCGTTGCGCCCCACCTTGGGCTGTGCTTTGGGGGCTTCTACTGTGCCGCCAGCCACATAGGCCGCCGCCTTTGTATGGTCGCGATGGGTCAGGTCTAGGCCGCGCGCTTCGGCTGCGGGGGTTTCTTCTACCGCTCTTTGCTCTTCGGCCATTGCTTCGGGGGCTTCTTGCTGCACATGAATGTGCGTGAGCGCACGGCACACATTTTCACGAATGCGGAAAATCATTTCTTGGAACAAGGCAAAGCCTTCGCGCTTATATTCCAGCTTGGGGTCTTTTTGGCTGTAGCCGCGCAGGCCAATGCCATCGCGCAGGCCATCCATATTACGCAAATGCTCTTTCCAGCAGCGGTCTAATTCTTCCAGCAAAAAATAGCGCTGCACATCGCGGTGAATTTCCCCAGCTTCTGCCTTGAGCTCGGCAAAAATCTGCTGCACCAGCTCGGCCGCTTCTTCACGGCTGGGCAGGGGGGCATCGGCAGGCAACACGCGCTCTATGGCAAAAACATCACGCAAACGCCCCAGCACAAGGGCACGGGCTTCGTCATCTTTTGCCGCATCACCGCTTGGCTGTAAGTCATTATAGGCATCATCCAGCACATCGTGCATGAATTCTTCCACAACCTCGTCCAAATTTTCTGCTTCCATCAGGTCACGGCGCAGGCTGTAAATAACTTCGCGCTGCTGGTTCATAACATTATCATAGTCCAGCAGGGTTTTACGAATTTCAAAATGGTGCGCTTCCACACGCTTTTGGGCACTTTCCACAGCGCGCGAAACAAGGTTGTTTTCAATGGCTTCGCCCTCTTCCAGCCCCAGTTTCTGCATCAAGCCTGAAATACGGTCAGAGCCAAAGAGGCGCATCAAATCATCTTCAAGCGAAAGGTAAAAGCGCGAAGAGCCGGGGTCTCCCTGACGGCCAGAACGGCCGCGCAGCTGGTTATCAATACGGCGGCTTTCGTGGCGCTCTGTACCAAGAATATGCAGGCCGCCTAGCTCGCGCACGCCCTCACCCAAGGTGATGTCTGTGCCGCGGCCAGCCATGTTTGTGGCAATGGTCACCTTGCCCTTTTGCCCTGCCTGCGCCACAATTTCGGCTTCGCGCGCGTGCTGCTTGGCATTGAGCACTTCATGCGGAATACCAGCCTTGGTTAAATGGCGCGAAAGCAATTCGGACATTTCAATGGCAATAGTGCCCACCAGCACTGGCTGCCCTGTGGCATGCAGTTCTTTAATAGCTTCAAGAATGGCAGCATATTTTTCCTGCCGCGTGCGGTAAATCAAATCGGCATAATCTTTACGTACCATGGGGCGGTTGGAAGGGATGGACACCACTTCCAAACCATAAATCTGAGAAAATTCAACAGCTTCTGTGTCTGCTGTGCCTGTCATGCCCGAAAGCGTGTCGTACAGGCGGAAATAATTTTGGAAGGTCACCGAGGCAAGGGTTTGGTTTTCTGCCGCAATGGTCACGCCTTCTTTGGCTTCTAAAGCCTGATGCAGGCCGTCAGAAAAACGGCGGCCGTCCATAAGACGCCCCGTAAATTCATCAACAATCACAACCTTGTCATTTTGCACAATATAATCAACATCGCGCTTAAAGACATGATGTGCCTTAAGCGACTGCAAAATATGGTGCTGCATGGTGATATTGGCAGGGTCAAACATATTGTCCACCTGCAACAAAGCCTCGCAATGCGCCACGCCCTGCTCGCTGAGCATGGCTGTTTTGGCCTTTTCATCAATGGAAAAATCTTCGGCATTGAGCTGGCGCACTACAGCGTCCATCTGGCGGTAGGTGTCTACCGAATCTTCAGACGCGCCCGAAATAATGAGCGGGGTACGGGCTTCGTCAATAAGAATGGAGTCCACTTCGTCCACAATGGCAAAATTATGCCCGCGCTGCACCAGCTGCGAAGCATAAAATTTCATATTATCGCGCAAATAGTCAAAGCCAAATTCATTATTGGTGCCATAGGTTATATCGGCAGCATAGGCGGCTTTGCGTTCTTCATCTGTCATATCGTGCACAATCACGCCCACAGTCAGGCCAAGGGCGGTATACACCTGCCCCATCCATGCGGCGTCTCGGCTGGCAAGGTAATCATTCACCGTAACCACATGCACGCCCTTGCCCGAAAGGGCATTCAGCACCACAGGCAAGGTAGCCACCAGCGTTTTGCCTTCGCCTGTTTTCATTTCGGCAATTTTGCCCTTGTGCAGCACAATGCCGCCCACAAGCTGCACATCATAATGCCGCATGCCCAGCACGCGGGCAGAACATTCACGCACCAAAGCAAAAACTTCGGGCAAGAGGGAATCGAGGCTTTTGCCTTCTTCCTGCACGCGCGAGCGGTATTCTGCCAGCCGCAGGGGTATTTCTTCGTCGCTTAATGCCTGCATTTCCTGTTCAAGGGCATTTATTTTTGCCACAAGGGGGCGAAGACGCTTTAAGTAACGGTCATTCTTGCTGCCAAATATTTTTTTGAACAAAAAACCGAACATGCGGGATCCTTATCGTTGATGAAGAAAACAAAATTCCTGCGTGCCACGCTAGGCATGGCTGCGCTGCGGCCAAATACATTTATGCTGCCTTTAAGTAAGACATAATAGGGCGCTTGGCAAATGGGAATGGTAAAAAAGCCCCCGCAAGCCGCAGGCAACAGGGCAAATAAAAAAAATACCAAAGCTAAAAATACCCTTCTCTTCAACGAGATAAAAGAATTTTTTATAAAATTAGGGGTGAAGTGCGGCCTTGAGCTCTTTTTTGCCCAGCATACGCGCCCCAAGGCTAGAATAGCCACTTGAAGCCTGCGCAGCTAATCTATATAGTGACGCAACTTTTATTTATAAGGAAAAGTATCATGCATAAACTTTCCGCCTCTTTCCTTGGACGCGACTGCACTGGCGTTGTGGCCTGTGTAACCTCGCTTATGGAAAAGACACATTGCGACATTGTGGAAGTTTCCCAAACCATTTTAGCTGGCGAATTTGCCGCTATTTTTATCATTAACGCACCAGATTCTTTATCTATTGATGCGGCAATGCGGGAATTTTCCACTGGCCTTTCTGAAGCGGGCATTGACCTTTCTGTCATTGTGCGCCCTGCTGCCGAAGGCACATGGTCGGCCAGCCAGCAATGCGAGCCCTTTGTGGTTACTGCCCATGGCCCAGACCGCCCCGGCCTTATTGCTGCCATGAGCCGCGTTTTTGCCCGCCACGGCATCAATATTGAAAACCTCAAGGCTATTTTAGGAGAAGGCGGCGATAATCAGGCTTTATTCGTCTTTGAAGTGAAAGTGCCAGAAAGCATGGACTTAGGGCGACTGCGCCGCGAGCTTATTGCCGAAGGGCAGCGCCTTGACCTGCTTATCAGCGTGCAGCATCGCGATATTTTTGAGGCTGTGCACCGCATTCAGCCCATCTAAGCCAAAGGCTGGGGGCACACAGGCTTAGCCTGCCCAAACACCCTGCCGCCATAAACGCATCAAGCCCCAAGCGCTTGCCACGGCTACAGCCTGTGCATTGCCGCTTTAGAGAAGGATAGACTATGCTTACTGAACGCGAAGTTATCAGCACACTCAACATGCTGCGCAATGAACACCTTGACGTGCGCACCGTCACGCTGGGCGTCAGCCTGTTTGACTGCGTGAGCCATGATTTGGATTTGTTTACCGCCAATGTGCAGGCCAAAATTAGCAAATATGCCGCCAATCTGGTGCGGGTTTGCGATGAAATTGGCGATAAATACGGCATACCTGTGGTGAACAAGCGCATCAGCGTGAGCCCCATTGCCGTGGTGGGCGCGCCCTTTGGCCCCGATGGCATGGTGCGTATTTGCAAAGCGCTGGATCAGGCAGCCAAAGACGCCAATGTCAACTTTTTGGGCGGCTTTTCTGCCTTGGTGGAAAAGGGCTTTACCACAGGCGACCGCGCCCTTATTGAAGCCCTGCCCGAAGCGCTGGCTTCTACCGAGCGCATTTGCTCTTCCATCAACGTGGCCTCTTCACGCAGCGGCATCAATATGGATGCTGTGGCGCTGATGGGGCGGCAAATTCTAAACGTGGCCGAGGCCACAAAAGAAAATGGCGGGCTGGGCTGCGCCAAGCTGGTTGTCTTTGCCAATATTCCTCAGGACGTGCCCTTTATGGCTGGCGCTTATTTGGGCATTGGTGAGCCTGATGTGGTTATCAATGTGGGTGTTTCTGGCCCCGGTGTGGTGAAAAAGGCCATAGACCGCGCCATAGAAGGCCGCGGTGACGATTTCACCATTATGGACGTGGCCGAAGTAATCAAGCGCACGGCCTTTAAGGTCACGCGCGTGGGCGAAATGATAGGCAAAGAAGTGGCCAAGCGCCTGAATATTCCCTTTGGCGTGGCCGACCTTTCCCTTGCACCCACCCCTGCCGTGGGTGATTCGGTAGGCGAAATTTTCCAAAGCGTGGGGCTTTCCAGCATTGGCGCGCCCGGCACCACAGCCGTGCTTGCCATGCTCAATGACTGCGTGAAAAAGGGCGGGGCTTTTGCTTCTTCCAGCGTGGGCGGGCTTTCGGGCGCGTTTATTCCTGTTTCGGAAGATTCCAGCATTGAAGCCGCCGCCACCGCAGGCCTGCTCAGCCTTGAAAAGCTGGAAGCCATGACCTCGGTATGCTCGGTAGGGCTGGACATGATTGCCATTCCCGGCGATACGCCTGCTTCCACTATTTCTGGCATTATTGCCGATGAAATGGCCATTGGCATGATTAACCACAAAACTACGGCCGTGCGCCTTATTCCCGTGCCCGGCATGGGCGTGGGCGAAGTGGTCAACTTTGGCGGGCTGCTGGGCAAGGCCGCCATTATTCCCGTGCCGCGTGGCGATTCTACCGGCTTCATCAACTTTGGCGGGCGCATTCCTGCCCCCATTCACAGCTTGAAAAACTAGAGCTCTGTACCATTGAAAATGCTCGCAAGGTTTCGTAAGAAATCCTTGCTGCTCAAAGCGCACACGGGGAATAGACTTCCCCGTTCCGTGAGCTTTGAAAAAGAGTCTGCTCTAGAGAGCTTTTGTTTTAACATACCCTGATACAGCGCTTGTGCCCCACAGCAAGACCTGCGGGGTGCAGTGCAGAACAAATACAGGCGCACTCGCCGCCCACAAAAAAGCCCCAGCTGACAAGCAAGGGGCTTTTTTTGTCACTGTATTTTGTTTTATTTGAAAAAATATTGATACACCAGCGTGGCAAAAAGCAAGGCCATAGAAATGGTTAAAAAACGCCGCACCAACGTGTTGCCAATTTTTATGGCCATACGGCTGCCCAGCCAGTTGCCGCCAATGCTGCCCACAGCCATGGGCAGCCCCAGCGCATACACCACCTTGCCATACCAAATAAAGGCCAGCAGCGAGCCTAAATTAGTAGCAAAGTTCAGCACCTTTGCCGTGCCAGAAGAATGCAAGAGCGGTATGCCCAAAAACAAATGAAAGGCAATAATAAAAAATGTGCCCGCCCCTGGGCCAAAAAAGCCATCGTACACGCCCACCACAGTGCACACAAGCGGCACCAGCAGCCAAAAACGTGTGCCTTTCAGCTCGGGCACGGTGGTGGATTTTTCTTTTTTGGGCATTAGGGTGACCAGCATGCCCACAGGCAGCAAGCCCACCAAAATCTTGCCCATGGTTTCGCTGTCAAAATACAGCGTTAAATATGAGCCCAGCGAAGCCCCCACCAGCGCAAAGCCAATGCCCACCAACGCCACGCGCCACAGCACCAGCCCGCTGCGGGCAAAGTTCACCAGAGCCACAGCGCTGCCCACGCACGAGCCTAGTTTGCCCGAGCCCAGTGCAATATGCGCTGGCACACCAGTCAGCAGCATGGCGGGCATGGTGATAAGCCCGCCGCCGCCAGCAATAGCATCAATAAAGCCAGCAACAAAGGCCGCAATAGTGCAAATAATAATGGTAGAAAGCAGCATGCCCTACAGCCCCCTGCCGCGCACCACAGCCAGCATTTCTGCCAGCACAGCAGGAATATCTTTGTCTGAGGTATCCACCAGCACAGCATCGGCAGCGGGGCGCAGAGGGGCAAGGGCGCGTGTGCGGTCTAGAGTGTCGCGCTGGCGTATTTGCTCAGTCAGCTCGGCCAGCGGCACTGTTGTGCCTGCGGCAGCCAATTCCTTTTGGCGGCGCAGGGCGCGCACCTCAGGCCGCGCATCCAAAAAAAACTTATACTGCGCTTCAGGAAAAATTTCTGTACCCATGTCGCGCCCTTCTGCCACCAATGAGCAGGAAAGGGCAAGCCTGCGCTGGGCTTGCTTTAAACAGTCGCGCACTGCGGGCACAGCCGCCACGCGCGAGGCCAGCATGCCCACGGCTTCGGTGCGCACTTCCTGCCCCACGGGCACGGCATTGCACAAAAGCACGGTGCTGCCACCGCTGCCCCTCAGGCTGAAATGCCATGCCGCGCATTGCTGGCACAGGCTCTGGGCAGGGCACTCTTCTGCCCCTGCGCCCAGCTTGAGCGCTAGAGTGCGAAACATAGCGCCAGTGTCCAGATAAGGCAGGCACAAGGTTTCTGCCACAGCGCGCGCCAAGGTGCTTTTGCCCACCCCTGCTGGCCCGTCTATGGTGATAATAAGGGGTGCACTCATGCCCAAATCTCCTTACAGGCCTTCAGCAGGGCGGCATTTTCCGCAGCAGTGCCCATGCTCACGCGCAGCAAATGCGGCAAGCCATAGCTTTTTAAGGGGCGAATAATAATGCCGCGGCGCAACAGGGCTTCAAACGTGCCCGCAGCATCCATTGCGCCCTTGGGCGGGGCAAGCATAATAAAATTGGCCTGACTGGGGTATACATGGCAGCCCAAAGCCTCGAAGCCTGCCGTTAAAGCCGCACGCCCCTCGCGCACCACGCGCAAGGTTTCTGCCCTGTACACACTATCGGCAAGGGCAGCAAGGCCAGCTTCTTCAGCCAAAATATTCACCGAAAAAGGCAGGCGCGCCCGCCAATAATAATTGCCCAGCGCCTGCGGCATAACAGCATAGCCCAAACGCAGGCCTGCCAGCCCAAAACTTTTAGAAAAAGTGCGTAAAATAACAACATTGGGCATATCAATACCCGCAGCCAGCAAGGAGCTTGCCTGCTCGTCATCGGCAAAATCGGCATAGGCTTCATCCACCACCAGCAGGGCAGCAGGCGGCAGGGCAGCAGCAAGCGCTTGCAAGGCCTGCATGGGCACGCTGTAGCCAGAGGGGTTATCTGGCGTGGTCACAAAAACCAGCACGGTGTTTTCATCGGCCAAAGCTGCAAGCTTGGTCAGGTTCAGCGAAAAATCGGGCTCCACAGGCACGCGGCGCACCTCCACCCCGCAAATGCGCGACTGTATGGGATAAATGCTGAAACAGGGGTCAAAGCATACCATATTGTGCTTGCCCGGCACGGCGCGTATGCGAATAAGCAAATCAATAATTTCATCCGAGCCATTGCCCACAGCAATGCGCTCTGCCGCCACCTTGTGATGCGCCGCTATAGCCTGAACCAAACGCGGGTTGCCGCCCTGTGGGTAGCGAAAGGCCAAGGCCGCATGGCGGGCAAGAGCCTCCTGCACCAAGGGGGATGTGCCCAGCGGGTTTTCATTGCTTGCCATTTTAATGACCGATTCAAGGCCATAGCGTTCACGAATTTCTTCAATGGAAAGACCGGGCACATAGGCTGTTAAGCCTGCAATTTCGGGGCGCACGTTCACTGCGGCAGAGGACATAGGGTCACACCTCACTTCTATAAGCCTGCACAGTGCCAAAAAAACAAGAGCAAGCCTATCTGAAAATAAATAAAAATATGATGAGTAAAACTGGTATGTATTGCCTTCCTTACACAAGCAGCAGCACTGCCTGCGGCAATGCTTGTACCGTGTTGGCAGAAGGCAAGCAAGACAAAAGGTGTCATGCAGACAAAGGCGGGCGTGAAAAGCAGTCAGGCAGACAGGCAGTCAGGCAGTCAGGCAGTCAGGCAGTCAGGCAGTCAGGCAGTCAGGCAGTCAGGCAGTCAGGCAGTCAGGCAGTCAGGCAGTCAGGCAGAAAAAAACAAACATTGCCCAAGGGTGCAAGACCGCATGGGCAATGTTTTTACTATTTTTGTTTATGCGGGGCGCAATGCCCTGCCCTTTACTGCTGAGGGCGAATGGTCAGCACGGGGCGGGTGGCATTCTTCACAACCTTTTCAGCCACAGAGCCAAAGAGGATGCGGTCTATGCCCTTGCGGCCATGCGTACCCATAATAATCATATCCACATTTTCCTGCTCGGCGCGGCTCAAAATTTCTTCTGCGGCATAGCCTATCAGCACTTGGCCATGGGCTTCCACACCGGGGAAGTTTTCAGCCACAAAATCTTCCATGCTCTTTTCTGCGCCAGTAACAATTTCACCCACAAAATTTTCAATAGTATTGGGCGGCACATGAAAGCCCACATACTGGCTCAGCGAGGGTGCTGTATAGACAACCACCACGCTGGCGCCTGTGGCAGTAGCAATTGTTGTAGCATATTCTGCAACAGCCTTACTGTGATCCGAAAGGTCAACAGCGCAAAGAATCTTCTTGATTTCCTTCATAGCTCTCCTCCCTAAGTTTGCCTGACAGAATGTTTGGGCTTGCTTGTTATGTAGTGCTTTTTTTCTTTTTAGACAAGCCCTTTCGCCCAAGGCCGCAGGAAGAAATAGCATATTTTAGCCATAAAAAGCCCGCTTAACACAGAAAAAACGAGGAATTATGCTGAAAAAAAGGATAAAAAAATATTGTGAAAAAAAGTGTAAACCCCCTGCCACACACAACAGGGGGTTTACACATACAGGCCTAATGCTTGCTATATGCCCTGCGTGCGCAACAGGGTATCAAAATATTCTATGGTCTTGGTAAGGCCGTCACGCAAGGCCACCTTGGGCTCCCAGCCCAAGTTCTGGCGCGCGAGAGTAATGTCGGGGCGGCGCTGCTTGGGGTCGTCACTGGGCAAGGGCTCGCACACAATGGCAGACTTGCTACCCGTCATGCTCACCACCAGCTCGGCCAATTCCTTAATGGTAAACTCGCCGGGGTTGCCCATATTCATGGGGCCAGTAAAAGCCTCGGGCGAGGCCATAAAGCGCACCATGCATTCCACAAGGTCGTCCACATAGCAAAAAGAGCGGGTTTGCGAGCCATCGCCATAAATGGTGATATCTTTGCCCTGCAAGGCCTGCACAATAAAGTTGGAAACCACGCGGCCATCATTGGGGTGCATGCGCGGGCCATAGGTATTAAAAATACGCCCCACTTTAATGGGCATGTGGTGCTGGCGGTAATAGGCAAAAAAGAGCGCTTCGGCACAGCGCTTGCCCTCGTCATAGCAGGAACGTATGCCATTGGGGTTGACATGCCCCCAATAATCTTCAGTCTGCGGGTGCACTTCGGGGTCGCCATACACTTCAGAGGTCGAAGCCTGATAAATACGCGCGCCTGTGCGCTTGGCAAGCCCCAGCATATTGATAGCCCCATGCACGCAGGTTTTAATAGTCTGCACAGGGTCATGCTGATAATGCACAGGGGAAGCAGGGCAGGCAAGGTTATAAATTTCATCCACTTCCACAAAAAGAGGAAAGGTCACATCATGGCGAATAAGCTCAAAACGCTTATTATCCAGCAAGTGTTCCACGTTCTGCCGTGCCGAGCTGAAAAAGTTATCAACGCAAAGAACTTCGTGCCCATCATTGAGCAGGCGTTCGCAGAGGTGCGAACCGACAAAGCCCGAACCGCCCGTCACCAGAACCCGTTTACGCAAATGCATAGAGCCTCCACAATGTAAAAAACGTTTGCTGAAAGGTTTTTTACCCTCTTGCCACTTCCTTGGCAAGGGCAATGTGCACTACTTGCCGACAGCCCCCAGCCCTGATACAAGAACAGCCGAAAGAAAATACCAAGCCCGTGCCGCGGCTGTGCTTTATGCACACAAGCCACAGCAGGCACAAGCCTATTGAACACTTCCCTTTTTGCACCGAGACTACCTATGGGACACAAAAAAATAGAACGCATTTCCCCCCTTACCTTAAACTTGCCCTGTGTGGGGGTTGATTCTCACGCGCATGTGAACAGTGAAGACTTTGACACTGACCGCGAAGACGTGCTTGCCCTTGCCCGCGCCAGCGGCGTAGCAAATATTTGTAATATTTTTGTAGGGATAGAAGAATATACGCGGGGGCGGCATTATTTTGATGCCCACCCCGAAGTATTTTTTGCTCTGGGCATTCACCCCTGCGATGGGCAGCAATACAGCCCCGAAGCCGCAAGAGCCATGCAAGAGGCCTTTGCCCAAGATGAAAGGCTCAAAGCCGTGGGTGAAATAGGCCTTGATTTTTTTTGGAAAGACTGCCCCAAAGAAGTACAATATGCCGCCTTTACAGCACAGCTTGCCCTTGCCCGCGCTGTAGAGCGCCCCGTTATTATTCACTGCCGTGATGCTGCCCAAGAATGCCTGATGCTGCTGGAAAGCCAAGGCTTTGCTGGCTACCCCCTGCTATGGCATTGCTTTGGAGGGGACAGCGCCATGGCAGAGCGCATTCTCAATAATGGCTGGCATATCTCTATTCCGGGGCCTGTGACCTACCCTGCCAATACAGCCGTGCGCGAGGCTGTCAAAATCATTCCTGCTGACAGGCTACTGCTGGAAACAGATTCCCCCTACCTTGCGGCCATGCCGTGGCGCGGCAAAACCAATCAGCCAGCCTATACTGTTTTTACTGCCGCCTGCGTGGCAGAGCTGTGCGCTGTGCCCCTTCAGGAATTGTGGCAGCAATGCGGTGACAATGCCCGCCGCTTTTTTGGCATAGCACCGTGCCGCACAAGCCTGTAGCCCCTGTTGCCGCGCTGTACACATGGCAATTGCCAGCCTTGGCATGGCTGGCAGGGGGGCTGGCGGTACATTATGGCACACCAGCCCTTTGCCTGCCCTTTGTGCTTGTTTGGGCAGACAAGCGCTGCCGCCGCCTCAGTTTTGTGCTTTGCCTTGCCATAGCCTTTGCCCTTGGCTTTGCCTATACCAAGGTGCACATTCCCTTACAGCCGCAAAGCCCGCCAGCATGGGCTCAGGGGCAGGACAAAAAACACCCCACGCGCTGTGTGGGCACGGTGGCGGCCGTGCAGGCTTTACCCGATGGCCGCCTGCGCATGCTGCTGCATTCTGTTCTGCCCGAAGCCCCCTTGCCCCTGCCGCAGCCAGAATATGCGCCGCAACAAATACGCTGGACATGGGAAGAAGCCCTGTGGCGGCCGCAGGTGGGGCAGCGCATCAGCTTTGCCCTGCCTTGGCGCAGCACAGCAGGCTTGCGTAATGCTTTTGTGCCCCATTTTGGCTATGCTTGGGCAAGTCAGGGCTATTTCTGGCAGGTCTGGAGCAAAGGGGACAAGGGGCAACCACGCCTGCTTGACGCCGCCGCCCCACAGGCAGCACTGCGCGAGCACATTGTGCAGCGTGTGCTGGCGGCCTTATATGAATACAGCCAACCCGCGCAGGGCATGCTCACACAGGGGCAGGCCTTTGTGCCCGCGCTGCTTTTTGGCGACCGTTCCCTGCTCAGCCAAGACAGCATAAGCCTGCTTTCTTCTGCCGCACTCATTCACAGCATAGCCCTTTCGGGGCAGCATTTAGGAATAAGCTTGGGCATTGCGCTGGCCTTGGCTTGGCTGGCTGCATGGTGCTTCCCGCGTGCTTACCTTACTGTGCCGCGCCGCACCTTGGCGCTGGGGCTTGCCCTGCCTTTGGCCGCTGCCTATGTGTGGCTGGGGGATGCCCCACCCTCGCTTGTGCGCGCGGCCTGTATGCTGCTTTTACTGGCCGTGTTGCTGTATAAAAAAGCCCTTGTTACAGCTGTGGATATTGTGCTGGGCACGACTTTTGTGCTCTGCCTTGCTTCCCCCCTGCTGCTTATCAGCCCCGGCTTGCAGCTTTCCTTGCTGGCCGTGCTTTGCCTTGCGCTTTGCTTGCCCGCCCTGCGCTTGGCACATCAGGCTTTGCGCGCCCGCAACCTGCCCTGCCCGCGTCTGACCCTGCCGCTTATTGATACTGCCCTGTGCTCTGCCTGCATTTCTTGTGCGCTGCTGCCCTTGTGTTTGTGGTATTTTCACAATGCAGGCTGGTGGTTTTTGCTCAATGTGCTTTGGCTGCCCGTGCTGGCTGTATGGGTTATGCCCCTGCTCTTTGGGGGGCTGGTGCTGGTGCTTTTGAGCTCGCTTCCCCTTCTTGCCAGCCTGCACACAGCGGGCGGCTGGCTGTTCGGCATGGCTGTCATTCCCTGCCAATGGCTTATGGATGGCTTGACATGGCTGGAGGCGCAAGGCTGGCTGGCAAACCCCGCTTTGTGGGTAGGCCATTGGACATGGTGGGCTGGCTATTGGCTGGTCTTGCTGGCTTTTTGCCTGCGTGCGGCGCGCCCTTGCCTGCCCCCAGCGGGCAAAAGGCTGCTACTGGCAGGGGGCTTTTTTCTGCTGCTGGGCTTAGGTACGGCCTGTGCGCCCTTTTTTTCAGAAAATCTCACCTTGCGTGTGCTTGATGTGGGGCAGGGGCAGGCTGTCTTGCTTGAATTGCCACAGGGGCAGCGCATACTTATTGACGGCGGCAATGCCAGCCCGCGTTTTGACATGGGCAAGGCCGTGCTTATGCCACGCCTGTGCGCCAACCGCTGGCCGCAGCTTAGCGCCCTTGTTGCCAGCCACCCTGATATGGATCATCTTGGCGGCCTACTCTGGCTGGGGCAAAGTTTTGCTCTTGACCAAGTATGGCATAATGGCGATATGCCGCAGCAGGAGCAGGCCTTGGCATGGGCAGCAGTGCTGCAAAACCACCCCTCGCGCTGTCTTGTGGCTGGGCAGCGTCTTGTGCTGGATGCAGAGCGCGACATTGTGCTGGAAGTGCTGCACCCGCAGGCCACCATGCCCGAAGCAACAGCCCAGCCTATTCCGGCACAGAACAATGCAGCGCCTGCACAAACGCAAAAGCTCATACATACTGACATACAAGAACCTACACAAGCAGAACCCGCACAGGCAGAGCAAGCCAAAGAAAGCACAGGCAATACATCACCACGCCCAGCGAACAATGACAATGAGCGCTCGCTGGTTTTGCGGCTTACATGGCAGGGCAAGGGCTTGGTTTTACTGACAGGGGATATAGAAAAACGCAGCATGCGCCAGCTTGCCAGCAGCGCCGTGCCGCTGCATGCCACGGTCTTGCTGGCTCCGCATCATGGTTCGCGCAGCAGCCTGAGCAAGCCTTTTTATGCCGCAGTGCAGCCCAGTGTGGTGCTGGCCTCCTGCGGAAAAAATAATCGTTTTGGCTACCCAGCCCCTGCCCTGCTTCATTTTTTAGCGCAAAAAAACATTCCCCTACTGGCAACGGCAAGTCAGGGAGAAATTGCCATTACTTGGCGCAACAATAGTGCATGGACAATGCAGACGCAAGAACAGTTCTGGCAGGCACAGGATATGGAAGCAGCGTGGTTTTTGGGCGAAGGGGAATAGAAAGAAAAGCAAGGCACACAGGTAGGCAAGGCTGAGCGGGGCAGGAGCACAAAAAGATTAGGCTGTGTGAGCACTACAGGAATTTTATTTGCTAATAAAAAAGGTGGGGCTTGCAGGCAGGTTGTGCGCTCGTACTGCACCCAAGTGAGCTAGAGCAGATTTTCAAAGACAACATACACTACAAGCAAAAAACCGATAAAGCCGGTGGGCAAAAAATATCGCCCTAGTGCTGACAATGAGGGCAAACTACCGTGCCGCGGCCTGCCACTGTGCAACGCTCAAGCACACAGCCGCAACTGTGGCAAGGCTGCCCGCCGCGGCCATAGACATGAAAACTATTCTGAAATGCCCCTGCATCGCCATGCGCATCGCGATAATCGCGAATAGAGCTGCCGCATTGGGCAATAGATTCCTGCAAGACCTCGTGCAGGCAGGCCAACAGCGTGCGGCATTCCTGCTGGCTTAGGCTGGCGGCAGGGCGGCGCGGGTCTATGCTGGCACGAAAAAGTGATTCATCAGCATAAATATTGCCCACACCAGCAAGCACTTTCTGGTCAAGCAGCACGGCCTTGATGGCCGCACGGCGCGCGTGCACAGCCGCATATAAAGCCGTGCCCTGCAAAAGCAGGGGTTCTGCCCCCAAGGTGCGCCAAAAAGGCCAGCGCTGGCGCAGCGCTTCTGTGCCCAAAAAGAGCAGACCAAAGGTACGGGCATCGTCAAAAAAGAGCTTGTGCCCGTCATCCAAAGTAAATATCGCGCGTGTATGCTTGCCCGCACTTTGCCCCGCAGGGTAGACAAAAAGCCGCCCTGTCATGCGCAAATGCACGGCCAGCATGTCGGGCTGCTCTGTGCAGGGGGTAGCCGCATGCCCCATATCCTTTTCTGCCTCAAGCATCAGCAGCACCAGCTTGCCACGCCGCCCCGTTTTGGCAATGCGCCGCCCGCACAGGGCAGCCAGCGGCAGAGAAAGCGGGTGCACTACGCGCGGCAGCAAAACCTGCACCTGCGTAATGCGCCGCCCCGCAACCATGGGGCTGAGTGTGCGGGCAATAGTTTCTGCTTCGGGCAATTCTGGCATATTCAGCGTACTTTTGGGGCTGGGCTGGGCTTGCCTTGGTCTGGCGCGTCGTCATCGCCATCGTCGGGCTCTTCGTCAAGCTCACCCAAATAAATATCCAGCAGGCCTGCGGGGGGGCAAATGAACACTTCCCCCTGCTCAAGGTCAAAGCCTGCAATAAATTCTGGCACAGCAGGAAAAAGCACCTCGGTGCCGTCCTGCGTGAGAATAGACCACACCTCTTTGCCAGCGGGAAATTCCACATGGTCAAGCACACCCAGCTCGCTGTCGTCTTCATCCAGCACAACAGTCAGCCCAATGAGCTTGTGCAAATACACTTCGTCTTCATCGGGCGCGGGCAGGTCTGCCTTGAGTGCCAGCACTTTCAAGCCGCGCAGCATTTCCGCACCAGCACGGTCGTGCACGCCCTCCAGCACAAGCAAAGGCCGCCCCTGATGCTCGCGCACGCTGGCAGCCTTGGCCATACGCGGCGGCTCGTGAGCAGCCTGCAAAAAAAAGCGCCCCTGTAAGGCCGCAAGGGAATGCGCGTACCAATCAACGCTGACTTCCCCTTTAATGCCATGCGGGCGTGCCAGCACACCCATCAAAACAAATTTATCGTCTGTAGCGGGCATGGCGGGCTATTCTACTATATCCAGCATCACGCGCTTTTGCGCCTTGGTGGAGGCCGCCCCCAAAAGCACACGCATAGCGCGGGCAGTTTTACCCTGCCTGCCTATTACCTTGCCTATATCATCTTTAGCAACAGAAAGCTCCAGCGTGCACACCTGCCCGTCCTGCACTTCCCGCACACTCACTTCCTCGGGCTTATCGACCAGCGAAGTGGCAATGTATTCGATAAGGTTTTTCATGCACAACCTTTCCTTTCATTGTTTGGCACTGGGTAAGGAAAGCTGCTTTTTTGCACCACTGACCAAGGCCAGAGCAAAAAAGCAGCTCGCATTACTGCATAAGCACAGCACAGTAATAAAGACTTATGCCATGTGCTCTTTAATCAGGGCGCGCACGGTATCGGTGGGTTCTGCACCCTTGGCCAACCATGCCTTAATTTTTTCGCCATCCAGCTTTACTTCAGCGGGCTTGGTCATGGGGTTGTAAAAACCCAAAAATTCCAAAGGACGACCGTCGCGGCGGGTTTCTGCATTAGCGGCAACAACACGGTAAAAAGGACGCTTTTTAGAACCCAAACGGGTAAGTTTCAGCTTAACAGCCATGGTATTCTCCCAAGATAGTTAGTGATGTGTGTATATGGCGATACGGAGCGGCGCACGCGCCTGCTGCCCTTTGCCAGTCAATATTCGTTGTTTATGGCTGCAATAGCCTCATTGCACCAAGCCTATGCCATAAACTTTTTGAGGTGCGAACAGGTCTCATACAGCAAAAGACCCCGCTTTGTCACCAACAAAATAGTGCATTCCCTGTAAAGAACGCCTTTCCCCTGCCCCAGAGGCTTGACAGAGTGAATTTTTTGTGCGGCAAAAAACTTTGTTTAGCGTTTTTTGCGCTTTTTCTTTTCTTTTTCTTTACGCTTTTTGGCGGCGGCTATTTTTTGGGCGCTCATACCGCCAGCCCCCATGCCGGGCATAGAGGGCATGCCGGGCATACCCATGCCGTCCAGCCCATTCATGCCGCCAAGCCCGCCCATATCGGGCAAAGCGCCAGCGGGCATTTTAGGCATCTTGGGCATTTTTGGTGTCATACCCGCAGGCATACCGGGCATTTTAGGCATCTTGGGTGCACCGCCGCCCATCATGCCCTTCATCATTTGGCGCATTTGCTCAAATTGGCGCACAAGCTGGTTGACCTGCTGCACCGAAACCCCAGCCCCCTTGGCTATGCGCGCACGGCGGCTGCCATTCAGCAAGTCTGGGTTGCGGCGCTCTTTCATGGTCATGGAGCTGATAATGGCCTCGGTGCGCGCCATTTCTTTTTCTGGCTCTGCACCCTTCATGGCTGACAACTTTTCGCTAATGCCGCCCAAGCCGGGAATCATTTTGAGAATGCTGGAAAAAGAGCCCATTTGCTTGACGCGCTTCATTTGCGTGCGGAAGTCTTCCAAATCGAATTTGGCCTTCTGCATTTTTTGCGCCAAGGCAGCGGCTTCTTCCTGATCAACATTTTCCTGCGCCTTTTCAAGCAGGGTGAGCACATCCCCCATGCCTAAAATACGGCTGGCTATGCGGTCGGGGTGGAAAACTTCCATTTCAGAAAGTTTTTCGCCCATGCCCACATATTTAACGGGTGCGCCTGTGACTGATTTGATGGAAAGCGCTGCACCACCGCGGGCATCGCCATCCATTTTGGTAAGCACCACGCCAGTAATACCCAAGCGGGCATTAAAGGCTTCGGCCACGGTTACAGCGTCCTGACCAGTCATGGCATCGGCCACAAATAAAATTTCTTGCGGGTTCACCGCGGCCTTAATGGCAACCAGCTCGTCCATCAAGGTTTCGTCAATATGCAAACGCCCTGCTGTATCAAGCAGCACCACGCTTGCCTGCTGCTCTTTTGCCTCCGCCACGGCATTTTTGGCTATATCCACAGGGTTCATGGCTGTGGTGGAGGGGTAATAGGGCATGTCCAACTGCTTGGCCAGCACCACCAATTGATCAATAGCGGCGGGGCGGTACACGTCGGCAGGAATAAGGTAGGGCTTCATTTTCTGCTTACGCAGCAAATTGGCTATTTTGCCAGCCGAAGTGGTTTTGCCCGAGCCTTGCAAGCCCACCATCATAATAACAGCAGGCTGCTGCCCGCGCAAATCAAGCCCTGTGCTTTCCCCGCCCAGCAGCTCAACCAGCTCATCGCGCACAATTTTAATAACCTGCTGCGCTGGGCTTACCCCTTTAAGCACCTCTTGGCCAAGGCACTTTTCCCCCACGCTGGCCACAAAATCTTTGACGACCTTAAAATTAACGTCTGCCTCAAGCAAGGCAAGGCGCACTTCCCGCAAGCCAGCCTGAATATTTTCTTCAGTAAGCTGGCCACGGCCGCTGATAGTGCGAAAAACGCCAGAAAGTCTGTCTGAAAGGCTCTCGAACATGTTGCCCTCGGGGTATACGCGTAAAAAATTCTTGCTCTGTCAAGAGCACAAGCGATTTTGCATAACCTTTTTTTTTGTACCAGTCAAGGCATTCAGCACAGAGCAAAGGTACTGCAATTGACAAATTGCCTTATTTCCATTAGTATAGTCTATTCTTTTTTTATGAATAATTACACAGAGAAGAGGCTATCATGTTTACCAATCGCGGCAAGGCTTTGACCTTTGACGACATACTCCTCGTTCCAGCATTTTCTGAAGTAACTCCCGACCAAGTCGATCTTACTACATGGCTCACGCCTTCCCTCAAGCTGCACATTCCCTTACTTTCTGCCGCTATGGACACCGTTACCGAGTCGGCCATGGCTATTTCTATGGCACGCATGGGCGGCATTGGCATTATTCACAAAAACATGCCCATTGAAAAGCAGCGTTTGGAAATTGAACGTGTAAAAAAATCTGAAAGCGGCATGATTTTAGACCCTATCTCCATCGCTTCAGACAGCATGGTAAGCGAAGCTCTTGAACTGATGAAAGATTTTCGCGTCTCTGGCTTGCCTGTTGTGGATAATGGCAAGCTGGTGGGCATTTTGACCAACCGCGATGTGCGCTTTATTGATGATGGCAGCACAGTCAAGGTTTCTGAAGTGATGACCAGCCAAAATCTGGTTACCGTGCCTATGGGCACTTCGCTTGAAGAAGCCAAAGCCCATTTACACGAGCACCGCATTGAAAAACTGCTGGTGGTGGATGAAGATAAGCATTTGCGCGGGCTTATCACCATGAAAGACATTGACAAGGTGCAAAAATACCCCAATGCCTGCAAAGACAGCGCTGGCCGCCTGCGTGTGGGCGGGGCTATTGGCATTGGTAAAGATTCTGAAGCGCGCGCTGCGGAATTGCTTGACGCTGGTGCCGATGTGCTGGTGCTTGATTCTGCCCATGGGCATTCTGTCAACGTGCTGCGCGCCATTCGTGCTGTCAAGTCTTCCTTCCCCAATTGCCAGCTTGTAGCGGGCAACGTGGCCACCTATGAAGGGGCAAAGGCTATTTTAGAAGCAGGGGCAGATGCGGTGAAAGTGGGCATTGGCCCCGGCTCTATTTGCACCACCCGCATTGTGGCTGGCGTTGGTGTGCCGCAGGTGACGGCTATTGTGGAAGCCAGCCGTGCCGCGCGTGAAATGGACCGCTGCTGCATAGCTGACGGCGGCATCAAGTTCTCTGGCGATATTGTCAAGGCGCTGGTCGTGGGCGCTCATTCGGTGATGATTGGCTCGCTCTTTGGCGGCACAGAAGAAAGCCCGGGTGAAACCATTTTGTATCAGGGGCGTACCTACAAAATTTACCGCGGTATGGGCTCTATTGACGCCATGAAAGACGGCAGCTCAGACCGCTATTTTCAGGAACGCAGCAAAAAGCTGGTGCCCGAAGGTATTGTGGGGCGCGTACCTTACCGTGGCGGCGTGAAAGACGTCATTTACCAGCTTATGGGCGGCTTGCGCTCTGGCATGGGCTATGTGGGCGCAAAAAATATTGCTGCCATGGCGGATGTGAATTTCTATGAAATTTCCCCCGCTGGCCTGCGTGAAAGCCATGTGCATGATGTGATTATCACCAAAGAAGCCCCCAACTACCGCATTGATAACTAAGGAGCCGTAATGTCCAGCAAAGTAATCATTATTGACTACGGTTCACAAGTCACCCAGCTTATAGCGCGCCGTGTGCGTGAAGCTGGCGTGTATTCTGAAATTCATTCCTGCATCACCACGGCGGCGCAGGTCAAGGCCATGCAGCCCGACGCCATTATTTTGTCTGGCGGCCCTGCCTCTGTGGGCGAGGCCGACGCCCCCCATTTGGACAAGGGCTTTTTGGAACTGGGCGTGCCAGTTTTGGGCATTTGCTATGGCATGCAGCTTTTGGCAAATACTTTGGGCGGTGAGCTTGCCCAGTCTGAAACGCGCGAATATGGCCCTGCCGATTTGTGCTTCAGTAAGCCCTGCCCCCTGTGGGAAGGGCTGGACGCTGCCAAGCCCAGCCGTGTGTGGATGAGCCATGGCGATAAAGTTATGACCCCGCCCCCAGGCTTTGCCATTACGGCCAGCACCGCCACCTTGCAGGTTGCGGCTATGGCTGATGAGGCGCGCAAAATCTATGCTGTGCAATTCCACCCAGAAGTGCACCACAGTGCCGATGGCGTAGCCATGCTGCATAACTTCCTCTTCCGCATTGCCAACATCACCCCAGACTGGACAATGTCCTCGTTCGTTGACCGCGTTGTCAAAGAAATGGCCGAGCAGGTAGGGCCTGAGCAGCATGTGGTGTGCGCCCTTTCTGGCGGTATTGATTCTACCGTGGTGGCCGTGCTGCTGCACAAGGCCATTGGCAAGCGCCTGCACTGCATCTTTGTGGATAACGGCCTGCTACGTATGAACGAAGGCACAGAGGTTGTGAACTATTTGCGCGAGCATTTTGACCTCAACCTTAATTTTGTGCAGGCACAGCGCCGTTTTCTGGACAAGCTGGCAGGCATTGAAGACCCTGAAAAGAAGCGTAAAATTATTGGTCATACCTTCATTGATATTTTTGATGAAGAGGCCAAAAAATTGCCCGATGTGGCATGGCTGGCACAGGGCACGCTGTACCCTGATGTTATTGAATCCATTTCCCACAAAGGCCCCAGCGCTGTCATTAAAAGCCACCACAATGTGGGCGGCCTGCCCGACACCATGAACCTGAAACTTATTGAGCCCCTGCGCGAGCTCTTTAAGGATGAAGTGCGCAAAGTGGCTGCCGAGCTGGGCATGCCCGACAGCATTGTATGGCGGCATCCCTTCCCCGGCCCCGGTTTGGCCATTCGCGTGTTGGGCGAAATTACTGCCGTACGCTTAGATATTCTGCGCCGTGCCGATAAGATTGTGCAGGAAGAACTAAAAGAATCTGGCTGGTACCGCAAGGTATGGCAGGGCTTTGCTGTGCTCTTGCCCATTAAAACTGTGGGCGTGATGGGCGATGGCCGCACCTATGACCACGTTATTGCCCTGCGCATTGTGGATAGTGTCGATGCCATGACGGCCGACTGGTCACGCCTGCCCTATGATGTGCTGGAACGCATTTCCAGCCGTATTATCAATGAAGTAAAGGGCGTCAACCGCGTGGCTTACGACATCTCGTCCAAGCCGCCGAGCACCATTGAATGGGAATAAGCTGAACAAGGGGGGAAGGGGCAGCCTGCCAAAACAGCGGGTGCAGCCCCGCCCCCCTTTCTTTTTCTCTGCCCTTGTGCACACTCTGCGCTGGCACAGCCTGTGCTTTGCCAGCGCAGCTCAAGGCTGAAACGCTTTTTGCTTTTGATAATGGAAGGATGCAGCATGTTTGGAATTGGCAGCACAGAACTTTTACTTATCTTTGTTGTAGCCTTGGTGATGCTTGGCCCAAAAAACCTTCTTAGTATATCCAAAACATTGGGCAAGGTTATGGGTGAATTTCGCCGCGTTTCCACCGATTTTCAGCGCACTCTCAATGCTGAAGTAGCGCAGGAAGAGCACGAAGAGCGCAAAAAACAAGCAGAAAAAGAATATTTTGCCAAGGATGACACGGCAAAAACAAGCAGCACAGCAAAGCCTGCCCCGCAGGCCACCGCTGACACACAGGCACCCACCGCCGCCACCGCAGGTGCACAAGCAAGCACAGGCACGCAAGCCGCAGCCAGCAACCCCGCAGGTGCACAAAACTCAACACCCCAAGCCGCTGCTACGCCAGAAGCCAATGCCGTGCCCGCGCCGCCAGCAGGCAGCCCCCTTGCTGAAGCCATTGCTGTCGCTGCACACGCTGCCGACCAAGCCAACAGCACTGCCCCTAAGGGAGAAAAGGCATGAGTCAAGAAATTGCCTCCAGCCTTTACAGCGCCCTAAAAGCACACCAGCCCATCAGCATTGCTGGGCTGGCAGCGCTGTTGCACACCACGCCCGAAACGGTGCGCCTTGCCCTTGCCGACTTGGCTGCTGATGGCATTCGCGTGCAGGCAGATAAAACAGGGGCATACAGCATAGTGAGCAAAGGCGCGGCACTCTTTACCCCCGCCCCCGACAACCAGCCAGCGGCACACAGCGATCAGGCGGCAGGCAGCCCCAACAGCGCCGCTGCCCCCACCGAGCAGGCTTTGCCCAAAGAAATTTCCCCAGCGCTGACAGCAGAGCCAGAGCAGAGAGCACAAGCAAGCGCCGCAGCCCATGAAGCACACATCGCGGCAAGCGGCACATCTGGCACAGCAACACAGGGCGCAACAAGTACCATAGCAGGCGAACAAGCAAGCGCCGCAGCAGGCAGCACCGCAAGCGAAAGCGCCGATAGTGCGGCATGCACCGCAACAAATGCAGAGCTGGCCGCGCTTGGCGCAAGCCCTGCCCCTGCAAGCGAACCAGCCAAGGCCGATGCTGGCGGCCTGTACACCGAGCAAGGCGATTTTCTCACCCCGCAGGAACGCGGCCTGACCCCGCCCCTTGGGGGGCATGATGCCCACACAGCCACGGCTGCCACACAAGAAGACAAGGCCAGCGCAGAAAGCCCAGCCCAGCCAGCCAGCCCAGAAGGTGCACCAGACAATACTATAGCCTCAAGCACAGCGGAGAGCGCAGACAAGGCCAGCACTGAAAATCCGCAGCCAGAGCCCACAGCACAGGCTGGTGCAGAAAACCCAGAGCAGCCAGAGGCAGCCACCAGCGCAGAAGGGGGCACAGCGCCCACTGCGGCCACCCCAAGCCCTGCCCTGCCCACAGAGGGCTCACCCGATTTGGGGCAGCTCATAAAGCAGGTGGAAGACGCCAAAAATGCTGCCCTTGCCCCAGAAAAGCGCACTATGGGCATGATGGATCATCTTAATGAATTGCGCTGGCGTTTGATGCGCTGTGTTATTGCTGTGGGCATAGCCTTTATGCTGTGCTGGAGCTTTGCCGAGCCACTTTTTGGCGAAATTATGCGCCCGCTCAATGCCGCCCTGCCCGATCATTCCAAGCTTATTTATACAGCACCAGCAGAGGCTTTTTTCACTTATATGCGTGTGGCGTTTGTGGCCTCTATTTTTGCCGCAAGCCCTTTTATTTTTTATCAAATTTGGTCTTTTATCGCCCCCGGGCTGTATGATGAGGAAAAGCGCTATGCCATACCCATGGCATTAGTTTCTGCCTTTTTCTTTATTGGCGGCGGCTGTTTTTGTTATTTTGGTGTGTTGCCCATAGCTTTTCAATTTTTTATGGGCTTTGCTACCGATACCATCATGCCCATGCCTTCGCTTACAGAATCGCTTGATTTTGTGCTCAAGCTCATGGTGGCCTTTGGGGCTATTTTTGAAATGCCGCTGTTCACCTTCTTTTTAGCGCGTATGGGGCTGGTTACGGCAAAAATGATGAGCAGCACGCGCCGCTATGCCGTGCTGGTCATTTTTATTGTTGCTGCCATATTGACCCCGCCTGATGTTATGTCTCAACTCCTTATGGCTATACCTATGTTGGTGCTGTATGAGCTGAGCATACTGATAGCCCGCGTATTTGGCCGTGCCAAAAAAGCAGAGCAGGCAGAAGAAGGCAAAAGCCCAAACGAAAAAAAAGCAGACAACCAGACAGACCAGACCAAGAGCGGCACTGCCGCATAAGGGGTATGCCATGAGCAGAACGGCCAGTATACAGCGCCATAGTGCAGAAACAGATATTACCCTCAGCCTGACAGTGGACGGCTCTTCTCAAATAGCCGTGAACACAGGCTATGGCATGCTTGACCACATGCTTACGCTGGCTTTTTTCTGGGCAGGTATGGATTTGAACCTGAGCTGCAAAGGGGATTTGCATGTGGATGCCCACCACAGCGCCGAAGATGTTGCCCTATGCCTTGGGCAGGCTTTAGCGCAGGCACTGGGCGAGCGTAAGGGCATTGCCCGCGTGGGCTATGGCCGCGTGCCCATGGATGAAGCCCTGTGCGAAGTGACTATTGATATTTCTGGTCGCCCATGGCTGGAATGGCGTGGCGATGACTTGCTGCCTCCTGTTATCAGCGGGGAAGAAAAAGACCTTTGGCGTGAATTTTATAAGGCCTTTGCCTCCGCAGCCCGCCTTAATTTACACATTTGCCTGCTGTATGGCAAAAATGGGCATCACCTGCTGGAATCCATAGCCAAGGGTTTTGGCATAGCATTGGCGCAGGCCGTGCGCTGTCAGGGTGACAGCATACGCAGCACCAAGGGAGGTCTTGACTGATATGAAACGCATCATTCTGCCCCTTTTTGTCCTCTTGGCGCTAGCTTTTGCCCTAAGCGCAGGTTGTGCCCGCACAACCCAGCATGAGCCTCGCCCCCTTGCCCAAGGGCTGCGCGTGGGGCTTGCCCCCTTTACTCAGCCCCATTCCACGGGCGACCTCATTATGGGGCGCCTGCCCGAAGCACAGGGCACGGTTGTTTCGGGCGTGCTGGCACAATTGGACACCAGCTTTTCTACCCTGCTCGCCCAGACTGCCAAACGCCCCCTTATAAAGCTGCCGCCCCTGCATAAAGCAAACGATGCCCAAGTTCATGCCGCAGAAAATGCTTCTGCCCTGCCCCGCTGGGTGGCCTATGGCAAACAGCACCGCGTGGATCTGCTGGTAGTGCCCATGGTGCTAGACTGGCACCAAAGGCAAGGTTCCGCTGCGGGCGTAACCGATTCTGCTGCTGTACATGTGGAATTTTACCTTATCGACATTCACAGTGGCGGCCTGCAAAACCGCTCTGTTACTAAGGAAAAACAAGTTGGCCTAAGCGACAACCTGCTCACCATGCCTCAATTTTTCAAACGTCATGCTTCATGGGTAAGGGCTGAAGACCTTACCCAAGAGGCCATGGCCAAAGCGATCAAGGACCTTGGCTTATGATTATTTTTCCCGCAGTGGACATTAAAGACGGCAAGGCCGTGCGCCTCAAGCAAGGGCTTGCCCACGAAAGCACCGTGTTTTCTCCCGACCCTGTTGCCGCAGCACTAGCATGGCAAAACCAAGGGGCGCGCTGGCTGCATGTTATTGATTTGGACGGTGCTTTTGACGGCGAACCCAAAAGCCGCGCTCTTGTGCAGGCCATTTGCCGCAGCCTGAACATTCCCGTGCAGCTGGGCGGGGGCATTCGCAATAAAGAAACAGCCGCCGCCTATCTGGAAGCTGGCGTACAGCGCCTCATTATTGGCACTATGGCGCTGGAAGAGCCTGCCCTCTTTGCCGAGCTATGCGCTCTTTACCCTGGGCGCATCGGGGTTTCACTTGACGCTGTGGGCGGCGCGCTCAAAACAAAGGGCTGGGTTGCCGATGCTGGGCTGACAGTAGATGATGTGCTGCCCCGCCTGCTGCACGATGGTGCGGCCTTTATTATCTATACCGACATAGAGCGCGATGGCATGCAAACAGGGGTCAATATGCCCGCATTGCAGCACCTTGCCACGGCAAGCACCGTGCCTGTTATTGCGGCTGGCGGTGTTGCCACCCTGCGCGATGTGCAAAATTTATATCCCCTCACCAAGAGCACGCAGCTGCAAGGGGCTATTAGCGGGCGGGCTTTATATGAAAACACCCTCAACCTTACTGAAGCCATGCAGTGGATAGACGCCCAAGGCTAATGTACTGTTATTTTGAAATTACTCTAAACAAGCAATAGCATACCTAAAGGCAATACAGCGCTGTATTGCCTTTTTTGTACATAGTGGCCTGAAACAAAAAAAGGGGAAGTGCAAGGCAGGCGCAGAGGAAACAAGCCACAAAATACCGCTCAAAACAATAATTGTTTGACTATTCAAAGCAGTACATACGAGCAAGCATAGCCATAAATTGCAAAAATGCTATTGCGGCTTGGTCTCTCTTTCCCTATAGTGTGGACAGTTTTACCGCATACCTTGCTTTTGCGCTGTGGTGGGAATGCTACAAAAAGGCATTGCAGCATCGTTAGTCTCCTGCCACCGTGTTTGTACTTTTTGCCAAGGAGGGGGCATTTATGACAGAACAGGAAACAAAGAAAACAGGCTTGTTAAGCTGGTATTTTCAAATGAGCCTGCTGGTGCGCATCACAGTGGGTTTGGTTGCTGGCGCAATTGTGGGCATTGCGCTGGCCTATTCCCCCAGCATGGCACCCAATTTTGTAAGCAATACAAAATTTTTTGGCGATGTTTTTATTAACCTGCTGAAAATGATTGTTGTGCCTGTTATTTTCTTTTCACTTATCAGCGGTGCTGCCAGCATCACGCCAGCCCAGCTAGGGCGCGTGGGCGTAAAAACCATCATTTTTTATGCTGTTTTGGTGGTGGTTGCCATTAGCATTGGTTTACTTGTGGGCAATATCTTCCAGCCTGGCCTTGGTTTGGGCTTGCTGGGGGCAGAAGGTGTGCAGGGCAAATTGGCCGAAACGCCTTCCATCTCAACCCTGCTGCTCAATATTATTCCCACCAATCCTATTGAATCGCTTGCCAAGGGCGCTGTGCTGCCCATTATCTTTTTTGCCCTGTGCTTTGGCATTGGCCTTTCGGTTATTCGTGCTTCTGACAATGAAGAACTTTCCCGCGCTGGCGATTCCCTCTTCCGTATGGTCACGGCCTGCGCCGAAAGCATGTATGTAGTGGTGCGCGGCATTATGCAATATGCACCTATTGGTGTGTTTTTCCTTATTGCCGTCGTCTTTGCCCAGCAAGGCCCCAAGGTTATTGGACCGTTGGCCTATCTTGTGGGGCTTGCCTATCTTGCCTATGTGCTGCATGTGCTCATTGGCTTTGGCGGCGTGTTGCTTTTGCACGGCTTAAACCCCATTGTCTTCTTCCGTGGCGCAGACGAAGCCATGATTTCTGCTTTTGTAACCCGTTCTTCTAATGCTACCCTGCCTATTTCTTTGCGTGTTTCTGAAGAAAACTTGGGTGTGCCGCGCACTGTTTCTTCCTTCTCGCTTCCTCTTGGTGCTACCATTAACATGGACGGCACATCTATCTACCTTGCCGTTTCTGCCATGTTCATTGGCTATGCCACGGGCAACCCCTTGAGCATAGACCAGCAGCTTACCGTGCTGCTTACCGCCACACTGGGCGCTGTGGGCACAGCTGGTGTGCCTGGCGCTGGCGCTTTGATGCTCTTGCTGGTGCTGGAATCGGTTGGTTTAAAGGTGGAAACAGGCTCGGCCGTGGCCGTGGCCTATGCCATGATTTTGGGCATTGACGCCCTGATGGATATGGGGCGCACCTGCTTAAACGTTACTGGCGATATTGTGGCCGCTGTGGTTGTTTCCAAGCACGAAAAGGTGCTGGATACAAGCAAGTGGGCATAAGCTGCTAAAACCCGCCTATTAGGCCTCTTCACCCCCGTTTCTGCCCTGTGTAGCAACGGGGGTTTTTTGTGTGCTTTGCCTTTAACAAAGTGTTCACATGAGCTTGATGCGTTGGGGCTTTGCAGGGTGCGACAACACGGCCAGCCCCGCAGCAATGGGCAGCAAAGAGTACAGCAAGGGAATGCTGGCATACCAGATATTCCCAAGCAGGAAGATAGCCTTATGGGGCAGCAGGATGCCATTAGGCCATAGTGCACAATGCCATCACAGTACAGAAAATACCATCATAGCGCAGGCACATTCTCCCATGCCCTACTCCTTCCGCCCAGCGTGCAAAAAAAGAGGCCTTTCCACAAGAAAGACCTCTTTTTTCATTCGCTTTATGATGCAGAATTAGAAATTCTGCCCCATGGTAAATTCAAAACGCCCCTGATTGCGTTCATCATCATAGTCTTTGCTCAAGGGGTAGCCATAGGCCACGCGCAAGTCCCCCATGGGCGAACGCCAGCGCAGTTCCAAACCAGCCGAGGCAACAATTTTGTCCCCAATCTCATTCGATTGCGTGTCATTATCAATGTTAAAGCCAGCATCAATAAAGGGCACAATAGCAAGGCCAAGGTCTTTTTCAAATGTCCAGATATATTCAAAGTTGGCAACGCCCATGCGGTCACCGCCCACATGCTCGCCATTTTTGCCATCACGCGGCGAAAGGTCGGTGTAGGAATAGCCGCGCACGGTATCCATACCGCCCAGCCAGAAGCGTTCAAATACAGGCACAGGGTCGCTGGAGTTTTGGAAAACCCCGCCCAAGCGCCCACGCACATGGAAGGTATGCTGCGGACGCCACGAATAAAAGGCCTGCCAGTCTGCCACGGCTTTGACAAAATTATCGGTACCGCCAAGAATATTGCCGCCATATTCCACATTAAGGCGGGTGATTGTGCCCTTGGTAGGCACGATAGAATCGGTAGTGTCACGGGCAAAGCGCACGCCCAAGGCACTTGTCCAGTTTACGCCCTTATAGTCTGAAATATACTTGGAGGCGTCGGCCGCCACTTCTGTCAGGTCGTAGCGCTCTAAGCGGTAGGAAGCCCCAATAACAGAATACTCACCAATAGGATAGCTGACACGCAGGGTGTCACCCATGGTTTCTTTGGTGAAATCGTCCCATGTGTCATGCACATAGTAAATATCATTGCCAAAAGAAAGCTTGGTGTCATACACGCGCGGGTTGGTGAAAGACAGCGTGCCGGAAGCACGGCGCCACGAAGCAAAGCCAGAAAGTGCCAGCTGATAGCCACGCCCGAACAGGTTGCGCTCTGAAATAGAGCCAGAAACGCCCACGGCATAATAGGTGGAATAGCCAATACCAGCCATAACTGCGCCAGTATTCCCTTCTTTCACCTTGATTTTCAAATCAACTTCATCTTCGCGGCCAGTGGGCACAACTTGGCTGTCTACAGCGCTGAAATAGCCCAAACGGTTTAGACGCTCGTTGGTGCGGCGCAGCTTTGCCCCTTCATAGGGGTCGCCATCGGCCAGCTTCACTTCGCGCAAAATAACATTATCGCGCGTTTTGCTGTTGCCTTCTACATCAACACGGCGAATATAGACTTTATTCTTTTTTTGAACCAAGTAACCCACATCAACCTGAGCGCTGCCGTCTTCTGCCTTCATGACCTTGGTGTCCACTTCAGCAAAGGCATAGCCTTGGTCACCATAATATTCGGTAATGCGCTTGGCATCTTCCTGCATAACAGACACGGTGAAATAGGTTTCTTCATCGCGCCATTCATCCATTTTCACTATCTCGGCCATTTTTTCAGCACTGGCAATAATATCACCAGCAAATTTCACTTCGCGCACCTTATAGCGCTGGCCTTCGCTCACGGTAATGGTCACATAAATGCCATCACTGCGGTAGTCCACCTCGGGGGCAGAAACCTGCACATCAAGGTAACCATGCTCGAGCGCAAAGGCTGTAATAGCATTGGTGTCTCGCTCCAAATATTCTTCTTTCAGCACACCAGAGCCTGTAAACCATGAAAATACGCCGCGGGTGCGTAAGGACATATAGTCGTTCAAATCACCGCGCTTAATATTCTTCAGCCCTTTAACGTCCACTTCTTTAATGTAGAGCTTGTTCCCTTCATTAATATTCAGGGTCAAAATAGCGCCGCGTGCGCCCCTGTCATCGACAGAATAGGTAACCTTGGCAAGGTAATAGCCTTCGGCGCGGTATAATTCGGCAACTTTTTCAAGGTCTTCAGCAATAACAATATCGTTCAGTACATTGCCTTCACGCGTACTGAGCACAGCGGTGACATCTTCTTCATCTATGGCCTTTGAGCCCTGCACAATGACCTTTTCAATACGGGGCTTTTCCACCACGCTGAACACCAGCACATTGCCCTCGCGCGTCACACGAACATCGCTGAAATAGCCCATATCCCAAATACGTTTCAGCTCTGCATTGATAGCGGCATCATCGGGCTTATCCCCCTTACGAATGGAAAGGCGCATCAGCACCACGTCAGGGTCCATAAAACGAATGCCTTCAATGCGCACATCGGCAAGCCCGCCCTTAACGGGGGCAGCGCCTGCCTGTGCCTGACGAGCATTCATGGGCGCAATAACGGGCACAGAGCCCTCTTTGGCAACAGGGGCAGGGGCAAGCGCAGGGGCAGCGGGCTGCACCATTTGGACAACCTTGCCCGCCAGCTCTTCGGCAGCCCCAGTAAGCGCGGTGGGGGATTCTTTAAAAACAGATACTGGCTGTACAGCTTGGGCTGCATTCACAGGCACAAGGCGCGAATCAAGGCTAAAACTGTCACCCAGCTGGTTGAACACGCCATACAGCACAAAATCGGCCTTTGCCTTTTGGCCAAGGCGGCGCGCTTGAGCAGCATCAACCTCTGCCACATCAGCTTTTTGCAGCAGCCTGCGGGCATCTTCCACGGCAACAACACGAACATCTTTTTTACGCAATTGGTTTGCAATCAATTGCGGCAATTCTTGCGCCAAGCCTGCCATATCCTGCCCAGCGTTTACCTGATAGGGCACAACCAGCACTAAAGGTTTTTGCGCGGCAGCGGCCGACAAAGCCACGCCAAGGCAGCAAAAAAATGCTATCAGGCTACAAATTCGTTTTATCATAGAACACTCCCGCTCGCAGTTCAAGACTGCGCCCCATTTGAACTGCCAGTTCACGATTATGGGTCACAACCACAAGAGTCATGCCCATTGTTTTGTTGAGCTCTGCCAACAGTGCCCCCACTTGAGCGCCTGTGCTTTCATCCAAATTACCCGTGGGTTCATCGGCAAGCAGCACACGCGGCTTGCACAAAACAGCACGGGCAATAGCTGCGCGCTGTCGTTCCCCACCTGAAAGCGTGGTTACTTTATGTTCCAGCCTGTGCCCCAGCCCCACTTTTTCCAGCATGGCTCGCGCCTCTTTCATGGCACGGCTGCGCGGCACACCGCCAATAAGTGCCTGCATGGCAACATTTTCTACAGTGGTAAATTCAGGCAGCAAGTGATGAAACTGAAACACAAAACCCAGTTCAGTATTGCGAAAACGCGCCTTCGCTTCGGGCGAAAACGCGGCAAGGTCTTGGTTGTCAAACAACACACGCCCTGTGCTGGGGCTGTCCAGCGCTCCCATCAAATGCAGCAGGGTAGATTTGCCCGAGCCAGAAGCCCCCACAATAGCCAGTGATTCCCCACGTTCTATGCTGACATTGACGTTTTCAAAAATAGCCAGTTTTTTGCCGCAATCATCAAACACTTTGCTGACATTTTCAAAACGGTACAAAGCATCACTCATGGCGCAATGCCTCCACCGGCTCAAGGCGTGAGGCCTGCCGTGCAGGATAAATAGTGGCAAGAAAACACAGCAGCATGGCACTGACACCAATAATAATATTGTCTGACCACGTCAGCAGCATGGGCAAATGATCCATGGTGTACACACCCTTGGGCAATTCAATAAATTGATATTTTTGCAGCAGCAAAGCCACAGCAAAGCCCAGCAGGTAGCCAATAGCCGTGCCAATAAGGCCAATAATAGTGCCTTGCAGCATAAAAATGCGGCGTATCATGCCGCGGGTTGCCCCCATGGACATCATAATGGCAATATCGCGTGTTTTTTCCATAACCAGCATCACCAAGGAGGTGACAATAGAAAATGAGCCAATCAGCACCACAATGGTCAGCAAAATAAACATGCCCACCTTTTCCAGCTTGAGCGCGGCAAAAAGGTTGGCATTCATTTCCATCCAGTGGCGTACATAAAAAGGCTGCCCCAGCTCTTGCTCCACACGCCACGCCACAGTATCGGCAGCATACACGTCGTTCACAGTCAGCTCTATGCCCGTTAAGCGCCCAGCGGGCAGCCCTAGGGCATTTTGCGCAGCAGCAAGAGAAATATAGGCAAGGGAAGAATCATATTCAAACAGGCCGCATTTAAAAATGCCCACCACTTCAAAGGGATGTATGCTGGGCTGAAAGCCTGCCGAGCTTTTCTTGCCCGAGGGGGAAAGCAGGTTCACCCTGTCCCCCATGCCAAGCCCCAGCCTGCGCGCCAATTCATAGCCCACAATAATGCCTGGGGTTTCATGGGCAGCGTCAAGGCGGCTAAGCTCGCTCACCGAGCCCTGTTGCAACTTTTGCAGCATGGTGAGCACAGCAGGGGCAGTGTGCGGCTCTATACCCCGCAAAACTACCCCTTTTACCCCGCCGCTGGCAGAAAGCATTGCTTCTGCATACAAAAAAGGTGTTGCACCTTTTACCCCATCCACAGAGGCAATGCGCTGCATCATGGCATCGCTTTGGTTCAGCGCGGCTGGCACATGCGACATGACAAGGGCATGGGCATTAGCACCCAAAATTTTATCCCGCATGTCGGTGGAAAAGCCATTGTACACACCAAGCACCACAACCAATGCCCCAACACCCAAGGCCACACCCAAAATGGACATGATGGAGACAACAGAGATAAACGTTTGCTTTCTTTGTGAAAACAAGTAACGCAGAGCAATAAAAAGCTCAAAAGAACGGGCACGCGGTGTATTCATGAAAAAAGAATTACAACTCCGGCTTTAAAAGAGGGAAGAGGATGACCTCGCGAATAGAGGCAGAATCGGTCAGCAGCATAACCAAGCGGTCTATGCCTATGCCCTGCCCAGCGGCGGGGGGCATGCCATATTCCAGCGCACGCAAAAAGTCTTCATCCATACAGTGCGCTTCAGCATCGCCAGCGGCACGTTCGGCCATCTGCTCCATAAAGCGCATACGCTGATCAACAGGGTCGTTCAGCTCGGAAAAGGCATTGGAAAGCTCGCGCCCTGTTAAAAATAATTCATAGCGGTCTGTAATTTCGGGGTGCGCATCATTACGGCGCGATAAAGGCGAAATTTCTGTAGGGTAATGATAGATAAAATGCGGCTGCACCAGCTTGGTTTCCACATCCAAATCAAACAGCATGGCTTGCAGCTTGCCCAAGCCATCGGCAGGGGTGGGCTTTTCGCCGCGTTCGCGCACATATTTCTTTACCGCTTCAAAATCGTTATAAAAATCTGGCTTGTGGCCGCCAATTTTTTCTAACGAATCATGAAAGCTCATGCGCGTCCACTTGCCAGGGGTCAGGTCTATCATTTCACCCTGATAGGGCACAACCGTTGTG
Organism: Desulfovibrionaceae bacterium; assembly: GCA_028689675.1. Classification (GTDB taxonomy): domain Bacteria; phylum Desulfobacterota; class Desulfovibrionia; order Desulfovibrionales; family Desulfovibrionaceae; genus JAQVCS01. Next base: position 17,133 of record JAQVCS010000002.1, on the reverse strand, counting down.
CCACACACGCGCAGGGCAATGTGGGCAAAAAGCTCTTCGGTCAAGTCCATTAAATCGGTAAAATTGGCATAAGCCCAGTAGAATTCACAAGAAGTAAATTCGGGGTTGTGGCGTGTATCAGTGCCTTCATTGCGGAAGTTGCGGTTCACCTCATACACTTTTTCAAAGCCGCCTACCAGCAGGCGCTTTAAGTACAGCTCGGGCGCAATGCGCATATATAAGGGGATATCCAACGCATTATGATGCGTTAAAAAGGGGCGTGCCGCTGCGCCGCCAGCAATGGAATGCATCATGGGTGTTTCCACTTCCATAAAGCCACGGTCTTCTAAAAAGCGGCGCAATTCGCGCACGATCAGGCTGCGCTTTTGAAAAATATCCCGCGATTTTGGCGTGACAATAAGGTCAACATAGCGCTGGCGGTAGCGCGTTTCCATATCTTTGAGCCCGTGATACTTTTCGGGCAGGGGGCGCATAGAGCGGGTGATAAGCAGCACATGGGTGCAGCACAAGGTGAGCTCGCCTGTTTTGGTGCGGAAAAAATAGCCCTGCACGCCTACAATATCGCCCACATCCAGCTTGCGGAACATGGCATAATTTTCTTCACCCATATGCTCTTTGGCGGCATAGCATTGCACGCGGCCAGTCTCATCCATAACATGGAAAAAGGCCACCTTACCAAAAGAACGGGAAGAAACAATACGCCCAGCAATGGCAAATATTTGCCCCTGCATTGCTTCCAATGCTTCGGCATCACAGTCTTTGTGCTGTTCAACAATATCAGCAACAGCATGCTCTTTATGAAAATTGTTGGGGAAGAGGCGCACCCCCATATCGAGCAGGTCGCACGATTTGACCACCCTATTTTTTACGACCTCATTGAGCTCGTCACGGGCGGCAAAACTTTCTAACATGGGCATAAAATATTCGGCATGTGCCGACTTTGTCCCTATCTTGACCTGCTTCTTCTTGGGGGACTGCGTAGTATTTTCCACTGAATTCTCCTGAACCAAAATCTAACGGGACCTTTTCCCGCGCTTGGGCGCACTGTAGGACATGCTTAAAAAAGCACCACAGCATGAATAGAAACTGGTATGCCAATACGGGGCATACGTCAAGCGAAAGCCGCGCTGGGCAAACCCAGCGCAAGCCTTTGTGCCTTCAGTTTTTCCAGCACATGCAAGGGCACGCGCAAGCCCCCATGCCCCCTGCCCAGTGCAATGCCGGGCTTGGTATCGCCATGAAAATCAGACCCGCCCGAAAGAGCCAGCCCATATTGCTGGGCAAGCCCCACCACAAAGCGTGTGTCTGCGGCATTATGCTCGCTGTGGTAAGCCTCCAGCCCCAGCAAGCCCTGCGGCACAAGTTCGGCCACCAAGGCGCGCAAGGGCTCGGCAGGCAGGCTCAGGCAAGGGTGCGCCAGCACGGGGCTTGCCCCTAGCGAGCGCAGCAGGCGCAAGCCTTGGGCAACATTGAGCACCTCTTTGGGCAAATAGGCAGGGCAGCCATAGGCAAGGTAGTGCTTAAAGGCGGCATTGATAGAGGGCACATAGCCCTTGGCAAGCATAATAGCGGCAATATGCGGCCGCCCCACACTGGCAGCCCCTGCATGGGCAAGCACTTCATCATAGTTTATGGCCAAGCCCAAGCCCTGCAATTTGTGCACAATGCCCACATTGCGTTCAGTGCGTTTTGCGCGCAGGGCAAGCATGGCGCGTTCCAAGGCATCCGCATGCTGGGGCAGCCACAAAGCCAGCATATGAATTTCGCCCTGCGGGGTAAGCAAAGCCAGCTCGCAGCCGCGCACCACTTCTATGCCCAGCGCATGGCCAGCCTCTTCGGCCTCTGCCAAGCCCGCAAGGGTATCGTGATCGGTCACAGCCACAGCGGCAAGCCCAGCAGCATGGGCAAGGCGCACTAATTCTGCTGGCGATTTTGTGCCATCTGATGCCGTGCTGTGCGTATGCAGATCCACAAATTGCATAAACTATCCTTTTCCTTTGCCTGTAAAGCCAATGTAAACCAAGAAGGGAAGAAAGGCAAAAGCTTCCCACAAGGCTTACCCTAGCGCAAAGGCACATTGAAATAGATATCTGCCCTGTAAGGCTTTGCCACGCAAGAGGCCTAGGCGCGCTTTTCTTGCCTTTACACGACTCTTTCACCATGAAATGGCTCTAGGTTGAAAAAGCCAAAAATGCCACAGGCTGAAATAGCAGGGGCAAAGCCTGCACAGCACACTTGAACTTGCTGCCGCCCCCGCTTATACTCTGCCACAAGGCGGCACTGACCCGCCGCAAAGGGCGCACTGCGCCGCACACCCTCCAATACACAAGGTGAACTATGAAATTAAACAATACCGACTTGCTTGACATTCTTGCCTGCCCGCGCTGCAAGGGCAGCCTGACCCTGCTGACTGAAGGCGAAAACCATGTGGGGCTTGCCTGCGATGCCTGCGCGCTGGTGTACCCCATAGAAGAAGGCATACCCATTATGCTGGTGGAAGAAGCCCTGACAGAAGCACAGTGGCAACAGGGCATGCGTAAGGCAAAATAAATGAAATTGCTTATTGCTTCCGATGTGCATGGCTCGCCAGAGCGCGCTGAATTTTTATGCCGCAAAGCCGCCGACTGGCAGCCAGACAATATTATTCTGCTGGGTGATTTACTGTATCATGGGCCGCGCAACCCTTTGCCGCAGGGCTATTTGCCCAAGGATGTTGCCAGCATTTTAGGCAAGTTACCAGCCCCAGTTATTGCAGTGCGTGGTAATTGCGATGCCGAGGTCGATTTAAAGCTGCTGCCCTTTTGCGTGCAAGATACAGCCCTAATTTGCGCCGACCATTTGCGCATACTGGCCTTGCATGGGCAGCACCTCCCCCCAGAGCCGCCCTTTGGCATGGGGCTTGGCGCTGGCATGGTGCTTTTGTGCGGGCACACGCATATTCCCATGGCGCGCACTGTGGGCGGCATTCACCAGTGGAACCCCGGCAGCACCACCCTGCCCAAGCATGGCTGGCAGCCTTCCTATGGCCTGTATGAGGATGGAGAATTTCGTGTAATGAGCATTGATGGCAAAGAAATACTGCGCCACAAGCCAGCCTAGCGCCACAAGGAATGCATATGGAAACCAAGCAGTACCGCCCCCTGTTTAGCCTAAGCCAGCCCCTTGTTTTGGCTTCTGGCTCACCGCGGCGGCAGCTTTTTTTACAAGAATGGGGTCTTGAGTTCAGCGTGCATGTGCCCAGTATTGATGAGCCCTTGCCCATGCAGGGTGAAGCCCCCGCCGCCTATGCCCTGCGCGCCGCCCTTGCCAAGGGGCGCGCTGTGGCAGCCAGCCACCCGCACAGCATTGTGCTGGCGGCCGATACCATTGTGGCACTGGGGCACAGCATTTTAGGCAAGCCGCCCCATGCGGCAGCCGCCCTTGCCATGCTGCAACAATTGGTGGGGAAAACACATCAGGTTATTACGGCTGTGTGCCTTAGCCTGCCGCAGGGGCAAGGCTTGCCGCAAGAACAAAGCTTTACCTGCGCTTGTGATGTCACCTTTGCCCCATGGTCAAGCCCTGTGCTTGCTGCCTATGTGCGCACTGGTGAGCCCATGGATAAGGCAGGCGCGTATGCCATTCAGGGGCAAGGGGCTTTTTTGGTAAGCAGCATTCATGGCTCATGGAGCACCGTGGTGGGCTTGCCTGTAACAGAAATTGCCCAAAGGCTCGAGGCAGCAGGCTTGCTGCACCCTGCCGCAAAAAGCCCCGCGGCATAGCACAGGCAAGCATTAAGCAGGGCATTTGCGTGCAAAAATGTACCCAAATTCTTGCCGCGAAAGAAGCTCGGGCGGGTATCTACTCCCGTTTTTGCCAGCGCAATTTCAAGGCAAAATTGCTCTAACGCATTGTAACTTTGAAAAGAATCACAAGGTTTCGTAAGAAATCTTTGCTGCTCAAAGCTCATAAGGGGAAAGAACTTCCCTGTTATACAAGCTTTGAAAGTGAATCTGCTCTAAGGGTGCACAGCCTTTTTGCCAGCGCAATTTCCTTCACTAAACAACAAGAGAAGGGGAAGCCATTTGTCTGGCTTCCCCTTTGCTATGCTTTATGCAGGCAAATTAGATGCGGAAAATCAAATACGAAGCAACAATGCCCACGGGGATGGAATACAGCATGAAGGGCCAGAAGGTGCGGCGTAAGATAGCGCCTTCCTTACCAATCAAGCCGCACACAGCGCAGGCAGCCACGATATTGTGCACGCAAATCATATTACCCATAGCACCGCCCACGGCCTGTGCAGCCACAATAACATAATGGCCAACAAGGTCATAGCCCAATGCCGTAGCGGTATCCCACTGGAAGTTGGCAAAAAGCATATCCGAAACGGTGTTCGAGCCAGTAATAAAAGCACCAAGGCCACCAGCCAAAGAAGCCAGTGCAGGCCAAGCATTACCAGCAGCAGCAGCAATAGTCTTTGCCATAGCCATGGGCATGGAATCATAACCCAAAGCGTTCATACCCGTGCCCTTGAAAATGGACACCAAAGCCACAGCGGCAATAAGGGCAATAGTAGGTGCCTTCATTTTAGCAATAGCCGTGCTCCAAGCTGCAGAGGTCGCACTCGCGTTCATGCGGTGCATGAAAATAGTGATAATGGAAACCAGAATAAAGGGAATGGTGCCAGGCAGGTTCAGGGTCTGAATGCCAGCGCTTACGCCCTTAACGCCAAAAATATCCGTCATGCCCACGGTAAACATGGGGTCGGTCACAATGGGCTTTAAGTGGAAGGCAGGCACACGGGTCAACACAAGAATAATACCGCACAGAATGTAGGGCATCCAAGCCATAGTCTGCGACATATTTTCTTTGTATTCAGTGGCGCTGGAGGCCTGCATTTCACCAGTCCATTCGGCTTCCCATTCAGACTGGTCAGCAAACTGCCAGTTGCTTTGAGGAACAGCTACACCCTGTTTGGTTAGCCATACCAGCACGCCAAGGCCGATGATACCACCCAGCATAGAGGGCAGCTCAGGGCCAACAAACCATGCCAGCAGCAGGTAAGGAATGACAAAGCAGGTAGAAGCCATCAGACAATATTTCCAGCAGGCAAAACCTTCAGCCCAAGACTTGTTTTTGCCAAAGAAGCGCGTCATAAAGCCCAGCATGAAAATGGGCAGAATATAGGCCATGGGCAAATGCATCAGCGTGGCATATTCGCCAATCGTCTTATACACAATAGCGGGGTCAGTCACACCGGCCATCTGCATGGCAACGTCTTGAATGGACTTAAAGCCCACCAGAACAGGCGTGCCCACAGCACCAAAGGTAACAGGAACAGAGTTAAAGACCAGACAGATAACAGCCGCGCACAAAGGGGGGAAGCCCAAGCCAAGCAAGAGCGGGGCAGCCAAAGCGGCAGGTGTGCCAAAGCCTGCTGCACCTTCAATAAAGGCAGCAAACATAAAACCAATAATAATGGCCTGAATACGGCGGTCGGGGCTGACACGTTTCATGCCTGCCTGAATGGTTTCCATAGCGCCGCTTTCTTGCATGGTGTAGTAGATCAACAAAGCACCAAACACGATAATAAGCACGCCAATGGCCGTAATCACACCCTGAACAAACAGGGCGGAAATTTGCAATGTGCTTAATTTCCACACACCCATAGCCAGAGCGGCACCGGTTAAAAAGGCCAAGGGCATAGCGCGGGTAGATGGCCAACGCAAGCCCACCATGAGCACGAGGGCGACCAGAATGGGGCAGATCGCAAACAAAGCTAATAATTCAACACTCATTCTCTACTCCTCAAAGGATTAAAAGACAGGCTTTTGCACAGGCATAGCCACAGCCAAGCTACCTCCCCTTGGGGCCTCTTCCCTTGGGATGACATATCAGCAAAGCCTGCACAAAAACGGGGCCTATAGGAAGGCGGGGCAGCATAGCACGCCGCCCCGCCTATCGCTCACTGTTACTTCTTCATGCTTTCGGCCAAAAGTTCAGACATGTGCGTCACTTTCAGCTTCATGCCGCGCTTTTCTGCACCGCCGCGCAGCTGCATAACGCAGCCGGGGCAGTCGGTAACCAAGCGGGTAGCACCTGTGGCAGCCACATTATCCAGCTTTTTCGCAAGAATTTGGCCAGAAACTTCGGGGAACTTCATGGAATAGGTTCCGCCAAAGCCGCAGCACACTTCTTCTTCAGCGCAGGGCACATAGTCGGCAGCGTCTGCAATAAGGGCACGGGGGGCTTCTTTCACACCCAAGCCACGGCAAAGGTGGCAGGGGGCGTGGAAGGTAACCTTTTCGCCATAATTATTAAAGTCTTTCTTGGTCACGCCCAGCACATCGTGCACAAAGGAGCTGAAGTCAATGACTTTGCCAGAGAAGGCTGCCACTTCATGCACCTTGCCCGATGCAGCAAGCAATTCGGGGTAGCTATGCTTTAAGAACGAGCCGCAGGAAGCACACAAGGTGACCACATAATCATAACGGCCGGCTTCAAAAGCCTTGACGTTCTGGTTGGCCACATCAATGCTTGCCTTGCGCTGCGCCATCATATCCAAGGGCAGGCCGCAGCAGGTCTGTTCCATGGGGAATTCCACCAGCACATTGTGGGCATTAAAGAGCTTTACAGCGGCTTCAAGCTGCTCGGGGTACACAAAATCCTGAGCGCAGCCAGCAAACAGAGCCACACGCATGCGCGGGCTGGTCACATTCTGCTTAATAGCAGGGAAGCGATCGCGGAAAGACTTGTTGGCAATGGCGGGCAAAGCTTTAAAGTCATGCTTGCCCAGCAAAATAGCGGGCAAATGGCGCTGGAACTGCACATCGCCGCCCGTGAAGGGCAGCTGGGCATATTTGGCAAACTTCAGCAGGGTGTGGAAGGCCTTGCGGTTGGTCATCATAGCGCCCATCATAGCACCCATGGCATTGTTGCCCGTTTCGTCCACAAGGCGGGCGCGCACTTCACGAATGAGGCGGGGCAAATCAATACCGCCAGCACACACGTTTTTACACGATTCACAGCCAATGCAGTTTTGGCACAAAGCCTTGGCATTGTCGCGGCCGTGGAAGAAATAGGTCAAAATTAGGCCAATAGCGCCAATGTAGATATAGCCCATTTTGTGCCCGCCCACCATACGGAACACGGGGCAGACGTTGGCACAAGCACCACAGCGCACGCAGCGGAAAATTTGCGAGAACAAGGGGTCTTTGGCAATGGCGGTGCGGCCATTATCCAGCATGACCACATGCATAACCTTTTTGCCCGTGGGCGAAGCCGCACAGGGGGAAGCACCGCACATCCAGGTAACATACGAGGTCAAGCGCTGGGCTGTGGCATTACGCGGCAGCACTTGCAGGGCGGTCATGGCCACATCCAGCGTGGGGATGAGCTTGTCCAAGCCAGCCAAGGCAACGTGCACGCGCGGCAGGGTGGTGACCATGCGGGCATTGCCTTCATTGGTCACAGTGGCAATAGCACCCGTTTCGGCCACACAGAAGTTTGCGCCCGAAATGCCCATGTCTGCATTCATAAACTTGCGGCGCAGCTGCACGCGGGCAACCTTCACCAGTTTTTGCACATCGGTATCTTGCTTGTCGCCCGTGGCTTTTTCAAAATCTTCTGCCACCTGATAGCGGTTCAAGTGGATGGCAGGCATAACCATGTGCGAAGGGCCTTCGTGGCGCAGCTGGATAATCCATTCGCCAAGGTCGGTTTCGTCCACAATCAGGCCATCTTCTTCCAAACGCACATTCAGCTGCGTTTCTTCAGCCGTCATAGATTTGGATTTCACAATACGCTTACAGCCATTTTCTTTGGCAATGCGGGCAATAATGTCATTGGCTTCAATGGCTGTGGCAGCGCGGTGCACAATAACACCACGCTTTTCTGCCTCGGCCTTAAACTGCGCATACAGCTCTTCCATGTGCTGGCAGGCGTCGTCTTTGGCATCGGCAATCTGCTTAATCAGGGTTTTTTCGTCCACTTCCTGAAAAACAGCATCACGGCCAGCGCGATAGGCAACGGCAAAAGTGTCCAGCGTTTTGCGCAAGTAGTCGTCTTTCAGCGCTTCATCTATATTCTTTCTGTAGTCAGAAAGCGTCTTAGGGGCTTCATGCATAATGGTCTAGTCCTCCAAAAGGATAATGTGCAATTCCAGCGGGCCATGCACACCAGTGGCGGGGACGCGCTCAATGTCTGCCGTGCGGCTGGGGCCAGTAATAAAGGTGCTGTAATTAACAGCAGCGTCTTTTTGCAAATCACGCAAAATACCGCATACAGAAGGTAAGTCGGGGTAAATTGTGGACTTTTTCAATACAATGACATTAATTTCGGCAATCATGCCCGCAAGGCGGGTATCTTCCTGCGTGCCAGCCACAAGGCAGGTGCCGCTGGCAGCCACGCCGCAAATGGCAAAAGACAAACCCACATCAATGCCGGCAAGGTGCTTGCGCAGACCTTCGCTCAAGCAGGCAAAGCCCTGAGCCTCGGCCTTGGCAGCAAGGTCGGCAAACACAGCTTTATCAATTTCGGGCGCGGCAATAATGCGTTTGGCACGGGTGGGCATGCCATTGGGGCCTTTTTCTGGGCCTACGGCAGCTTCGGGCTCATCAGCCAAAATTTCGCAGGGGCTTTTGTTCGCGCACACGTCAACAACGTATTGCACAGCGGCAGCAAGCGAGGGCTGCTCTGTAACCACAGCGCCCACAAGGCCAGCCTTAATTTTAAAATTCTCAACAACATCTGGCGTCATTTCAGACATATATACTCTCCTGTAAGGGCTGCCCGAGGGAAAGCCTCGGGCAGTATTTTCAGCAACTAATCCAGCGACTCGGCATATAATTCAACAACATGCTTCACGCGAACCGGGTCACCATTCTGTGAAAGAACGTCTTCAAGCTGCATCATGCAGGCGGGGCAGCCTGCGGCCACAATTTTGGCACCGCTTGCCACCACATTGTTACGCTTGCGCTGACCAATCTGGCGGGAAAGGTCATAGTGGAACAGGTTAAATGAGCCGCCGCAACCGCAGCAGCGGTCAGCTTCAGCCATTTCGGTAATTTTATAATGCGGGTTTAGTTCCACCACAGCACGGGGCTCTTTGAACACGCCCAGCGATTTCTTTAAGTGGCAGGAATCGTGATAGGTCACAGCTTCGCGCTCGGCTTCGGGCTTGCCCTGCATGCTAACATGCAACACATTAATAAGGAAGTCGTTAATATCCATTGTTTTTGCCGAAAGAGCCTCTGCCTGCGCCTTGGCTTCGGGGCTGATGCGGTCTGCATATTTGACCCACAGCTCCTTAATAGTGGAGGTGCAGGAAGAGCAAGGCGTAATAACATAGTCAAATTGACCTTTGTCAAACAGCCCTAAGCTCACGGCCATTTCTTTGGTCATGCCTTCCACATCGCCAGAAGAAAGCGCGGGTATGCCACAGCAGGCAAAGCCTTTGGGCATATAAATGCCCACGCCATGATGGCGCAGCACTTTAAGGCAGGCACGAGCCATATCCACATAGAATTTATCGCCCATGCAGCCGGGGTAAAAGGCTACCTTAATGCCCGAAGCGCCCGCGGGTTCATCCAGCGCGCCTTCAATGGCATATAAAGATTTAGGGGCAAGGCGGCGAATATGGCGCGCACCCAAAATGCTGTCCAGCAGAGGGGCTGCGCTGGTTTGCTGCACATTATTTTTGCTTTTGAACAGCAAGCCCTGACAAGGTGCACCAAAGCGCATGCTCAGGTTAAACAAGCCGGGCGAAGCCAGCAAATAGCGGAAAATCAATTTTTTCAGCGGGTGCAGGCCAATGTAGGTGTAAACAATTTCACGCGCCGTCATGAAAATATCCATAAGCGGCACGCCAGAGGGGCAGTTGGCTTGGCAAGAGCCGCACAAAAGGCAGCGCCCCAGCTTATCGGCAACGGCCTTGGGGTCTTCAATCAATTTATGGGCAAGGTTGCTGACCAGCACCACTTTGCCGCGTGCCACGTCAGCTTCCATCATGGTTGCGCCAAACATGGGGCACACAGCCTGACACATGCCGCAACGCATACAGCTGGAAAGGCTGTCATCCAGAGTCATCAACTTCTGGGCAAGGCTATTTAAATCGCTCATTTCAAGCTCCTCGATTCCGTAGAATTTTGCTTTTTGCTCCACACAGGGGCAGCATCAGAAAGTGCGCGGCACACAGCACAGGCCTGCGCCGCCGCTCTTTTAGATGCCTATCATCTTGGTGGGGTTCAGCAAACCCTTGGGATCGAGTGCCTTGCGCAGACGCTTAGAGAACATGATGGTACCGCGAGAGGTTTCTTTTTCCATCCACTTTGCCTTGGCTGTGCCAATGCCGTGCTCGCCAGAAAGCGTGCCGCCCAAGCTCAGTGCCACGTTAAAGATTTCATCCACAGCGGCTTCAACACGCTTGAATTCTTCTGCATCGCGGCGGTCGCACAAAATGGTGGGGTGCAAATTGCCATCACCAGCATGACCAAAGGTGCCCATTTCCAGCTTATATTTGCTGGCAATTTGCCCCAAAGCCTTCATCATGGCAGGAATTTGCGAACGCGGCACGGTGGCATCTTCCAGCACGGTGGTGGGGCGGCAGCGCGCCAGCACAGGCAGAGCCTGACGGCGGGCTTCCCACAGCTTGAATTTTTCGGCTTCGTCTTTGGCCACAATAACAGCAGAGGCCTTGCACTGCTTAAGCACGCGCTCCACCACTTCGGCTTCGTCAGCAACCTGTGCGGGGTGGCCATCCACTTCAATAAGCAAAATGGCGGCAGCGTCACGGTTCAAGCCAGCCTTGGTGTAATCATCCACGCGCACAATGGTGTTATTATCTAAAAATTCCAAGGTACAGGGCACAACGTGGGCGGCAATAATGCCAGCAACAGCGTCGGCGGCGTCCTGCACATCATTAAATTCGGCAACCAAGGCCTTGGAAGCCTTGGGCGGGGGCACGAGCTTTAAAATAGCCTGAGAAATCACGCCCAGCGTGCCTTCAGACTGCACCATCATGCCAGCAAGGTTGTAGCCAGTCACACACTTGACTGTGCGCGAGCCCGATTTGACCACTTCGCCAGTGGCATCAAAAAATTCAATGCCCATGACATAATCTTTGGTCACGCCATATTTTAAGCCGCGCAGGCCGCCAGCATTTTCTGCAATATTGCCAGCAATGGTAGAAACAGCCTGAGAACCGGGGTCTGGGGGGTAAAAAAGCTTGCGCTTGGCAACTTCAGCAGCAAATTGTGCTGTTACCACACCGGGCTCAACCACAGCATAAAGATCATTTTCGTTAATTTCCAAAATGCGGGTCAGGGCATTGGTCAAAATAACGACGGTGTCGCTTTTATCGGGAATTGTGCCGCCAGAAAGGTTGGTGCCAGCGCCACGAACCGTCATGGGAATGCCGTTATCATACAGCATTTTTACACAACGACCCAGCAGTTCTGTGCTGGTGGGGCGCACCACAAGAGCAGGCACAACAGGATTTAATACGGCAGAATCATAAGAATAACTTTGCAAATCAGCTTCATCACTGAAAACATTTTGTTTGCCGAGAAGCGCTTCAAAATCTTTTATTAACGCTGCGCTAAGCATGGGGGCCTCCTATGCTGGTTGAGGGTAGGCTATACAAAAAATGGAGTTCATTGGTTGTTCAATTCATTTGAATAACCAAAAAAATCTTTTTTTGTAAAGAGACATTATACTGTTTGCACATTCAAACAGCGCCATTTATTTGCTTTGGGAGATACTTTTTGCTTGCCCAAACACCCTGTTATGCTTATCTCGCGCACTTTGTGTGAGCAAATAATTTTGCTCAAAAGAGGGCACAGCATTTTCTCCTTTGCCCCTGCACAGCTTAGGTGCGCTGCCACATAAAAAAGGTACAACAAGCATAACAAAAGAACGTAAATATACCAAGAAATAATTCTGAATACTAGTGAAAATCCTAGGTGCCATTATTGTCTTTTTCGCCATATTAAAAGAAAATATTCTACCATGCTATGCAGTATTTTTCTTTTTTCTATGCTTCGGTTTGGGGCCTGGAGGGATATCAAGAGGGCTGGGCAGCAAGGCTCGGGGTATGCCCATAGCAGCAAGCTGTAGCACGCGCAGGCTTGGGGCATGTTCTGCCCTGCACAGCCTACCCGCGCTCACGGGGTTTACACCAATGTATTCAGCTATCATTTTGAAGGTAACCTTATTGCGCTGCATCCACACCATAAACTGTTCTTGCCTGCTCAATGTCATTGGTGTTAGGCTATATGACATACACATTTGCACCACCCCGCTTGATGTAAATAAAGAAAAAAAATTCACTTAAAAAGACAAATCACTCCCTTTATAGAAAATTTATTCCTTAAGGACAAGCCCCATGCATGACCTCGCACCGCAAAGCCAAAGCCACACTGCCGAACCAACATGGCAGCAGCAATTTGAGCTGATTCACACCTTGGTCAGTGAACGTATTCCTGCGGGCAGACTGGGCAAATTCAGCCCTGTTGCTGCTGAAAAATTTTTGGGGGTGACTCCGAAAAAATGGAATGCTTGGGCACGCGGGCAGCGCCCCAATGCTGGCGATTTGGAAATTATAGGGCGCGTTTTGGGGCTCAACCCGCAGTGGCTGCTTTTTGGGGAGGGCTCACCTTTTGCCGCCACGCAGGCAGGCACAAAAGCCCCCGAGCAAGCCGTGCCCGCTTCTTACCGCATAGCGCCCACAGGCGAGCAGCCTTTTCTTGCCGAGCCCACAACACAAGAGGTTTTAATGCCTGTGCTCACCATGCTTGGCAAAGGCTCTTGGGCGCAGCCAGCAACCTTGGGGCTGCACCATGCTGTGCCGCATATTGATGCGCGCTGGCTTGCCATTCAGGCCAGTGACAACAGCTACGCGGCGCTGGGCTTTTTTGCGGGCAATATAGCCTATTGCAACCCGCATGCTTTGCCCCGCAAGGAGGAAGCCCTGTTTGTGCAATGCAAAGACGGCAGCGCCAGCATGCGCCTGTGGGTGGGCTATGCCGATAGCCGCCATATTTGCCTGCGCGGCTGCACTGCGGATGGGGCGTCTTTTTTTGAAGAAACCATAGCCGCAGACAGCGTGCGTTGCCTTGCCCCTGTAATTATCATACAAAAGCGTATTTAATGCAAAAAAGCGGACTGTCTGCACAGCCCGCTTTTTTCTACAACAAGTCAGCGCAAAGCTTATACAAAGCGCTTGATGTGGTTCATACGCTCACCCGGCAGCAGCTTGACAGGCGGGATGTCGATAAGGGTATAGCAACCCGCTTCCATGCGCGTTGCCGCGCGGGCGCAGGAAAGCAACACCTGCCCTGTCAGGGCGGGGTTATTGATGCGCATATCAAATTGCAATATCTGGTTATCTGTCATGCCAGAAGCCCCTGTGCGCTCCATAAGCACACCGTGGGACTGGTCTGCCACCAAGGCCAATTCCGCCTTGTCGGCACATTGGCGTACGGTAAGCTCATCATGGGCAAAATAATCATCAGCCTTCAGGCGCGCCTTTACCGTTTCAAAATCCTGCCCCGCTTCCAGCACCACATACACAAGGCGCGAATGGCGCCCACCGCCCATAGGAATGGTGATGGCTGTTGCGTCGGCAATGCCTTCAATAGCGCGCGCTGCCACAGAATGCCCCATGGAACGACCGCGGCCAAAGTTTGTAAAGGTTGAACCCACGGGCGCCATGGCTTCAAACAGCGCGCGCATTACAGAATCGGTGCCGGGGTCCCAGCCAGCAGCCGTAATGGCGCTGACCCCGCCCTGCACAGCAGCCTGATGCAATGAGGCCACAGTAGCAGAAATTTCCCCATGAATATCAAAGCTGTCTACAGTATTGCAGCCCTTGGCCAAAAGCGCTGCGGCCGTGGCGGGCACAGTGCGCGAAGGGCCGCACACAATGACCACATCGGGCTTGCCCTTGGCTTCCTGCAAGGCTTCTAAGCTGGGATAATCTTGCACACCGCGCAGGGCGTGAGCATCTTGCCCCAAAGAGCTGGCACGGCGAATAACCCCAAGGCATTCGCAGTCGGGAGCGGCAAGGGCGGCTTCTAAAGCGCGGTGGCCAATATTGCCAAAACTATGTATGGCTACAGTAAATTTCTTCATATTTTTTCTCATTTTTGTTAAAAATAATTATTTCATACTATTATGGTAATAACAGCAAAAAAAGCAGCGTGACCCAAGGCTTTGCTGTAGACCTTTTGTGGTATACCGAAAAAAATATGGGGCGTAAACAGTATTTTTTTACAAAATTTGCATTTTATTTTAAAAAAATCCCCTTCCTGACAATCTTCTTTATGTATAAAAACAGGTAATGCTGCACAAGCTAAAATGCGGCTTCTTCCCCTGCCAAAAGCCAGAGAGAACGCGCTTGGTGCCGATTCCAGCACGCCACAGCACAGAGAATTTTGCATAAAAAAAGGGCAGAATGCTCTGCCCCTATTTCATGTTTATTTACCGAAAAGAATTTCCTGATAACTGGGTAAGTGCCACAAGTCATCGGCTACGCGCAATTCCAATTTATCTGCCCAAGTGCGTACTGATTCCATAGCTGGCAAGATAGTTTCACAATAAAACTGTGCCTGAGCCAAAGAATCTCCCACAGAGGGGGCTTTTTCCAAAGCCTCATCCAGCTGCGTTAAGGCATCGTGCATATGCCAATGGTATTCGGTTACCTCATCCAAGACTTGCGTGCGAAAAGTCTTGCCTATTGCCTGCATACTTACGCAGGTGGCTGCAAGCTCGCCCTGATAGCGCACCACGGCCGGCACAATAATTGTTCTGCCTATGCGGCTCACCAAATTCGCCTCTGTGCGCACGGTTTTGCAATATTGCTCCAGATGAATTTCATGCCGCGCTTTTAATTCCGTTCTGTTCAGCACGCCCATGGCTTCATACAGGGCTATGGTTTCTGGCTGGGTATATTCAGGAATGGCCTCTGGCGTAGTGCGGTGGTTGGGCAGGCCACGGCGGGCTGCTTCCTTATGCCAAATATCGGAATAGCCATCGCCATTAAAAATAACGGCACTATGTTCCTCAATAATATGGCTTATCAGACTTTGCACAGCATCGTTCAGGCTTTGACCAGCAGCCAGCTTTGCTTCCAGCCAATCGGCAGAAAACTTGAGCGAGTCTGCCATCATGGTGTTCAGCGCGGTCAGAGGGCCTGCCGCAGACTGGCTTGAACCAACGGCACGAAATTCAAAGCGATTGCCCGTAAAAGCAATGGGGCTTGTGCGGTTGCGGTCGCCGGGGTCTGCCTTGAGCGGGGGCAAAGTATCCACCCCCACGCTCATCATACGGCGTTTTTTGGAATTGCCGGTAATGCGCCCCACGCGGAATTGTTCAAACACATCAGAAAGCTGGTCACCCAAAAAAATGGACATGATAGCGGGCGGGGCTTCATGCGCACCCAGTCGATGGTCATTGCTGGCGCTTGCCACTGTGGCGCGCAGCATACCGCCGTGCTTATGCACAGCCCGAATCATAGCGGCACAAAATACCAAGAATTTGGCATTGGATTCTGGCGTTTCCCCAGGGTTGAACAGCGTGCCCAGCTCGGCATTGCCAATAGAATAGTTCAAATGCTTGCCCGAGCCATTGATACCGCGGAAGGGCTTTTCATGCAGTAGACATTTCAAACCATAACGCTTTGCCACATTGCGCAGCGTAGACATGATGATATGGTTATGGTCAATAGCAATATTGCCTGTTTCAAACAGGGGGGCAATTTCATATTGGCTGGGGGCAGCCTCGTTATGGCGCGTCATGACAGGCACGCCCAGCTTGTACAGCTCGCGCTCAGCTTCCATCATAAACGAAAGCACGCGCTGTGGTATTACGCCAAAATATTGGTCACTAAATTCCTGCCCCTTGGCAGGGCGGGCGCCAAACAGCGTTCTGCCTGCAATTTGCACATCGGGGCGGGCAAAATTAAAATTGCCGTCAATCAAAAAATATTCCTGCTCTAGGCCAGCAAAAGGCCCCACAGGCAAGGAAGAGGTCACACCAAACAAAGACAGCACGCGGCGGGCTTCACGGTTCAAAGCCTGATTAGACCGCAAAAGCGGCGTTTTTTTATCAAGCACAACCCCTGTCCACGACAAAAACATGGACGGTATGCACAAAAAAGTGCCATTGGGGTTTTCCATAATATAGGCGGGGCTGGTCACGTCCCACGCGGTATAGCCGCGCGCTTCAAAGGTGGAGCGCAAACCACCAGAGGGGAAGGAAGAGCCATCGGCCTCGCCCTTGATAAGCATGGTGCCAGAAAATTCTGCAATAACGCCGCCCGCGCCATCGGGCTGCAAAAGACAGTCGTGTTTTTCAGCGGTTTGCCCAGTGAGCGGATAAAAAACATGCGTGTAATGGGTTGCGCCCTTTTCAATAGCCCAGTCTTTAATGACCGCAGCCACGGTATCTGCAATGGCAGGGTCAAGGCTTTCCCCCCTGTCTATTGTTTTGCGCAAAGCTCGATAGATATTTTTGGGCAGCCTTTGGCGCATGGCGCGGTCATCAAAAACATTGCAGCCAAAAAGGTCTTGGGGCTTTGTCTCTGCAAAATTTAGCGGAGCAGATTCTGGGCGGTAATTGGTAATAGCTTGTATGGCACTGCTGCGGGCACTTATCAGACTCATAAAAACGCTCCTTCCATGGGCATTGGTGGGATAGCCTAAAAAGATAAGCAGGGAGTATAGCGCAGCTTGTCACAACAGTAAAGCGTAGTGCGAGAGGTGTGCTAAAGGAAGAAAACCAGTGGGACAGCATTTCCTCTCCGCCCCTTTTTCAGCACCTGCTCAAGCAGGCAAGAGAGAGGGCAGCCGCCCGCTTTAGCACGGCCTGCGCTCAAAGCCCCGTGCGCTGTTCAATGCTTGCCGCCCTCATTTAGCCCCCATCGTGCCCGCCACAAAGGGATGACAGAGAAGAAGAAGAAGAAGAAGAAGAAGAAGAAGAAGAAGAAGAAGAAGAAGAAGCGCAAACTACGACAGTGGCTATTTGCTTAGCACAAGCCCCTGTTCAGCAGGTACAACATGCAGCACACGGGGCACAGCACTTAGGGCAGAGGATATAGGGTACAGAGCACAGGGCACAGGGTACAGGGTGTAGGGCACAGAACACAGGGCAAAA
>JAQVCS010000010.1 GCA_028689675.1 Desulfovibrionaceae bacterium | reverse complement strand
AGGAGAGGGTACACCCGACCCCATTCCGAACTCGGAAGTTAAGCTCTCCTTCGCCGATGATACTGCAGTCTTTATTGTGGGAAAGTAGGCCGCCGCCAAAGATTCTTCTAAAAAGCTCTTCGCTGCTTGTGCGCGAAGAGCTTTTTTTTGTATACAAAGAAAACCCCCCGCTAGGCGGGGGGGTCCAAAAAGCTTTAAGCTATGAATATGTAAAAAATTCTCCTTTTGATGTAGAACAGCCAAGCGGTCTGGCAACTGCAAGTAGCTACATCAAAAGGAGGTCAGCAATGGCTGACATACAAAGTTTAGCGCATACCCGTTGGAACTGCAAATATCATATAGTCTTTGCCCCCAAATACCGCAGACAAGTGTTCTATGGAGAGAGAAAAAAGGCTGTAGGCGAGATTTTACGCAAATTATGTGAGTGGAAAGGGGTAAAAATAGTAGAGGCTGAGTGCTGCCCCGATCATATACATATGCTCCTTGAAATACCGCCTAAGATGTCGGTATCGGGTTGTGCTAAGCAAATAGCCACTGTCGTAGTTTGCGCTTCTTCTTCTTCTTCTTCTTCTTCTTCTTCTTCTTTTCTGTCGTATCCCTTTGTGGCGGGCGCTAGGCATTGTAAGCACCTTGCCGCTGAGAAGGATTCTTCAGCAAAAAGTCTCCTGAAAAGAGAGGATTTTTTGTTCCTTTTTATCCCTTGGGCAAGGAAGGCATTTGTTTCTGAAGTGAAAATATGAAAGGGAGAAGGTAAGGCATCTTACAGGGTATTGCAGGCTTTTCTTTAGCAGGCTCTTTGTGTATGCTCTGCCATCTTTTTAAGCCAGAGGAGCAAGATTTATGAGTATAACCAAACATGAAGCATGGCTTTTGCTGCAAGAATACAATAAAGAACCTTTTCATTTGCTGCACGGGCGCACTGTGGCCTGCTGTATGCGCTTTTTTGCCGAGAAATTGGACTATGCAGAAGAGGCCGATTTTTGGGAAATTGCAGGCCTGCTGCATGACCTTGATTTTGAACAATTTCCACAGCAGCATTGCAGCAAGGCGCAGGAAATAATGCAGCAACGCGGGCTTGATGCTGCTCTCATTCATGCTGTGGCTTGCCATGCCTACGGTATTTGCTCAGATGTGCAGCCTGAACATGAAATGGAAAAAGTGCTTTTTGCTATTGATGAACTGACAGGGCTTATTGGGGCAGCCGCGCTTATGCGCCCTTCAAAAAGCGTGCAGGATATGGAATTGAAATCATTAAAAAAGAAATTTAAAGATAAAAGTTTTGCCGCTGGCTGTGATCGAGAAACTATCAAAAAAGGGGCACTCATGCTGGGTTGGGATGTAGAAAAGCTGCTGAATGATACCCTTGAGGCTATGCGCTTTTGTGAAACAGCGCTGGCTGCACCAGAAAAAGCATAATACATACAGCGTGGGGGAAGTGTTAGTGCCCTTGCGCCCTTTATAGCTTGTCTTTTTGAGGAGCATTTGTATGAATGAAATGGTAAGGCAGGGTGGTGTGCAAAGCATTGCGGGTGATATTTGTGCTTTGTTCCGCGCCAACCGTGTGGCTTTTTTCAGCCTATTCTTGCTTTATGCCATAGGTATTTTTGCTCTTTTACGCAGTAATACCCTCTATATCAATGATACTGCACGGGTTTTTCATGATGGCCTCTTTTTTTCTGTAGTGGGGCGCTACCTTGCAGAGTGGCTGGGTTCTCTTTTATTTGTAAGCTATTCTGACCTTTCCCCTCTTACGCAATTGGGTGGGGTGGGCTGCATTGCGGCCGCAGGTATTTTTTTCTGTGCGGCCTTGTTCAGGCGTACGGTGCGCATGGGGCAGGTGTTTTGCTGTTTGCCCTTGGCGCTGTCCCCTTACTTTTTGCAAAACCTTTCCTATAAATATGACAGCTTTTTTATGTCGCTTGCTGTGCTGTGCGTGGCAGCGGCTTTTTATGTTTTGGTGCGGCATGGTAGCGGCTGGCAAGCCCAGCTGGTGGCCTGTGTGCTATTTTTCTGTTCCTTGGGCTTGTATCAGGGCATGTGCAATCTCTATTTTTTTGCCCTTGCCTTCTGGATAATACGCGATTTGCTTGATGGCAAAGGCTGGTGGGCAATGCTTTGGCGTTGTTTGCGTACCGTGCCCGCTCTTGCGGTGGCGCTGGGAATATACAAATTCTCTTTACGTTTTGTTGAGCTCAATTCCTATTCGCGCGAGCATGGGCTTATGCTGCCCTTGCAAAACATGGCCTTAGGCGTGTGGAATAATGTGCAGGATTCTTTGGCATATATTTATTTTGATTGGAATTCCAATAGCTATGGTTACATAATGGCGCTTGCCGTGCTGTGCATGCTGCTTGCCTATGCAGCAAAGGCAGGGCGTTTGGCCTTGCCGCTGGGGCAGCGCATAGTACGCTTTTTGGCAGCCGCAGCACTGTTTGGGCTGAGCTGCTGTGCTGTGCTTGGTTTAACATTGCTGCTGAAAAATATAGTGCTGCAGCCGCGCGTTTATGTGGGCGTGGGTTTTATTATGAGCATGACTTTGCTGTACACACTGCGCTATAGCCGTGCTTTGTGCTGCCTGTGCCGTGTGTGCAGCGTGGGCGTTATTGCCATTACATTAAGTTACTGCATGGGATTTGCCTCTTTATATGGCAATGCCCTGAGCTGGCAAAATGATTATGAAGACCTTATTTATGCACGCTTACTGCCCGAAGTAAAAAGTTATTGCCAGCAGTTTAATACAAATCGCATTTGCTTTATTGGCTCTATGCCCCGCTCCCCTTTGCTGCCTGCGGTGGAAGCCAAGTACCCAATTTTGAACAAGTTGGTAAAGGTAAGTATGGATGGCGCAAGCTGGCACACGCCACGCGCGCTTGAAGCGAACGGCGTAAGCAGGCAGCTGCACAGGGCATTTGAGGAAAATGTTGATTTGACTTCGGTGCGTTTGTTAAGCAGCACACCGTATTACAGCATTGGCGTGAACAATGATTCCATTTTGGTCTTGAATTTTACCAAGGATGATTCGTAAACGGGCGCTGGCAATAAGAAGTGTGTTCAGCTTTATTATTGATAAAAAAACGCCAAAGTACTACCTTGGCGTTTTTTTAGTATACAGTATAAAATTATAGGCGCAGCAAGATAATGCCGAAAAAAAGCAAAGCCATGCCCACAAAGGCAGAAAAGTGCATTTTTTGGCCAAACAGTGCCCAACCGCTCAGGCTTGTGCCCAAAATGCCAAAACAGCCCCACAGGGCATAGGCAACGGCAAGGTCAAGCTCGCGCACGGCAATGGAAAGCACCCAAAACGCCGTGCCCACTAAAAGCAGTGCCAGCAGCCCCAAGCCGCGCTTGCGAAAACCGTTTGAGCGAGCCAGCAAAAGGTTGGCAATAATATCAAGCAGTGCAGCCAGTAAGGTGAGCAGCACAGGCACGCTAAACAAAGCAGAAAGGGCATCAAGCATGGCTCACCTCTGCTGTATCTGTGCCATGGTGCACCAAAAGCCCGCCAGCAAGCACGCAAAGCAACCCTGCGGCTTTTGTGAGCGTGATAATTTCCCCCATAAAGAGCACAGAGCACAGGGTAATAAGAACTAGGCCAATGCCATCCCACAGGGCAAAGGCAACGCCCACAGGCATGGCCAGTGTGGCCAGCGAAAGGCTATAATAAGAAAGGGCAATGCACAGCCACATGGCAAGCAAACCCACCTGTGGGGCATAAGCAAAGCTCCAGCCATGCGAAAGTTTCATAAGTGAGGTGCCGCTCACCTCAAAGAGAATGGCCACACACAAGGCGCACCAGTGGTGCAAGCGAACAGGGGAAGACATGAAAAAAACCTCATAAAATCAAAAAAAAGGAATAATTAGCCCAAAAAGAGCAAAAAAGACTATGCCCGCGCCTGCTATTCTTGTCAATATGAGTTGCAAGCAGGCTTTGCTTGTTGCAGGGCAGTGGACGCCGTGATTATTTTTTTATATTTTACTGGTCTGGGGCAAAGCCCATTTTCAGCACATCTGCTAACAAAAAGGAGCTAACCGTGGAATCATCCAAGGTGTTTTTTACCGATATGCGCTGCCGTTCTGGTGTAAGTTTGTTAGAAAAGTTAGAAAAGCTCATGCTTAAGGCAGGCATAGAGCAGATTGATATGGAAAAGAATTTTGTTGCCATCAAGCTGCACTTTGGTGAGCCTGGCAATTTATCCTTTTTGCGCCCCAATTTTGCCAAAGTGGTGGCTGATCGGGTGAAAAAGCAGGGGGGCATCCCCTTTTTGACCGATTGCAATACCCTGTATGTGGGGCGCAGAAAAAATGCGGTAGAGCACATGGAAGCCGCGCAAGAGAATGGTTTTTCTCCTTTAACAACGGGCTGTCAGGTGATTATTGCCGATGGCTTGAAGGGGACGGATGAAGTTTCCGTGCCTGTGGCTGGCGGGGAATACTGCCAAACAGCGCTGATTGGCCGTGCCATTATGGATGCGGATATTTTTATTTCGTTAACGCATTTTAAAGGGCATGAATTAACGGGCTTTGGCGGCGCTATAAAGAATATCGGCATGGGCTGCGGCTCGCGCGCGGGTAAAATGGCTATGCATTGTGATGGCAAGCCCAGCGTTAATCAGGAAGTCTGCCGCGGCTGCCGCGTGTGCACCACCTATTGCGCGCAGAATGCCATACGCGTAGAAGATAAAAAGGCTAGTATTAACCATGACTTGTGCGTGGGCTGTGGGCGCTGCATTGGCGTATGCAATGTGGATGCCATTGGCGTGGCCTTTGAAACCGCCCCGCATTTGCTCAATGCCCGCATGGTGGAATATGCCAAGGCTGTTGTGGATGGCCGCCCACATTTTCACATTGCCATTGTTAATCAGGTTTCACCCTGCTGTGACTGCCATGCAGAAAATGATGCGGCAGTTGTGCCCGATATTGGCATGTTTGCTTCTTTTGACCCTGTGGCACTGGATTTGGCCTGTATTGAAGCGGTGAATGCCGCTCCAGCCATAAGCAGCAGCGCTTTGGGGGAAGTGGCCGAACAGCGCTGCGACCATTTTAGCAGCATTCATCCTGTAACTGACTGGCATTCACAAATTGCCCATGCCGCAAAAATCGGCTTGGGCAATGCCGCCTATACGTTAGAAATTATAAAATAATTTGTGCTAAAGCCCTGTGACATTGCTTGCCACAGGGCTTTGTACAGCAAAGGGGCTGTAATGACGCGTGAAGAAGAAAAAGCCTTGCCCTTGGGTGACAGGCTTGTGCTTGATTTTTGCCGTGTGGGTGTGGCTGGGCTGGCGCGCACCGCGCCCGGCACATGGGGCTCTTTTTTAGCTCTGTTGCTTGCGCCGTGGCTGTTTTTGCCCCTGCCCTTGTGGGGGCGAGCCCTGCTTTTAGCGGGCATTTTTGTGCTGGGGGCGCTGGCCGCAGGCAGGGCAGAGCAGCTGCTGCACAAGCAAGACCCGGGGGAAGTGGTTATTGATGAATTGCTGGGGGTGTGGCTTGTGCTTTTGCCCTTTACCCAGCCCACGGTGTGGATGGGGCTGGCAGCCTTTGGCCTGTTTCGGCTTTTTGATATAGCTAAGCCATGGCCTGTAGGGGCTTCAGAGCATTGGCTGCCCGCAGGCTGGGGCATTATGCTGGATGATGCCCTTGCTGGAGTGCTGGCTTGCGCCTGCCTTGCCGTGCTGGTGTGGCTTGTGTAATGCGCCCAGAAAAGCAGGACAAGCACGAAAAGCCGCTTAAAAAAGCGGCTTTTTGTACGTACAATGCGGCCTGTAAGGCTACTTCATGCGGTAGGTAATGCGGCCACGGGTAAGGTCGTAAGGGGAAAGCTCTACCTTAACGCGATCCCCAGGCAAGATACGAATGTAAAACTTACGCATTTTACCAGAAATATGCGCCAGCACTTCGTGGCCGTTGGCAAGTTCAACGCGAAACATGGCATTGGGCAGGGCTTCCTGCACAACGCCGTCAACTTCAATGGCACCTTCTTTGGCCATGTTTCCTCCAAGAAATCTGCAAACAGAGTGAGCGCTGGCATGGTGTGCAAAGCGCGTTGCCTTGTCAAATAAGTGCGCCGCTATGAGCAAAAATGCTGCATTGCAGCGCCATAAAAGCAAGCCCGCAAGGGCGACAAGGCGCGGTAACCTTCACAGAAAAGGGGCTTGCTGTCAACTATTAAAGCGCTGTATGCGCTAGGCGCGCTTTTTTTGCTTGGCGTGGGCTTGCGCCGCAGGCTGTTTGGCAGGCTCTGGCACAACCTGCCAGCCCTTGCGCAGCAAAAGCCACAAGCCAATAAAAATAAGCGGCAGGCACAATACTTGCCCCATGGTGAGCCAGCCAAAAGCAAGATAGCCCAGTTGCGGGTCGGGCAGGCGCACAAATTCAACCATAAAACGGAACAGACCATAGCCCAGAGCAAACAGGCCAGAAACTGCGCCCCAAGGGCGGCGCTGGCGCGAAAAAAGCCACACAAGCACAAAAAGCACCAGCCCTTCCAGCGCGGCTTCATAGAGTTGCGAAGGGTGGCGCGGTACATCGCCACCATGGGGAAACAGCACAGCCCAAGGGGCATCGCTTACCTTGCCCCACAGCTCGCCATTGATGAAATTGCCAATACGCCCAAAAAAGAGCCCCGGTGCGACCAAGGGGGCAACAAAATCTGAAATTTGCCAAAAGCTTTTCTTCTTTTTGTGGGCAAACCACAGCATGGCTGCCATCACACCCAGCAGCCCGCCATGAAAAGACATGCCGCCATTCCAGATGCGGAAAATTTCCAGCGGGTCAGCAAGGTAGACGGGCAGGTCATAAAAAAGCACATAGCCAAGCCTGCCCCCAGCAATAACCCCCAGCATAAAGCCTGTGAGCATGTCATCCACATCAAGCGCTGTCCAGTCTGCCCCCGCCCCCGGCTTGCCCGCGCGGTAGCGCGCCAGCAGCCAGCCTGTAAGGAAAGCGCATAAATACATCATGCCATACCAGCGCAGCTGAAAAGATCCAAGGCTTATGGCTACGGGGTCAAAAGAAGGTGCAAACATCTAGCATTGCTCCGCAGGGGCTGGGGTGGGGCTTGTGGCTGTAAAAATACCGCTTTTGCCCCCTGTTTTTTTCAATAAACGCACATTGCGAATAATAATATCTTTTTGTACGGCCTTGCACATATCATAAATAGTGGCGGCAGCGGTTTGCGCGGCAATAATGCCTTCCATTTCTACACCAGTAGCACCATTGGTGCGCACTTCGGCCTCTATGCGAATGGTGCAGTGCCGCACCTCAAAGCGAATGTCGGCATAGCTCAGGGCAAGGGGGTGGCACAGAGGAATAAGCTCTGCTGTGCGCTTGGCTGCCATAATGCCCGCTATTTTGGCTGTGGTCAGCACATCCCCCTTGGGCAGGGCTGCATTTTTGAGTAAAAGCATGGTGTGCTCATTCACTTCAACAAAGGCCTCTACAAGCGCAATACGCTGCGTGTTTTGCTTGTGCCCCACGTCCACCATTTGCACATTGCCTTCAGCATCTACATGAGAGAATGTTTGTGTCATGACCTTTCCTTTATACAGTGTTGCTTGTCCTGTGTATGCCAAGGCGAAGCCCTTGGCAAGGGCAGGGGCGTAGCAGGGGCTTGCTTTGCCAAGCGCGAAAAGGTATAGTGCCTGCTTCTCTCTACTTTAGTATGTTAGGAGTTGCCATGCGTGCTGCCTCTATAAGCCTTAGCCCCGAGGGCTGGCCAGTTATTGGCTTAACGGCTCTGTCTTCCCTCATTTTTGCCTTACTCGGCTGCTGGCCGATGGCCTTGCTTTTTTTGCTGCTCTGCTGGTTTTCATGCCATTTTTTTCGTGACCCCGAACGTGTAACGCCGCAGGCCACGGGGCTGGCGGTAAGCCCTGCCGACGGCAAGGTGATACGCATAGAGCCGCGTGAAGACCCCATGACGGGCGAGCGCCGCTTGTGCATCAGTATTTTTATGAATGTGTTCAGCGTGCATGTAAACCGCGCCCCTGTGGCTGGCACGGTGGAGGCCATACGCTACTTCCCCGGGGCTTTTGTGAATGCTGCGTGGGATAAAGCCGCCACCGATAATGAGCGCTGCGCCTACCTTGTGCGCGAAGCAGAGGGGCAGGCGTGGACAATGGTGCAGATTGCAGGGCTTATTGCCCGCCGCATTGTGTGCCGTGTGGATGAAGGTGAGGCTTTGGCGCGTGGGCAGCGCTATGGCATGATACGCTTTGGCTCGCGTGTTGACCTTTATGTGCCCGAAGATTATACTGTTGTCACTACTATAGGCGAGCAGGTGTATGCTGGTGAAAGCGTGCTCGCCAGCAAGGCTTAAGGTGCTGGTATGAAAGACGAAAAACTGCCCATACATAAAGGGGTTTACATCCTCCCCAATATGATCACGACAATAAGCCTGTTTTCTGGCGTTATGGGCGTGATTTATGCCATGGACGGGCGTTTTGAGCTTGCGGCATTGGCTATTATTTTTTCTGGCCTCATGGACGGGCTGGATGGCAAAGTAGCGCGCTTAACGCATACGGCCAGTGAATTTGGCGTGCAATACGATTCCTTAGCTGATTGTGTTGCTTTTGGGGTTTCCCCAGCGCTCATTATGTGGCTGTGGCACTTGCACACCTTTGGCCGTCTGGGCTGCGCTGCTGTATTTATTTATGCTGCCTGCGGGGCTTTGCGCTTGGCACGCTTTAATATTAGCACAGCCAGCACAAGCAAGCGCTTTTTTGTGGGCTTGCCCATACCGGGTGCTGCCTGCACAGCTATTAGCCTTATTTTAATAGAATCATACTTGCCCCAGTTTGTGCAGCCTGCCATGCCCTATTTCGCCTTGGTTATGACGGCTGTGCTGGGCATACTTATGGTAAGCCGCGTGCGCTATTTTTCTTTTAAAGAATACGATTTTGTGCGCGCCCACCCCTTCAGCACCATGGTAACGGCAATGCTTATTTTTGCCCTTATTATTACTGCCCCCAAAATTTTTGCCTTTCTGTTGTGCTTTGGCTATATCATAGGTGGCCTTGTGTACACCTTTATGATTTTGCCGCGCCGCAACCGCGAATTGCTACGTAACCTATCGCTATCAGGCGAATAGGCTGTCGTCGCGGTTCGCACCAACCGCCCTTTGGGCGGACGCTTACCCTTCCTGGCACGCTGTCCCCACATTTTGAGGGCGGCC
Source organism: Desulfovibrionaceae bacterium (assembly GCA_028689675.1). Lineage (GTDB taxonomy): Bacteria > Desulfobacterota > Desulfovibrionia > Desulfovibrionales > Desulfovibrionaceae > JAQVCS01. The sequence continues at coordinate 84,235 of JAQVCS010000010.1, read as the reverse complement.
GTAACGAACAGCACACTTACTGTCTAGCCAGAGGAGAGTACTATGTCTCAGGATCGAGTTTATTTTTTTGATACCACCTTGCGTGACGGGGAACAGTCCCCCGGCGCAACCATGAACCTGCAAGAAAAATTACGCCTTGCCCATCAGCTGGAAGTGCTGGGCGTTGATATTCTGGAAGCGGGCTTTCCCGCTTCCTCGCAGGGGGATTTTGAAGCTGTGCAGGCTATTGCCGAGCAAGCTGGCGAAATTCAGGTGGCAGGCCTGTGCCGCTGCGTGCCCAACGATATTGACCGCTGTTGGGAAGCCGTAAAAGCGGCCAAACACCCCCGCATTCATACCTTTATTTCCACCTCACCACTGCATATGCAGTATAAATTGCGCAAAGAGCCAGACGCTGTGCTTGCCATGGCTGTGGCTGGCGTGGCGCGCTGTGCTGCCTATACGCCTAATGTGGAATTTTCTGCCGAAGATGCCTCGCGCTCGAACAAAGACTTTTTGTGCCGCGTTGTGGAAGCGGTGATTGATGCTGGAGCCACCACCATCAATCTGCCCGACACCGTGGGTTATGCCCAGCCCGAAGAATTTGCCGCTATGATTGAGTATGTTATCAAGCATACGCCCAACAGCGGCAAGGCCATTTTCAGCGTGCATTGCCATAATGACCTTGGCTGTGCTGTGGCCAACACCCTTGCTGCCCTTAAAGTGGGGGCGCGTCAGGCAGAGGTGACCATTAGCGGTATTGGCGAGCGGGCTGGCAATGCCGCGCTGGAAGAAGTGGCCATGGCGCTGACTGTGCGCTCTGGCTATTATGGTTTGAGCCACGGCATTAAAACAGAGCAATTGTACCCCTCGTGCCGCTTGCTTGCCATGACCATTGGGCAATCTATCCCTGCCAACAAAGCTATTGTGGGCGCAAATGCCTTTGCGCATGAATCGGGCATTCATCAGGACGGTATGCTGAAAAACCGCGAAACCTATGAAATTATGACCCCGCAGTCTGTGGGGCGCCTGCATACCGATATTGTGCTGGGCAAGCATTCTGGCCGCAATGCGGTTAAAACAAAGCTGGAAAGCTTAGGCTATGCTTTGGAAGAAGAGCAGCTGAATGTGGTTTTTGAGGCCATTAAAAATTTGGCAGACAAGAAAAAGAAAGTGCATGATGAAGACGTGGTTGCTATTGTGCTGGAAGAAATTTACCGCATTCCTGACAGTATGCGCCTGCGCCATGTGAGCGTGCAGTCTTCAGACAGCGGCAGCATTCCGCCCACAGCCGCCGTGTTGATGGATGTGGAAGGGCAAGAGCGCTCTGGCGCAGGCTTTGGCGTGGGCTCGGTGGATGCCGTGTTCAACGTCATTAACCAAATTGTGGAACGCGAGCCAGAGCTGGAATCGTATGTGGTAAATGCGGTGACAGGGGGTACAGATGCTCAGGGCGAAGTGACTGTGCGCCTGAAGCATGATGGCTACAGTGCTGTGGGGCGTGGGGCACATGCCGATGTGCTGGTAGCCAGCGCCCGTGCCTATGTGAATGCCCTGAACCGCCTTGCCAAAAAGGAAAGAGACGGCGACACAAAACATTGCCAGCACTGCTAGAGCATTGTCGCTTTGAATATACCCGCAAGGTTTCATGAGAAATCTTTGCCACGCAAGGCGCACAAGGGGAATACACTTCCCCTTTGTGTGCGCTTTGAAAGTGAATCTGCTCTTATATGATGAGCAGGCAGGGGAAAACCTTGCCTGCTTTTTTATAAGGAAGTAGTATGTAAAAAAATTGTCACGGTGACAATATTTTAGTGTCCTTATGACAAAGTGCTGTGGCATACTGCCTTCATTCATTTTTGTCTATTCGCCCTGTGCTCTTATGGCGCACAGGCAAGGGGTATGGTCTTGGCCTTTCCCCCTACAAGGCTTTATTTATAAGGAGAAGCTCATATGGCACAAACGCTTGCCCAAAAAATTTTGCAAGCCCATACAGATCAGCGCATTGAACATGATGGCCAAATAGTGCGCTGCCGCGTTTCGCTGGTGCTTGCCAATGATATTACCGCACCTTTGGCGGTGAAATCGTTTAAGGGAATGGGCGCTGCTCAGGTTTTTGACAAAGACAAAATTGCCTTTGTTATGGATCACTTTACCCCGCAAAAAGATATTGATTCGGCCAATCAGGTCATGGTGAGCCGCAAATTTGCCGAAGAACAGCACCTGACACATTATTATGAAGGCGGTAACTGCGGTGTGGAACACGCCCTGCTGCCCGAAATGGGGCTGGTAGGCCCTGGCGATGTGGTCATTGGCGCAGACAGCCATACCTGTACCTATGGCGGCCTTGGGGCTTTTGCCACGGGCATGGGCTCGACAGATATTGCTGGCGGCATGGCTTTGGGCGAAACATGGTTTAAAGTACCGCCCACCATTCGCGTAAACTATACAGGCACTATGCCCAAAAATTTGCGCGCCAAAGATTTGATTTTAATGCTTATTGGTAAAATTGGCGTGGACGGTGCTTTGTACCGTGCTTTGGAATTTGGCGGCTCTGTCATTGATGAGCTGGACGTGGAAGGGCGCCTGACCATGGCCAATATGGCTATTGAAGCGGGCGGCAAGGTGGGCTTGTTCCCCGTTGATGAAAAAACCCGCGCCTATTGCGCTGCCCACGGCCGCCCCAATGTAAGCCTGCTGGCTGCCGACGAAGGCGCAAGCTATGAGCGCGTGGTTGAATTTGACGTGACCAATGCCGAGCCTGTGGTGGCCTGCCCGCATTTGCCGGGGAATATCAAACCTGTGTCTGCTGTTGGGGAATTGCCCATTCAGCAGGTGGTGATTGGTTCATGCACCAATGGCCGCATTTCAGACATGCGTGATGCCGCCTCTGTGCTGCGCGGGCGTACAGTAAACCCCAAGGTACGCTGCATTGTGTTGCCAGCTACGCCCAGCATTTGGAAGCAATGCCTTGCCGAAGGCTTGTTTGAAGTCTTTACCGATGCAGGCTGTATTGTGGGCCCGCCCACCTGCGGCCCCTGCTTGGGTGGCCACATGGGTATTTTGGGCGATGGTGAGCGCGCTGTTGCCACCACCAACCGCAATTTCCGCGGGCGCATGGGCAGCCTTGATTCTGAAGTGTATTTGGCAAGCCCTCTGGTGGCCGCCGCTTCAGCTATTGCGGGCACTATTGTTGGCCCCGATCAGATATAGGCTTGGGAGGGAACGAGAATGCAATATAAAGGTACTGCCCACAAAGTGGGTCAGCATATAGACACCGATGCCATTATTCCTGCGCGCTTTCTTGTTACAACAGATGCAAAAAAGCTGGGCGAAAATTGCATGGAAGGGCTGGAACCCGGCTGGGTGAAGCGTGTGCAGGCTGGGGATATCATGGTTGCCGAGCGCAACTTTGGCTGCGGCTCGTCACGCGAGCATGCCCCTATTGCCATTTTGGGCGCGGGCATGCCTGTGGTTATTGGGCACAGCTTTGCCCGTATTTTCTACCGCAATGCCTTTAATATGGGGCTGCTGCTGATTGAAATTGGCGATGATGTGGATAAGCTCAATGATGGCGACACGCTGGAAGTAGATGCCAGCGCTGGCGTGGTGCACGACCTGACCAATGGTGTGACTATCAAATATCCGCCCCTGCCTGCCTCTATGGCCGAGCTGCTGGCCAAGGGCGGCCTTGTGCCCTATGTCAAAGAACGCCTTGCGCAGAAAAAAGGATAGTAAGTCATGCAGAAGACTATTTGTTTATTGCCAGGTGATGGCATTGGCCCAGAAATTGTTGCCGAAGCAGTAAAAGTGCTGGAAGCAACGGGCAAAAAGTTTGGGCACAGCTTCAGCTTTACTGAAGCGTTGATTGGCGGCATTGCCATTGATACCTGCGGCGAACCCTTGCCCCAAGCCACTATTGACGCCTGCAAAAAAGCGGACGCTGTCTTTTTGGGCGCTGTGGGCGGCCCTAAGTGGGATCAGCTTGACAATGCACACCGCCCCGAAAAAGGCCTGCTGGGCATTCGTAAGGCCTTGGGTTTGTTTGCCAACCTGCGCCCTGCCAAGCTGTTTCAGGAATTGGCTGGCGCGTGCCTGCTGCGTGCTGATATTGCCGCCCGCGGTTTGGACTTGATTGTGGTGCGCGAATTGACGGGCGATGTGTATTTTGGCGAGCCGCGCGGCATTGAAGTGCGCGAAGGCAAGCGCGTGGGCTTCAACAACATGATTTATGATGAAGAAGAAATCCGCCGTATTGCCGTTTTGGCTTTTGAAACAGCCCGCAAGCGCAGCAAAAAAGTGTGCTCGGTGGAAAAATCCAATGTGCTGGATGTGAGCCGCTTGTGGAAAGACGTTGTTTTGGAAGTGCACAAAAACTATCAGGATGTGGAATTAACGCACTTGTATGTGGATAATGCCGCCATGCAATTGGTGCGTGACCCCTCGCAGTTTGACGTTATTTTAACGGGCAACCTGTTTGGTGATATTCTTTCAGACGAAGCCTCTGTTATCACAGGCTCGCTGGGTATGCTGCCCTCTGCTTCGCTGGGCGCAACTGCCCCTGGTCTGTTTGAGCCCATTCATGGCTCTGCGCCTGATATTGCGGGGCAGAAAAAGGCCAACCCCTTGGCCACTATTCTTTCTGCTGCCATGATGCTGCGCCTTGCCTTTGACATGGGTGAAGAAGCCGACGCTATTGAAAATGCCGTGCGTAAAACGCTGGAAGCGGGCTTCCGCACTGGCGATATTATGGAACCCGGCAAGACCTTGGTGAACACCGAAGAAATGGGCTGCAAGGTGATTGCAAACTTGTAAAGTACTCCTTGTGCATTGCCTATGGTTGGGCAGTGCACAATGTTGCTTTGTTGTGCCGCTCAAGGCGAGTAGTCATGGGACTGCCCGCCTTGAGCACTTTTTTAATCAAAATCAGCCATTAGTGCGCCAAGCTCCAGCTCGCTGATGCCGCATTCCTGCAATATCTTACGCAAATTACCTGCCGCCTGTACTAAATGCGCAGAAGAAACCCCATGCCGCAAGGAATTGCTGGCTTCTAAAAAAGCTGCCAAGGTGTCGCACACCTTAATAAGCTCGCCGTCTTTTGGGTCAAGGGCATTGGCATTGCAGCTGCTGTGCAAGGCGCTGAAATCGTCTATGCGTTTGACCACGCCATCCACGCGCGTGCTTTCAAAAAATTCCGAGCCTGTAGCCAAGCCAAGATAATAGCCAATGTCATTGGCAAGCCCATCAAAGCCCTGCTTGCGCAAAGGGGCAAAAATGTGCGATTCCAGCTCCTGTTCTTCGTATTCGCGTATCAGCTCGGGCAGCAGGGGCACAGAGCGCTTGACTGGGGAAATAATGTCGCGGGTCAAAAGTTCGGGCAAATCATGAAATAGCCCGCAGAAGAAATTATTGTTGCAGCGTGCCGTGCAGCCATGAATGGTTAAGCTGTAGCAATAGGCATAGGTGGCCACTAAAAACATATGCCCTAGCACAGAGGTGGCGGGAATGCGCGGCACTTGCGTCCAGCGAATTTGAAAGCGCAGCATACCGCAAATATTGGCAAAACGGGCAAGGGCATTTTCTTTTTCCAGCAGGGCGGGCACGCCAGCCACATCGCGCAGGCTGTCTAGTCTGTTCTGAAAAGAGCGCTCGATGTGGGGCATTTCTTCATCAAAGCTGTTGAGCGGGCGCAGGCAATTAAATTCCCAGCGCGAGGCATACAAATGCGCGGCGCTTAATATGCGGGCTTCTTGGCTGCTGTCATCGGGCTGGCGGTGATATTCACAAAAACGCTGCCAAAAGCCGCTGTCAAGGGGGGCAACTATGGGCTCAAGCTTGGCAATGACGTATTCGGTCAATTGCCGAAAGTGCTCTGGCTTTTCTTTAATGCGGTAAAACACAGGCGGCTTGATATCGGTAATGACCATGCGGTACAGGTAGTCAAAGAGCCCGCCTTCAATAATTTTTTGCCCCATGCTGTGCTTGGCTTCTATGCCAAGGTGCTGGCTATTTTGTTGCCACAGCGCGCAGGCCAGCAGCATTTTGTGCCCCTGTTTGTCTATTTCATACAGTTCTGAAGCGCGTTGTTTGTCATTCCAGCGCAGCATATATGCACCAGAAAAAATGAGCTGAAGCAGACCCTTGCGTATAGTGTTCATGCTGTAAACCTCCTGCGGGGCGGGCAGCCCTGTAAAAAAAAGGGGGAAGAGGCAAAAAACTACTTGGCAGTATAGGGGCTTTTAGTGTAGAGAACAAGCGTTTCACGGTGCGTAAACCCCCGCCGCAAAAAAGCCCCTTGCCAGCCTGTGTCTGGGCAAGTGGTGCTTGAGGGCACAGTGGGTTTATTGCTCCCCCATTTTTTCAGGCCGGAATGTCACATCCCAGCCCCGTTACGCTTTGTTGCTTGACAAGCCGTGCCAATTCTATTATAAAAACGCTCTTTCGATCGTAATTTTTTGAGGAGTTACTCTCAATGAAGACTTTCAGCCCCACCCCCAAGGACATTGACCAGCAATGGTTTGTGGTCGATGCTCAGGATCAGGTTTTGGGTCGTCTGGCCAGCCAGATTGCACACCGCCTGCGTGGCAAGCATAAGCCCGAATTCGCCCCCCACATGGATAATGGCGATTTTATTGTTGTTGTGAACTGTGACAAAATCAAAGTCACTGGCACCAAACTGCATAATAAGAAGTATTACAGCTATTCTGGCTATGTGGGTGGCTTAAAGACCACTACGCTGGAAAAGCTCAATGCTGCCAAGCCCGGTCAGGCTCTTATCAATGCCGTGCGCGGTATGTTGCCCCGCAATACGCTGGGTCGCAACATGCTGAAAAAGCTCAAGGTGTATGCTGGCGAAACGCATCCGCATACAGCCCAGAACCCTCAGGCACTGAACCTGCCTTACTAGAGACGAGGAAAGCACAATGTCCGCTACTTTTGATTATGGCACTGGTCGCCGCAAGACCGCTACTGCCCGCACCCGTCTGTATGCTGGTTCTGGCAGCATTCTGGTGAATGGCCGTTCGTACGAAGAATATTTCCCCCGCAAGACCCTGCAAATGATTGTGCGTCAGCCTCTTGTTTTGTGCAAGCTGGCCGAAAAGTTTGACGTGAAAGTTACCGTTGCTGGCGGTGGTGTTTCTGGTCAGGCCGAAGCTGTGCGCCACGGCATTTCTCGCGCTCTGCTTTCTGTGGACGCTGGTTTGCGCGGCCTGCTGAAAAAAGCTGGCTTCCTTACCCGTGATGCCCGTAAGAAAGAACGCAAAAAGTATGGTTTGCGCGCTGCTCGCGCCCGTTACCAGTATTCAAAGCGTTAAGATTACGCCAGTTGCACTGTGCGTTGTACAAGGGCAGGCCTTCGGGCTTGCCCTTTTTTATGCTCTGTAATACTACTTTTACACTCAGAAATAAAAAGGGCGCGCTGCTTATGGGCTTTTGGGGCAGTGTGCTTTTGGCTGGCACACAGGCTTGTATGGTGTTTTTCCCTGCGGGAAAATTATCAGTTTTTTTATCTGCCCGCATCAAGGGCAAGCTTTTTTGCACGAGGTTATTATGAGCCTTTCGTATACCTATACGCATTCTGTTACCCAAGCCACCACGGGCTATTTTTCTTGTGAACCACCAGTAGGCTATGGGCTGGAGCAGGCATTGGACGATTTGCAGCGCACGCCTTTGGATGATTTTTTGCATAATTATGCCCTGCGCGCTTTGTGTGATTTGCCTGCGGCAGCGGTGGCAGCCTATGTGCCCCGCGCTGTAGAGGCAGGGCATATACTGCATAAGCCTTTGGCGGCCTTGCTGCTGGAATGTGCCTTGCTGCGCCCTGCTGTGCATGGCGGCCTGCTAGAGGCGCTGGGGTTTGCGCTTCATGCCCCTGCACAGGCCAGCAGCCTTGCCCCCCTGCTGCACGATGCCAGCCCGCTTATTTATTTGCGCTGGCTTTGCCTGCCCGATAGGGAAGCCCACAGCGCATGGTCTGGCTTGTTTACCGAAAATATTTGCGAACACAGGCTCTTGCCTCATCCAGAAGACAGCGATTTGCCATGGCTGTACAGCAAAGAAGCCCTGTGTGCACTGGCAGAGCACGATAAAGCATTGGCGGCGGCCTTGCCCCCCTCGTGGCCTGGCTATGCCCCAGCCCCGCGCTTGGCAGACATTCATGCCGCCATGCTGGCCGAGCCTGCGGGCACAGCGTGGCAGCGCCCGCCAGCGCAGGAAACTGCCCAACAAGCTCTGGCGGTGCTGCAAGAGCAGGGCATTATTGCAGGGCAGGAAATGCGCCACGAGGCCTCGCTTTCGCCCATAGCCTTACTGCGCCCGTGGAATGTGAACATTGCCGTGCGTAATGGCGGGCTGGACTATTCCCTGCAAGGGCAGGCCACCACCTATGGGCGCGGGCTTTCGCTTGCGGGCACGCGCGCCTCGTATGCTATGGAAATGGTAGAACGCGCTTCCTCCTATGCTTCAATAGCTATTCACGAGGGGCACAGCGTGGTGACAGGGCGCACAAAGCCCATGCCCCTTGTGCTTGCGCGGCTTTCAGAATTGCGCGCGCAGGGCAGGGCGGCGCTTGACCCCAATGAGCTGCCGCTGGAAGTACCCTATACCGACTTCCCCTTACATTGGCTTGAGGCCAGCGCTGCGAATGGCGAGCCTGTGCTTGTGCCCGCGCAGGCCGTATTTTTATTTTGTAATCTGGATGAACCCGCCCTGTTTATGGCCTGTGGTTCAACGGGGCTGGCTTCGGGCAACACGCTGGCAGAGGCCAAGGTGGCGGCTTTGACAGAAATTTTTGAGCGCGATGCCGAGGCCTTGACCCTGTACCGCCGCTCGCTGTGCTTTACCCTGCGCTCGCGCGAGCCGCGTTTGCAGGCTTTGCTTGATGATTATGCCGCGCGTGGCATTCAGGTGCAGTTTATGAATTTGACTACGGTCTTTGGCCTGCCTTGCTACCAATGCTTTGTGCGCCGCCCCGAGGGCGGTGTGGCGCGCGCCACGGCAGCCAAGCTTTCGGGCATGGGCGCGGCTTTGGCTGCGCTGACAGAAACACCATACCCTTACCCACATGGCCAGCCTTCGGCTTTTGGCTTGCGCGGCCTGCCCGTGCGTATGCTGGAAGATTTGCCCGACTATACGTTGGAATCGCCCGAGCGCAATGTGGCTATGCTTGAGCGCCTGCTGGCAGCCTATGGGCGGCAGGTATATTATGTCACCCTGACCCGCAGCGATTTTGGCCTGCCTGTGGTGCGTGCTCTTGTGCCCAAGATGGAATTAACAGCAGAGCGCGATGCTTTTTCGCGCATTGCGCCGCGCTTGTTTGCCGCCTATGTACGCTGTGGGGTCTAGTTTTTTTTCTTTTATTTATGACAAAATTGTCTTTTTTGGGGATAAAGAAAGCGTAAATATGTTGCCATAACGCTGGCAACAGTGTATTATTTTCGCTGTCAATGAACAGCAAAACGCGAACGCCCTCTTCCACAGGGGAAGAAAGGCGGGGGACGCGCATACAAAGGAGAATGGGTATGAAATTGGGGAAAAGTATTGCCACTCTGGCTTTGGCCGCATTGGCGCTGGGCGTGGCTGGTGGGGCTTTGGCAGCAGATGCTGTGAAAATTGGCGTGTACCTGCCCCTTACCGGTCAGAATGCCTTTGGTGGCCAGCTTGAACTGGAAGGGGTGCAACTGGCAAACAAGGCTATGCCTACTGTGCTGAACCGCCCCGTGCAGCTTGTTGTTGTTGATAACAAATCTGACAAAGTAGAAGCCGCCAATGCCGTCAAGCGTTTGGTCGAGCGCGATAAAGTGCACGCCATCATTGGCACATACGGTTCTTCTTTGGCCATGGCTGGTGGCGAAGTTTCTGAAAAAGCCGGCATTCCCGCTGTGGGCACTTCCTGCACTAACCCCTTGGTAACGCAGGGTAAAAAATATTATTTCCGCGCTTGCTTTATTGACCCCTATCAGGGCGCTGCTGCCGCTACCTATGCTTTTGAAAACTTGGGCTTTAAAAAGGCCGCCGTGCTTATGGACATGACCAACGACTATGCCGTGGGTCTTTCCAGCTTCTTTACCCGTTCGTTCAAAAAAATGGGCGGCACGGTGGTGGCCAACCTGAAATACAGCTCTGGTGACCAAGATTTTACCGCGCAGCTTACCGAGCTTATCAGCAAGCAGCCCGACATTGTGTTCATGCCCGCCTATTTTGCTGAAGGCGCTATTATTATGAAGCAGGCTCGCGAGCTGGGCGCCAAGTTCCGCCTGATGGGTGCTGACGCCATGGATAACCCCGATACCGTCAAAATTGGCGGCAACGCAGTAGAAGGCTTTTTGCACACCACCTTCCCCTATGATGCTGGCATGACCAACATGAGCGCAGAAGCCAAAGCCTTTACCGAAGCATGGACAAAGGCTTACCCCAACAAAGAAACCAATGTAAACGGCGCGTTGGGCTATAACACCTATTTGCTCATTCTGGATGCCATTAAGCGTGCTGGCGGCACAGATGCCGCTGCCTTGACCAAAGCTTTGGCAGAAACCAAAAACCTGCCCACAGCGTTGGGCAGCCTGAGCATTAATGCCACCCATGATGCCGAAATGCCCGTGGGCATTATCGAATATAAGGATGGCAAGCGTACCTATGTGGGTGAAGTTACACCTAAATAAATTGTGACCCTTTGCGGGGGGAAGGTTTTTATGCCTTCCTCCCGTCCTTTTCTTTATAGGTGGCACTCATGAGCCTTGAATTATTTTTGCAGCACTTTTTTAATGCCTTAACGCTGGGTTCGTTATATGCGCTCATCGCTATTGGCTACACCATGGTGTATGGCATTTTGCGCCTTATCAACTTTGCCCATGGTGATATCTTGATGGTTGGCGCATATTTTGTCTTTTTTGGCACTTTTGCTTTTGGCATGCCGTGGGCTGTGGCGGCGGTGCTGGCCATTGCTGGCGCAAGCCTGATGGGCATGCTTATAGAGCGCATTGCCTACCGCCCCCTGCGCGATGCCCCTCGCATTTCTGCCTTAATCAGCGCTATTGCAGTTTCATTCTTTATTGAAAGCCTTGCGGTGGTGGTCTTTACTGGCCTGCCCCGCCCTGTGCTGCAACCAGAATTTCTTGTTGCCAACTGGGAAATTGGCGGCGTGCGTATGCTGCCCCTTACCCTGTTTGTGCCAGCTATTACCTTGATTTTGGTCAGTGCTTTGCTGTGGATGGTGTACCGCACCAAGCCAGGCCTTGCCATGCGCGCAATTTCCAAAGACATTGAAACAACGCGCCTGCTGGGGGTCAAAGTTGACCATATTATTGCCCTTACCTTTGGCATAGGCTCTGCCCTTGCCGCAGCCTCGGGCATTATGTGGGCTTTGCGCTACCCGCAAATTCACCCCTATATGGGCATTATGCCGGGCTTAAAGGCCTTTGTGGCGGCGGTGTTTGGCGGCATTGGCTCTATTCCCGGCGCTGTGGTGGGCGGTATAGCCCTAGGCTTTATTGAAATTATGACCATTGCTTTTATGCCAGAGCTTTCTGGCTACCGCGATGCTTTTGCCTTTATTTTGCTTATTTTAGTGCTCCTCTTTAAGCCCACTGGCCTGTTCGGCGAGCGGATGGAGGAGAAAATCTAATGAAGTTAAATAAATACACACTATACAGCCTTGTTGCCATGCTGGTGTGCGGCACGCTGCTGTATTTTGCTGAATCATTTTTGGGCAATTATCAAATTTATATTTTAAAGCTCATTTTCATCAATGCCATTTTAGCTTTATCCTTAAATCTTATTTATGGCTTTACTGGCCTGTTTTCTTTGGGGCATGCGGGTTTTATGGCTATAGGTGCCTATGTTTCTGCATTATGTATTCTTTCGCCAGAGCAGAAAGAAATGATGTGGATTTTAGAGCCCATGATGTGGCCTTTTTCTGAAATGATGACCCCATTTTGGCTGTCTGTTTTGCTGGGCGGGGCTGTGGCTGCCCTGTGTGCCTTATTTATTGCCGTGCCCGTGCTCAGGCTGGGGGATGACTACCTTGGCATTGCCACCTTGGGTTTTGCTGAAATTATTCGCGTGATTATTGTTAATGCCACCAGCATTACCAATGGTTCTTTGGGCATTAAGGGCATTCCCAATGAAGCCAGCTTGCTTAATTGCTATATTTGGTTTTTATTTACCCTCATTGTGCTTGTGCGCCTGCTCAGCAGTAATTTTGGCAATGTCTTGCGCTGTATACGCGATAATGAAATTGCCGCAAGGGTGATGGGCATTAATGTTTTTGCCTATAAGGTACTTTCTTTTTGTTTGGGTGCGTTTTTAGCTGGTGTGGGTGGGGCTTTGCTGGGCAGCCACCTTTCTACCATTGACCCCAAAATGTTCAACTTTTTGTTGACCTTTAACGTGCTGATGTTTGTGGTGGCTGGTGGTTTGGGCTCGCTGACGGGCAGTATTTTGGGCGCGGGCATTATTACTGTGCTGTTAGAGTGGCTGCGCTTTATTGAAGAGCCCATGGATATTGGCTTTATGATCATACCCGGCGTGCCCGGCATGCGCATGGTGGTTTTTTCTGTTGTGCTGCTCATTATTATTTTGTACCGCCGCGAGGGCATTATGGGTATGCGTGAAATAACATGGCAGGGTATGGCGCGTTTGCTTGGCAAGGGGGCAGGGCATGAGTAAAAACTATGTAAAGCCTTCAGCAGACAATGCCATGCTGCGCATGGAAAGCGTTCTTATGCGCTTTGGCGGGGTGACAGCTGTTAATGATATCAGTCTTGCCATACCCGCAGGGGCTATTACAGGCATTATTGGCCCCAATGGCGCAGGCAAAACTACAGCTTTTAATATTATCAGTGGCTTTTACACCCCCACCGAAGGCAAAGTTTTTTTTCAGGGTAAGGATATTACAGGCATGCCGCCGCATAAGGTGTGCCAGCATGGCATGGCGCGCACCTTTCAGAACATACGCCTTTCACAAACCATGACTGCGCTGGAAAATGTTATGGTGGGCTGTCATGTTCGGCGCTCTTGCCCATGGTGGATGGCTCCCTTGGGCTTGCCCCCTTTTTATGCCGAAGAACATGCCCTGCGCCAGCAGGCCGAGCAGCTCATTCATGATTTGGACTTGACCCAGTACATGGAAGAAAAAGCTGGCTCTTTGCCCTATGGCGCACAGCGCCGCCTAGAAATTGCCCGTGCCCTTGCCACCAAGCCGCAATTCTTACTGCTTGATGAGCCCGCCGCTGGCATGAACCCGCAGGAAAGCACCGAGCTCATGGGGCTGATTACCGATTTGCGCGAGCGCTTTGACTTAACCATTCTGCTTATCGAGCATGATATGAAAGTGGTAATGGGCGTGTGCCAATACATTTGGGTAATGGAATATGGTGCGCTTATTGCTGAAGGTGACCCCGAAGCTATTCGCAATAATCCCGCAGTCATCAAGGCCTATTTGGGCGACGGAGTGCTGTAGCCATGCTGAAAATAGAAAACTTGGAAGTGCGCTATGGCGGCATTTGTGCTGTGCAGGGTGTAAGCCTGAACATACCCCGCGGCAGCATTGTCACCCTGATTGGCGCTAATGGCGCGGGCAAAAGCAGTATTATTCGTTCCATTGCCGGCTTGAATAAAACGGTTTCTGGTGAAATCAGCCTTACTCGCAGGGAAGGGGACAAGCCCATTTCGCTCATGAAACTCAAGCCAGAAGACATGGTGCCCAATGGCATTGCCCTTTCGCCAGAAGGCCGCCGCATTTTGCCGCATTTAACCGTGGCGGAAAATTTGCAGCTAGGGGCATACAGCCGCAATGATGCCGAGGGCATAGCCCATGATTTGGAATGGGTCTATTCGCTCTTTCCCCGTTTGCTTGAGCGGCATTGGCAAAAGGGGGGTACGCTTTCTGGTGGCGAGCAGCAAATGCTTGCCGTGGGGCGCGCGCTGATGAGCAACCCCGACCTGCTGATGCTTGATGAACCTTCCCTTGGCCTTGCGCCCTTGCTGGTTAAAGAAATTTTTGAAATAATACGGCGTATCAATAAAGAAGGCAAAACAGTGCTGCTGGTGGAACAAAATGCCTATGCCGCGCTTTCTGTTGCTGATTATGCCTATATTTTAGAAGTGGGGCGCGTGGTGCTTGAGGGGCAGGGCAAGGCCATGCTGGAAAACCCCAAGGTGAAAGAGGCCTATTTGGGCGGCTAAGAGTTCTTGCTTTATTTGAGAATCATTGTTACTTGAGAATGCAGGGGGCAGGCGGAATTCCGTCTTCCCCCTTTTTTTTTCTTTTACGAAGGAGTAGCCATGTACCGTATTGGTATACTTGTATGCGCTTTATTGTGGGCTTTGCCCGCACAAGCTGCCCTGCCAGAGCACAGTGCCACGCTGCAAAATGGCATGCGTGTACTGGTGCAGCAAGATGACCGTTTCCCTCTTGTAGCCACGCGCCTTATGGTGCGCGCCGGCGTTATTCATGAACAGCCAGAAATGGCCGGTATGAGCCATTTTTTAGAACATATAGTTTTTCGCAGCACCAAAAATCGCCCCGATGGCGGGCTTTCGCGCGAGGTGGAGCAGGTGGGCGGCGACCTGAACGCGTGGACATATTTTGACCGCATCAGCTTTGAAACTAATATGCCCGCCAGCCATTGGCAATTGGGCATGAATATTGTGTGGGATGAAGCCGCCCACGCCCTGATTTTGCCCCAAGAGCTGGCGGCAGAAAAAGAAGTGGTAGTGTCAGAAATTCAGCGCGGGCAGGATGAGCCCTTTCGTGCCCTGAATGAAATGCAGCGCAGCCTGCGCTATAAAGGCACAGTGTATGGGCACAGTGTTATTGGTACGCCTGAAACTGTGCGTGGTATCACGGCCGAGGCCATGCGCGCCTATTATCGCCGCTGGTTTCAGCCTGCCAATATGCTGCTGGTGGTGGCCGGCAAGGTAGAGCCACAGGCCGTATTTGCTGAGGCAGAGCGCTTGTTTGGCTCTTTACAAAACACCCAGGCTTTTTATGAACCTGATGCGCTGGATATGCGCACAGTCAATGCAGGCAGAGCCTTTGCCGAGCAAAAAGGCGCGTGGAACAAGGTGTATTTAGGGGTATCCTTCCCTGCGCCACAGCCAGATTCGCCACAGGCTGTGCCCTTTGCGGCTTTGCTGCAATTGCTCACGGGGGACAGGGCTTCTTTTTTTGACAGGCGTTATATGTTTGAGCACCACCTTGTGGATATGGTGACTTTTAGCGACATGGCGCTAGAAAGCGGCAACAGCATTTCTTTCTATTTTATGCTGGATGCCCCCAAGCTGCCGGAATTTTGGAATATGTTTATGCAGGATATGGCGCAGCTGCAAGCCGCGGCCTTTACCTCGGCCGAGCTTGATCGTGTGCAATTGCGCATGGAAGACAGCCTGTTCCGCAATAGGGAAACCGTGACCGAAGGCCTTGCCGACTGGCTGGCCATGCGGGAATCCAAATTGGGCGGCAAACAGGGTGAGGCCAACCAGCTTGCGGGCATACGCAACCTTACCTTTGATGCTGTGCAAGAAGCCCTAAGCGCATGGCTGCGGCCAGAATATATGCAGGTGGCTGTTTTGTACCCTGAAAAAGCACAAAGTACAGACCTTGAAGCCCTTTCTTCGCGCCTGTGGCCAGCCCCGCAGATGAAACAAGAAAAAGACACGGCCTTGGGGCAGAGCGCTTTGGAGCAGCTTGACTTGGGCGGCGGGCGCACCCTGCTGCTCTTGCCCGATGATTCCATGCCCTACACGGCAGCAAGCCTGACCTTTACTGGTGGGGATGCCCTGCTCAGCCCGCAGGAACAGGGCTTGGGCGTGCTTACCTCCACCATGCTCACGGCAGGCACGGGCGATAAAGACGCACAGGCTATGGAGCGCTACCTTGCCGCAAGGGCAGCTTCGCTTTCTGCCAGCAGCGGCCGCCAGACCTTTACGCTCAGCATGCGTCAACCTAGCCGCTTTAATGGCGATATGTTTGCCTTGCTGGGGCAGGTCTTAGCCCAGCCAGCCTTTCTTGGCAGCGAATTGCAGCGCGTAAAAAAAGAACAGCTTGCCGCTATAGCGCAAAGTATGGATCGCGCCACAGGTATTTTGCGCAGCAAGGCCTCGGGCGTGCTCTACCCCAACCACCCCTATGGCTACCAAAGCTTGGGGGAAGCCGCACAGGTGCAGGCAATGAGCACAGAGCAGGTTCGTGAATTTTGGGCAAAGCAGCAGCGTCAGCCTTGGGTGCTGGCGGTGGCGGGTAAGTTTGACCGTGCCGCCGTGCTGGAAGCCGTGCAGCAATTGCCCAAGCCAAGCGAGGCTGGCCTTGTGCTTGCCCCGCCAGCATGGGGGCAGCAGCAGGCAAAAACATGGACATTGCCGGGGCGTGAGCAGGCGCATTGCATGCTTTTCTTTAAGGGCGTGCCCACAGGGCATAGCGATATGCCAGCCCTCACGGTGCTGGGGGAACTTTTGGGCGGCGGCATGGGCAGCCCCTTGTTTAGCGAGCTGCGCGACAAGCAGGGGCTTGCCTACACTGTGTACAGCGTGAACCGCTCTATGCAGGAAAGCGGCTCGTTCCAATTTTATATTGGCACAACAGAAGACAAGCTTACGCAGGCACAGCAATCCTTCTATGCCGTGGTGCAAGACCTGCTGCGCAAAGCCATTAGCAAAGAAAGCCTAGAGGGGGCGGTGAATATGTTCCGCGGCTCGTATGAGCGCGGGCAGCAAACACTGGATGCCCGCGCTGCCGAGGCGGCCAGCCTTGTGGCTGTGGGCTTGCCTGCCAGCTTTGCCCGCGACCTGCTGCCAAGGCTTGAGGCCGTGACCGAAGCCGACATTCACCGCGTTATTAAACACTATATTGTGCCAGAAAATGCCTATACACTTGTGGTAAAACCCTAGAGCATTGTACCTTTGAAAATGCTCGCACGGTTTCGTAAGAAATCCTTGCCACTCAAAGCGCACAGGGGAATATACTTCCCCATTATAGGAGCTTTGAAGGTGAATCTGCTCTAATGGTAATTGCCCTAAAGCAGGGCAGCTTTACACAGAGGGAAAGGCAAGCCCATATACGCGCGGGCAAAGGAAGCGCCCGCATGGCGTGCGTGGCGGCATACGCCCCCCCGCAGCTGGCAGAGCAAGTGCAAAGCAAACCTATGCACTTGCCAGTGCCCTTGCCTAAAAAAAGAAAAGCCCCTGCCCTGCGCTTTTGTTGCGCTGGGCAGGGGCTTTGTATTTTACGCTAGGGTGCAGGCTGGGGCTTACAAGCAATCGCACAGCTCGCCTTTTTTTCTTGTGCTTGTCTGGATAGTTCCTTTTTCTATTTCAAGGCGCAATTCCTCAAGGCGGCGCTCCAGAGCAGGGGGGAAGTTTTTGCCCGTAGCCTGCTTGAAAACCTGCCCATCAGTAAGGGCTACCCCGCCATTGTTCAGCCCCAAGTGCAGTACCTTGCGGCCTTCAAAGGTTTTTTCGGCAAAGTGCTGCACAAGTAGGTTTACCGCCATGTCGGGGCGCTTGAGTAGGGAAAATATCACATGCCCTGGGGCAAGGCTATCTTGATTGCTGTCCATGCCAAAGGCATAGCGCCCTGTTTCCTGCGCTGCCTGAATGCCGCCCTCATTGCTTGTTCCAGCGGCAAAGCCCACCACGTCCATATCGGCATACAATAAATGCCCCACGCTGCGCCCCAATGCTGGGTCGGTATACGTTCCCAGCACTTTTTCTGTAACGCGAATGCTGGGGTCTATGGTGTGCACGCCCATGGCAAAAGCATTGAACAAGTTTTGATGCACGGCATTATTTTGTCCATTCACCCAGCCTACTTCTTTTTTATTGCGAATGCCGGGAAGCTGCGGAGATTGGCTTACAATGGCGGCGGCAGCCCCTGCTAAAAAAGCAATATCCCCATCATCGAAAATAACAGACATGATATTTTCTGCTGACAAAGCCAAATCTATGCAGCCAAAACGTGTTTTGGGGAAGTTGCCTGCTTGATTTTTAACAAATTCACTAAAGACAGAGGCATGCACCAGCACAAGGTCATAGTCGGCAGCAGCGCGGGCAAACAAAGCCGCCTGTTTCTCTGGCTGGCTTTCTATAAGAATATCCCCCTGCATCTGCCAGCGCGCTGCCGCCTGCTGCACACCAGCGGCTAGTTGGTCACGCCAGCCTTTATCGCCAAGGGGGTTTTCAAGCAACAGGGCAAAACGGGCGGCCTGAGGCAGGGCAGGCTGAGCCCACAGGCACAGGGCAAGCAGTGCAAGAGAGATATATTTCATGCTATTTCCTCCAAAAATAAAGAAAGAAGGGCACAGCATAAGCACAGGCCTGCCCTCTGTCTAGTGCGTCTTTGTGCTGCATGTCAGGACGGGAAAACTCCATAAGCAAGCAAGCAGCGCTGAAAAAAATGAGCATATTGGGCGCACTGTATATGAACAGGGCGAAAAAGGACTTTTGCTTTATGTATTTTTAGGCTACTATTCCACGTTCAACGCGCTCTGCTTGGAAGGAGCGGGGTTTTCCCGCGGCAATGCGCGCCAACTCTGGAGGAACAGCATGAAAGGTATTGTGTATGCGCTTTCCCTGTGCGCTCTTGGCTTAGGCCTTGTCAGCGCCCCTGTCAGTGCCGCCGAAGTCAATATTGGCTTGATGTGCCCCCTGACAGGCAAATGGGCCTCTGAAGGCCAAGATATGCAGAAAATTGTCACCCTGCTTGTTGAAGAAGCCAATGCCAAAGGCGGCGTTGGCGGCAACACCTTTAAGCTGGTGGTAGAAGATGACGCTGGCGACCCGCGCACAGCTGCCCTTGCCGCGCAAAAGCTCGTTTCTAACGAAGTGGCTGCTATTATTGGCACCTATGGCTCGGCCGTCACAGAAGCTTCGCAAAATATCATTGCCGAGGCGGACGTGGTGCAGGTGGCCACAGGCTCTACCAGCGTGCGCTTAACAGAAAAGGGGCTGCCGCTCTTTTTCCGCACCTGCCCGCGTGATGATTCTCAGGGGCTTTCTGCTGCTGAAGCCATTCAAAAGATGGGCAAAAAAAATATTGCTATTCTGCACGATAATTCTTCGTATGCCAAAGGGCTGGCAGAAGAATCAAAGGCTTTACTGGATAAAGCCAAGGTCAAGGTTGTCTTTTTTGATGCTTTGACCCCCGGCGAACGCGATTATACCGCTATTTTAACCAAATTAAAGGCCACAGGGGCAGATTTGGTTTTCTATACTGGCTATTACCCTGAAATGGGTGCTTTGCTGCGCCAGCGCACACAAATGGGCTGGAATGTGCCCATGCTGGGTGGCGATGCCACCAATCACCCCGATTTAGTAAAAATTGCTGGCGTGGAAGCGGCGCAGGGCTTTTATTTTATCAGCCCGCCCATGCCGCAGGACTTGGACTCTCAAGAAGCCCGCGCTTTCTTGGAAAGCTTCAAGAAAAAATATGGCGGCCAGCCTAATTCTATTTGGGCAGTCATTGCTGGTGATGCCTTTAAGGCTTTGGAAGCCGCAGTGGCAAAGGGCAACACCGAGCCCGAAGCCATTGCCAAGGCTTTGCACAGCCTGAAAGATATTGCTGGCCTGACTGGGCACATGGGCTTTGATGCCAAGGGCGACAGGGTTGGCTCTTTTTACCGCACCTACATTGTTGATGCGCAGGGCAAATTTATTTTGCAGCCCTAGGGCAGATTCCCTTGCAAAGCGCACCGAGCAGGGAAGTGTATTCCCCTTGTGGGCTTTGCGTGGCAAGGTTTTTTTATGAAACCGCGCGAGTATGTTTAAGGTATACTGTTCTTATTTTGTGGCAGCATAGCTTGCTATGCTTGCTTTGGTGGCTTGGGTGCAGCCCTCTTGTGGGGGGCACCCAAGCAGCAAACAAGGCAGCGCTTGCCCCCGCAAGCCTTGCGAAGTCTGAGGCATAGCCTCAGATTTCTTTGTGTTAGGCAAATCACTGTTGGCTTTGCATTCACCCTTTTGCATAGTTTGCGTTTTTCCCTTTCCTTATTCCGTACCCGCCCCTTGGTGGGCAGGGCAAGCCGCACGGCGCTTTGTGCTGATGCTGGCCTTAGTTCGACGGATGAAGTGGGCTATGGATTGAAAACATGGAAGAATTTTTTCAGCAATTATTGAATGGCCTTGCCGTGGGCGGCATTTATGCCTTGGTGGCCTTGGGCTATACCATGGTATATGGTGTGCTCAAGCTCATCAACTTTGCTCACGGTGACCTCTTTACCATTGGGGCATATCTGGGCATGACCTTGCTGGTCAGCTCTGGCATGGCGGGCTCGCTTTCGCCCCTGCTGGTGCTGCTGGTGGTCTTTATTATGGTGGCCTTGCTGGTTGCCCTTGTGGGCTGCCTGCTTGAGCGCGCTGCCTACCGCCCCTTGCGCAAAGCAAACAGGCTTTCTGCCGTGGTTTCTGCCCTAGGGGCTTCTATTTTTTTCCAAAATGCCGTTATGCTTATTTATGGGGCACGTTTATATGTCTACCCCGAAGATTGGCGGCCTGATTTTACTGTTGATATTTTGGGCTTTACCGTGCCCGGGGTGCGCTTGTTGGTAATTATGGCCAGCTTGCTTTTGATGTTTGCCCTGCATTCTTTTATTCAGCGCACGCGCACAGGTGCGGCCATTCGCGCTGTGGCTATAGACCAAAGTGCCGCGCGCCTTATGGGCATCAATGTAGACCGCATTATTTCCCTCGTCTTTCTTATTGGCCCCGGCCTTGGTGGGGCTGCGGGCATGATGGTGGGTATTTATTATGGGCAAATTGATTTTACCATGGGCTGGAGCTATGGCCTGAAAGCTTTTACTGCCGCTATTTTGGGCGGCATAGGCAATATTCCCGGTGCTATGCTGGGCGGGCTTTTGCTGGGCGTGATAGAAGCACTTTCTTCTGCCTATATTTCTATGGCGTGGAAAGATGCCATTGCCTTTCTTGTGCTCATTCTCATTTTGATCATCCGCCCCACAGGGCTTTTGGGCGAAAGGGTGGCAGATAAATTATGATACAGTGCCGCCGTTACAGCGCCTTTGTTTTGGTTGCTTTGCTCTGTGTGCTGCCGCACATGCTTGACCGCTATTGGATAGATGTGTGCGTGAGCATTGGCTTGTATGCTTTATTGGCACTTTCGCTCAATGTCATTTTGGGGCAGGCAGGCATTTTTCATATGGGGCATGCGGCTTTTTATGCCGTGGGCGCCTATGTTACCGCTATTGTGAACACGCAGTTCCACATTCCTGTGCTGTGGCTCATGCCTTTGGCTGGCTGTGCAGCGGCCTTGTTTGCCCTGCTGGTGGCGCGCCCCATTATTCATTTACGCGGCGACTATTTGCTTATTGTCACCATAGGTATTGTGGAAATTGTGCGCATTGCCCTGATAAATGACGTGGGTGGGCTCACGGGTGGGGCTAATGGTATTTTTGGCATCAGCCGCCCAGAAATTTTTGGCTTTACCATTAAAAAAAGCATGCAATTTTATTACCTTGTGTGGGGTATGGTGGGGTGCAGTGTGCTTTTGCTGGGCTGGCTTGCGCGCTCGCGCTTTGGGCGGGCTTTAAGCTATATTAAAGAAGATGACGTGGCGGCCGAGGGCTGCGGCGTGGACGTTGCCCGCTATAAATTGATGGCCTTTGTGTTTGGCGCTTTTTGGGCAGGCATGGCGGGCACGCTGTATGCCGCAAAAATGACAATTATTGCGCCAGAATCGTTTAGTTTTATGGAATCTGTCATTATTTTTGCTGTGGTTATTTTAAGCGGCGGCAGCCAATTAGGCGTGTTGGTCAGCACTTTTTTGTTTATTGGCCTGCCCGAATTGCTGCGCGAATTTTCCAATGCCCGTATGCTGCTTTTTGGTTTGGCTATGATGCTCATGATGATTTGGCGCCCGCAGGGCTTGCTGCCGCCCTTGCCACGCCGCTATAATGTGCAGGCTGCGCTGGCCGCGCTGCGCCGCCGCAAGGCAGAGGCCGAGCCAGAGCACAAGGCAAAAGCAAAGCAGGGGGAAGCATAAATGAGCACCGTCAGCCCCTTATTGTCTTTGTGTGAGGTAACCAAAATTTTTGGCGGCCTTGTTGCCCTGAATGATATTGCTTTTGATGTGCGTGAAAACAGCATAGTGGGGCTTATTGGCCCCAATGGCGCTGGCAAAACCACGGTGTTTAACTGCATAACAGGCAATTATGTGCCAGAGCAGGGCAGCATCACCTTTATGGGGCACAAGCTGGTGGGCAAAAAGCCCCATGCCATTGTGGAAATGGGCATAGCCCGCACCTTTCAAAGTATACGCCTCTTCAGCTCGCTGCCCGTGGTGGAAAATGTGCTGGCAGGGCAGCATTGCCGCCTACGATCGGGCTTGTTTGCTTCTATGCTGCACACGCCAGCCCAAAGGCAGGAAGAAAAACGTGCCCTAGAGCGCGCCATGGACGAGCTTGATTTTGTTGGCCTTGCCGATAAGCATGCCGAAGAAGCGGGCAGCCTTTCCTATGGCAACCAGCGCCTTGTGGAAATTGCCCGCGCGCTGGCTTCTGACCCGCGCCTGCTTATTCTTGATGAACCCGCTGGCGGCATGAATGACCAAGAAACAGTGGCGCTGGTTGATACCATTAACCACATTCGTGCCCGCGGCATTACGGTCTTGCTTATAGAGCACGATATGCGCCTTGTTATGCAGGTGTGCAAGCACCTTGTGGTGCTTGAACACGGCACCATGATAGCCGAAGGCGCGCCCGATGTGGTGAGCAAGCACCCCGACGTAATACGCGCCTACCTTGGTGCGGAAGACGAGCTGTAATATGGCATTTTTGGAATTGCAGAATGTTTGTGTGCGCTATGGCAATGTGGAAGCCTTGCATGGCATTAGTATGCGCGTGGAGGAAGGGGAAATTGTGACCATTTTGGGGGCAAATGGTGCTGGAAAAAGCACCACCCTGCTTTCTATAAGCGGCTTGGTCAAGCCTTCCTCTGGGGGAATTTTCTTTGAAGGCAAGCCCCTGCATACCATACACAGCTTTGATATTGTAAAGCGCGGCATTACGCAGTCGCCCGAAGGCCGCCGCGTGTTTGGCACTATGACCGTGCTTGAAAATTTGCAGCTTGGGGCTTTTACCCTGCACGATAAGCAGCGCAGCAATACAACCTTAGAGTGGATTTTTTCGCTCTTTCCGCGTTTGCTAGAGCGGCGCGACCAGCTGGCTGGCACACTTTCGGGCGGGGAACAGCAAATGCTGGCCATAGGCCGCGCCCTGATGGGCGAGCCGCGCGTATTGCTGCTGGATGAGCCTTCGCTGGGGCTGGCGCCGCTCTTGGTGCGCTCTATTTTTGAAACGGTGCGGGAAATTAACCAGCGCGGCGTTACTGTGGTGCTGGTGGAACAAAATGCCCGTGCCGCGCTCAAGCTGGCCACCCGTGGCTATGTGCTGGAAGTGGGCAATGTGGTGATGGAAGACAGCGCCGCCAGCCTGCTGGCAAACCCGCAGGTGCGCGAGGCCTATTTGGGCAGCTAATGAGAGCAGCTTAATGGTAAAAGTATATACACTATCACGATGAAAGATAAAAGCACTTCGGCTTGTAACAGCGCATAGAGAGTGCGCTTATGCTGCGCGTGAGGAGCATAAGCGCCGCAGAGAGCAGGGCAATTTTAAAGCAAAATTGCTCTGGCAGCCAAAGGCCATATTGTTAAGCCCGTTCTTGGTTGAGCGGGCTTTTTTTGTCTGCGCTGTGATGCTTTTTCAAGAAGCAAAGGCCAATCTTCAAGCAAAGTGGACAAGCAGTTATTTATGAGAAGATTGCCCTTTGGGCACGCCTGAAGGTGCAGCCTGCCAGAGACTTGCTCTCTTTAGGGCGTGTTCACACTATGTTCTTTTGCCCTCTGTCGGCGTCAGACTTCGGCTTGTATTTCGGGTTAGTACCATTTAGTACCATAAGAGGACACTTCCTGCATACAGGCCTCGTCTTCCTTGCCAGCGAACAAAATTCCTGTAGTGTGAACACACCCTAGAGCAGAGTTACTTTCAAAGGTAAAAAGCTCTAGCTGGCTTTCTGCCTTTGGGCTGCAATAAGCAACAGCGCTCCACACACCAGCGCCCCGCCAGCCCAGCCCAAGGGGCTGAAATTTTCCTGCCAAAAAAGCCATGCCCACAGCGTGCCCAGCACGGGCTCCATATTGGCGCAAATAGCCACCTGCACAGGGCTGATGCGTTGCAGGCTTTGTCCATAAGCCCAATATGCCCCATAGCCAGTAATTGCCCCCAGTGCCAGCAGGGTAAGCCATATTTGCCATGAATAGCTGCCGCTTATGCTTACAAAGGGCAGCAGGCACAGCAGGCCGCCCAATTGCATATAGGCATAAATGGTGGCTGTGCTGTGGCGGCTTTGCCACCAGACATAAAAAGGATAGTGCAGGGCATAGCAAAAGCCAGCCAGCAGGCCAAAGGCTATGCCCAGCGTGCTGTTGTGGCTGGGCAGGCTGCCCCCTGAAAAGCACACAAGCATAGTGCCTGCTAGGGCAATGCCAATGGCAAGCAGCTTGCGCGGGGGCAAAGCTTCGTGAAAAAGCAGGCGGGAAAAGAGCGCCACCCACAGGGGGGCGGTGTAGAGCAAAATAACGGCTGTGGCAGCGCCGCCATTAAAGACAGCAAGCTGAAATGTGCCAAAAAATGCCCCAATGCCCACAATGCCAAAAGCGGCAAAGCTTGCGGCATGGCGCATGGGTATGCGCAGGCTGTGGTGCAGGGCGGCATGGACGGCAAAGCATAGGCAGGCAAAAAGCGCCCGCCAAAAGGCCACCTCCAGCGGGGCAAGCCCTGCGGCAAAGCAATAATGGGAAAGAGAGCCCAGCAAAGACCACAAAAAAGCCGCCAGCAAAATAAAGGCCAGCCCGCTGTATTGTGTGCTTATCATTGCTCTGGCTGTTGTTCTTTGGGTAAAAAGCGCACAGTATCCCGAAAAATACGCTCTGCTTCAGCAGCTGCGGGCACGTCATTATAATACAGCACACCTGGGTTTGTTATGCCCGCATCTTCCACATGGTTTACATAGTGCTGCCAGTTTGGGCAAAATTGCAGCATGTAGGGCGTGATGTACATCATAAAAATCCATACAAAACAAGGAATGCCCACAAAGGCTGCCGTGCGTAAGAAAAGATTACGTTGCATAAAAAACCTCAGTTATTCTCTTGCGAGAGCAAGGTCACTGTGAAATAGGCTAAAGGTGCAAAGCGCGCCTATGGTTATTGTGTGGTAAGGCTTTGTAGCAGGGCAGATGCCCATTATGAGTGCTCATCTGCTTTAGTATGAAACAAGCCTTGCCCGCTATCAAGTGAAAATGCGGCTCGAAACAGAGTGTTCCGAGCCGCATAGTTTTTTACCTGACTGCTGTTTTAGATGCGAGCAGTAATTTCAGGGAAGACCAGATAGAACATGACATAAGCCATGGCCAGCGTTAAGGCCAAGTTGAAGCTTTGGCCGCACACATACAGAATAACGGGTTTGCCGCCCTTGAAGTAGCTGGCAAGCTCGCGGAAGTTGGTAGCAAGACCAATGGCAGCAAAAGAAAGGGTAAAGCACCAAGCGCGCAGGGGCGAGGTGGCACTCTTAATTGCGCCAGCGGTGATGAGACCATTGGAAACATCAGGCCCAAGCAGGCCAGAGTAGTAAGAGAAAATAACAGAGGCAGCAAGGAAGCCCAAGACGAACTTGGGGAAACGGTGCCACACTTCAGTAAAGTGCACTTCTGCACCTTCCACGCGGTCTACCTTGGTGACCCAGTAAACAGCAATGCAGAAGGCAGAAACGCCAATCAGCACGTTCTGAATCATCTTAATGGTGGCTGCCACATACATGGCACGTTCGCCAAGGAAGGCGCCGGCTGCGGCCACAGCACCAGTGGAGTCGATAGTGCCGCCAATCCACGCACCGCCCAGCACATCGGGCAAGCCCAAGGCTTTAATAACAATAGGCATCACAATCATCATAATGGCGGTAAAGAGCAGAGAAATACCCACAGAAAGGGCTAATTCTTCTTTCTTTGCACGGCAGGCAGCGGCTGCGGCAATAGCAGCAGAGGTGCCGCACACGGACATGTCGGCAGAAATGGTGATATTCAAGGTCTTGGAAGGCATTTTGACAATTTTCTGACCGAAAATATAGGTACCAATCAAGACAATGGGGGTAACCACCCAAGCAACGAACAGCCCGGGAATACCAATGGCAATGATTTTATCCAGCAGAATTTCGCAGCCCAACAGCACCAGACCCGTTTTGATGTAAAATTCCACCTGCAGAGCGGGTTTGATCCATTTGGGTGTACCAATGGTGTTGGCAAGCAGCATACCCAGCAAAATGGCCCAAGCTTCTGTGCTGACGCCATAATATTTGGTTACGCTCCAGCTGCCCAGCACCATGGCCAGAACGGTAAAGACAAAAACGCCAGCAAAGCCAATAACAAAGGGCATAAAAGCCTGCCCCATCACAGCTATGCCTATGCCAAAAGCAAGAGCCAGCCCCACAAAAAGCACGGGCAGAGTGGTGAGCAGGTTGTATGATTTTACCTTGGTTTTATCGGCAGCCTTGCTTGCCTTGCGTTCTGCGGCGCGCCAGTCCTGAATTTTTTTGTCGGCAGCGCTGTTCAGCGCGGTGTCGCCAAATTGGGCAGCAGCGGCAGCTTCTTGGGCAAGGGTAGCGGTGGCAAGGGCTTCGGCAGCGGCAGCCTTGGCTTTTTCAGCAGCAGGCTTGGCTTTTTCGGCCTTTGCTTCAGCCTTGGCTTTGTCCACAATCAGCCCGTCCATGGGAGAGCTCGACCAAGAGCCGGGTCTGCCCATGTAGGTATTGAGCGATTTAGCAAAATCGCTGGCCGCGGGCTTAACTTTTTTGGTGCTTTGTGCCTGATACCATTCAATGGTTTTAAAAGGGGCACGGGCAGCTTCAGCCTGCATGGTAGCTTCGGCTTTTGCTATGACGTCATTGTTCTGTGCCAGTTTGTCAGCAGGATAGCTGAAAACATACAAATACAATGCCAGCAAAGAAAAAGCGAGGCCAAGCCAAATAGCCCAATAGTCTTCTTTTTTCCATAAGTCAGACCATGTTGACTGGGCTTTGTCGATAACGACATCCTGATTTTGAGACATGTGATACCTCCATCACAAGTTGTTCGACAGGGCCATTTTTTATAGCATAAAAAAACAGCACGCTCTATACAATACGCAAAAATAATGACTTTTTGCGTTATTGTTGTGACAATAATAAGGAAAAATAAGAATAAAGAATATTTTTAAAATAGCAAGTCGGCACGACTACCATAATGGGAGTATGATGTAAATAAATAATTTTAGAGTATAGCAGATAAAAATATGTGGCTCGGCTATGCGTATAGCCTTTATTATGCCATGGCACAAAGCTCAAGCATGGAATTGAGCTTTATTTTTTTGTATACTATGCTGTTTTTATAGGTAAAAACAGTTATATCGTGCCCCGTGCCCTGCCTTGCGAGCAATTGTGTTTTGCAATTGCACTGGCAAGAGCCAGAGCAGATGCCCGCCACAGACAGCATAAGCGCACGCTCTATGCGCTGTGATGTGCCGAAGTGAACTTGTCTTTCACCGTAAAAAATGGGCATCTGCTCTGTAAGAATTTGCCTGCAATTTTTTGCCACGAAATAGGCGCAGGCAGGTTTTGCTTGCCCTTGCATGACTATTTCACAGCGGAATTGCTCTAAAAAATGCGTTTGCCCTCCAGCCAATGGGCACTGACGCGCCCGCGCAATTCCTGCCCTGCATAGGGGGTATTGCAGCTTTTTGAATAGATTGTTTCGGGGCTGACAAGCCAGCGTGCCTCTGGGTCAAACAAGAAAAAGTTTGCGGGGTCACCGGGGGCAAACATATTGACAGGCAGGTCAAAAATTTCTGCTGGCTTGCGGCTCCACAGGCGTTCCAAATCTGCCTCTTGCAAAAAACCTTCCCGCACCAGCGTGTAGGTAAGGCTCAGGGCAAGGTCAAGGCCAGTAAAGCCATTGGGTGCCTCGTCCAGAGGGCATTCCTTTTCATGGGCGGCATGGGGGGCGTGGTCGGTAACAAAAATATCAATAGTGCCGTCTTTTACGGCCTCGCGCAGGGCTGCCACATCGGCAGGGGTGCGCAGGGGCGGGTTCACTTTAGCATTGGTGCCATAATTTTCAAGTGCGCTGTCATCCAGCAACAAATAGTGCGGGCAGGTTTCTGCCGTTACTTTAACACCGCGCGCCTTGCCCCAGCGTATAAGGTCAACAGCACGCTTGCAGGAAACATGGGCAATGTGTACGGGCAGGTCTAAATAGTCTGCCAGCAGAATATCACGGGCAACGTGCAGGGCTTCCCCCACGTCTGGCTGCCCCTTCACGCCAATCATGCCACTGGTAATGCCCTCATTCATGTGCGTACCGCGCGCCAAAGAGGCATCTTCACAATGGTCAATCACAATGCGCTTGAGGTCAGCGGCATATTCCATAACGCGGCGCATCAGCTCGCTATTTTCCATAGAATGCCCATCGTTGGAAATAGCCACACAGCCAGCCTGCGCTAGCTCTGCCAAAGGCGCCATTTCCTGCCCAAGCAGCCCCACCGTGGCTGCCCCCACAGGGTATACATGCGGCCCCCCTTGCGGGAAGGCCTTGCGGGCGGCCTGAAGAATATATTCGGTCACCGCCGCGCAATCATTCACAGGCTTGGTGTTGGCCATGCACATAACCGCGCCAAAACCCCCGTGCACAGCGGCCTGCAAGCCAGAAGCAACATCTTCTTTATATTCATAGCCAGGTTCGCGCAAATGCACATGGCAGTCAATAAAGCTGGGAAAGAGCACCTGCCCTTGGGCATCAAAAACTTCTGTACCAGCATCAGCCTTGTGGTGGCCAGCCTGTATCATATTTTCAATAAGGCCGCCCTTGACAAAAACATCAACTAAAGCACCAAGATAGCGGGCATTGGTAATGCAAAGCGTCATTTATTTATTTCCTCCGTCCTTGCGCTGTGCCAGCAGGTAGAGCACAGCCATGCGCGTGGCCACACCAGCGGCAACCTGATCAAGAATGCGGCTTTGCGCGCCATCGGCCACGGCAGCGGCAATTTCCATACCGCGGTTAATGGGGCCGGGGTGCAGCACAGGTGCTTGGCTGTTGGCAAGGGACAAAAGCTCGGGTGTCAGGCAAAAGCGGCGCGAATATTCGGCAAGGTCAGGCAGCAGGCCATCCAGCATGCGTTCCAGCTGCAAGCGCAGGCACATGACGGCATCTACACCCTTAACGGCATCGCGCAGTGTATCAAAATATTCCACAGGCCATGTTTGCCTGCCCGCAGGCAGCAGGGTGCGGGGGGCGCAAATGCGCACATTAACCCCCAGCTTGGTGAGTAAATGCACATTAGAGCGCGCTACGCGGCTATGGGCAATATCCCCAGCAATCAGCAGGGTTTTGCCAGCAAATTGCCCCTGCCATGCACGGCGCAGGGTAAAGCAATCCAGCAAGGCCTGCGTGGGGTGGGCATGCCAGCCATCGCCCCCGTTCACCACGCCGCATTGCAGGCGTTCGGCAATAAATTGTGCTGCGCCGCTGCTGGAATGGCGTATGACAATCACATCGGGGTTCATAGCCTGTAAGGTCCATACGGTATCTTGCAGGCTTTCACCCTTGCTAATACTAGAGCCGCTTTTGGCCAGCGAAAAAGTATCGGCAGAAAGGCGTTTGCCAGCCACATCAAAGGATGTTTTGGTGCGCGTGCTGTTTTCGGCAAAAAAAAGCACAATGCTTTTACCCTTGAGCGTGGGAACTTTTTTTACAGGGCGCTGATTCACCAGTTCAAAAGAGGCCGCAAGGTCCAAAATGTGGGTCACATCGGGCAAAGAAAGCTGTGTGACGTCGAGCAGGTCTTTGTGTGACCAGAGGTAAGCTTTGTCGTTTTCCATGAATGTGCGGTGGGGTTAAGGTTGCGGGACGCCGCAGGCCGGACGCCGCGCGGTCTGGCTACCGCTGTGCGGTAAACGCCTTTAGTATACGCGCAGGGGAGGGCACTGTAAAGCTGTTATCCTTATAAAGCAGGGGGCAGGGCTTGCCGAGGGCAAAGAAATTGGCTACCTTGTGCACGCGGCACTGATGCTGCCGCATTATCAGAAAGCCGCCGAACAAAGGAAGGTTATTATGAGGGCTGTCAGTATTACTGGTTTTAAAAAGTCTGGCAAAACAACGCTGATGTCTTTATTGGCGCATGTGCTTGAGGCTCGGGGCTTGCGTGTGGGCATTGTGAAATGCACACACCATGGCCTAGATTTGCCTAATACCGATACCTTTACCCTGCGCACCAAAGACAGAGATGTGGCAGCGCTGGCCGAGGGCGAAAGCGCCGTTTTTTGGAGCTACCGCCGCTCTGTGCAGGATATGCTTGGGGTGCTGAATGCCGATATTGTGCTGGTGGAGGGGGGCAAGGCTCTTGATTTTTTGCCGCGCGTGCTGTGCCTGCATAACGAGGAAGAAGCTGCCGAGCTGATGCCCGAGCTGGCCATTGCCACATGGGGCTCTGTTACACTGCCAGACAAGCCCGCCTTTACGGCGGAATCGGTGGAAAGCCTAGGGGCTTTGGTAGCAGAAAAGGCTTTTTACCTGCCTGGCCTTGACTGCAAAGCTTGTGGCTATGAGGGCTGCCGTGGCATGGCCGCGGGTATTGTGGCTGGCACAGAAAGCCCACAAGCCTGTCGCGCCCTGAACGCTTCTTTTTCTGTCACGGTGAATGGACAGCCTGTGGGCTTGAATCCTTTTACGGCTTCCTTGCTGGAAGGGGGCATTGCGGGTATGGTGCGCAGCTTAAAGGGCGTAACACCGGGCTGCAATGTAACTATTTCTTTTAAAATATAGGCTCATACACCTGCCGTCATGTGGTATGGCAGGCAGGCCATGGTGTGAGGGGGGGAAGATGCTTCTTTCATTATTGGTGTATTTATGTTGCGGTGCTGTGGCTGGTGTGCTGGCAGGGCTGCTGGGTGTGGGCGGGGGCATTGTTATTGTACCCATGTTGGTGATGGTTTTTGGGGCACAGGGTTTTAACCCCGAATATATTCAGCAGCTTGCCTTGGGCACATCGCTTGCCAGCATTATGTTTACCTCCATTTCAAGCACGCGCGCCCACCATGCCCGCGGTGCCGTGCATTGGGATATTTGGAAGGCCATCACCCCCGGCATTTTGGTGGGCACATTTTTGGGCGGCCTTGTGGCAACCCACATGCCCACCATGCTGCTGAAAGTATTTTTTATTTGCTTCCTTTATTTTGTGGCCGTGCAAATGCTGTTGAATTACCGCCCCTCTGCCGCGCGTGAAATGCCGGGCAAAACGGGCACAAGCCTTGTGGGCGGCGGCATTGGGCTGATTTCCAGCTTTGTGGGCATTGGCGGCGGCACGCTTTCTGTGCCTTTTATGTCCTTTTGTAATGTACCGCTGCACCATGCCGTGGGCACATCGGCAGCCATAGGCTTTCCTATTGCTGTAGCGGGCACCCTAGGCTATATAGTGGGTGGCTGGTCTGTGCCCAACTTGCCTGCTGGCTGCTTGGGTTTTGTGAACTTATGGGCCTTGCTGGGGCTGGCTTCTGCCAGTTTTTGCACAGCACCCCTTGGGGCAAAGCTGGCACATTCCCTGCCTGTAAAAACGCTTAAACGAGCCTTTGCGCTTTTTGTGGTGATTATTGCCACCAAGATGTTGTTATCGTTATAAATTATGCTGCATGCACGCTTTGCAAGCGAGTGAAGGCGGCTGTATGCCGCCTTTTTTCATTTTTTGCACAAGGAAGAACCTATGTCATCATTATATAAATATAATCGCGCCCTAAGCGAAGCTATTTGGTGGAACTTGCTGCTGCTGACCATAGGGGCTTTTTTGTTTGCCTTGGGTGTGAATGCGGTTATTCAGCCCCACGGTATGCTTTCTGGCGGGCTTATGGGCATTGCCCTGCTTATTTCTTATGCCGTGGGCGGCTTGCCCGTGCTTTTGTGGTATTTGCTGCTGTGCTTACCTGTGTATGTGGCCGCGTGGTTTGTGATTGGACGGCGTTTTTTGGCCTATACTATTTATGGCACGCTTATGACCACCTTGTTTGGTTCGCTTATTCATTTTACTATTCCTCTTTCTTCTGAACTGTATGCGGCCATTGTGGGCGGGGCAATTTTGGGCACGGGCAGCGGCATTATGCTGCGCAGCTTGGGCAGCTCTGGGGGCACAGATATTATTGCCGTGGCGCTGAAAGAGCGCTGGAATATCCCCGTGGGGCAATTCAATTTTTTTGTGAATATGCTTATTTTTTTAGCAGGGGGCACATTTATGTCCCTTGATGCGGTCATTGTTTCCATTATTATGATGTTTATTTCCTCTTCGGTGCTGGAATATGTGCTGGGCATGTTTAACCAGCGCAAGCTTGTAATGATTATCAGCGAAAATGGTGAGGCCATTACTGAAGCCATTCTTGTTTCACAGCGCTTTGGGGCAACGCTTTTGCGCGGGAAGGGGGCATATTCTGGTAATGACCGCGAGGTTCTTGTTACTGTAACCACCAATATGGCGCTGAAAAATTTGGAGCATATTGTTTTTTCTATAGACCCGCATGCCTTGTTCATTGTTGAAAATACTTTTTATGTTTCTGGTGGGCAGTTTGCCCGCAAGCCCCGCTAAACAGTTTGACGTGACATTGTCGCGTACGGGTAAGCAAAGCTCTTGTAGAAAGACATGTGCAATGCGCATCTACTCTAGCCCACGCGTGGCTTTTGTGCCGCCCCAGCCTGAAAAAAGAGGACAAAGAAAGTATGCCCACACAAGCAATGCCCCCAAGGACAATTCGTGCCCGCCGTATGATCTGCATGGCTGGGGAAAAGCCAGCGCGTGGCATAGCCGCCCTAAACCAGCCCTTGCCCGTGCTGGAGAATGGCATAATGCTGCTGGCAGAGGGGCGCATTGTTGAGGTGGGGCAGGCTGGCAGCATGCGCCTGCCTGCGGGCTGCCCTGTGCATGACCTTGGCGATGTTACCCTTATTCCTGGGCTGGTGAATGCGCATTGCCATGTGCAGCTTTCGCATTTGGCGGGCAAAACATTGTGGGGGCAGGGCTTTGTGCCTTGGCTGCGCTCGCTTATCCCCCAAGTGCGCCAGCCTTTGCCGCCAGAGGTGCTTGCGCAGGCTATGCAGGCCTTGCAAGCCTGCGGCACGGTGCATGTGGGGGATTATACAGGCCTTGGCATACAGGCTGTGCGTGAGGCTGCCTATGCTGCTGGCATTGGCATAACGGCATTTTGTGAATGGTTTGGCTTTGCTGCGCCCTTTATTGATGAACAGCGCCCTTGGCCGCCTCTGTGCCGTGCTTATTGCACGCAGGCGCAAGCGCTACGCAGGCAAGAGCAGTGGCGGGCATGGCCTTGCGGGCATGCGCTCTATTCCACAGACGGGGCTGTGCTGCAGGATGCCCATGCCTATTGTGCCGCACATGGCGGGGTGTTTGCCCTGCATCTAGCAGAATTTGTTGAAGAAGAGCAAGCATTGGCGCAGGGGGATGGCGCTTTGGTTGAGCTCTACACCCCCGCAGTGCTGCCGCCAGCATGGCGTGCGCCAGCCCTGCGCCCTGTGCCCTATGCGGCGGCTTTGGGCTTGCTTTCTGCCCGCACGCTGGCCGTGCACGGGGTGCATTGCACTGCCGCAGACCGTGCCACTGTGGCGGCTAGCGGCGCTGCCCTGTGCCTGTGCCCGCGCTCTAATGCCGCTTTAGCCGTGGGGCAGGCGCCTGTGCAGGCTTGGGCGGCATCGGGCACGCTGCTTTGCCTTGGCACAGATGGTCTGACCTCAAACAGTGATCTTGATGTGCAAAACGAGGCTGTTGCCCTGCTTGGGCAGGGTATGGCACCCAAAGCCTTGCTGCGTATGCTGACAGTGAACGGCGCGGCGGCCTTGCACCTGCCTGCCATGCCGCTGGCGGCTGGGGCACAGGCGCGCTGGGCTGTGCTTGCCCCTGAGCTTGAAGCCGCGCTGTAGGGCTTTTAAGCAGAGGGCGCTTACTGCCCTGTTGCCTGCCGCTTTACGCTTGCCCCTTGCCCAAAGTCTTTTTCTGGGGCAGACTGAACAAGCAGCAAGGGGCAGGGGGCACAAGCGCGCCCTGCCGTATAACGATATTTTTTACAGGAAAGAGTATGGCACGCATTCTTTACGGCATACACGGCACAGGGCATGGGCACGCCATGCGCGGCTTAACCATAGCCCGCAGACTGGGGCAGCACGATTTTCTTTTTGTTGCCAATGACGATGCTTTGTCTGTGCTTTCGCCCGAATTTCCTGTGCGGCGTCTGCCTAATTTAGGCACGGTGTTCAAGCATTATTCTGTGGATTTTCCCGCCACAGTGCGTAAGGCCTTGCCCCTGCTGTGGCACAGAGAGCGCTATATCAAGCAGACCCTTGCGCTGATTGAGGAATTTAAGCCAGACGTGTGCATGACTGATTTGGAATATTTTGTGCCGCGGGCGGCAGAGCGCGCTGGCCTGCCCTGCCTTACCTTGGATCATCAGCACATTATTACTTGCTGCAAACACGAGCTGCCCATAGATATGTGGCTTGACTATGCTGTGCAGGGGCTGACGCCCAAATACCTCTTTCGCCCTACCCAAGAGAATTTGCTGGTGGCCTTTTATGCCCCGCCTGTGCTGCCGCGCTATAAAGCGCGCGTGGTGCCGCCTATTTTGCGTGAAAAAGTGCTTGCCCTGCGCCCTCGTGATGACGGGCATGTGCTGGTGTACCAAAGCAACAGCACCGATAAAAAGCTTATTGAATTTCTGCGCCGCGCCACGCATCGCCCTTGCTATGTTTTTGGTTATGACAAAACAGAAGGCCGTGACGGCAATGTAATTTTTATGAAAAAGTCAGAACAGGGCTTTTTGGATTTGCTGGAAGGCGCAAGCTATGTGGTGCAGGGCGGCGGGCATACTTTGATGACAGAATCGCTGTACTGTGGCAAGCCCGTGCTGACTATGCCCATTAAGGCCATGGTTGAACAGCGTTTTAATGCCCTGTATATTGAAAAACTGGGCTATGGCATACAGGCAGATATGAACAAGCTTAGCCCTGCCTTGCTGGAAAATTTTGAAGCCAGCTTGCCGCAATTGAAAGCCGCTATTGCACAAGGAAATTTTTGTGGCAATGATGCTGTATTTGGGCTGACAGACCATTTTATACGCCACGGCTTTATTCCTGCCACAGGGCAGCCCGCTGTAGTGGAATAGGGGCAAAAGCCTGCACCTGCGGCAACAGGAAAGCCCTGCTGTCTGGACGCGCGGTGCAAGAGCATAAAAAAGCCTGTGATTGACGTGCCCAAAGGCTATCAAGGCTTGCCGTGCTGCACCAGCGGCAAAAATACAGTACACACAAGAGCACATAAAAAGCCCGCGCTGTTTACGCAGAGCGGGCTTTGTCGTGTTCAGCGCGGGGCTGGCGGCCTAGCGTTCAAAATAGGTATAGCCACGCAGGCCATCTTCAAATGATTGCAGAATTTCAAAGCGGTCTGAGGGGGTAATGCGCCCTTCGCGCACAGCGGCTTCAGCAGCCGCGCGAATATCTTCTAAAATGCGGCGCGGGTCATATTCCACATACGAAAGCACATCCGCCACGGTATCACCGCGAATTTCACGCACATATTCATAGCTGTTATCTTCATGAATGCGTATGGAAACCACATGCGTGTCGCCCAGAAGGTTATGCAAATCCCCCAAGGTTTCCTGATACGCCCCCACAAGGAACACGCCCATATAATATTCTTCGCCTTCTTTAAGGCGGTGCAGCTCTAGGGTAGATTTCATGCCCTGTGGGTCAATGAATTTATCAATTTTACCGTCAGAATCACAGGTAATATCAGAAATAATGCAATGCTGCGTGGGGCATTCGGCAAGGCGGTGCAGCGGCATAACAGGGAAAAGCTGGTCAATAGCCCATGAATCGGTCAGCGACTGAAACACGCTGAAATTGGCATAATAAATGTCGGCAAGGTTGGCATCAATGCCTTCCAAATCGCGGGGCACATGCTTGAGGCGCGATTTTTCCTGACTGATACGCTTGATGATTGCCCAGAAAAAATGCTCGGCCAAAGTGCGCTGGCGCAGGTTCACCTGCCCAGCAGAAAATTGCTGGCGCATTTCATCACGGTAATAAATGGCGTCGTTGTAGCATTCCTGAAGGTTACGCAGACTGATGGAATTATATACTTCCTTCAGGTTCACCACGGTTTCGGGGCTGTCTTCGGGCAGGGTTTCGGGCAGAGTGCCGCTTTCTACCACGCTGTAATCTAAAATATTAAACAGCAGGGCAGAATAATAGGCCACAGTGGCGCGCCCCGATTCGGTAATAATATGCGGGTGGGGTACGTCACGCTCATCGAGAATAGTCATGACAGCTTCAACGACGTCTGTGCAATATTCGTCAAGGTGGTAGTTGCGGCTTGAAACATAATTGGTATGCGAGCCGTCATAATCTACAGCCAGCCCGCCGCCCAAATCCAAATAGCCCATTGCAGCACCTTCTGCCACCAGCTCCATATACAAGCGCCCGGCCTCGGTTACCGCGGTGCGTATGTCGCGAATATTGGGCACTTGCGAGCCTAAGTGGTAGTGCAAGAGTTTGAGGCAGTCCAGCATGCCCATATCTTTGAGCTTGTCAATAACGTCCACAATTTGCGCTGGTGAAAGCCCAAAGGTAGAGCGCTCGCCGCCCGATTCTGTCCAATGCCCGCCTGCTTTTACGGCCAGCTTGGCACGCACGCCAATATTGGGTTTGACGCCCATGCGTGCGCCGCGCTCTAAAATAAGGTCAAGCTCACCCGGCATTTCCAGCACAAAAAAACAGTTAAAGCCCATGCGCATGGCCTGCAAGCCAAGGTCAATAAATTCCTCGTCTTTATAGCCATTGCAGATAAGACAGGCTTCTTTATCGCAAAATTGTGAAACGGCGGCAATAAGCTCGGCCTTAGAGCCTACTTCCATACCATGATGATATTTACTGCCAAATTGGGCTATTTTTTCTAACACTTGCTGCTGCTGATTCACCTTGATAGGGAAAACGCCGCGATACTGCCCCTGATAGCCCAGCTTGTGGATGGCTTTACGGAAGCATTCATGCAGGCGCGAAATGCGCGAATCAAGAATATTTTCAATGCGCAGCAATACGGGCATATCATAGCCGCGGTCTTTAAGGCCGCTAATTACGTCCATCATGCTTACCTGCGGCCCGCGCCCCTTGCCCTGAGGGCAAATAATAACTTCGCCCTTATCAGAAACATCAAAAAAACCAGCGCCCCAGCTGCGTATGCCATAGAGTTCTATGGAATCTTCCAGACGCCATTGCTGCAAAACACGACTTTTTGCCACCACTTCCTCCAAGATGAAAATACAGCCCCCCAAAAAGGAGCAAAATGCTTCTTAGCTTTAGATGGAGCGCAGGGCTCTGTCAAGGGCAGCAAGGCTTGCTCTTGCACGCTGCTCTGTGTACTTTAGAGCAGATTCACTTTCAAAGCCCATGTAAGGGGGAAGTATATTCCCCCTTACATGGGCGTTGAGCGGCAAGAATTTCTTACGAAACCGTGCGAGTATGTTCAAAGTTACCATGCTTTAGCCCTGTTTGTGCACGCTGGCTTGTTGCCTGCTGGCAAAAAAAGAGTGTACATTGGTATGGTGCATGATGAGAGCAGATGCACAGTAAAAATATGCCCCCGCTCTGCACAGCTTTGCCTGCCTTTGCGTGGCAGCTGCACAACGAATTTGCTCTACAAAAAAATAATTTGTTAAGACAGGCAAGCAAAAAATACACTGCCAAAGGTTTTTGGCGCAAAGGCGCAGGCTGCGCCCCTTTTCAGCTATGAGGGAAAGTATGCAGGAAGAAGAAAAAGCGCAGGCACAGTGCTCTTGTTGCGGCCTGTGCTGCCAAAAGGGCGGTGCAACATTACAAAAGGAAGATATGCCCCTTGTGGCGGCGGGTTTTTTGCCGCCGCGTGTGCTTGTTACCGTGCGGGCAGGTGAGCTTGCGTATGATGAAGCACAGCACAGCCTGAGCCCGCGCAAGGCAGAAATGGTCAAGCTGGCGGGTACGGGGGAGGCCGCCCACCCTTGGCATTGCGTGCTGCACCGTGCCGATAAGCTATGCGGCATTCATGAGCACCGCCCAGCCCAGTGCCGTGCCCTTTTTTGCCGTGATACCGCCGCGCTGGAGGCTTTATATGCCCAAGGGCAGGCCACAAGGCATGAGGTGCTGCTGGCTTTGCCCGCCGCGCAGGTGCAGGGCTGGGCTGCTGTGTTGGCTGCCTATGAAGAGCGCTGTGCCCTTGAGCTGGTGCTGCCCTGCCTGCTGTTGGCGCGGCAGGCTTTGGAGGAAGAGGCCGCAAGCAAAGCAAGCACCACACAGGCTGTGCCGCCATGCCCCACACAAGCCCATGCCGTGCAGCAACTTCTCGATTTGGTGCGCTATGATTATTCCTTTAGAGCTGCGTGCAGCAGCAAGGGGGGCATTGCGGCAGAAAACTTGCCCTTTTTGCTTGGGCGCGCCTTGCCAAGCCTGCTTGACGGGGCAGGCATGAAGCTCTGCCTTTTGCCCGAGGGCAGGCTTGGCCTTGGCATTATTGGCCGCAACTATTATGCCCCGCAGGCCTAGAGCAGGTTCACTTTCAATGGTAAAAGGCTCTAGCTGGCTACCTAATGCAGGGCTCAGCGCTCTTTGTTGGGCAGCAAAGACATGTGCAAGAGCACACGGCTTTGTATCATAGAGCCTGTGCATTGCAAAAAAACCTCAAGGCAAGGAAGGGCAAGGCTATAATAGATATTGGTTCCCCTTTTTTGCGAGGTAACAATACCTGCATTGCGTAATACAGTTAAATGCTTTGAAATGGTGGACATATCTGCCCCCACATGCTCTTGCAGTTCACAAACACATTTTTCCCCTTCACGCAGAGCCTCAGCCATACTGAGGCGGCTGGGGTGACCAAGGGCTTTAAAAATTTTTGCCTGTTGCTCAAGCAGGTTGGGCACTTGATCGGGCTGGTGCTGTATTGGCATACTTTCCTCTTGTCTTTGAGCTTGTGTGCCCGCCACCCAAGAGGCAGCGGGCACAAAAAACACTTTTTATAGCGCGGGCAGGCCAAAAGAAGGCAGGGCTTGTTCAAGCACATGCCCCACAGCAAGCAGGGTGGCTTCGTCAAAAGCCCGTCCAAAAAGCTGCATACCCACGGGCAGCCCGCTTTCTTCCCCCTTGCCTACAGGCAGGGAAAGCCCGGGCAGGCCAGCAAGGTTGAGGGAGAGGGTATACACATCCATCAAATACATTTCAAGCGGGTTTTGGCTGTGAGAGCCAGCTTTCCATGCTGTTACTGGCGATGCGGGGGCGCAAATAATATCACAGTGCTGCAAAGCCTGCTCATAATCATTGCGAATAAGGCGGCGCACCTGCGCGGCCTTGCGGTAATAGGCATCATAATAGCCAGAAGAAAGCACATAGGTGCCCAGCATAATGCGGCGCTGCACTTCTTCCCCAAAGCCTTCACTGCGTGACTTGACGTACAAGTCCTGCAATTGCTCGGGGGCAGGGCTGCGGTGCCCATAGCGCACGCCGTCAAAGCGGGCAAGGTTGGAGCTGGCTTCGGCCATGGCAATAATATAATAGGTGGCAATGGCGGCATTGGTGTGCGGCATGCTGATAGGCACAAGGCTTGCCCCAAGCTCTTGCGCCTTTTTCAAAGCAGCCTCGCAGGCATGGCGCACTTCTGCGGACAAACCTTCCCCAAAAAATTCCTGCGGCACCCCCAGCTTGATGCCTGTAAGGTCGCGCCTTGCGCCCAGCGCTGCCATATAGTCATCCACAGGGCGCGGGTCGCTGGTGCTGTCCCGCTCATCGTAGCCTGCAATAGTTTGCAGCACCAAGGCACAGTCGGCAACGGTGCGCGTGAGCGGCCCCACCTGATCAAGCGATGAGCCATAGGCAATAAGGCCATAGCGCGAAACGCGCCCATAGGTGGGCTTTAAACCCACGCAGCCGCACAGCGAAGCGGGCTGGCGTATTGAGCCACCCGTGTCTGAACCCAGCGAAGCAAAGCATTGGCAGGCCGCAACTGAAGCTGCCGAGCCGCCGCTCGAGCCACCGGGCACGCGGCTCATATCCCAAGGGTTGCCCGTTACCTGAAAGGCCGATTTTTCTGTAGTCGAGCCCATGGCAAATTCATCCATATTATTTTTGCCCAGAATAATTGCCCCTGCTTCTTTTAATTTCTGCACCACAAAGGCATCGTAGACGGGCACAAAGCCAGCAAGCATGGCAGAGCCTGCCGTGGTGGCCAAGCCCTGCGTGCTGAGGGCATCTTTAATGGTTACGGGCACGCCCCACAGGGCTTTGCTGGCATCATAGCCCTGTGCGTCCAGCGCGCGTGCCTGAGCAAGGGCATTGTCTGCATCTATGGCCAAAAGGGCGTGCAGGGCTGGCTCTGTGGCGGCAATGCGGTCAAGGCAGGCCTGTACGGCCTGTGTGGCAGTAATTTCGTGTGCGGCAAGCTTGTCGCGCAGGCTTATGAGCGTTTCTGTATAGACTGTATTCATGCTTTTCTCTGCTGGCTTAGACGATGCGGGGCACAGTAAAATATTCACTATTCTGTGCTGGGGAATTGTGCAGCATGGCCTCACGCTGGCGCGTATTGACGGCAATATCGGGGCGTGGGGCTGCCTTGTGCAGCACTGGGCTGTACAAAGGTTCGACAGTGCTGGTGTCAATTGAGCTTAGTACATCCATATAGGCAAGAATATCACCAAATTGGCGGGCAAGCTGCTCTTTGTGCTCTTCGGGCACGTCAAGGCGGGCAAGCTGCGCCATAGTGGTTACATCGGCAACACTGACGCTTTGTGTGGGCATGATTTATCCTTTTTTCAATGAGGCTATAGTGCTTTATGCGCCCCGCACAGGGCGGGGCACGGTATTACATTCCGGGGAGCTGCAGCTTGTGCGAAGGCCGCGGCGTGGTGGGCAGGGGGGCTGGCGCTTGCTCACCCTGCGGCAGCGTGGCGGCAGCGGCTTCTCCTGCCTGTGCGGCTGGCTGGGATGCCGCCCCTTCAAGCCTTGCCTTGCGCTGCAGAGCAAAAGCATCGGGGTTGAGCAAAGCCATGCCATGGGTAGAGGGGGTGAACAGGTATAAGGCTTGGCTGGCCTTACCAAAGGCATCCCACTGTATGGGGGCTAAAGTCCACGCCATGTTTTGGGCATTGCGGGCACTGTTATTAACTGCCACTGCGCCATTGTGCATATCCGACAGCTTCATGCCAGCGGCAAAACGGACAAAGTCATAGCCAAGGCATTTCCAAAAGTCGGTGCTGCCCGAGGCTGTCAGGGCTGCTGGCAATTGCTGCGGGTTCCACGCGGCAGGAAAGACAGCAAGGGCATAATTGTCGGCTTGGGCAACAAATCTGTCGGCAAGGCTTTGTTCCCACAGGGCAGTACCCAGCATTACCATATTGTTTGCGCCATAATAGCTGAAGCTTTTGCTCAGCGCATCCATGTTTTTCCAGCTATCGGGCAGGAAAATGGCATCCACATTGGCAGCCATGCCGTCTGGCTTTTGCAGCAGCTTGCCTGCGCTGTCTGCCCATGTGATAGAAGCCTGCGGCTCATAGTTTTGCTTGGCAAAGCGTGCACCACGGCCAGACAGGGCTGTTTCTAAAATGCCTGTCATATGCGTGCCATAGCTATCTTCAGGGTAGAAGGCCGCAAAAGAACGCAAGCCCAGCGTGTCATAGCTAAAGCGCAGCAGGGCATTGATTTGATCGCGGTTGCTGGGGAAGAAGCGCCATGCTGTTTTGCCTTCGTCATCGCCTTCCAGTTCAGACAAGAAGCTGAACACGGCGCGCTGTTGCAGGCTGTTGCTTTTTTTGAGTTCAGTCATTTTGTTGGCGCGCAAAGGCCCGCCCACCACCACGCAATGGGGCGGCAGGGCATCAAGGCGGCTGAGCCAGTCAGAAACGTCGGAATTGATAATTTCAAGCTGCACTTGTGTGCCGCTTTGCTCCAATTCTTGACGGGCTATGCTGGCGCCATTGGAAATTTTGTTGGCAATGGGCGCAATAGAGCCAGACTGAGGCAAGGCCAGCACAATACACAGCGCGTTTTGCTGCCCAGCCTTTAGGGCGCTTTCGGGCAGGCTTTTATCGGCAAAAGCGCCGCGCACAAGGCCAAGCAGGCGTGCGCTTTCGGCCGCATTGCTAGGGGCAAGGCGGCGTGCCTGCTCGACAATTATAATGGAATAGGGGAAGACCTTTTCCCTTCCGCTGGGAATGAACGCCATAAGGTCTTTTAGGGTGTTTGAGCTGATATAGCGCGTTTCCATAAGCAAGTGCTGCTCAAGCACTGCGCGGCGTGAGGCATCGCGCTGACCATACAGGGAAGAAAGCAGGGGGAAGGTCTGCTTGCACTGGGCTGCCGAAAAAGAGCGGCCTATCAAAATAAAGGCTGCCTGCATGCGTAACGTATCGGGAGCTTTTTGGGTAAGCCATAAGGTTTTGGCCTGTGCAACAGCACGGCTGGGGCTGAGCTCTCGTGTGCATAAAAACCAAGCATCCTGCCATTCGGGCAAGGTATTGGCGCTGGGGTCTTGTTTTTGCCAGCGCTTTAAAATGGCTAGGCCGTCGCCAGCCTTGCCTGTTTTGGCTGTGGCAATGGCATAGCGGCTGTAGGCCTCGCGGTATTCTGCCGTGGTAATGCCCTTGGTGGAAACAATAGTTTTATACAGCTTGAGTGCCAGCGGCATATTTTCTGCCTGCCAAGCATTGCGAGCCTCTTGCACCACGGGCAGCGAGGGGGCGCTATTATTATAGAAAGGCAATTGGGTGCATGCTGCAAGGGCGCAGCATAGCAACACAGCAGCAAACATATGCAGTGTGCGCTGTGAGGGGTAAAGGGGGAAGAGCATGGCAATCTCCTTGGTGTGCGGCACATGGCGCACTGCTCTTAGAGTGTGATGTCCTTATTTTTCTACTGCATAAGTGACTTTGTGGCAAGGGTAGCGCTGCCCAGCCCCCTGCTGCATAGAGATGTGCATAAAAAAAGGGCAGATTCCTGTAAGAATCCACCCTTTTTTCAGAATACTACTTTTTCTAAGCGATATATTGCCTATGCACAGGCGCTATACCACAAAGGCAGTTGCCCGATTTATTTTTTAACTTCAGTAAAGTCAGCATCCACAACGTCATCACCATCTTTGTGTGCCTGCTGGGCTGCATCAGCTTCGGGCTGTGCCCCCTGCTGCTGTGCCTGCTGCTGGTACAATTGCTCGGCCAGCTTGTGCGAAGCCTTGGCAAGGGCGTCGCTAGCCTGCTTGATGGCATCGGCATCGTCAGCTTCCATCACTTTGCGCAGGTCTGCAATTTTTGCCGTCACATCGCTCTTGGTGGCCGCATCAACCTTGTCGCCCAAGTCATTCATAGATTTTTCAGTG
This sequence comes from Desulfovibrionaceae bacterium, assembly GCA_028689675.1. Lineage (GTDB taxonomy): Bacteria > Desulfobacterota > Desulfovibrionia > Desulfovibrionales > Desulfovibrionaceae > JAQVCS01. The sequence continues at coordinate 40,794 of JAQVCS010000010.1, read as the reverse complement.
CCATAAATGAGGCTGTCTGCCTGATTGCGGGCTTCAATCAATTCTTGACGCTTCTTGTCTTCGCCAGCATGGGCTTCGGCTTCGTGCACCATGCGCTGAATGTCTTCTTCGGAAAGGCCAGAGGAAGCCGTAATCTGGATAGACTGCTGCTTGCCTGTGCCCATATCTTTGGCAGAAACATTCACAATACCGTTGGCATCAATATCGAAAGAAACTTCGATTTGCGGAATGCCGCGGGGCGCTGGAGGAATGCCCGTCAATTCAAAGCGTGCCAAGGTCATGTTGTCGGCAGCCATGGGGCGCTCACCCTGCAAAACATGGATGGACACAGAAGGCTGATTGTCGGCAGCCGTGGTGAACACCTGTGATTTGCGGGTAGGAATGGTGGTGTTGCGGTCAATCAGCTTGGTAAACACAGCACCCATAGTTTCAATACCCAGCGAAAGCGGGGTCACGTCCAGCAAAAGCACGTCTTTCACATCACCAGTCAAAATGCCGCCCTGAATGGCAGCACCCATGGCCACCACTTCATCGGGGTTCACAGAACGGTTGGGTTCTTTACCAAAGAATTCCTGCACCTTCTGCTGTACCAAGGGCATACGGGTCATACCGCCAACCAGCACCACTTCGTCAATATCCTTGGCATTCAAGCCAGCGTCGGCCAAAGCCTTTTTGCAGGGGGCAATGGTGCGGTCTACCAAATCACTTACCAGCTGTTCCAGCTTGGCGCGTGAAATTTTCACCATTAAATGCTTGGGGCCGTTTTGGTCTGCCGTAATAAAGGGCAGGTTTACTTCGGCTTCCATAGCGGTGGAAAGGTCTTTTTTCGCCTTTTCAGCCGATTCTTTCAAGCGCTGCAAGGCCATAGAATCTTTGGAAAGGTCAATGCCATTGTCGTGTTTAAATTCTTCAACCAAGAAGTTGATGACGCGCTGGTCAAAGTCTTCACCGCCAAGGAAGGTATCACCATTGGTGGCGCGCACTTCCACAACATTATCGCCCACTTCCAGAATGGAAATATCAAAAGTGCCGCCGCCCAAGTCAAAAACGGCAATCTTTTCATTGGCCTTTTTATCAAAGCCATACGCCAGCGAGGCTGCTGTAGGCTCGTTGATAATACGTTTTACTTCCAAGCCTGCAATGCGGCCAGCATCCTTGGTGGCCTGACGCTGGGCATCGTTAAAGTAGGCGGGAACAGTAATAACGGCTTCTGTCACGCTTTCGCCAAGGTAGGCTTCAGCATCGGCCTTCAGCTTGGCCAAAATCATGGCCGAAACTTCAGGGGCGCTGTAAGAGCGGGCGTCCACTTCCACAGCGGCATCGCCATTGGCGCCCTTGGCAATAACATAGGGGGAATGCTGCTTCCAGCGATCCACTTCGGGGGTATCAAACTTACGCCCCATAAGGCGCTTGATGGCAAAAATGGTGCGCTGGGGGTTGGTTACAGCCTGACGCTTGGCAATTTCACCCACAAGGCGTTCTTTATCTGTAAAAGCAACAACAGAAGGCGTAGTGCGCCCCCCTTCAGGGTTGCTTATGCACTTGGGGTCTTTTCCTTCCATAACATAGACACAAGAGTTTGTTGTGCCAAGGTCAATACCGATAATCTTAGACATATATATACCCTCCAGAAAATTTACTTCAGTAAGGCACATTGCTGTGCGACGAAAATGTAAGTCTTTCTTGGGCATCGTCTAGGGGCAAAAGGGAAAAAAAGCGAAAAAAAGTATACAAGCCGCTCTAGAGTGCAAAGCGGCTTGGGCAAGAAGAGGCAGCACAGCGGTGTTTTTTCTATAAAACCTGACGAAAACGCATGGACTGCTTCAAGGTTTCTTTATCCATAAATTTTACTTCTGCCCCCAGCGGTATGCCCTGCGCCAAGCGGCTTAAATGCACCTGCGGCGCGTGTGCCCGCACCTGATTGCACACATACGAGGCTGTATTTTCTGCTTCGGCAGTTGCCCCCAGCGCCAGCACCAGCTCTGTTACCTGCCCTTCACGCAGGCGGGCAAGCAGGCGGTCTATGTGCAGGGCTTCAGCATTCATTTGCTCAAGGGGGGCAAGCAGGCCGCCCAAAATGAGATATTGCCCATGGTAAAAGCCGCCTTCTTCCATGGTGAGCATGCTGTCCCATTCTGCCACAAGGCATAGGGTGTCTGGCGCGCGGGCAGGGTCGGTGCAGATGGGGCAGGGGTCTGTGGCGGCAAGCCCCCCGCAGCGCGAGCACAAGTGCAGGTTGTCGCGCAAATCGTGAATAGAAGCGCCCAGACGGCGGGTTTCGGCCACAGGCCATTGCAGCAGGCTCATGGCAACGCGCAGGGCAGATTTGGGCCCCAAGCCGGGCAGGCGCGAAAGCTGCTCTACCAATGCTGCCAAGGGTGCGGGAATATTGTGCATACGTCATCCTCCCCGCAGAACACGGGGCTTACCCCGCAGCGCACACAGCACTGCAGGCATAAACAAAGAGTAAAAAAGAAAAGACCTGCGCGGAAGGGCAGGGCAAAGACAGAAAATATGCATAGTGCCTGCTTGCTGTTGCCGCAGAGCAAGAGGACACAGGAAGCCATAAAAGCCCCCTGCGCCCTAGGGCGTATTCACACTACGTTTTTTTGCCCTCTGTCGGCGTGAGACTTCGGCTTGTATTTCGGGTTAGTACCATAAGAATACATTCCCTGCATACAGGCCTCGTCTTCCTTGCCAGCGAACAACATTCCTGTAGTGTGAACACGCCCCAAGATAATTTAAAAAACGCCGGGCAGCTTGATGCCGCCAGAAATGGCGCTCATTTCACGTTCCATGCTGTCGCGGGCAATGCGGCCAGCTTCGTTTACTGCGGCAAGAATGAGGTCTTGCAGCATTTCCACGTCATTCCCTTCCAGAGCCTTGGGGTCAATAACAAGCGATTTCAGCTCTTGCTTGCCCGTCATCACGGCCTTGACCATGCCGCCGCCGCTGGAGGCCTCAAAATCGGCTTCAGCCATTTGCTGCTGCACTTTGGCCAATTTGTGCTGCATAACCTGAGCTTGACGCAGAATATCACCCATATTTTTCATGTTTATACTCCTTGTATGGTCTGTCGGGCAGGCGCGGTGGCAACACCGTGCGCCAGACGCTTGCCCTAGGGGTTTTTGCTGAGGGGATGCACCCTGTCAAGGCGGGCATCCAATAATTCGCAGCAAAGCTTTACTTCAGCTCGCTGTGAAAATTCATCTTTAAGCTGTGCCTCTGTTCTGGGGGCACGGGCTGGGGGCACAATAAGCAGGCCTATTGCTTGGTGGCAATATTGTGCCAGCAGGTTTTCCAGCACAGGGCGGCTGCGTTCAAGCGAATCGCATTGCTGCTGTGACGGTGTTTGTATGCGGCAGCCTTGTGCGCTGAAGTGCCCCGAAACAGAGCGCATCATGCGCAGGGGCAGGCTTGTGCCCCCCTGTTCCTGCACCGAGGCGCAAAATTCACAAAAATGCTCCCACGAAAGGCCTTCCCCCGCTGTTTTTTGCTCGGCAGCAGGGGGCGCTGCCTGCACTGGGGCAAGCGGCTTTGGGGCAGATTGCGCTGCTCTTGTTTGCTCTGGGGCAGCCTGTGCAGAACTGGGCTGGCTTGTTGCCTGTGTTTGCGTTGTTTTTTCTGGTGCATACTGTTCCTGCGCGCGCGCTTCTGCTGCCTGCGCTAAGGCTGGCTGGGCAGGTGCGGCGGGCAGGCCTTGCCCTTGAGCTTGTGGCTCTTGCCGTGGGCTTGCTGGGGCAGGCTTGTTATGCTCTGCGCTGGTAGGCTTGGTAGCGGGTGCAGGCTGTGCAACGCGCATGGCAGAGCCTATGGGCGCAGACTGTGCTGTGGGGGCAGCCGAGGCCGCAGGCATGTACGCAGTGCTTTGTGCCAGTGTCGGGGCAGGCGCAAACGAGGCCGCAGGTGCAGAGGCCGCAGAGGCGGTGGGTATAACCGAGGCCACAGGCGCAGCAGAGTCTGCCCCGTATGGCACAGAGGGAGCTGCGGTTGAAGGCACAGCGGCTGGGGGCACAGAAGCAGCAGGTGCTGCGGGGCTGGCGGCACTATTGGGGGCAGCATGGCCTTGGGCAAAGCTAGGCAGCTGTTCCAGTGGCAGTAGGCGCGGCAGCAGTGCCAAATGCAGCAGCAGCAGCTCAAGCGCGGCAGCTGGCTCTGGGCTGTGCGTAATGCGGCGCTGGGCATCCAGCACCATTTGCCACGCGGCATGAATGTGCTGCAGGCTGAAGCGCGGCGCTTGCGCTAACCACAGGGCGCATTCATCGGCAGGCATATCAAGCACAGGTACAATGCTTTCGCCAGATTGACGCAGCAAGAAAAGGGTGCGCCACAGCGTGCCCAGCTCACGCAAGAAAAAGCCAATATCCACGCCTTGGTCAAGCAGACGGCGCAGCAAGCGCGCAATGGCTGCGCAGTCTTGCGCCACCAGAGCATCCAGCAGGGCAATAAATAAATCCTGCCCAGCCACGCCCAGCACTGCGCGGGCGCTTTCCTGCGTAAGGGCATCCCCGCCCAAGGCAAGGCATTGGTCAAGCAGGCTCATGGCATCGCGCACCGAGCCAGCAGCCCGTCGGGCAATAAGTGCCACAGCCCCAGCGTCAAAGTGCATGCCTTCTGCCTGCAAGATTTTATTCAGATGGGCAATAAGAGCACTTTCGGGCAGATGCTTAAATATAAAGTGCTGGCAACGGCTCACAATGGTAACAGGAAATTTATGCGCTTCTGTGGTGGCAAAAATAAAAACAACGCGGGCTGGGGGTTCTTCCAGCGTTTTGAGCAAAGCATTAAAGGCAGAGCGCGAAAGCATGTGGGCTTCGTCAATAATAAAGACTTTGTAGCGCCCTTCCATGGCTGCATAGCCTATGGTTTCGCGCAGGGCGCGGGCATCTTCCACACTGTTGTTGGAAGCGCCGTCAATTTCTGTAACGTCAACATGCACGCCCTGAGTAATTTTGCGGCATTGCTCACAGTCATTGCAGGGTTCGGCCGCGGGGGCATGGGCACAATTCAGCGCCTTGGCAAAAATGCGTGCAATGGTGGTTTTGCCCACGCCGCGAGTGCCGCTGAAAAGATAGGCTGGAGCAACCTTGTCTTCTTGAGCAGCGCGGGAAAGCACGGCCTTTACCATATCTTGGCCAGCAACATCGGCAAAGGTTTGGGGGCGGTAGCGCGAAGCGAGCGAAATGTATTTCATGCACAGCACCGAGTGCGCCCCGCACTGCATTGCCCTGATAAGCAGAGCAGGGCAGGGCGCACCCCGTTAAAAGACAAATTACACAGTATAGCGGTTCAGCCAGCTTTCATACTGGGCATTGCCGCCCTTGACCACATCAAAAAAGACTTTTTGGATGTGCTTGGTCACAGCGCCAGCGCGGCCTGCACCAATGGTGCGGTGATCCACTTCACGAATGGGGGTCACTTCAGCGGCCGTGCCTGTAAAGAAGGCTTCATCGGCAATGTAGAGTTCATCGCGGGTGAAGAGCTGTTCTTCCACGGTGTAGCCAAGATCACGCGCCACGGTCATAATAGAATCGCGCGTGATGCCGCCCAAAATGGAGGTAAGGGGCGTGGTTTTGATAATACCGTTACGCACAATAAAGATATTTTCGCCAGTGGCTTCTGAAATAAAGCCCTGCGTATCCAGCATAATGGCTTCATCATAGCCATCTTCTTTTGCTTCCACCTTGGCAAGAATAGAGTTGACATAGTTGCCAGCGGCCTTGCACTTGCTCATGTGGGTGTTGACATGCATACGGGCAAAAGAGCTGATTTTGGTGCGAATGCCCATATCCAGCGCTTCTGCACCAAGGTATGCACCCCAAGGCCACGCGGCAATAATGGTGTGCACGGGGTTGCTGCCGGGGTACACGCCCATTTCGCCAGACCCCACAAAGGTGAGGGGGCGAATATAGCCTTCTTTGAGCTTGTTGACAGTAACCGTTTCAAGAATACCAGCGCTCACTTCGTCTACTGTCAGGGGCATGGCCAAGCCCATAATTTTAGCAGAATTGACTAGACGCTGAGCATGTTCTTGCAGGCGGAACACGGCAGAAGAACCATCGGTACAGGCATAGCAACGAATGCCTTCAAAAACAGCACTGCCATAGTGCAGGGCATGCGTCATAACGGGCACGTTGGCTTCTTCCCAAGGAACCATTTTACCATCAAACCAGATAAATTCAGTTTTATTCATAATATACCTCTTGGTTTGGCTCGTGCACCACCGAAGAACACGGGGATACATGGCAAGGGATAAAAATTACTGGAACAAAGCCCTGCGGTCAAGGAATTTTGCTGAAGTGCTTACAGGGCTTTTATTTTTTGCGGCAGCCAGCTTGGCTTTTCTTGTCAAAGTGCTGCTCTGGGGGTAGAAAGAAAGCAGAGCAAGCGAGGTTTATCATGTATTTAGGTATAGATGCGGGTGGCACGCACACAGATGCCGTGCTGGTGGAACAGGGGCATGTGGTGGCACAGGCTAAAGTGCCCACGCAGCACGATAATTTGCCAGCTTCGGTGGCGGCTGTGTTGGCGGCATTGCCTTGTGAGCCCGCGGCGCTGGCGGCAGTGTCGCGCGTGACAGTGGGCACAACGCTGGCGGTAAATGCTGTGGTGCAGGGCAAGCTTGACCCCGTGGGGCTGGTGCTGAGCGCTGGCCCTGGGCTTGCGCCCGAGCGCGCTGCCCTAGGGCAGCATGTTTATGTGGCTGGCGGCGGGCTTGACCACCGCGGGCAGGAAGTGACGCGCCTTGATGTGCAGGGGGCTTGTGCCGCGGCGCGTGCATGGGTGCAGCAGGGTGTGCAAGCCTGTGCCGTGGTGGGGAAGTTTTCACCGCGCAACCCAGAGCATGAGCAGCAGCTTGCCAAGGCAGTACACCGTGCCGCCCCCGGCCTAAGCCTGACACAAGGGCACAGCCTTTCTGGGGCATTGAATTTTCCCCGCCGTGTGGCAACAGCCTATTATAACGCAGCGTTTACGCATTTGCATACTCAATTTATTGATGCGCTTGAGCAAGCCCTTGCTGCGGCGGGCATTCATGCCCCCGCCTATTTGCTGAAGGCGGACGGCGGGGCGCTGCCCTTTGCTCTTTCACGGCGCGAGCCTGTGCAGTCGGCCTTGTCGGGGCCTGCGGCCAGCGTAATGGGGCTGCTTGCTCTGTGCCCAGAGCTTGCCCAGCAAGACAGCCTGCTGCTGGATATTGGGGGCACAACAACAGATATTGCCCTGTTTACCGCAGGCTCGCCTGTGCTGGAGCGCGACGGCATGCGCCTTGGCGGGCGGGCTACCTTGGTGCGCTCTCTTGCCACTGTTTCACTGGGTATTGGTGGGGATTCTTTATTGCATGGCGCAGGGGGGCAGGTGCTGGTAGGCCCAGAGCGGCGCGGCCGTGCTGTGGCCTTTGGCGGGCACGAAGCCACCTTGCTGGACGCCTTGAATGTTGTGGGGCTGGCTGAGCAAGGTCTGACAGCGGGGGATGCTGAGGCTTCGCGCCACGCCCTTGACGCTGTGGCGCAGCGCACAGGCTGGGCAGAGGATGCGCTTGGCTGTGCCAAGGCTGCCCGACAGGCGGCCGTGCAGGCTATTGCTGCGGCCGTGCACGAGCTGGTGCAGCACATTAATGCCGCGCCCGTGTATACCCTTGCGGCGCTTATGGAAGGGGCAGCATTGCGGCCTGCGGCTGTGTGGCTGGTGGGCGCGCCTGCGGCCTTGCTGCGCCAGCCTTTGGCGCAGGGCTTGGGCTTGCCTGTGCATGTGCCGCCGCATGCGGCCTGTGCCAATGCTGTGGGCGCAGCGCTGACCCAGCCCACGGCCTCGCTTACCCTGCTTGCCGACACGGGCGCTGGCTTTATGCGTGTGCCTACAGCCGATATTACGCGCCCCATCAGCCGCAGCTATTCTGTGCAGCAGGCCGAGGCAGATGCAAAAGCAGTGCTGAAGGCAAGCCTTGCCACGCAGGGTTTACCCGAGTTGCCTGTGGAAATTGTGGCTTCTGATATGTTTGCCACGCTTAATGATCAAGGGTATGGCAGTAAAGATATTCGTGTGCAGGCGCAGCTTGTGCCCGGGCTTGTCTGCCCGCATTGTGTATAACAAGGTGTAGGATAGGTTTGTATGGAAATTGTGCTTTTTGAACCAGAAATTCCGCCCAATACGGGCAATATTGCGCGCTTGTGCGGTGCAACCGATACCGTACTGCACTTAATTGAGCCCTTGGGCTTTCGCTTGGACGATAAATATTTAAAGCGTGCAGGGCTGGATTATTGGCCACATGTGCAAAAGTATGTCTGGTCAGATTTTGAAAGCTATTTGCGCGAGGCAGGGCAGGGCAAGCGTTTGGTTATGACCTCCTCCAAAGGGGGCACGCCCATGCATCATTTTGATTTTTCTGATGACGATGCCCTAATTTTTGGCCCCGAATCACGCGGGCTGCCGCAAAGTATGCTGGAGCGTTCGCCGCACCGTGTGCGTATTCCCATACGCGGGGTGGTGCGCAGCCTCAACCTTTCCACTTCTGTGGGCATTGTGCTGTATGCGGCTTTGGCGCATTGCCAGCAACTTGATGCTTGGTGCACGCCAGAGCATATTCATCACTAGAGCAGATTCCCTTTCAAAGCTCATGTAAGGGGGAAGTACATTCCCCTTGTGCGCTTTGAGCGGCAAGGATTTCTTACGAAACCTTGTGAGCATGTTTAAGTTAACATGCTCTAAAAAATTAATAAAAAGCCTGCTGCCTGTCTGGCTTGTCTTTCCCACAGGGGCACGCAATTGCATTGCCGATGCTTTGAAATAATGGCATTGACGGGGCAGTTTTGCTCCCTTTATTGCCACGAAGAGCACAGAAAAGTTTATAAATGCGCTTGCCCTGTACTTTGTATATTGGCTTGCCGCGTAATTCCCCTTTTTCATGCTTGTATTTGTGCCGAATATGTGTTTATGCTTGGCACAGCTCAATAAGGGCATTGCCGTCGGTCAAATTGGTTAGGGCGGCGGTAAAGGCAGCCACATGCTCTTGCGGCAGGCGCAGGCGAAAGCTGGCATCGGCGCCAAATTCTTCGCGCTCGATGCAGGCTTCAAATTGCGGTAGCAGGCGTTGCAGCGGCGTGACAAAAGGGTATTCTATAACAATATCAAGATAGGCGGGAATAATGCGCTCGTGTAGGGGCAGGCTTTCTAGGCATTCCTGTATACAGCTTTGATAAGCCCGCACCAGCCCGCCCGTGCCCAGCTTGATGCCGCCAAAATAGCGTGTAACAACAGCGGCAATTTCCCCCACAGAGCTGTGCAGCAGCACGGTGAGCATGGGGCGGCCTGCTGTGCCATGGGGCTCGCCATCGTCTGAAAAGCCCACCGCGGCCGTGTGCCCTGGCGCACCAGCAGCAAAAGCCCAGCAATTGTGTGTGGCGTCGGGAAATTCACGGGCAATGCGCTCGACAAAGGCACGGGCAGAGGCAGCATCGGGGCTGTGGGCAAGGCTGGTAATAAAACGGCTGCGCTTAATAAGACACTCGGTGCGGTGCAGGCTGTGCGGTGCAAGGTGCGGTATAGGGTAACGTCCAGACATACTTTTTATGTAACGGTTGTGGACTGTTCCGTCAATGTATGCCCCTGCGGCAAAAAAAAGAAAAAAAATTTCAAAAAGTGCTTTACAAAGGCAGAGCTTTTTTGTAAATAGGAATCGTTCGCAACAATAAACACTTTTTTTTTACCACATATATCGAATAGGAGACTATGATGAGCAAGACCGAACAGAATTTGAAAGAAGCTTTTGCTGGTGAATCTCAGGCTAACCGTAAATACCTTGCCTATGCCGTTGCAGCTGAAAAAGAAGGCTTAAAGCAGGTGAGCAAGCTCTTCCGCGCTGCCGCCGCTGCTGAAACCATTCATGCCCATGCCCATTGGAAAAACCTTGGCATGATTAAAGACACGGCTGCCAACTTGCAGGATGCTCTGGAAGGTGAAACCTACGAATTCACCAAAATGTACCCTGTAATGAAGCAGGAAGCCGAAGCCGAAGGCAATGCCGCTGTGGCCAAATATTTTGGCTGGGCAAATGCTGTGGAAGAAGTGCATGCCAACCTGTACAAAAAAGCTTTGGAAAACCCCGCCGCTCTTGCTGAAACCGACTATTATGTCTGTAAGGTTTGTGGCTACACCAGCGAAGGCCCTTGCGAAAAGTGCCCCGTGTGTGGCGGCGGCGCCATGGCTTTCTTTAAGGTTGATGAAACAGCCCTGTAATTTACCATAAAAAAGTATATTCAACGCGGTGGGTGCAAGCCTGCCGCGTTTTTGTTGTAGGCTTTAGCCTGTTGAAGCTGCATGGCAGCTTCAACCAAACTTAAGAATATGTCAGGCCTGTTTGGGCATTGGCATATCCTGTTATCTCAGTAAGAAAACCAATGCACTACTTCGTCAGTTGTTAGATTTGATGCTTTGTGGTCTCCTTGAAATATGATGCAGAAAAGAAAGTCTCCGTCCCCAGTGAAGAGGGCAGGAAGCTGTGCTTGTATTTGGAAAAATGAGAAGTATTTTATCTTTTCAAGGAGGTAATATATATTCAACTGAGATGAGTGACAGCGCGCTATCGTCCCTGACACCATTGACAGCCCCTTGCCTTATTAGGATACTGGCACACAAGGAGAGAAATTATGTCAAACGCCCTGCGCATCCTTATTGGTGGTGAATTTTTCCGCAGATTGCGGGAAGAACAGTGCTTTTATGCAGATAAAACGGCGCTTATTGAAGAACTGGTGGGGGAGTCGACATCAGCAATGGTCTCTCTGCTCACGCGCCCGCGCCGCTTTGGTAAGACACTGACCATGACCATGCTGCGTGAGTTCTTTGACATTCAGAAGGACAGTAAAGATATTTTCGCAGGGCTAAACATTGCAAAGAACACCACCCTGTGCGATGCGTGGATGAATAAGTATCCTGTGGTGTTCATTTCGCTCAAGCAGGTGGAAGGCTTGAATTTTGCCCATGCCTTGGGGCAGGTAACAGAATTGTTTCGTGTTCTTGCCATTGAACACCGCTATTTGCTGAACAATAATGCTCTTTCCGAGAGTGATAAGACAGCCTTACAAAAGTTGTTAGATGCTACGGTTTCTCAGCCTGAATTAGAAAATGCATTAAAGATGGTTAGCCGTGCCCTGCGTGACCATTGGGGCAAACCAGTCATTCTGCTCATTGATGAATATGATGTCCCGCTCGCGAGGGCAGAAGAAAATGGCTATTACGCTGAAATGGTGTCTTTTCTCCGCAATATGCTGGGGGCGGCACTCAAAACCAATGACACGCTTCAGCTTGCCGTGCTGACAGGCTGTCTGCGTATTTCCAAGGAAAGTATTTTCACTGGGTTGAATAATTTCGCTTGCTATACAATTTCTGATGAAGAATTTGCTGACAAATTTGGCTTCACAGAAGAGGAAGTGGACTCTTTGCTGAGCCAAGCTGGATTGTTTCACAAAAAAGCCGAACTGAAGGAATGGTATGACGGCTACCGTTTTGGTAATGGCAAAGAGATATACTGCCCTTGGGACGTGCTTCAGCATGTGGCAAAGCTGCAAAAAAATCCTTTAGCTAAGCCGCAGGCGTATTGGAATAATTCCAGCGGCAACCGCATTGTCCGCAGTTTTGTGGGGCGTACTGATCTGAATATTGGTGACAAGTTTGAGGCTCTCCTTGCTGGTGGCTGCGTGGAAGCGACCATTGTTGAAAACCTTACCTATGACGCCCTACACGCCTCGGAAGACAATTTGTGGACATTGCTCTACCTTACAGGCTATTTGACCAAGGCAAGCCCTGAGCAGATGGAAGATTGCGGCATGACTTCTGATAGCGAGGCGACAGCGCTTACCATTCCCAATAAGGAAGTGCGTAAAATATTTACTTCTTCCATAGCGGCATGGTTCACTGATACAGTGCAAACAACTGACAGAACAGTTCTTTTTAATCACCTGTGGGCTGGAGATGCTGCACAGCTTGCGGCAATGCTAACAGAACAACTGTATGCTACGATCAGCTACTATGACGCACACGAAGATTATTATCATGCCTTTCTTACAGGCATATTATCTTTCAGCAGATGGCGGGTGCGTTCCAACCATGAGTTAGGCAATGGCAGACCAGACATTTTTGTCCTCGATCTGCATGGTAAGCGTGCCGCCATTATTGAAATCAAGATAGCCAAAGACCGCGCTAGCATGAAGGAAGCTGCACAAAGTGCTCTTGCACAAATTGAAGCGCAGGACTATGCCCTTGGTCTACCCTCAATTCTTACCAAGGTGTATAAATACGGCGTCGCCTTCTGGAAAAAAGAATGCTTGGTGCTTGGCGGGGAAGAAGAAGTGCCCGCAGAATAAACAAAGCCCTGTGCTCCTCGTAAGCACTTGGGCAACGCCTTTCCTACAATAATTTGTAGCCTCGTTTTCTGGTTTTGGTTTGCTGCTCCAAGCTCCACCAGATTACGGGGCTATTTGCATTATTGAACTATATAAAATTGCACGCGCGATACCTCCTGCCTGTATATATCACAGGTTTTCAGGAGGTTTTTTTGCCTTTATACTACGCGGCTGTAAAGTTTTGAGGGCTGGGGAGAGGCTTGCAACGTGCATTACGCTGTGAGGGGCTTGTCGTATCAGCAGGGGCTTTGTGGATGAGGGGATGACCGAGACTCTGGTAGGGGCGGAGTAAAAAAATAAGCCTGTCAAGTGGAATGTGTTTTTCAGTTTTTTTGAGGAAATTTGCAGGTAGGGGCGGGGATTGCTCGCCCACATTTCCCAAGGCTAGCAGGATTTTTTTTTGGGGGGGGAAATATGAACAGTGAGACTGTTAGTATCACTGTTGTAATTGTTAGCGCTTACTATCAAATAATTCAAGATAAATTAAAAAAGTTACATGCAAATATATTCATAAAAACATGATATCTTAACTATAAAGATAATTAAATCAAGAAATTAGAAAATTGATACCGTATATTTTTATATCTCGTTAAAAATATTTGCATCTCCATCCGAGATATTCATTTTCTCTTTCTCATCTACTCCCAGCTTCCCTGTAATTATATAATTTATATAAATAAAAAATTAAATTGCTAACAGTCTCACTGTTAGTATCACTGTTGTAATTGTTTCTTACTATTGCAGTATACATAGACCTTTTGTTCACACTATGGAGGCTGAGAGTATGATGTTGACTAAGGGTGCAATTGGCAATTTGATTAATCGCTATTCAGCTGTATTAAAGAAATGTTCTTTGATGAATACCTTTGGCTCGCTTGCTGTGGCGGGTATGCTGGTGGCTGGCGGGGTGAGTGGGGCGATGGCTGAAAGCCAGTGGATGGATGCGCCTAGTAATCCTACTGTAGAGAAAATAGAGAAATCTGATTATCAAGGTCAGAGTAGCCTTACACAGGGGCAAACAGCGGTCATTAGTGGGGCAACAACGGCTAGTGGTGCACAAACATCCTCTGTTATTGCGGCGAAGGAAACAACACTAACTAATGCTGGTACAATTTGGGTTCTTAGCGGAGAAGTAAATGGAACTAATGGCTATGCTCAAGGCATGGGCATTTATTATGATGCAAACGCGACAGCGGTTAATTCTTTTATAGTAAATACAGGAACTATTTATGTTGATGGACGAGATGCGTACAAAGCAAAGGCGATGGGGGTAGACCCCAGCGGTTCTGCTATCAATAAGGGTACTATTGTTATCAAAAATGGTGGCGGCATTGTTGATAACTCTGGAAGCGTATATAAAAAGATATTGAATGATACAAGCGGAAAAATATATATTGAAAATAAAGGCGGCGTTGGTATCTTCTACCGCAAAGAAGCACTTACTGACGGCAATGTGAAAAATGCTGGTGCAATATATGTGTCTGGTGGTGGCACAGGGGTATTACTCACAAATGATACGACCGCTAATGGCTATAATGATAAAATTTTTACCAATAGTGGTACTATTACTGCTGATTCAAATTCAAAAGCAATTTGTGTTATAGGTACCACAGGCGCAAGCATAAATCTGACGACTGGCAGCAAAATTACAGGGCTTGTTGATCTTGCAGGTACGGGGAATAAATTAGATATAAACACTGTAGGCACAACAGCAGAAGCAGCAGAAAGCCTTTATGTTACCAGTGATGACTTAGCAAGTCTGACAATGGTAAACAGCAATATTATCTTTACTGATAAGTCTAAGCTGACGCTCACTGGCACATCAACTATTGATAAAGATTCTACCACGACCTTAAAAAATGTTGACTTTGCACAAGGTGAAACGACAGCCGATAAATCCTTTGTAAATTTCTCGCAGGGCGTATTGACCTTAAACGGTGGGCTGAAGACGGCTGGAACAGCTTCTTCCATAACGACGATTGATAAAACAAGCACCGCATTAGCATTGGACGGGGCAAACTTTACTGGGTATGGCCTTTCTGCAAGCAATAATAACCCTCTTATTGGTATTGTCTCTGCAAGCCTTGCTAGTACAGACTCTTTAACAATTTCTGGCTCTACGTTCAAAAATAATACTATTTCAGTAACAACGACAAGTGGTAATTCTGCTGGTATAGTTGCTATTCGTGCTGTAAACGATGGCAAGGTTGCTATTAGTGATACAATTTTTGAAAGCAATACGTTCAAAGTGACAGGAACTGATGCTAATGGTGCTTATGGTGGTGCTGTTGGTATACAAGGTGCAGATACGACACTGCAAGATGTGAAATTCATAAATAACAGTGCCAGTAGTGATAGGCAGGTGACAGGCGGATCTTATTATCAAAGTGTAGGCACGTTAACGGCTGATAGTATTACAATAAAAGATACCACGTTTACAAATTCAGCGACGATATTGGGCAGTGGGATGTCACTCTTTGGCACAGGTGGCACAATCAGCAATGCAACATTCTCTGGTAACCAAACAACAGTTACTGGCAATAATGAATGGAACGCTGGTGGTGCGCTGTATGTGCGCGGTGCGCGCTGGGGTGGAGATGCCAATTTGAATTTGGCTCTTAACAATTCTTCATTCTCTAATAATAAAATTACAGCATCAGGTGCTCAAGGCACTATCTCCTATGGCGGTGCATTGTATGTGAAAGGGGACGCTCTTACAGGTAATGAATCAACGAGCACCAATGAGAAAAATGGTAAAATGGCTGTTGATGTAACCGATGTCTCTTTTACCAATAACAGCGCACATGCGGCTTCTGGTTCAGCGTATGGCGGGGCTGTTTACGCTTTAGATTCCCCCCTAAGCTTTACCTACACTAAGAACACAGACATTACTGGTAATACAGTGAGCGGGCAGACAGCACAGGGTGGTTTTTTGTACCTTGATCATAATGAAGCAAGTGGTGCAGGTTTAGCCTCTTCCGCAACCTTCGCCATAGCCAAAGACGCCACATTGACCATTGGCGCGGCAAATGCCGATTACGCTGCCGACAAGAATCTTGATTCCATTGCTGGTGTCGCCAGCGCATCTCTAACCAAAACAGGTGAGGGCACAATGCTGGTAAATTCCAGCATGAATGACTTCCTTGGCACGGTGAATGTTAGCGGCGGTACGCTGGATGTAGCCAGAGCATGGAATATGCAAGGCGCAGTGAATGTTAGCGGCGGCACGCTGGATGTAAAGGAGTTTTCTTTTGCTAAAGATGGAACAATTGCTCTCTCTGCAACGGGCATACTGAAGACTGGTTCTAGCCAGGCTTTCACCGCAGCTATTGCTGATGATGGCAAAACAGAAGCCGCAGGTGCAATTAAGGAAGGTATTTCTTTTAAAGAAAATGATGTAGCTGGTGGCAGCATAGCCTTAACCGATAAACTCTATTCTCTTGCTTATGCAGAGTCTGCCAATATTTTGGTAAAAAATGCTGGCGGAAAAAAGGTAACAATGCTGGGCGATCTTATTCAAGATGCCAGCGGAAAGCCTGTCGTAGACAATTCTACCAGTATTGATAACTTACCAGACAATGCAGGGTCGGACGCGACCTTAGCAAAAGTAGAAGCTACCACAGGTAATAAAAATCTTGTTATTGGTGGCACAGGTAGCGGCGCAGAAGCAAGCCGAGAGAATGACCTTGGTGTAAAAAATATAGACCTTGGCTCGGCTACCAATGTTACTGTTAAGGGGGATAAAACGCTGACCTTGGTGGGCGATGGTTCAGGTGAGCTTGTAAAAACAAGCAATGAGAACAATCAAGTTGAGCTCAAAATAGAAAAGGGCACATTGCAGCTTGGTGCTGAAGGTGCAAAAAGCGGTGGTACACTGAAGGGCACGGTGGCTTTAGGGAATGCTGGCGCATTAACTGCCGTAAATGGTAACTTTACCGTTGCTTCAATTACAGGTGCGTCTGGCAGCGAAGGTATAGTCTCAAGCGCAGTGACTGCCTCTGCTGGCGGCACGCTGAAGGTGACGGGGGGTATTGGTGCTGAAGGTGTTGCCGTAGCAGCAGTGAAGGCTGAAGGCGGGGCTGTTGAGGCTGCTGCAATTCATGCCACCACTGTTACGGCTGATGCTGGTACGGTTGCAGCTAAAAATATTTCCCTTGGTACTGGCACAACAAGTCTGAAAAATAATGCTGCCGTTACGGCAGATACGCTGACCGCCAGCAGCAGCACCACTATTACCGTAGGCGATGCCACAGATACCACTGGTGGCTCCAGTCTGACAGTAAACAGCTTGAACTTGAACGGTGGCTCTTTGCTTCTTGACCCCGCATGGGACAAGGCTTCTACGCAGGTTGCTATTGCACAATTCACTGATGATATAACAGCTACACCTGATATTAGTAAGATTGATGGCAAAATCGGTGTGGGGAAAAATTCCATGCTGAGCATTGGCACGACCGATAAAACATGGCTTGCGGGTGAAGTTGCTGCTCTTGGTAGTCTGACAGAAAAAGGTATTACCGCTGCTATGGGCATTTATGCTCCGCAGACCTTGGCTAGCGGCGCTAAGATTATGGTTGATGGTTCGAAGGATAATACAGCGTTAGCTAGTGTGTTATCTGCCTCTGGAGGCAGTACCGCTGCCTTCGCCGCTAACTCCCTGCTGGTAGTGAACGCTGGCAACCTGAACGGTTCTGCGGCATTAAGCACAGCAGAAGGAGTTACTGGTGCAACAGCCACTATAGCAGACAGTGCCAAGCTGCATCTGACCAAGGCAACCGTTGGTGACTACACCATTTTACAGGGTTTTGACACCACGCTTGAAGGAGAAAAAACAGGTTGGCAGGGCACGAATTTAAGCGTGCAAGACAACCTTTTGCTCAATGCCACCTTGAATAGGGGTACTGATAATAAGACGATCTCTGTAAGCGTTTCCGCAAAAGATGCACAAAAAGTGCTGCCCAAGTTGGACAAGAATTTGGCTGGCTTGGTCAATACCATGATGGCAGCGGGCATGACGAATCAAGATTCTTCCAATTATGGGGAACGCCTTATTAACCGTGCTGTCGACCCCACCCGCAATGTGGGGAATATGAAAGAACGTGCCGCCACCATCGAAGGTGCAGCAAAGATGGCCTTTGCTGGTGCAGCCCCGCAAATGGGTTTGAACTTGGCCAATGCGGCGGGCAATATTGCTGGCCTGCGTAACTCTTTATCTGCTGCGCCGCAGGGCGCTGTGGTAGCGCTGAATGCCGATGGCACAAGCGCGCACGAAGGCCTCTCGGCTGGCGACGGCATGAAGAACGGCTTGGGCTTGTGGGTTATGCCCACCTATCAAAACCAGCAGGGCTTTGGCTTTGAGTCTGGTGACTTTGAAACAGGCTACAAGTCCAACGCCGCTGGCGTGGCTTTGGGCGCAGACTACACCTTCAACGACATGTTCCGCGTGGGTGCACAGTTCAACGTGGGCGGCGGCTATGCTGAATCCACAGGCGACTTTAATTCCACGGACAACCGCTTCAATTACTGGGGCTTAGGCTTGTACGCTGGTTACCAGTACCAGAACTTTGGCCTGACTGCGGACTTTGGCTACAGCGCCAACAACAACGAGCTGGAGCAGTCTTTACCCTCGGCCATGCAAATGGCAAAGCTGAAGGCTGATGCCAAGACCGACACCATCACTGCTGGCCTGCGCGGCGAATATAAAATCACCACCGATGCCATGGACATTGTGCCTCATATCGGCGTGCGTATGACCAATATGCACATGGACAGCTTTAATGTGAAGAGCGACAAGCACAAGGTCTTCAAGGCTGACGATATGAACGCCACCGTGTGGACTTTCCCCGTGGGCGTGACCTTCTCTAAGGATATCGAAACCTCGAACGGCTGGACAATCAAGCCTTCGCTTGATTTGGCAATCATTCCCGCCGCTGGCGACATTGAAGCCAAGCAGGATATCAAGATTGCTGGCGTGAATGGCTCTGCCTCGATGGAAAGCAACATTATGGATGCTATTTCCTATCAGGGCAGCCTTGGCTTGAGCGCTAAGAACGACAATGGCGTGTCTGTAGGTGTGAATTACACCTTACAGGCTGGCGCACACACCACAGACCATGGCGTGCAGGCTACGTTCCGTTACGAGTTCTAAAGCGCTATAGAACGTGTTTTATCGGCTGGCGGCCTCAACAGGGCATTGTTATTGCGGTCATGTACTATAAAAGGACATTCATTGCATAAAAAAGACCTGTTTCCTTGCCAGCCAAGCAACAATCCTGCGTTTCTAAACACAGGGTAAACAACAACAAAAATAGGGGGGAGGGCAGCCTCCCCCCCGCAGCAACATAGTTTTCCCAATTTTCCATGCTCAGCTATAGCCAGTAGCAGGCTTTTGTGAGCCATGGGGACATGCACTTGATGTGCAGCATCATACTCCGAGAAAAGACCAGCAACCCTTCTGGTCTTTTCTCTTGTTGGATGGCTTTAGCCTGTTGGAGCTGCGCAGCAGCTTCAACCAAAAAGCCCGACAGGGCTTATAGCCCAAAAACCGCACAAATGCCCCTTCAGGGGTAGCAAAAGCGGCAATGACAATACGGCTTGAACGAAGAGAAAGCCAGCGTCTTTAGGCGCTGTCGGTAACAAGCCCTTATAGGGGATTTGTAGAAGAACTGCTTGCCTTTTTGCGCGTAGTGATTCACACTTTGCCCCTGCCGCGCAGTGGGTGCGTGTGCTTGCGGGCGGCTGTTGTGCCCGAGAATGCCCTTTTTTTGGCTTTTTGCCGCAATAGAATGAGGATTTTTTTCATGCCAGTGTTCTCCCCCTTATGTTTGGCAGCGCTTTTAATGCTGCTGTGTATGCCTGTGCACGCCGCCGACAAAAGCGATGTGGAATCGCTGAAGCGTTTCAGCCAAATTATGGATATGGTAGAACGCTCGTATGTTTCTGAAACAAAACGTGCCGATTTGCTGAATGGTGCAATCAAGGGCATGCTGGAAAATTTGGATGCCCATTCCACCTATATGACGCCTGAAGAATATAAGGCCATGCAAGAAACGACCTCGGGTGAGTTTTTTGGCATAGGCGTTGAAATTACGCAAGAAAGTGGCGCAATTAAAGTAGTAACCCCCATTGAAGACACCCCTGCCTATAAGGCGGGCATGAAAGCGGGGGATACTATTCTTTCTATCAATGGCAAAGTGACCATGGGGCTTTCGCTGCAAGATGTGGTAACGCAAATTCGTGGCCCCAAGGGCACGGATGTGGAGCTGACCATTCTGCACCAAAATGCCAAAGAGCCGCAGACCATTAAAATTGTGCGCGATGCTATCCCCCTGCACAGCGTGAAATCGCGCCGTTTGGAAGAAGGCTATTATTGGGTGCGCCTGACCCGTTTTTCTGAAAAAACAACAGAAGAATTGCAGGACGCCTTAAACGCTGCCAGCAAAGAAGCCGCAAAAACAGGCGGCATTAAGGGCATTGTGCTTGATTTACGCAATAACCCTGGCGGCTTGCTTGATCAGGCTGTGGATGTTTCGGACGTGTTTTTGAAAAGCGGCACTATTGTGTCCATTCGTGGCCGCGACAGTGCTTCGGAAAAGTTCTTTAAAGCCTCGTCCAGCAGAAATGATGTGCTTTCGCAGCCCCTTGTGGTGCTGGTAAATGCGGGTTCGGCTTCTGCTTCTGAAATTGTGGCAGGGGCTTTGCGCGACCAAAAACGCGCTGTTATTTTGGGTGAGCGTACTTTTGGCAAGGGCTCGGTGCAAAACCTTATTCCCCTGTCTGATGGCTCGGCATTAAAGCTGACCATTGCCCGTTATTACACGCCCAATGGCAGCTCTATTCAGGCAGAAGGCATTGTGCCCGATATTGAAGTGCCCTTTGAAGTAACCAGCGAGGCAGGGCAGCAGGCCTTTTTGACCGTGCGCGAGCAGGATTTGAAAAAGCATTTGGAAAATGAAAAGAATGCCAAGGGCAAAGATGCCAGCCTGAGCAAAAAAGAAACCGAAGAACGCGAAAAAGCCCTTGACCAGCTTAAGCAGGATAATCAATTGCGCATAGCCTTGCAGGTGGTCAAGAAGATGCCACGCCTGAAAGAAATTCTTAAATAAGCAGTACCGTGCTGCGGCACAAAAAAAGCCCCGTCTGCATACACAGGCGGGGCTTTTTGCAGGGTAAAAGCTGAAACAAAGAAGCCTTACCATGCTGCATGTGCTCTGCAAGAATGTTGCTGGTAAAACTTTGCTATGAAAAGGCCTAGGCGAGCTTTGACTTGCCTATACACGGCTATAATATAGTGAAATGGTTCAAGCCCTATGGCTACACTGCTGTGATGACATTCTTGAGAGCCTGAAGAATTTCAGTATAGGCACACAGGTAGTATGGCATACCGCCCAGCCTTTAGCAGCCCTGAACGTAAAAAAGAGCGAGCCCGCCTTGGGCAGTTTCTCTATAGCGGGCGTCCATATCCTGCCCTGTCGCGGCCATGGTTCGAATAGTCACGTCAAGGCCTACAGGGTGGAAGGTACCGCGCCCTGTCTTTGCCATCAGGAAGGCATTCCATGCCTTGACAGCCCCCATAGCGCAACGGGCTATGCAGGGAATTTGAACGTAGCCGTCCACAGGGTCGCAGGTCATCCCCAAATGGTGTTCCAAGGCATGCTCGGCGGCATTTTCTATTATTTCAGGTGCTTCCCCCTGCACCTGTGCAAGCAGGGCGGCACTCATGGCAGAGGCCGAGCCAATTTCCCCCTGACAGCCAACATCGGCACCAGCAACACTGGCATGCCGTTTGATAAGCATGCCCACAACGGAAGCGGTGAGCAGGCCATCAATGAGTGCGGGCATGGCTTTTTTTCTTTCGCTGAGCAGCATGTGAACGAGCGCGGGCATTACCCCTGCCGAACCCGCTGTGGGAGCGGTAACAATGCGATGCCCTTGAGAATTTTCTTCTGCCGCAGCATGGGCAAAGGCACTGAGAGAGGCGAGGAAGCGTTCTTCTGCAGGAAGCGCCAACGCCTCTTTGTACATGGAAGCGGCACGGCGTTCGAGCTTATAAGGGCCTTCAAGCTTGCCCTCTATGGAAAGCCCAGCGGTGACGGAAGAATCCATAGCCAGCACAATATCTTCAAGCCTTTTCAGGATAGTTGCCTTGCTCAAGCCAGTAATGGCCATTTCATTTTCAAGCATAATTTGGGGAATGGACAGCCCAGATTGACAAAGCTGCAGCAGGCCATTCATGGAATCAAAGCTATGGCGCGGTTTTCCCCTTTCGGGTGGCGTCCAGCCTTTCCATTGAAGAAAGCCGCCCCCAACCGAATAATATTCCCGTTCAAGCAGCGTCTTTTCCCCAGCATGAAGGCTGATCGTGAAGACATCGCTGACTGGCGCTTTGCGGTGTTCTTTTTCAAAAACGATATTTTGTCTGCTGAAGGGGAGGCGCACCGAACCTATAGCCACCGTGCGCGTGTCATTGGGCTGGGCAAAAAGCCCGTCCAGCAATTCGCCAGAGCAGGTTTCTGGCTCTTCTCCCAGCAGACCAGCAAGTATGGCCTTATCTGTATGGTGCCCTATACCTGTGGAGCTCATACTATTGAAAAGACGCACCCTGAGCATATCGGCAGAGGCCAGTTGCTCTTGGGGAAGAGCTTTTGCCAGTGCAAGAAAGTCATTGCCAGCCTTCATAGGGGCTATGGTATGCGAACTGGACGGGCCAGGGCCTATTTTGAAGATTTCCAGCACAGAGGTATCAATAGGCCGCCCCACGGGGAGGCCTGAACGCCACAATGGGTCAAAGCCTGCCCACGTTTTTAGCGGGGACAGCGTGCTCAGCATACCTGCACAGGACAGGCTTAAAAAGGCTCTTCGCGTGATGGACATAGAATTTCCCCTTGTATGGTCAGTTCAAATCCAGAGAGAAGCCGTGCTCTTGTAAACAATCTGAAGCGATAATGCCGTTGAGAGGCTTTGACCTTTGCAATGCTCGCACGGCTTCATAAGCAATTCTTGCTACTCAAAGCGCGTAAGGGGAATTCGCTTCTCCCTTGCGAGCTTTGCAAGTGAGTTT
Source organism: Desulfovibrionaceae bacterium (assembly GCA_028689675.1). Lineage (GTDB taxonomy): Bacteria > Desulfobacterota > Desulfovibrionia > Desulfovibrionales > Desulfovibrionaceae > JAQVCS01. The sequence goes on along the minus strand of JAQVCS010000010.1, from coordinate 18,339 downwards.
GCCCTAGAGGCTGAAAAAATCTAGTGTAGGCACAGCAGGTATCATGCCATGCTCTGCCAGCTTGGTATAAAAAAGCAATAATGCCTTTTTTTCTTCTTCCCCAAGGGTGTAGAGCAGGCCATCGCGGTAATAGGTAATAAGCTCTTCACGCGAAAGGGGGCAGCCGTGGGCGGTCAGGTCTAAAATCACGTCCATGTGCTCATAGCCCCAGTCCCGCGCCTTGCGCATAAGCACGCCGGGGTCGCTGGTAAAAAGCCCAGCATCGGCAGCTTTGCGGCTCACCACCCACAGGCCGAAAATAAAGGGCAGGCCTGTCCACTCGCGCCATGCTTCGGCAAGGTCTATGCGGTAGGGGTATTCTGGGTGGGCGCGCAGGCGCAGGGCTTCATCGCCAATGGCAAGAAAGGCTTTGGGTCTTTCGCCCCTGCTCAATGCCGCCGTGACAGAGCCTGTTTCATACTGCACATGCACGCCATATTTATCCTGCATAAGCAATTTCAGCAGGGCAACAGAGGTGGCTGTTTCGCCGCTAATAAGCACTGTCTCACCCTCAAGCTCGCTGATAGGGCAGCGCGCAAGCAGCAGTACGCTCATCACGGGCCCGCGCGAGCCAATGGAAAGGTCATCAATCAGATAATATTGCTCGGGGCGGCTGGCATATTCAAAGCATGAGGAAGAAGAAACATGCAGCTCGCCGCGTGCCATCATGGCGTTCAGCACGGCTGGGGGGCCAGCAACCAGCTCATATTCATGGGGAATAATGCCAGCCTCCAGCGGATGATAGAGGGGCAGTACATTAAGGTAACCTATGCGCCCCATGCGCAGGGTAGCGGTTTTAGGCATGGCAAGCTCCTAGCACTGGGGTTGGTTGGCCACAGGGCTGTAATTCATGGTGCGCTGCACTGGCCTAAAGCCTGCGGCACGGATAATTTGGTGAATATCACTGCGTTCCAAATGGAAGGAACAGCCAGCGGCGGCCACAACATTTTCTTCTATCATCAGCGAGCCAAAGTCGTTTGCGCCATAAAACAGGGCTAATTGCGCCACTTGGGGGCCCATGGTGACCCATGAGGATTGGATATTGTCAATATTATCCAGCACAAGGCGTGAAACAGCCAGCAAGCGCAAATAAGCAGGGGCAGGCTGGGGGCGCACATGAATATTGGTGTGGTCTGGCTGGAATGTCCACGGAATAAAGGCTGTGAAGCCCTGCGTTTTGTCTTGGGTATCGCGCACGGCAAAGAGGTGATCCAGCCTGTGGCGCGGCTCTTCTTCATGCCCAAACATCATGGTGGCTGTGGTGCGCAAACCCTGCTTGTGGGCTTCTTCCATCACCATTAGCCATTCTTCGGCCGTGCATTTATTGGGCGAAACCTGTGCCCGCACCTGTGTTTGCAAAATTTCTGCACCGCCGCCGGGAATGGAATCCAGCCCTGCGGCTTTGAGGCGGGCAATAATGTCGGCCACGCTCATGCTGTAGAGCTTGCTCCAAAAGAAAATTTCGGGCGGAGAAAAGGCGTGAATGTGCAGGCTGGGCCATGTTTGGCGCATCCAGCGCAGCAGGTCTTCATACCAGCTAAAGGGCAGGCTGGGGTGATGCCCGCCCTGCAATAAAATTTGCGTGCCGCCCAGCGCAAGGGTTTCTTCAATTTTTTGTGTCATCTCTTCGCGGCTGATGCAATAGCTGCCCTCAGCTTCGGGCGCACGGTAAAAAGCGCAAAAGCGGCAGGCGCACACGCACACATTGGAATAATTGATGTTGCGGTCGGCCACATAGGTAACAATGGGCTGGGGGTGCTTTTGCAGGCGCACATGGTGGGCAAGGCTTGCTAAGGTGGGCAGGGCGGCCTGATAATACAAGGCTTCTGCCTGAGCGCGGTTCAGGCGCTGGCCTGCCAGCACGGCAGCGGCCGCCGCCTGCACTGCCTGCGGCTCGTCAAAAGCGGAATGGGAAGGGGCAAAGGGGGAAGATGCTATAGTCATGGCGGCCTCTTAAGCTATGGTGTCAAAAACAGCGTTGCGGCGCACAGGGCAAAAGCCCGATTCGCGAATCATTTGTTCGAGCTGCGGCAAGGTCATGCCCTGCTGAGAAGACGCCCCCGCCATATGTCCTATTTTTTCTTCCACAATAGTGCCGTCTAGGTCATTTGCGCCATACCACAGGGCTGTTTGCGCCAATTTTTCACCCAGCATCACCCAATAGGCCTTAATATGCGGGATGTTGTCCAGCATAAGGCGGGCAATGGCCACGGTGCGCAGCTGATCCAGCCCGCGGTGCTGCCCCACCTGCTCGGGCGGCAGGGTGAGCATGCTGTTTTCTGTTAAAAAGGGCAGGGGAATAAAGCAGGTAAAGCCGCCGCTGCGGTCTTGCTGTTCGCGCAGGCGGCACAGGTGGTCAATGCGGTCTGCGGCACTTTCTAGGTGGCCAAAAAGCATGGTGCAATTGGTGCGGATGCCGAGGGAATGGGCTTCACCTGCAATGCGCAGCCATGTTTGGGCATCGGCCTTGTGCGGGCAAATTTGCTTGCGCACAGCTTCGGCAAAAATTTCTGCCCCGCCGCCCGGCATCATGGCAAGCCCTACGCGCTGTAGACGTTGCAGCACTTCCAGCGTACTGATGCCTTCCAAATGGGCAAAATGGGCTATTTCCACACAGGTAAAGGCCTTGATGAGTAAGTCGGGGTAGGCCTGATGCACAGAGCGGAACACATCTTCAAACCATGCAAGGCGTAATTGGGGGTGGCAGCCGCCCACAATGTGCAATTCATCCAAATGCAGGGGGCTGTCATGTTCGCCGCGCAGACGTGCCAAGATAGCTTCTTTGCTGAGGGTAAAAGCACCCTTTTGGCTTTCTTCATCGCGGCGGAAGGCGCAAAAGACACAGCCATTGACGCAAACATTAGTATAATTAATATGGCGGTTGACCACATAATAGGTTTTATCGCCATGCAGGCGGGTGCGCACATGGTGTGCCAGCGCGCCCACGGCATTCACATCGGGGCAGGCAAAGAGGTCAAGGCCGTCTTGGGCGCTGAGTCTTTCACCAGCGAGGACTTTTTCAAATATGGTGGCTAAGCCCAGCGCGGCATAGCGGGATGCGTCAAACATAGCGTCTCCTCGTAAGGCATGGTATTATGCGCCCGTAAACAATGCGTGCGCAGCAGGGGGCTGCTGTGCTGGCAGCGCTTTTGCTGCCACATGCGCCCTGTGGTTTTGTACTCTCATGTGGCGGCGGGGGCAAGGGGCGGCGGTATTTTGTTGCTTGCCAAGGGGGCAAGGGGCAAGTATGTTGCCTTTGCCATGCCTTGTGTATGTATGGCCTGTGCCCTGTGCCACTGCGGGCAGCAGCGTGTGGAAAAACGTGACCAACGCGAAAGATTTTCACCGACAGCATTGATTGTCAATCCCCTTTTTCGCAAAGAAGGGTAGCAGCCCCTGAAGGATTGTTTATGGAAAGCATGACGCTGGGCATTTCTTCATGCCCCAATGATACCTATATTTTTCATGCCCTGTTTGCTGGCCTTGTGCCCAGCCCTGTGCCGCTTGCCATGCACATGGCCGATGTGGAAGAGCTCAACCACCTTGCTTTGGCACGCGCTTTGCCCATGAGCAAAGTTTCGCTGGGTGTTGTGCCTGAAATTATGGACGAGTATGCCCTCTTTTCTTCTGGGGCGGCCTTGGGCTGGGGCTGCGGGCCTTTGGTGGTGGCGCGCACGCCCTTGGATGCCCAAGCCAGAGCACAGGCGCGCATTGCCACCCCGGGCGAGCACACCACGGCCAATTTGCTGCTTACGCTCACAGGGCAGTTTCAGGGCAGGCGCGAGGCCATGCTGTTTAGCGATGTGATGCCCGCAGTGAAAGCTGGCAGGGCTGATGCCGGCGTGATTATTCATGAAGGGCGCTTTACTTTTGAAAAAGAAGGCTTGGTAAAGCTGCTGGATTTGGGGCAGTGGTGGGAAGAGGCATATCATGCCCCCCTGCCCTTGGGCGTCATTGTCGTGCGGCGTGACGTGGCGGTGGGCATAGCCCTTGCTATGCAAGAGGCTATTGCGCAAAGCCTGCGCTATGCCCATGCCCACCCCGAAGCGGGGCGTAGCTTTATACAAAGTCATGCGCAGGAGCTTGCGCCCAGCGTGATTGATGCCCACATAGCTACCTTTGTAACTGATTTTTCAATGGATTTAGGAGAGCAGGGAAAAAATGCCATTACCATGCTGGTGCAAAAAGCAGCACAGGCACAGGGCAGGCAGCTTCCTGCGGCAGGTTTATTTGTTTAAGGGGAAAAGGCCACGAGCCTGCCCCATGTTGCATGTACCCCTCTTCTGCCAAGGAAGGCCGCAACAAAGTTGTAGGGATGAATGAGTTCTCGTCTTAAAAAAATGTTTTTTTCTGGTTCTGAATTACGCCAATTATTTGCCCTAGGGGTACCTGTGCTTATTGCCCAGACCTCGCAGCAGGGCATGGCCTTTGTGGATACTGTCATGACAGGGCAGGCCAGCGCCGCTGACCTTGCGGCTGTGGGCGTGGCCACCTCGGTATGGGCACCTTTTTGCATGCTGGGTGTGGGTGTGCTTATGCCGCTCACCCCCCTTGTGGCGCAAAGCGTGGGCGCACGCCAGCCGCAGCAGGCTGCCCATTGTGTGCGGCAGGGCTTGTGGCTGGCTGCCCTGCTTTCGCTGCTGTTCATGCTCTTTTTTTACATGGTTTCATGGCGGCTCGGCTTGTTTGGGCTTGAGCCAGAACTGGCAGCACTGGCTGGCGGCTATTTGCGCGCTATTATGTGGGGTTTCCCTGGTTTATTGCTTTTTTGCTGCATACGCAGCCTTGCCGAGGGGCATTCTTGTGTGCGCCCTTCTATGGTTATTGGCATAGTGGCGCTTGCCCTCAATATACCCTGCAATTATGTGCTTATTTATGGCAAGCTGGGCTTCCCTGCTTTGGGGGCTGTGGGCTGCGGGGTGGCTTCGGCCTTTTGCTATTGGGTCATGGCTGTGGCCATGCTGTGCTATGTGCGCCGCGAGCCGCTGTTCAGCGCCTTGCGCCCCCTATTTTTGCCTATGCTGCGCCCTTTGGAGGGGCAAAAGCGTGTCGATGGCGCTATGATTAAGCGCGTGCTGCGCTTGGGCATACCCTCTGCTTTTGCTGTGTTTTTTGAAGTGTCGCTCTTTACGCTTACGGCCTTGCTTTTAGCACCCTTGGGCACAGTGGTGGTGGCGGGGCATCAGGTGGCCTTGAACTTCAGCAGCATGATTTTTATGCTGCCCTTGGCCTTGAGCATGACTATTGCCATACGCACAGGCTATTGCCTTGGCGCTGGCAAGGTGCAGCAGGCGCATTTGGCAGCCCGCACTGCCCTTGTGGCAGCACTGTGCTGCGCTGTGTGCATGGCCTTGCTTTCCTATACCTTCCGCTATCAATTTGTTGCCCTCTATGGGGATACGCCTGCGGTGGTGGAGCTTGCCGTGGGGCTTTTTGCCTATATGGCAACCTATCAGCTTGTGGATGCTGTTCAGGCGGTATCCTTGGGTATTTTACGCGGCTATAATGACACGCGCATTATTTCTTATGTGTGTTTTGTCACCTATTGGCTTATTGGTTTGCCCTTGGGCTATACCCTGACCTATACGACATGGCTGACAGCGCAGCCCATGGGCGCACAGGGCTTTTGGACAGCCTATATTGTAGCTCTTTCTGTGGGCATGTGCTGCTATTTATGGCGTGTGCGCTGGCTGCACAAGCTGGGCAAGGATGCTGTGCAGGTGCGGCTGGCACGATGATGCAAACAGTACGTTCTTCATTGATGCAGGTACGATAGGCAAAAACAGAGCAATTTTTTTTGAAACTGCTCTGGCAAGGGCTGGGGCAGATGCCCGCAACGAAGGCATAAGCGCAATTTATTTGCGCTGTTACGAGCCAAAGTGTACCTGTCTTGCAACGCTAACATTATATAATTTAAAGTTAATTTGCTAGTACGCCTTTACTTGCGGCTGGCATATACCACAAATACTACGGCCTCCATTCTGGCAGGCACATACCAAAAAACACTGCGCCTTCAATGCTGTTGGCGCAGTGTTTGTTTATGCTGTAGCCTTTGGGCTTTTGTCTGCGGTGAAATGTGCAGAGCTTGCGGGCGGGAACAAGTGCTGCCGCTGTGCGCCGCGGGCTCACATTTTGCGTGATGAAACAGGGTCCATACGCCGCAAAATTTCTTCCCACGTTTTTTCGCTGCTGTTTTGCCTGTTTTCTGGTCGGGAAAAATCAAGGTTGGGGCGGCGCGGTGCGGCTACGGGCATGCTCAGGCTGTCCACCCCAGCGGGTATGCGCAGGCTGTCTATGTCTTGAAACACCGCTTCGTGCACACAAATGGGCACAGCAGCCTGTGTTGCTAGGGTAAGGGCATCGGCTGGGCGGCAGGTTACTTGAGAAAATAGCGTGCCGTCGTCCAACACAAGGCAGGCATGCAGCACGCCATTGCGAATGGCTGTCAGTTCCACCGTGCGCAGGCTGTGCTTGCAATGCTGCAACAGGTTGAGCAGCAGGGCATGCGTGGCTGGCAGTGTCTGCCCTGTTTGGTTCAGGGCTAAAGACAGCGCCATAGCCTCGGTGGGGGCAAGGGCAAGGGGCAGAGTGCGACTGCCTTCCACTTCCTGCAACAAGGCAAGGGGTACTTTTTGTTCGCGGTCAAGGCTCAAGCCTGCAAGGCGCATTTCTACCATGCTTCCCCCGTGGCAATGCCTAATAAGCTGTGTTTTTTGGCGGCCTGAATGTGCACGGGCAGCAGCAGACCCTTTTTGCCCATGCCAGCGGCAAGCTCCACGTTGACGGTATTGCCATGCGTGTCGCGCCCCTGCCACTGCTCCAGCCCTTGGGCATCGGTATTTTTGCGGCTTGTGCTTTCGAGCAGCAGGGTGCTTTCTGTGCCCACGCGGCTTTGCAGCCATGCGGCACCCAGCTCATCCTGCAAGGCTTGCAGGCGCACCAAGCGGTCTTGCTTGACCTCGGGGTCTATTTTGTCGGGGTAGAGGCTGGCTCGCGTGCCCGGCCTGTCTGAATAGGCAAAGGAGAAGGAGGCAACAAAATTTGCCTCGCGCATCAGGCGTAAGGTTTCTTGAAAATCGTCTTCCGTTTCACCGGGAAAGCCTACAATAAGGTCAGTGGATAAGGCCATATCGGGGCGTGCGGCGCGCAAGTCGGCACAAATTTGCAAAAAACGCTGGCCGTCATATTTTCGGTTCATCGTTTTAAGCACTCTGTCCGAGCCAGCTTGCAGGGGCAAATGCAGACGCGGACATAAATTTTCTAGCTCACCAAAGGCGCGGATGACACTGGGCGAAATATCTTTGGGGTGGGGTGAAACAAAGCGCAGGCGCTGCAAGCCCTGTATGCCTGCCACAGCCCGCAGCAAGCTTTCAAAGCTGGTGCCGTCCCCGCAATCATCCTGCCCAAAAGAGTTGACATTTTGCCCCAGCAGCGTGATTTCACGGCTGCCACCAGCCACAAGGCTGCGGCATTCTTCAAGAATAGCCTGCGTGTACCGCGATTTTTGCCTGCCACGGGTAAAGGGCACAATGCAATAGGTGCAATAATTATTGCAGCCCTGCATAATATTTACAAAAGCAGAGGGCGGGCAGGTGCTTTGCGGCAGGGCGGCATCCCGCTCGGGGTAGCGGGCAGAAAAATCAATGAGCGAAAGCTTAAGCTTGGGTTGCGCCAGCAGGCGCTCTATGGCTTCGGGGGCTTGGGCTATGCCGTCTGTGCCAAGCACAAGGCGCACCTGAGGGAAGCGCTCAAAAAAGCCTTGGCCAATTTGCTGGGCAACACAGCCAGCCACGGCCACCAAGACACTTTTTTTGCCGCCCGTGGCCTGCCGCACACGCCCAAGAGCGCTATAGACCTTTTGCTCTGGCTTGTCGCGCACCGAGCAGGTGTTGAGCACCACAACATCCGCCTCTTCCAAAGGGGCGGGCTGCATGCCGCGCTGCATGAGGGCTCGTTCCAGCCATTCAGAATCGTTCACATTCATCTGACAGCCAAAGGTCATCACATGGAAGGTATGCGACATTATTGCTCCAAGCCAGCGTCATCGTTAAACAGCATGGCGGGGTTGTTTTCTTCCATTTCCAGCATTTCCACTTTATCTTCCAGCCATTCCAATATAGCCCGCGCTGTGCTGTAATTCAGGGCTATTTTGGCATTGATTTGGCGGGTGATAGTGCGTACCTGCGTATCTTCAGGGGTAATTTCATGCCCCAAAGAGCCGTCGGGGCTGATGATCCTTTCAGAAAAAGCGGGCATTTTGTCGCTTTCTAAATAAAAATTCATTTCAATATCGCCTTGGGGGTTAATGCCCCCCCATACTCCGTGCACATATTGCAGGCGAGCCTCGGGCAGAGTGTCATATTCATAGCGAATTTTGGCAGGGTGAACTGTGTGGCTCATGGTTTCTCCTTATGGCGCACCGTGGGGCTGGGTGTGCAATGGCGCCCGATGCGGCCAAAATTTATACAATGGTGCTTCAGTTGTAAAGGTAGAAAAACAGGCCTTAGCCTGTATGCCCTGCGCCCGTGCCAGATGCCTCTTGACGTAACATGCCGCTTGGGTAAAATTACGCTTTGGCATACACTTACTTTTTATTGATACCTCAAGCAGCAGGAGCTTTTGTGATTAACTCGTATACTCTTGAAAAAATGGATATAGTTCCCGAATTTGACATAGAAGCCTTTATGGGCATGTCTCAGGAAAAGCGCTTGGGCGGGGCTGTGCTTGAGCGCTTGTACAAGCTGTGGGGGCAGTGGCTGCCCCAGCTTTCTGTGCGCGTGATTGACGCTGGCAAAACAAAATATCTGGTGGTGTGGCTGGCTGAAGAGGTGGAAGAATGCGTAGACGCCGCGTGGGACAGCTCGCCTTCAGACGGCTATCAAGATAATGTGCTGGCACAATTACTGTGCATGAGCGCTGTGCAGGAAGTGCTGCCCGATGTGGTGGAGGCAGGCTGTGCCCCCGCGCCCCGCCCCACAGAAACCCTGCGCGCGGCATTGGAAGAACTGCACCTGCCCTACAAAGAGGGCGAGGCCACCTTGCAGCGCCGCTATGCCTTGGTAACGCATTATCCCTTTAAGGGGGCTTGTGATATTTGCTATTTACAGCCGCAATGCCCCAAGGGGCAGGGCAGAGCTGAAGAAGAAAGTAGCTTTGTGCTGCCCGGCTTTGAACAGGGTAAGGATTAGATCAATATGGTGCGGGTTTTGCCCTTTGTGGGTAAAGCCCGCGGCTAGGGCAGGGTCATAACCAAGATGCGTTGCTCTTCGCTGGGGGTGTATACGGTGACCTCCACCGTGCGGGAATTGCGCGTGACACTGTGCACAACACAAGTAATGGTGCTGTCCGATTCATAGTCACGCACTTCCACAAAAGCCCCAACAGAGGGAATGACAGGGGGTTTGATTTCGACAAGCTCGGTGGTGCTGGCATCAAAGCCATCCCACGCGCAGGCTATGCTGGCAGCAGCAAGAAAAATACCAACGGCAATAGAAAAAATTGCTTTGTTCATGAGGTTCTTGTACTGCCAAAAAACATTCTTGGCAACAGGTCTTGCAAGCCTGAAAAGGGAGACTGCCCATTATGCTTACGTATCTAACAGATATGCACGGGCGTGCTGTGCGTTATTTACGCCTTTCTATTACAGACAGGTGTAATTTACGCTGTTTATATTGCTGTAATGCCAGCCAGTATCAAAAATTTATTTCGCACCCCGATGTGCTGCGTTATGAAGAATTGTTGCGCATTGTGCGCCTGATGAGCGCGCGCGGTATTGAAAAAGTGCGCCTTACTGGCGGTGAACCCTTTGCTCGCAAGGGCTGCACAGAATTTATTGGCATGCTGCGGGCAGAATTCCCTCAGCTTGATGTGCGCGTCACCACCAATGGCACGCTGCTCTATGACCACATTCCTGCACTTGCCCGCATGAAAATTGGTGCGGTCAATCTTTCGCTGGATACTTTTGATGCCGATCGCTTTGCCCGCATTACGGGTACAGATGCTTTACATACGGTGCTCAAGGCTTTGGAAGCCTTGCTGAGCGCTGGCATAAGGGTCAAAATAAATGCCGTGGGCTTGAAAGGGGTGAACGATGCAGACTTGCCCGAATTTCTGCGCCTTGCGGCCAAAGAGCCTGTGGATGTTCGCTTTATAGAATTTATGCCCATGGGGGCAGAAACCTGCTGGTCTGAAGAGTATTTTTGGTCTGCTGAAGATATTTTGGCGCAGGCGCGCAGCTTTGCCACTTTACAGCCTGTGGAGCGGGTGCAGGCGCGCAGCGGCCCTGCCCGCATGTTTACTGTAGTAGGGGGCAAGGGGCGCTTTGGCCTTATTACACCCTTGAGCAATCATTTTTGTGCCAGCTGTAACCGCTTGCGCATTACCCCAGAGGGCGCGGTGCGCACCTGCCTTTTTGACGATAAAGAATACCCCTTGCGGGAAATTTTGCGCGACCCAAGCCAAGGTGATGCTGCCCTAATGGCCGCCCTAGAGCAAGCTATTACGCACAAGCCTGTGGGTGTGGAATTGCTGCGCCAGCGCGGGCTGATGGCTGTGGCACAAAAGGGCATGTCTAAGATAGGCGGGTAGGCAGAGGGGCATTGCCGCTGTGCGTCTGCCCAGCACAAATTTGCCTGCAAAACCTTGCCGCGAAATGGGGCTGGCTGAGCTTTGCTTGGCCTGAAGGTGAGGAATATGATAGCATATATTGAAGGGCGCATAGCGCAACAATGGGGCAATACCTGCCTTGTCATCACGGCTGGCGGGGTGGGCTATGCTGTGGCCTTGCCAGCGCACACCCTTTCGCGCCTGCCCGAGGCCGACAGCATAGTGCATTTTTTTACTGCCTTTGTGGTGCGCGAAGATGCCCAAGAGCTGTATGGCTTTGAAACATGGGATGAGCGCCAGACCTTTACTGTGCTGACCACTATTTCTAAGGTGGGTGCACGCACAGCTTTAGGTATTTTAAGCATTTTTCGCCCCGATGATTTGCGCCAAATGGTGGCCAGCGACAGCGAAGACGATTTAATGCGTGTTTCGGGCATTGGCAAAAAAACAGCACAGCATATTTTTTTAGAGCTTAAATATAAGCTCAAGGTGGAAGCCTGCCCGCAGGCGGCAGCTTTAACAGGCTCTGTGCCCGGTCTGCTCTTTAAGGATGCTTTGGCTGCGCTGGGCAACTTGGGCTACAGTGAAGCAGAAGCCGCCCCCATAGTGCGCACCATTTTGCATGCCGAGCCAGACTTGGATGTGTCTGGCCTGCTGCGTGCCGCCTTGAAACAATTGGGTAAAGGGAAATAAATGACAGACTTGGATGCACAAGAAGCTGCCGCCTTAGCAGCCGCGCGGGCACGGGTGGACGACTCGGTGCGGCCTGCCTCGCTGGATGATTTTATTGGACAAAATGAATTGCGTGCCAATTTGCGCGTGTATTTGCGCGCGGCAAAAGAACGCGGCAAGGCGCTTGACCATACCTTATTTTATGGCAACCCAGGCCTTGGCAAAACCACGCTGGCGCAGATTATGGCCTCTGAATTGGGGGTCAACTTAGTCAGCACTTCGGGGCCTGTGCTTGAGCGCAGCGGCGATTTGGCCGCTATTCTCACCAATCTGCAAAGGCACGATATTTTATTTGTGGATGAAATTCACCGTATGCCCATTGCTGTGGAAGAGGTGCTGTACCCCGCGTTGGAAGATTTTACTTTGGATTTGGTCATAGGGCAGGGGCCTGCCGCCCGCACAGTAAAAATAGATTTAGAGCCTTTTACCTTGGTGGGGGCGACCACGCGCATGGGGCTTATTTCCAACCCCCTGCGCGACCGCTTTGGCATTGTGGCAAGGCTGGAATATTATTCGCCTGAAGATTTGTCGCGCATTGTGCAGCGCACAGCGCGCATTTTGGGTGTGCCTTTAAGCCCAGAGGGTGCGCTGGAAATTGGCCGCCGCGCGCGCGGCACACCGCGCATAGCCAACCGCCTGCTGCGCCGTGTGCGCGATTTTGCCATGCAAGATGGCGGCGCTATTGACAGTGGCAATGCTGCTCACGCCATGGAGCGCATGGATGTGGACGCCAGCGGGCTAGACCAAATGGACAGGCGCATTTTGGAAGTGGTTATACGCCATTATGACGGCGGGCCTGTGGGCATTAAAGCCCTTGCCGCGGCCTGCGCTGAAGAAGAGCGCACTATTGAAGATATTTATGAACCCTATCTTATCCAGCACGGCTATTTAAAGCGCACTTCGCGTGGGCGCATGGCTACCAGCAAGGCCTATGCTCACATGAAAATGCTGCTGCGCACCTAGAGCAATTTTGCCTTGAACTTGCTCTGGCAAGAGCGGGAGCAGCAGCCCGCGGCAAAGGCATAAGCATACTCTCTGTGCGCTGTTCAGTGCTGCAGTGCATTTATCTTTTTATGTTCACAGTATAGAATATAAAGTTATTCTGCTTTAGGGGCTGCCCTATGCTGCGCTGGTGCTGTCTTGTTGCGCCTTACACAGTAAGAATCCGCCTCTCCTTGTGCCCAAGGGCAGAGGGGAAGCGGATTTTTATTGAATAATTTCTGCCTGCGGGCAGGGGCACAGCGGCGCTGAGGCACTGGCTTGGCTACAGCGGCTTGACTGTACAGCCCTGATTTTCTGTCTCCAGCACGGCAGCAATATCACGAAACATTTTAAGGCTTTCTTGGGCTTCTTCTTCAGAAAGGGTGTGCAGGCAAAAACCTGCATGAACAATGACATACTGCCCCACGGTGGGCGGCTCGGGCAGCAGCATGGTGGAAGAGGTGAGGTAGGTATCACTTTCACCCACACGGGCTTTTGCCATATTATTTTCAAGAATTTCTGTAATTTGTGCAGGAATGGCCAGACACATGGCGATGCTCCTTTATTCTTTTGCCTCTGGGGGTGTTGGGCAGCCAGAGTTTTGTCACGAAGGGGTTTTATTTTGCTCTGCCTGCCTTGCTACAGCGCGGCAAGCTTTGTTATTTCTTCACGCGCAGCAGCCAAAAAAGCGTCAAATTGCGGCTGTACCACCTCGGAAAGGCCGATATTCCATGAGGTATAGTCATGCGGCTCCATGCCAATGACAATAAGCTCTGGCTTTTTTTTGTGCAGCAAGGCCGCCATGCGTAAAGAATCTATAAGGTCGATATCGTGAATGGAAAGACGCTGCTTGTCATTATTCACAAGCTGGGCTTCGGTAAAGCGGTAAATAGTGCCGGGGGGGCATTGGGCATGCACAATATCCAGCACCAGCAGGGCATCATACCCTTCAAAAAGGTAAAAAATATCCTGCGTAAATGTGCCGCCTTCTATAATGGTCACATTGTCTGGCCACGATTCCTTTTGCAATGCTTGTGCGGCAAAAACGCCCACCCCTTCATCGGTAAGCAGCATATTGCCAATACCAAGCACAAGTAATTTTGCCATGAAAGCCCCTTACGTTGCAATTCAGTGTGAAAGGGCACAGCGCAAGCCCTGTGCCTTTGGTCAGCATAGCACAGCCTGCCGCGAAGGGAAAGGGCACAATGCTGGCAGGCAAGCCAGTTTTTTTATTGCTCTGGCTTGTTTTCTGCGGCTCTTGCGGGCAGCAAGGCTTGACGGCAGGGGCTGGAGTGTGGGACAAAACTTTTTTTAGAGATGGCACAAGCCATTTTCTGATCACCTTTTACACACGACAATTTCGTGACGGAGTTTTATATATGTCTGAAGCTACCAAGCGCTGTGGTTGGGTTGCCTTGATGGGCCCCCCAAATGCTGGCAAATCTACCCTGATGAATGCCCTGCTGGGGCAGAAAATTACTATTGTTACGCCCAAACCGCAAACAACCCGCAACCAGATTGTGGGCATTATGACAGAAGGCGAAACGCAGGCTATCTTTATGGATACGCCAGGCATAGCGCAGGCACGCGGGCGTCTTTCTAAAGCCATGATTCAGGCTGTGTGGCAAAGCCTTGCCACTGCGGATGTCATTATGCTTATGCTGGATGCCGACTTGTACATTCGCCGTCCAGAATTTCTTGCCAATGACACACAGGCTTTGATGCAGGCTTTAGCAGAAGAAAAGCGCCCCATTGTGATTGTAGTCAATAAAATTGACCTCTTCAGCGATAAAAGCAAAATGCTGCCCCTGCTGACGCAATTGCACGAAATGCTGCCGCAGGCAGAAATTTTCCCCATGTCCGCCATGAACAAAGACGGGCTGGAAGCACTGAAAAAGCTGATTGTGGGCTACTTGCCCGAAGCGGAATTCCAATTCCCCGAAGACCAGCTTTCTACCGCGCCCATGCGCTTTATGGTGGCAGAAATCATTCGTGAAAAACTCTTTTTGCATATGAAGCAGGAAGTGCCCTATTCTGTTGCTGTTGAAGTGGAAAACTGGGAAGAAGATCCAGAAAAAAATCAAACCATTATTAATGCCATTATTTATGTGGCGCGCCCTTCGCATAAATCTATGGTTATTGGCCGTGCTGGGGCAAGCATTAAGGAAATTGGCACAGAAGCCCGTAAAGACATCAAGGCACTTGTGGGCGGCAAAGTGCATTTGGAGCTGTGGGTGAAAGTGCGTGAAAATTGGTCTGAAGATGTGTCCTTCCTGCGGGATTTGGGCATGATAGCCGAATAAAGAGCAAACAATGAACAGGCAGCAAGAATTGCATGAGCGCTGGCAAAGCGTGAAAGAGCGCCTTGCCAGTGCTGTGGCGGCTTCTGGGCGGCATCCTTCCGAAATAACCTTGGTGGCAGTTTCCAAATTGCACGAAGCTGCGGATATTGCCACCCTTGCCGCATTGGGGCAGGTGGATTTTGGCGAAAATTATGTGCAGGAAGCCTGTGCTAAGCAGCAGGATTTGTTGCTGAACCCCGCTTGCCAGCAAGTGCGCTGGCACTTTATTGGCCATGTGCAAAGCCGCAAGGCCGCGCAGGTGGGCGGGGCTTTTGCGCTGGTACATACGGTCGATTCTGCCAAGCTGGCACAGGCTTTAGAAAAGCAATGCTTGGCTGTGAACAAGCGGCAGCCCGTGCTTATTCAGGTGAATATTGGGGCAGAAGAGCAAAAATCTGGCGTGATGGCAGCGGCTTTGCCAGCCTTGGCAGAGCAGGTGCTTGCCTGCCCGCATTTGGACTTGCAGGGCTTGATGTGCCTGCCGCCAGTATTTGATAATGGCGCTTTGGCGCGGCCATATTTTGCCCAATTGCGTGCCCTGCGTGATGATTTATCCACAAGGCTGGCTATGCCTTTGCCCCATCTTTCTATGGGCATGTCTGGCGATTTTGCCGAGGCCGTGCTGGAAGGGGCAACGCTGGTGCGCATAGGCACAGATATTTTTGGCGCACGCCCACCCAAAAAGCTGTAAGCTGCACAAGAAAATAGCAAGAAAGGGCTTGTTGCCAAGGCAGCAGGCCTTTTTTTATGCTGCTTTACAGGCTGATAATGCGTGCAGGTGAAGAGGATACGCTGTAGAGTAGATTCACCCTCAAAGTTTATGTAACGGGGGGGCATTCCCCTGTGAGCTTTGAATGGCAAGGATTTCTTACGAAACCTTGCGAGCATTTTCAAAGATACAATGTTCTAGAGGCTGTTCAAAAAAATGGCAGAAGGGGAAAATAAGCAAATAGAGAATTTCTAGAGAAATTTTAAGGCCTTACAAATGCAGGAAGGATGCGGAACTGGCATCCTTCCTGCATTTTATTTTTTGAAGAGCTGTCTTTTTTGCTTATTTGCCTGAAGGGTACAGGCGGCTGGCTGTCAAGCCCAGCAGCACAGCCCCAGCTTGGGCAACATTAAGGGAATCAAAATCGCGGGGCATGGGAATATGAATCAATTGCGAGCAGCGTTTAGTCACACCGGGGCGCATGCCCTTGTCTTCATTGCCCAGCACAAGCACGGCGGGCAAGGTTAAGGCTTCGTTAAAGGCATTCAGGCTGTGCGTGTTCATGCCCGTGCCATAAATAGTCAGCCCGGCTTCTTCGCAGCTGTCAAGCGCATGCCCCAAATTAGCCACGCGGGCAATGGGCAGCTTTTCCAGCGCACCAGCGGCCGAGCGGCGGGCAGCAGGCCCCAAATAGGCAGAATTGTGGCGTGGCAAAATAAGCCCTGCCCCACCCAGAGCATACAGGGTGCGCGCCAATGTGCCCACATTGCCGGGGTCTTGCACTTGGTCAAGCGCAACCAGTAAGGGCAGAGGGGCTTGCTCCACCGCAGCAATAAGCTCGGAAAGGTCGGTAAATTCTGTGGCAGCAAGGCGGGCAATGACACCCTGATGGGCAGTGCGCGGGCTGCTTTCCCCACCGTGTTGTGGGCAAAGGCGGTCTAGGGCGGCGCTTTCCACAAGAGAAAAGCGTACCCCAGCGCTGCGGCAAATATCCAGCATACGGGCTGTTTCTTTGCTGCGTAAGCCCTTGCGTAAGAGAAGCAAATCTATGCGCGCTGGTTCGCTTTCCAGCAATTCCAGCACGGGTTTTATGCCAGGCAGCAGCGGGGCTTGTTCATCAAGAGAATGTGTATTCATGCAGACTCCAATTTGCGAGGAAGGATACCATGCGGCAAAGCGCATTGCAAAAGCATACATGGCAGGGAAGGCTCTGCCAAGTTCAAATTGGCGCCTTCAAGGGCGCATTGCAGGAGAGGAGTAAGAATTATGAAAAAAGAAAGTAATGACATTGCCTGCATACCGTTAGGGCATTCATGGCGGGCTGGTAGCCTGCCTTGCCTGCGCTTGGTGTTGCTTGCCTGCTTTTCCTTTGTGCTGGCAGGCTGTGGCAGTGTGGGCACAGGAGGCTCACCAGCTATGTGGGATGCCCCCAAGCCCCTTTCTGCCAAAGAATTGACGATTTTTGAAGAAACAGGGCAGCTGGACAAAAATTTATCTAGCGATGCCAGACGTGCGGTATTATATGAATATTCTTGTTATCTTCGCCAAAAACGGTCGACAATAGCCGTGAGCTCACAAAGGGCTAACAAATTTTTGACACATACAAGGCGCACCTTTCGTGAGCAGGGCGTGCCTGAAGAGCTGGTCTATCTTGCCATAGTGGAAAGCGGTTATAATACGCGGGCGCGTTCTTCGGCAGGTGCGGCTGGTGCATGGCAGTTCATTCCTTCCACAGGCAGGCGCTTTGGCTTAACGCAGGATAAATGGATGGATGAACGCCTTGACCCTTATCGTTCAGCAGAAGCAGCTGCCCGTTACCTCAAAAAGCTGTATAACCAGTTTGGCGACTGGAATGTGGCTATTGCCGCCTACAATTCTGGTGAAGGTAAAATGATGCGGGCACGCAAAGGGACTGGCGAGAAGGAATTTTTTGCTATTGTAGAGCGGAACAACAGCCTTGGCAGCAAAGAACAATTAAAGGCGGAAACTATCAATTATGTACCGCGCTTTTTGGCCGTCAGCAAAATAATGCGTAACCTTGGGCCCTTGGGTTTTAGGCCTATTCAGCCTGAAAGCGCCCCTAAGATGATGTGCATCACTGCCAAGCCGGGCACAGATTTAAAAGGTCTGGCAAGGGCAACGCGTGTGCCTTGGGATGAATTTACCCTGCATAACGCTGCCCATAAAAAGACTATCACCTGCACTTCCCGCCTGACTAATGTGTATGTGCCCGATAGCCGCGTGCCCGTGGCGCTGGCCTATATGAACGGCGGTGGCAGAGGCGGCGACAGCCCCGCGCCCACTATGCTGGCCAGCGGCAAAGGGCGCATTATCACTGCGGGGCGCAGCGATACTTGGGTGAGCATAAGCCGTAAAACGGGGGTGCCTGTGCGTGTGCTGCTCAGCGCGAATAAGGGGGTAAAACTGGGCAAAGGCACTGTAAGTGTGCGCATCCCCGCCATGCAGCAAGTGGGAGATGCAGCCAAAGCGCGTCCATCCACACGCAGCTTTGCCATGGCTGACAATGTTTCATCAAAAACAACGCACACGGTACGCGCTGGTGACAGCATGTGGAGCATTGCCCAGCGCTATAATGTCAGCCCCAATGATTTGATGCGTTGGAATAAGCGTGACGATGGGGCAATTCACCCTGGCGATACACTTATTGTACAAATGTAAGTTTTTTTGAATTTTCTGCAATTTCTGCTTGACCTTGGCGGCGAAAAGGGACATAAGTCCACTTCGCCGCTGAGGGAAAGAGCGGAAGCCGCAGGCTGGTAAAATCAAATTCCATAGTTTAGTTAAGTTTTGTTACGGAAGTGCAAATTTCTGGTTGACAGCAAGTAGCATTTCCACTAGGTTCAAGTTTCGCGGTACGGCAGGCTGCACAGCATGACGGAAGCGAAAAGAGCGAAAAAGTTTTTAAAAAAA
>JAQVCS010000020.1 GCA_028689675.1 Desulfovibrionaceae bacterium | reverse complement strand
GCATATCAACCTGACCGGCGATTACCTATGGCGCAGCAGTGCCAAGGTCGGTGCGGGGAAGTTCAGGCCATTGCGACCGCTGCCACCGGCTTAGCGTGCTTTATTTTCCGTTTTCTGAGACGACCCCATTTTTAAGTGTATACTTTTTAAGTTACTCTGTCCCAAGGCAAATGCAGAGCTTCACCGCACATGTGTTTCGTAAAGTATTTGCCTGCACATCGTTATACAAGAGGCGCAGACGAGCTTTACTTGCCCTTACGCAACTGCTTCAAAGTAAAATTCCCCTACTTGAGCAAGAGCTTTTTTCCTGCAAGGCACAAATAGCTTGCCTGACTGTGGGCTGCCAAAAGCTGATTTGCCAAGCCCAAGCCATCCTGAAAAGTACGCTCAAGCGGGCTTGAGCCTATACCGCCCAGCCCTGTTTCGCCACTAACAAAAAACCATTGTGTTCTAGGGCGTGCGGTCAATTCCAGTAGGGCGCGCAATTCCTGTTGGGCTTGTTGTTCAAAAAGTAGGCTTTCTGGCTGGGGTAGGGCGCATAAAATATTGCTCATCCACAAAGTGACACAATCAATAAGCAGGGCGGCTGTGTGCTGTGCTGGTAGGGCATCGAGGGCTTGTGCCACAACAGGAGCAAGGTTGCGCGGGCATTCCAGCGTGTGCCAATGGGCGGGGCGCTGCTGCTGATGGCGCAGAATGCGCTGACGCATGGCGGCATCAAGCCCTTGCGCCGTGGCAATATAGAAAACATGCTGCGCATGGCACTGGGCAAGAGCGGCTTCGGCAAGGGCGCTTTTGCCACTGCGCGTCCCGCCCAAAAATAAGGTTATGGGCACAGAGTTCTCCTTTGCCAGCGTTCATAGCTGGCAAGCAAGGCCTGTTGTGAAGTGAAGAAATCGTTTTGATTAAAAACTTCAAGTAAAAGCACACCAGCATAGGCACAAGCCCACAGGGGGAAGAGCAGGGCATCAATGCAGGCTGGCGGCATGAGCGCAAGGCTTTGATGATCATGCACCACAGCCCCTTGCTGTGTCATGCCATGCACATGCAGCACAGGGCAATTGGGCAGCCATGCCGAAAGCCAATGCTCTGGTCTGCCTGCATCCTTCCAGATATGCCCAGCGTCAAGGCAATGAGCAAGCTGGTGCTGATTAATAAGGGCATCCCAAAAATTAGGGGCGTAATTTTCTAAATTTTCTACGCACAGTTGCGCTGGCTCAAGGCGCGTAAGCAAACTGTGTACAACAAGATCAGCCAGTGCAGTTTGCTCTTTTGTGGGGGCGTTTTGCCATAGAGGCTGTATTTTTTGTGCTATAGGCTGGGGCACATCAAGGTGCAGTACATATTGCTGCGGCATAAGCGGAGCAACACAATCGAGTGCATATTGTATATGCTGGCACAGCAAGTGTGCTTGCGCTGGTGTGCCGCAATGGGCATCGGTGGGCAGGTGCACATGCAGGCTGCACCCTTCCCCATTAAGAATAGCGCCTATTTCGCGAATATCCTGTGCGCTGGGCAGCCATTCCCCTTGCTTTCCTGTTTGGCAAAGCAGCAAAGAAATATCATCACAATACGGTGCTATGGCGCGCACAGCAGGCACAAAGGGCGCATGAAAAACAAAGGACGTGCCCCCCACACGCAGCGGCACAGCATTCTGCATTACAACCTCGCAAAGCTCAGGCAAGAGGCGGTAAGGGCGGCGCATTCCATAACTTCTACAAGGCAGCCTGCAACGTCCCCCGTAATGCCGCCAATGCTTTTGTAGGCAGCGCGCAGCACCAAGGCACAGGCTATGCCTGCGGCAAGCAAAGCATACAAGCCTGTCATCCCATTCAGCAAAACCACGCATAGCAGCAAAAGCAGCGCCAGCCCTTTGTCGGCAGGGCGCACCCCGTGGCGCATACTGTCTGCCATGCCGCCGGGGCGGGCACTGGGCAAAAGCAGCATGCTCAAGACAAGGCAGCGTGCCAGCACAGCCGCCAGTAAACAGCGCTGTATAAGCAGCCATAAGGCCATGCCTTGCGCCTCGGGCAGACTGCTGAACAAACCAGCCAGTGCCGTAGTTTTTATGCCCAGCACGGCCAGCAGCGCCACAGCCCCAAAGGTGCCTAAGCGGGAATCTTGCATAATTTCCAGCCTGCGCGCTGGGCTGGCTTCCACAAAAAGGCTATCCCCGCAGTCGGCTACGCCGTCCAAGTGCAGCCCGCCAGTTAGCGCAGCCCAAGCGCAGCAAGACAAGACCGCCGCCAGAGGTGCAGGCAGGCACAGCCATGCCAGCCATGCTATACTGCCCACAAAAAACCCCAGCACCAGCCCCACAAAGGGCAAGCGCCCCAAGGCCTGCTGATAGGCCTGTAAGGGCACAGCTCCAGTAGGCAAGCGTGTAAAGCAGGCCAACGCTGCCCTAAACCTTAGCATGACAAGCCAATATCTTTGCGCGTTTTCATTTCGTGCAAAATACGCACGGCGCTGTCAATGATGGGGAAAAGCAGCACAGCCCCCGTGCCCTCACCAAGGCGCATACCTAGGTCTAGATAGGTGGGGATGCCTAAGTAATCCATAACAATCTGATGCCCCGGTTCGGCAGAACAGTGTGAACCAATAAGCATACTGCGCATGGCTGGCTGCAAAGCCACGGCAATGGCAGCAGCCGCGCCAGCAATAAAACCATCTACCACAACGGGAATGCGTAAGGCCGCACCACCCAGCATAAAGCCTGCCATGGCCGCCAATTCTGTGCCCCCCACCTTGGCCAGCACGTCCAAAGGGTCGGCGGCATTGGGCTGGTTGAGCTCTATGCCGCGGGTAATGCATTCCACTTTGCGCTGTATCATAGGGGCAGCAATGCCAGAGCCCATGCCCGCAACAGCGGCTACAGGCTGCCCTGTAAGCACAGAAATAATTGCCGCCGAGGGTGAGGTATTGCCTATGCCCATTTCACCAGCAGCCAACAGGGTGCAGCCCTCGGCCTGCGCCTGCCGTGCCATGGCCATGCCCACGCTCAGACAGGCCACAGCCTGTTCACGGCTCATGGCCGCCCCTTGGCTAAAGTCATGTGCCGCGTGCATAACATTGCACTGGGTTAAGCCTGCCAAGCCCTGCAAATCTTCTTTTACACCTACATCCACAATTTGCACATCGGCATGGGCAGTACGGCAAAAAGCATTGATTGTTCCCCCGCCCTGAAGGAAATTCCGCACCTGCATAGCCGTAACTTCCTGCCCAGTAAAACTTAAACCATGCAAAGCAATGTCATGATCACCAGCAAAGAGGACAAGTTTTTTATGCGGAAAAGAGGGACAGGCCTGCCCCGTAATGCCAGCAAGGTGCACGGCAAGTTCTTCTAGTTTGCCTAAGCTGCCGGGTAATTTGGCCAGCACATCCAAGCGTTCTTGTGCTGTCTGTGCTGCCTGTTCATCAAAAGGGGGAATGGTTATTTCAAGCATGGTTGCCTGCCTTTAACGTATGTAAATGAATAAAAAGAGTTTGTTAAAAAAAGTTGCTTACACAAAAGCGCACACAAGCATAAGGCAGAAAGCAAAAAGCAAGCAGGTGCGCCACATCAGGGCAATGGCATGCTGAATATCACTGGGCAAGGCCTTTGTTCTGCCTGTGCCAAGCAAGGGATGCTCCACACGCTGCATGCCATAGTAGGCCGCGCCGCCAAGCTGTAAGCCCAAAGCGCCTGCAAAGGCCGCTTCGCTCCATGCGGAATTGGGGCTTTCATGGGCATGCCGAAAATGCCAGCCCGTGGCCAGCGCTGCCCCTGCGTGTGCCTGTGGGCTGAAGCAGGCAGCCAAAGCAATGCAGGGCAGGGCACAACGGGCGGGCACAAAGGCCAACACATCATCAAGGCGGGCAGCGGCTCTGCCAAAAAAGCAATAGCGAGCATTTTTCTTGCCCCACAAGGCGTCCAGCACATTGGCACTGCGGTGCAGTATAGCTAGGGCAGCAGCTAGTGGAGGATTGTTCAGGCACAGCCCCAAGCCAGCCCAAAAGAGCGTGGCAAGCACGCCGTCTGTCACATTTTCGCCCACGCTTTCTATGCAGGCACGGGCAATGCCATGGGCATCCAGCTCTGCTGTTTGCCGCCCCACCAGCATGCCCACAGCCTGCTTTGCCGCAGAAAGATTATTGTGTTCAAGGGCAACCTGTACCCTGAGCGCATGCTCGGCTAAAGCGCGGGGGGCAAGGCAGCAATACACACAAAGCAAAGCTGCACCCCAGCCAGCCACAGGGTGCAGGGCAGCAGCCGCAGCACAAAAAAACCAAGCCAGCCCCACACAAACAAAGAGCACTAAGCCAGCGGCAGCACAGCCAGCAGCAAATTGTAAGCGTGGGCTGCCCTCGCACCAAAGCCAAGCCTCGCTTTTTGCCGCCAGCCAGCCCATGCCGCACACAGGGTGCAACCAGCAAGGCGGCTCGCCAAACAGCCTGTCCAGCAAGAGCACACAGGGGAAAAACCAAAGAGTATACATTTAGAGCCCCAATAGAGCATAAATGCGCGCCATATCTACATGCTCGCGCACAGTATCGGCAAGGCGGTCAAGGGCTTGCTGAATGTTGTAGGCAGGGCGCTGGCCTGCATAGGGCGGCAGCCCAAGGCTGTGCCGTATATGCTCAAGAAAGGTATGCCGAAAACAATCATCGTCAAAAATGCCATGCAGGTATGTACCCCAGCAGGAGCCCTGTGCATAGCCGCATACACGCTCGCCATCACGAAAAAGCGGCAGAGCCAGCGCGCCCCCTGTGCTTATGCCATGATGTATTTCATAGCCATGCGCAGGCACCTGCAGCGGTGTCTGCGCCCCGCGCACTGTGTACAGGCTTTTTTCTGCGGCAAGGCTGGTGTGAATATCCAAAAGCCCTAGCCCTGCCACGCTGCCTTGGGGCGACTCTATGCCAAAGGGGTCATGCAAAAAATGCCCCAGCATTTGTAAGCCGCCGCAAATGCCCATTACCCAGCCACCAGCAGCTGCGTGGGCACAAATTTTTTCTGCCAGCCCTGCCTGACGCAGGGCTGCCAAATCATCGGCAACACTTTTTGAGCCGGGCACAAGCACCAAATGCGGCTGCCCCCAGTCTTCAGGGCTGCGCACAGGGCGCAGGCATACATCAGGCTCTGCCGCGAGGGCATCAAAGTCTGTATAATTTGAAACATGGCGCGGCATGGCTACAACAACATCCAGCATATTGGGCGCGGCCTTTTGTCTACCCCACACAAAAGAGGCCGAATCTTCGTCGGGCAAGCCAAGCTGGGCAAGGTAGGGTATAGTGCCCAACACAGGCACACCAGTGTGCTGCTGCATATAGGCATGGGCAGGCTGCAACAAAGAAGCATCTCCACGAAAGCGGTTCACAATAAAACCGCGTAGTAAGCAGCGTTCCTGTGCCGTAAATGTAAGCCATGTACCCAAAAAAGCAGCATACAGCCCCCCGCGGTCAATATCCCCAGTCAGCAAAACCGAGGCATGGGCATGGGCAGCCATGCGCATATTGACCACATCGCTGTGCTTCAAATTGATTTCCGCAGGGCTGCCTGCCCCTTCCAGCACCATCAGTTCATGCTCGCTGGCAAGGCTGTCATAAGCCTGACAAATGGGCTGCCACAGGGCATTTTTTTGCGTATAATATTCTTTGGCCTTCATGCTGCCTATGGCCTTACCCAAAAGCACCACTTGCGAACCTGTGTCGGAATGCGGCTTGAGTAACAGCGGGTTCATGCGGGCATCAGGGTCAAGGCGTGCCGCCTGTGCCTGCACTATTTGCGCGCGCCCCATTTCTTGCCCCAATGGGGTGACGCCAGAATTTAACGACATATTTTGCGCCTTGAAGGGGGCAACATTATAGCCATCTTGACGAAAAATGCGGCAAAATGCGGCCGCCAACACGCTTTTGCCCGCATTGGAGCTTGTGCCCTGTATCATCAGCGCAGGGCAGGGCTGCGGGCTGCGGGCATAATCAACGGGCAGGGCGCTGGCCTGTTGTGTGCTAATTTCGTCTAAAGCATGGGCAAGGCGTCTGTGTTCTTCAGGCAGGCGTACAGCCGCGCGAAACCATGTGCCAGTATCAAGGCCATAATAATTGTAACAATCCCGCAGGGCTATGCCATAGTCTTGCAAGAGGCGCTGTGCGGCATTGTGCGGTGCAGCCTGCCAGTGAAAAAGTACATAATTTGCCGCGGAAGGTATAAGGCGCAGTGAAGAAAGAGCACTGAGACAGGTGCACAAATCTGTACGGGCGCGGGCATTATCCTGCCTTGTTTGTTCTGCGCTGGGGTGCTCGCCCTCCAGAGCAGCACAGGCACAGGCAAGGGCAAAAGCATTCATATTCCATGCTGGCAAGCGCTGCCGTACAGCCTGCGCTACCTCGGGGGTGGCAGCCAAAAAGCCCACACGCACCCCCGGTATGGCATAAAATTTGGTTAAAGAGCGCACAATAAGGCAATGCGCTGGCGCATAGCTTACTAAAGAAACAGCATTATCACTGCCCACATAGTCAATAAAGGCTTCGTCCAGCACAAAAAAAACATCTGGCCTGCTGTGCATCAGGGCAAGCAAGGCTGGGCGCGGTATATATGCGCCTGAAGGGTTGGCAGGGTTGGCCAAAACAAAGGCAGCCCCAGCGGGCACTTGTGCAAGGGCACAAGCAAGCGCCGTCTGGTCTGTTTTTTCTGGCGGCAAAAAACAATGCTGCACCGCTATGCCAGCCTGTTTACAGGCGAGGGCATATTCACTAAAGGCGGGTTCGACAATATAGGCAGTGCCTACACCGCGTTGCTGCAAAACCACAGCTGCCGCATGCAGCAATTCGTTACTGCCATTGCCAAAGGCAAAGCAGGCTTCAGGCAAAGAAAAATGGCGGGCAGCAGCAGCAAGAGCTTCTTCAGCATGGGGGGAAGGATAACGGTGCACAGCCCCAAGGGCACAATGTAAGGCGGCGAGTATATGCTCTGGCGCACCCTGCGGGCGCACATTGACGCTGAAATCAATAATATCTTCAGCTTTTCTGCCGCTCAAGGCTGCCATACGGCGCATATCGCCGCCATGCCTGTACTGTTCTTTCATGCCTTTTCCTTTATCCTACGTTCTGCATGGGGCTGTGCCTGCCATGCAGCCACACTATGCCTTACGCTTTCCAAAATATGAACAGCGCAGGCCTGCGGGCTGTGTTGCTCTGTCTGCACAAGGCAGTCTGGATGAAAAAATTGCTGTATATGGGCATATTGTCGGCGCATATGAGTTTTATTGGGCGGCCTGTCTGTGCGGGCAGCTTCTCGCTGTTCCAAAACTTCCAAAGGGCACAGCACGGCCACACGGCATACAGGCATGGCGGCTAAGCGCGCCTCTAGGTCAAGAAGCCACGCTTCCTGCTCGCCAGCTACATGATCAATGATCAGCGTTGCCCCTGCCCCTGCGGCCGCGCTAATAGACGCATGCAGGGCTTCCAGCACGGGCAGGTGCGCCGCATGTGCCTGCACAGCCGTGCTGTAGCCAGCACTGCTGGCTTGTAAAAAAGTATCCATAGAAAAAAGTAGGCTTTCTCTGCCCTGCGCCTGTAATTGCTGCTGCAAGGCCTGCGCAATGCTGCTTTTGCCCGTGCTGGAAGCCCCATTCAGCACAATGGCAAAAGCCTGTGTTGGCAAAGCTGGGGCGCTGGCTGGCTCACGGTGCTGGGCTGGCGCAGCACAGGGCAGGGGCAAGCCGTGCCCAGCCCAAAACCAATGGCCATAGCCAGCGCGTATATTGTGAAAAGCCACACCCTCGGCTTTACCTTCATGCTGATACAAGGGCGTGTAAGGCTGGTGCAGCACCATGTCTGACCAATGAAATTCATGCCCGCGCAGCACAGCGCCGGCCTCGGCAAAAAAAGTATTGGCGCACAACGTGCCCTGCCTGTAGCCCAGCGAACGCAAGCGCCCCTGCATGTATGCCGTGCCATTGATTAGACCGCATAGAGCATAGTGCTTGTTGTCTGCCGTTACCAGCTCGCGCGCAAGGTACATATAGCCTCCGCACTCTGCATAAATATGCCCTTTCTGCTGGGCATATTCACGAATTTGCTGCAATAAGGCTGTATTTGCAGCAAGCTGCGGGGCAAATTCTTCAGGGTAGCCCCCACCAAAATACAGGGCATCGCTGTGTGGCGGCAAGGCCTTGTCTGTAAGAGGGGAGAAAAAGACAAGCTCCCAGCCAGCTTCCTGTAAAGCGCGCAAATTCTCTTCATAATAAAAGCAAAAAGCGGCATCGCGGGCTATGGCCATGCGTTTAAAGCTTGGCGCTGGCGCTGGCGGCTTTGGGGCTTGCGGTCTGGGCAGGGCACACAGGCGCAGCAATAATTCTAGGTCACAATGCGCCTCAAGGGCATCGGCAAGGCTATCCAGCCAAACGGTATTGCGCCCCACTTCGGGGGCAGGCACAAGGCCAAGCTGCCTTTCGGGCAAGTGCCAAGCGGCATTGCGTGGTAATGCCGCTAACAGGGGGGGGAGATTGTGCGCCAAAAGGGCTGCCCGCAGCAGGGCACAATGGCGTTGGCTGCCGCAATTATTAGCAATAACACCAGCAATGCGTATACCCTGCTGTGCTGCATACAGGGCAAAGCCTGCCACCAGCGCCGCCAGAGAAGCCGCCATGCCGCGCGCATTCACCACCAGCACCACGGGCAAGCCCAGCACGCGGGCACAATCTGCCGTGCTGCCCGCAAGGCTGCCATCGGCACGGCCATCAAAAAGCCCCATTACGCCTTCGCATAGGGCAATGTCTGCATGGGCAGCGCGGGCACGCCATGCCTGCTGCACGCCTGCTTCTCCCATCATCCATGTATCCAGCGTCGCGCCTGAGCGGCCAGTGGCATCGGCATGAAAGGAAGGGTCAATATAATCTGGCCCACACTTAAAGGCCTGCACCTGCCAGCCGCGCCGCGTGAGCAAACGCATTAGCGCTATGGCAATGGTTGTTTTGCCTTCACCAGAGCGTGGGGCAGCAAGACACAGGGCATGAAAAGGCTGCCTAGGCATGGTTTTTTGTGCCTTGTGTGGGCAGCCCATGCTTACCCGCATATTTATCGGCATAGCCGCGCTTTTCAAAAAGAACATCGCCCTCGCGCACGGTGCGCGCGCCACCAATAAGCAAAAGGCTGGACATATCAACCTGATTTTCTGGCAGCTCTGCCAAGGTACCAATCCATTTTTCTTCTTGCGGCCGTCCTGCATGGCGCACCAGCGCACACAGGCATGCTTGCCCGCGCACAGCACGGAATATTGTCAAGGCTTCCTGCAAAAGCTGGCGGCGCTTTTTGCCCGCAGGGTTATACAAAGCCACAGGCAGGGCTGCCTGTGCCACAGCCTGTATATTGGCGCGCACTTCTTCTGTGGGCACGAGCAAATCCGAAAGGCTGACAAGGCAATAGCCATTTTGCAAAGGCGCACCCAGCGAGGCCGCGGCAATATTGGCAGCAGTAATACCCGGCAGCACGCGAATAGGAATAGAGCTAAAAGCCGCTTCGCTGGCGCGCAATTCATAGAGCAGCCCTGCCATGGCCAAAATACCTGCATCGCCAGAGCAAACCATGCACACCTGCCTGCCCTTGGCCGCAGCTTCAAGGGTGGCACGGCAGCGTTCCACTTCGCCCATCATACCATTTTGAATAATATCTTTGCCTTGCACACGCTGGCGAATAAAATCCACATAGGGCGTATAGCCTGCCACGGTATCGCAAGCAGTAAGAGCGGCGTCCACCTCTGGCGTAATGTGCCCAGCCATGCCCGAGCCCAAACTTGCAACAATTACAGCCCCACAGCGCAGGGCAGCCTGTTCTTTTGCAGGCTGGGCTATGCCTCGTTGGGCAGCCAATGCGCTTTCTGCGGCTTGGCCATGGGCTATGCGTGCCAGTGCAAAGGTTGCCCCACCGTCTTTTGTCTTTGCTGCGTGCAGGCGTGAGCACTGGGGGTACCCAGCGGCCAGCAAGGCCGCAGCTTCGCTTACCGAGGGCGTACCTATTTTTTCCTGCACTGTGGCAGAAGGATGCGGCACGGGCACAGCGGCAAGCTGCTCGGCCGCATAGCACACAAATGGAATATTCCAAGCTTGTGCCAAAGCCAGCAAGGCAGGCTCATGCTGCTTACGGTCGCAAGAAGCAAGGCAGGCTATCTGTGCTGGCTTGAGCTTGTGCTGCGCTAAAAAATCCAGCGCACTGGCGGCAAAAACAGCGGGCGGCAATGCCGCACGGCAGCCTGTGCCCAGCACAAAAGCCGCACTACATATACGCAGCACCGTTGCCGCAGGGCAGGGCTTGGCTGGAGCATCCCACAAAACAGCTACAGAGGCTGTGCACTGCTCTGGCTGCTCCACAAAGTGAATATGCTGTACATGGGAAAAATGCTGTTCAAAAAGAGCACGGTCACCGCAAAAATTAATGTCCTCCCCAGCCAGCAAGGCGGCATTGCTGCGCCGTAGGGCTTGCGGGTTGAGCACGCGCGCCTGCTCGAGCGCAGCCACAGCATCAAAAGCGGGCAAGTGCTGCCCATCTGTGGCTGTGCTAATAAGCGCTTGCCCGCCAGTAATGCGCGCCACGCGCTGTGCCAACCTGTTTGCCCCGCCCAAATGCCCCGAAACAAGGCTAATACAAAAAGCCCCGCTTTCGGCACAAGCCAGCACGGCTGGGTCATGCGCTTTATTCTGCAATAAAGGGCTGACAGCGCGCACGGCAATGCCCGTGGCACACAGAAAAATATGTGCGTCATACTGCGGCCATGCCTGCGCCACAGCAGCCCCCAGCCCGCCAGCGGCAAGGGCTGTGCACTGTGCCGTGCTTTCGGTAATATTTGTGCTAAAAATATGGCATTCCAGCCCCAGCCCTGTGCACAATTCATGCGCGCGGGCTAAACCAGCAGGTGTGCAGGCATAGAGGGCGCAGCGCCCATAAAAGGCTTCTGCCGCCAAGGTATTACGATAGCCATGCGAAAATTGCGCCGCATACAAATGCGAGGCCGCGTGCACAGGCTGCTGTGCCAAGGCCTGTCCTACAAAAATAAGTGCCTGCCGCCTAAAGCCTGCCGCCTCTATGCCATGAGCCAAATCTGCCAGCGTGCCCCGCACAATGCGCTCATCTGGCCATGTGGCGCGATACACGGCAGCGGCTGGCGTGCTTGGCGCAAGCCCGCCCTGCTGCTGAAGCTCATCCATAAGGGCAGCCACCTTGCCTGTGCTTAAAAAAAAGACCAAGGTCGCCCCTGTGCGGGCAAAGGCAGCGGCGCTTTCCCCCGCGGGCATGGGGGTTCTGCCTGCTGTGCGGGTCAGCACCACACTTTGGCTTATTTCTGGGCTGGTGAGTTCACAGCCCAGCGCTGCGGCCGCCCCAAAAACGCTGCTCACCCCAGGCACAAGAAGCACAGGCACGCCGCGTTCGGCAAGCAGTTTGATTTGCTCATTGATAGCGCCATACAGTGCAGGGTCTCCCGTGTGCAGACGCACCACTTTTTTACCAGCAAGGGCGGCCTGCGCCATAAAATCTATTTGTTCTGCAAGCGGCATGGCGGCACTGTCACGGCAAAGGCAATGCTGCTGGCAAAAGGTCAATAGCTCGGGGTTGACCAATGATCCAGCGTACAAGACGGCATCGGCCTGTTCCAATGCCGCACGTCCACGCAGCGTTATCAAATCAACAGCGCCTGGCCCAGCGCCCACAATAGTAACTGGCAAACAAGACATGGCAAAACCTTGTGGCTAAAGATATAAAAATCGGGGCGGCTCTGCACCGTGCACAGAGGCCAGCCTAACGGAGTAAACAGTATTAAGGCATTGAGATATCTATTTTTGCCCTCTATTTGCTCCAAGAGGCTCTGTGCCCTCTTTATCTAAAATATATTTCCCCGAAAAGCGTATTTTTTAGGCAAATAAGCACACTATTGCCCAACCTGCGCCTAGTGTTCTTGTTTCTGAACAAAAAGTAGCTTTCCTTCAAAATCAAAAAGCAGCACCTGCACGCACACTGTGGGGAACTTTTTAGCAAAGCCTGCCAAGGCAAGGGCAGCGAGGCGCTGAAGCAAGGCTTTTTTTTGCTGCTGCGGCACAAGTAAGAGTGCCTCGCGTACAGAAGCCGCAGCTTGCAGGGCGGGCAAGGCCGCACAGGCGGGGCACAGGCTGTGTAGCTCGTGGCGAAACAGATCCATATCCTGCGCCACAGTGTGGGCATGGGTATTGTCAAAGCCAGCAGCATATTTGCATATTTTCCCTGCCATGCAGGCAATGCTGACCTCGTGCATGGCAAATTCCACAGCTGCCCGCAAACTTTCACCAATAAAATCAGCAATGCATACAAAAGCACTGGGTGGTAGCTGGCTTAGGGTGGCTTTTGCCCCGCGCAATGTGCGCCCACCAGTACAAAAAACCATATGCCTGCCGCCAGAAAGCGCATGCGAGCGCGTGCACAGCCAAATAGTTTTTTGGTAAGCGGCATGGCTGAAAGGGCGCACCAAGCCTGTTGTGCCCAAAATGGAAAGCCCACCCACAATGCCTAAATGCGCATTCAGCGTTTTTTGAGCCAAGGCCGCACCATTGCGTATATTCAGCACCAAAAGCCAGCAGCCAGCATGCATGCCCGCGCGGGCAAGGTTACACGCTATCATGGCTCTGGGGGCTGTATTGATTGCCCATTTTCCACAGTCACAGTCCAGCCCCGGCCGTGTGCACAAGCCTATGCCTTCCCCAGCGCGCACAATAAGCACAGCCTTGCCCACAGGCAAAACATAATCATGCTCCCCAGCCTCATGCGTGGCACAGGGCTGCAAAGAAGCATAGAGCAAAGCACCGTGTGTGCAGTCGGGGTCATCGCCGCCATCTTTATAGAGGGCAGCACAGTGGCTTTGCTCGGGCAGACTGGTAATGCCCAAGCTGCGCACCTGCCCATCGGGGAAAAGTACATTCACAGCCTTGGGCAATGCCCCTGCTGTGTGCTGATGCCACAGGGCAAGGGCAAGAGCCGTGGCACAAGCGCCTGTAGAATAGCCCCAGCGCAAAGAGCCCTGTTCTGCCATTGCCTTCCCTTATGCCTGTGCTGACGGGGTTGTTTCCAGCACAGCGTGCAGGGTGGCCACAGCAAGGGTGCTGCCCCCGCGCCGCCCCTCAAGCACGATGTGGGGTACAGGGCTTTGTGCCAGCAGGGCTTTTGCTTCTAACACATTCACAAAGCCCACGGGCATGGCAATAAGCAAGGCTGGCTGTACGGCTTCTTCAAGCGTATAGCGCACAATGCGCGCCAAGGCCAAGGGCGCATTGCCAATCAAAATGACGGCACCGTCCAGCACAGGCCGCAGCTTTTCTGCCGCACACAGGGCGCGGGTGCGGTTTTCTGCCTTGGCGCGAGCTATGACATCGGCATCACTGATAGCGCACAGCACATGCTCCGCACTGTAGGCAGGGTTCACGCGGCGTAATTTTTCTAATGAAATGCCAGAGCGTATCATTTTGGCATCGCAAATAATGCGGCAGCCGCGCTGCAATGCAGCTCTGCCCGAGGGCAGGGCATTATTACGATAGCGTAATGCCGCAGCAATGCTGGTATCGGCCGTGGTGTGAATAAGCCGCCGCGCTACACGCCATTGATCATCGGGCAGGCTCTGCCGCAGGGCAGCGCATTCGGCATCAATAATACTGAAGCTTTCTTGCTCAATTTCCTGCCCGTTCATATTCCAACGAATAGTATGCATATCAGGCTCTTAGTGCTTTTTGACCATCATCAAGGAAAGATAGGTGTCGGGGCGCTGGCGTATCGCGGCACTTTCATTCAGCAACACCTGCTCTTGCATGGTAACATGCTCGCCATACAAAAGCTCTATGTCTTCTTCTGCATCAAGGCGGTCAAGCAAGGCATTACGGCTATGGTAGGTTTTCAGCAAAATAGTGGTACTTCCCTTGGGGAAGGTCACATCCTGTACCATAGAAACCTTAAACGAAGGGATAATACGAAGCTGTTCACCCTTTTCAGCCAAAACTGTGCCTGCTTCGGCCGCAAGCGCGGCAAAGGACGTAATGCCGGGCACAATTTCTATGCATACCTGCGGCAAGGCTGCACGCACATGCTGCATAATATAGCCAAAGGTGCTGTAGGTCATAGCATCCCCTAGGGTGGCAAAAGCGCAATTCCGCCCCTGAGCAAGCTCATCAATAATGCGCTGGGCATTATCGTGCACCTGCGCTTCGCGCTCTGCTGTGTCGCGCGACATGGTGAATGAAAGCAATTCTATGCGCCCCTGCGGCTTGAGCCATTCCACAACACTTTGTGAAACGCTGTCACTGGCATTGCGCGAAATAACAGTAAAAATTACAGCGGCAGCCCGCAAAACTTCGGCAGCCCGCAAAGTAAGGTATTCAGGCTTGCCTGGACCAATGCCCACGCCGTATAATGTCCCAAGATGCATGGTTATTTCTCCCAAAAAATAAGGCTGAGCAAGGCACCCCCATGCTGGTGCACTGTAGCATGGGCGGGGGGCGCAGCAAAAAAAGGGCGCAGACTAGCAAGCCATAGCAGAAAAAAGTGGTAGGAAAAGGCAAGGTACAGACAAAGGCATAAAGACACTCCCCAGCGCATACTCGTGCGCTGTATAAGGGCACAGCATATGCTCTGCCCTGTGGTGTGAAAAAATTCAGGCTGGTTTTCCGGCTGGGGGCTTCATTCTTAGCCGCGCCTTCCCATGCTTTGGGCACAGTGGCATTGCGGCTTCGTCATCCCATACGGCTGCGGTACAGCAACGATTTTACGTTTTCCCAATTATTTTATTGTGCTGAGCATACAAAGCACCCTTGCTTTTGTGTGCGCAAACAATAAACACCCGAATTTAGTTATAAGGATGCACTACCTTACACAGACAGTGCGTGAGGCAGACGCTACAAAAGCGAGCCCTAGAAAGCAAGAAAAAAGATAGCGCCGCCAGCATAGCCCATGCTGACGGCGCAAAAAAAAAGCGGCAAAAGGCTATAAATCTTCCATGCCGCCAGTCATGGCTTTTTTACGTTTGCGGGCTTCCTGAGCATTATGCATGGCGCGCAGGCTACGTTCATACACCACAGTGCCCATTAAGGGCTGCTCTGGTGCATAGCCGCACAGCTTACGATATTCTTCGGGAGTAATACCGTGCGAAGCAAGGTGCACGCTGCTTAAACGGCGACCTTCTTTTTCACACAAGCAGCAACGAATGCTCATATGGTCAATGGCCGTAGCCGGATCACATTTTAAATTGCGCTTCGTGGGCTTTTTGATGGGGGCAGCTTCAGCTTGCACACCTTCTGCCACGGTGTCCACAGGAGAAAGTTGCAGCATAGCCAGCTTCTTTTTATAGGCAGTAAATTCTGCAATAACAAAGTCTGGGTCTTTATCTGCATTGCGGGACATAACCAAGTGCAGCAATTCGGTATCGGTAATCATACGTTCTCCTTTAAAAAAGCAAAAAAAATACTCTGTGTACCAATAAAGCTTTGAGGCATATATCACGCTCCCATAAGGAAAAAACGTAACATGAGAGTAACACTAACTTTATGATACAAAAAGATAAAAGATATGCCTTACTTTGTAGCCTGTACTTTGTGACAAGCCTTTCCTGTACACAGCGTGAACAGAAAATATATTGTCTCCTTTGTCTTTAGCACGAGAAGTATTGTACAGTGGCAATCTGTTTATTGCAAGAGAGCAATAACAAAAGTTTTCATTTTTTAAATAGTCTTTTTATCACTGGGAAAAGGCTGTCTGCCCGCTCAAAAATTTGTGGCAAACTTGTATATATCTATTCGTATCCTTTTATCTTTTAGTATGCCTACCCTATATGTGAAAATAATAACGTATTTTCTTTGCCTGTTGCTTGCCCATAGTTCAGCAAGGACTGTACGCCCAATTTATTTTTTATGTTCTCATTGTCTCTTTCTCGAGCCTCTTGCCAGCAGACGTTCTAATGAAAGGCAAAAATAAAAATAGTGTATTGCAGGTCTGCGTAGTGATTGTATAGAAAATTTTTCCTGACTCTGCTTTTTTTGCACAACATTAGGCTTGCAAAGGCTTTTTCAGGGAAAAGATACAGCATTTGCGCCTGCGTATTCAGTAAGGAAACACAATGCTTCTTGTGGCTAGCAAGCCTACGGGCTGAGGCAACACAAAAGAATGATAAAGGCCTGATACTGCCCCTTGTATTGCCCTAAGGCAACGTATGGAGGCAGTGTCAGGCCTTACTAGCGACAGTAAAGCAGCAGGCTGCTTATTGCGGGTCGCGATACATCTTTTTGCCCGAAGTAGCACTACGCGGCTTTTTATTAAATTTACCAAAATGAGGGCGACGGGCAGAGCCTGCGCCTTTGCGTGTATCCATTGCCGTGTGCACCCGCACCGTTACCTTGGTGCCGCAAATAAAAACACCGCCGTTTAATATGGTAAGCACATCACCAGCAAGCTCTGCGGGAATATCCACAACACTGTAGGTATTTTGAATATCAATAGCCCCTATGCTACGCCCTGGTATACCGCTTTCGCCTGTAATAGCACCCACCAATGCCCGCGGGGTCACCTTGTGCACATGCCCCACATTGATTTGTAGCCGTGTCATGGGGCCATCTTCTTCTTGGCGGCGCGTGGTGCGCATGGGGGCATTAGTACCTTCAGCCCTTCTTGGAGCGCGCCTTTCTTCTTTAACCAAGGTGTCAACTTCGGGGGCTTTATCCTGATTGCCAAAATCACGCTGCATCAGCAGCTTGAGCAGGGCGGCAGAAACTTCACGGCTGGCCACTTCGCCATCGGGAAAGCGCTCTGTCATAAAGTCTTCTACCAGCACCAGCCAGCGTTCCAGCGAGCCAGCGCTCAGCGTTTCCTGCACTTCATCAAGCAGGCGCGTGGTGCGAATGGTATTGACATCGCGCAGGGTGGGCAATTGCCCCTGATTAATACGTGCCTTGGTATAGCGTATAATATCGTGCAATTTATAATGTTCACGCACAGTCACAAAGGTAAAGGCCTTGCCCTCGCGCCCAGCGCGCCCTGTGCGCCCCACACGGTGCACATAGCTTTCAACATCATGAGGAATATCATAATTGATAACGGCATCCACATCATCCACATCAATGCCGCGGGCTGCCACGTCTGTAGCCACTAAAATTTCAATACCGTCTGTACGGAAACGGCTCATTACCCTGTCGCGCTGGGTCTGATTCAAATTGCCGTGCAAAGCGTCTGCCTGATAGCCGCGCTGCTGCAAGTGCATGGTCACTTCATCCACACTGCGCTTAGTGGAACAAAAAACCAAAGCTTTGCGAAAGCCCTGCGAATCAAGCACGCGGCACAGGGCATCCATCTTCTGATAGGGGCGCACTTCATAATACACTTGATCAATGGCGGGCACAGTCAATATTTTCTGCGTAATGGTGAGCATAGCTGGCTCGCGCAAAAAACGCTTGCTCAATTCCCGAATAGCGGGGGGCATGGTGGCAGAAAAGAGCACACGCTGGCAATGAGCTGCTGTTTTTTCTAAAATAAGTTCAATGTCATCGCGAAAGCCCATATCCAACATTTCGTCGGCTTCATCCAGCACGGCTATGGCTGTTTCTTCCAAGCGCAATGTGCCGCGCTGCAAATGGTCAATAACACGGCCAGGTGTGCCCACGACCACCTGCGCGCCATTTGCGAGCGCGCGGAATTGCCTTTCAATAGGCTGACCGCCATAAATAGGCAAAATAACTATACCTTTTTTATACATAGCCAGCTTACCCAGCTCTTCTGCCACCTGAATGGCCAATTCTCGCGTGGGGCAAAGCACTAGAGCTTGTGTATTTTTTGCAGCAGTGATTTTTTCTAAAATGGGCAAGCCAAAGGCGGCTGTTTTGCCCGTGCCCGTTTGTGCCTGACCAACCACATCTTGCCCTGTCAATAAGGGCGGAACAGCCAAAACCTGAATAGGGGAAGGCTCTTCAAAGCCTAAATTTTCAACAGCTTTGAGCAGTTCGGGGCACAAGCCTAATTCTTCAAACGATGTGGTCATGATTTTCCTGGAGGTAAAAATTTCAAAAAGCAAATAAAAAATATCCTTTTATTGTACGCGCATACAGAGCAAAGGTATGGTCACAACAGTGCGATCATACAAAAAGGCCGACTACAAACGACGCCGCAAACAAAAAAGGAATAAGGCGTGGCGCAACAAAAGGAGGGCAAAACAATGGTGGACTGAGTGTCTTCTTTCTAAATGCACAAGAAAAAATTTCTTGCTAAGCATAAAAAATGATTTTTTTTATAACCTTCCCTGTCTTTCTTGTCAATTAAACAAAAGAGCCTTTTTACGCGCCGCACACTGCCCTTGGGCAAAAACAAGGGGGCAAGCCGCTATACTGCAGAACCTTTATGTGCTTTTTCCAAAACTTCCCCAGCTGCTTCACTAATATGGGCACTGTGCTCATACCCTGCTGTGGTGAGCAGCGAACTATGCCCCAGCTGGCGCTGAATTTGCTCAATTGTTGCCCCAGCTAGGCGGCTATGCGTGGCAAAAGAATGCCTGAACCAGTGAGGGGAAATGGGCTTGCCCAAGGCCTGCTCCCCCCATTTTCTCACTATACGCCACAAGGCTGTATAGGAAAGAGGTAGGGCATAATTACGCTGTGAAGGAATGAGCGGAAACGCTGCCAGCGTTGGGCAGGGCTGGGCAGCAGGTACGCGGTGCACAATAAAGCGCCATGCCCACAGCTCGCGCATAAGCTGCGCTGGCATATAGACTTTGCGGATTTTGCCGCCCTTGCCCTGTACCTTGCTGTGCCAGCGCCCTTGGGCATCTTCAGCCAAATCGCCCCAGCACAAGGTAACCAATTCCGCCGCGCGTATGCCGGTTAAAAACAATATCTGGCAGGCAAGATAGTCGCGCAGGGGGGCTTTTTTCTTCATCAATGCCAGCATCTGCTCTATTTCATTGATAAAAAGCACTTTTTCATCACGCCGCGCCTCTGGGCGCGGGGCTCTCATCAGGGCTGCGGGGTTGAGGGACAGCAAGCCTGTGCTGTGTATATAGGAAAAAAAGGCCTTCACCACAGCCACACGGGCATTTACTGTATTGCGCGAAAGCCCCTGCACACATTGCGTGGCAAGCCAATCTTCACATTGCCAAACCGTAACCTTGCCGACAGGGCTTTGTATTGCGGCAAAAAAACGGGTCAGTATGCCCAAATAAACACGCACTGTGCCTTTATAGGAGCCTTTACGTAAAGAAAGCAGGTGCAAAAGCAAGGCCTGCTCTGTGCTTGAAAGATGCTGCGCCTGCTGCAAGGCAACAGAAAGAGGCTGGTGCACCGTTTGTGTAAACACAGCAAGAATGCGCTTTGCCTCTGGTTGCTTAAAAACTTTTTCTGCCGTCAGCTGGGGAAAGTGCCCTTGCAGATCAAATGAAGCAGGGTGAATATCTTCTGTAGGAATTTCATAGGCCATAATGGCAGCACCCCTTTTTGAACAAAAAAAGAGAGGAAAAGAGCATTGCGCAAAAAACAGAAAAAAACATTCTCGTGAAGAATAGCTTATTATCTATTGTTATATATTTTTATTTTCATTGGATAACGAATTTTTTCTTTATTGTAAAGAAAGCTGAATTTATGCAAGAAAATGTAAATTTTCTTGCGTTTTTGCTTTTCAAAAAAAATACGATATCCTCACTCTAGGAAAAAATCGTTTTGGGGGTGAACAAGGGCACAGAAGTATGTTACTTTTAACCTTTTTGCCAAAAAAAGAAAAAATTCCTATACTCAAAAAAACATACCCATGCCATAAGGCACAGCAGGATAAGGAGCATGTATGGCCAATGACTATTTTTTATTACGCCCTAACAAAATGGGTACTATCACCCTTGGCAAGCAAGTCTTACAGGGTATTGGGCTTTTACCAGAAGACACCCTGCTCATTTATAAGGGAGAAGATGGCGAATACCGCATAAAGGCACATAATCCCTTTTCCAGTCAGCAGTCCACCACGCCTAAACCCTTGAGCTAAAAGGACGTAGCCATGCACCAGCACAAAGCATTATTTTCTACTGCACTTCTTGGCCTTGGCTTTTTACTGTGTTCTCCGGTACAGGCTGGCGCGGCTGTGCTTGCCAATGGTTCGTACTGCATTAAAATGGAAGGCAGCCAGCTACAACTTGCCCCCAATGGCTACCGCCAGCATGCCCGCGTGGTGCTTGCCTCAGCCAGCCCACGCCAAGCATGGAAGTTTACACACCTTGGCAATGATGTATACCGCATCAGCTATAAAAGCCTTGAGCTTGATTCGCAGGAAAGTAAAATTTATAATGGCGTGCCCATTATCATTTGGCCTTGGCATGGCGCGGGCAATCAGCGCTGGACAGTGCGCCGTGCGGGCAGCGCCTATACTCTTACCTCTGTGCACACCAAGCTGGCTGTTGACCTAAAGGGCAACAAAAGGCAAACAGGCACAGTTTTTCAGGGTTATCAAAAAAATGGGGCTGATTCTCAGCGTTTTGATATTGTCCCCTGCGGCAGCAATGCCGCGCCACAAAAAGAGCCCCCAGCACAGAAAGAAGAAAAAAAAGAAGAATGGAGCACCTTCCATTCAAAATAACCAAGCCACAATACCAAGCACAAGAACAGTAGCGCCCATACCTTCTCAAGAAGAGGGTATGGGCGCTGCCAGAGTAGACATGCATTGCAACTATCTGCCCTGCAAAGTCTTGTTATGTAATAGACGTAGGCAACTGCTTGCCTCTACGCGGCTCTTTCAAAGTGAAATTACTCTAGCGTTCTTTTGCCCGCGGGCGGCGTTAGACTTCACCTTTTATTCTGGTCGAGTAACCATAAGAGTACACTGCCTGCACACAGTCTCGTTTTCCTTGCCAGCAAGCAAAATACCTGTAGGTTATTACTGTACCGCCTGTGCTTTCGCCCTTGCGCTATGCCTGTAAAGCCAGCTTCAGGGCAGCTACAAATTTTTCAATATCGGCCATGCTCACATCATTATGGGTCACAAAACGAAATTCCCCACCTTCAGCCCCATTGATTTTTATTCCCTGTTCCAAAAGAAGGGCAGGCAAAGCCTGCTGCCATGCCACTGGCTTATCTATGCGGCAAAATACCATATTGATTTCTACCGAAGCTCTATCAAGCGCAAGCTCGGGTAGCGCCTGCAAACGCTCTGCCAAAGCATGAGCATGGGCATGGTCTTGTGCAAGGCGGGCGGGCATATCCTTCAGGGCAAGCAGGCCGGCTGCTGCCAAAATGCCGCATTGACGCATACCGCCCCCCAGCATTTTGCGGTATTTGCGCGCCCGTGCCACAACAGTCGCAGAGCCAGCAAATATTGCCCCTACAGGGGCGCACAAGCCCTTGGAAAGACAACAGGAAAGAGTATCACAATGCTGGGTGAGCGCCTGCACGTGCAAGCCCAGCGCTATGGCAGCATTAAAAATGCGCGCGCCATCCAGATGCACAGCAAGGCCGCGCCTTTGTGCCATGGCATAGACTTCCCGCATGGTGGCTTCAGGCACCAGCCGCCCATGTGCAAGGGCATTTTCTATACACAGCAGCCTAGTAGGCGGCTCATGAATATCGTTTGAGCGAATAGCCGCTTCAAGCAGGGCGGCATCCACGCTGCCCCGCGGCAGGGGCACGGGGTTGAGCGTTACCCCAGCAAGCACGGCGGCCGCACCCACTTCATGCACAAAAATGTGGCTGTCTCGGCCAACAATAACTTCATCACCGCGCTGAGTCTGGCTCATAATACCCAATTGATTGCCCATGGTGCCCGAGCTGACAAAAAGCGCCGCTTCTTTGCCCAGCATGGCTGCGGCTGTGGCTTCCAGCTCATTTACCGTGGGGTCATCACCATACACATCATCGCCCACGGCAGCACAAGCCATGGCCTCTCGCATAGCTTGTGTGGGCAAGGTCACAGTATCACTGCGAAGATCAATAGAGCACATACTCCGTCCTTTGTAAAAAAAGTAATAATACCAGTCGCGAGCCGCTATAGACCCTCTGAATTTTATATATACATATGTATATATAACTATATATACAGTTCATACCCTTGCCCTTCAAGCCTACTTTGAAGCTGGGGGCACAGCAGGCTGCGCCTGCACACGGCTGCGGCCACGCAATACAGCAAGGCTAAGCTCCAGCCCCTCGGCCAAAGTATGCGCCACAAAGCCGCCATGCAGCATATCCAGCAAACCAGAACGCTGCAAAATCGCCATGACCTGTTCATTCCCCACTACCAGCACCACGGGGATGTCCCGAGCAAGACAGCGTTCAATAAAATGTTCAAGAGCATGCACACCAGAAGCATCCAGCCAGAACACGCGCGAAAGGCTGAGCAAAGCCACCTGTGTTTTGCGCGATTCTGCCTTGCGCAGGCGGGCTTCCAGTTCCTGAATTGCCCCAAAAAAAAGTACACCTTCCACTAAATATACAGCAAGCTCGGGGTAATGTGCCACCCAAGGATAAGGGCGCAATAATTCATGCTCGGGGCTCAGGCATTGCACATGCGGGTGAGCAATGCGGTAAATAAATAAGGCCAGCGAGAGCATCACCCCCAAAAGCACAGCCTGCTGCAAGCTGAGTAGCAAGGTGGAAACAAAGGTGAGCAGTAAGACCATACGGTCTACACGCGTTGTCACAAAACAAAAATGAATGTCGCGCACATGCACCATAGACCATGACAGTTGCAATAAAATACCAGCCAGCGCAGGCATGGGAATATAGGCTGTCAGCGGTGCAAAGGCCAGCAGTAAGAGCAACACAAAGAGCCCAGAAAATACGGCAGCAAGGCGTGTGCGAGCCCCTGCACTCATATTGAGGGCAGAACGGGTTAACGAGCCGCCGCCGGGCATGGCGGAAGAAAAGGCTGCCCCCATGTTGCCCAGCCCCTGCGCCACAAGCTGACGGTTGCCGTCAAAGCTGTCATCATGCACGGTGGCAAGATTTTTGCCCGTCGTGAGGCTTTCTACAGCACCCATTAGGGCTATAGCCAGCGCTGGGGCAAATAATTCATTGATAACCCCAAAATCAAAATCAGGCGGTAAAGAAAATGGGGGTAAGCCCTGTGGCATGGCCGCAGCAAAGCGCACGCCCCATGCTTCTGCCCCCAGTAGGGCGCACAAGCCAGAAATAATTACCAAAGTTAGCAAGGCATGCGGCCAGCGCGGCACCAAACGGTGCAAAAGCCAGCTGCACAGCACCGTGGCCACAGTAATGCCTAGGCTTGCCATATGCGCGGCAGGCAAATGCCCCACAGTAGCACGAAGCTGAGGGAAAAAGCCCACAGCCGCAGGCACATGCAGCCCAAGGGCATTATTAAGCTGGCCTGCCGCAATCAGCACGGCTGCCCCAGACATAAAGCCCACCAGCACAGCAAAAGAAATATAATTAACCAAGTCACCAAGCCGCGCCAGCCCCATACCCACCTGAATAAGCCCAGTGAGCAAAGCCAAGCCAAAGACATAGGGTAATTGCTGCTCTTGCGGCAGGCCAGAAAGCAGCACCCCACCCACCACCAATTGCCCCAGTGTTGTATATAAAATCATGGCAATGGCATTGGTCGGCCCTGCCACTGTATAGCGAGAAGAGCCCAGCAAGGCCGTGACCACCACAGGGACAATAGCCGCATACATGCCGTATTGCGGTGGCAAACCAGCAATAAGGGCATAGGCCATGGCCTGCGGCACAGCCACAAAGGCCACCGTAAGCCCAGCCAGAGCATCAGCACGCAGCATAGGCCACGAAAAAGCCTTAAGCCAGCCCAGCAGCACAATATGGCCTTGAGAAAAAAACGGCATACATGCTTCCCCCAAAAAAACAATATTCTCTGCATAAAAAGCCGAATTCAAACCTATACTGTGCTAGAAATAAGGTCAATCAGAGGCAAAAAATCACAAAAGAAAACAAATAATGCCCCCCCACAGCAAAAAGCACACAACGCAGCGTACTTGCCTTGTTGTGTGCTTTCAGGAAGGAAAACGTCCTCCTCACGAGAGGGAGGGTGTGTAAATACTACAGGAATGTATGCTCTAGTGCGTACTTTTCTGGGCAATATCTTCCAGCAAAGCACTCATACCAGCAATAACAGGGTGCTCGGCAGCCCCATAGCTGGCGGCAATCTGTTTAAGGTTAGGATAACTTAACCAGACCTTGCCCTGAGCATCCTGCCAAACAAGTATTTTTAGCGGCAATTCCAAGGCCATAGCAGGGAAGGCAAGCATAAGCTTTGTGCCCACAGCAGGGTTGCCAAAAATAATAACAGTGGCAGGCGGCATATCCATTCCCGCTTGCCTTGCATTCGCGGCATGGTCAATAAGGCTGAAAACTTGAATGTTCTTTTCTGCAAGGCTGCTCTGCACCTTTTTTTGCACGCTTTCAAAGGACAGAGAAGAAGGAACAACAATGCTGGCAACATTGCTTTGGGCAGCCTGAGCCTTGCCTGCAGGAAGCAGCACCACGGCCGCCAGAGCTACAGCGGCAATACTTAATAAACCAGAAATAAAGGTCATACTTACTCCTTGGTACACAGTACGCTATGTTTTGTTTTTTAATGAGTGTTAATTAAACAAAAAGAGCAACACTGTCAAGGCTCATTCTGCGCAGCATAGCGTATACAAGGAATCTGCCAGAAGATAAGCCTGTAAAACGTTTTATTACTCCAAGGTCTTACTATGCTTTTTTGCGGCCTGCACGGTTTTTATTTTCTTCTGGTGCAGGGCTACTTTCTGGCGCAGCATCGGGGGTAGAAAGCACTTTGCGCAAGGCGGCGCGTTCTTCTCTGGGCTTGGCAACCAAGCGCAGCTGCTTTACCAGCACCTTAGCAATCACCAGCACTTCGGCCACGTCTTCCAATTGCTCAAACTGGGGCATTTCTGGGTTAAAATCTTCTGGGGCTGGTGTCAGCGTACCATCTTCCATTTTAAAAATATACATTCTTTTGCTCCTGAGCACAAAACGTGATCGTTTTTTATCGAGAGTAGTAAAGGCAGAGGCTTGCAGAATAGCCTCTTCTTTTTCTGTTCTTTCCGCGCAGGGGTAGCGCGGGCAGCTAAGGCAATTGAGCAGGGGTTGCCCATAGCCTTTACGCGTGCACCAATAAATTTTTTCTGCGGGGTCAATATAACGCAAAAGGCAGCTCCTTAATACTGTGCCATGGCACTGTGGCATGCTCGCATCACAATTTCAGAGCAGATTTGTATGAGAAAGGAGAACTGCCCCTTTGTCAACCTTCTGTTTTTGCCTTTGTAAAGGTACTTGCCCGACATCCCAATGTGCCTTTGCCTGCTGTTTTGCAATTTTTTTTTATTCACGATAGTCTGTGCCACGGTGTTTTGCAAAGAACACACAAGCAGCAATGCAAAGATAAATAAGGATATTGACCTTGCCTGTACAAAAAATACTCACTATTTTCGGCCTGCTTTGTTTCCTCTTCTGCGCCATGGCAAACTTCAGCTATGCAGAGCCAGAAAACCACGCAAAGAACTTGCCGCGCATAGAACAAAGCGCCCCCATAGCCGCGCCAGAGCCGCACAAAGCAGACCGCTCGCAAACGCTGAAGCAAGAATTGCAGCATTATCTTGAAACAGCAGACCTGAGCCAAGTGCTTGAGCAGGCATTACAGGTGCGCATACCCACCAGCGTGCAGCAATATCTTCTGCTGGGTCTAGTGCTGCTGGGCATAGCGGGCTATATTATTACTGTATGCTGTGAGGCCATAGACGTACTTGTGCGGCTGGGCATTGAAAAGTGCAGCGACTGGCTTTTAGCCTTGTGCACCCGCGTGGGCAAAAAGCTGCACCCCTTTTGGCGCACAGGGCAGCAGGCTGCCCGCAGGCTTTGGCAGCAGTATGGCCTGCACAGCACACGCCCATAAGCCAGCCAACGACCTGTACCCAAAAACAACAGGCGCGCAAGGGCAGCCCCGCCCCACGTCCTTTACCTTGTGAGACTCTCTATGTTTTTTACTACCTTTCCCCTACGCCTTCTTTTGCTTATT
This sequence comes from Desulfovibrionaceae bacterium, assembly GCA_028689675.1. GTDB lineage: Bacteria > Desulfobacterota > Desulfovibrionia > Desulfovibrionales > Desulfovibrionaceae > JAQVCS01. The sequence goes on along the minus strand of JAQVCS010000020.1, from coordinate 1,609 downwards.
GCCATTACTGCCTTAGGTGCATGGGGCATACAAATTCTTGACTTTTTATCCTTTAGTGCACTTGCGGAATACCGCTCTTTATACACCTTGCTCATTATTGACCTTGCCGCGGCTACTTTTTTGCTGCTTTTGTGCAAGAAAATTTACATTTTTCTTTTTACTCTGCAATTGATTGCTGGTCTTTTTATAGGCAATTATACGCTTACTTTGGGCTCGCTGCCTTCACTTACTGCGCTTGTACACGGGGCAAGCGCAGTGCAGAGCATGAGCCTTACTTCTTTTGTGCACTATATGCATTGGCCTATTGCTTTATTTTGCGTGGGCGTTTTTCTGGCACAGCTGGCTTTGGCCTCTGCCCTGCCCACAGTCTGGAGCAAAGCACGGCGCTGGGCGCTAGGGCTAGCGCTGCTGCTCTGCCTTGGGCTGCATGCCGTCATCACAATACAATCCCCCTTAAGCCTGCTTAGTATGCAGCATGAACTTGCTGAAGTGCCTTAGTTTCGACTTGATCTGACAGTGAGCCCTTGCAAAAGGAAGGGGAATTCCGTTTTGATGGAAATACACATACACCATCAATCGGGCACCATGCCCACGGAGATTCCCCAATGCAAAGCTTTAACCAAAACATCATAAAACACAAGACTGGACTGCTCACCCTTGCCGCAGAACTTGGAAATATATCCAAGGCGTGCAGGATTATGGGGTTTTCAAGGGATACATTCTATCGTTATCAGTCGGCACGAGAGGCGGGTGGCGTTGAAGCCCTTCTTGATGCCAACCGCAGAAAGCCCAATCTTAAAAATCGTGTAGAAGAAGCTACTGAAAATGCAGTGATTGCCTTTGCAGTGGACTTTCCAGCTTTTGGGCAGGTGCGGGCAAGCAATGAAATGCGCAAAAATGGTATCTTTGTTTCGCCCTCAGGCGTGAGGTCTATCTGGCTTCGGAACAATCTTGAATCATTCAAGAAACGGTTAAATGCACTGGAAAAGAAGGCTGCTGAAGAAGGCTTGGTACTCACCGAGGCACAGGTTCAGGCTCTAGAGCGCAAGAAGGAAGACGACCTTGCCTGCGGAGAAATTGATACGCAACACCCTGGATATCTTGGCAGTCAGGACACATTTTATGTAGGAACGATCAAGGGGGTTGGACGCATTTACCAGCAAACTTTCGTGGATACCTATTCAAAATGGGCGGCAGCCAAGCTGTACACCACAAAAACACCCATCACTGCGGCAGATTTGCTCAATGACCGCGTATTGCCTTTTTTTGAGACGCAACAAATGGGCATTATTCGCATTATAACGGATAGAGGGACAGAATATTGCGGTAAGGTAGAAATACATGACTACGAATTGTATCTTGGCGTAAATGGTATAGAACACACGAAAACTAAGGTGCGACACCCGCAGACAAATGGTATTTGCGAACGCTTCCACAAGACCATCTTGCAGGAATTTTATCAAGTTGCGTTCAGGCGAAAATTATGTGTGATTCATAGACATCGTTTCAATTTTCCAATACCCTTCCCTTATGGAAAAAGAAGTTCGACAACGCCTTCAGTGGGTCAATCTGTATGAGGAATCCAGAAACGCTGGACTTGTTTGTCGGC
>JAQVCS010000001.1 GCA_028689675.1 Desulfovibrionaceae bacterium | reverse complement strand
TGGAGCAGACACCGTCCATCGAAGAGGTGGTAAACCGCTATCGTCCAGAACTAGAGCACATCCAGGAACAGAGTTACAGACGGGAGCTTCAACTCAGAAAATTGAAACGATGTCTATGAATCACACATATAAGGCAACAGTCTCCCGCTACTTTCTTCAATAAGAATTTCTGTTTCTGTTGCCCCACGCCATCTATTACACAGTTCTGGCAGAGTTATCATTTTTTCACTTGTAATAATTCTATTTCTTATTCTTTCCTGCTTACGTTCTTCTTCTTCAACTTCAAATGGAAATAGATAATCATCCATATTCATGCCGACACCTCCCTTTAGGCGTATTCATTCCCTATAAAAAAGCCCCACGGCAGGCGCTAAGGGTTACGCTTTTCGGCACGGGTAATTACTCCGTCCCTAGCCATGGGAAATTTGCTATTGCCGTGCCTAGCCGCACAGCACACGGCGCACCACATCGGGGGCAGCCTCAATAACCTTGAGATACGCCCGCGCGGCGGGGTCTGGCTTGCGCTTGCCCTGTTCCCAATTCCGCAGCGTATAGAGAGACAAGCCGAACATGGAGGCAAAGACAGGCTGTGATACGCCCATGCGCTGGCGCAATGCCTTTACGTCAATAGCGTCTGGAATGCGCCCTGCTGGGACGCTGTGAGTGCGGAAGGTTTCCTTTTCCGCCGTGCCGTCTATGTAGCCCACAGCCTCATGCAGACCAGCAATAATTTCTTGTCCTATGCTCATGCGCGCGCCCTCCCGTAGTTTGCTAATATGGCAGTAAGTTTCCGCATTTCGTTCTTCTCTGCCTGTGAAAGGTTCGCCTTCTCGTTCTTGCCATATATCAGCAAGGCGAACAGGGGAATATTTCTTGAATGAAAATAGTAGATAATACGATAACCACCGCTTTTCCCTGCCCCTTGCCGCGCCCAACGTACTTTACGAACGCCGCCTGTTCCTTCCATCACGTCCCCCGCTTCAGGATTTTCAGCAAGGTAGGTAACAAGATTAAGGCGTTCCTCTTCCGTCAGCAGGTTCTTTGCCCTGCGGAGAAAGGACGGCGTTTCTACAACGGTCATGGGGGTATCTTGCATGGTATTAGTGTACGTCATTGGCTCACATTGTCAAGGCCGCCGCCACCCATTGCCAGTAATGGGGAAGAGGGGGGGTATGGTATTCGCAGGACAGGTTGAAACTGAGGTTTTATGAGGTTTTCTGAGGTATAAAATATACAAGTTTTGACAGGTAGCCAGCCTATGCCGCCCCGTCCCTCAAGCCGTCCAGATAGTCCGCCCATTCCTGCATCATGGTGCGGCGTTCGGGCAAATATTCGGCATGGTTGTAGGCTCGGCGTATGGCGTTCTTTTCTGCATGGGCAAGCTGTGCCTCTATCACGTCTGGCCTGTACCCCTGTTCATTCAAGAGGGTACTTGCCATGCTACGGAAGCCATGAATGCACATTTCATCCTTACCATACCCAAGCCGCCTAATGGCGTTCAGTAAGCCCACATCGGAAATGCAGCGGTTCTTTGACCATGGGGAAGGAAAGCAGAGGGCAGATCCCCCAGACCATGAATGCAGCTCAAGGAACAGCTTCACCACCTGCCGTGCCAGCGGCACAACATGGGCAGCCTTCATTTTCATGCGTTCACTGGGAATAATCCATTCTGCCTTGTCAAAGTCTATTTCTTCCCACCGAGCCCCGCGCAGCTCTTGCGACCGCACAAACACATAGGGCAGGATGCGCAGCGCGTAGCAAACGGAAACGTCGCCCTGATACATATCAAGCGCTCGCAGAAGAGCACCCACCTCTTGGGGCTTTGTAATTGTGGCACGGTGCTTTATTTCCCCCGCCGAAGACAGCGCGCCCATGATTTCAGAGGCAGCATTGTATTTGGTATACCCGCAGGCAACGGCATAACTGCACACCTGCTTAATAATGCGTCCAAGCCGCTTTGCCTGCTCTATTGCCCCGCGCTCCTCCACGGTATGGAGTAGGGCAAGAATACCTTGCGGCTCAATGGCATCAATGGGGGTTGCGCCCAAGGCTGGGAGTATCTGATTATTTAGCCGATTGGTGAGCAGGTACTTGTAGTGCTCTGATTTGCCATTTTCTCTTTTATGAAACCACTGCATAGCCACCACTTCAAAGGTGAGTGCCTGCGCTTCTTCCTCCCGTGCCGCCGCCACCTTTTCGGATTTCTTTTGCTCGGCAGGGTCAATGCCACTGGCAAGAACAGCCTTGGCGTCATCGCGTAGGGCACGGGCTTCTTTTAGGCTCACGGCTGGCCATGCCCCAAAGCTCAATGTTTTTTGTTTGCCGTCAAAGCGGTATGCCATACGCCAGAGCTTCCCCCCAGCAGGGGAGACGTGCAAATAAAGCCCGCCACTGTCTGCATATTTCTTTGCAGTTGAGGCGGCCTTTACAGCGCGAATAAAGGCGTCTGAAAGTGGCATGTTGGTATTTCCCCGTGTTGGTATTTCGTGTAGTAAGGATGTACCAACAAAAGTACCAACAAAATGTTGGTATGTCTATGGACTACATGAGACCACGCGAGATAGCAGAAAGGGGAAAAAGTAAAGCCCTACAAGGCCTTATGGGCTTTATAGGACTTTATTAGACTCTTGTATGGCGGAGAGGGGGGGATTTGAACCCCCGATACAGGTTTAAGCCCGTATACTCGCTTAGCAGGCGAGCTCCTTCGGCCGACTCGGACACCTCTCCGCTTTTGCGCACAAAGCGCAGAAGGCTATGTAGTAGAAATAAATGCCGCTGTCAAGCAGAATATTTATGCGTCAGCCATTCTCCCCCTATGCCCCTTTCTCTCTGGAGGAAAAGCCAAAAGCACCGCTGCCAGCACATTGACCGCAACAGAGCAATGGAGTATTTTTATGCGATAAAAATCATTTTGCAAGGCGATACCTATGAGCGATACAGCAAATACCAACGCGCAGGAAAGCACAGCTGGTCTTGATTTTATTCGTACCCGCATTACCGAAGACAAAGCCGCTGGCAAGTATGACAGCCGTGTGCACACCCGCTTCCCCCCAGAGCCCAATGGCTATTTACACTTGGGGCATGCCAAATCTATTTGCCTGAACTTTGGTGTAGCGCAGGAATTTGGCGGCAAGTGCAATTTGCGCTTTGACGACACAAACCCCCTGAAAGAAGATATAGAATATGTTGATTCTATCCGCGCCGATGTGCGGTGGCTGGGCGGAAACTGGGAAGGGCGCGAGTTTTATTCTTCCGACTATTTCGACACGCTGTATGCTTATGCCGAGCAACTCATTCTGGCGGGTAAAGCCTATGTGGACAGCGCCAGCGCAGAAGAAATTCGCGAGCGCCGCGGCACGCTGACCAAACCTGGCACAGAAAGCCCCTATCGCAACCGCTCGGTAGAAGAAAATTTAGACCTCTTCCGCCGTATGAAAGCAGGCGAATTCCCCGACGGGGCACATGTGCTACGCGCTAAAATTGATATGGCCTCGCCCAATATGGTGATGCGCGACCCCACCTTATACCGCATTCGCCATGCCGAGCACCACCGCACAGGCAACAAATGGTGCATTTACCCCATGTATGATTACACGCATTGCATTTCCGATTCCCTAGAGCACATCACACATTCGCTGTGCACGCTGGAATTTGTGAACAACCGCGAGCTGTATGACTGGGTGCTGGAAGCCTTGGGCATTTACCGCCCGCAGCAAATAGAATTTGCCCGCCTCAGCGTCACGCACACCATACTTTCCAAGCGCAAGCTCATTCAGCTGGTGCAGGAAGGGCGCGTGCGCGGCTGGGATGACCCGCGTATGCCCACCCTGTGTGGCCTGCGCCGCCGTGGTGTGCCAGCCCAAGCCTTGCGCGAATTTTGTGCCCGCATTGGCCTTGCCCGTGCCGATTCCACAGTAGAATACAGCATGCTGGAATTTTGCATGCGCGAATATCTGAATGCCCACGCCCCCCGCGTGATGGCTGTGCTTGACCCCATCAAAGTGGTTATTGAAAATTACCCCGAAGGGCAGATGGAAGAATTTGTTATGCCCTATGACCCAGAAGATAGCTCGCGCGGCTCGCGCACTGTGCCCTTTAGCCGAGAGCTGTATATTGAACGAGATGATTTCCGCCTTGACCCGCCCAAAAAGTTCTTCCGGCTTGCCCCTGGGGCAGAAGTGCGCCTGCGCTATGCCTATTTTATTACCTGCACCAAGGCCATTACCGATGAACATGGCAAGGTAATTGAACTGCGCTGCACCTACGACCCTGCCTCGCGCGGGGGCAACAGCCCCGATGGCCGCCGCGTCAAGGGCACCTTGCACTGGGTGGCAGCAGCACAGGCCGTGCCCGCAGAAGTGCGCTTGTATGAGCATCTCTTTGCTATGGATAACCCCAATGATGTGCCAGAAGGGCAAAGCTTTACCGATTTGATCAATCCTGATTCACTGAAAGTTATTACGGCCTACCTTGAACCTTCGCTGCGGCATGCCCCCGTGGGACAGACAGTGCAATTTGAACGCATTGGCTATTTTTGCCGTGATGCAGATTCCACAGCAGAAAAACCAGTATATAACCGCACAGTAACCTTAAAAGATAGCTGGGCAAAGGTAGAAAAAAAGGGCTAAGGGCACAAAAAAACAGGTGGGAAGCAAGCAGTGAAATAAAAAATTAAAAAAAATCACACAAAGCCTTGACACTCACCCTCATATAGCCTAAAAGTGCCTCTCACGACGGGATGTTAACTCAGTAGGTAGAGTATCTGCCTTTTAAGCAGAGAGTCGCAGGTTCGATCCCCGCACATCCCACCATTGCTTATACTGCCCTTACGGTTTTTGCCGTGAGGGCTTTTTTAGGTCGTGTTAACACGACAGGAATTTTGTTTGCTGGCAAGGAAGACAAGGCTTGTATGCAGGAAGTGTACTCTTATGGTACTAACCCGAAATAAAAGCTGAAGTCTGACGCCGCCAGCGGGCAAAAGAACGTACTGTTAATACGCCCTAGTCTGGTCTGGAGTCCGCCCCCATGTTGCTCTATATCCATGTGCCCTTTTGCCGTTCGCGCTGCCGCTATTGCGCTTTTCATTCTGTTGCCTTGGGCAAGGGGGTGCAGGCAGAGCACAGCGCTGCCGTGCACAGCTATTGCCGCACTGTGCTTTGCGAAATGCAGGCATGGGCAGCACACTGGGGCAAGCTGGAGGTGGAAAGCATCTTTTTTGGTGGGGGCACACCTTCCCTGCTGCCAGTGCAGGCCATAGGCCGCCTTGTGGAAGAGGCACACAAGCTTTTTGCTGTGCGCCCCGAGGCTGAAATTAGCATGGAAGCAAACCCAGAGTCGCTGACCAGCAAAGCACAGGCCTGCGCCTGCCGCGCTGCAGGCATCAATCGCCTTTCGCTGGGGGTGCAGAGCATGGATGATGCTTTTTTGCGCATACTGGGGCGGGCACATAGGGCTCAGGATGTTGTGCAGGCTGTCAGCTACGCAAGGCAAGCTGGCATCAGCAATATCAACCTTGACCTTATGTGGGCTTTACCACAGCAAAGCGTGGCGCATTGGCTGCATACTTTGCGGCAGGTGCTGTGCTTGCAGCCAGAGCATATTTCAGCCTATGCCCTCACGCTGGAAGAAGGCACTGCTCTTGCTCAAGAAGTGGACACAGGCCAGTTTACCCAGCCCGACGAGGCTGCACAAAGCGCTATGTTTCTTGAAGGGGCGGCACTGCTGGCCGAAGCGGGCTTTGAGCATTATGAAATTTCTAATTTTGCCCGCGCGGGCTTTGCCTGCCGCCACAATCAAGGGTACTGGCAAGGGCAGGACTATCTTGGGCTGGGGCCTGCTGCCACCTCCACCATGGCAGGGCGGCGCTGGACAAACCCCAGCAACCAAGCGTCTTGGGAAAAGGCAGTGCAGGCGCATAGCCTTGATGCCGCCCCCGAGCTGCTCAGCCCCCTCAACCGCGTGCTGGAAATGATTATGCTGCGCCTGCGCACCAGCCGCGGCCTGCCCTTAGCCGACTACACAGCCCTGACTGGCTTGGATTTCATGGCCAGTCACGCCAAGCTTGTAACCGCCCTGCGCGAGCACGATCTTATTTGCCTGCATAAGGGTCACCTCTGCCTGACGCAACAAGGCATGCTGCTTTCAAACAGCATTATCAGCAGTATTTTTGAAATTACTGAGCAGAAGCTGCGCGCTCAAGGCTGGGAAGAAGCCCTGTAGCCGTGGACATTGAGCTTTGTTTCGAGTATACTAAACAGCGATTTTTTGTTTGTCTTTAACACATAGCGGATTACTATGAAATGTAAAGTTTGCAAAGCGCCAGCGGTGGTTTCGCTACGCGCGCATCATGCTGGTTTTTGTGCCGACTGTTTTTTAAAATTCTTCAGCCGTCAAGTAGAACGCGGCATTGAAGGGCAAAAGCTCTTTACCCGCGATGACCGCGTGCTGGTGGCACTGTCTGGCGGCAAAGATTCTCTTGCCCTCATGCTGGAATTATCGCGGCAGGGCTACAATGTAACTGGTCTGCATATTGATTTGGCCATTCCCGAATCCTCAGCCGCTGCACGCGCTGTGGTGGAAGCCTTTTGCACCAAGCACAATTTGCCGCTGATGATAAAAAACATGGCTGATGAGGGCATGCCCATCCCGCTTGTCAAGGCACGCCTCAACCGCCCCATTTGCTCGGCATGCGGCAAAATCAAGCGCTATTGGTTCAATAAAACCGCGCTGGATTATGGCTTTACCGCGCTGGCTACAGGCCATAATTTAGATGATGAAGTAGCCCGCTTATTCAGCAATACTATACGCTGGGATACGGCCTACCTTTCAGACCAAGGGCCTCTTTTAGAAGGGGAGCACGGCTTTGCCCGCAAGGTTAAGCCCCTGTGGCGCTTAACAGAGTTTGAAACTGCCAACTATGCCTTTTTAATGGGTATCAATCATCACGTTGCCCCCTGCCCCTACAGCGGAGGGGCGAGCTTTACCATACACAAGCGCCTGTGGCAGCAGCTAGAAGCTGCCATGCCCGGTAAAAAACTCGATTTTTATCAAAGCTTTCTTGCCCGCGGCCGCCCTGTCTTTGCCCGCCGAGAAGCCGAAGAAGGTGTAAGCCTTGCCCCATGCCAGAATTGCGGCTACCCTACTTCTTCTGGCGACACCTGCGGCGTGTGCCGCATGAAAACCATGCTGCGCTAGATGCTGTCGTCAAATGAAGTATAACCCATTGAAAATATTGATAGAATTATAAATTCTATCAATAGAATTTTCTTAATTAAATCAATATGTTATCTATGTATGACGACACTACCTAGGGCAGCACTTCCAACATTTTCACGTCCAGCTTGGTTTGTTCCATCACGTCTTTATCCACCTTGCCGTGCAGACGCACAGTATCTTTAGGCGTAATGGTTTTTGTGCCAAAGACCTTTTGGTCTATTTCTACCAGCACGCGGCCAGAGGCATCTTCAAAATAAAAAGTATCATCAGATCCAGCTACCTGCTCTACAAGGTGGCCTGTGAGCACGGCTGGGGTATTATCCGCCGCAGAGCCCACTTGCTTTGCCTGCTGCAAGGCAACAGGCGCACCAGGGCCAGCAAAGCCACCCTGCTGTGTTACAGAAGCACTGCCGGGCCCTGTAAAGGCGGCGTGCGCTGGAGAAGCCAATAATAACGCGGCGATCAATACAACTATTTGCTTTTTCATATCGTCTCCTTTGCAATGAGAGAGCAAACAATGCTCTTCTGTATGCGGGCTATGCCCATGCTTTTTCCCTTACCGCCTTGTAAGACTTTGGCTGGAGCAGATGCACAGGGAAAAGGGGCATCTGCTCTGTAAGAATTTACCTGCAAATCCTTATCACCCAAGAGGCCTAGGCCAGCTTTGCTTGCCCTTAACCGCCTATTGTAAGTGATAATTGCTCTACTCGTTCAAAGCGGCAAGGTTGGCTTCCAGTTCTTCCCAGCGTTCTAGTAAGGCAAGCTGGGCTTCTTCCACCTGCGGCTGCCGCGCTACAGCGTGGTTAAAAGATTGTGGGTCACGGCTAAACAGGCTGCTGTCTGCTAATTGGGCTTCCAGCGCGGCCTGTTCGGCCTCAAGCGCTCTCAACTGGGCAGGTAGGGCGGCCAATTCCTCTTCCCATGCTTTACGCTGCTGCTGTTCCTTAAAACTCAGCTTGCGCTTTTTGGGCATTTCCTGCACAGGGGCAGGGGTAGGGCGAGGGGCTGCGCTTTTTTCTTCCTTGGGGGCAGGCTGAGGCTCTTCACGCTGGCGCAGCCAGTCTGTATAGCCGCCCACATATTCGTGCACCAGTGTATCCCCTTCCAGCACAAGGGTTGAGGTAACGAGGTTGTCCAAAAAAGCGCGGTCGTGGCTGACCAAAAGCACTGTGCCCTGATATTGATCAAGCATTTCCTCTAGCAGTTCCAGCGTTTCCACATCCAAATCATTGGTAGGCTCGTCCATCACCAAGAGGTTGGAGGGCTTAGTAAAAAGCTTGGCCAGCAACAGGCGGTTACGCTCGCCGCCCGAAAGTGTGCTGACAGGTACACGCAGGCGGTCGCTTTCAAAAAGAAAATCCTGCAAATAGCTGGCAACGTGCTTATTTTGCCCGCCAATGGTCACCACGTCATTGCCCTCGGCCACGGCATACATCACGGTTTCATCAGGGTTCAGTGTATCGCGCAATTGGTCAAAATAGCTTATTTCCAGTCTTGTGCCCTGCCGCACTGTGCCCTTTGTGGGCTGCAATTCACCCAGCAGCACGCGCAGCAAGGTTGTTTTGCCAGCGCCATTATCGCCAATAAGGCCAATACGATCGCCGCGCTGAATAATGGTGGAAAAATCATGAAAAACTTCATAGCCATCTTCCCAGCAAAACGAAACCGCGCTGGCTTCAAGCACAAGCTTGCCCGAGCGCTCTGCCTGCTCCACCTGCAAGCGCACATTGCCCTGCTGCACGCGGCGGGCGGCGCGTTCCACACGCATGGCCTGCAAGGCACGCACACGCCCCATATTGCGAGTGCGGCGGGCTTTAATGCCCTGACGTATCCACGCTTCTTCCTGCGCTAATTTTTTATCAAAATGATAGCGCTGCTGCTCTTCTTCATTCAGACGCAGCTCACGGCGTTCAGCAAATTGATCAGCATTGCAGGCATAGGCATAAATATGCCCACGGTCAACTTCGGCCATTTTAGTGGCAAGGCGGCGGGCAAAGGCACGGTCATGGCTAATAAAAACCAAGGTACGGGCGCGGCGCAGCAAGAACTCTTCCAGCCACTCAATAGTGTGAATATCCAAGTGGTTGGTTGGCTCGTCCAACAGTAAGTCCTGCGAGGTCAGCAAGGCGCGCGCCAAGGCAACACGGCGCTTTTTCCCGCCAGAAAGGGTGGCAAAATCGGCATCACCGTCAAGGCCAAGATGGTTCAGCACCGTTTCTATATCGGCCTGTTTTTCCCAGCCTTCGCCTGTGCTCATCAGGCTTTCGGCAGCGCCGCGCTCTGCCGTGCTTAATGCTGCTGTGCCCAAGGCCATAGCGTGCGCGGCAGCCAAGGCTTTGCCTGCCTCACCCATTACCTCGGCCACCACGCCAAACACGCTGCCCTGCCATTGCAGCGGCACTTCTTGCGGCATATAGCCAAGCACCGTACCCTGCTGATAAATAACCGAGCCAGTATCAGGCCGCTTGAGCCCTGCCATTATATTGAGCAGGGAAGATTTACCCGCGCCATTGCGCCCCACAAGGCAAAGACGGTCACCTATTTCCACATGCAAATCACAATGATCAAACAGTGGCCTGCCGTATAAATTAAGGGAAATATCCTGCAATGCAATAAGTGCCATACGCTTTCCTAAATAAATGAGGCTGGTTTCACGGCCAGCAGGCTTGCCAAGGTGTGCTGCGCTTCTTCAGGGCATATACCCTGCCTTTCTGCCATGCGCGGCAAGTTGTCCACAGCATCGCAGGGGCGCACATACAAAGGCTCAATATCGCTGTGCCCATAGTGCGCCTGTGCCGCCAGTGCCAGCAAAGCCGCATGCGAAGGGGCAAAAGAGGGTGCTAAAGCCTGCGGGCAGGCAAGGCCAGCAAACGCTGCCGCATTGCGTGCCAGCCCGCTGCCTGTCAGCACTGGGGGCACAGGGCTTTGCTGCGCCTGTGCGGCCACCTCGGCAGGGCTTGCCAATTGCACAGGGGCAAGTGCGCGCGGGGCAGAGCCCTGCCACACAAAACGCTGCCAATGCACCATATCGCGGCGGGCATGGGTCAGCACCCATAGCGGCTGCCCAGCATGATAGGCTTGAGCTTGCCCAACAGTAAGGGCAAGAGCCTGCATATAATCCAGTCCAGCCATGCCCGCCCCCACCACACGGCTTAAGGCCGCAGCCGTGGCCAAGGTCAGGCGTATACCTGTAAAGCTGCCGGGGCCTTTCACGCAGGCTATGCGCCCCACATGCTGCGGGCTGAGCGCAAGCCCCTGCAATATCTGCTGCAGGGCTGGAGCAAGAATTTCTGTACTGCGCACAGGGGCATCCCAATCTTGCGCGCACAGCACCCGCCCCGTTTCGGCAGCAAGCACTATTTGCAAAAGCCCCTCTGCGGCATTCAGCACCAGCGTAAGCGAAGCAGGGGCATAGTGTTGCTCTATTTTTGCCATCAGCCCACGCTCCACGATTTCACAATACGCACAATGTCGTTATAAGTGGCAAAAACCATCAGCGCCATCAGCAGGGCAAAACCAACACGCATGGCAATGCCGCGCGCGGTTTCATTGATAGGGCGGCGAATCACCATTTCAACAAGGCAAAAGACAATTTGCCCGCCGTCCAGAATGGGCACGGGCAGCAAGTTCAAAATGCCCAAGTTTACGCTGATAAGCGCTGTCAAGGCCAGCAAAGCCGCAAGCCCCGCCTCTGCCGACTGCCCCACCATTTGCGCTATCATGATAGGCCCGCCCACTTGGTCGGCAGGCACAACACGCTGCGCCAGCTTGACAAAACCCTGCCATGTTAAATCAATCAATTCCCATGTGCGCGCATTGGCCGCAGGGAAAGATTCTGCAAAGCTGAGGGGCAGCGTTTCTACCGCGCCAGAAGAGCGCACACCAGCAAGCCAAGCTTCTTCTTCCTCACCAAAAATGGTTTTGCGCTTAGAAAGCTGCGGCGTAAGGGTAACTGGTAGCGATTCTGTGCCGCGCTGCACTAAAAAAGTGAGGCTTTTGCCCTTGCTGGCGGCAATGGCATCGCTCATTTCTGCCCATGTACCAATGGGCGTGTCGTCCACGGCAAGTACACGGTCGCCTGTTTGAATGCCTGCCTTGGCTGCTGGGCTTTCTGCCACAATGCCGCCAATTTCTGGCAGGGCAATAACCTGACCATAGCCAATGGCCAGTACCCAGCACACAAACCATGCCAGCACAAAGTTGGCTATGGGGCCAGCAGCCACCACCAGCAGGCGCTGCCATGCCGGGCGCAGGGCAAAGCTTTCCTGCGGGCTAAAGCCTTCGGGCAGCTCGGCATCGTCACTTTCCCCCACAAGGGAAACATAGCCCCCCAGTGGCACGGCAGACAGGGCATATTGCGTTTTGCCCTTGGTAAAGCTGCATAAAATAGGGCCAAAGCCCAAAGAAAAACGTGAAACGCCCATGCCAAACCAGCGCGCCACGGCAAAATGCCCTAATTCATGAAAAAATATAAGCGCCCCTAACACGAGCACGGCATAAATAATAGTTTGAATCAAGAGAACTCCTTTATAGTGCAGCCCTGCGCCAAGGCCTGTGCCTTGCCGCGCTTTTATGCCTTGCGCCAAGGCTGTGCCTTATAGGCAGGCATCTTTTATCACAGTATGCGCGTATACCCTGCGCTTATCACAAGGTGCGCGCAAGGGCAGCACAGGCTTCGCGCGTGCTGCTGTCTATGTTTTCAATATCCTGCAATATATCCCCCACGGCCTTTGTCAATACGGCATGGTCACACTGGGCAGGCAGGGGGCGCACCTGCTGCCCCTGCGGGCGGGCATCCAGCGCGGCCTCAATAAGGGCAGGAATATCCAAAAAGCGGCATTGTTTATCTAAAAAGCGCTGCACGGCCACTTCGTTGGCAGCGTTCATCACAATGGCCGCCTCCATGCCCTGCTGCAATACTTTTTTGGCCAGAGCAAGGCAGGGGAAGGCGGCTTCGTCGGGCGGCAAAAAGGTAAGCGCCCCCGCGCTGGCAAGGTCTAGCGGGGCAACACCGCTTTCTATGCAATGCGGCCAAGCCGCACAATAGGCAATGGCCATACGCATGTCTGGCGTGCCCAGCTGCGCCATAAGTGCCCCATCATGAAATTCCACCAGCGAATGCACCAGCGATTGCGGGTGCACCAGCACGCCAATATGCTCAAGCGGCACGCCGTACAAATGCCATGCCTCGATAACCTCAAGGCCTTTATTCATCAAGGTAGCAGAATCAATAGTAATTTTTGCACCCATGCTCCAATTGGGGTGCTGCAAGGCCTGCTCGCGCGTGACATGCGCCAATACCGAACGGGGCTGTCCGCGAAAAGGCCCGCCCGAGGCCGTAAGAATGATTTTTTTGACATGGCTGGCAGCGCGCCCAGCAAGGCATTGAAAAATAGCATTATGCTCTGAATCAACGGGCAGAATAACAGCCCCTGTGCGGCGGCACAGCTCGCGCACCAAGCCCCCTGCCAGCACCAGCGATTCTTTATTGGCAAGGCAAATCACCTTGCCAGCCAAAGCCGCGGCCACCGTGCCGCGCAGGCCTGCCGCGCCCACCTGTGCCGAAAGCACAGTGTTTACCTCGGGCAGAGCAGCAAGGCGGGCATAGCCTTGTGCGCCAATCACAATTTCTGGCGTGTAGCCTGCGGGCAGCAGCTTTTTCAGCACATCTGCCCCTGCCTGATTAAACACGCCCAAATAGCGCGGGCGCCAACGCGCGGCCTGCTCTGCTAATTTTTGCACATTGTGCGCCCCAGCCAAAGCCACAATGTCAAATAATTCTGGCGCAGCAGCCACCACCTTGAGCGTGTTGCTGCCAATAGAGCCTGTGCTGCCAAGCAGGGTCAGGCTGCGCTTGCCCTGCGCCCACTCTTGGCTGGGGGGCTGAGAAATATAGGAAAGCTCACCATGGGTTGCAGGCCATAATTCAGGCATGAGAGTATCCTTTGGGCATGGGCAAAAAGGGGAAGGCACCCTTTGTTATGCAAAAGGTGCGCTTCCCCCTTGTTGTCAAGCCCGTCCTGTGCCATTGCGAGCACAGGGGTATATAATGCGTATGCCCCAAGCACACGCTATGACTAAAAAAATGTGAACCATTGATCCACAACGGCAAATACCGGCATGGCAAAGAGCACAGAGTCTGCACGGTCTAAAATGCCGCCATGCCCAGGCAATAAATTGCTTGAGTCTTTTACATGCACAGCCCGCTTGAGGGCAGATTCAAACAAATCCCCCAGCTGGGCAAAGGCATTGATAAGCACGCCCAGCAGCAAAAATTGCCACAAAGGCGCTTGCCCACACACCAGCCAGAAAAGGCCACACACCACAAGGCAACCAGCAAGGCTGCCCAAAGCCCCTTCCGAGCTTTTATTAGGGCTGACACGCGGCCATAACTTGTGCCGCCCAAAGCGCGTACCCACAAAATAGGCAGCAATGTCTGAAGCGCACACCGCCACAATAATAAAACTGAGCTTTAATGCGCCCAAATAGGTGGCGGGCAAAAGCAGCAGAGGCACATAGGCAAGCCCTGCCAAAAAAATGCTGCCGGGCACAAAGGATTCTTCTTCCAGCACGTCCCAGCGAAACAAAAAGTTCAGCGCTGCCGCCACAAAGCCGGCACCTAAAAAGACCAAAGCATCCTGCGGGCGATGTATCCATGTAAAATACAGCATGCCCCAGCCCAGCACAATAGCCAGCAGACGGCTGCAAATGCGCGTGCAGCCCGGCCAGAACAAGGAATAAAATTCCCACAGCCCAATGGCACTGATAAGCATAATAGCGGCAAAAAGAAACCAGCCGCCCATGTATAAAGCCGCAAACAAAGGCAAGGCCAAGGCAAGGGCGGTGCAGGTGCGGCGAATATCAACAGCGTGATCAACGGCCATGGGTTATTTGCTCCTGTGTCTGACCAAAGCGGCGGCTGCGGCTGGCATAGTCTGCCAAAGCGGCACGCAAGGCTTCGGGGCCGAAATCTGGCCAAAAGGTATCGGTAAAATAAAATTCGCTATAGGCGCACTGAAACAACAAAAAGTTGCTGATGCGTACTTCTCCGCTGGTACGGATAACAAGATCGGGGTCGGGCAGTTCGGCTGTGTACAAACGGGCACGCAGGGCAGCTTCACTAATGTTTTTTCCTGTCAGGCCATCAGCCACAAGCTGGCGTACGGCATGAAGAATTTCATCCCGCCCGCTGTAATTCAGTGCCAAATTCAGGGTCATTTCACGGCAGGCCTGCGTGGCCTGCATGCCGTGGCGCAAGGCGGTGCGGGCTGCCAGCGGCAAACCGTCCAAGTCTCCCACCACAGTTAAGCGTATGCCCTGCGCTTTCAGGCGTGGTACTTCCTTGCCAATAAATTCTACCAGCAGGGAAAACAGCGTGCTTATTTCTGTTTCGGGGCGTTTCCAATTTTCACGCGAAAAAGTGTACAGCGTAAGATGGCGCACCCCCAGAGAACGGCATTCCGTAACAATGGTGCGGACATTTTCCGCCCCAGCGCGGTGGCCTTCACTACGGCTCAAGTGGCGGGCTTGCGCCCAGCGGCCGTTGCCGTCCATAATAATGGCAATATGTTGTGGCACTGACATGATATGTCCTAAACAATGGAGGCGGGCTTTTTGGTAACCCGCCCCACAGAACCGGATACCCCAAAAAGCTAGATATCCATGATTTCTTTTTCTTTAGTTTGCAGCTTTTTGTCCACCAGCACAACAAACCTGTCGGTTAATTTCTGCACTTCTTCGGTGGCTTTTTTCAAATCATCTTCGGTCAAGACCTTATCTTTTTCCAGCTTTTTCAAGCCTTCATTGGCGTCTCGGCGAATATTACGCAAGGCAACCTTGCCATCTTCGCTATATTTTTTAGCCACTTTAGAAAGGTCTTTACGGCGCTCTTCTGTTAATGGGGGAATGGAAATGCGTATAATTTTGCCATCATTCACAGGGGTCAAGCCCAAATCAGACTTTAAAATAGCTTTTTCAATCAGCGCCATACCGCCTTTATCCCAAGGCTGAATAGCAAGGGTGCGGCTGTCGGGCACGCTTACCGAGCTCATCTGGCTAATAGGCGTAGGCGTGCCATAATAATCAACCTTGATGCTGTCCACAAGGGCAGTGGTGGCGCGGCCTGTGCGCAATTTACCAAAATCGCGATCCAGCGCCACAAGGGCTTTTTCCATACGCTCTTCGGCGTCAAGCATGAGAGTGTCTTTATCCATTGTCTTCTCCTGGTGCAGCGCAAAGCGCCACGTCGGGGCTTGCCCTGCCTGTTGTTTACTGTTCGCCCACCACTGTGCCCACCTGCTCACCGCGCAGGGCACGCAAAATATCGCCACCCATCATTTTGCACACAATAATGGGCACGCGGTTTTCACGCACAAGGGCAATGGCTGTGGCATCCATAACGCCAAGACGGCGAGCTAGAGTTTCGTCATAGCTAATTGTGTCATATTTAACGGCATCAGAGAATTTTTGCGGGTCTTTATCATACACGCCATCCACCTTGGTGGCCTTAATGATGGCGTCGCATTGCAATTCCATACCGCGCAGGGCAGCGGTGGTATCTGTAGTAAAATAAGGGTTGCCTGTACCGGCGGCACAAATAACCACGCGCCCTTTTTCCATGTGGCGCAAAGCGCGGCGGCGAATATATTTTTCACACACTTCCTGCATGGAAAGGGCAGAAAGCACGCGCGTGGGGTGACCCTGCTTTTCCAGCACATCCTGCACGGCAAGGGCGTTCAGCACCGTGGCAAGCATACCCATATAGTCGGCTGAAGAGCGTTCCATACCCTTGGCCGAGGCCGAAAGCCCACGAAAGATATTGCCACCGCCAATAACCAGCGCCATTTCAATGCCCATATCAAGCACTTTGCCAATTTCTGCACAAATTTCGGCTACAGATTCTGGGTTAATGCCTGTTTTTTGCTCCCCAGCAAGGGCTTCACCGCTTAATTTTAACAGGACGCGCTTATATTTCAATTCTGCCATGATGCTTCTCCATGGTGGTATTTGCTGCGCTAGGCTTCATGCCCGCTGGCAGTGCTTTTGCCCACAGGCTGGGTGCAGCCCTGACAAACGTATGGACTTTAGCAAAAAAATACTGTGCTTGGAAGGGGCAAAACAGGGCATATCGCAGCAGGCTACCCATTTTTCCTGAAATAGCATCAACAAGGGCAGTATTTTTTGCCGTGGACGGAATGTTGAGCACTGTTGTACAACAAAAAAATGAATATGCTCCTTGCATAAAAAATAAGGCTACAGTATAGCTTGCTGCACGCAAAAAGGCTGTTGTGATACGGGGGTGGTATGAACTGGATACTCTTTGCTGTGGCTGGCGCGGCTGGCTCTGTGGCACGCTATGGCCTTTCCAGCTTGCTGGGGCAGTGGCTTGGCTCTGCCTTCCCTTGGGGCATTTTTATTACCAATGTGCTGGGCTGCTTTTTATTTGGCCTTTTTTGGGCGGCCATTGCCATTTTTCATGTGTGGAGTGATGCCACCCGCGTAATTATTCTTACTGGCTTTATGGGGGCATTTACCACCTTTTCCACCTTTATTTTTGACAGCCAGTCTTTGCTGGAAGGCGGGCATTGGCTGGCACTTGCCCTAAACATAGGCGGGCAAATTGTGCTGGGCATACTGGCCTTGCAGGCAGGCATTCGCACTGTGCACCTTATGCTGGGCTAGGGCGTGTAGACACGATGTTCTTTTGCCCGCTGACGACGATTTTTTTTTGAAAATAATATTGACAACCGCCCGCTCTTTCGCTAGTTTGCATTTCGTTGTGGGGATGTAGCTCAGTTGGGAGAGCGCTTGAATGGCATTCAAGAGGTCATCAGTTCAATCCTGTTCATCTCCACCAAAAATTTTTAAGGCTTTTGCTTAGGCAAGAGCCTTTTTTTGTGTGCAACAGTAGCTTTTTTACAGCATTGTTGCCTCATTGGGGAAACAAAAACGCGAGCACAGCCTGTGGTCTGATATTTTCCCCACGGTGGCAGCTTTTTGCCACATGCTCTTGCTTGGGCAGCGCATGCTTATGCCCTAGTAAAGCACTAACCTTCTGCAACCTTATTGTGCTTCCTGACAAAATCAAGGGAAAGAAAAAGGACAAGAGGTGCAAAGGGAGAAGGCACAAAGCCTTGTTTCTGATAAAAGGCTGCCGCTTTGTCATGAAGCGCATGCACCAACAGAGCGCGTATGCCTGCAATATCTGCCGCCTGAAGAGTGCGTAATAGGGCATCTTGAAGCATACCAGTGCCGATGCCCTGCCCAGCACAGCGCACATCCACCGCCAAGCGAGCCAAAAGCATAACAGGGATGGGCTGGGGCATATTTCGCCTAATACCCCCAGGCGTGAACTGATGCTCTATGCTGCCAACTGCCAGAGAATAATATCCAACAACATCAGTAGCCTCCACGCCAGCACAGACAACATAGGTGCGGCTTGCACCCATGGCTTCATTTTTCAAAGCCCTTTGGCACAGCCAGCTATCCAGCACGGCTTCACCACAAGAAAAGCCAGCAAGCCTATGCCCTGTAGACAGTGGTATAGGGGCTGAAAAAATCATTGCTTTTTCCACGGTGCTTTGGCAGTAAGCAGCCCGCTCAGGCCTTGAGCCTGTTCCCCAGAAGGCGGCGTATCCAAGGCGGCATTCATGGCTGCCCACTGTTCACTGCTCAGGGTAAAGCGTGTGCGGTCAAGAATAATTGCTTCGGCTGCCCTGAGCGAGTTCTCCAGAATAAAGTCTGTACGGGTCTTGCCCAAGCTTTGGGCGGCTTGGTCGATGAGCGCCTTTTCTTCATTGGAAATACGCAAATTTATCGATGCGGTGGCTGGCATAGCTTTTTCTCCTAAGAAAGGAGAATAGGCTTGCAGAAGGGCTGTGTCAATACAATGTATATACAAAAGGGCGCGTGACAGAGAAAAAGTGCTTCGGGAATGCCTAGGGGCAGAATACCTGTTTGCAACTACCTCAATAGAACGCAAAAAAATAAGCGCCATACATAAAACTGCATGGCGCTTTGTGTTTTGCATATCATTTACGCTGTTTATTCAATATGATGGCGTCGGGCAAGGTAGGCTAGGCCATACACCGCACTTGACAGCATGATAATGGTTGCCCCCGAAGCAATATTGATAGTGTAAGAAAGCCACAGCCCGCACAGGCAGAACAAGCAGCCAAAGGCAATGGCAAGCGCCATGCGCGTTTCCAGCCTAGTGGTAAACAGGGCTGCTGTAGCAGCGGGCGCGGTAAGCAGGGCAATGACCAAAATAATGCCAGCCACGCGAATAAGCACCACCACCGTTAGGGCAATAAGCGCCAGCAGCAAATATTCCAGCAGCGTGGTGCGTAAGCCCAAAATGGCAGAGAACTGCCCGTCAAATAAGTAGGCCTTCCAGTCATTGAACAAAATAATGACCAGCGCAGCCACTATGGCCGTAAAACCTGCCATGATTTGCAAATCAAGCCTAGTAACGGTTAAAATATTACCAAAAAGATAGGTGCTCATATCGGGCGGGTAGCCAGGGGCAAAGCCTATAAAAGCAATGCCTAAGGCCATGCCCAATGACCAAAAGAGGGCAATAATCACATCGGTGTGCACATGGCCGCCACGCCGCACTGTGCCTATGGCAAAAGCCGCCAGCAAGGCAAAAGCCGCCGCGCCCAAAATGGGCTCGAAGCCCAGCAAATAGCCCAGCCCCACGCCGCCATAGGCCGTATGCGCTATGCCGCCGCTCATCATGACCAATTTCTTTTCTACAATAGCTACGCCAATAAAGCCGCACACCACGCTGGCAAGCAGGCAGGCCAGCAAGGCATGTTGTAAAAAACGATATTCCAGCAAAGCCTCAAACATGCTTTTCCCCCTGCTTTTCTGGCGCTGAGGCGCTATGACAGGTGCAACCCTCGCCCTCATGCTGGGCAAGCACCCTGTGCGGCACGCCATGCGCTACCAAATCGACAGGGCAGCAATACATGCGGTTGACCAGCTCTGGCGTCAGCTTGGGCTCGCCATGATACACAAGGCGCTGGTTCAGGCAGGCCAGCGCATGCACTTTGGCAGAAATAGCAAATAAATCATGCGTCACCAGCACAATTGTCATACTGCGGTTAATGTCACCCAGCAGTTCATACACACATTCGCGCGAGGCAGGGTCTATGCTGGCCGTGGGCTCATCCAGCAGTAGCATACGCGGTTCGGCTGCCAAAGCACGCGCAATGAGCAGCCTTTGAAATTCCCCGCCCGAAAGTGCGGCTATTTGCCTGTGGGCAAGGTGCTGAATGCTGACACGGCGCAAATATTCTTGTGCCCTTTCTTTGTGCTCTGAGGAAAAACGAAAAAAAGGGTGCAGGCCACGCTTTAAAAAGGCTGTCATAATCACTTCGGTAACTGAAATAGGAAAGCGCCTGTCCACAGCAGAAAATTGCGGCACATAGCCCACATTGCTGCGGCCATCCAAAGCAGACTTGCCAAAAATCTGCACCGAGCCAAGCGTGGGGGGCACAAGCCCCAAAATGGCCTTGAGCAGGGTGGACTTACCCCCGCCATTGGGGCCCATAATGCCTAAAAATTCCCCTTCGGCTACATCAAGGCACACATCAGTAAGGGCTGGTGTGCGCCCATAATGTACAGAAAGGTGGTCAATATGCAGGGCGGGCAGCATATCAGCGCATTGCCTTGGCTATAGTGGCAGCCATATTTTCAAGGTTGGCAATATAATCGGCAGCCAAAGGCTCTAGCCGCATAGTTACACCGCCAATTTCTTCGGCAAAGGCCTGCGACTGGCGGCTGTCAATTTCTGCCTGATAAAAAATCACTGTAATCTGCTCCTGCTTTGCTACGCGCAGCATTTCTTGCAAATGCTTTGCTGTGGCCTCTTTGCCATGGTCTTCCAAAGCATACATGGTTAGCCCGTAATCGGCAGCAATATAGCCAAAGGCAGGGTGGAAGACCATGAATTTTTTATTTTTTACAGGGGCAAGGGCAGCTTGTATGTGCGCATCTGCCGCCTGAATTTGGGCAATAAAGGCTGCGGCATTGCTGTGGTAACGAGCCTTGTTGGCAGGGTCAAACTCGGCCATAGCATCGGCCATGGCCTGCACCAGCACTACGGCACGCTTGGGTGAAAGCCAAATATGCGGGTCGCGCCCCTGCCCAATGCGCGCATCGGGGTAGACGGACGAAACAGCTTCGGCAAGGGGCACAAGGCGCGTGCCTGCTGCCAAGGCTGGCAAAATATTGTTTTTTTCTGTGGGCACACCAATGGAAAAATAGAGCGCCGCCTTGCTGAATTGCGCTATCAGCTCTGGCGCGGGCTCATAATTAGAAGGGCTGGCGCCCGGGGGTATCATGGTAACAATATCCACCAAATCTCCGCACACGGCGCGGGCAAAGGTGGCCTGAGGCACAATGCTGACAGCTATGACGGGCTTGCTTGCTGCCCACGCAGGGCTGGCACAAAGCAAGGCAAGGATACAAAGCATGAAACGTATACTCATGGCCTTCTCCTGTGTATATAATTTGCAACTCAGTTGCAAATTGCAACAGTGCGGCAAAGGGCTGTGCCTGTCAATAAAAAAAATACCTTTTGCCACGGCTGTGCCATCTGCCCACATTTTCTTGCCCTGTTAGGGCGTATTAATACACCCTAAAGAGATTCACCTTCAAAATTACAATGCGCTAGCCTTGGGAAAGGGCTTGCTGCATTTTGCAGGCATGGCACACGCCATATAAAATAAAGCTGCCGCAATGCAGGGTGAAATCATGTTCCTGCAAGACATGCTGAATGAAATTTTCGGCTTCCTGACAATCTAAATGCGTTACCTTTCCGCACTGCCCGCAACGCAAATGCAGGTGATGCCCGCAGTCTGGCTCATGTTCATACAAATAGCAGGCTGTTTTGCCGCCATCGGTGCTATTTTTCAGCAACCTGCCTTCCCGCACCAGCTTGTCAAGATAGCGATAAATAGTTGTGCGGCTTATGCTGGCATCGTGAGCAGCGAGGTGCTCATAAATATCTTTGGCCGTAACGGTACGGCTGGCATCTTGCATAAGATATTCTAAAATGAGCTGCCGTAATTTGGTTGCATAATGCTTGCTTCGCATAAAAAATCTTCCTGTAGCGGTAAAAAGCCCGATGAGCAAAACTCATCGGGCTTTTAGATGCTTGTAACAGCTGCGGCTAACGCAACTGTGCCAGCTGAATGCGCACCACAGCACGCTGCAAAGCAGCTTCTGCGCGAACCACATCCACCTTTTCGCCACGTTCACTCAGGCGCTGCTCGGCACGAGCCTTGGCGGCCTGCGCACGGGCGGTATCAATATCTTGTGCTATTTCAGCAGATTCTGCCAGCACAGACATGACGCCATTATTCACATCGGCAAAACCACCGCTCACAAAGACATACTGATGCTTACCGTCATTGTCATAGCGCAATGCGCCAATTTTCAAACCAGAAAGCATAGATACATGCTGCGGCAGCACGCCGAATTCGCCTTCAATACCGGGGCAGCTCACATAGTCAACTGCCTCGCTGACCACTTTTGTGTCAGGGGTGACGACTTCAAGTTGGAGCTTGCTCATAGGTCAGCTCCTTATTGCCCCTGGCGTGCGTTGAACTTTTCAACGGCCATTTCAATGCCACCCAGCATGTAGAAGTCGCCTTCTGCAAGGTGGTCATATTCGCCAGACAGAATGCCCTTGAAGCCCTTGATGGTGTCTTCAAGTTTCACATACTGGCCGGGCGTGCCCGTGAAGGTTTCAGCCACATGGAAGGGCTGGGAGAGGAAGCGCTGAATACGGCGAGCACGACCCACGGTGAGCTTATCTTCATCAGAAAGCTCATCCATGCCGAGAATCGCGATGATATCCTGCAATTCCTTGTACTTCTGGAGAATCATCTGCACCTGACGTGCGACCTGATAATGCTCTTCACCAACAACGTTGGGGTCGAGAATACGGCTGGTCGAGTCCAGCGGGTCCACAGCGGGGTAGATGCCCAGTTCTGCAATTTGACGGGAAAGCACGAGCGTGCCGTCAAGGTGCGAGAACGTGGTGGCCGGCGCGGGGTCGGTCAAGTCGTCAGCGGGCACATACACGGCCTGAACGGACGTGATAGAACCCTTGTTGGTGGAGGTAATGCGTTCCTGCAAAGCACCAAGGTCAGTACCAAGGGTGGGCTGATAACCCACGGCAGAAGGCATACGGCCAAGCAGAGCAGACACTTCTGAACCAGCCTGCGTGAAGCGGAAAATGTTGTCAACAAAGAGCAACACGTCCTGATTTTCT
Organism: Desulfovibrionaceae bacterium; assembly: GCA_028689675.1. Classification (GTDB taxonomy): domain Bacteria; phylum Desulfobacterota; class Desulfovibrionia; order Desulfovibrionales; family Desulfovibrionaceae; genus JAQVCS01. The sequence goes on along the minus strand of JAQVCS010000001.1, from coordinate 236,870 downwards.
TCATCACGGAAGTATTCTGCACAAGCCAAAGCGGTTAAGGCCACACGGGCACGAGCGCCTGGGGGCTCGTTCATCTGACCATACACCAGAGTTGCACGTTCCAGAACGCCTGCGTCTTTCAGTTCGTAGTACATGTCGTTCCCTTCACGGGTACGCTCGCCCACGCCTGCAAACACAGAGTTACCGCCGTGCTGTTTAGCAATATTATTAACCATTTCCAAAAGGATAACGGTTTTACCCACGCCAGCACCACCGAAGAGACCCATTTTGCCGCCCTTGGGGAAGGGAACAAGCAGGTCAACAACTTTAATGCCCGTTTCAAGCAGTTCCACGTTGGTGTTCTGCTCGGTAAACTCTGGCGCTGGACGGTGGATAGGATAGTACTTTTCAGCGCTAACCGGGCCAAGTTCGTCCACAGGGTGACCGATAACGTTCAGAATACGGCTGACTACGCCTTTGCCCACGGGAACCATGATGGGGTTACCCGTGTCCACGGCTTCCAACCCACGTACGAGACCTTCTGTGGCGTCCATAGCAATGGTACGAACCACGTTATCCCCCAAGTGCTGCGCAACTTCGCACACCAAATAGGGTGCGTCTGCGTTATTGGGGTTGTTGATCTCAAGGGCATTCAGAATTTTCGGCAGGTTGCCGTCTGCAAACTCAACGTCCACGACGGCGCCGATAACCTGAACAATCTTGCCGATATTTTTGCTCATATTTATTACGCTCCCTTGTTAACCATTCAGCGCTTCAGCGCCGCCGACGATATCAATGAGGTCGCTGGTAATGGCTGCCTGACGGGTCTTGTTGTAGAGCAGGGTAAGCATACGAACCATTTCGTTACAATTGCGTGTAGCGTTGTCCATAGCGGCCATACGGGCGGCATGTTCACTGCAAGCAGTGTCGAGCATACCGCGGTAGATCTGCACTTTTACATACGAAGGCAACAGTTCAGCCAACAGTTTTTCTTCATTGGGCTCGTAAAGGTATTCACAGCGAGGGCCTGCATTCGCTTCTTCCTCACCAGAATTTTCTGGAGCCTGCAAGGGTAAAAGCTGCAATGTGCGGGGCGGCTGCTGACCCATGGAAACAAATTCGCCATACACAAGGTAGGCTTCATCTATTGCCAAGGTTTCATACCCGTGAATAACTTCTTGTGCCACAGTATTGGCCAAGGGGAAATCCACACGACCCATACGGTCGCCATAGCCCAGAATGACTTCATACTGGCTTTTGCTTACCGTATCTCTACCCTTTTTGCCTGCGCAGATGAACTTGACGGTCATCCCATCAGCGGTTTTCTGTTTCGCCAGCTTTAATGCTGCGGCGATAAGGTTGCCGTTGAACGAACCGCACAAACCACGATCAGAGGTGGTCAGCACAATTACGCAAACTTTCTTTTCCTCATGCTCGGTCAGCAGTGGGTGGCAGTTACCTTCCACCTTGCTGGCAAGCTCTGCCAGCACCTGACGATACTTGGCCGCGTAGGGTCTGAAGCGCTCGATGCGGTTCTGCGCGCCGCGCAACTTCGCCGAGGCCACCATGTTCATGGCCTTGGTGATCTGCTTGGTTTTGCCAACCCCAACGATCTTCATTTTTACGTCTTTCAATGAAGGCATAATACCCCCTTGGCCTTAAGCCTGGTAGCCTTGCTTGAATGCCTCAATGGCTTCCCTCAGGGCTTTTTCCACGCCTGCGTCAATGACTTTCTTATCCTTGATGGCGTCCAGAACATCCTTCTTTGCGCCACGCAGGAAGGTCAGGAGTTCAGCTTCAAAACGGCGAACCTGATCAACTGCCACATCATCCATATAGCCCTTGGTTGCGCAGAAGATGGAAGCCACCTGTTCTTGCACGGGCATGGGCTGGTTCTGGGGCTGCTTGAGCAGCTCAACCAAGCGAGAACCGCGTTCCAACTTTGCCTTTGTGCCCTTGTCAAGGTCAGAACCAAACTGTGCAAAAGCAGCCAGTTCGCGATACTGAGCAAGGTCAAGGCGCATGGTACCAGCAACCTGCTTCATAGCTTTGATCTGAGCAGCGCCACCCACGCGGGAAACGGACAGACCAACGTTAATAGCAGGGCGCACACCAGCGTTGAACAAGTTGGGTTCCAAGTACACCTGACCGTCAGTAATAGAAATAACGTTGGTCGGGATGTAGGCGGAAACGTCACCAGCCTGCGTTTCAATGATAGGCAGAGCGGTCAACGAACCAGCACCAAGGGAATCATTCACCTTAGCGGCACGTTCCAGCAAGCGGGAATGCAAGTAGAACACGTCACCAGGGAAGGCTTCACGGCCGGGGGGGCGGCGAAGCAGCAAAGACATCTGGCGGTAGGCCACAGCCTGCTTGGAAAGGTCATCATACACAATCAAAGCATGCTTGCCATTGTCGCGATAGTATTCAGCCATGGTACAACCAGTGTAAGCAGCAATGTACTGCAAAGGCGCTGGTTCGGAAGCGGTAGCTGAAATAATGGTGGTGTATTCCAAGGCACCATGCTTGCGCAGGGTGTCGGCAACCAGAGCAACCGAAGCTTTCTTTTGGCCAATGGCCACATAGAAGCAATGAATGCCCGTTTCTTTCTGAGCCAAAATGGCGTCAACGCACACGGTGGATTTACCCGTCTGGCGGTCACCAATAATAAGCTCGCGCTGGCCGCGGCCAATAGGCGTCATGGCGTCGATAGCCTTGAGGCCAGTGGGCATGGGCTCATGCACAGACTTACGGGCGATAATGCCAGGGGCTTTAATTTCCACGGCGCGGGTTTCTTTAGAGTCAATCGGGCCAAGGCCGTCAATGGGCTCACCCAGAGGGTTGAGCACGCGACCCATAACCGCGTCACCCACAGGCACAGAGAATATCTTGCCTGTACGTTTGACTGTGTCCCCTTCCTTGATACCCGTATCAGGGCCAAGCAGCGCAACACCCACGTTGTCTTCTTCAAGGTTGAGCACCATGCCCATAATACCGCCGGGGAATTCCAGCAGTTCCATGGCCATAGCATTCTGCACCCCGTAGACGCGGGCAATGCCGTCACCGACGTAGAGAACGGTGCCGGTTTCGCTCATTTCTACGCGCTGCTCGTAGTTTTTAATTTGATCCTCAATGATCTTGCTTATTTCTTCAGCTTTGATCTGCATGTGCTATTCACCCCTCTTGATTGTCTCCCGAAGGATCGCTAGCTGTGCGCGCAGACTTGCGTCCAGCACTCGGTCACCCACCTTGAGGACCACGCCCCCGAGAATGGATGCGTCAGCGTTGAAGGAAAGCTCGATTTTTTTACCGGCTTTTTTCTCAAGCTCGCCTTTTAACGCACCTTGCTTCTTAGCGTCTAACGGAACGGCTGTGGTCAGCATACCGCGAATAACGCCTTTTTCCTCATCCAAAAGCTTGCCGTAGCAGGTGGCAATATCCAAAAAGGATGCCAGCCTGTTCTTGTCTGCCAGCAAGAAGCAGAAATTGCTTACTGTTTTGTCGGCTTTTACTGCTTTAAGCAGGCCTTCCATAACAGCTTTCTTTTCTGCACTGCTGACAACAGGACTTTTTAAGACAAGCAGCAGCTCAGGAGAAGAGGCGATCACGTCCTTTAAGCTGGCGAACATGCCGCCGTGCTTGGTAATCGTCTGCCCCCCAGCTTGTTTGCCCAGCGCAAAAATCGCGTTGGCATACCTGCGTGCAACAACTGTGTTTGTCAATTGAGCACCACCTTTGTCAGGGAGTTGGTGATCAGCTTGTCGTGCGTGCGCGCGTCAAGCTTGGAAGCCAAAACCTTTTCAGCAGCGTCCACGATTTCGTCAGCAATTGTGGCACGCACTTCTTGCAGAATGGCACGACCCTCGTTTTCCGCAGTGCGGCGAGCCTGTTCCACTATCTGCTCAGCTTGCTTGTGCGCTTCAGCAACAATAGCTTGCTTTTGGGCTTCACCCTGCACCACGCTTTCATCAAGAATGGCTTTGCGTTCTGCATCCAAATTAGCTATTTGCGCTTCAATGTCGTCAAGCCCTTTCTTTGCGGCTTCGCGGCGAGCTGCAAGATCATCCAGCGATTGCTGAATACCCTTACGGCGTCCAGTAAAATAATTCACCGCCAACTTACCGATAAATTTCCAGAGTATAGCCCCAAAAATTATCAAGTTGAGCACGCGCCAGCCTAAGTCGTCCCAACGCGGGGCGTCATGGGCCGCAAAGGCCGCACTGGCAGAAAGGAGCACCAGTGCCGCAGCTACCCCCACGGTCTTCCATTTGTCCAAGGCCCACCTCCTCGATGGAGATTGCGAATTGTGCCTATTAAAAGCGCAGGCACCTGCCCGCGCTTTTAGCCTGATTACGATGCCACCTTAGCGGCAAGTTTGTCAGCAAGGGAAGCCACTTGCTTGCGCAGGGCTTTCAATGTTTCCTGAGCTTCAGCACGCACTGCGGCCTGCGCTTCGGAAATAATTTGCTGCGCTTTTTGCTGGGCGGCACCCACGATGACCTGCTGTTCACCAGTGCCAGCATTAATGCCGGCTTCTCTCGTCTGGCCAGCCGCCTGACGCGCATGCGCCAGTTCAGCCTGATAGTTTTCCAGACGGGAGGCTGCGTCACGCTCAAAACCTTCGGCATCGCCCGTCAAGTCGTCCATCTTGGCTTTACGTTCAGCCATGATGTTGCGGATAGGGCGGATAAGAAGGATATTGAGGACGTAGAGCGCGATGAAAAAGTTCACCAGCTGGAAGAGCAGGGTGATATTGAGATCAAGCATTCCATCCTCCTGACTGTAGTTCGTGAAAAATAGAGTAAGCTCCCTGTATATACAGGGCAAGCCCCCCTATGTCAAAGGGTATTCGCGCGATTTAGTGCTTACCGTAACAATTTTTTTTGATTGTAAACTCAAACAATTCTGAAATGTTGGCATGTGGCGCAGGTTACAGGCTGGCGGCCTCTCTATCATTTTTTCTCTTTTTCTGTGACGGGGCAGCAGCACGGCGCCAGCCCCTTCCCAAAAAAGAAAGCCGCATGCCGCAAGCACCACAAAAAGCTGCTTTTACACAGCAAAAAAAGAGTATGCCACGCACCAGCTCTTGCCTGTGGCACACCTTGGGCAAAGCCTTTGTGCCACGCTTGCCTGCCCCAGCATGCAGGGCATAGCCCAAGCTTTTCAAAGGCAAAACAGGCACTTGGCTGGCCTTACACACACAGAGCGCACAGCCGCAAAACCGCGCCAGCAGCGGAAAAAAGAGACTTTTACCCCTTCCCTACAATAGGGCTAGACGCAGGAAAAGAGATGCGCTAATCTTTTGGGAGGTATTATACTTCTTCAGACTTTAACCAGCGAGCTGACATGGACGCCATCAATCTTTCACACAAGGATGCCGCATTCACACGCGCTGTTGCAACGCGAAGCGGCCAAAGCGTCACGGCATGCTATCAGTGCGGCAACTGCACTGCTGGCTGTCCTGCGGGCTTTACCTACGATATGCCCGTAAGCCAAATTATGCGTGGCGTGCAATTGGGGCTTAAAGATCAGGTTCTTAATGCAAAATCATTATGGATGTGCCTTTCCTGTTCCACCTGCACTTTGCGCTGCCCCAACGATATTGACGTGGCAGGCATTATGGAAACGCTGCGCCACATGGCGCGCGAGCAGGGGCAGGTAAGCGTGCCCAAGGTCAACAAATTTTGGATGTCCTTTTTGGACACCGTGCGTATTTTCGGGCGCAGCTATGAAATTGGCGTCATGGCTTTATATATGATGCGCTCCTTGCGCGTTTTCACGGATGTTGACTTGGCTCCCGATGCTTTAAGCAAACAAAAACTGGGGCTTATGCCCCATGTCACGCCCAATGGCGGCGCTGAAGCTGTAGGGCGCATTATGCAGCGCTTTAAAGAACGTGCCGATCGTGAAGGAGGGGCAGCATGAGCATAGTATATTATCCCGGCTGTTCTGCCGCTGGCACATCAAGCGATTATGAAAAATCCACACAGGCCGTGTGCGATGCTTTGGGCATGTCTTTTACCCCCCTGCCCGATTGGAACTGCTGTGGCTCGACCCCTGCCCATGCCACCAGCACCGAGCTTTCTGCCGCACTCAGTGTGCGCAACCTTGATATTGCCGCCAAAATGGGGGCAGAAAAGGTAGCCACGCCCTGCCCAAGCTGCCTTTCCAACCTGCGCCTTGCCAAAAAGCGCATGGAAAAACCAGAATTTCGCGCCCGTGTGGATGAGCTGCTGGATGAAGCCAGCAGCGCCGAGCTGCCGCAAACCTATTCTGTTATGCAGCTTATTTATGAAAAATACGGCAGCGAATTTGTGGCACACCGCGTGCAGCGCCCCTTAAAAGGGCTGAAAGTGGCCTGCTATTATGGCTGCCTTATGTCCCGCCCAGCCGACATTATGGCCGACTTTGGCCACCCCGAAAACCCGCAGGTTATGGAAAGCTTGCTGCGCGCTTGTGGGGCAGAGGTTGTTGAATTTCCGCTAAAAACAGAATGCTGTGGGGCAAGCCACGGCATACCAGAACGCCAGCTTACTGCCAACCTTTCTGGAAAAATTTTGGAAACAGCGCAAAATATGGGCATAGATGCCCTTGTGGCTGCCTGCCCCTTATGCCAAATGAACCTTGACCTGCGCCAAAAGCAGGCTGGCAAGGCCATGGGTAAAGAATTTGCCCTGCCTGTTTTTTATTATACGCAAATGATGGGTATGGCCTTTGGCATTAAGCTTTCTGCACTGGGCTTGAACAAATTGGTGGTCAGCCCTGAACCTGTGCTGAAAAAATGGCAAGCCGCACTGAAGGAGGGCGTATGCGAATAGGCGTATTTATCTGCCATTGCGGCAGCAATATTGGCGGCACGGTTGATTGCGCCAAGGTGGCTGCCCTTGCCGCCACCTTCCCCGATGTGGTGTATGCCACCGACCCCATGTATACCTGCGCCGAGCCGGGGCAGGCTGCTATTGAAGAAGCGATTAAAAACTATCAGCTTGATGGCGTCGTGGTGGCTTCCTGTTCCCCCCGTATGCACGAGCCCACCTTCCGCCGCACGGTAGAGCGTGCGGGCTTAAACCGCTATATGTTTGAAATGGCCAATATTCGCGAGCATGTTTCGTGGATTGGTAAAGATATTGAAGCCAATACCAACAAAGCTGCCGAACTGGTAAAAATGGCCGTGGCCAAATTGCGCAACAATAAAGCTCTGCATGCGGCTTCCTTTGATGTGAATAAAAAGGTCTTGGTTATTGGCGGTGGCGTGGCTGGCATTCAGGCTGCGCTTGATTGCGCTGAAGGCGGCATCCCTGTGGTGCTGGTTGAGCGCGAGGCCACCATTGGCGGCAAAATGGCTAAGCTGGATAAGACCTTCCCCACGGTGGACTGCTCTGCCTGTATTCTTGGGCCTAAAATGGTTGACGTGGCACAAAGCCCCAATATCACCACCTATGCCTATTCTGAAATAGAAAGCATTTCTGGCTATGTGGGCAATTTTACCGTGACCATTCGCAAAAAGACCACCTATGTGGACTGGAGCAAATGCACAGGCTGCGGCGCATGCACCGAAAAATGCCCCAGCAAAAAAACACCCGATGCCTTTAACGAGGTCACAGGCCTGACCACAGCTATTACTATTGCCTTCCCGCAGGCTATTCCCAAAAAAGCGGTTATCAATGCCCAGCATTGCAAAAAGCTGCTTACAGGCAAGTGCGGCGTGTGCGCTAAAACCTGCCCCACAGGCGCTATCAATTATGAAATGAAAGACGAGCTGGTCACCGAAACCGTGGGGGCTATTGTGGCCGCCACGGGCTATGATTTGGTAGACTGGACACAATATGAACAGTATGGCGGCGGGCGCTATCCCGACGTAATTACTTCGCTGCAATATGAGCGCCTGCTTTCAGCCTCTGGCCCCACAGGCGGGCATATTGTGCGCCCCTCAGACGGCAAAGAGCCCAAAAATGTGGTGTTCATTCAGTGCGTTGGCTCGCGCGATCGTTCCATTGGCCGCCCCTATTGCTCTGGCTTTTGCTGTATGTACACAGCCAAGCAGGCTGTGCTGACCAAAGACCATATGCCCGATTCGCAATCCTATGTTTTTTACATGGATATACGCGCCAACGGCAAGCTGTATGATGAGTTTCAGCGCCGCGCCGTGGAAGAATATGGCACAGAATACATTCGCGGCCGTGTCTCTAAAATTTACCCAGACGGCAAGGGTCACCTTATTGTCAAGGGTGCAGATACCCTGCTTGGGCAGGCTGTAGAAGTGGAGGCCGACCTTGTGGTGCTGGCTGTTGGCGTGGAAGCCGCAAAGGGCGCTGCAAGGCTGGCAGAAAAGCTGCGTATTTCCTACGACAGCTACGGCTTCTTTATGGAAAGCCATGTCAAGCTCAAGCCTGTAGAAACCAATACCGCAGGCGTGTACCTTGCTGGCGTGTGCCAAGGGGTGAAGGATATCCCCGCCTCGGTGGCACAAGGCTCGGCCGCAGCCGCCAAGGTGCTGTCTTTATTTTCTAAAGACAAGCTGCAAAGCGACCCGCAAATATCGCAAGTGGACATCAAGCGCTGCATAGCCTGCGGTAAATGCGTGCAAACATGCCCCTTTGGCGCTATTGAACTGTTTGACTTCCGTGGGCAGCAAAAAGCGCGCGTTATTGAAACGGTGTGCCAAGGCTGCGGCCTGTGCACCGCCACCTGCCCGCAGGGCGCTATTCAGCTTGCACACTTTACCGATAATCAGATTCTTGCGGAGGTAGACGCCTTATGTCAGTGCTAGCAGGCAAAGAACTTCGAATTGTAGGCTTCCTCTGCAACTGGTGTTCCTATGGCGGTGCAGATACCGCTGGGGTTGCCCGTGCAACGCAGCCTACTGATTTGCGCATTGTGCGCGTACCCTGCTCGGGGCGCATAGACCCGCTCTTTATTCTGCGCGCCTTGCTGCACGGGGCAGACGGTGTGCTGGTTTCAGGCTGCCACCCCGGCGATTGCCATTATGCCGAGGGCAATTATTATGCCCGCCGCCGCTTGGAAATTTTAAAACAATTTCTGCCCGTGCTGGGCATAGACCCGCGCCGTTTTGAATACACATGGATTTCTGCTTCAGAAGGGCAGCGCTGGCAGCTTGCTGTTACCAAGTTTACGCAGCAAATTCACGAATTGGGCGCAGCTCCCGCCTTTGAAAATGCAGAAAAGCTTATTCAAATAGCTGATATGGCCTTAACAGCCCTGCGCCCCTTGGGCACAGGCCAACATGCCGCCCTTGCTGATTTGAAAAAAGCTATTGTAGAAAAACTGCCCGAGCTGGATTGCGTGATTGGCTGGCAGCAAAGCTATGACGCCGCCCACAGTGCCCCCCTCTTTATGCGCAAGCCAGAAGATGTAGAAAAGCTGGTGTGGGGGCCGCTTAATGTCAATAACCTTGCCACCTATTTACCCCAGTACAAGGGCAAAAAAGTAGGCATTGTGGTTAAGGGCTGCGATTCCCGCTCTGTTACCCAATTGCTGCAAGAAGGGCTGATTAATCGCGATGATGTGGTTGTGTTTTCCATGCCCTGCGAAGGCACGCTGGATATGGCGCGTATCAACCAAGCCTTGGGGGCGTATCAGCATATTGATAAGGTGGCCTATGATGAGGCTGGCGTCAGCATTACGGCCGATGGCAAAGAACACCGCTTTTGCATGGTGGAATATGCACAGGGCAAATGCTATTCCTGTGCCACACCGGGGGCTGTGCTGGCCGATGTGCGCCTTGGCACACCCACGCCTGTAACAGGCACTCCAGCCACCCCGCCAGAGCTTGCCCTGCTGGACAGCATGAGCCTAAGCGAGCGCTTTGCTTTTTGGCATACGCAAATGGAACGCTGCATACGCTGCTATGCCTGCCGCAATGCCTGCCCCATGTGTGTGTGCCGCGACTATTGCGTGGCAGAAAGCCGAGACCCACATTGGCTCACGCAGGAAGATACGGCAACAGAAAAATTCTTCTTCCAAACCATTCATGCCCTGCACCTTGCTGGGCGCTGCACAGGCTGTGGCGAATGCCAGCGCGCCTGCCCCGTGGGCATTCCCATTTTGGCCTTGCGCCAGCAAATTGCCCGCGCTGTGGCGCAGACCTTTGAGGGCTACAGGCCTGGAATGAACGCCAAGGCCACCCCGCCCCTAATGGGCTTTACTGTGGAAGAGAACAACATTAAGGAAAAGGACTGGAATAAATGATCACACGCTATTTTCCCGCAGACGCACTGACCAAGGTTGTGGCGTCCCTGGCTGATGAGCGGCGGGTGCTCATCCCTGTAACCCAGCCCGCTGTCAAAAAATCGGTCATTTTTGCCCCCTTCAGCGCAGGCATGACGGTGGAATTGCACAAGGCCAGCGTTGCCCCCAAAGAGGCCGTGCTGCCCCAGTGCGAAACCCTGCTGACCTACAGCAAGCAAAAAGATGCCGAAGACCCAAGCAAGGTCAACTTGGTGCTGGACGACAAGCCACAGGCACAGCCCACCATTGTGTTTGGTTGCCGCCCCTGTGATGCCCGTGGCTTTGCCGTGCTCGACCGCCCTTATCTGGACGGGCCTTTTATTGACCCCTATTATCAGGCGCGGCGCAAGCAGCTTATTGTCATCACCCAAACCTGCCCCAGCGTGGGCACAACCTGCTTTTGCCACTGGGTGGGCTCTGGGCCTAACAGCACCACAGGCTCAGACATCATGCTCACTGCCATTGATGGCGGCTATGTGCTTGAAGCTGTTACAGAAAAAGGCGAAGCCCTGCTTGCAGGCATGAAGCTAGAAGACGGCGCGCCCTTTATGGATAAGGCCAAGACAGCACGCGGCACTGTGGAAGCACAGCTTGCCCCCGCCCCCGATTTGACACAGGCACAAGAAAAAATTGCTGCCCGCTTTAACGACAACACCTTTTGGGAAGAGCAAACAGCGCAATGCCTTTCATGCGGCGCGTGCACCTATATGTGCCCCACCTGTTATTGCTTTAATATCACCGATGAAGGGGATGGCGTTTGCAAAGCGGGGCGGCGCTTACGCACTTGGGATACCTGTATGAGCCCGCTCTTCACGCGGGAAGCCAGCGGCCACAATGCCCGCATGAGCAAGGCACAGCGTATGAAAAACCGCATTTCGCATAAATTCAGCACCTATCCCGAAAATTGGGGCGGGGAATTTTCGTGCAATGGCTGTGGGCGCTGCATCAATAACTGCCCCGTCAACCTCGACATCAGAGCCATCGTTCTGGCTGCCATAAACGAAAAGGGAGCATAAAGCATGGCTGAAAGCATCAAAACAACAAAGGCAACAGGCACAGCCAAAAAAGCTGCCGCCAAGGCTGCCCCTAAAAAAAGTGTTGCCAAAAGCGCAGCTAAAAAAACAAGCGCGCAGGCTGCCACAAAAACCGCAGAAAAGCCCAAAACAGCCGCTGCAGCTGCAAGCACGGCAAGCCCAGTCATAAAGGAAAAAGCGCAAGCCCCTGCTGTGCACAAGGCCGCGCAAAGCCCTGCGGTAAAAGAACAGGCCGTAGCACCAGCCGTGGCCACAGCCGCCAAAGCCCCTGCTGCCCAGCCTGCTATGGAGGCCGCCGCCGCGCAGCCCATACCAGCCAAGGCAGCCGCACAGCCCGCGCACAACAGCCCTGTAGCAGAGGCAACAGCCACACCCAAGGCAGCAGCCCCCAAGGGTCGTACTTCTTTAAAAGAAATCAGTGCCCGCCCCATGAAGGCCGGCAACCCGTATACGCCCATGGCTGCCACAGTGAAAGAGGTCATTCAGGAAACGGGTACTATCAAAACCATTCGCGTGGTACTTGATGACCCAGAACAAATGGCCGCCTTCCACTATGAACCTGGTCAGGTAGGGCAGCTTTCTGTCTTTGGCGCGGGGGAATCGACCTTTGTTATTAACACGCCGCCCTCATGCAAAGAATATTTGCAATTCTCTGTCATGCTCACGGGCGAAGTCACCAATGCCATCCACAAGCTTTCTGCTGGGGATAAGGTGGGCGTGCGCGCACCGCTGGGCAATTTCTTCCCCTATGAGCAGTGGAAGGGCAAAAACGTGGTCTTTGTGGGCGGCGGCATAGGCATGGCGCCCATTCGCACCATCATGCTGCACATGCTGGAGCATAAGCAGGACTATGGCACAATCAGCCTGCTTTACGGGGCGCGCTCCCCGCGCGACATGGCCTTTAGCTATGAGCTGGAAAGCTGGATGCAAAACCCCGATTTGGACTGCACCCTGTGCATTGACGCCCCCTTTGAAGGCTGGCCGCACAAGGTGGGGCTTATCCCCAATGTGCTGACAGAAATGAACCCCAGCCCCAACAATTGCGTTGCCGTGCTGTGCGGGCCGCCTATTATGATTAAATTCACCGTGCAGGCTTTAGAAAAGCTGGGCTTTACGCCAGAAAATATTGTCACCACGCTTGAAAAGCGCATGAAATGCGGCATAGGCATTTGCGGCCGCTGTAATATTGGCGGCAAATATGTGTGCGTGGATGGCCCTGTCTTTACTTGGGCTGAATTAAAAGAGCTGCCGCCAGATATGTAGCCCGCGGGCAAGAGGGCAGAGGCTCTTTGAAAAGGGGGCACCTGCCCTGCATAAAGTAGCCTGTACACCCTTTTGCACAATAGGCTTGGGCGGGCTTCTTGCCCTCAAGGCTTCAGCCCGAACAGCGCAAAAATTTGCGCTTATGCCCTTGTGGCGGGCATTAGCTCCCGCTCTTGCCAAAGAGCACTGTTAAAGCACTATTGCTCTATGGCAAAATAGTACAATGGACTTGCCCTAGACAGAACAAAAGCCTGCATTATCGTGCAGGCTTTTGTTCTGTAGGCTTATGTATTGCCTTGCTTCTGTGTTGTTTACAGGCTTAGCGCGCCCAAAATACGCTCCAGCACAGCATCGGCCTGTAGGGCGGCGGCCTCGGTCACACGCGGAGCAAGGGGGGGCAGCACATTGACATCACTAATAAAATCCCCCACCAGAACCAAATTGCCTACCTGCCTCTTTTGCATGGGCAGGCCGCCATAGCCAGCCATGCCCGAAGCGCTGACAGTAAAATAGCCCGCCTGCAAAGCTATTTCCACAAAAAGCCGCTTGGCCTCTGGGGCATCCAGCGCTTCCACCCAAATATCTGCCTTGGGCAGCAGCTTGGCTATGCGTGCGCCGTCCAGCCAGCAATGGCGGGCATCTACATCAATTTGCGGGTTCAGCTCTTCTAAAATCATGCGCATGGCCGTCACCTTGGGCAGCCCCACATGGCGCGGAAAAAATTGCTGTCGGTTCAAATTTGAGCTTTCCACCACGTCGCCATCGGCAATTAAAAGGTGATCAATGCCGCTGCGTGCCAGCATCAATGCCACATTTGAGCCCAAACCGCCCATCCCAGCAATGCCCACCCGCGCCTCTGCCAGCAAAAGGCGCTGCTTGGGGGAAAGATAGCGTTGCAAACCTTCATGTAGCATAATTTTTTACTCCTTAAAAAAGAAACAAGGGGAATTCTCACAGAATACCCCTTGTCTTAGCGTGAATAGACAAGAAACACAATAAACTGTCTTATTCGCTTTCGCAGGCTTCCCAATCTTTTATTACTGGCTGGTAGCCCAAGCCCTCTATGGCCGCGCACATTTCGGCAAGCGAACGGTGGTCTGAAATATCAAATTGCCCAGCATTATCGGCTTCCAGCTTGCGCCCGCCCACAGCAGTAGAAACCCCTGCCGAAACGCGCGTCACCCCAATGGGGATAAGATGATCGCGCATGCTGGGCTTTTCGCGCGTGGAAACAGTAATAGAGGCACGGGGCAAAAAACAGCGCAAAGCGCAAATATATTGCACAAATTGCCTGTCATCCACAGCATGCTTGACCTCAAAAGCCCCTTCATGCGGGCACATGCGCGGCACAGAAAGCGCCACATCCACCTGAGGAAAGCTATGCCGCAGCCAATAGCCATGCAGGCCAGTGCAAAAGGCATCTTGAATAAACTCATCCAAGCCCAGCAATGCCCCAATGCCCACAGAGCGCAGGCCAGCGCGTGCAGCGCGCGTGGGGGTTTCCAGCCGCCATGCATAATCATGCTTTGGCCCTTTGGGGTGCAGCCAGCCATACAATTCGGCATTGTATGTTTCTTGAAACATGGTGAAGCTGTCCACGCCCTTGCCGCGCAGCATACGATAATCATCTTCGGTGAGGGAATACACCTCAATACCCACAGAGGCAAACAAAGGCTTAATGCGCTGGCATACCTCGCCAATATAGGCAGGGGAGGACAGCTTGGGGGCTTCCCCTGTCAGCACGAGAATGTGCTGTATGCCCATTTCGGCAATGGCCTGCGCCTCAATAAAGGCTTCATCGGGCGTTAAATGGCGGCGCGGCTGCTTATTATTGGTGTTGAATCCACAATAGCGGCAATGGTTGGTGCAATAATCGGAAACATAAATAGGGGTAAATAAATTTACCGCCCTGCCAAAATGGCGCAAGGTAAGAGCGCGGGCGCGCTGTGCCATTTGCTCCAAATAGGGCGCGGCCGCAGGCGAAAGCAGCGCCATAAAATCCTGTGGGCTCAGGCTTTCTTTATTCAAGGCAGCCAAAACCTGAGCGGGGCTGCTGTTTGCTGCCATGCTGGCGCGCATTTCACGCGGCCATTGGGCTAAAAAAGCTTCAAATGTGGCTTGTGTGTTCATAAATACACTATCCTCTGGGCAAAGCCTGCGCTTGCAGGGCACAGGCCTTATGTTCATGCGGCATGGTCAGGCGCGCAGGCTTTACGCGCTGCGCTCTTCACCCAAAAAACCTGTCAAAGGGGAAGAAGCCACAGCCCCGCCATAGTGCTCTGCACCGAGGCCAGCACAATAGGCCGCGCGCCCAGCCTGCACGGCCAGCTTAAAAGCCTGTGCCATGGCAATGGCATTGGGCGAGCTGGCAATGGCTGTGTTTACCAAGCAGGCCGCCGCCCCCATTTCCATGGCTTCGCAAGCCTGCGAGGGCGCACCAATGCCCGCATCCACCACAATGGGCAGGTCTATTTCTTCTATGAGGATGCCCAGCATTTCTTTGGTGCGCAAGCCACGGTTGGTGCCAATAGGCGCGCCCAAGGGCATGACGGCAGCCGCCCCAGCCGAAGCGCAGTCACGCGCCACATAGAGGTCGGGGTTAATATAGGGCAGCACAACAAAGCCTTCTTTCACCAGCAATTCTGTTGCCTTGGCGGTTTCATAGCCATCGGGCAGCAAATAGCGCGTGTCGGCAATACATTCAATTTTAATCCAGTTGCCGCAGCCTGCGGCGCGCGCCAGCTTGGCAAGGCGCACGGCTTCTGCGGCAGTGCGCGCCCCAGAGGTATTGGGCAGCAGGCGCATGTGAGCAGGAATGTGCCCCTGTATGCCTTTGCTTTCCCCTTCCACACGGCGCATGGCCACGGTAATGACTTCTGCCCCAGCAGCCGCACATACCTCGGGTATCAGGCTGTCTGCCCCATATTTGCCTGTGCCAATAAATAAGCGGCTGTGCAGCTGTGCACCGCCCAAATGCAATATATCGTCTGCCATTACCCGCCTCCTACAAAGTGCATAATTTCAAGAGCATCGCCAGCGCATAACAGCGTTGCGGCAAAATCGGCCTGCGGAACAATCTCGGCATTGCGCTCAACCACCACCACAGCAGGGTCAAGGCCGCGGGCTTGCAGCAGAGCAAGCAGGCTTGTGCCCGCAGCACAGCACAGGCTTTCCCCATTCACTTTTACTTCCATAGCGTTCTCGGGGGTTAAAAAATAAAAAACGTCCACCTGCCCTAAAGGAAGGTGGACGTTACAAAGGCAACAGGCCAAAGTGTCCAGCTTCCCTTCGTCAGTATTATCTGCATCAGGTGGTAAGGGTCAGGACGATTATGCCCTTTCTCAGCCTTAGTTACCGCATTGCGGCATTTTCCGGCTCCCCCAGCTTGTGAGTGGCGAAACGCTACCCTTTCGTCTGGCTCTTGTCAATGTAGTGCAGGATGCTGCCTGCCTTAAAATTCAATATTGCCCGGTGTACGGGGGAAGGGGATGACGTCGCGAATATTGCTTATGCCTGTCAGCAGCATAAGCAGGCGCTCAAAGCCCAGCCCAAAGCCAGCATGGGGCACAGAGCCATAGCGGCGCAAATCCAAATACCACCAATAATCTTCGGGGTTTTGCCCAAGCTCAGTAATGCGCTGCACCAGCACATCCATGCGCTCTTCACGCTGCGAGCCGCCAATCAGCTCGCCAATGCCGGGCACCAGCACATCCACGGCGGCCACGGTTTCGTTATCGTCATTCATGCGCATATAAAAGGCTTTGATGCTCTTGGGGTAATCATAGACCATCACAGGCTGCTTAAAATGCTCTTCGGCAAGGTAGCGCTCGTGCTCGGTTTGCAAATCCGTGCCAAAGCTTACGGGGTATTCAAACTTTTTGCCGCATTGTTGCAAAATAGCCACGGCTTCACGGTAAGCAACACGGGCAAAAGGCTTGGCCAGCAAGGCATTAAGGCGCTGGCACAGGCCTTTATCCACAAAATTATTGAATAAAGCAATGTCTTGTGCGCAGCGCTCTAGCACCTGCTTCACCACAAAGCAGGTTAAGCCTTCGCCCAAGTCCATCAAATCATGCAAATCGGCAAAGGCCATTTCTGGCTCAATCATCCAAAATTCGGCGGCATGGCGCGGGGTGTTGGAATTTTCTGCCCTGAAGGTAGGGCCAAAGGTGTACACCCGCCCCAGCCCCATGGCCAAGGCTTCGGCCTCAAGCTGGCCAGACACCGTTAAATTAGCCGCTTTGCCAAAAAAGTCTTTTTCTACAGCTGTTTCACCCGCGGGCAAATTGGTCACCCTAAACATCTCGCCAGCGCCTTCGCAGTCCGAACCTGTAAGAATGGGCGTGTGCACATAATGAAAGCCTTGGCCATAAAAATAATCGTGCACAGCGCGGGCGGCCTCGGCACGAATGCGAAAAGCCGCGCCATATTTATTGGTACGCGGGCGTAAATGCGCTATAGAACGCAAAAATTCATCAGAATGGCGCTTTTTCTGCAAAGGGAAGCTTTCCTGATCAGCCAAGCCATATACTTCAATACTGCTGGCGCGAATTTCCCATTGCTGCCCCTTGCCGGGCGAGGGCACAAGCTGGCCTGTCACGCGCAGGCCAGCACCCGTATTCGCCTCGCCCATGCCCGCAAAAGCAGGCGTGTCTGCATCCACAATGCATTGAATATTGGCCAAGCACGAGCCGTCATTCAGCTCTATAAAAGAAAATTCTTTGGCATCACGGCGCGTGCGCACCCAGCCGCACACGGTAATTGTATTCTGTGGCTCTGTCATAGCCAAAGCCTGCATAATCAATGTTCTTTTCATTGTTTTCTCCTTGCCGCCCCGCATGGGCACAGGTATGCTATATAGCGCAGACAGGCATTAACCATGCCTTTGCTCTCTGCAAGAATGTGCAGACATCCTTGCAATAAAAGAGGCCAAGGCGAGCTTTTCTGCCCTTAAACGCCTCTTTCATAGTAAAATTACTCCAAGGGCGCAACAATACCAAGAGAAGGCCTGCCTAGGCAAGCCCAAGCCACGCTTGGGGCAGACTATTTTTTCAGACAGCACTTTTTTTGCGGCTTTTGCGCCTTTACTTGTTCATAACAATAAAATTTATCGTCTTTTTTTGTTATATGAAAAAAATATTGACGCACAAATTCATGCCCTTGCGTAAGACTTTGCCGCATTATGCCCCCTGCTGTGCCAGCAATGGCTTGATTTTTTTGCTGCTCACCGCTACAAACAGCAACAAGCAGTAATACATAGTTTTTTGCTGCTATTCAAAAGTACAAAAATAATTGGGAGTATGTATGAAAAATATTTCTTTAGCCGCTGCCCTGCTGCTCTGCCTGCTTTTGGCTGGCTGCATTGAAGACGACCCCGGCATGTACCCAGACCCTTGGCAAGGCGCAGGCGGCATGCACCACAATGCCCCAAGATATGGCATGCCAACCTTTACCCATAGCGAAGGCGAAATGCACCGCAACAAAGACACGCACCGCAGCACACAGCGTCAAGAATGGAACACAGACCATTCCACGCGCGAGCACCAGTGGCAAGATACGCCCAATGGCGGCATTGCGCGCTCGCAAGGCAGCAGCCACAGCCAACGCCGTACCGAAGAGCATACAAAAGAAAAAAGCACAGAGCGCTGGGAAGGCAGCCGTATGGATATACGCTTTCGTTAAGCCAACCTTGCCCTTGCCTAAGGCACAAAGTGCACGGTGTGTTACAGCAGGGCTTTGGTAAGCCTGAGCAGCCCACAGGACAAGCCATGCTTACTGAACAGCCCTGCTCTGCCAAGGCTTGGAAGCCCTGCCCAATATAAAAAACTTCTCCATACAGGGAGAGGTCTTTTTATTTAAAAAAAGAGCCGCCAGTATTACTTACAGGCGGCTCATTCTTTTTGGGCTTCAGGCTCTAAGGCAGGCTTACAAGCCGCGCTCTGCCATCATGCAAATCATATCGCACACGCGGTTGGAATAGCCCCATTCATTGTCATACCAGCTCACAATTTTAGCAAGGGTGCCGTCTTGCACCGTGGTATATTCCGCTTCCAGAATAGATGAACGGGGATTACCCTTAAAGTCCATAGAAACCAGTGGCTTGTCACTATATTCCAAAATACCCTTCAGGCTGGTTTCGGCAGCGTTTTTTAAGGTAGCGCGCAATTCTTCTGTGCTGGTTTCCTTTTCTAAAATAGCCGTGAAATCCACAACCGAAACCGTGGGCGTGGGCACACGCAGCGAATAGCCGCTGAACTTGCCCTTGAGCGAAGGAATAACCTTGGCAACAGCCTGCGCCGCCCCTGTAGAAGTGGGAATAATGCTGCACGCAGCCGCACGGGCACGGCGCAAATCTTTGTGCGCCATATCCAAGATGCGCTGGTCATTAGTGTAGGAATGAATGGTGGTCATAGCGCCTTGTTTAATGCCAAAGGCATTGTTCACCACAAGGGCAACAGGCGCAAGGCAGTTGGTTGTGCACGAGGCATTGGACACAATATGATGCTTTGCAGGGTCATATTCCTGCTCATTCACGCCCATAACAATGGTAATATCTTCTTCCTTGGCAGGGGCGGTAATAATGACCTTTTTTGCCCCATTATCCATATGCACAGCGGCTTGCGAGGCCTTGCGGAAAATACCTGTCGATTCCACAATAATATCCGCACCATAGGCATTCCATGCCAGCATTTTTGGGTCTCGCTCGGCAAAGCAATGCACATGCCAGTCGCCCACGGTGACCTCTTGCCCGTTTACGGCAATGTCAAAATAGGCGCGGCCATATACAGAATCATATTCCAGCAGGTGAAAATTGGTTTCGGCATCCATTAAGTCGTTAATGGCAACCACTTCCACACGGTCGCTATAGCTTTGGCGCAAAGCGCGAAACACCTGACGGCCTATGCGGCCAAAACCATTGATGGCAACTTTTACTTTTTCCATACGAATTTCTCCAGCGTGTTAAGCTATTGGGGCAGCAGGCAATAAGCCGCGCCCATGCCGCCCTGAGAGCACGTTCACGGTGAAAGAGGGTGGCAAACTCGCCCAAGCCTCTTTCGTGGCAAAAATATGCGGGCAAACCTTTGCAGAGCAGTGGCATAGCGTAAATGCCTAGGCTGCTCTTGGCCTAGCCCCTAGTCTTCAAAAACCTGATAGGCGTGTTTGCTCATCAATTCATAATTATTGCGCAAGGCTTCATGCAGGCGGGCATTTTCAATAGACACAGCAGAAATAGCCGCCACAGCTTCCATAAATTGCTGCTCGCCTTCAGAAAAATCTTTTGCCTCGGCAGAATAGACGCGCATCAGGCCAATGGCCTTGCCATCCACCATTAAAGGAGCAGACAGCACAGAAACCAGCCCCTCGGCCTTGGCTGATTCGGGGTATTGAAAGCGCCCATCGGCAGCCGCATCTTTCAGGTGAATTGTTTTTCCGCCCAGCACTTCGCCATCCAACCCGCTTTTTTTCACCTCTACAGCGCCTTTGCGCAAATAGGTGGCCGAAAGCCCATAGGCCGCGCTAGGCAGCAAAAAACGCCCTGTGCGATCAAGCAGACGAATGGTGCTGGCCTTGCAGCCCATAGTTTGCGCCGTGGCTTCAGTAATGCGCTGCAAGACATCCTTGGGCTCAAGGCTGGAACCAATAACAAGCACGAGATCGCGTAAGGCATTAAAATAATCCTGAGCCATAACAAACTCCTTGAGGTTAAACAGCATGGTACAAAGAAAAAACTGTGCACCTGCCTAATAGTGCGTGAATAAAGGCACAATTGCAAGCCCCTCCATGCCGGCAGACAAGGCCAGCATTAAGAGGATGCGTGCTTTTTGTGGCGAAAGGTCTGCCGCGGGCACAGTGCCAAACAAATCATCATTTTCTTCTCCATTCGGGGCTATAGCACCGCTTGGTATGCGCGAGGCGCGCACAAAAACGCATTGCCCAGCATGCCGCCCCACAAATTCACGCATGGCGGCATTAAATGCACCATTGCCCGTGCAGGCCAGCACCAGCCCTTGTGCCCCCTGTGCCAAGGCCGCCTCCATCATACCCGCGCCACAGCCAGCATAGGCATACACAATTTCCACCTTGGGCAAGCTGGGGGGCAGGGGGCGGGCAAAGAGGCTGTGTGTGGTGTGAATTTTCAGCGGGGCATAGGCATAGTCCACCACGCCGCCTTCTACCGTGCCCAAGCAGCCATATTCCAGCCCCTTAAAGCTATGCGTGTGAAAAGTGCTGGTTTTTTGCACATGACGGGCGGCATAAATGGCATCATCCATAACTACCACCACGCCCTTGCCCTGCGTTGCCGCATGCGCGGCCACAAGCACGGCATTATATAAATTCAAAGGCCCGTCTGCCGAAAGCGCTGTGGCAGGGCGCATAGCCCCCACCAGCACCACAGGCTTGCTGCTGGCCACAGTTAAATTCAAAAAATAGGCTGTTTCTTCCAGCGTATCTGTGCCATGGGTAATCACCACCCCGTCCACGGCCTCATCCCCTTCCGCAGCCAGCAAGGCATTAACGCGGGCAGCAAGGGCAAGCCATGCGGGCACATCCATATCGGCACTGGCTATTTGCAGAAATTGCTCGGCACTAATGCGGGCAAGTGCCTCAAGGTGCGGCACACTGGCAAGCATGGCCTCCACCCCTAGCGTGGCGGTGCGGTAGCCTGTAGTTTGCACGGCAGAATCGGCAGCACCAGCAATAGTGCCGCCCGTGGCCAGTATATGAATATGTTTGCGTTTGCTCATGCCTACCTCAAAAAAAATTGGGCGCAAAACTGCGCCCTTATTTTACTGTGCCGCCAAAGCCTGCTGTGCCAGAGCGGTGACGGTATACTGCCGCAGCCTTTGCCCATCAAAGACCTCGCACAGCTCGCTATGCCCTGCATCAGCAAGGCGGCGCAGGGCAGGGGCACTTTCCAGCGAAGGCGGCAGTTGCGCCAAAGCCCATGCAGCCATGCCGCGGCACACAATATCTTCATCGCACAAGCCCTTAATAAGCCACGGCCTTGCCTTGGCCTCTATATGCGGGTAGGCCTGCGCCAGCCGCCCTACAGCCCAAAAGCAAGAGCGACGCAAGAGGGCGTGATCGCAAAAATTATCATCGCGCCCCAAGTCAATAAGGTAGGAAATAAGCACAGCAGCATAGACCTTGTTCAAGGGGGGGCAGGCCGCCAGCACTTCGGCAAAAGCCTGTGGTATGCCCCAGCCAATATTGCCGCTTTCTTCATTCATATGCCACATAAAGCGGCGCGGCACTTCACGCGCGGCCTCGGGGGCATGTGCATACAGCGCAGCCACCACCGCACCCAAGGCCACGGCAGCCCGCGCTGTCATTTCCCCACCCAGCAGCAAAAAAGACATCAAGGGGCCTATGGCTTCCTTACCGTCAAGGGCAGCTATAGCAGGCAGGTGCTGCTGCCAGTCTTCACCAGACAGCCATTCTTTAAGCTGTTTTTTTTGTTCACGCATTCGTGCCATAGTGTACTCCTTTGCCAACGCTTTTGTGTACTGTAGGCATGATTTGCGCAATGTCCACCAGCAGATTAGCGAATAAGCATGGCATCCCCATAAGAAAAGAAGCGATATTTTTTTTCTACAGCTTCTTTATAAGCGGCAAGCATACGCTTGCGGTCTGTAAAGGCCGAAACCAGCATGAGCAAAGAAGATTCGGGCAAATGAAAGTTGGTAATCAGCCCGTCTACCACGCGGCAAGGCCGCCCTGGGTACAAAAATATGTCTGTCCAGCCAGTAAAGGGCTGCACAGCACCGCACAGCTCGTGCACGCCTTCCAGCGCGCGCAAGGAGGTTGTGCCCACAGCAATAACGGGGCGGCGCTCTGCCTTGGCGCGGTTTACCGCCTCGGCAACGCGCTCGTTCACTTCCACATATTCGCGATGAATACGGTGGCGGCGAATATCTTCAGAGCGCACGGGGCTGAAAGTGCCATAACCCACATACAGGGTAATTTCTTCCATCGTAAAACCCTGCTCTTGCAGGGCTTGGCGCATGGGCTCGGTAAAATGCAGGCCAGCAGTGGGCGCTGCCACCGAGCCTGTTTTTTCTGTACGGGCAAAAATGGTTTGGTAGCGGCTCTGGTCTTCGTCATCATCGGGGCGGCGAATATAGGGCGGCAGGGGTATGTGCCCTGTGGCGGCAAAGGCTTCGGCAAGGTCACCCTTCCACTGCAAGAGCACACGCCGCTGCCCAAAGGGGCCTGTTTCAAGCACTGTTACCGAAATAGTAGCGCCAAAAAGCACATTTTCGCCCTCGGCCACGCGCCCGCCAGCGCGCACAAGGCCGCTGGCCTCGGCGGCAAACCAGCCCTCTTTGCCGCGCACGGGCTTGGCATCACGCACCACGAGGGGCAGCGGGGTGAGCAATAAAAATTCCACCTTGCCGCCTGTGGAGCGCATGCCCAGCAAGCGCGCCTGCAATACGCGAGAATTATTGGCAATAAGTAAGGCATTTTTGGGAAGATACTGTGCCAATTGCTTGAATTCGGTATGGATAAGCGGCTCTGTGCCCTTGCGGGACATCACCATAAGGCGAGAATCTCCGCGCACTTCTGGGGGGAACTGGGCAATTTGTTCTTCTGGCAAGTCAAAACGATAACTGGAAAGTTGAAAATCTTCTTCAGACTGATACATAGCTTCCTCATTCAAATAGACTGCGCTCTCAGGCTTGCCTTGCGGCAGCGTTGCCCAAGTGTGGGCTTGTCAGCCCGCCCCTGAAACGCTAGGGTGAACTCTCAACAAAAATAAAAGCTGCCCCCACACAACAAAGGGGCAGGCTGCATCCCTATAAATTGGAGGCTCAGTATACCCATGCGACGCTTGGTTGTCACCCTTGCAATATGCCTTTTCCCTATTTTCTCTGCATGTGCCCCTGTAAGCACCATGCTGCCTTTTGGCTCTAGCCCCAAGGGGAATATCAATACGCCTTTTGCGGGCATTGAAGTGCCAGCACTGCTTTCGCCCGGCAAGAATGGCTATACCGATACGGGCACAGACGGTATGCCCACAGGGCTTGCCACCTATTCTGGTTATGTCAGCCCCACCAATCTACAAAATGAAATGCACCGCCTTATGCAGGCGCAGGGCTGGAAGCTTTCTTCTGCCGCAGGCACAAATCGCAAAATGGTTTCTGTGTACCAAAACAACACGCGCTATGCCGTGCTGGTTATACAAGAGCTGGCCGCAGCGGGCACAGAGCTGGATGTATGGGTTGCCCCCACAGCCAGCAATGGCCTTTTGCCCCTGCCCTATATGCCCAAGGCCGAGCAAGAACGCACCGAGCAGGCCGCAGGGGCACATGGCCTGAACACAGCCCCCATCACTCCGCCAGCAGAACAACCAGCAGCAGAGCAAAAAAGCCAGCCCAGCGGCGGCATGCAGGAAAGGTCTTTGTAATGGAAAACCACCTGTTATTTTCGGCCTTCAAAGGCAAGCATCTTCATGTGGGCGTGGCTGGCTCGGTAGCGGCCTATAAGCTGTGCGATATTGTGCGGGCATGGGGCAAGGCTGGCCTGCATTGCTCAGCCACGCTTACCGAGGGCGCACAGCATTTTATTAGCCCGCTTACCTTTCAGGCTTTGGGGGCTATGCCCGTCTATTCTTCTTTATTTGATGGAGAAGATATTTTTGCCCACCTTGCCCCGGGGCAGCAGGCACAGGCCTGCATTATTGCCCCTGCAACAGCCGATGTGCTGTGCCGCCTAGCGCAGGGCGCGGCCAGCGATATGCTTTCTGCACAATGCCTTGCCTTTGATGGTGCGCTGGTTATTGCCCCTGCTATGAACCCCCGCATGTGGGCGCACCCTGCCACGCAGGCCAATGTGGCCACCCTGCAAGCGCGCGGGGCGCACTTTGTGCTGCCGGCAGAAGGCAGCACGGCCTGCGGCGAAACAGGGCAGGGCAAGCTTGCCGACAGCCGAGAAATTTATTTGGCAGCCCTGCGTGCCCTTGCCCCGCAAGATATGAGCGGGCAAAAGGTACTGGTCACCATGGGGGCAACGCGCGAGGCTTGGGATGGCGTGCGCTATTGGACCAACCCCTCCACAGGCATTATGGGGGCAAGCCTTGCCATAGCCGCGTATATGCGCGGGGCAACAGTGCATGCTGTGTGTGGCAATGCGCCATGGCTGCCGCAGGACATTATACGCCACAATGTCAGCTCTGCCCAAAGCATGTTTGCCGCCGCCGATGCCCTGTGGGATGACATGGATATGGGGCTGTTCACCGCTGCTGTGGCAGACTTTTCCCCCATACCTTTTGGGGCAGAAAAATTCAAAAAAGAAGGGGCAGAGCAGGGCTTTAGTGTGCAGTTCCGCCCTAATCCTGATATTTTGCGCACCCTTTCTTTACGCCGCAAGCCGCATCAAAAGGTGCTGGGCTTTGCTGCGGAAACAGCGCAAAACCTTGCTGCCTGCGTGCACACCAAGCTGGAACGCAAAAAAGCACATATTATTGTGGGCAACCGTGTGAATGAAGCGGGCTCGGGCTTTGGCGCAGGCACAAACAGCGTGCTGGTGGCCGACTGCACAGGGCGTGAAGAACAATGGCCGCTGCAAAGTAAGCCCGACGTGGCTTGGGGCTTGTGCTCATGGCTGCTTTCCCTGTAGGCCTTGCGCCATGGCTGCGCCCTTGGGTACACAATGGGCTGGACTATATGCTGGCCAGTGAAGCCCTGCCCGCGCCATGGTCGCTTACCCTGCCCGCAGTGCAGGCAGCACAGCAAGCCCAACAGCACAGACGGCAAGGGCTGGCGGCTGAACGCCCAAACCAGAGCCGAGGGCAGGGGGCAGGGGGCACAGCACAGGCAGCACAGCAAAAATACAGCAGCTATGCACAGCCAGCTAAGAGCCAGCATCAGCCCAATGCCCCCACAACAGCAGGCCGCGCGCCACAGCACCAAGCCCCAAACCTGCCGCAGCAGGGCAAAGGGCAAAGCTGGGCACAAAATAGAAGCCAGTACAAAACGCAAGGCGCAGCAGAACAGGAATATGACGACAGGCAAAGCGCGGCTGCGGGCAAGGATGCCGAAGCCCCCTTGCGCCAGCCCCGTGCGGCTGCCGCCCCTGCTGTGGATAGCAGCGCATGGCCTTTGGCTTGGCAAGAATTTTTCAGCCAAGCCAAACAGGGCAGAGTACTATGGACATATCAATATTTAGGCGATGATCTTGGCGGTGCGGCAGACCCGCAGCGCCGTGCCCTGCTTAACCGCCTGCTTAAAGATATGAACCTGCCAGCGGGCACCAGCACTTTTTGGCCATGCTGCCTGCCACAGCATTGCGGCGGCACTGCTGCACCAGAAATTTTTTGGCAAGGGGTGCGGGCTTTAAAAGCGCGTATGGTCATTGTTATGGGCTATAAAGCCATGCGTGCCGTGGCCTTGCCTGAAGAGGCCACCTTGTGGAGCCAAGTGCGGCATGAGGGCTGCCTTGTGTATGTCACCCCCGATGTGCCTCTGTTGCTGGCCGAGCCGCAGCGCTATGCCCCCACAATGCAATTTTTGCGTGAAAACATAGGCCGTGCCGTGCGTTAGGGCATATACACATGTGCCCTAGCGCACTTTTATTTTGACATTGCGCCACCATATTTTTTACAGGCATTACAGGAAATAGTCTTTATGTTTACAGTCTTTTTTATTATGCTGGGCGGTATGTTGCTTGGCTGGTTACTGCGGGGCAGGCTTTCTGCGCGCCTGCTTGATAAAAGCATCATGCTGGCTATTTTACTTTTGCTTTTTTCACTGGGTATACGCGTTGGAAGCAACAATACCCTGTTGGCAAACTTGCCCACGCTGGGTGGGCAGGCTTTGCTCTTAACTATGGCGGGTATGGGGGGCAGTATTCTTTGCGCCATGCTGCTTTCACACTTTTTTTTCAAAAAATAATATAGGCATGCTATGCAGACCTCAAAAAAATGTATTTCTCTCATCATTTCTGTGTTGAATGAAGAAGAAACCATTCCCCTGTTTCTTAAAGCCATAGAGCCTGTTATTACTGCCGAGCCCAACTATGACTTTGAAATCATTTTTGTTAATGATGGCAGCACCGATGGCACTGTACCCGCCGTGTTGCGTGCGCGTGAGCAGGACGCCCGCATCAAACTTATTGATTTTACTCGTAATTTCGGCAAAGAAAATGGTATGGCCGCAGGTTTTCATGCCGCCACAGGGGATGCCGCCATCCCGCTTGATGTTGATTTGCAAGACCCGCCAGAGCTCATTCACCAATTTTTGCGCAAGTGGGAAGAAGGCTATGAAGTGGTGGTGGGTGTGCGCCGCCAGCGCACCTCAGACACGCCCTTCAAAAGGCTAACTGCGGGCATGTTTTATAAAATTTTTAATATTGTCGCCAAGGCTTCACGCACCCGCCTTATTCCCAATGCTGGCGATTACCGCCTGCTTGACCGCAGCGTGCTGGATGCCCTCAACCAATTGCCCGAGCGTGTGCGCTTTACCAAGGGCTTGTACGCTTGGGTGGGCTTTAAGCAGGCTGTGGTGGAATATGAACGCCCCCAGCGCGTGGCAGGCAGCACCAAGTGGAATGCCTTTGCCCTGTGGAATTTTGCTTTGGACGGCATTACCTCATTTAGCACCCTGCCCCTGCGCGTGTGGAGCTATATGGGCATGGGCTTTTCGTGCATGGGCTTTCTCTATGCCGTATGGCTGGTGCTCAAAACCCTAATTTGGGGTGTAGATGTGCCCGGCTATGCCTCTCTTATGGTTGTCGTGCTGGTGCTTGGCGGGCTTATTTTAATGAGCTTGGGCATTCACGGTGAATATATGGGCAGAATTTATGAAGAAGTAAAAAATCGCCCCCTGTATATCGTGCGTAAGCGCGTCGGCTTTGATGAAAAAGAAGGTAAGAAAAACGTGCTGTAATAAACCCTGTTCATAGCCAACCAAAGGAAGCTGAACTATGAAAAAACCTGTCCTCTATGCCTTGCTTACTGTATTCCTCTGCTCATCGGGCGGCTGTGTGCCAGAGTATGATGATTACCCCGAAGACCCTTATTACCGCGACCACCCTTCTTCCCCGCGCTACGATTATGAAAGACAAAGGCGGCATGACGAAAGGCAAAGAAGGGAAGCGCAAGCCCGCCGTGAACAGCACAGGCAAGATCAACAGGCGCACCGTGAGCAGCAAAGGCGTGACCAGCAAGCCCACCGCGACCAACAAAGACGCGAACAGCAAGCGCACCGTGAACAACAAAGGCGAGAACAACAAGCCCGCCGCGAACAGCAAAGAAAAGAGCATGATGCGCGCCGCGAACAACGTAGGCAGGAACAGCAAGCCCAGCGCGGCGAGCAGCAGAGAAAGGAACATCAGGCACGCCGAGAGCAGCAAAGGCGTGA
Source organism: Desulfovibrionaceae bacterium (assembly GCA_028689675.1). GTDB lineage: Bacteria > Desulfobacterota > Desulfovibrionia > Desulfovibrionales > Desulfovibrionaceae > JAQVCS01. The sequence goes on along the minus strand of JAQVCS010000001.1, from coordinate 208,984 downwards.
ACACCAAGGCAACGGCGAACAATACAGGCAAAATCGGCAAGAATCACACAGGCAAAGGCCAGCACAGCAATAAGACTATGCAACCCTGCGTCTAGAGCACTTTTATTTTGAAATTACACTACTTGCACTTTTTGTTCTTATAAATTTTTACCAATAAAGCCCACCACAATACATGTGATGGGCTTTATTTTTTTGTTATGCGCTATGCTGCTTTTTATTCAAAGCGGCTGGCTTTGGTGATGACAACCATATCTACGGGCACATCGTCATGAAAACCCTGCGATTTGGTTTTCAGCTTGGCAATTTTATCCACCACATCCATGCCTTCAATCACTTTGCCAAAAACGCAATAGCCCCAGCCCGAAACCGAGGGGGCGGTGTGGTTTAAAAAGCCATTGTCCGCATGGTTAATAAAGAACTGTGCCGTGGCACTGTTGGGGTCTTGGGTGCGTGCCATAGCAATAGTGCCGCGATCATTTTTTAACCCATTGTTGGCTTCATTTTTAATAGGGGCGCGGGTGGGCTTTTCATCCATGCGCACGCCCATGCCGCCGCCCTGAATCATAAAGCCATTAATCACGCGGTGAAAAATGGTATTTGCATAAAATTCATCATCCACATATTGCAAAAAATTCTTTACTGTTTCCGGCGCCTGTTCGGGGAACAGCTCCAACAAAATATCGCCAGACGACGTTTCAAGCAGAACATTGGGGTTAGCCATGGTAGACTCCTTATAGCTATGTATATTTTTTACTGTCAAAACCGCATTGCTGCGTAGTATCATAGCCTGATGTGCTCTTATTTGCAAATCCTGCGCATAGGCTGTAGAATGACAGCATGAAGCACTTCCCCCTTAGCTCTGCCGACCAGCTTACTGCCGCCCTTGCCCCTTGTATAAGCCGCCCCCTGCTGCTGTGGTTTGAACAGCACAAGCGCCCTTTGCCGTGGCGGCAGGGCTACAGCCCCTACCATGTGTGGATTTCTGAAATTATGCTGCAACAAACGCAAATGGAGCGCGGCGTACAGTATTTTTTGCGCTGGATGAAAGCCCTGCCCAGCATTGCCGCTGTGGCAGCTGCCGATGAAGAGCGCATTTTGTGCCTGTGGGAAGGCTTGGGCTATTATTCCCGTGCGCGCAACCTGCATAAAGCCGCCAAGCAGATTATGGCAGAGCATGGCGGCGTCTTTCCTAGCGATGTCAAGGCCATACGCGCCTTGCCCGGCATTGGGGAATATACCGCAGCCGCCATTGCCAGCATTGCCTTTGAGCAGGACATACCCTGTATTGATGCCAATGTGGAGCGCGTGCTGGCGCGTCTGTTTGATATAGACAGCATTGTCAAGCAAGAGCCTGCCGCAAGCAGCATTCGCAGCCTCAGCCAGCTTTTGCTACCACGGGGCAAAGCCCGTGCCTACAATCAGGCCATGATGGAATTGGGAGCACTTATTTGCACCAAAAAACCGCGCTGTACCCTGTGCCCCCTTGCCACGCTGTGCCAAAGCAAACACTTGGGCATAGCAGACCAGCGCCCTGTGCTGCCGCAAAAAACGCCTGTGCGCCTTGTGGATGCCGTAACAGGGGTGCTGCTGTGCGACAAGCGTGTTTTTATTCAAAAAAGGCTGGAAAATGACGTCTGGGGCGGCTTGTGGGAATTCCCCGGCGGAAAAATAGAGCAGGGTGAAAGCCCTGAGCAGGCCATAGCCCGTGAATTTATGGAAGAAACAGGCTTTGCTGTGCGGGTGAAGCAAAAAATTACTGTCATACGGCATAATTATACAAGCTATCGCATCACACTGCATTGCTTTGCCTTAGAGCTGCTGCCCGCAAACCCCAAAGCACAGGGCGTACAGGCAGGCACAGCCTGCCCCAAGCCGCCAGTGCTGACGGCGGCCTCGGCATGGCTGTGGGAATTGCCCCACAAGCTGCCGCACTATGGACAGCCTGCCGCCCACCGCAAATTGGCCGATATGCTCTTTGGGCAGCAGGGGCAGGCGGCCTTGCCCTTGCTGTCTGCGCCGCAGCCTGAGCCAGCGCAAGGCCAGTAAGCCCACAACAAGCCTGACCTGCACACCAAGCTATCGAGAGCAAAAGTAAGCCTGCATACAGTGTAGCCCAAGGTCAGCGCTAGGCTATGGGCACAAGAAAGCCAGTGCACCAGCTTCTCACCATACGAGCAATACGCATAACGCTGTCAAGTAAAAAATCTTGACAAATGGGAAAAAAACGACTATCTCAAGTGCGTCTCAGTTGGTAAGGGGTGCGTGCACCTTGTGCCACAACATCCTATTTGAACACTGTTCGCGTTGGGTGGCCTGATGATCAGGCCCCCTTTTTTTGTACGCGCACACAAGAAAAATGTACAGCACAATGTGCATATTTACTTGATATTGTAAGGAATTTACATGGCAAGACCTGCTCTTCTTGACGCTATTACTGCTATTGCACAACCGGTTGTCACTTCCCTTGGCCTAGAAATTTGGGGCATTGATATTCTTCAGTCTGGCCGCGCTGTGGTGCGTATTTTTGTTGATGTGCCTCTGGAAAAGCAGCAGGAAAATGACAAAGCCCATGGCCTCAGTGAAGGGGAAGAGGGCTTCCCCCTTTCGGCCACTATTGACCAATGCGAAGAAATTTCGCGCCATGTGGGGCTTACGCTGGAAGTGGAAGACGTTATTCCCACTGCCTATGTGTTGGAAGTTTCCAGCCCGGGGCTGACCCGCCTTATTTTTAAGCTTGAGCAGTTACAGCGCTTTGTGGGCGAATTTATTGAAGCCAGCCTTATTGACCCCCTGCCAGAGCTGGGCACGCGCAAGCGCTTTAAAGGGCTGCTGCGCAGTGTGGAAGACCAGAGCTTTACTTTGGAGCTGTGCGACCTCAGCCCCGAGGGTGCTGTGTTGCCCCTTGGGCAAACAGTGTGTCTGCCGTGGGAACAATGCCGCAAGGTGAGCAAGGTGCATATTTTTGCCCAGCCCGCCAAGCCGGGCAAAGCCCCCAAACAGCCCAAGCCCGAGAAAAAAACGGCTAAAAAAGAACAATAAGCAGCGCATTGCGCTATTTTTATAGAGTTATTGATATTTTCCGTGCTTGGCACGATGACGCCTGGAGGCGCTATGAATCTTGAATTAAAAAAAGCTATTGACCAGATCAGCAAAGATAAGGGGCTTGACCGCGACATGCTGGTAAAAACGCTGGAAGATGCCGTGCGCACCTCGGTATTGCGCCGCTACAGCGAAGATATGGATCTGGAAGTAACCTTTAACGAAGAAACAGGCGATATCGACGTCTACCAGTTTAAAATTGTGGTGGAAGATGACGACGTTGCCAATGAAGACACCCAAATTGAACTTTCTGAAGCCCGCGAGCACGACCCCTCTGTGCAGCTGGATGACGAAATGGGCTTTAGGGTAGAAGTCAAAGACTTGGGGCGTATTGCTGCCCAGTCTGCCAAGCAGGTTATTATTCAGCGCATGCGCGATGCCGAGCAGGGGCTTATTTACGAAGAATATATTGAGCGCAAGGGCGAAATTGTTTCAGGCACTATTCAGCGCCGCGACAAGGGCGGCTGGGTTATCAATCTTGGGCGCACCGAAGCTATTTTACCCAAGGAAGAACAAATTCCCCGCGAACATTATAAGCGCAACGACCGCGTGCAGGCTCTTATTTTAGATGTGCGCCGTGAAGGCCGCGGGCCGCAGGTGGTTGTTTCCCGCTCGCATCGCGACTATATGGCAGCCCTCTTTCGCCGTGAAGTGCCCGAAGTGGATGACGGCACGGTGCAGATTATGGGCGTTTCGCGCGACCCCGGTTCGCGCGCCAAGGTGGCTGTGCTTTCGCGTGAGCGCGAGGTTGACCCCGTGGGCGCTTGCGTGGGCGTGCGCGGCAGCCGCATTCAGAACATAGTGCAAGAATTGCGCGGCGAGCGCATTGATATTGTGGTCTGGAGTGCCGACATTGCCACCTATGCCAAAAATGCTTTAGCACCTGCCGTAGTTTCGCGCATTGTTGTGGATGAAGAAGAAAATTTGCTGGAAGTGATTGTGCCAGATGACCAGTTGACCAATGCTATTGGGCGTAAGGGGCAAAACGTCAAGCTGGCGGCACGCCTTTTGGGCTGGAAGGTCGATATTTTTACAGAGACCCGCTATAATGAAGCCAATGCCATTGGGCATGGCCTTGAGCAGGTTGCCTCTGTGGCGGAAGTTTCCATAGAATCATTGCTGGCGGCTGGCTTCCAAACGCTGGACAGCCTGCGTCAGGCCAGCGATGAAGAACTGGAACGCTCGCTTTCGCTGAGTGCCAACCGCATTGCCGATTTGCGCTCCGCCATCAACTTCCTTGCGCCTGTGGTGGAAAAAACGCCTGAACCTTCGACGGTTTCGTTAAAAATCGAAAAAGAGGAAGAACAAGCAAGCACTGAAGCCCCTGCGGCAGACGTGACGGACGTGGTTGAGGAGCAGGAATAGTAATGCCGCACACGCCCGAAAGGATGTGCGTGATTTGCAGACAGCGTTATCCCAAAGCCGCGCTCACACGATATGTGCTTTTGCCCCAAGGGCAGCCGAGTTGTGATGAGCAGCAAATCATGCCGGGCAGGGGCTGGTACCTTTGCCACGACCCCGCCTGCGAGCGGAAATTTGCCAAGTACAGGTTTTGCGCGAAGCGCAAGGGGGCTACAGAATAATGAATGATAAAAAAATTAAGATAGTTGAATTATTAAAAGACCTTGGCTCGGCTACTGAGTCGGAAGTCAAGCAAGTGTTAAAAGAAATGAACAGCTCGGCAAAAACGCAGGTAAGCCCTGAAGAAGCCGACAAATTGCGCGCGCATTTTGCTGAAATAGAAAAACAGAAAGAAGCACAAAGCAAGGTTATTGTGCGCCGCCGCCCCCGCAAGGATGAGCAGCCAGAGCAAGAGCAGGCCGCCACGCAGGAACAGGCCGAAAAACAGCCTGAAGCCGCTGCCGCCAAGCCATCAGAAGCAGCCGAAAGCCCCAAGGCCAGCACCACGCGGGCTAAAAGCGCTAAAGAAGTGCGCGCCTCTGCCCCTGTAGCCCGCGTTATTTCCCGCCCGCAAGATGTGCTGGCGGCCAAGCTGGCTGCGGAAAAAGCTGCGGCAGAAGAAGCCGCGGCCGCCAAGCTGGCTGCCGAGCAAGCCGCCCAAAAAGCTGCCGAAGAAAAAGCAGCTGCCCAAAAGGCCGCCGCGCAAAAGGCTGCGGAAAACCCCAAGCCAGAAAAAGCGCGTGTTATTCGCCATGGTCAGGCAGAAGCCTCTGCCATGCCCGAAGGCTCTTCTGCGCCCACCTTGCCGCAGCGTGCAGCTGAGCCAGAAGCCAAGGCACAGCAGCCTGCCGCCCCGCAGGTGCGTATTATTTCGCGCCCCACGCCCGAAGCACAAGCGCGCACCCAAGAAAACCGCGCCCGTGAGCAACAACAGCGTGATAGCAACACCAGCCGCCCCTATCGCCCCAGTGGCGCACCGCGCCCACAGGGTGACCGCAATGGCGGTGCCCCGCGCCCCGGTGGCGCACCCCGCCCGCAGGGTGACCGCCCCGCTGGTGCACGCCCTGGCTTTGCCCCGCGCCCGCAGGGTGCTGGCTTTGGTGCAGCCCCTGCCCCGGCAGACCTTGCTGGCCGTGGCGACCAAAGCAAGAAAAAGCGCAACAAAAATGTAAAGCGTACAGTCGATTTTGGCGGGCAGGGTGATTTTGGCCGCCGCAATGCCGACGATGATGACGGTTCGCGCATGAACCGCAGCCGCGGCAGACGTAAGGGCGGCAAAGCGCCGGTGAGCCCTTCCAATACCCAGCCCTTAAAGGCCGCAAAGCGTAAAATTCGTGTGACCGAAGCCATTCGCGTGGCCGATATGGCGCATCAAATGGGCTTGAAGGCCAACGAAATTATTAAAATTCTGTTCAACCTTGGCATGATGGCCACCATCAACCAAGCGCTGGATATTGAAACCGCTACCCTTGTGGCCTCTGAATTTGGCTATGAAGTGGAAAAAGCTGGCTTTGCGGAAGAAGATTACATTATCCCTACCGAAGCCGACACGCCAGAGCTGCTGCGGCCGCGCCCCCCTGTGGTTACCATTATGGGGCACGTTGACCATGGTAAAACCTCGCTGCTGGATGCTATTCGCAAAACCAGTGTCACCTCGGGTGAAGCTGGCGGCATTACTCAGCATATTGGCGCTTATCACGTCAAAACCAAGCGCGGGGATATTGTCTTTTTGGATACCCCCGGCCATGAAGCCTTTACAGCCATGCGTGCCCGTGGCGCACAGGTGACAGACCTTGTTATTCTGGTGGTGGCAGCCGATGACGGCGTGATGGAACAAACCCGTGAGGCCATCAACCACTCGCGCGCCGCTGGTGTGCCTATTATGGTTGCGGTGAACAAAATTGATAAGCCCGGCGCAAACCCCGAACGTGTTTTGCGCGAATTGGCCGAATTTGGCTTGCAGGCAGAAGATTGGGGCGGCGATACCGTAACCGCCATGGTTTCAGCCAAAACCCGTCAGGGTTTGGACGAATTGCTGGAACTGGTTGCCTTGCAGGCAGAAATTCTGGAACTCAAGGCCAACCCCAACAAGCCTGCCCGCGGGCATATTGTGGAAGCTAAGCTGGACAAAGGGCGTGGGCCTGTGGCCACTGTGCTTATTCAGGAAGGCACGCTCAAGCAGGGTGACAACTTTGTGTGCGGCGTCTTCTCTGGCCGTGTGCGCGCTCTCTTTAATGACCAAGGCAAAAAGGTCAAAGAAGCTGGGCCTTCCATGCCTGTGGAAGTACAGGGCTTTGACGGCGTGGCAGAAGCTGGCGAAGAATTCATTTGCGTGAATGATGAAAAAGTAGCCCGCCGCATTGCTGAAACCCGCGCCACCAAGCAGCGCGAACGCGCCCTTGCCTGCGAGCACAAGGTGACTTTGGAAACCTTCCTTGCTTCCAAGGCATCGGATGAAGAAGCGCTGAACCTGAACTTGCTGGTCAAGGCCGATGTGCAGGGCTCTGTAGAAGCCATCAATGCCAAGCTCAATAAAATGAGCACAGAAAAGGTCAAGGTTGCCGTGGTGCACTCTGGTGCTGGCGCTATTTCTGAATCGGACATCATGCTGGCAGCCGCTTCGCAGGCCATTGTGCTGGGCTTTAATGTGCGCCCCACAGCCAAGGTCAAAGAAGTTGCCGAGCGTGAAAATGTTGAAATTCGCTTCTATGACATTATCTATAAGCTGGAAGAAGAAATTACCAGCGCTATGACGGGCATGCTTGCCCCTGTGCAGCGCGAAGAATATCTTGGCCAGACAGAAGTGCGTAATACCTTTAGCGTGCCCAAGGTGGGCGTTATTGCTGGCTGCTATGTTGTAGATGGCAAGGTGGCGCGTAATGCAGGCGTGCGCCTGCTGCGCGACGGCGTGGTTATTTACACTGGCAAAATCAGCTCGCTCAAGCGCTTTAAAGACGATGCCAAAGAAGTGATGAAAGGCAATGAATGCGGTGTGGGCTTGGAAAATTACAATGACATCAAGGTTGGCGATATTATCGAAGCCTTTGTTACTGTAGAAGAAGCCGCCACCCTGTAAGTAAAAAGTGTCTTGTATGGGGGCGGGAGCACTTTTCAAAAAAATGTTCCTGTCCCCTTTTTGTATGAGGGCATAATGCAAGAAACGTGGAATTCTTTTCCCCAGCAGTATAGGGAACAAGCCTATGCTGTGCTTGAGGTGCTGCGCAAGCATGATCGCTTTATTGTGTGCGCTCATGCCAGCCCCGATGGCGACGCTGTGGGCTCTACAGCCATGATGGCCTTTGTTTTAAAGGCTTTGGGCAAGCAGGTTATTATTTATAATACCAGCGGCCTGCCCGACTATTTGCGTTGGCTGCCGCAGCCCTGCTATTGGCACACGCACCTTTCCCCTCTGCCTTTTACGCCAGAGGTAGCCATTGTGCTGGACTGTGGCGAAGCCCACCGCACTGGGGAAGAAATGGCCAGCAGCCTTGCCGCAGGCCTGCCCTGCATCAATATTGATCACCACAGGGGCAATCCTCTTTTTGGCACTGTGGCCAATTGGGTTGACCCTGACTTTGCCGCCACAGCGCAGGCTATAGCCTATATTGCCCAAGCCGCAGGCCTTGCCCTGAAGGGTGATATAGCCAAAAACCTCGGGCTGGCTTTGCTTACCGACACAGGCGGCTTTGCCCATGGCAATACCAATGTGCATGTACTGGCCTTGGTCACCCATCTGGTTGGCTTAGGTTTAGACATCCCTGCCCTGCGTGAACAGCTTGACCACCAGTGGAGCTTGGGGCGCATGCGCTTGTGGGGCAAGCTCATGGGCTCTGTGGCGCTGCGCCGCCGCGATACCATAGCCTTTATTGCCATTCCCTATTCCCTGTTTCAAGAAACGGGGGCTACAAAGGAAGATTTGGAAGGCTTTGTAGACATGATGCGCCGCCTCAAGGGCGTAAAAGCCACCATTATGCTGCGCGAAGACAAGCCCAAGCTGTGCAAGTTCAGCCTGCGCTCTGCTGGGGATATTGATGTGCGCGCAGCCGCAGCCAGCCTGAATGGCGGCGGGCACAAAAATGCCGCTGGCGGCACTATTAAGCTGCCCCTGCCTGAAGCGGCCGAGGCCGTGGTGCAGGCTGTGAGCGAAGAGCTGGATCAGGAAGGCGAATAAAAATATTTTTGCCAACAAAAGCAGGGTCTGCGGCTTAGTAACAAGGCCACAGCCCTGCTTTGGCAATCATTTCCCTTTACTTCCCTTATATAATCCGCTATTGACAAGAGCTTACTATGAATATGAACCCTGCCCCTCAAGCCGCACAGCGCCTGCAAGTGCCACAGCAACACGGCGTGTTGGTCTTGCGCAAGCCCTCTGGCCCCTCATCCACCTATTGTATTACTGGCATCAAAAGGCTGGGGCAAAAAAAAATAGGCCATGCTGGCACACTTGACCCCATGGCTGAAGGCGTGTTGCTGGTGCTACTGGGCAATGCCACCAAAATTTCTGGCCACCTTATGGCCGACGGCGGCAAAGTGTATCAGGGTGAATTGCGCCTTGGGCAAAGCACCGATACATGGGATAAAGAGGGCACAATAGTAAGCCAAAGCCCTTGGCAGCATATTAGCGAAGACGCTGTGCGCCACGAAATTGCCGCTTGGTGCGGCACAAGTGAGCAGCCCGTCCCGCCGTATTCCGCAGCCAAGCATCAGGGGCAAGCCCTGTATAAATTGGCGCGCGCGGGCAAAGATGTGCCCCAAAAATGGAAACAAATAGAAATTTCGCAAGCGGAAGTCATCAGTATGAATTTACCGCTTGTGCGCTTTCGGGTCGCATGTAGTTCTGGCACCTATATACGCTCTCTGGCCCACAGCCTGGGAAGTCGCTTACAGTGCGGAGCCGTGCTCACAGAACTGATTCGAGAGTATAGCCACCCCTTCAGTCTGGCGCAGGCGCATGACTGGCAAGAAATTCTGGACAATCCCTCCAGCTTGCCACAGCGTGTGCTGCCCCTGAGCACTGCCTTGCCGCATTGGCGCACCATAAGCGTGAACGCGGCAGAAGAAGCTCTGCTGCGCAATGGCATGCCCTTGCCCTATCGCGGCGAAGGCGAAAAAGCTCTGCTGCTTGCCCACAATGGGCAGGCATTGGCGCTGGCCGAGGCAGCCGAAGTGCAAGGGAAACACTGCTGGACTGTATTGCGGGGGCTTTGGAACTAACCTGTTTCTCGTAAAGGAGAAAAGCTGTGGCTATGGATACCGCTGATAAGAAAGTTGTTATTGAAGCTCATGCCCATCATGTGGGTGACACTGGCTCTGCCGAAGTGCAGATTGCCCTGCTTACCGCCCGCATTTTAAGCCTGACCGACCACTTTAAGGCCAATAAAAAAGACTTCCATTCGCGTACAGGCTTGCTGCGTATGGTGGGCAAGCGCCGCAATATGCTGAAGTATTTGAAAAACAAAGACATCAACCGCTACCGCGCTTTGATTGAAAAGCTCGGCCTGCGCAAGTAAGTTTGCCATAGAGCAGGGGGGCTTCGGCTCCCCTGTTTTTATGGTGCAGGCAACACAAAGCCTCTGGCACACAGGCTTTTAAAAAAAATGCTGTGCTTGTCATGGCAATGCCCAAGCATTGCCCCTAACAGAAGGAAGGGGGGTCCATGCAGAATTGGAAAGCACAGCCGCTTTCTACTTCTTCACGGAATCCCCTTCGAAAAGGAATTATTATGCAGGATATTTTTAATCCTACCCGCGTCACAGCTACTGTGGGCGGCAAAGAAATTATTTTCGAAACGGGTCGCCTTGCCAATCAGGCACATGGCGCAGTGTGGGCACAATGCGGCGGCACAGTAGTGCTGGTAACCGTATGCTCGCAGGCTTTAGAATTTGACAAGGGTTTCTTCCCCTTAACTGTTGAATATGCTGAAAAAATGTATGCTTCTGGGCGCATCCCCGGCAGCTTTTTCCGCCGCGAAATTGGCCGCCCCTCCGAGCGCGAAACGCTGGTTTCCCGCCTGATAGACCGCCCCATCCGCCCCTTGTTCCCCAAGGGTTTGAAAGAAGATGTACAGGTGCTGGCCAATGTTATTTCTGCTGACACAGAAAATAACCCCGACGTGCTTGCCCTCACTGCCGCTTCTGCTGCGGTAATGCTTTCGCCCCTGCCCTTTGAAGGACCTGTGGCGGGCGGGCGCATTGGCCGCATCAATGGGCAATTTGTGCTTAACCCCACCTATGAGCAAATGGAAGAAAGCGACTTGGGCATTGTCTTTGCCGCTTCTGCCGATGCCCTCACCATGGTGGAAGGCGAAGCCCAGTTTGTACCCGAAAGCGTGATTATTGAAGCACTGGAATGGGGACGCAAAGAAATTCAGCCCCTTATTGCTGCCCAGCTGAAATTGCGCGAACTGGCTGGCAAAGAAAAAATGAGCTTTAGCCCGCATCAGGATAACGAAGCCCTGATTGCCCGCGTTACCGAGCTGGCTATGACCAATGGCTTGGAAGATTCCATGCGCGTGGCCGACAAGCTGGAGCGCAAGCAAGCCCGTAGCGCGGTAAAAAAAGCCGTAATGGAAGCCCTGAAAGCCGATACCGCATGGGCAGATAATGAGGAAGCTTTGAAAGAAGCCCCTGAAATTATTGGCATGCTGGAAAAGAAAGTGGTGCGTGCCCGCATAGTTGAGGAAGGCACACGCATAGATGGCCGCAACACCACCACAGTGCGCCCCATTCAAATTCAAAGCTCGGTGCTGCCCCGCGCGCATGGCTCGGCCATTTTTGCCCGTGGCGAAACAAAGTCTTTGGTGGTCACCACCTTGGGCGCTTCTACTGATGAACAGCGTATGGATTCGCTTGTGGGCGATGTGACCAAGCGCTTTATGCTGCATTATAACTTCCCCCCTTTCTCGGTGGGTGAAGTGAAACCTGTGCGTATTTCGCGCCGCGAAATTGGGCATGGCGCTTTGGCCGAAAAGGCTTTACGCCCCATTTTGCCTGCTGAAAAAGATTTCCCCTTTACCCTGCGCGTGGTTTCAGAAACCATGGAATCGAACGGTTCTTCTTCCATGGCGGCAGTGTGCGGCGGTTGCCTCTCGCTTATGGATGCGGGCATTAAAATTAGTGCCCCTGTGGCTGGCGTGGCCATGGGCTTGATCAAGCAGGACGACAAGTTTATTGTCCTCACCGATATTTTGGGTGATGAAGATGCCTTGGGCGATATGGATTTTAAGATTGCTGGCACGGCTGAAGGCATTACTGCCGTTCAGATGGATATTAAAATTACAGGCCTGACCACAGAAATTATGAAGCAGGCCATGCAGCAGGCTCACGAAGCCCGCCTGCACATTCTGGGTGAAATGAGCAAAGCCCTTGCCGCACCGCGCACCGAGCTTTCGCAATATGCGCCGCAGCATGCCGAGGTTTTTGTCAACCCCGACATCATCCGCCTTATCATTGGCCCAGGCGGCAAGAATATTAAAGCTATCACTGCCACCACAGGTGCTTCGGTTGATATTGAAGATTCTGGCCGTATTTCCATTTTTGCCCCCACAGCAGACTCTATGGAACGCGCCAAAGAAATGGTGCTGTATTATGACCAGCGTGCAGAGCTGGGCAAAAATTACACTGCCAAGGTGCGTAAAATTTTGGAAATTGGCGTTATTGTAGAATTGCTGCCCAATTTGGAAGCCCTTGTGCATGTTTCCCAGCTGGACGTGAACCGCGTCAACCAGCCTTCAGACGTATGCCAGCTTGGCGAAGACATGGTTGTGAAAGTTATTGAAATTAATGGCGACCGCATTCGTGCCAGCCGCAAGGCTGTGCTGCTGGAAGAACAGGGGCATGAGTGGACACCAGAAGAAACCGCCCGCCCACAGCGCACAGACCGCGACCGCGGCGAACGCCGTGGCGGCGACCGAGACCGTGGTGAGCGCCGTGGTGGCGACCGTGACCGTAGCGGCGACCGTGGCCGCCGTGAACGCCGAGACTAAAAGCTAAAGTATACAGCAGGGGGGGAATAGCTTTGGACAACCAGAGTTGCCTCCCCTGTTTGATTTTTTGCTCTCTGCTGCCCCAAAAAACTTTATTTGCGCATTGTCGGCATAGACCGTATACTGCAAAAGACATCTTTTTTCTGAACGAATTTTTTGTTGGAGTGGTTGCAAATGGCACAAGAACACAATACCGATACCCGTACTCACAGAGAAACTTTGGGCGATGCCTGGGCTGTGCTGGTGGGCAATCCTCAAAAGCTCATGCCGCAAATTGTGGGCACAGTGCTTAAAGCTGGCGGCACACGCGGCGCATGGCAATATACTGCTCATGAAAAAGAAAATGTGCTGCTGGCATGGCCTGCCGACCAAGCCCTGCGCGCTGGCGTTATTATGCGCGGCGAGGCAGGCGGGCAGCTCAAACCCAGCTCGGCCATGCCCCTTATGGAAGGCCTGCCCAATGACCTGACTGTAGACATTGTTGCCCCGTGGAAAAGCGAAGTAGAGGCCAATGTGGGCGTGACCATGATAGAAGGGCAAAAGCCTTTGTGGTTTTACACCCCCACCTATTTTCGCGACTTTGAAGCCCTTACCCCTGGCGTAACACACACCTTTGTGCTGGCAGGGCTGGCTTTTTCTTTACGCAAAGCGCTGGTGGACGACATGACCATTACCGAGGGCGCACAATATGAAGCGCATGCCGCTGCATGGCTGGCCGAGCATGAAGGCAAAAGCCGCGTAGATGTGCCGCCGCTCAAAATTTCTTTGGCTGGAAAAGATATTATTATGCCCGGCCGCGTCTATGGTGAATATCGCATGCGCACCACCATTCGCGAAATCAAAGATTGCTCGCTGGATAAGCTGAACATTGTTATTCTTACCGTGGCTTTTCCCTTTGAAAACCGCGAATCGCTTGTGCTGCCCATTTATGTGCCCAAGCCTATGCTCAATACCTATGAGCCTGCCGTGGGGGACAGCATAGATATGTATGTGTGGCTGCAAGGGCGCATTATTGACTTTGACCCCAAAGAACAAGCCCAGCCGCAGCAATAAGCCTGTTTTCTTTTTGTGCATAAAGCCGATGTCTACATCGGCTTTTTTATAGCCACAGCTACACAACAAATACTAAAGGCATAAGCCATTGCGCGCTTATGCCTTTAGTATTTATGCTGTCTAGAGCAGATTCACGTTAAAATTATATAATTTTAACGATGAAAGACAGGCACACTTCGGCTCGTAACAGTGCAAATAAATTGCGCTTCTGCCTTTGTTGCGGGCATCTACTCCCATTCTTGCCAGATCAATTTCAAAGAAAAATTGCTCTAAAGTTTAATGCTTAAAGCTGCGCTGGCCAGTAAAGACCATGGCAACATCCTTTTCATTGCAGGCCATAATCACCTCATGGTCGCGCAGCGAGCCACCGGGGTGGGCAATAGCCGTAACACCTTCAGCCATAGCCACATCCACCCCATCGCGGAAGGGGAAGAAGCCATCGGAAATAATAACAGAACCTTTCAGGCCACCGCAAGCGGCCTTGGTGCGCGCTTCAATATCTGCCAAAGTGGCAGCAGCCTGCGGGTCTGCTTCTGCTTTTAGCTTGAGTTCATACAAGGTGCAGTGCTGCTCGGTAAAGGCCAAGGTATCCGCATACTTGGTATAGGCCTTATGAATGGCCAATTCCACACAGCCCACGCGGTCCTGCTCGCCCGTACCAATAGCCAAGGTAGCGCCATCTTTAGCAAAAATAACAGAATTGGAAGTCACACCCGCTTCCACAGCCCAAGCAAATTGCAAATCTTCCATTTCCTGCTTGCTGGGCTTGCGGGCAGCCACGGCAAGGCCTTCCTTGGTGCTGGCCTGTGCTGGTAAAAAGTCTGCGGCATTCAAGATGCGGTTGACAAAAGATTTTTGTACCACCACCCCGCCATCGGCAAGGCTCTTAATGTCCAAAAAGGCCGATTGCGTCAGCTCTTCCAAATGCGCCAAGCCGGGCAGCTCCATAATGCGCAAATTCTTACGGCTTTTGAGCATATCCACCACCCCGTCTTCAAAGGCGGGTGCGGCTACCACTTCAAAATAATTGGCATTGATAATTTCTGCTGCTTCCTTGGTAAAGGGGCGGTTTACCACCACAGCCCCACCAAAGGCGGCAATACGGTCGCACCAAAAAGCCTTGTGCAGGGCATCGGCAATGCCTTTGTCTGACCAAGCAGCACCGCAGGGATTATTGTGCTTCATAATTAAGGCGGCGGGCTTGGCAGTGAGGTATTGCAAAATATTGGCGCCATTATCCACGTCGGTCAAATTGGTTTTGCCGGGGTGTTTGCCAGCCTGCACCATTTGGGCTTCTGTCATGGCAGACACTATGCCTTTGCCCGCCCCGCGCCATGTTAAGCCGCCGCAGGTAATGCTGCCTTCCACCAGCTCAAAAAGCGCTGCTGGCTGGTCGGGGTTTTCACCATAACGCAAGCCCTTGGTTTCTCCATCCAGCAGCCATGTACGCTTGCGGTACACTAGGCTTTCATCCCCCAGCGTAATAGTCATGGTGTCGGGAAAGGCATCTTTTTGTAAAGTTTTATACATATCTTTCAAATTGCTCATGCTGTGTCTCCAGTAGTGGTATGATGAAAAAACCCGTGTGCATACTAACCCAAGCCAGCATAAAAGCCAATGCACTGCCCCAACAAAAACAGTGGCTAGGCAGGGCTGCCAGCCCTTTACAAAAAGCCATGCAGGGGTGATTGTGCCCCGGCTCTTTATAGCTTACATACACAACATCACATACAAAAGGGAAGCTCATGGAACAATTACTGCTTAAAATAGCCCGCCAGCTCGACGGCATGGATGAAGCCTCGCTTATGGCATTGTGGAATAAATATGCCACGCTTGTTTCGCGCTTTGAACCAACAAAACGCTGGGAAGAAGCCGCCCTTGTTTTTTCACTCATTCAGGCCAAGCGCTGGAAAAATCAATTGTTTAATTATAATTGGAGCACGCGCCTGCACACGCAGGAAGATAAAACACATACCAATCTGCCCCAAAATTCATTTACTTTAGAAAGGCCAGCCCCCGCTGCCCCAAGGCAGAAATGCACAATTTTGCCCTTTCGCCGCCCACAAGACAGCAAAGAAAAAAAATAATCAGTGCAGCAGCACACTTTCCAGCCTGACAGCAGTATAAAATAACAGGTATCGCAGAATATAGGCTATGGTAAATTGACTTGCCCCAAAG
The DNA here is from genome assembly GCA_028689675.1 of Desulfovibrionaceae bacterium. Lineage (GTDB taxonomy): Bacteria > Desulfobacterota > Desulfovibrionia > Desulfovibrionales > Desulfovibrionaceae > JAQVCS01. Next base: position 193,269 of record JAQVCS010000001.1, on the reverse strand, counting down.
TCTAGTATAGTAAAAAACACGGACTTATGATCACCATGCGGTATGCGCCGCAGGGTTGCAAAGGCACGCCCCTTGTGCGGGCGCAGGCATAACACCGTAAAGTCCCCCTGCAAAGGGCACTACTTTTATTGTATAAGGCGGTAACACCAGTATGTCAAACACGGTCATCATTGGCGCCCAATGGGGCGATGAAGGCAAGGGTAAAGTCGTTGACTTGCTCAGTGCCGAAAGCGCGGTTATTGTGCGCTTTCAGGGCGGCAACAATGCCGGTCACACTATTAAGGTGAAGGGTAAGCAAACTATTCTGCACCTTATCCCCTCTGGTATCCTTCACGATGACAAAGTGTGCCTTATTGGCAACGGCGTTGTCTGCGATCCCTATGTTTTTTTGGAAGAGGTGGATCAGCTGGCGGCACAGGGCGTGAATGTTTCGCCCGAACGCCTTAAAATCAGCAAGAAAACCCAGCTTATTCTCCCCTACCACAAAGCCATAGATGCCGCCCGCGAATCAAAACTGGCTGGCAAAAAAATTGGCACCACAGGCCGCGGTATTGGCCCTTGCTATGAAGACAAAGCCTGCCGCGTGGGCATTCGTGCTACAGACTTAACCAAGCCCCAATTGCTGCATGATAAAATTTGCCATGCCCTGCAAGAAAAAAATGCCTTGCTCACTGGCCTGTATGGCCAGCCAGCCTTGGATGCAGAAAAAATTTATGCCGATTTATTAGCCATTGCCCCGCGCATTACCCCCTATTTGGCCGATGCCTCAACCATTGTTGGCAATGCTTGGGAAAAGGGGCAAAATGTCCTTTTTGAAGGTGCACAGGGCACGCATCTGGATATAGACCACGGCACCTACCCCTTTGTGACCTCTTCCAATACTGTGGCTGGCAATGCCTCGGCTGGCTGTGGCATTTCGCCGCGCGCACTTGACCGCATTGTGGGCATTGTAAAAGCCTACACCACGCGCGTGGGCGCTGGCGCTTTCCCCACCGAACAGCTTAACGACACTGGCGAATATTTACGCAACAAGGGCTTTGAATTTGGCGCAACTACAGGCCGCCCCCGCCGTTGCGGCTGGCTGGACATTGTGCTGCTGCGCGAATCGGTACGCTTAAATGGCTTGACCGATATTGCCCTGACCAAGCTTGATGTGCTGCAAAACCTGCCCGCGCTGCAAATTTGTGTAGGCTATGAATATCAGGGCGAAGTCATTCAATACCCCCCGCAAGAAGAAGGTGCGCTGGGCGAAGTGACCCCCATTTATGAAGAAATGGAAGGTTTTATTGAAGACATCAGCACCTGCACCCGCTGGGAAGACCTGCCCGACACTGTGCAGGCCTATGTGCAGCGCATTGAAGAACTAACTGGCGTGCATGTTTCGCTGGTTTCTGTTGGCCCTGACCGCGAACAAACAATATTGCGTTAGCACAGCAAAAAATCTATTCTGTAAAGGCGGGGCAGCACACAAGCACACCCCGCCTTTTTTGCCACCGCACAAAGCACAGCAACCACAGAGCAAAGCCTGCTCGGGCAGGCAGCCTTTAGGCATTATTTCTTCACATCCATCATCTGCCCCAAAATACAAAAAATACCCTATGGAAAGCCAGCCCTTTGCCCCCATTATGACCACAGCCTTTGCCGCCATGCGCACAGAGCTGGCGCGCCTTGCCGCCCAGCCGCCGCAGGTTTTACTTTTTGAAGGCGGCACAGAAGAAGAGCGCATGGCTTTGGCGCGCTATTGGGCAGCATTGCAGCATTGCGAACAGCCCGCCGCAGGTGAACCCTGCTTTCACTGCCCTGCTTGTGTGTGTATTGCCGATGGTGTGCATGTGGATGTGCTGGCCTATGACGGACGCATCAGCAATAAAGAGGACGAAGAAAACCCCGGTGCAGTGCGTGCCCTGAGTATAGATACCATGCGCCAGCTCAAAAGCCGCCTGCGCGACAGCCCCCACGGCAAAGGCAAGCGCGTGGTGCTGCTTGCTGGTATGCATAATAACCGTACCGAAGCGGCCAATGCTCTGCTCAAAGTGCTGGAAGAACCCTCTGCCACCACAATTTTTGTGCTTTTAGCCCCACAAAGGGAACAGTTGCTGCCCACGCTGGTTTCGCGCTCATGGGTGCTCACGCTGCCTTGGCCAGATACCCGCAGCCTTACCCCAGCCCTGCGCGTGTGGCAGGACTCTCTTGCCCATTTTATACAGCATGGGCAGGGCTGGTTTGAAAAAACTTCGGCAAAAAATGCTGTCACCCCCTTACTGGCCGCAGAAATTCTGCTTGCCTGCCAAAAAGCCCTTAGCCAAAGCTTGTGCAGCCAAAGCAACAGCCTGTGCCCGCCCTTAGTGCAGCTTTTTGCTGCCAAAAGTGTGCAGCAGCGCAGTCAGGCTGCCTGCCTGCTTGATGAGGCGAACGAAGCCCTGCAAAGCTCGGTCAACCCAGCGCGCGTGCTTGACTTTGTTGCCACCAGCCTTTTTGTGCTCTGTTCCTCACGCTCGTAATTTTTGCCCGCACTTGGGCATACATTTTTCTTCCCCCCTTGGCTAAGCCTTTGGGGGAATTTTTATTTTATTATAAATAAAATAGGTTAAGATAGTTAGCAACAAAGTTAAGCACAGTATATCTGTGCCTGAATTCTTTTTTATCTGTACTGCCCTTTTTGTCTTGCCTGTGTATATGTTCGTAACTTTATTCTATTATTATAAGTAACTATCACGATAAGCAACAGAAAACAAAGAGACTTAGACACAAAAATATGCCTCCAGAGTACTTTTGCTTTGACATTGCTTTGGCAAAAGCAGGAGTAGATGCCCGCCACGCGCGGTATACGCGCACGCTGTGTGCGCTATTCCATACCGAAGTGGGCGTGTCTTGCACTGTTAAGAGTATATACTTTGAAAGGTATTCTGATCGAGAGCCGCATTCTTCCCCCTGCTTCCCCCAATATACTGACAAAAATTTTTGTGTTCTACACGGCAACAGCCCCCCAAAGGCAGACGCACGCACTATGCAGCACATTGTTTTTATTGATAACTAAAAAACACCATATGTAAATAACTATTAATAATTACATATAGTTACACATTTAGATACGTCTGCCCTGCAGCCTCCCCTATACCGTATACAACACGACCTTATTGTCTCTACACAAAAGGGCGGAACGCAGAGTATGTTCTCGCTTATTTTCTTTTATTTTCAATAGTTATCTAAGAAAAGAACAAATGCACAACAAAAATACGCACATTATTATGGAGTAGGCATGAAAAGACAAAAAAAGCCCAGCAAGGCTTGCATACAGGAGCAAAGTACACAGCACAGCCTACACAGGGCATACAACAAGACAAAAAGATATATGTTCCTTATATTGCATTTTATTTATTCAATAATTTCTACTAATTATAGTTATTACGCACAAAATAACAGTATACAATAGGCTTGCACTTCTTTTTCTGCAGCTTTCCCTGCTGCCCTGCCTTCTGTTCGCCTTGCATCAACATATATGATTTTTTTCAGAGAAAAATGTTGTTTAAAAAATTTTGTTATTTCAATATAATACTCCTGTTACGCACAAAATGACATAGCTCTTTCATGTCGAGACGCAAAAAAGCGTTATAGCAAGGACAACAGGTATTTTTTGTGCATTACAGCCAGCATACTCTGTAAAAAATACTTCTTTATTATTATAATAAAAAATAAATAGTTACACTATTTATGCACAAAATGACAAATGATTTATACACAATTTGTTACACATAAGGCACTCAGCACACAGAGCATTTTATCATTGAAAATGCTTGCAAGGTTTCGGAAGAACTCCTTGCCACTCAAAGCTCACAAGGGGAATGTACTTCCCCGCTAAAAGTGAATCTGCTCTAGTCACAAAAAAAGGGGTATGAAGAATATTCTTCATACCCCAGCAGGATACTTCCTGCCCTTGTCTATAACACTATTTTCTGCCTTGCAATTACTCTGGCAAGAGAGGGAGCAGATGCCCGCCACAAAGGCATAAACGTACTCTATGTACGCTGTTCAGTGCCGAAGTGAGCGTGTCTATACACTTTTAAAGGTAATCTGCTCTATACGCCTTTACAAACTATTTTTTATACGCTGCCCCAGTAGCGGCAGAGCTGACCATGGCGGCATAGCGCTTGAGCACTGGGTACTTAATTTCTTTTTCTGGCATCACAAAGGCAGCAGCGCGCTTTTGCAATTCTTCCTCGCTGACCACCAAATCAAGCACGCGGTTGGGAATATCAATATGAATAATATCGCCATCCTGCACAAGGCGTATAGGCCCGCCGTCGGCAGCTTCTGGCGAAATATGCCCAATAGCCGCCCCATTGGTGCCGCCAGAAAAGCGGCCATCGGTCAGCAGGGCAACGTCTTTGCCCAAGCCCATGCCTGTAATGGCCGCTGTGGCCGAAAGCATTTCGCGCATGCCTGGCCCACCGCGCGGCCCTTCATATTGAATAACCACAGCGTCGTTGGGCTTGATTTCGCCCTGCAAAATAGCCTGCATAGCGCCTTCTTCTGAAGTAAAAACGCGGGCTTTCACATCGCGGCACATCATTTCGGGGGCAACGGCCGACTGCTTGACCACAGCCCCTTCTGGCGCCAGCGAGCCGCGCAAAATGGCAATGCCGCCCTGCTGCGAATAGGCCTTGCTGATAGGGCGAATAACGCTTTCATCAAGAATTTTTTTATCTGCAATGTTCTCACCCACGGTTTTGCCCGTCACGGTGATGCACTCTGTATGAATGCGACCAGCAGAAGCCAGCTCGGCCATCACAGCGGGTATGCCGCCTGCACAGTCCAAATCGACCATGTGGTGGCTGCCTGCGGGGGAAAGGTGGCACAAATTGGGCGTATGGCGGCTGACCTTGTCAAAAATATCCAAGCTCAAATGCAAGCCAGCTTCGCCAAACACTGCGGGCAAATGCAGCACTGTATTGGTGGAACAGCCCAAGGCCATATCCACAGCAACAGCATTAGCTACTGATTTTTCAGTAACAATATCCAGCGGTTTAATGTCTTTTTGCAGCATTTCCATCACCTGCATGCCTGCCTGCTTGGCAAGGCGCACACGGGCGGCGCTTACAGCGGGAATAGTGCCATTGCCGGGCAAGGCCACGCCAATGGTTTCTGCAAGGCAATTCATAGAATTGGCAGTAAACATGCCCGCACATGAGCCACAGCCAGGGCAAGCACCTTCGGTCAGCGCTTCCAGCTCTTCTTCTGTCATTTTGCCCTGACGTACGCGCCCAACCCCTTCAAATACCGTAATCAAGTCAGACTTCCCCTTCATGGAATAGCCGGGCAGCATAGGCCCACCGCTGACCAGCACAGAAGGGATATTTAAGCGCATCATGGCCATCAGCATGCCGGGCACGCACTTGTCACAGTTGGGAATAAAAACCAAAGCGTCAAAAGCATGGGCGCGTGCCATGATTTCAATAGAATCAGCAATAATTTCGCGGGAGGGCAAAGAAAAGCGCATCCCTTCATGGTTCATAGCCAAGCCATCACATACGGCAATGGCGGGAAATTCCAGCGGCGTGCCGCCAGCTATGCGCACCCCTGCCTTGGCAGCTTCTGCCAGCTTGGAAAGGTGAATATGCCCAGGCACCACTTCATTGGCAGCGTTCACAATGCCCACAAGGGGTCTGTCAATTTCTGCTTTGGTCAGCCCCAAGGCATACAGCAAAGAACGGTGAGGGGCTTTTTCCAAGCCCTTTTTCATTTTGTTACTACGCGATTCCATAACTCTTCCTTCCTTTACAAAAGCAGCGGGCTTGTGCCCTGCCGCACTATTGTTATTCTAAATAGGCTGTAAACATTTCAGGCGAATATTCATGCACATCGCGCTCGCCCTGCATAAAGGCAAGGACAAAGTGCACCACCTTGGTAAAGGCTTGCTTGCGCTTGGCAGCCACGGCCATGGCACGAGGGTTTACTGCCTTGGTGGGATTAATAAATTTTCCTTGCTGGCGCACCCGAAAGTCAAGGTGCGGCCCTGTGGACATACCCGTGCTCCCCACATAGCCAATGACCTGCCCCTGCCGCACCCGCGCGCCCTTGTTCAGCCCGCGCGCATAGCCAGAGAGGTGCGAATACAGCGTTTCCAGCCCGGCATCATGGCGCAGCACAATTTGGTTGCCATAGCCTCCATTGCGGCCTTTATCCACCACCACGCCATCCCCTGCGGCCTTAACTGGTGTGCCCATGGGCGCGGCATAATCTATGCCGGGGTGGTCACGATGCCCGCCCAGCACAGGGTGGCGGCGCATGCCAAAGCCAGAAGAAACACGCGTGAATGACAAGGGCACCTGCATGAGCACCTTGGTTAAGTTTTCGCCCTGCGCATTAAAATGCTTGGCACGCCCCTGTGCATCGGTAAACAAAAAACCTTGAAATTTCTTACCTTTATTTATAAAAACAGCACCCAGCACCCGCCCATAGCCCTTGTACAGCCCATCACGATAACGTTTTTCCACCAGCACGCTAAAGCTGTCCCCTTTTTGCAGGTCATGAATAAAGTTAATTTCTGAACCAAAAATATTGGCCACAGCAAGGGCAAGCTGCGGCTGTTCCCCAGCATCGGCCACAGCCTGAAACATATTGTCATCAATAACGCATTGCACCAGCGAAAGGCTATAGCTGTATTCTATTTGCTCCACACGCGCCACAGGCTCATCCAGCCCCTCCACCACAAGGCGCTTATGCTCATCAATTTCATATTCAAAACGGCTTAAACGCCCTGTTTCAGGGTCTGTCACCACGGTATAAGGGTGCCCAGTGCGAAAAGAGCGCACAGAAAAAACCTCTTTGGCCGCACGCACATAATGCTGTGTGGGGGCATCATTAGCCGAAGCAGCCAGCACTTCGCCCAAGGTTTCACCAGCGGCCACCGTGCCGCGCACAATATTTTCTGCTTCAGCCTCGGGCTCTTCCTCTGCTTTTTTAGGGGCAGGGGGCAAGGTGAGGCTGGGGGGCTCTGCCTGCTGGGGCATGGGCTCTACCTGCTGCTGGCTTTCAAAAGCCAGCCAACCTTGTGGCTGCACAACAAAAAAACCTATGCCGCAGGCTAGTATACCAAGCACAAGAAAGAGGAGAAAAATTCTTTTCTTCTTTAATTTCAAAAGGCAACACCTTCGGTTACAAGGGCTGGGTGCATAAGAGCGCAGGGCAAAAGCACCCCAAAAGCTTTGACAAAATATCCCGCTGTTCTTTTTTTGTCTAGTAGGGGGGCAAAGCCCGCTTTCCCCCGCGCCGCGGGCACATTCTATGCTTGTTTCATATGGGGAAGTATGTTAAATTTTCTCTTTGGCGAGCACTGTAAACGTAGAGCTTTCACAGCGCAAACCCGCTTTAAACGACACGGAAACTATGCTCAAAAAAACCTTACGCGACTATCTCAAACAGCATAACCAAGAAGACAACCTGCGTGCTTGGTTTGAACCCCTGCTGTTTGAAGAAAATGCTCAGGAAAAGCATATCACCATCATCGTGCCGCATATTTTTTTTCAGGCATGGCTCAAGCAGCATGGGCAAGTGCACTTAGTGCAGGCTTTGCAGGCCTGTGCACCGGGCTATGCCATAAACATACGCCCCGCGCAGGCACCTGTAAAAAGCCAGCCGAGCACGCTGCCCCAAAGCCTGCCACGGCAACAGCCTGCTGACCTGCCCGGCTTTGCCGATTTTATCAGCAATGCAAAAAACACCTTTCCCCTCTGCATGGCGCAGCAAATTGCTACAGGCGAACACGCTGCACATTACAACCCCTTTGTACTGTGCGGCAAGGAGGGTACGGGCAAAACGCACCTGCTTCAGGCTATGGCACAAAGCCTGCGCCAGCACTATGGCTCTGATGCCGTGCTTTGGCTTACTGCCACCACGTGCAGCACGGCAGTGCTGCCCCCGCCAGCCAGCCTGTGGCAGCGCTATCGCGCTGTGCTGCTGGATGACCTGTGTGCCCTAAGCGTACAGGCGCAAGAATGGCTCTTGCTTCTTGTGCACAAAAGCCTGCAAGGGCAATTGGTACTTGCCTGCACAGGCAAGCTGACAGGCGCAAAGCAGCTTTTACCAGCCCTGCGCACAAGGCTAGAAGCAGGCCTTGTGGTAGAACTGAAAGAACCAGATTTAGACATAAGGCTGCGCTTTATACGCCAGTGGGTCAAAGCGCACAGCCTCAATATACATCCCGATCATATGCTGTTGTTGGCAAGGCGCTGCCGAGCCCTGCGCCCCCTTCAGGGCTTGCTGCTCAAAATTGCCGCCTTTTGCTCTGTTAACAACCGCGAAGCCACGCTGCAGGATATGGAAGACATAGTGCGCAGCAGCAGCGACCAAAGAGATTGCACCCATGACAGTATTATTGGCCTTGTTGCCGCCTATTATGACGTGCCGCAAGGGGATTTCACCTCCACCAAACGCACCCCCCGCCTTGTGCTGGCTCGGCAGGTAGCCATGTATTTATGCCGCGATGTTTTGGGGCTTTCCTATGCAGCCATAGGGCAAATTTTTAATGGAAAAGATCACAGCACTGTTATCTATGCTATTAAAAAAATTAAACAATTAATAGATAGTGACAAGGTTATGCACAAAAGCCTGTCTTATCTGCGGCAAAAATGCACACAATGAACAGCCACTTGTGCAAAAATATATTTTTTGTGCCTACTGTGCTTGGCTGTGCGCAAGGTGTCCCTTAAAAAAATAAATAAAAACAACTTGGTAACGTATTTATACACAAAGTGTCAGCCCTTATAAAAACAATAAGGAAGAAATATGAAATTAACTATTATTAAAGAACAAATCATTGAAGGCCTGCAAAAAGCCGCGGGTATCATTCCTGCCAAAACAGGGGCTGCCTATTTGCGCTCCATTTGGATTAAGGCCGAAAATGGCATGGTTTCCATTATGGCTACCGATGCCAATATTGAATTTACGGGCACCTATCCCGCTACTGTGCAGGAAGAAGGCCTTGTGGGTGTGCAGGGGCGAGCTTTTGTTGATTTGGTGCGTCAATTGCCTGCTGGGGAAATAACCCTCACCATGGACGAGCAGGGCAGCTCTTTGCTGCTTTCGCAAGGGCGGCGCAAATATAAGCTGCCTGTCAATGACCAGTCTTGGTTTATGCCCTTTGCGGCCTTTCCTGCTGAAAATGCTGTGCCTTGGTCTGCCGACTTTTTGCAGGATGTGCTGGACAAGGTCACCTTTTGCATCAGCGATGATGATGCCATGGACGCCATAGCCTGCTTTTATATGAAGCCCTGCGGCAATGGACGCATTGAAGCCTGCGGCCTGAATGGGCATCAATTTGCTTTGGTGGGCTTTACGCATGACGATTTGGCCGCCATGCTGCCCGAAGAAGGGGTTTTAATTCAAAAAAAATACCTTGCTGACCTGAAAAAATGGCTGGGTGTGGAAGATATTGAGCTGACCATCACAGACAAGCGCCTGCACTTACGCACAGTGAGCGGTTCAGAAATGCTGAGCCTGCCGCGCGCAGGGCATCAGTACCCCGATTACAATGCCTTTTTAAGCAAGCTGGAAGGCGACATTGCCAGCCTGACCATTCACCGTAAAGACACTATTGAAGCGCTGGGGCGCATCAGTATTTTTAACACCGAAAGTGATCGCTGCACCTATATGGAACTGAGCAGCACAGAAGCCATGCTTTCGGCACAGGGGCAGGACGTGGGCTCGGCCAATGAAAGCCTAGAAGTGCGCTACACTGGGGAAATTCAGCGTATAGCCTTTCCCACACGCAATTTAATGGATATTATGGGGCATTTTGCCTCTGAATCACTCACCATGCTTCTTTCGGGCACAGAAGGGCCAGCCGGCATACGCGGTGCTGCCGACCCAGACTATACCGTCATTATTATGCCCATGAAGATAGCAGAAAACATGTATTACAGCGAGGAAGACGTATAATGGCCTCTGAAAATAGTTACAATGCTTCCTCTATTCAGATTTTAGAAGGTCTGGCGGCAGTGCGCAAAAGGCCTGCCATGTATATTGGTTCAACTGATGTGCATGGTTTGCATCACCTTGTGTATGAAGTGGTAGATAACTCTATTGACGAAGCCATGGCTGGCTATTGCTCGCACATTACCGTCATTATGCATGCTGACGATACCATCACCGTCAAAGATGATGGCCGCGGCATACCTGTAGATATGCACCCCAAAGAAAAAGTGCCTGCCGTGCAGGTGGTCATGACCATGCTGCATGCTGGCGGCAAGTTTGATAATACCAGCTACAAGGTTTCGGGCGGCCTGCATGGCGTGGGGGTTTCGTGCGTCAATGCCCTTTCTGAATGGCTGGAAGTCTCTGTACGCCGTGATGGTAAAAAATATGCCCAGCGCTATGCCCGCGGTGTACCGCAGGAAGAATTGCGCGAGCTTGGGGCAGCGCGCGGGCATGGCACTTCTGTGCATTTTAAGCCCGATGATGAAATTTTTGAATCACTTGAATTTTCGTATAATACACTCAAAAAGCGTTTTGAAGAGCTGGCCTATTTAAACAAAGGGCTTGAAATTGAATGCGTGGACGAGCGCAATGATCAAAGGCATTTATTTCATGCCGAAGGCGGCATAGCACAATTTGTCAAAGACCTTAATTCTGGGGAAACTTCGCTGCATTCCGTTATTACAGGTGAAGGCACAGTGGATAATGTGGCTGTTGATTTTGCCTTGCAATACAATGCGGCCTACAAAGAAAATGTGCTGAGCTTTGCCAATAATATACGCACTAAGGAGGGCGGCACGCACCTTGTGGGGCTGCGCACGGCCTTAACGCGCGCTATCAATGCCTACATCAAAAGCCAGCCCGATTTGGTCAAAAAAATGAAGGGCACTATGCTTTCGGGCGATGATGTGCGCGAAGGGCTTACCGCCGTCATTAGTGTAAAAATTCCGCAGCCGCAATTTGAGGGGCAAACCAAAACCAAGCTGGGCAACAGCGAAGTGGCGGGCATTGTGGGCACGCTTGTGTATGACAGGCTCAATACCTATTTTGAAGAAAACCCCAAAGACGTGCGCATGATTATTGACAAGGCGGTAGACGCTGCCCGTGCCCGTGATGCTGCCCGCCGTGCTAAAGATTTGGTGCGCCGCAAGGGGGCACTGTCCGACAATGCCCTGCCAGGCAAGCTGGCCGATTGCCAAAGCAAAAAACCTGAAGAATGCGAAGTGTTTATTGTGGAAGGTGATTCGGCTGGTGGCTCGGCAAAACAGGGGCGCAATTCGCATTTTCAGGCTATTTTACCCTTGCGCGGTAAAATTCTGAATACCGAACGCACCCGTTTTGACAAAATGCTGGCCAATAAGGAAGTGAAAGCCCTTATTACCGCCATGGGGGCAGGCATTGGGCAGGAAGATACCGATTTAAGCAAGCTGCGCTATCATAAAATTGTTATTATGACCGACGCCGACGTGGACGGGGCGCATATACGCACCCTGTTGCTCACCTTCTTCTTCCGCCAGTATCAGGAAATGATAGAACGCGGCTATGTGTATATTGCCCAGCCCCCGCTCTATCGTGTGCATAACCCGCGCTTTGAAAAGTTTATTAAAGATGATGACAGCCTGAATGAATATCTTTTGCAGCGCGTTTCAGAAGATGTGAGCATTACAGCCAGTAATGGAGCCATCTTTACAGGCGAAAACCTTATTGCCCTGATGCGCGCTATAGAAAGGCTGGAAAAACGCGTGGCCGAAGCCGAAAGCACTGGCCTTGCACAGGCCTTGTTTATGGCCTTGGTGCGCTACCCCACCTTGCTGACAGCAGAAATGATGGCTGGGGCAGAGTATGATGCCTTGGTGCGCTGGATGGATGAGCATGAATACAGCCTGAGCATGGAAGAAGACATGCTGGATGATGGCGAAACGCGCCCCTTTGTGGTGTTTGAAAGCCGTGGCAGCCACATCACGCGGCGTGGTATGGAATTTTTTGCCTCGCGTTTATATAAGAACACATGGCATAGTTATAACGAACTGGTACAGCAATGCGGTGACATGCACTTTACGCTAACGCGTAAAAATGGTGAAGGCACGACTATTGATGATATTTTTGAGCTCATGGCACAAACGCTGGAAGAAGCCCGCCGTGGCATCAGCATTCAGCGCTACAAAGGCTTGGGGGAAATGAACCCCGACCAGCTGTGGACAACCACCATGAACCCAGAAAATCGCGTTTTGCTGCAAGTTTCTGTGGATGATGCCGCTGCGGCTTCAGACGCTTTTGGTGACCTGATGGGGGATCGTGTGGAAGCGCGCCGTGACTTTATAGAACGCAATGCCTTGCTGGTGCAAGAGCTGGATATTTAACTGTATTGCCCCATTGCGGGCAGAGGTGGGGCTGACCAAGGCCAGCCCTGCTGCTCCAATGGATAGATAACTTTGTGAGGCTACTGTGTCCGAACAGCAAATAGATATTGAAAAAGAATTACGCAAATCATATTTGGAATATTCGCTCTCTGTCATTATAGGGCGCGCTATTCCTGATGCGCGTGACGGCCTAAAGCCTGTGCACCGCCGCATTATGTTTGCCCAATATGAATTGGCCAACAGCTACAACCGTGCGCATAAAAAATCTGCGCGTATTGTTGGTGACGTTATTGGTAAATATCACCCCCATGGTGATTCGGCCGTGTACGATGCCATGGTGCGCATGGCGCAAGATTTTTCTATGCGCGACCCCTTGGTGGATGGGCAGGGTAACTTTGGCTCTATTGATGGCGACTCGCCCGCTGCCATGCGTTATACTGAAGTGCGCATGTCCAGACTGGCTGCCGAATTTTTGGGGGATATTGATAAAGAAACAGTTGATTTTCGCCCCAACTACGACAACACCCTGCAAGAGCCTTCTGTATTGCCCACCAAGGTGCCCAATTTGCTGCTTAATGGCTCTTCGGGCATTGCAGTGGGCATGGCCACCAATATTCCGCCCCATAATTTGGGGGAACTTTCCTCTGCCTTGCTGCATTTGCTGGATAACCCGCAATGTTCTGTCGATGACTTGATGCAGTATGTGAAAGGCCCAGACTTTCCCACCTATGGTGCTGTATATGTGGGGCAGGGGCTTTCTGATGCCTATCATACAGGCCGCGGCACGGTAAAAATCCGCGGAAAGATGGACGTAGAAAAGCGTAGTAAGGATTTGGAATGTATTGTCATTCGTGAAATTCCTTATGGCGTGAATAAATCTTCTTTGGTGGAAAAAATTGCCGCCCTTGTCAATGAGCGCAAGCTGGATGGCGTGGTTGATTTGCGCGATGAATCAAACCTCAAGGGCATTCGCATTGTGGTGGATTTAAAGCGCGGCACTATTCCTGATATTGTTATCAATGCGCTGTATAAATTCACCCCGCTGGAAACCAGCTTTGGCATCAATATGCTGGCTGTGGTGGACAACCGCCCGCAGCTGCTCAATTTAAAAAGCGCTTTGGTCTGCTTTATTGATCATCGCCGTGAAGTGGTCATACGCCGCACACGCTTTGATTTGGCAAAAACACAGGCGCGCGCCCATATTTTGGAAGGCCTGCGCATTGCGCTGGATAATATTGATGCTGTGGTGGCGCTTATTCGTGCTTCTGCCAACCCTGAAGAGGCACGCATCAATTTGATGCAGCGTTTTGACTTGAGTGAAGTGCAAAGCCGTGCCATTTTAGATATGCGTTTGCAGCGTTTAACAGGCTTACAGCGTGAAGAACTCTTGTCTGAATATGCTGAATTATTGAAGAAAATTGAATTTTTCACTTCGATTTTAGAAAATGCCGATGTGCTGCGCGGGGAATTGCGCAAAGAAATGGAAGAGATTAAAAACACGTTTTCAAGCCCGCGCCGTACAGAAATTCTGCACGATTTGTCGGGCATTGATGTGGAAGATCTCATTCCTGATGAAGAAGTGGTGGTTACCCTCTCGCGCCGTGGCTATATGAAGCGCACCACGCTGGATAATTACCAGCAGCAAAAGCGCGGCGGCAAGGGCATAGCCGCCCTGCACACAGCCGATGATGATTATGTGCAGGAATTTTTAACCACGACCAATCATCAATTTTTACTGCTCTTTACCAACAAGGGGCGCATGCACCAGCTTAAGGTGTATCAGGTGCCCGAGGGCAGCCGCACGGCCAAGGGTGTGCACATCAATAACCTTTTGCCTGCGCTGGAAGAGGGCGAATGGGTGACCACCGTGCTGACAGTGCGGGAATTTGCCGAAGATAAATACTTCCTTTTTGTCACCAAGCGGGGCATGGTCAAGCGCTCTTCAGCTTCACTCTATGCCCGCTGCCGCAAAACAGGGCTGATGGCCGTGGGCTTGCGTGAAGATGACGAGCTTGTGGTGGTGCGCCCCATTCGGGAAAATACGCATGTGGTGCTTGCCACAGCGCATGGCATTTCCATTCGTTTTTCATGCTTGGATGTGCGCCCCATGGGGCGTGTGGCCACAGGGGTGAAAGGCATAGCCTTGCAGCATAAAGATTATGTTGTGGCCTGCGTTATTTTGAAAGAAGCCGACCAGTCCACAGAAATTCTTTCTGTTTCTGCCAATGGTTTTGGCAAGCGCACGCGCGTTGATTTATACCGCTTGCAAACACGCGGCGGCAAGGGCATTATCAACTTCCGCGTAACACCCAAAACGGGCGAAGTCATTGGTGCTATGCCTGTGCGCGATGGCGATGGCTTGGTCATGCTGACTTCGACCAATAAAATTGTACGCATTGGCGTGGATGAAGTGCGCTCCAAGGGGCGCGCCACCATGGGCGTGATGCTGGTGCGTTTGGATGAAGGGGCAAAGGTTGTGGGCTTTGACCGCGTGGATGAAGGCGGGCAGGTGCTGCGCAATGATGCCCTTGCCGAACTGGATGACGATACGGAAACTATGCCCCAGCCTTTGCCAGATGATGAGGCTGCACGCATAACAGAATAAATATAGCAGAGCGCTCGCGCTGGAATGTCCAGCGCGAGGCTCTCTCCTTTTTTCTTTGTAATCTTTTTATCAGGTGACAACATATGATAGGGCACGAATGTGGGCTTATGGGGATTTACGGGCATGAGGAAGCATCCCGCCTGATCTATTTTGGTTTATATGCCCAGCAGCATCGCGGGCAGGAAAGTGCGGGCATTGTAACCTATGATGAAGGGCAGGCCATGCACGAGCATAAAGGCATGGGGCTTGTGCCCGAAGTCTTTACCGAAGATGCCCTAGCCTTGCTGAAGGGCAAAACAGGCATAGGGCATGTGCGCTATTCCACCACGGGGAAGTCCAGCGCTTGGAATGCCCAGCCTTTTTTGGTGCACTTTCAGGGCGAAGACATTGCCCTTGCCCATAATGGTAACCTTGTCAACACTATGGAATTGCGTGATGCGCTGGAAGCCGACGGCGGTATTTTCACTTCTACCAATGATACAGAAGTGATTATGCACTTGCTGGTGCGTTCTATGCGCACTATGTCGCTTGAAAATGCCGTACGCCATACCTGTAGCCAGCTCAAGGGCGCATATTGCCTGCTTATTATGGCGCGCAATAAGCTTATTGCTGTGCGCGACCCCCACGGCCTGCACCCCCTTGCTGTGGGTGAACTGGACGGCTCGTATGTCTTTGCCTCTGAAACCTGTGCCTTTGATTTACTGGAAGCTGAATATATTCGCACTGTTGAGCCTAATGAAATGATTATTGTGGAAGATGGCGACATGCGCTCTATGCCGCTTTCTCCCGCAGACAAGCCTTGCTCTATCAAGCCTAAGCAATGTATTTTTGAGCTGGTGTATTTTGCCCGCCCCGACTCCCTTATTTATGATGAGCAGGTCTACAGCTGCCGCAAGCTGATGGGCAAATATTTGGCGCAAGAAGCCCCAGCCGATGTGGATTTTGTCATGCCCTTCCCCGATTCGGGCATTTATTCTGCCTTGGGCTTTTGCCAAGAAGCCAACCTGCCCTATGAACATGCCATGATACGCAACCACTATGTGGGGCGCACCTTTATTCAGCCAACGCAAAGCATGCGCTCGTTCAGCGTGCGAGTAAAAATTAACCCCATTCGCTCTATTATTGAAGGCAAGCGCATTTGCATTATTGATGATTCTATTGTGCGCGGCACAACCATGATTACGCGTGTGAAAAAATTGCGTGAGCTGGGGGCAAAAGAAGTGCACATCCGCATTTCTTCCCCGCCAGTTAAGTTCCCCTGCTATTATGGTGTGGACTTTGCCAACCCAGACCAGTTGATTGCCGCCAATTATTCCATGCCTGAAATTGTTGATCAGCTCAATGTTGATTCTTTGCATTATATTAGCATTGAGGGCTTGCTAAAAACAGTGCGCCACCCTGAATGTTATTGCACGGCCTGTTTTTCGGGCGAATACCCCGTGCCGTGTTCGGGGCTAGATAAACACCGCTTGGAGAGCTGCTCTAAGCGCTAGGGTATAAAATAGCTAAGTATACCGCCGTGATGCATGAGTTATGCACAGGCAGATAAGGATGAAAGACTCATGAGTGTGACGAGTATTAAAGGCTTTGCCGATATGTTTCCGCCAGAAAGCGATGCCTTTACTTTTATGGAAGCCAAGGCGCGCGAGGTGTTTGGGCGCTGCGGCTTTGTTGAACTGCGCACCCCCATTGTAGAGCACACAGAGCTGTTTTGCCGCTCTATTGGGGAAGAAACAGACGTTGTTCAAAAAGAAATGTATACCTTCCCCGACCGCAAAGGGCGCATGCTGACCCTGCGCCCCGAGGCCACGGCCGGCGTTATGCGTGCCTACATTCAGTCGGCACGGCACACGCAGGAACCTGTGTCAAAATTATTTACCACAGGGCCTATGTTCCGCTATGAACGGCCACAAAAAGGGCGCATGCGCCAATTTCACCAGATTAACTGCGAATGCTTAGGCTCGTCTTCCCCCTACACAGACGCAGAGCTCATTGTGGCCTTGATGACCTTTTTGCAGGAAATTGGCCTGCGTGATTTGAGCTTAAAGATGAATTCGCTGGGCTGCCCCAGCTGCCGCGCGGCCTATAAAAAAGCCTTGATAGCTTATTTGGAAGGGCTGGATACTGAGCTGCTATGCGATGACTGCAAGCGCCGTATGCACACTAACCCTTTGCGTGTGCTGGACTGCAAGCAGGAAGGCTGCAAAAGCCTGACAGCCGCAGCCCCCACCATTCTTGATTATAATTGCCCAGACTGCCGCCAGCATTTTGATGTGGTGCTGCGCATGCTGGACGCTGCCAAGGTGCCTGTCACGCTGGACAGCTGCCTAGTGCGTGGTTTGGATTATTATTGCCGCACTACCTTTGAGGTGGTTTCTGGTGCTATTGGCGCGCAGTCTTCTGTAGCTGGCGGCGGGCGCTATGATGGGCTGATTAAACAATTGGGCGGGGCAGATATTCCCGGCGTGGGCTTTGCCTGCGGCATGGAACGCCTTGCCCTGCTGCTGCCCCAGCGCGAAGCGCTGCGCCCCGACTTTTTTGTGGTTGCTATGGGGCAGGGCACGCAAGATGCCGCTTTTGGGCTGGTGAATAGTTTGCGCAGGCAGGGCTTTGCTGGCGATATGAGCCATGCAGGCGGCAGCTTTAAAAGCCAGATGCGGCAGGCCGACAAATCCCGCGCCCGTTTTTGCCTGATTATTGGCGAAGAAGAGCTGGCACAGGGCAAGGTGAGCGTAAAAAATATGCTTGCCGAAGGCAAAGAGCAGCACAGCGTGCCCATGGCGGGTGTGGCAGAATTATTTTAACGAACAAAGATACACTCCGGTTTTGTGTTTCTTGCCCTGTGTAAGTCGCGCCGGAGAAGGTGGGCATGGGCGGGCTTTGTTGCCAGCCCCCCTGTGCCATGCCGCATACTTTAGAAAAGGGCATAGCAATGAGTGAAGAACAAGTGCAGGATTTGCAAAGCGAACATCAAAAATATGTGCAGGACTTGGGTGACTGGGTGCGCACACATCATTGTTGCGAGCTGACGGCAAAGGATACGGGCAAGGATGTGTGCCTGATGGGCTGGGCGCAATATCGCCGCGACCATGGCGGGCTTATTTTTGTGGATATGCGCGACAGAAACGGCATGACACAGGTGGTATTCAGCCCCGAGCATGCCCCAGAAGCCCATGCCTCGGCCAATATTATGCGCGCCGAATATGTTTTTGCCATTAAGGGCACAGTGCGCCCCCGCCCCGAGGGTATGCACAACCCCTCTATGGTGACGGGTGAAATTGAGGTGGTGGTGAATGAGTGGAAACTCTTAAACACCTCAAAAACTCCAGCTTTCCCCATTGAAGACCGCACCGAAGCGGGCGAAAGCCTGCGCCTGCAATGGCGTTATTTGGATTTGCGCCGCCCGCGCATGACCAAGAACCTCATTCTGCGCCACAAAGTTGCCCAGTGCATACGCCGCTATTTGGACGAAGGGGGCTTTTTAGAAATTGAAACCCCCATTTTAACCAAGTCCACACCTGAAGGCGCGCGCGATTTTCTCGTTCCCAGCCGCGTGAACCCGGGGCAGTTTTTTGCTTTGCCGCAATCGCCACAGCTGTTTAAGCAATTGCTCATGGTTTCGGGCATGGATCGCTATTTTCAGATTGTGCGTTGCTTCCGCGATGAAGATTTGCGTGCCGACCGCCAGCCAGAATTCACCCAAGTGGATATAGAAATGTCCTTTGTGGATGAAGAAAAAGTGATGACCATGGCCGAAGGGCTGATGGCGCGTGTCTTTAAAGATGTAATGGGGCAGGAAATTACGCTGCCCTTCCCGCGCATGAAGTATGACGAGGCTATGCTGCGCTTTGGTGTGGATAAGCCCGATACCCGCTTTGGGCTGGAGCTGGTGGATATTACCAGCATAGTGCGCGGCTCTACCTTTAAGGTTTTTGGCTCTGCCGAGCTGGTTAAGGCTATGAAAGTGCCCGGCGGTGAAAGCCTGACGCGCAAAGAAATTGATGAATTCACAGAATTTGTGAAAAATTACGGGGCATTTGGCTTGGCATGGATTAAAATTCGTGAAAACGAATGGCAGTCTCCTATTGCCAAATTCCTTTCGCAGGAAGAAAAAGACGCTATTGCCAAAGCGCTTGATTTGCAGGTGGGCGATATTGTCTTTTTCCAAGCTGGCGAAGCAGATATGGTCAATGCCGCGCTGGGCAATTTGCGCGTGAAGCTGGGCTCGCATTTAAACCTTATTCCTGCCAACAGCTTTAATTTCTTGTGGGTTACCGAATTTCCCCTGTATGAATATGACAAGGAAGAAAAGCGCTATGTAGCCTGCCACCATCCCTTTACTGCCCCGGCAGCAGGGCACATGGAGCTGATGCGTACAGACCCAGCCAAAGCCAAGGCGCGTGCCTATGATATGGTGCTGAACGGCAGCGAAGTGGGCGGCGGCTCTATTCGTATTCACAATGGCGAAGTACAGCGCGCTATGTTTGATGCCTTGGGCTTTTCGCGCGAAAAAGCGGAAGAGCAATTTGGCTTTCTCATTCATGCCTTAGAGCATGGTGCACCGCCGCATGGTGGTTTGGCCTTTGGGCTTGACCGCATGGTCATGCTGTTGGCTAATCAGCAAAGCATACGCGATGTTATTGCCTTCCCTAAAACGCAAAAGGCAACCTGCCTGCTGACAGACGCCCCCAATGTGGTGGATGCCAAGCAATTACGCGAGCTGGGCTTGCGCCTGCGTGAAAAAGTGGCTGAAGAAACAAAATAACCAGAAAAGGGGGCGCAAAGCCCCCTTTTATATGGAAGATGCTGCCAGTGCTGGCTGGCTTTGCCTGCCTTTTGGGCAGTAAATTTTTTTATGGCAGGGCATCTTTGCCTTGCGTCGCTTTTATTGTAGGCTGAACCTACTGTGCGGCAGGGCGGCTTTTGTGCCCTTGCTGCATGGCGATGAGCCTTGTAAGGAGTAGTGCATGATTTTAGATTTAGTAACCTATCCCACAGCATCGCTGGCGCAGATATGCCAGCCTATAACAGAAATTACGCCAGAAATTCGGCAGGTTGCAGAAGATATGCTTGAAACAATGTATGATGCCCCGGGGGTGGGGCTTGCTGCTCCGCAAGTGGGCAAAAATATTCGTATGGTGGTTATTGACCCAGAATGGAGCAAAGACGTGCCGCGCAAGCCGCGTGTGCTAATTAACCCCGTGCTCACTCTGTTGGGCGATATGGTCACCAGCGAGCAAGAAGGCTGCCTTTCTGTGCCGCTGAATTATCGTGCCGATGTGCAGCGTGCCAGTAAGGTGCTGCTGCAAGCGCAGGATTTGGACGGCAACAGCATTCAAGAAGAGCACGAAGATTTTTATGCCTATTGCTTGCAGCATGAAATTGATCATTTAGACGGTGTGCTTTTTATTGATAAAATAGGCCGTCTGCGGCGCACCATGTATGACGCTAAGGTGAAAAAATGGCTGAAAAGAAAGACAAACTAAATATTGTTTTTATGGGCACGCCCGAATTTGCCGCCATTATTTTACGCAAGGTGGCGGCATGGCAGGGCGGCTGTATCAGCGCTGTGTATACCCAGCCCGATCGCCCCGCAGGGCGGGGGCACAAGCTCATGCCTTCTGCTGTTAAGGTGGCAGCGCAAGAGCTTGGCCTGCCAGTGTTTCAACCCCTTAATTTTAAAACAGAAGAAGCAAAGCAGCAATTGGCCGCGCTCAAGCCCGATATTCTTGCCGTAGCGGCCTATGGTTTGCTTTTGCCGCAAAGCGTACTGGACAGTGCCGCCCTTGCGCCCCTGAATGTGCACGGCTCGCTGCTGCCCAAATATCGCGGGGCAGCGCCTATTCAGCGTGCCATTATGGATGGCGAGCCCGAAACAGGGGTGTGCATTATGCACATGCAGGCCGCCTTAGATGCAGGCCCTGTCTATGCCCGCGCGGCCATAGGCACTGCGGGGCATACAGCAGGCTCTATGCACGATGCCCTTGCTGTGCTGGGTGGGGATGTATTGATTGGCGTGCTGGAACAATTCAGGCAAGGCATTCCCCCTTGTCAGCCGCAAGATGAAAGCCTTGTGACCTTTGCCCCCAAAATAAGCAAGGCAGAGGGGATTATTGATTGGAACCGCCCCTGCGCTGTGGTGGATGCGCACATTCGTGGGGTAACGCCTTGGCCTGCTGCCCGTGTGCAATGTTGCCTTACTGGTAGAGAGCCCTTTGCTTTGACCATAGCCAAGGGCTGTGTGGGGCAGGCTAAGCCAGCAGGGGCGCAGGCTGGCGAGCTGTGGCTGCTGCCGCAGGGTTTGGGCATTGCCACGGCCGATGCCCTGTATATGCTGGAAGAAGTGCGCCCGGCAGACCGCAAAGCCATGGCTGCCTCTGCCTTTGTCAATGGCTATCTACAGGGCGCGCAAGGCCTGTGCGGCAGGGTGTGCTAATGCAAATGCGCCAGCCTGCCACGCAGGGAGATGCCCGCCTTGTGGCCATACACACCTTGCTTGCGCTGGAAAAAGGCAAGCCAGTGCAGGAAGCGCTGGATACAGCCCTGCGCCTTGCCAGCCTGAGCCAGCAGAATACAGCCCTGTGTACAGAAATGGTGTATGGTTTTTTGCGGGCAGAAATACGTATCAATTGGGTATTGCAGCAGGTTTTGCCTGCCATGCAGCATTTGCCGCGCGCGGTGCAGCTTGCCTTAGGCTTGGCTGTTTATTCTCTGCTTTTTTTGGAAAAAATACCGCACTATGCTGTGCTTGACTGGACGGTGGGCTTTGTGCGCCAGCGTTTTGGTGCTCAATTAGCTGGGCTTGGCAATGCCGCCCTGCGCTCTGTGCTGCGCCTGCTGCCGCAGGCACAAGAGCAAGCGTGGTATATGCCGCAAAACCAGACTGGCGGAAAAAAAGCCCGCCTGCGTGCCTACCGCCACGGCCTAGCGTTGTGGTACAGCCTGCCTGATTGGATTGTTGATGTGTGGTTCAGCGCGTATGGGGAAGAGGCGGCCTTGGCCTTGTTGCAGCGCTCGTGCGCGCGGCCTTGGTCTGCCCTGCGTGTGAATAGGCGCCATGCCCATGCAGCAGAACTGCTGTTGGCCTTACAGGCTTGGGCAAGCTGCAATGCACAAGACTGCCAGCCCTGCACTCAGGCTGGTTTTGCTTTTGCTTCTGGCACTGCCCCGCAGGAACTCTGCGGCAAAAGCCTTGCCCAATGGCATGAGGCAGGGGCAATACGCTGGCAGGCGGCTGGCTCGCAAGCTGTGCTGGAAGCTTTGGGCTGCCATACATGGCAAGACGCTGTGTGGGATGCCTGTGCAGGGCAGGGCGGAAAGAGCTTATTTTTACTAGAAAATTCAGTGCCTGTGCGTCTTGCCAGTGATGTGCATGCAGGGCGCTTGCGCCGTGTGGCGCGCGAATGTGCCCGCTTGAGCCTGCCCACGCCTGCCCTGTGCCTTGCCAATATGGGGCAAGCGCCTGTGGCGCAGTGGCAGGGCAATATTTTGTTGGATGTGCCCTGCACAGGCCTAGGTACTATAGCGCGCCGCCCAGACATTAAGCGGCACCGCAGCTTTGCTATGCTCAAAGAATTGTGCGCAGTACAGGCACAATTATTGGACGAAGCATGGCGTGTGCTCTTGCCCCAGTATGAGCTTGCCTATATAACCTGCGCCCTTGATCCGCAAGAAAATGAAGAGCAAATAACCGCTTTTTGCCAGCGCCATGCCGATGCAGAGCTGTGCTGCACATGGCAAACGCCGCATACACATCCTTGGCTTGAGGGCATGTATGGGGCACGTTTGGTGAAAAAAGCACAATAAGTAAGGGTGCTGTAGGCACAGTATGCAGGCAGATATGTGCCTGCTTTGCTTCACTATGCAGAGCAATAAGAACTTATTTGTAAATAAATCCCCCCTTCCGCAAGGCTATAATTGCTGCTGTACGGTGCAATAAAGCCAAATGGGTGGACTTTAATTTTTCAAAACGTACTAAAATTTTTCTAAACCTATAAATCATGAATGGGTTACTTTACCTATCCATCGGCGCGCTTTGTCTCTTTTTCTTCTTTTCATGACTGTACTTAAGGGATGTATCCACTCACTATGATCTGTTGTTCTTGTAATACTCCTGTATAAGCAGTATCTGCACAACGATTCTCAGATATATTGTGATCATAGTTTTTGATATTCCCCTGAAGAACTGTTAAAAGCTAACTCGCATCATATCAATTTGCTCCTGTCACTACTATTGACAACGGCACCCCACATGCATCAACGAGAATGTGACTCTTCGTCTCATTTTTTCCTCGATCTGTCGGGTTTGAACCAACAGTATCTTGTGCTCAAAGGGCGTTACGCAAACTTCCGTCTATTGATTGCCATTTCCAAGAAATTCCCTTTAATTCACCATAGTATGGATAGAATTGTATAACACCCTTCTTATTTCGCCTTGAAGGGCAATTCCCCTATGCTCGTGTATACGCAGGCTTGTTGCTGACAGCGTAACCAAGAGGCATGGAAGAATGCTTTCTAAAAAATGTGGTATATCTGTCCGAATAATGAAACCATAGCTGACTATGTGTAAGCATTTGTTTTTGTCATTTTGAAGTTTTCTTTGACAGTATAGGGCGGAATATACAGGTGCATGCCCTGAATGTGGTGCTGGATGGCTTGACGGTAATAGAGATAATTCGTACCTTGGAGTACATGCAGCCCCATTCCCATTGATTCGTGATAAATATAGGCACGCTTTGTTGATGATGAAGAGCTTCATTTAGATATTTATTTATAATATTCTATTTATTTATGAAATATTATTGTATTAATTTTAGTAAATACTATGTATAACAATTTAATTATGATAACAAATTACATTATATTGCTATAAGTAAGCGATGTCATATTTTTAACATATAATGTACTAAACTGTTAAATTGCTTATATATAATAATTATAAAGTGATATTTAAAAAAATTATGACATAAAAATTATTAGAATAAGTAACAGATATAGAGCAATAATAAAATATTTCTGAGTTATCTTTGCTTTAATGATGTTTATACGGCACTGTCATTTTGTTTGGGGAGGCAATATAATGAAAAATGCACTTGAACTATTAAAAGATTTTTGTACATTTGATTTTGTAGAAAGAGATTCTGAGAAAGCACTCTCCATTCTGACCGAAGATATTTGTTGGTTCGGCACTTCCGATCATGAAGATGTGCACGGGCTCGCCGAAGCACACGCGTATGTGCACGATGAAATTGAGAGGCTGCCTACACCATACCAGATTTCTGTTTTCGATGAGACGTATGTACCCATCAGCAAAGATTCAGGTGTTGCCTTTATAAAAATGAATATGGAAAATGAGGGGGTAAGTGTTGCGCTGCGCGCCACGGCCGCCTCCCGTATGGAAGATGGTGTTTTAAAGCTCTGCACCATGCACTTTTCTGTGGCGGATGAAGCGCAGCAGCCAGACGAATACTACCCCCTTGCCAAGGGACGGGAGAAGATCGCCCGCGAAAAGCGGGAGCTTGTCTTTTCCACCATGTCTGGCGGCATGATGGGCTGCTATTTGAAGTCTGGTTTTCCCCTGTATTTTATTGATGAGCGATTGCTACACTATCTTGGCTATGCAACGGAAGCGGAGTTCTCTTCGGATATTGACGGCTTTGTTTCCAACAGTATACATCCCGACGACCGTCTATCTGTAGAGGAAGCGATAGAACGTCAGCTTTTGACGTCAAACCAGTATACTGTAGATTACCGGATGCGTAAGCAGAACGGTAGCTATATCTGGGTACACGACATTGGGCGCAAAACTATGTCGGAGAATGGCAAAGATATTGTCCTTTCGGTTTGCTATGATATAACGGAAGAACATCAAAAACAGGTTCAGCTGGATAACCTCGTCAATTCTATGCCGGGCGGCGTTGCTCTGTACCAGCTGGAAAATGACGATTGCAAAGTGCTCTACCAGTCTCAGGGCTTGGCCAAAATCGTGGGGATGACACAAGAGGAATATAAAAACCAAGTGGAATCCCGCGTTACAAGCGCAATTTATGAGGGCGATACTGATAAAGTATTACAGGCACTAGACAAGGTGTCAAAAAGTGATGAAACAGTATCTGTGGATTTTCGTGTTGTGCATGTCTCTGGGCACACTGTCTGGATTAATGGTAGCTATAAGCGTGCAGCTACAAAGAACGGCTGCCCAATCATTCATGCTGTTTTTTCAGAAATGCCTCAAATGCGAGAGCTTCTTGGCAATGTAGTGGAAAACTCTGGTGTTGCCATTATTGTTACAGACGATAATACGCGGGAGCTGTTGTATGCCAACCATGAGGCACTGTCTATTTATAAAAAGACAGATTCACACTATGAAGGCCAGTGCTGTTATAAGTACCTGCTGGGACAAGACAAGCCCTGCGACTTCTGCCGCAATCAACGCGGAGAGTCCTTCGAGAACCAGTCACGCGAGGTATACGAGCCGCTTTCCGGTCGCTATTTCATGACACAGGGTCGCATCATCAATTGGGCAGGACGCAATGCGCATATTGAATATCTCACCGATATTACCGAGGCAAAAAAAACGCAACAGCAGCTGGCGGAAATGAGCAGTGAGATGCAGACTATTGTGGATAATATTCCCGGCGGCGTTGTGAAGATGCGTGTAGGTGATGATAGTATAGTGCCTATCTACATAAGCGATCAATTTTGTGAGATGGTGGGAGACACACAAGAAAGGCTTATGTCGGTGTATCAAAGCAATGCCATGGCTGGAGTTCATCCTGATGACTATGAGCGTGTATTAAATATTGTCGCTGAGGGTATGCATAGCGGAGAATCCTTCAACGCAACGTATCGTATCTGCAATAGCCGTGGTGAATATTTCTGGGTGAATACTCGCGCAAGCCGTGTTGTCGATCAAAGCAACCAAGTCTTTTACTATGCCATTTATACAAACATAGATAAGGAAATTAAAGCAAAGCAGGCAGCGGAGCAAGCCACCAGAGAGATGGAACTTTTGTATAATACCATTCCGGGCGCAGTATTTAAGTGCCGTTTCAATGCCGACTGGGATGTGATTTTTGCAAACGACGGCCTCTTCCGCTTTTTGGGCTACACCCGTGAGGAATTCAATACGCTGTTCCATAATAAAATGTCTGGCGTAATTTACCCTGAAGATGGCGCCATCATGGCGGACAAAATCTTGGCGCAGCTGAAAAACAACACAACAGTTCATAACGAAAACCGCCTCATTTGTAAGGATGGCAGTATTAAATGGATTTCTATTCATGCAGAGCTTTTAATTGATGACGCAGCGGAAAAATACTTCTACTGCACTTTCGTGGATATTACTGAGCAGAAAAAGGCCGAGCTGGCTCTTTCTCAAACGCAGGAGAAGCTGTCTGCCGCCATCTCTCACGCTGGGCTTGCATATTGGGAATATGACATTCAAAATAACAAGGCGTATTTAAATGATGTATCAACCACAGAATATAAGCTAGCGACTATTCTTGAAAACTATCCGCAAAGCATTTACGATTCTGGTGTTATAGCGCTGGAAAGTATTGAGCAGTATCAAAGGCTCATTGATGCGGTAAAAGCAGGCAAGACTACTGTATCTGCCGACATTAAAACGGTGGATATTAGCGGAGAAACCGTTTGGAAACGGGTACGCTTCACGACATTAGTTGATGAAAAGAACCGTCCATTTTGGGCAGTGGCAACTGCTGAGACTATTGATGAGCTGAAATCACTGGAGCAGCAGCTTGCCATTACGGCGGTACAAACGGGCATTGAAGCGTGGATTTATGACATTGGCAATCACACCATTACCCGCACTACCACAACGGGTATGAATTATGGATTGACGTCGATTATTCCCAATGTCCCGGAAAGCTTGCTTCAAATGGGAACAATTTATAAGGACGATGCACCCGCCGTCTATGAGATGTATCGCAAGCTGCACAGTGGTGAAAAAACGGTGTCGGCAAAGATGAGGATATTCCTTCCTGAAATCGGGGAATATGCCTATCACAAAGTTCACTACACAGTGATCTTTGACAAGGGCGGAAAGCCCACTAAGGCCATCGGTACTGGCGTGAATATTTCCAAGCAGATAGAGCTGGAAAAGCAGTATTTGGAAGCATTGGAGACGTATCGCAATGTTCCGAAAGAAAACATCTTGTTATCAGGGTACTGCAGTATCACACACAATCAGTTGGTAGGGATGACCTCGTGGGACAATGTTAACTATTTGGCTCAATATAAAAATGACAGGGATGCGTTCTTTATTAACCTTTCAACAATTGTGGACGGTGAAGAACAAAAGCAGGAGCTGCTCGACAAATTTTTGGTAGAGCCATTAATTCGTGCTTATGCCAAGGGCATCGCGCGGCAAAGCTTACAGTGCACAATTTTGGTGGACAAAAGCTATTTCAGGTATGTGGAAATGACAATCGACGTGCTGAAAAAGCCGGGAACAGAGGAATTGACCGGATTTTTCAACATGACAGATATGACCGACGAAATCATTTACAAAAAGGCTGTCACGGTTGGCCTGCAAAAGTACAGCGATTTTATGGTTGATGTGGATATCCGTCAGGATGTCTTCACGATGATTAGCAGCCGTTATGACTTGGTAGATATTCCGCCACAAAGCGGTGTTTTTAGCATAGCCAATAAGCAGCATGCAAGCAAACTCGCAGATGAGAGCTCCACACGGGAATGCATGGAAAAGCTTTCCTATCCCTATATGTTAGAGAGCCTGAAATCGAAGGATAGCTACTGGTTCTACTATCGCATTTTTGAAGGCGAACAACTACATACAAAAAAAATACAGGTTTTTTACATTGATAAACAGCTGGAACACATTGGCTTTGTGCGCACGGATGTGACCGAAATGCTGGCAGAGGAGCAAAAGAAAAATGAAGCCTTGGCTCATGCCCTCACCTCCTCCGAACGGGCGAACAAGGCGAAGGCAGAGTTTCTTTCCCGCATGAGCCACGATATCCGCACCCCGATGAATGCCATTATTGGTATGACGGAACTCAGCAAAAAGGAGATTGATGACAAGCAGCGGGTTCTTGAAAATATTGAGGTTATTGATTCTTCTTCCAAGCTGCTGCTGCGCATTATTAACAATGTATTGGATATGTCCCAAATTGAAAGCGGCACTATGGTGATGGCAACAGAACCCTTTGACTGTGACACAGAATGTAAAGATGTTGTAGACATGACTGCTGCAGTGCTTGCCAAAAAGCAGCAAAAACTTGTGGTAAAAAATAATATAACACATCGGTATGTTGTGGGAGATGTGGTGCGCCTGAAACGTGTGCTGCTTAACCTACTTAACAATGCCTCCAAGTTCTCGCCGAATAATAGCGAAATTAGGCTGGAAGCCTGCGAGGAATCTAATCAGAACCCGCAGTATATCACCCTGATATTTTCAGTGTCGGACAGCGGTATTGGTATTCCGAAAGACAAACTGGAAATAATTTTTCAGCCGTTTAAGCAGCTGGAGACAGACGAGAAGTATCTTGGAAGCGGGTTGGGGCTGCCCATTGTTAAAAGCATTGTGGAATCCAAGGGCGGTACTGTCTGCGTGGACAGCGAGGTGGGCAAAGGCTCTACCTTTACAGTACGTGTACCTATGCGGCTTGGCAAAGAGAATCAGGCGGCTGGATTCCAGCACCCCGCAAAAACGGTAGAAGACTCTGCGGCAGATGTGGATTTTAGTGATTTGCGAGTGCTGCTGGTGGAGGATCATCCGGTAAATACCGTGGTAGCCAAACGTCTGCTGGAAAAGTTTGGCGCAACGATAGATACGGCGGCAAATGGCGCCATCGCTTACGATAAATTTGTACAAAGCGAAAAGAATACCTATAACATTATCTTTATGGATATTCAGATGCCTGTTATGAATGGCTATGAGGCAGCAAAAGCCATTCGGCAAAGTGTGCATCCACAGGCAAAGACAATTCCAATTCTCGCCATGACTGCCAATGCCTTCACCCAAGATATTCAAAACAGCCTTGATAGCGGAATGAATGGACACATTGCTAAACCGATCACCATAGATGCCATCGCAAAGGCTGTGCGAGATGCCAGTAAACTGAAATAACCTAAGTCGTGGTAGCATGCCTTACTGTATTTTGGGTATAGAAAAAGCATATTGCTTGCGGAAATATCCAAAAGCAGAGGGGTAAATAAAAGCCCTGTGCGTGAGTAATCTGTTTTCAGTGTACTCAAATACAGGGCTTTGCTGTTTGGTGTTCTTTTACATTGTCCAGTCCTCATATACCCTCTCATTTTGTCTGGAGCAACTATAGGGGAGCAGGGCAGTTTGTCTGCAATATCTCCAGAAATAATTTATGCTTTAAATGTATAAAAAAAATTTAAATTAAAAAAGAGAAATCATTGCTGCAGATATCTTTATACAAAAAACAAGCATAAAAACTCACAAAATAGTTGACAAAACATTCCTTATACATCATGTTTTTACATATAAAACAGGATGTATAACTCATGAAACAGTTAAAAAAGCTCAAGCTAAGGCAAATGGAAAAAAGCCTTGAGCAGTGGCGCAATAGGCCTCTGCCACAAAGACCAGCAGACGGATGGATTCGCTCTATTCGTCAAGCCTTAGGTATGTCTTCTCGTTTTTTGGGCGAACAAGTTCAGCTTACGGATTCAGCGGTGCGTCGGCTGGAAGACTCAGAAAAAGCAGACACAATAACCCTGAGCTCACTAAAAAAATTAGCAAATGGGCTGGACTGTGATGTGCTCTATGCTCTTGTTCCTCGCCAACCATTATCCGATACGCTCAAACAACAAGCCCTCAAGGTAGCTCAAGAACAAATTAACAGAGTTCAACACAATATGGCGATGGAAGCACAACAGGTTGATTTACAGGAAATAAACCAGCAAATCAAAGAGTTAGCTGAAGAACTGCAAAATAAACCAAGGGAATTGTGGCAATGAAATTGAGCTATCCCGAAGGAGCAACGCCCCTTGATGCCGATGAATGCGCTGGCTTACTTCCAAAACACATTACTACTCAAGCAGAGTTAAACCAATGGGAACAAATGAATATCCTGAACGGAATGCGCTGGGCGAAAAGGCAAAAAAAGCAGGATATTTTAACAATCAAATTCTTATGCGACCTACACAAAAAAATGTTTTCCGAAACATGGAAGTGGGCAGGGGCTTTCCGCTCTAGCAATAAAAATATTGGTGTCCCATGGGAACAAATACGCTCCTCGTTTTTCAATCTTCTTGAGGATGTCAAAATCCAAATACAATACCGATCGTATGCAGAAGATGAAATTGCCGTGCGCTTTCACCATCGCCTTGTGAGCATCCACCCTTTTTGCAATGGCAACGGGCGGCACTCACGTATTATGGCAGACTTACTGGCTGAACGATTGGGGCAACCCGTCTTTTCATGGGGCACGCATTCTCTTGTTGAGTCAGGAACAATGCGCTCTGCTTATCTGTCGGCATTGCGTCGTGCAGATACGGGGGAGTACACTGACTTACTTCAATTTTCACGGCATGGCATGTCCAGTCCCCATACCCTGTACCAATCAAATTGAGAGTATTTCCGTAGTTGTTGTGTGTTTATTCTTTGTCCATTTTCCACATATAATCCTTCAGTACCGCTTACTGAGAACCATTTTTTGACGGCGGAGCTGGTAAATTCGCTGCCGTTATCAGAGCGTACATATTGGGGAAAGCGGCTCTTTACTCTTCATTGTACAGCTGTGAGCTGGCTTGTGCTGTATTGATGAAGCTTATTTTTTAGTCACACTTATGGCTTGTGTGCGGTTGAAGCTTTATTATTCAGTTTTTTCCTGCTCAGCAATGCCAAGCTCTTCTTCAGCAAGCCCCAATTGCGCTATAATGCGTGCTAATTGTTCGGGATTAGTATAATTCAGCGTGATTTTCCCTTTTTCTTCTGTGCCGCTCAGGCTTATTTTGCATAATTGTTTTTCATTCAAGCGCTGCTGCAATGATTTGAGCAGGCTTGATTTTTTGCGCCTGTTTTCTGTGGCACCAGCCTTTGTTGGCTGGGTGACAGCCCAAGGGAAGGCCTGTGTCTTTTTCCAGCAGGCGGCGGCTTCTTCAGTATCACGCACCGAAAGGTTATATTCCATAATAGCAACGCGCAAAATTTCGCGCGGGGCAGCGCCGTCTATGCTGAGCAGGGCACGGGCATGGCCAGCGCTCAGCCTGCCTTGCTCAAGGTCATTAAGGGCGGCAGCTTCCAGTTGCAGCAGGCGCAGGGCATTGGCCACGGCCGAGCGGCTTTTGCCAAGTTTAGCGGCCAAATCTTCCTGCGTGATGTGCATTTCATTTTTCAGGGCAGCAATGGCGCGGGCTTCTTCCACGGGGTTCAAGTCTTCACGCTGCACGTTTTCAATAAGTGCCGCAAGCATGACCTCTTCATCAGTATAGTCATGCACCACCACGGGCACTTCATTCAAGCCGGCCATGGTAGCCGCACGGTAGCGCCTTTCGCCAGCCACAATTTGATAGCCTTGCCCATTGGGGGCAGGGCGCACAATAATGGGCTGAATAATGCCTTGCTCACGAATAGACTGCGCCAATTCGGCAATGCCAGCTTCATTAAAATGCTGGCGCGGCTGATTGGGGTTGGCAATAATGCTGCTCAAGGCTAGAGCGCTTACCGTATTTGGGCTGGCTTCCTGCTGGGTGCTGGTGCTGGCCTTTTCAGAAAGGCTGTTATCAAACAGGGCATTTAAGCCACGCCCCAATCCTTTATTTTGACTGCTCATTGCTTGCCTCCTTGACACTGGCGCATAAAAAAAGCACCGTAGCCGATACACAATACTACAAAAAGAGGATATTCTTATGGTATCGGAAAAAAAGCATGTTTTATATGTTGTCGATAAAGCGGGGCATATTCAGGCTGTGCAAATAAGCCCAGAGCTTTGGGCACAAGTGGAAAGCACTGTGCTTGCCAAGGCAAGCCTGCTTGAAGCCCCGCAAAGCCCCGCCGACAGGCCAGAGGCTTTGGATGATTTTAAAGAATTTATGGATAGCTGGGATTTTCGCTACCCCTACGACCCCGCCGTAACCTGCCCGCATTGCAAAACTCACAGCAATGATTGGCAGCACGATGCCGAGCACCCCTTTCACCTGACCAATGCTAACTTGGGCGGGCTTTTGGTTTTTTACTGTAAGCATTGTGGCGGCACCGTGCGCGTGAAGCATTTTCGAGACCATGTTGCCACAGAATATACGGGCAGAAAATAATGGGCATGGCCTTTGTGTTTGCTGCGGGTCAGGCTTTGCCTTGACCCGTTTTTTTATGCCTGTGCCGTATTTTTTTTACGGCGTATCACTTCTTTTGCCAATGCCAAATAAGCCTCGGCACCCTTTGATTTTATATCATAATGAATGATAGAGCGCCCGTGGCTGGGGGCTTCAGAAAGGCGCACATTGCGGGGTATGACGGTTTCAAAAAGATGCTCGGGAAAGCAGCGGTGCACTTCATTTTTTACATCGCGTGAAAGGCGGTTGCGCACATCAAACATGGTGAGCACTACGCCAAGCAGGCCAAGCTGGGTATTGAGCTTCTTTTTTACCTGCTCATAGGTTTGCAGCAGCTTTACAATGCCTTCCAGTGCAAAAAATTCGCATTGCAGGGGAATGAGCACCTCTTGCGCGGCACACAAAGCATTAAGCGTAATAAGCCCCAGTGAAGGCGGGCAGTCTAAAATAATAAAGTCATACTCGTCCAAAACGGTGGCAAGGCTTTCTTTCAGATAAAATTCACGGGCAATTTTATCTACCAGTTCCAGTTCCACCGCCACAAGGTTGGTGGAAGCGGGCAGCACATGCAAATAGGGGGATTTGGTGGGGTAAATGCACTGTTTGGTGAGCTGCGGGTCATAAAAGGCCGTGTATAAGTCGCCATGAATATCATGGGCAGAAATGCCCAGCCCGCTGGTAGAATTGGCCTGAGGGTCACAGTCTACCAGCAGCACTTTTTTTTCTATAATTGCCAGCGAATCTGCCAGATTGATAGCAGTGGTGGTTTTGCCTACGCCGCCTTTCTGGTTTGCTATGGCTATAATGCGTGTCACGAGTTTTCTCCTCACTGTGCGCAATAATGTTTCACATGTAACAGGCAATGCGCAGCTTGTGTTTTGGTTGTACGGCAGAGCAAGCAGAAAGGTCAAGGGGTGGTAGCTTTTTATTAAAAAAAGAATGTTTCCCGTGGAACAAAAAGAGTAATGCTTAAAAATACTATTTTTTTAGTGGCTTAGTGCAGGCATTGCGAAAAAGAATGCTTTAGCGTATAGGGCTTTTTGGGGCAAGTCTGCCTTATTGCTGCCCAATAATCCTCTTTTATGGAGTGTGATATGGAATATAAAAAAATAGTGGCCACCCTACTTGTGCTGTGTGGGCTGGTGTGTAGCACACAGCCTGCCGCAGCGGCAGAAACAATGTCTGAAAGCGATTTTGCCGCTATGCTGGGCAAAGTGTTGGAAAAAAATCCCGAATTGGTGCTTTCTGTGCTGCGTAAGCATAGCGAAGACGTGCTGACTATTGCTCAAGACGGAGCCAATGCCCGCCGCACGCAAATGCTGGAAGAGCAGTGGAAAAAAGAACTGGGTGAAAAAAAGGTGGTAGATTTAGCAGGTAGGCCTGTGCTTGGTTCTAAAAAAGCGGGCGTAAGCATTGTTGCTTTTTCTGATTTTACCTGCCCCTATTGCTATCAGGGCTATAAAACTGTTAAGCTGATGATGAAAAAATATGAAGGCAAGGTGAACCTTATCTTCAAGCATATGCCGCTGGATAAAAAACAGGTGGGCTACTTGGCGGCTCAATATTTTGTGGCAGCCTCGCTGCAAAGTGAAGCCAAGGCATGGGCATTGTATGATGCCTTTTTTGAGCAGCGCGATGCTTTGATTGCCACAGGTGAAGCCTTTTTGAAAAAGCAGGCGAAATCTGCTGGCTTAGATATGGAGCGCCTTGCCAAAGACATACAAGACGGCGCAGCTACAGCTATTATTGATAAAGACCTTGCCGACAGTGAGGCTTTGAATATTCAGGGTACGCCTTTCTTTTTGGTGAACAACCTGACCATTCGCGGAGCCCTTGACCCTGATAATTTTGAAAAGGCCGTGCTGATGGCTATGCGCTATGGCAGGCGCTAGTCTTGCCCGCATTTTTAACACTGAACAGCGCAAATAGCGTGCGCGTCTACCGTGCGTGGCGGGCATACGCGCACGCGTGGTAGACAGAGCAATTTCAAAATAACAATGGCGAAAGTATACTCGTATTATTGTTAATTGGAATACAAGGTGAAGTCTGACGCCGCCAGTGAGCAAAAGAGCATAGTATTAGCAAGAGCAGATTCACCTTCAAAGTTCACATAAAGGGGAAGTACATTCCCCTTGAGCTTTGAGCGGCAAGGATTGCTTACGAAACCTTGCGAGCATTTTTACCGTTACAATGCGCTATTGTAGAGCTGCCCTCTTTTGCGGAAATACGCCTGTGAGCACACAGCCCTTGCTGCATAAAAAAGGCATTCGTTATGAATGCCTTTTTTTGCGCCTACTGCGCGAAACAGTGCAGAAGAATACAGAAATTTATTGGGTTACTCTGCGCACGCCTATTAATTTATTTTTCCAATACATGGCGTCTAGGCTTTCCAGCCGCACGGCGCGACCCTTGCTGGGGCTGTGAATAAAGGTATTGTTGCCAGCGTATAAGCCTGTGTGCAGGCTGCTAAAGCCTGTACGAAAGACAACAATGTCGCCAGGGGCTGCCTTGGTTTTGGGGATGGAATAGCCCACATGCGCCTGCTGCTTGGTAGAGCGCGGCACTTTTACCCCATTGGTGCGGTATGACCAATACACAAGGCCAGAGCAGTCAAAACCCTGACGGGGGGAAGCCCCGCCATAGCGGTATTTTTTCCCCATTTGGGCATAGGCAGTTTTCATGATGGTGCTGCCTTTTGCATTGGGTGAAATCTCAGGGCTCATATTCATGCTGCCGCAGCCAGTCAGCAGCACAGCACATACAGTGGCCAGCAACAGGGGGCGCAGGAAAAAAAGAAAAGAGTGAATGGTCTGCATACTTGCCTCATCAAAGGGAGGGGGGTGAAAGACAATGCATACTTGATCGTTTTATAAGAAAATGCAATGCGATCTCTAGAGTTCCTCTACAAAATAGCTGCAAAAACAGTCTGTTATACAAGATAGCGCTACGGCGCCGTCTTGGCAACAGGTCAAAATACCAAGCAAAATTCAGCCGCCTTGCCTGCCCTGCCTGTGGGTATTGCGCCCATATAAAAAACACGCTATAGCGAAAAAAACAGAGACGGCGGGCAGCGGTGCCATGTACCGCAAGGCCACTGTATGCAAGGATACAAAGAATGAATGCTCAAGGCTTACGCACAGTAAAAGGCTATGTTATCAGCGTGCCCCGCGATGGTGATATACATCAGGCGCATGTGGCCATACAGCAGGACGATGAGGAATATCGTATTCTGCCTCGTGGAACAGGGGTGGATTTAAACGAAAGCGTGGGGCTGCTGGTAGAGGCAAGGGGCACTGTGGAACAGCAGGATGACCTGTATTATTTGCAGGTGCGCAAGTATACCATACTGGAAGATGACAGCTGGCTGGAAGATGCCTGATGCTGCACACCGTGGCCTAGCCACGCACCTGCGCCTAATTTTGTCCGCATGGGGGCACAAGCCTTGTGCGCCTTACTGTACTGCCCCTGCAAGGCCACACAGAGCCGTGCGCTTTGAAGTAAGCGTATAATTATATACTGGTAACAAGGCACGCCCACTGCGGCACTGAAAAGCGCACATAGAGTGTGCGTATGCCGCGCGCAGCGGGTATGTGTTTTTGCTTTTGCTAGAACAATGTTACAAGAATAGTGTTCTAAAAAAGCAAGAGTTGCTGCTTTGCATGCTGTGCTTTGTGTAGGCAATCCAGCCTGTGGCATAGAGGGCGCACAGGGCGCAGCAGCGGGGAAGGGGGCAGGCACAAGCTGCGCCCATACAGCTGCCTTTGCGCGGCATAGCTTAAAAAAAGCAGGTCAGCCGCACGGGTCATACCCACATAGAGCAAGCGCCGCGCTTCTGCCAAGCTTTCCTCTGGGGCTGCGCCTTCTGGTGCGCCTTGTTCTGTCTGTGCTGCTAGGCTGGCGCGGCTCAGGGGCAGCAGGCCTGCTTCAAGCGCGGGTATGAATACTGCCCGAAATTCCAGCCCCTTGGCGGCATGCAGCGTAAGAATACGTACTTGCTCGGCCTTGCCTTGCAAAAGCTCGTCCTCTTGAATATGGCGCAGAGCCTGCAAGACGCCCACCCAGTCTCCATATTCCCCCCACAGGCGGAAAAGCCTTTGTGCGGCGGCAGAATGTACAAAAAACGCATCAACCAGCTGCGGCCTGCGTGCCAATAGCACTTCAGGGCCGCTTTGCCACTCTTCAAGGCTGATGGGCACGCTGTCGAGTAGGGCATGTTCCCCCTGCGGCTCTTGCGCTGCCTGCTCTGGCTGCGGCATGCCCAGTGCTAGCAAATCATTTAATAAATCATGGCGTTGCAGCGCATTGGCAGCACCTGCGGCCAGCATGGCAATAGTATTTTCGGCGCACAGAGGCAGCGTTGGGGCGCTTGTCCACGGTATGCCCTGTGCTTCAAGCTGGCGGCCAAGCGCTGCCCCTTGCGCTTTCATGCGCACAAGAATGGCAATATCGCTGGGGGCAAGCCTGCCTGCAAGGCGGTTAAAAACCAGTGTGGCCTCTGTAGCCTGTGCCTTGCTGCCCTTGGGGCGGCGCAGGGCGGCCAAGGCCTCGCGCTGCTGCCGAGCCTGACTTGTTTGGTCATGCAGGGTATGCGATGTATGCCCTATCAGGCTGGCAATATGCTGTGCCACCCATATAGTTTCTGCTCTGGCATCGGGGGCAGCGGCATAAAAGACAGCACCCTGCTCTTGCCGTATGGCCTGCAATGTGCCGCATTGCGGCTGCCCAAGCATCAGGGCATTGGCTACGGTAAGAATGGCCGTTGTGGCGCGGTAACTTTCCTGCAAATGCAAAAGGCGCAGCTGTGGCCATGCTGTGCGCAATGCCCCTGCCACATCTTCTTGTGCCCCACGAAAGCCATAAATGGCTTGGTCTGGGTCACCAATGCCAAAAAATCCTGTGCCCTCGGCGGGAAGCAGCGCCAGCACAAGGGCATATTGCAAGGGCGAGAGGTCTTGAATTTCATCCACCAGCACAAAGTCCCATTGCGGCTTGTGCTGCTTTTGGTCAGACAGGCTTGCCTGCGCTTGGAGGTGGGCAAGCCATTGCTCCAATAAATCGGTATAGTCATAGTAATGCGCCTGCTGTTTGCTGGCGGTATACTTTTGCACAGCAGGCAGCAGCATGGCTGGTGGCTGGCGGCGCTGTTCGCGCGCAAGGCTATAGCTTTGCCAATAGTGGCGCACAGCCTTGGCGCTGGCTGGCAAAGCGCTTGCCTGCACGGCAGTGCTGAAGAGCTTGAAGGCATGCTGTTCATCCAGCAGGGCGTGGGGCTGCTGCTCGCACTGGCGCAGTGCGCGCAAGGCCAGCGCGTGCAGGGTGTCGCAATAGGGCAGGCTGAATTTACCCTGTGGCTGTTTGCCTTGGGCATGGGCGCTTAGGCTGGGGTCTGCGGCAAGGCGCTGCTGTATTTCCACAGCGGCACGGCAGGTAAAGGTCACGGCCATAATTTTTTGCGGCAGTACGCCCTGCGCCACCAAGTGCGCCACACGCGCAATAAGCACGCGCGTTTTGCCAGCCCCGGGGCCAGCCAGCACCAGCACTGGCTCTGTGCCTGCATAGATGGCCTGCTTTTGCGCCGCAGAAAAGAGCATAGAAGCCGCAGTGCTGGTGGCTGGGCTGGTAGAATGTAGGCTAGAGCTGGGCTGCTTTGGCACAGCAGCCTGCACCGCTGCTTGTGCTTGCGCTTGTGTTTGTACCTGCTCCTGTTGCTGCTTTTGCGCCTTTGCTTGCCCCTGTACCTTTTGCTGAACGTGTGCCTCTCGTTGTTGTTCCTGAGGCTGCCCCTCGACCTCTTGCCGTGCTTGCGCCTCTTGCACCTTTGCCTGTGTCTGTACTTGTGCCTCTGCTTGCCCTTCTGTCTGCTGCTGGGGCAGAGTCAACAGGTTTTGTGCTGGCTGGGCAGTTTGCTTGTGTTTGGGGCTGCTACTCGTGGCTTGGCAGCGCTGTTGGCTGGGGGCAGCGCACAAGGGCAAGAGTAACGTTCCCCCTTTTTTGCCGCTATAGCGCAGCTCGCGCGCTTCTTGCGGGCTAAACACGCGCACTGTGCCATATTCACCGTCATAGCCGCCTTGCCGTATTACCGTGCCAGCCCGCATGCGGCCAATGGCTTCGCCCAAAGAATCCCAATAGCGATGCACTGTGGCCAAGGGCAGGCTATGCAAAATGTCCATTTCTGAGCCCAAATCATGCAGCAAGCGGCTGTAGCGCTGCTGTACGGCTTGGCTTTTGCTGCCTGTTCCGCACAATTCCCCCAGCAGTTCTGGCAGGGGAATAAGGGAAGCGCAGGCAGGCTCGTGAGCCAAGCTTGGGGCTGCGCTGCGGTCGGCAAGGTCAAGCACACGGTGTAGCACGCCAATGGTCAGCGGCTTGCCGCACACGGGGCATATATTATTCAGCGCTTTTGCCTGCTCTGGCTGCATGACGGTATTGCAGGCGCGATGCCCATCAAGGTGATATTTGCCTTCTTCGGGGTAAAATTCTACCGTACCTGCAAAGGTGCAGTCTGCTGTGTGCACAGGGCTGCGGGCGGCCGCTGCCCGCAAAGCGGCAAAGATACCAGCATAGGAGGGGCTGCCGTGAAAAAGGTTGACCTCGCGCGCTAAGTTTTCCCCAGAATGGGCATCAGAATTGGAAATAAGGGCATAGCGGTCAAGGTGGCTCCACAGGCGGTTCATGGGCGGGTCAGAAGAAAGCCCTGTTTCAAGGGCAAAAATATGCTGGCTGAGGTCGCCATAGCATTCTTCTATACTGTCAAAGCCCGATTTTGAGCCAAAGACGGCAAACCACGGTGTCCAAATATGGGCGGGCACCAATACCCCTTGCGGTGAACATTCCAGCACAATTTCCAGCAAATCGTGCGAATCCAGCCCTAAAATGGGTCTGCCGTCCGAAGCCAAATTGCCAATGGCCTCTAAGCGGCGGCTCAGGCGCTCGGCAGCCTCAAAATCGGGCATGTACACAAGGTTGTGCACCTTGCGCACCTTGCCGCCGCGCTTGTAAATAGAGCTGATTTCTGCCTGCAGCATAAAGAGCGGGCTGGCGTTTTGCTGGGCAAGCTTGGGCAGGGCGGCGGCCATGGCTTCTGGCAGGGCAGAGCCTATATGCGCTTGGAACGGGGCTTGCAGCCTGTACAGGCCGCTGGCTTCATCAAGGCTGAGCTGCTCGCGCAATTCCTGCCGCCATTGCGGGTGGGTAAAATCGCCCGTGCCCAGCACCTTGACCCCTTTGAGCAAGCCCCAGCCCGCCAGCGAGCAAGGGTTGAGTTTTTTACTTGTAGCGCGGGAAAAACGAGAATGAATATGCAAATCGGCAGTAAATTCCATGGCAACCTCACCAAGCAGTGTATGCGTTGCAAGTATGCCATAGCCCAATGCCAGAGTGAAGAGGCGCACAGGGCAAATTTTCTGCTCAGGCTTGGCTTGCGTCCTGTATGTGGCAATGCTAGAAGCATAGCCAGACTTTCACCCTTAGCCTAAAAAGACTGTATGGAAAAACGCCAACTTGCTTATTTGAACTGGGGGCTGCTCATGACCCTGTGCCTGCTCTACCTTGTGGGGGTGGGTAATTTGTATTCTGCCAGCGGCATGCGTATGGCCGATGGGCTGGCTTTTTCTGGCTTTTACGAAAAACAAATTGTGTGGGGCATGCTTGGGCTGTGCCTTATGGTGGCGGCCACGCTGTTTGATTACCGCCGTTTACGCAATTTGGCTTGGCCTTTTTTTATTGTTACCCTACTGCTTTTGCTTATGGTGCCCATTATCGGCAAAACAGTATATGGAGCAAAACGCTGGATTTCTTTGGGTTTTATGAATATTCAGCCCAGCGAATTTGCCAAAATAGCCGTGTTGCTTTTAGGGGCGCATTTGCTTTCACAAGACAGCGCCCCCATGGGGTGGGTACGCTTTTTTAAAGTTTTGCTTGTGGGGCTTGCCCCCTGCGCCTTTATTGTCATGCAGCCAGATTTGGGCACAACCTTAAATGTCCTTTTGCTTTTGGGCGGCATGATTTTATTTCATGGTATGCGTGGCTATGTGCTTAAGTCATGCTTGCTGGCCGTGCCGGGGCTGGTTGCTTTTATGTGGTTTGTGGGCATGCGCGATTATCAGCGGCAGCGCGTGCTGACTTTTTTGAACCCTGGCGATGACCCGCGCGGGGCTGGCTACCATATTTTACAGTCGCGCATTGCTATTGGCTCTGGCGAAATTTGGGGCAAGGGCTTTCAGGAAGGGACACAAAGCCAATTGCGCTTTTTGCCCGAAAAACATTCCGACTTTGCCGTAGCCGTGTTTGGTGAAGAATGGGGCTTTGTGGGCTGCGCTTTTTTGGTAACCTTATTCTGCCTTTTTTTGGGCAGTATTTTTTTGACAGTGGTGCAGGCCAAAGACCGCTTTGGCAGCATGCTGTGCGTGGGCGTCTTTTTTTATTTCTTTTGGCAAATCCTCATCAATATAGGTATGGTGACAGGGCTTTTACCTGTGGTGGGCATACCCCTGCCCTTTATCAGCTATGGCGGCAGCGCCACGGTGGTCAACTTTACCCTGTTAGGCATTGTTATGAACGTGAGTATGCGGCGTTTTATTTTTAAGAGCTAAGCCAGTAAAAGCTGTACATACTACAAAGCTATAAAAACAAAGCCGCCCCTCCTGCAAAGGAAGAGCGGCTTATTTCATACATGAAAAATGTGCTTATTTAATCTGGCAATTGCCGTCTGGGCATTGTGCCGAGGGCACAACGGGGGTGAGCTGGAAGAGCACAATTTTTTCGCCCTGCTTGCCCTTTTCAATCACCATGGTAAAGCGCACCAAGCCTTCGGCCTTGCCACTGGTGCCGCTTTCATAGCTGGCCTTAACTTGGGCATTGCCTGTAACAACCTTGGTATTGCCATAGCTGCTTACACGGTCATTAAAAAATTTCAGGTGATTGACTGTTAATTTATGCTGCTTGAGGTTGGCAATAAAGTGGTCTTTATCCTGAATATGTCCATTAGCACTAATATGGCAATAATTCCCTGCCAAAAGGGAGCTCAGTGTTTCGGTGTCATTGGTCATCAGGGCTT
The DNA here is from genome assembly GCA_028689675.1 of Desulfovibrionaceae bacterium. GTDB lineage: Bacteria > Desulfobacterota > Desulfovibrionia > Desulfovibrionales > Desulfovibrionaceae > JAQVCS01. The sequence continues at coordinate 151,988 of JAQVCS010000001.1, read as the reverse complement.
CCACATAGCGGGTGGCAAGGCTGGCCTTGGCCTGCGCCATGCCAGCACAAGCAACAATAAGCATGAGTGCAAAAAACAGAGAACGAATTTTCATAATCGTATTCCTCTTGCGGGCACAAAGATGCCCCGTGATATGGTTTTATGGCTGCAACATACAAGCCGCAAAGATTGCTGTCAATTCATGCGCACAACCAGAGCAGATTTACCGTCAAGGTTCACATAATGGGGAAGTGAATTCCCCCCGTGCACTTTGAGTGGCAAAGAGTTTTTATGAAGTCTTGCGGGTATTTGCAAAGGTAACACGCCCTAAAAGGCCGTACCTTCTGTCAGCATAGCCTGTAGCAAGGCCTTTTTCAGCCACAAGGCAAAAGCCCCCGGTTTGCCGTCACGCACAGGCTTGCCGTCAAAACTGGTAATGGCCACACACAGTGGGGAAGAGCTAAAAAAGAGCATTTCTTGCACAGTATCAAGCTCGGCAGCGGGTATAGCGCGCTGCTGCACACATTTGCCAGCGGCTTCTGCCAGCTCCATGGCGCGAATGGCCGTTGTGCCGGGCAGGGCATTGGTAAATTCGGGCAGGACAAGACAGCCAGAGGCATCAACAATGCCCACATTGGCAATGGCGGCTTCGGCCATGCAATTGTGGGCATCAAAGGTAATGGCCACATCCATACCCTTGGTGCGGGCTTCTTCGCTCATCAGCACATTGGGCAAATAATTGGTGTTTTTAATGCGTGCCAAATATTCCTGTTTGGCGGGTATGGCAGAACGAAAGGCCGCCAGCCCCTTGGCATAAAAAGCCTCGGTGGGGATATGCCCGCGCAGGGCAATAATATACAGGCTGGCCTGCGGGCATTCCTGCGGGCTAATACCAAAGCCCCCAGCCCCGCGCCCTATCAGCACACGAATGCCGCCCACAGGCTCACCGCCAGCCTGTGCCACGTCAATAATGCGTTGGCGCACTTCCTCCCAAGGGCAGGGCGGCACAATATTGAGCCCTGCGGCAGAATTTTTCATGCGCTCTAAATGGGCATCAAGCTGAAAAAGGCGGCGCTCACGGTAGGCTATACTTTCAAAAATACCATCCCCGCGGTGGCATAAATGATCATCAAGCGGGGCGAGCAAAAGGCGGGCATCGGTACAGATAGCCCCCACGCGGTGCTCATAAAATGCCAGTACAGCCTGCGCATTGGGGCGAGGCACGGCCAGCAGCTTGGTCAAATAATCTTCAGCAGAGAGTGCTTGCATAGTTTTCCTTCTGTAGCAAAAAGGTGCGGAAAAAAACAGGGCTTTCTCTTGCTGGGTATAGAGTCTTTCCCTCTCTTTTACAAGGGCATGAGCTGCCCTGTGCAGCTGTGAATATAAAAAAACAAAAAAAGGCGACCTCTGCCTTGGCAAAGGTCGCCCACAGTGCACAATTGTGCTGTTTTACTTGCCCACAACTTCCATGGTGGATTGCGCAATTTGCAATTCTTCATTGGTGGGGATGATGATAACGGGAATGCTGCTTTCTGGTGTGGAAATAAGGCGTGCACCGGGCTTACGGGTGCTGTTTTCTTGAGCATCAATGAAAATGCCCAAGCCTTCCAAGCCCTTCATCACTTCTGCGCGCACAATATCGTCATTTTCACCAATGCCAGCCGTAAAGACCATGGCGTCCACCTTGCCACCCAGCAAGAAGAAATAGGAGCCAAGGGTCTTTTTAATGCTGCGCACCAGCATTTTAACGGCCAATTGCGCTTTCACATCGCCGCCTTCGGCAGCCGCGTGCACATCGCGCATATCTGTCATGCCGCACAGGCCAAGCAGGCCAGACTGCTTGTTCATCAGCGTATCGGCCTGTGCAGGGCTCAGCCCCTTTTTTTCCATAATAAAGGGTACAATGGCAGGGTCTACCGAGCCGCAGCGCGTGCCCATAACCAGACCTTCAAGCGGGGTCAAGCCCATGGAAGTATCCAAGCACTTGCCATCTTTCACGCAGGACATGGAAGAACCATTGCCCAAGTGCATGGTGATAGAGCGCAGTTCTTTCAAAGGCTTATTTAAGAATTCGGCTGTCTTTTTGGCAATATATTTGTGCGATGTGCCGTGAAAGCCATAGCGGCGAATTTTCAGGCTTTCATACAGCTCATAGGGCAGGGCATACATAAAAGCGTCCTGCTCCATGCCCATGCCAAATTCGGTATCGAACACGCCCACGTTGGGAATGCCGGGCAGCAGCTTTTCGGCCACTTCAATGCCCATCAGGTTGGCAGGGTTATGCAAAGGCCCCAGCACGGCATTATTGCGTATAACTTCCTTGATGCGTTCATCCACCTTGACAGGCTGGAACACTTCTTCCCCACCGTGCAGTACGCGGTGGCCAATGGCATAAATTTCGCTTTTGTCTTTAATTACACCCTTTTCTGGGTCTGTTAAGATGGCAATAACGTCTTCCATGCCTTCTACATGCGAGGGGAAGGGCTTTTCGACAACGGTTTTGCATTCTTTATCGCTGTCTGGCCAAGCCTTGTGGGTCAATTTGCCCACGGGCTGGCCAATGCGCTCTACCAAGCCAGAGCACAAAACGCTTTCGTCATCCATTTCAATGAGTTGATATTTGCAGGACGAAGAACCCGCATTCAAAATAAGCACTTTCATAGTCAAAATATCCTTTATAGGGCAGTGGGCTACTGGGCTGCTTTTTCAGCCGCTGCCTGCACAGCGGTAATAGCAACGGTATTAACAATGTCGGGCACAAGGCAGCCGCGCGAAAGGTCATTCACAGGCTTGTTCAAGCCCTGAAGCACGGGGCCAATGGCAATAGCGCCAGCGGCACGCTGCACAGCTTTATAAGTATTATTGCCTGTGTTTAAGTCGGGGAAGATGAAGACCGTGGCCTTGCCTGCCACCTTGCTGTTGGGCAGCTTGGTTAAGGCAACGGTGGGGTCAATGGCTGCGTCATACTGCAAAGGCCCTTCCAAGGCCAAGTCGGGTGCCATTTCTTTTGCAATCTTGGTAGCTTCGACAACCACATCCACGTCTGCACCCTTGCCAGAGCCGCCTGTGGAATAGGAAAGCATGGCCACGCGCGGCTCAATGCCAAAGACTTCGGCTGTTTTTGCCGAAGCAAGGGCAATTTCTGCCAATTGCTGTGCTGTGGGGTTGGGGTTGACGGCGCAGTCGCCAAAAACGAGCACGCGGTCTTTCAGGCACATCAGGAACACAGAAGAAACAATAGAGCAGCCCTTTTTCGTTTTAATAAATTCAAACGAGGGGCGAATGGTATTGGCTGTGGTATTGATAGCGCCCGAAACCATGCCGTCGGCATCGTCTTTTTTCACCATCATTGTGGCAAAATAGGTGGGGTCTGCCATTTTATCGCGCGCCTGCTCAATGGTTACGCCCTTTGCCTTGCGTAATTCGGCATAGGTGGCGGCATAGTCTTCAAACTGGGGGGCGTGCTGCGGGTCAATAACCGTGGCGCGGCTAATATCCAGCCCAAGATCAGAGGCCTTTTTCTTGATATCGTCCACATTGCCAATCAGAATGATGTCTGCCACTTCGCGGCGCAGCAAAATATCGGTGGCTTGCAGAATGCGCGGTTCAGCCCCTTCTGCCAGCACAATACGCATTTTGTTGGCCTTGGCGCGTTCGAGCAGGTTAAATTCAAACATCATGGGGGTGAGGCGCTTGCTTTTTTGCGTAAGCAGGCGGTTGCCAATTTCTTTGGCATTCACATGCTTTTCAAACAGGCCAATAGCGGTGTTGATTTTGCGCAAATCGCCTGCTTCTATGCGGCCATACAGCTGCGAAAGCAATTGCACAGTGCGGTAGGTGTGCGATTCGGTGGCCAGAATGGGCACGGGTGAGCCTGTCCAGCCATCAATAAGCTTACGCACGCTCTCAGCAGGGGTAATGCCCCCTGTCAGCAGCACACCAGAAATATCGGGGGTGTTGGCAGAAAGGCGGCTGGCAATGGCAGCCAGTAAAATGTCTGCACGGTCGCCGGGGGTGATGATGAGCTGGTCTTTTTTAAGATATTCAAGGAAGTGCTCTACCTGCATGGCGGCAATGAGGTAATCATCCACCAAGGCATCCAAGCGCTTTTCCCCATAAATTACATTGGCATTCAGCCACTTTTGCACATCGGCCATAGTGGCCTTGCCAATGGAAGGATCATCGGGCAGGGCATAGATAAGGGGCGAATTTTCCACCTTGAGCATGGAAACAATTTCGTCGCGCTCAGACTGGGAAAGGTCGGCGCGGTTAATAACCACAGCCACCACATCCAAAGACTTGTTGCCCAATTGATCCATGACCAATTGCAGGCTTTGCAAGACATCTTCGGCCGATTTGGTATTGCCATTGGCCACCAGCATGACAGGCGTGCCAAGGTTGGCGGCAATATCGGCATTCAGGTCAAATTCAAAGGCATTTTCTTTGCCCAAAAAGTCTGTACCCTCGCACAGCACAAAATCATAATCATTTTGCAGCTTTTTGAATTTTTGCAGGATGTTTTCCAGCATCAAATTGCGCTGCCCGCTGTTGATAAGGTCGCGAGCTTCATTAAGGGTATAGGCAAAGGTGTCCAAATATTCCTGTTCCAGCTTGAAATGCTGCAACATGAGGCTAATATCATGGTCTTTGTCGTCGAGCAAAGGTTCGTTAATAATAGGGCGAAAAAAAGCCACCTTGCGCATATTGCGCGTAAGAAGCTGCATCATACCCAGCGTAATGGCAGATTTGCCAGAGCGGGATTCTGTGCCAGTGAGGTAGAGACTGCTGTGCATTGTATTTTCCCCAAAAAAAGCAAGGGGCACGACGCTATGCGCCGCGCCCCTGTTGGTCATATGAGTGTGGTGCCGCTTACTTTACTTCTTCAGGATGCGGCAGGTCTGCAAGCTGCTTGTACTGCTCGTAGCGGATTTCGTAGCTCTTCACCAGCTTGTCTTTCAAGGAAGCGGAGAGCTCAGGATCCATCTTGTCCAGAGCGGCATAGCGGGTTTCACCAGCAAGGAATTCCTTCATGTCGCCCTTGGGCTGCTTGGCATCCAAGCTGAAGGGGTTCTTGCCTTCGGCAAACAGGTTGGGGTTGAAGCGGTACAAAGGCCAGTAGCCGCTTTCCACAGCCAGCTTGCCTTCTTCCATGCTCTTGCCCATGCCCTTGCGAATGCCCTGGTTGATGCAGGGGGCGTACGCAATAATCAGCGAGGGGCCCTTATAGGCTTCTGCTTCACGGAAGGCTTTTACCAGCTGGGCTTTGTCTGCGCCCATGCACACCGAAGCGACATAGACATAGCCATAGCTCATGGCCATTTTGCCCAAGTCTTTCTTGCCAATGCGCTTACCAGCAGCGGCAAACTTGGCAATAGAGCCCAAGGGGGTAGCCTTGGAAGCCTGACCGCCAGTGTTGGAGTACACTTCGGTATCCATCACCAGAATGTTGATATCGTCGCCAGTGGCCAGCACATGATCCACACCGCCGTAGCCGATGTCATAAGCCCAGCCGTCGCCGCCAAAGATCCACACGCTCTTTTTGGTGAACAGGTCATCCATGTGCCACATTTCGTGAGCCATGGGGTGGCCGTCCAGCAGGCCAAGAATTTCCTGACCATATTTCTTAGAGCCTTCGGCGTCTTCCTTGTTGGCCAGCCAGTTGTTGCAGGCGGCTTTGAGCTCTTCGCTGCTGTCTTCCATAGCGGCGCAGGCGGCTACCATGTCAGCCAGCTTGTTGCGGCGCTGCACATAGGCAAGGTTGATACCGCAGCCAAATTCGGCGGCATCTTCAAACAAAGAGTTACCCCAAGCAGGGCCGTGGCCTTCTTTGTTGGCAGTGTAAGGCGTGGTGGGGGAAGAAGCGCCCCAAATGGAGGAACAGCCCGTGGCGTTGGCAATAACCATGCGTTCGCCAAACATCTGGGTAAGCACCTTGACATAGGGGGTTTCGCCGCAGCCAGCGCAAGCGCCAGAGAATTCCAGCAAAGGCTGCTGCAACTGAGAGCCCTTCACGCTGTCGCGAGCCATCAAATCGTCTTTGATTTCCACATTGGCGTCGGCAAAGGCAAGGTTGGCCTTTTCTACGTCAATGAGTGTTTCCAGAGGCTTCATGTGCAAAGCCTTGCCCTTGGCGGGGCACACTTCAGCGCACGAGCCGCAGCCCAAGCAGTCTTCAGCATACACTTGCATGCGGAACTTCAGGCCAGTCAATTCCTTGCCCTTGGCAGGCACAGTCACAAAAGAAGCAGGGGCATCGGCCAGCTCTTCTTCAGTGGCAAGCACAGGGCGGATAGCCGCGTGGGGGCACACAAAAGAGCACTGCATGCACTGGATGCAGGCATCGGGCTGCCATTCGGGGGCTAAAATAGCTACGCCGCGCTTTTCGCAAGCGGCAGTGCCCACGGGCATAAGGCCAGCGGGTTCCATGGCAGAAACAGGCAGCTTGTCGCCCTGCTGTGCCAAAATGGGGCGCACCATGCCGGCAACATAATCGTCATCACCGGGGTGGGCAACCTGTGCGCCTTCGGTGGTGGTAGCCCAGCTTTCGGGGTAATTGATAGCTTCAACAGCGCTCATACCCTTATCAACAGCGGCAATGTTCATGTTGACGATCTTGTCGCCTTTTTTGCCGTAGGCTTTCTTGATGCCGTCTTTCAGATAGGCAACAGCCTGATCAAAATCCATCACGTTAGCCAGCTTAAAGAAGGCTGTCTGCATGATCATATTGATGCGGCCGCCAAGACCCACTTCCTGAGCAACCTTCACAGCGTCCACATTGTAGAACTTCACATGCTTTTTGGCTATGGCGTTCTTCATGGAAGCGGGCAGGTGCTTTTCCATATCTTCCAAAGACCAGTTGGAGTTCAGCACAAAGATGCCGCCGTCTTTAATGCCTTCCAGCAAATTATACTGGGTGACATAGGCAGCCTTGTGGCAGGCAATATAGTCGGCCTGCGTGATGAGGTAGGAAGAGGTGATGGGTTCTTTACCAAAGCGCAAATGCGAGGTGGTGAAGCCGCCCGATTTTTTGGAATCGTAGGCGAAGTATGCCTGAGCATACATGTCTGTGTGGTCACCAATAATTTTGATGGCCTGCTTGTTTGCGCCCACGGTGCCGTCAGCGCCCAAGCCGAAGAATTTGCACTGCACAGTGCCAGCGGGCACGGTGTCAATTTCTTCTTCCACATCAAGGGAAAGGAAGGTGATGTCGTCGTTAATACCCACGGTGAAGTGGTTTTTGGGGTCAAGGCCGAGCATGTTGTCATACACAGCTTTAACCATGCCGGGGGTGAAGTCTTTAGAGCCAAGGCCATAGCGGCCGCCCACCACCTTGAGGTCGCCCATGCCCTTTTCCATAAGGGCTGTGCACACGTCAAGGTACAAGGGGTCGCCAATAGAGCCGGGTTCTTTGGTGCGGTCAAGCACAGTCAGGGTCTGGGCGCTAGCAGGAATGGCCTGCAACAAATGCGTGGCAGAGAAAGGACGGTACAAGTGCACATTCACCAAGCCCACGCGCTGCCCCTTAGCCATGAGGTAGTCTATGGTTTCTTTAATCACTTCACAGGAAGAACCCATAGAAATGATAACGCGGTCGGCTTCGGGGTCACCATAATAATCAAACAAGCGATAGCGGCGGCCAGTGATGGCTTCCACTTTCTTCATGTTTTCCAGCACGATGCCAGGCACTGCATCATAATACAAGTTACAGGCTTCGCGGTTCTGGAAGAAAATATCGGGGTTCTGGGCAGTGCCGCGAATGTGCGGGTGCTCGGGGTTCATAGCCATGTCGCGGAATTCGCGCACTTTGTCCCAGTTGACCAAGGGGCGGATGTCTTCATGGTCAATCACTTCGATTTTCTGAATTTCGTGCGAAGTGCGGAAACCATCAAAGAAGTGACAGAAGGGCACGCTGGCATCAATGGTGGAAAGGTGGGAAACCAGCGCCAAGTCCATACATTCCTGCACAGAAGAGGAAGCGAGGAAGGCAAAACCTGTCTGGCGACAGGCCATAACGTCCTGATGATCGCCAAAAATGGACAAAGCGTGCGAGGCAAGAGCGCGTGCCGAAACGTGGAACACGGTGGGCAGCAACTCGCCAGCAATTTTGTACATGTTGGGAATCATCAGCAGCAAGCCCTGAGAGGCTGTAAAGGTGCTGGTGAGCGCGCCTGCGGCAAGCGAGCCGTGCACAGCGCCAGCAGCGCCTGCTTCAGACTGCATTTCTTTCACTGCCACGGTCTGGCCCATAAGGTTTTTCATACCTTTGGCGGCCATTTCGTCCACCAGTTCACCCATAACAGAAGAAGGGGTGATGGGGTAAATGGCAGCTGTGTCGGAAAGGGCGTAGGCAATATGCGCGGTAGCGGTATTGCCGTCCATGGTTTTCATTTTGGCCATGTCTTTCTCCTTGCGCCGCAATGCGGCTGGTTTCAAAAAACGCGGGCTGGGGGTGCTTGCCCGTGAAATGTATAACGCTGAGTGTGCCAAAAGCGCACCCGTGACCACCCGCAGGGGTGGCTGTTTGGAAACAAGAGCTTGTATTACTGCGAAAAAACTAAACTTTCAGCTAAAAAAGTTCATTACGTCATGGCAGTACAGCCATAGACCGCACCTCTATAACACAAAGCTGATTGGTTGAACAGTCCACCACAGGGCAATTTTCTGATATTCTAGCAAGTCTCTTTTTTTTTCACAAGAAGGCCAAAGGCGAGAAAGAAAAAACATATTGAAATAACAATGTTAAATTTTTTCTCTTTCTTAAAGGAACGCGCAGAAGGTTGAAATTTTTTTTTCAGTGCCCTGCATTTTGTGCATATTAAGGATGCAAAATGGCATTGCCCCCGCAATGTGCTTGCAGGGGCAATACCAAAGAATCAACCTGAGGAGGGGGGCAACACAGCCCATGCTGGCGGATGGCGACCGCTTGCTGCATACTGCTAAATAGGGCTGGCATTGCTGCTGTCAAGGTGCAAAAGACATTACCAAGCATTTTCCTGTAAAATAACTTGGCGGGCATTCAGGCTGTGCAGCCATGCTGTGTCGTGCGTGGCAATAACCACGGCCATACCTGCGGCGCTTGCTTGCTGCACGGCCTGCTGTATGCACAGGGCACTGCGGCTGTCCAAATTGGAGGTGGGTTCATCCAGCAGCAGGGCAAGGGGGCGCAGGGCAAGGCGCGCTGCCAGTGCTACGCGCTGCTTTTCCCCACCTGAAAGTTCAAACCACAGCCTTTTACTGATGGCCTGCGGGGCAAAGCCCACAGCCACAAGGGCGGCTTCAACACGTTCTTGTATGCCAGAGCAGCCGCGCACGCGCAGGCCATAAGCCACATTGTCATATACAGAGCAGGTGAGCAAATAGGGCTCTTGCAGCAAAAGCGTGGCCTGCCGCCGCGGGGCAATGCCCTTTTCGCCATAAAAATCTATAGTGCCGCTGTAGGGCTTGTCTAAAAAGGCCAAAAGGCGCAGCAAGGTGCTTTTGCCTGTGCCATTTGCCCCCAGCAAGGCCAGTACTTCCCCACGGGCAAGCGTGAGGCTTGGCAGGGTAAGGGCAAGGTGCTTGCCATAGCGCTGCTCAAGGTTGTGGCAGCGGTATAAGAGCTGGCTTGTGCTCATGTGCTTTGCCCCCTGCGCCGCGCCAGCGTGAGCGCCACATTAAGCACAAAGGCCATGCCCAGCAACACCACACCCAGCGCTATGCCCTGAGCAAATTCCCCTTTGTTGGTTTCTAGCGAAATGGCTGTGGTTATAGTGCGTGTTTCCCAGCGGATATTGCCGCCCAGCATCATGGCAATGCCCACCTCTGTTACCACGCGCCCAAAGGCAGTGAGCCCCACCATAATAAGCTGAAAGCGCACTTCACGCAGCGTAGCCCATGCGGCCTGCAAGGGCTGTGCCCCCAGTGTAAGCAAGGTTTGGCGGCAGCGTGGGTCTAAGTTTTCCACAGCTTGCGCTGTAAGGGAGGTAATAATGGGCAAGGCCAGCACTGTTTGCCCCACGGCAAGCCCTTCTAGGGTGAAGAGCAAGCCCCATTCGCCCAAAGGCCCCTGCCGTGAAATAAAAGCATAGACCAGCAGGCCAATAAGCACTGTGGGGAAGGCAAGCAGGGTGTCTGAAAGCAGGCGCAAAGGCTTGCGCCCAATAAAATCGCAATAGCCCAGCACAAAACCGCAGGGCAAACCCAAAAGCAGGGCTGCGGTCATGGAATAGCTGGTAGAAATGAGCGTGGCCTGCACGGCCGAAAATGTTTCTGGGTCAAAAGCGCAGAGCAGCAGCCATGCTTGCGCTATGCCCTCTGCGATAAAATTCATACAGCGAGAATCCCCCTGTGCAAAGCTGTTTGGCCTGTGGTATTGGGTGTATGTGGTGCTTTTTTTGTAATGCCTGCTTTCAGGCTTGGGCGCAGTGTGCACGCTCTTGTTCTAGTGTACACTGTGCTTGCTTGTTTCTGTTCTGTGAGGGGCAGAGACAGACTGTGCTGTGCAAGCGTATCGTGTTTTACGCGCTTACAGCGCGGGGCGTAGAAACAAGGCAAGCTCAACCCTGCTTTGCTCAGCCCTATGCAAGCCCTTACTGGTGCAAAGCTAATATGCCTTTGCAAAGCCGTCTGCCGCATGGGGGCAGGCAAAGCGCATCGGCATACCGTATACAGCATGCCGATGCCTTTTTTAGCTTTGATACTTACTTTTTAGCCGCATTGGGGAAGAAAAGCTGCTTCTTTTCCAAGGTGTAGCTGGCAATGAGCTTTTGGGTTTCAGCCTTGACCCACCAGTCTTCAAACTGGGCGGCCAATTTGCTGTCCACCTTGGGGCATTGGGCTGGGTTCACGGTAATAACGCTGTATTGGTTGAACAGGGCTTTGTCACCTTCCACCACAATGGCCAAGGGGTTCTTGTCTGCCTGCTTGGCGGCATATTTGATCCATGTGCCGCGGTCGGTCAGGGTGTAGCCATTTTTTTCAGCAGCCATGGCAATGGTGGCCATCATGCCCTGCCCTGCCGAGGCATACCATGCTTCTTTGGAAGGTTCGGCCATGCCAGCCACTTCCCACAGCTTTTGCTCAGCCTTATGCGTGCCCGACTTGTCGCCACGGCTTACAAAGGGGGCTTTTTTGGCGGCAAGCTGCTTAAGAGCCGCAGCCGTGGCCATGCCCTTAATGCCTGCTGGGTCGGCCTTGGGGCCCACAAGCACAAAGTCATTATACATGATTTCGCGGCGGTCAATGCCATGCCCGTCAGCAACAAATTTCTTTTCAGCGGCGGGGGCGTGCACCAGCAGCACATCGGCATCGCAATTTTTGGCAATTTCCAAGGCCTTGCCTGTGCCCACGGCAACCCACTTCAGGGTAATACCTGTTTCTTTTTCAAAGGTGGGTTTAAGGAAATCAAGCAGGCCAGAATCATCGGTGCTGGCGGTGGTGGCCATCATCAGCATTTTTTCTGCGGCCATGGCATTACAGGGCAGGCTTACTGCCGCCAGCAATAATAACAAACGAAGCGCATTCATTCTTTTTCTCCTGTAATTAGGTCTAAAAAAACATATACCTTTTTTTTATAGCCCGCAGGCTTGGCAGAGTCAATGCGAGTTCACGCTTTTTCTGCTTTGGGTGTCTTTACTGCGCCAGCACTCACGCGCAAAAAAGGCAGGGTGGGGGCGTGGCTTAGGGCAAAGGTGCGCACGGCTTCTTCCCATTGCCGAAAAGCCTCCATAGCCATTCTGCCCTCGGGGCTTAAGGTGCAGCCTTCGCGGCGGCTGCCTGCGGTAACAACAAGCGCTATGCCCAAAGCCTCTTCAAGACGCTTTATGCGCCCCCATGCGGCACGATAGGACATATTTAGGCTTTCTGCGGCTTTTTTTAGCGAACCCATGCTGTCTATGCGGTACAGTAATTCCACAGGCCCTTGCCCCAGCAGCATGGCATCATCGTGTTCCAGCCACAATTTGAGGTGCATTCGGGCAGTAAGCATGCTTTTCCCCTTTATTTTATGGTGAAAATAACACGGCCATTTTTCAGGCTCACACGGCACAGCGGCAGCCCCTGCCAATACAGCCCTGTTTCTCGGCCAGACAGTCCGCTGGCATAGCTGCACCCTGTGAGCAAAGACTGAATAGTATCCACATCATCGAGCTGCAAAGCCTCTGCTGGCGGTGCGCTAGGCATAAGCAGGCGCAGGCGCGGGGCAAGGCACAGTGCCCCCGCGCGCATTTTGCCCAGCAAAGCCCCTTGCCAGATAAAGCCAGCGCTCAGGCATTGGGCAGCAAGCTGTGGCACAAAGCGGGCATGCTCGCCAAAAATAGCCACCTGCCCCGGCGGCAAAAGGCTAGGGTCACTGCACGGGGCAGCAAGGGCGCTGCGGGGCAGGGTATCAAAAGCGGGCAGCCCGTCTTGCTCTGGCAGGCTAAAGGCCGTGTATTCTGTTTCGGGCTTGCGCAGGCGGGCTATGTAAAAGCCCTGTGCGTCTGAGTTGGCTCCGTCAACGCGCAGTGTGCCCGCACCACCCTGTGCTGGTTCTTCCCAAGCAAAGCCTTCAAAGGGCGGCAGCGGCTCGACCACAAAGCCCAGCTCTTCCACAGCATAGCGCACCTGCTCTTCATTTTCTTCCACATTGGTGGTGCAGGTGGAATACACAACAATGCCCCCCGGGCGCAGCAGCTCGTAGGCCTTGGCCAGTAATTGGCGCTGCAAATAGATGAGCGGGCGTGTTTTTTCCCCATGCCACAGCTGCATAACCTGCGGATTTTTTTCCACTGTGCCCCATCCAGAGCAGGGCGGGTCAAGCTGAATGCAATCCCACGAGGCAGGCTTAAGCGGCAGGGCTTCACCACCATAAGAGCAGGTGGCCGCGTGGGCAAGGTTCAGGCTGTGCAGGTTGGCTCGCAGGGTGGCAAGGCGGGCTTTGCCGGGTTCATTGCCCAGTACAAAGCCTGTGTTGCCCACAAGCTGCGCCAAAAAACCTGTTTTGCTGCCGGGGCTGGCGCACATATCCAGCACAGCGCTGCCTTGCTGTGGGGCAAGAGCAAGGGGGGGCAGCATGGAAGAGCGGTCTTGAATGTACACATAGCCAAAGAGTGCTGCCAGTGAAGAGCCCAGCGGCTTTGGCTCTGCCGTAAGCTTGCGGCACCAAGGGGAAAAAGGCTCGGGCTCAAAGGCATAGCCTTGCGCGTGCAGCAGGGCTTCCACCTGCGCTATTTGCTGGGGCTGGCACACCAAACGAAAGGAACGGGACGGTATTTTTTGCATTGCGGGCACCTGTCATAATTTACTGAGCTGTAAGCCTAACGCATGGTTGCGTCCTGTGGCAAGTAATAGTACACTGTGCCCGTCCGTAAAGTCTGCCCTCTGGCTCTTTATGGCATGGCATGCAGCCAGCCCTCTTGTGCTGGTTTGCTGCTTTTACGCAGCTGCATGCTTTTTTAGGCGTGAACTCTTGGGCGCATTTTTTTTGCGCTCTATCCCTATTGTATGAAAAATTGCACGATGGTCTTGCTTTTTTTCAAAGGAGTTTTTCATGAAATATGTTGTGCGCTTGACCATGCTGGTCTGCTTTTGCCTTTTGCTGGCGCAGCAGGCGCAGGCAGCGGGTAAAACCTTCACTGTGCTGCCCTTTGAAGTGAATGCGCAGGGGCAGGGGCATTTAAGCAAGGCTGTTGCCGCCACCTTGACCAGCCGCCTTGCCAGCTCTGGTGAAGCAAGCCCCGTGTCCAAAGGGGCAGACTATGTTATTTCTGGCACAGTAAGCGTGCTGGGCAATGACAGCACAGTGCATGCTGTGGTGCGCAGCAAGGCCGGCAAAGAATGGTCTCGTGATGTCCAAGGGCCTTTAAGCAACTTGACTGCCAGTGTGAACACCTTGGCCGCTGCCATTGCCTCCGAGGCCATGGGCTTGCGCGCCCGCCCCGCGTCCACTGCTGGCGCTGCCCCTGCTGGCAGCCCCAATGGCATTGTGATGAATGATGATGGCAAACAGCCTGCCGAATATTATCTGAACCCGCAGTTCCGCTATCAGGGTGGCAGCCAGAATGACAATTCGCGCCTGCACTCGCAAAAGTTACCTTTTGGCATGGTGGATATGGCCGTGGGCGATTTCAACAAGGATGGCAAAAATGAAGTTGCCGTGCTTAGTGATCACAAGTTGTACATGTTTCGCATGGATGGCGCCAAGCTGACCCCGCTGGGCGAGACCACAGTTTCTATGAGTGACAATTGCTTTTCACTGCGCGCCATTGACTTGGATAAAAACGGCAGCAAAGAGCTGATTGTTGTTGCTTATGGCGAAGAAGATGGGCGCGCTGCCTCCTACACCTATTCTTTTGCTGGCGGCAAGTTCACGCAGTTCTGCAAAAAGAGCGATTGGTTTCTTTCTGTTGTCAAGCTGCCGCCGTATTATGAAGATACCGTTGTTGGTCAGGCTTGGGATCCCGCGCGTTTGATGCGCCCCGGCGTGTATATCATGAAGGTTTCTGGCGGGCAGTATGTCAAGGGCTCGCGCATTGCTCTGCCCGATGGCGCTAAGCTTTTTGGCATTAACTGGATGCGCCCCGGCTCGAAAGAAAATGCCGACAAGCTGCTGATGTTCAATGATATGGAACGCCTGAAGGTATACAGTGCCAAAAATGCTTTGCTGCACACCACAGACGATGCCTATTCTGGCTCTGCCGCAGGCATTGACTATTACAAAAGAATGCAGGGCTTGAATGTGAATAAGTCGGCAGAAATTGCTGACCGCTACTTTGCCCCCATGCGTATAATTAACTTTATGGATGCACAGGGTGACAGCATTGTGCTCTTAAACCACCCCGTTTCTACTGCCAGCATGATTTTTAGCCGTTACCGCTACTTCCCACAGGGTGAAATTCATGCTGTGTATTGGGACGGCGTGGGCTTGGCGCTGAAGTGGAAAACGCGCCGCATCAAGGGCTCTGTTGCCAGCATTGATATGGCAGACGTGAATAATGACGGCATTGCTGACCTTGTGGTGGGTGTGAACACCTCGCCTTCCTTGGGCGTGGGCAGCCGCACCAGCATGGTGCTGGCTTACCCTCTGGATTTTTCTATGTCCAAGGCTAATACCCCGCAGGATATGTCAGACATTGAAGGTAATTAGGGCAAGGGTAACGTAACCGTGCTCTAAAAGCAGAGTAAAAAATCCCGCAAGTGTTGAGGCTTGCGGGATTTTCTGCATCTTTTTAGGATACGAAGGGCTATTAGCGCCAGCGCCAATACAGCCTTGCCAGCCAATCAAAGCAGCGTGGTGGCAGCCATGTGCACAGCATGACGGCAAAATTTTTTGTACCCTGCAGGGGGCGCAGGCAGCCTCGGGCAGCTGCCCCCTGCCCAGCGCGCCACAGGGCAAGTGCCTGCTGTATGGTGGCACGGCGCTCTATGGCTGCCAGCACAGCCTGATGTTGCTGCATGCAATCGGGAAAAAGCCTACGCAATTTCTGTACAATAAAGCGTGTTTCTTGAGCAAATAAATCAAAATTCCGCAAAGTGGCATTGTTGCCGTGCACACGCCAAATGGTGAGTGGCGCAGCCACATAATCGCAAGGGGCTATGCGCGCCATGCGGTAAAATAAATCTGCCTCTTCGCACACGCGCAAAGCTCCGTCAAACCAGCCCCCTTCTTTTTTCACTGCATCCAAAATAGTGCGCCGCACAAGGGCGCTGGACATGACCACCCATTGCCGCAGCATGAGCTGGGCAAAAACCATGCCACGTTCTGGCTTGGCGCGCTGAAAAAAGGTGCGCGGCAGCAGCCTGTTGCCCAGTAGACAGCGGGCATCAGTACACACTAGCCCCACAGCAGGGTGCCGCCGCATAAGGCGCACTTGCTCTTGTAATTTTTCTGGCAGCCAGAGGTCATCGCTGTCTAAAAAGGCAATAAATTCCCCGCGCGCCTTGGCAAGGGAGCAATTACGCGCCTGCCCCAGCGGCATGCGCTGCTTGCTGTGCCAAAGGTAAAAGGCGGCATGCTGCTGGGCTGCTTTGCGGGCAAGGGCAAGGCTGGTATCGGTGGAGGCATTGTCCCAAAAAATAATTTCATAGTCGGTAAAAACTTGCGCTGCAAGGCTGGCTAGCGTTTCAGGCAAGGTTTGCGCCCCATTGTGGCAATTGATAATAACAGAAACTGTGGGCGCTGGCTGGCTGGGATTGTGCGGCGTTAAGCATACGATGTGCCCTTTACTTAGGCAGGGCTGTGCCTCGTGTTGTAACAAAGGAGCAGGTGGTATGTGGTGTGCTTGTGTGGGCATAGGGCTTTAGCGGGCACGGAGCAATACTGTTTTAAGTATGGTGCAGACTTGATCAATATCCTCAAGGGAAAGGTTGGGGTGCAGGGGCAGGCTTATCAATTGAGAATACAGCATTTCTGTGACGGGCAACGCAGGTGTGCCCTTGCCAAAGCGGGCAAGCAAATGGCAGGGCTTATAGTGTATGCCGCTTTCAATGCCTGCCGCAGCAAGGGCTTGGCGCAGGCTGTCGCGCAGCGCAGGCTGCTGTGCCACAATACGCAGGGCAAAGATATGCGGTACAATGTCGTCCTGCTCATGGCTGTGCAGCAGGGAACAGTGCGGAACATCCTGTAAATTTTGGCAATAGCGTGCGGCCAGTGCCTTGCGTTTGGGGGCAAATTCTGGCAGCAGGCGGGCAAGCTGCACCAGCCCCACGGCAGCATGAAGGTTGCTGAGGTGGTAGCGCCAGCCCTGTTCGTCCACTTCGGGGTCAAGAATACGCTTGCCAGCGGCGCGGGCGGCGCTGTCGCCCTGCACACCCAATTGCCGCGCTGTGCGTATACGCTGGCAGTCTTGGGCAGAGCTGCACACCACGGCTCCGCCTTCACCGCAGGTGATATTTTTTATGCCATCAAAGCTGAAGCAGGTAATGTCGCCAAAGCTACCCACCAGCCTGTGCTTGTGCTTGCTGCCAAAGGCATGCGCGGCATCAGTAAGCACGCGCAGGCCGTGCTGGGCAGCAAAATGGTGCAGGCTGTCCAGCTCATAGGGGTTGCCAGCATAGGTCATAGGCATAATAGCGCTGACAGGCGGGCTTGCTTTGTGCGCACGCAAGGCGGCAAGGCGCTGTGCTGCGTCATGATAGTTCAGCGTGCAGGTATGGGGCAGCACTTCGCAGGGCACGGGCTGGCAGCCTGCGGCTGTAATGGCCTGAAATGCCGCCACATAGGTGAGCGAGGGCACAAGCACAGCACTGCCGCGCGGGCACACAGCCTGACAGGCAAGGTGTAGGGCTGCCGTGCCCGTAGCAACAGCGGCCACATGCTCGGCAGGCACACCTAAAAAATCGGCAAGGGCAGCCTCAAAAGCAATGCTTTCTGTCCCCATGCCAAGGTAGCCGTGCTCAATAACACGGCACAGGGCGGCGCTTTCTGCTGCGCCCACGCAGGATTGAGAAAGGCGCATCAGCAGAGCCCGCAGGGTGAGAAGAACGAGAGCATGGCAAAATCCTGTGCAAAGAATGTACTGGCTTAGTGCATGTTAACTTTAAAAATGCTCGCAAGGTTTCGTAAGTAATCCTTGCCGCTCAACGCTCACAAGGGGAATGTACTTCCCCCTTACCTAAGCTTTGAAAGTGAATCTGCTTTAGTGTGGCTTGCAGAGGGCAGAAGGTCAAGCCCTCTTGCTGTATTTTGTTTGGGGGTATAGATTGGGGAAGTGCGCTTGCACACAGGATATTTTGGGGGGAGAAAGGGGAGAATATGTTTTTTATGCAACAGGCCATGATGCCGCACACAGCATTATTTTTTGCCATGCTTTTTTGGGGTTCTTCCTTTATTGCTCTGAAGGTGGCGCTGACCGCCTTTACCCCGTGGGAGCTTATGGCAGGGCGCATGGCAGTGGCTTCGTTGATTTTTATTCCTGTTTTGCCTCAATTATGGCGCACATTGCGAAACAAGGGCGGCTGGGGGCTTATTGCCCTGATGGTGATCAGTGAGCCCTGCCTATATTTTGTTTTTGAAACGCAGGCCTTGCTGTATACTTCTGCGGCACAGGCGGGCATGCTGGTAAGCGTGCTGCCCTTGGTGGTGGCTTTGATGGCCTTTGTCTTTTTGCGAGAGCGCACAAGCCCGCGCACATGGTGCGGGCTGTGCCTTGCAGGGGCTGGCGTTGTGGTGCTGAGTGCTGGTGGCGTAGCCACAGAAAGCTCGCCAGCGCCCCTGCTGGGCAATATATTGGAAGGCATAGCCATGTGCTGCGCCACGGTGTACACCCTGTGCGCGCGCACATTATCGTTACGCTATACGGCTTTGGAAATTACCGCTATGCAAGTGCTTGCTGGGCTGTCTTTTTTTGGCATGGCGGCTTTATTGCCCCTGCCCGCCCAGCTGGTTACCCTGCCCATGCCCATAGCCCCGTGGCTGCCTGTGGCAAGTATTATTTATTTGGGCACGGTGGTGACTTTTGGTGGTTACGGTTTGTATAATTATGGCATTCAGCGTCTTTCAGCAGGGCAAGCAGCAGCCTACACCAATTTAATGCCCGTTATAGGCTTGGTGTTGGGGGTATGCCTGCTTGAAGAAAGCTTTACTGCTGTGCAGTATGCTGCCTCATTAGTGGTGATTGCTGGCGTGTGCATTAGCCAGCAATCACGGTATACAACAAAGAAAAGCAGCTAATTACGCGCCGTTTTGGCTAAGGGGTATTCTCGTACTATGCGCGCGGCAGTGTAGTGGACAGCGCTGTGTGCCCTTGCCCGCTGAGCCTGTGCGGCTGAAAAAGCATTATTTGCGGCATAGATAGTGCGAACAGGGTAGCTTTTGCCTGTGTTCTGCCCATGCAGTTTTAAGGCATTGCTTGGTGAAGGAAATAAGTTCGCCTGCTGAGAGGATGTGTTTTGAATACCGTTGTACTGCACTTGTGTGGGCTGCGGGGCGCTGGCGGTTTGCACACGCACACGCGCTGTGCCGCGGTTTAAAATGCCCAATTCGGCTGCTGCTGCTTTAGAAAGGTCAATAATGCGCCCTTGTGTAAAGGGGCCGCGGTCATTTATGCGCACACGCACCGCGTTGCCGTTATTTAAGTTGGTGACGGTCACCACACTGCCAAGGGGCAGCACAGGATGCGCAGCGGTTAATTCTCTTTTGTTAAAGCGCTCACCGCTGGCGGTTTTTTTACCATGAAATTGAGCACCATACCATGATGCCGTGCCTTCTTCCACATAGCCATGCGCCGAACGTAAGGGTTGGTAGACCTTACCCCTTACAACGTAGGGCTTGGGGCTGTTTTGGTTAGTATAGAGCTCTGGCGGAGACCCTTGGCTGTGGGTATATGCCTGCATAGAGGGCATTGCCAAGGGGAACAGGCCAGTGTGCCTATTCTGGCTGGTGGAACAGCCGCCAACAAAACATAAGAGAAAACAGATACAGGTTACTAGAAATTTCACGCACACCTCATGCTGCCTTGTGGTGCAAAGACGCGGCAGCCTCAAAGATAGGAGTTAGTCGGGGGCAGGGGGCAGGGGGCTTTGCCGCATTGCCTTTTTTAGGCATTGGCCGGCAGTTCCCAAATCAAGGTGCTGCTCGGCTTTTTCAAGCAGGGCAAGCCCCTTTTCAACGCGCCCGCCTTCCCAATAGGCGGTGGCAGCAAGGCAATACATACGAGTTGTATCGCCCTGATACAGCGCTTGTATAAGCGCTGGCCATGTTTGACCAAACACAGAACGCACCAATGCTTCTTCTGAGTAGAGAAAGCGAGCTAAGTGTTTATTACTGCCATGGGCGGCAAGGTAATGCACACACAAAAGCAAGCCATGGTTCAGCACATGCAAAATGCGCCGAATTTCTCTGTGAATACTTTCGCGTGTCTGTGCTGTCAACGAATCAAGCGGCATAAAAAGACTATCGGCATTGTGTGCTGCACGCTGCATTTCTGTATAGCGATTAGCATAATGCTGCTGTAAAAAAGCATCTTCTTTGAGCTTGACGCATTCGTGGAAGGCATAGCCTATGCACCAATCAAGCATGGCCTCCACAGCGTTAAGATGGCTTTCACCATCGGGCAAATGGCTATTGGCATATTGCCACAGCACAATTGTCGTTTCATCCTCCCTTGTGTTTTGTGCGCTTGTGCAGCGAAAAAGGTGGTGGGCAGTATCTTTAAGCCGCCAAAACACGCCTTTGCGAATAGATTCACCTAAAAGGTCGCGTAATACGGCATAGGATATTGTGCCGTCACCTTCAAAACGCTGCCGCTGTGTTTCTAAGGCTGCGCAAACATTGCAATAGTCGCGCACCAAATCACGCACAAACACAGCTTTATTTTGTTCGAGCCAGCGACCGCTCACCATGAACTCCATTGTTCGCAGCCAGCGGCCAAGCCGCAAGCCTGCCGCTGCCCCTAGGGGGCAACGGGAAAAAAGGCGTGCCGACCCAGCAGAAAAAGAGGCGCAAAGTTACACTTGGCTTTCCTCATTTAACAGAGCCCGAGCCACAGCAAGGTCATACAATTTTGTTGGGTCGTTGGCCTGTTCGCCCTTGTCTGCGGCATACATTTCTGCCGCGCGCCGTATCACGCTCATGGGGAGCCACTGGTGTTTTTCCCAAACTTCTGGGTAATTTACCTGCCACAGACGAAACTCTATTTCGTCATTTTCACCCTTGCGTACATACATGCGCGCGCTGACATTACCAGATTGAGGCAAATAGTACAAGCCCCGCTCATCTTTCATTTTCCGCTCCCCTTTTTTATAGCTTTTTATTGTGAAAGAAAGAACTTATAGATTTTTTTTCTTGTCCTGCCGCTTAACTTGCCTTGGCTTGGCATTCAGGTCAAGTCCTTATGAGTCAAGGCGTTACGGGCTTTGTGCTAAAAAATAGCTGACCGAATCTTTTTTTTTGCTTCGTCCATTCTCTTTGTTTGGCAGTTGTCATTATTGAAGAAATAGAGTACAAATGCATGGTCTGCGTTTTTTAGCGGCTTTTAACGTCACATTTTTGACCTTGGTATGGCCGCATGGCGTAGACCGTTCGCAAGCGGCGGCAAAGCCGCCCACACTTGAACGGCACACGACGTTAAGCCGTGATAAACAAACCTATTGGAGGTATGGCAATGGCGAAACATGCAACCCCCATGTTGGACGAGCTGGAAAAAGGCCCTTGGCCGAGCTTTGTGTCCGACATCAAACAGGAAGCCGCGCACCGTGCGGCTAATCCCAACGGTCTCGACTATCAGATCCCCGCGGAAGCCCCCGAAGATCTGCTGGGCGTGCTCGAGCTTTCTTATGAAGAAAAAGAAACTCACTGGAAGCACGGCGGCATCGTGGGCGTGTTTGGTTACGGCGGCGGCGTTATTGGCCGTTACTGTGACCAGCCCGAAAAGTTCCCCGGCGTAGCTCACTTCCACACTGTGCGTGTGGCTCAGCCCGCTGGCAAATACTACAGCACCAAGTTCCTGCGTGACTTGTGCGACCTGTGGGATCTTCGTGGCTCTGGTATCACCAACATGCACGGTTCCACTGGTGACATCGTGCTGCTCGGCACCCAGACCCCTCAGCTCGAAGAATTATTCTACGAACTGACCCACAAAATGAACGTGGACCTTGGTGGTTCTGGTTCTAACCTGCGTACGCCTGCTGCTTGCCTTGGCCAGAGCCGCTGCGAATATGCCTGCTACAACACGCAGGATATGTGCTACCAGCTCACCATGGACTATCAGGATGAGCTGCACCGCCCCGCCTTCCCCTACAAGTTCAAATTCAAGTTTGACGGCTGCCCCAACGGCTGCGTGTGCGCTATGGCGCGCTCTGACTTTGCCGTGGTTGGCACATGGAAAGACGACATCAAAATTGATCAGGAGCAGGTCAAGGCCTACGCTGCTGGCGAACTGAAACCCAATGCTGGTGCCCATGCTGGCCGTGATTGGGGCAAGTTTGACCTGCAGGCTGAAGTTGTCGACCGCTGCCCCGGCCACTGCATGAAGTGGGACGGCGCTAAGCTTTCTATCGACACCAAGCATTGCGTGCGCTGCATGCACTGTATCAACACCATGCCCCGCGCTTTGCACATTGGTGACGAACGCGGCGCCAGCATTCTTGTTGGTGCTAAGGCTCCTGTTGTTGACGGTGCTCAGATGGGCTCTTTGCTCATTCCTTTCATTGATTGCTCCGCTCCTTACGATGACGTGAAAGAAGTCATCGAAAAGATTTGGGACTGGTGGATGGAAGAAGGCAAAAACCGTGAGCGCGTGGGTGAAACCATGAAGCGCTTGTCCTTCCAGAAACTGTTGGAAGTGACCGATACCGAAGCAGCTCCTTATCACATTGTTCAGCCCCGTACCAACCCGTACATCTTCTTCAAGGAAGAAGAAGTGCCCGGCGGCTGGGAACGTGACATCAAGCAGTTCCGCGAACGTCATCAACGCTAATTCAGGGGGAATACAACAATGGCTTTTATTTCTTCCGGGTACAGACCCGAAAAACCGATGGAAGGCCGTATTTCTGACATCGGCCCCCACAAGTATGACTCATACTTCCCGCCCGTTATTGCTGAAAACTTCGGCAAATGGCTGTATCATGAAATTCTTGAGCCCGGCGTGCTGATGCACGTGGCTGAAGGCGGCGCCAAAGTCTACACCGTGCGTGTGGCTGGTACTCGTACCATGTCCATCACTCACATTCGTGAAGTGTGCGACATCGCCGACAAATATTGCAATGGTTTTGTCCGTTGGACGACCCGTTCCAATATTGAATTCATGACCGATTCTGAAGAAACTCTGGCTGCTTTGAAAGCCGACCTTGCTACCCGCAAGTTTGACGGCGGCTCGTTCAAGTTCCCCTTGGGCGGCACTGGCGCTGGTGTTTCCAACATGATTCACACCCAGGGCTGGGTGCACTGCCACACGCCCGCTACCGACGCTTCGGGCCCTGTGAAATGCGTGATGGACGCCGTGTTTGACGACTTCCAGAATATGCGTTTGCCTGCCCCTGTGCGTATTTCGCTGGCTTGCTGCATCAACATGTGCGGCGCTGTGCACTGCTCTGACATCGGCGTGGTGGGCATTCACCGTAAGCCCCCCATGATCGACCACGAGTGGGCTGACCAGCTGTGCGAAATTCCTTTGGCTGTGGCTGCTTGCCCCACCGCTGCTGTGCGCCCCACCAAGGTGGAGCATGACGGCAAAAAGGTGAACACCATTGCTGTTAAGGCCGACCGCTGCATGTACTGCGGTAACTGCTACACCATGTGCCCCGCTATGCCTATTGCTGACGCAGAAGGTGACGGCGTGATCATCATGGTTGGTGGTAAGGTTTCCAACCGTATCAGCAAGCCCAAGTTCTCGAAGGTTGTTGTGGGTTACATCCCCAACGAACCTCCCCGTTGGCCTTCGCTGACCAAAACCATCAAGCACATTCTTGATGTGTATGCTACCGATGCTCAGAAATATGAGCGCTTGGGCGACTGGGCTGAACGCATTGGCTGGCAGGCTTTCTTTGAAAAGACCGGCTTGCAGTTCACCCACCACCTGATCGATGACTTCCGCGATCCTGCCTATTACACCTGGCGTCAGAGCACCCAGTTCACGTTCTAGGCTAGACTATAAACACCGGCGGCATCTTCGGGTGCCGTCGGTTTTGGAGAAGTATCATGGCTGAAAAAGACGTCATTCTCGAATTTTTGGCGAGCAAATCCGCTGTAAAATCCAAATTTTACTTCAAAGATTTTTCCGATCTTTTTCCTGAAAAAGGTCCTCGTGAAGTGAAAAAAGTGCTGACACAGCTGGTGAAAGACGAAGTGTTGGAATTCTGGTCTTCTGGCTCTACCACCATGTATGGCTTGAAGGGCGCTGGCAAACAGTCCCACACTGAAGGCGAAGACTAGCCTTTCAATGCTGAAAAAGCATACCTTTTTCCTAAGGTAGGGCTGGAGTTTTGCTCCAGCCTTTTTTTGTGCCCTGTTTTGCCTGTGCCAAGCGCAGACAAGCCCGAAACTTGTGGGGTAAAGGGGCAAGGAGAACATGACAGCCGCTTGCGGCCTGCAAGTCAAGGGCATTTTGTTCATGCCCGCTGCGCAGGGTGAAGCAGCAGGTCTTTGCCTTGGTGTCCATGCACATTTGCCTTTTGCCGCTGTTGGTGGGCTTGGTTTTGACATGCGCTTTCGGCATAGGCGGGGGCATACGGGGCTTGCACAAAGGGCACTAGGCAAAATATTTTTTTTAGCCTATCGTGCTTTTGGCATTCTTTTTTTTACTGCAAGGCATATTTATACAAGGATATAAGCTTTATTGTTATGATTACAGCACCGCGTATTCTTATTTCTGGGCTCAAGGGCGGCTCTGGCAAGACCTTGCTGTCATTGGGTTTATGCTCTGCTTTAGTGCAGCGCGGCATTGCCGTAAAACCCTACAAAAAAGGCCCCGACTATATTGATGCAGCATGGCTGGCATGGGCGGCAGGGCGCGAAGCTACCAATTTAGACCCTTTTTTTCTTAGTGCGCCGCGTCTGCGTTCCCTTTTTGTGCATAGCCTGCCACAGAGCTGCATGGCTGTGCTTGAAGGCAACCGCGGTTTATTTGACGGGCGCGATGTGGATGGCTCTTGTGCCACAGCGGCCTTGGCTGTTACGCTGCAATGCCCTGTACTTGTTTCGCTTGACTGCACAAAAATGACGCGAACAGCCGCTGCCCTTGTGCTGGGCTTATGCCATTTTGATCCCCGTGTCAGCTTAGCTGGTGTAGTGCTGAATCAGGTGGGCACAGCAAGGCAAGAAAGCATTATTCGCCAGAGCATAGAGCACTATACCGATGTGCCCGTGCTGGGGGCTTTGCCGCGCCTTAAAGCCAACCCACTGCCAGAGCGGCATATGGGGCTTGCTTCGCACCAAATTGGCAATGATTGCGCTGACAACGCGGATTCTGCCGCGGTGCGCCGCGTGCTGGCCGAGCTGGGAGATTTTGTGAGCAAGCATGTGGATGTGGCGCGCGTGCAGGCCATAGCCGCTGCTGCCCCAGCCCTTGAGCCTGTGGCGGAATTTTGGGAAGGGCATACGGCTGGCAGCCCCGCGCCGCGCCCGCGCATTGGCTATGTGCATGATGATGTGCTGTGGTTTTATTATGCAGAAAATTTGGAAGCCTTGCGGCGGGCTGGGGCGGATTTGGTGCGCCTTTCCTTTGCTGATACCGCCCCGTGGCCTCAGCTTGATGGCCTGTATCTGGGCGGGGGCTTTCCTGAAGACAGTGCCCCGCGCCTGAGCCTTTGCCCGCATTTGGCCGAGCTCAAGGCTTTTTCACAAGACAATATGCCCATATATGCAGAATGTGGCGGCTTTATGGTGCTTTCGCGTGCTATTGCCCGTAAAGAAGGGGAATACCCCATGGCTGGGGTTTTTCCTGTGCGGGCAGAATTTCACCCACGGCCGCAGGGTTTGGGCTATGTGCAGGGCATAACCACTCAGGATACTTTATTTTTACCACAGGGCTGTGCTGTGCGCGGGCATGAATTTCACTATTCACGCTGTGTGCTGGATGCTGATGCCAAGCCAGCCTATGCCCTGCAGCTTGACAGTGGGCTGGGTATGGGCAAAGGGCATGATATGCTCATCTGCAACAATACCTGCGCTTCCTATACGCATATTTTTGCCCCAGCTTTACCACAGTGGGCGCAGAATTTTGTTGCCGCTGCCCGCGCCTATGCGCATAGCAAAGCTCTGCCCAGTACTGTGGCTTAGGCAATTTTACTTTGAAATTGCTCTGGTAAGAGCGGGAGCATATGCCTGTCACAAAGGGCATATGCTCAATTTATTTGCGCTGTTACGAGCTGAAGTGTGCGTGTATTTCAGCAGTAATAGCCTATACGCTACTCTGATCTAGTGCCCGAATTTGCTTATATACCCTTGCACAAAAATAATCAGCACCAGCAGGGGCAGGCCATAGCGCAAATAGCATTTCAAAAAGCGGGGGAGCTTTGCCCCATTGCCAGTATTGGCTTCCTGCAAAAAATTATCCCAGCCCCAGCCAAATTTGTGGCAGCAAAAGAGGGAAAAAACCAGCGCTCCCAAGGGCAAAATATTGTTGCTGAGGAGAAAATCCCATAAATCAAGGAAGTTTGTGCCTGCTCCCAGCGGGGTGATATTGCTCCACACATTAAAGCCCAAAGCACAGGGCAAAGAAAGCGCAAAGAGCATCAGGCCATTGAGGCAGCATGATTTCATGCGCGACCAATGCCAAACATCCATGCTATAGGAAACAATATTTTCAAAGACAGCAATCACGGTGGTCAGGGCGGCAAAGCTCATAAAAATAAAAAAGAGCGAGCCCCAAAACTGCCCCCCGCTCATGCTGTTAAATACATTGGGCAGGGTTACAAAAATCAGCCCGGGGCCGCTGCCTGCATCCACCTGAAAGGCAAAGCAGGCGGGGAAAATAATTAGCCCAGCCATGAGGGCAACAAAGGTATCCAGCAGCATAATATGCAGGGCTTCGCCAGTAAGAGAGCGTTCCCGCCCAATATAGCTGCCAAAAATGGTCATGCTGCCCACGCCCAGCCCAAGGGTGAAAAAAGCCTGCCCCATGGCGGCATTCAGCGCCTGCCAAATGCCAGCCTGCTGTAAGCGCTGAACGTCGGGCATAAGGTAAAAAGCCAAGCCTTTTTCTGCCCCAGGCAAGGTGAGCGAACGCCACACAAGGCTGAGCATAATAAAGAGCAGGCCTGCCATCATATATTTCACTACAGGTTCAACACCACGCCGCAGGCCAAGGGCGCACACAAAAAAGCCCAGCACAATGGTAATGGCAAGCCACAGTACATTAATCTCTGGGCTGGCAAGCAGCTGGCCAAAAAAAGCCCCCACGGCTTCGGGTGTGCGCGGCATAGCTCCACTAATAATGGCATAGCTATAATACAGCATCCAGCCGCATACCGTGGTGTAAAACATCATGAGCAAATAGCTGCCCAGCAAGGAAATTATGCCAAAACGGTGCCAGCGCTCGCCCTTGGGGGAGAGAATTTGAAAGGCTGCGCCCATATTGCGGCGGGCTGCACGCCCAACAGAAAATTCCATAATAAGCAGCGGTGCCCCCAGCAAGAGCAGGCAGGCCACATACAGCAGAACAAAAAGTGCACCACCGTATACCCCTGCAATATAGGGAAAGCGCCAGACATTGCCCAAACCTATGGCACAGCCTGCCGAAAGTAATAAAAAACCAAGGCGGCTGCCCAATTGTTCGCGTATATGTGCCATACATTCCCCTTGTTTTTTGCCTGCCTTGGGTGAGAGCAAGGCCTGTGCCTCGTATTAGGGCGTGTTGTTTTGAAATTGCTCTGGCAAGAGCAGGAGCAGATGCCCGTCAAAGGCATAAGCGCAAGTTATTTGTGCTGTTATGAGCCGAAATAGGCCTAAATAAGTTTTGTGTGCTCTTGCGCTGCTATTTCACAGCAAAATTGCGCTAGTGCAAAAAAAAATCCTGCGGCAGTTACCGCAGGATTGTCGTTTTAATGCATAAACCTGCTATAGACGCTTGCTAATCACCTCTGCCAGTGCCCTTTTGGGCACAACATGCACATCCTGCTCGTCTCGCCAATAGTTGAACGAGCCATTGTCTG
The DNA here is from genome assembly GCA_028689675.1 of Desulfovibrionaceae bacterium. Taxonomy (GTDB): domain Bacteria; phylum Desulfobacterota; class Desulfovibrionia; order Desulfovibrionales; family Desulfovibrionaceae; genus JAQVCS01. Next base: position 124,463 of record JAQVCS010000001.1, on the reverse strand, counting down.
GCATGGGGGCAAGGCGGCGCTGTTCACCAGCTACACCCAACGCCAGCACGAGCTGTACGCGCTGCGTTGGCGCTAAGCCCAGCAAAGCGGCTACCTTTTCTTCATTAAATGAACCCAGCATGCAGCAACCCCAGCCCTTGCTGGCTGCGGCAAGCTGTATGCTTTGCGCGGCAATACCGCAATCAACGCCAGTCCATTTGCCGCTTTCGGGGGCGGCAGTAATGACAATAAAGCCTGTGGGGCGTTCACCTGCACTGGGGCCACCCCAGCCTTTCAGCGCCCCAGCCCAGCCAGCGCAGCCTATAAGCTGCTGGCAAAGCTCACTGCTACTCACCAGCACATAGCGCAGCACCTGTGCATTGCGGGCGCTGGGGCTGATGCGGGCGCAGTCAACAAGCCATTCCAAATCGGGGGTTTGCAGGGGGCTGGCTTCAATAAAACGGCGGCATGAGCGCGCCTGTGTAAGCAAAGAATGTATGTCCATAGCATAAGCCCTATCGGTTCAGCCCTTGCGAGGCATTAAAGGCAAGGGTGTAGAATTGATGGAAGAAGTCAACATATTCTACTTGCACATGCTCTGGGGTTTTGATGCGTGACGAGGCAAAGTTGAGAATACTGGTAATGCCGGCATCAACAAGATGCTGCGACGCGCGCTGTGCTCTTTCTGGGGGGGTGGTTATCATGCCCACCTCGATATTCATTTCATCAACCATCATGCGCATATCTTTGGTGCAATGCACCTCAAGGCCGTGCACAATTTCCCCAATTTTAAAGGGGTCACAGTCAAAAATGGCCACAATATTAAAGCCGCGCTGGCGAAATTCTGTATGGTTGAGCAGGGCTTTGCCCAAGTTACCCACGCCCACAAGAGCTATGCGCCACTCTCTGTCCACCCCCAGCGATTCTTTAATGGAATCAATAAGGGGCTTTACCTGATAGCCTACGCCGCGAATGCCAAATTCGCCAAAATAGGCAAGGTCTTTACGCACTTGTGAGCCATTAACGTCACAGGCTTCGGCAAGAGGGTTGGATGAAATGACCTCAACACCCTCCTGAGCCAGACCTTCCAAAACTTGAATATAGGTGGCAAGACGCCGAATGGTTGCGCGGGGGATGTGTTTGCTTTTTACAGGTCTATTCATAGTATTCTCTCATTCTTTTCATAGTAAGGCGCGTCTGCCTCATGCCCTATTTTTCACAATAAGATAATGCAAAAAAACATATTAGGCAAGTCTAAATTTGTTTATACTGCATAACTTGCTGATATTTCATGAACATTCATCAAAAAAGTATATAATAACTCTTTTCTTTTTGTCCATAAGGGAGGCTACTGGTTGTTTGTCTTGCCATTTTTGTCAATCACAGATTCGGCTTTATTCATAGCGTAAACCTTGGGATGTAACAAGGGCTTTTTTTAGGCAGGTAAAGGCAGGCTGAAGGGCGCAAATAACACGGTAGCATGTATGGCATGGCGGCTGTGCATGCTACTTTGCAAGCACAAAAAAAGGGGGAAGGCTTGCACCTTCCCCCAACAAATCACAAGGCTAGCGGCTTACGCAAAGGGGTTGGCGTACAGCAGAATGAAGCTGATAACCAAGGCGTAAATGGCCAAAGATTCGATGAAGGCGAAGGCCAAAATCATGGTACCAGTGATTTTGCCAGACACGTCAGGGTTACGGGCAATGCCTTCGCAAGCGCCCTTCAAGCCCAAGCCCATGCCGATACCGCAACCAAAAGCGGCAATACCGATGCCCAGAGCAGCAGCCAAGGTGGTGGTGCCCAAAGAAACGGCGTTCAGGGTTTCGGCAGCCATGGCCATAGAGGCCAAGCCAAGCAGGGCAACGGTGTTCAGGGCGATCATAAGATATTTACGCATGATGCACTCCTCAAATAAGGTGTTATATTGTGAGGTCCGTAAGGACCATTCCCCACAAAGGGTAGCCCATGAGGGCTGCTAAAAACTAGTGCTCGGGGGCTTCAAGAGCACCCTTAATGTATACCATGGTCAGCATAAAGAACACAAAGGCCTGCATAGACTTGCCCAGTAAGAACAAGCAGTAAATAGGCAGCGTGCCCAAAATGGGAGCCATGATAAAGAAGAGCACCATAACAATTTCTTCACCGCGTATATTCCCGAAAAGACGCAAAGAAAGCGAAACAGGACGGGAAAGGTGCGAAACAACTTCTAAGGGGAACATCAAAGGAATGAGCCACTTGGAAGGGCCGGTGAAGTGATGAACGTAATGCCCTTTCCAGCGGGCAAAGCCCACATAGTTGTAGAAAAGGAATACGAACAGAGCCATGCACACCGTGGTGTTCAAATTTGCCGTAGGCGCATCGAACAAGGGGATAAGCCCCATGATGTTCATGGAAAAAATGTAAATAAACATACCAGCGAGCAGGGGCACATACTTGCGGCCAACCTCGCCCATTGTGGTGCAGACAAAGTCTTCGATAGTGCCAATGACAGCTTCAAAAACATTCTGCAATTTGCCGGGAACCATGGTTAACCGCTGGCGCAACAAATATGCGACAACAAACAAGATAGCCATGCAAACCCAGGAGTAGAAGACATGCTTAAATTCCACAACCTGCCCACCAATGGTCACTTGGTCCATGTTCAGGAATGTGGAGATAAGCACCGGATGTGGCAATGCGCCAGCCATGTATCATCCTCCTTTAACAGTTGTGTCCAGTACGGCCTGCAAGCCCATACGAGCCCAAGGCCACCGCCGTGTTCGCCACAAGCCCCCCCAACAGGGCCCATACGGGCGCACGACACCACACAAGTGCCACATACAGCACCACTCCTGTCAGCAAAAGCCGACCAGTTGACCGTAAAAGGGCAACCATAAGCAGCGCTGTTGTATATTCCAGCAGATTAGTGCGCAAAAAAAAGTGCGCTAACCCCCAGAAAACCTGCGCCAAAAGCGCAAGCCCGACACCAAACCAAAAAATTACGGGCGTCCAGTAAAAGCACACAGCACCCGTAAGCAAGCCCAGCATTGCAGCCACAAGCACATTGCGCACTACAAAGCGAATTTGAGGATGCTGCACCCCCCGCCGCCAAAGCAAGGCATCAAGGGCGTGAACCAAATTTTTTATCATCCTCAGCCTGCATTTTTTTCAAAAGTCTTTTCGAGTCTTCATAGACATTGATAAAGCCGGCGATAATGCCAATAAACAGCCCGCCCAGCTTAATCCACGGCGTACCCGACTGCACAAAATATTCAATGCACAGGGCAAGCACAAAACCCACAATAGGGCCGCTTACCATATGCAAGCCAATTGTGCCCGAGGTTGCCATTAGGTCGATGCCGTTTTGTCTGGCTTTGAGATATTCTTTAAGCCCCATAGCCGCTCCACGCGCATCTGCGTGCCATAGCCCGCAATAGCTGTGTAAAAATACACAAGCGTTGCCTTTACGTCAATAGCTTTTAACACTAAATACGCTTGAGCAATCACAATTTTGCCCTGCTTGGCACAGGGTGCAGGCCAGAGTTATGCAAAAAAGCGCTATATTTTTTTAGAGGTTAGTCACTTTTATTGATTGATTAACCAATACCGTGAATTTGCTGTAAATTTTTATTTACTCCCTCATGAGCAGACAGACATTTTCTATATGCATGGTGTGAGGAAATAAATCTATGGGCTGCACCTGCTGCACGCTGTAGCCGCCTGCTACCAGCAAGGCCACGTCGCGGGCAAGGGTGGCAGGGTTACAGGAAAGGGCTATAATGCGCTTAGGTGCGGCCTTTACAATGGCCTGTATCACCTCTGGGCTCATGCCGCTGCGCGGCGGGTCACTCAGCACAATATCGGGCTGTTTTTGTTCTTGCGGCAGGGTAGCCAGCACCGTGGCGGTATCGCCAGCAAGGTAGTAGCAGTGGGCATAGCCAGCGGCAGCGGCATTATGTGCTGCCATGCGGGTGGCATTTTGGTCAAATTCCACACCCACAAGCTGCCCCAGCTGATCAGCCAAAAGCAGGCCGGGCGCACCCACACCGCAATATAAATCCCACAGGGCTGGCTTGTGCTCTTCATGCACAGGCGGCATGGCAGCACAGGTGCTGGCGCATAAATTTTGTGCCGCGCCTGTATTCACCTGAAAAAACGAGCCGATATCAAGGCAAAAACGCTGCCCGCCCAAATTATGATACAGCTTTGCCCCATCTGCCCCCAGCACGGCAAGGCGCTGCTCGCCTTGGGCAAGCGTGTCGTGCTTATTGCGTACATCATGCACCACGCCGCGCAACTGGGGGAATTCTGCCAGCAGGGCAAGCCCCAGCTTGCGCACGGCAGCATTGGCAAGGGCATTGGCGCGGCTGGTTATCAGGTGCAGCCACCAGCCCTCTTGCCCCTGAGCGTCAAGGGCGTGGCGCACTATGGCAAAGCGCCAAAAGCCTTCTGCTTTCACCGCCACAGCGCGATGGGCGCGGGCTTGGGCTTCCCAATCATAGGCAGGCAGCTGGGTGGCGCGTGCCCCTTTGCGTACGGCCTGAATAATATCCATAGCAGGGGCTGGCAAAAGCTGACAGTCGCGCACATCAAAAACGGTGCGCGAAGCAAGGGCACGCAGGCCAAGCAGCAGGCCGCCCTGTGCATCTCTGCCAAAAGCAAATTCCATTTTATTGCGGTAGGCCTGTGTGGCAGGGGCAGGCAGTGCTGGCAGAATGGGCGCTTGGGGCAAATGGGCTATGCGGGTAAAGGCCTCGCGCACCATAGTTGTTTTCCATTCAAGCTGGCGCGTATAGGGCATGCTTTGCAGGGGGCAGCCGCCGCACTGCGCCGCGTGGCGGCACAAGGGGGGCTGGGCATCGGGCATGTTTTCTAATATTTCAAGGCATTCTGCCTGCGCATAGCGCTTTTTTTCCAGAGTGATGCGGGCGCGCACCTTTTGGCCGGGCAGAGCGCCTGCTACAAAATAGACTTTGCCATCCAGCCTTGCCACGCCGCGTCCATCGTCTGCAAGAGCTGTAATAGAGAGGGTATGTTCGTTCATTTTTCAAGTATACAGCAGGAAGGCGCGGCTGGCGAATGAAAAAATGCGGCACAGCGCGGGCGGCAGCAAAAAAAATTGCAAAAAATAGCCCTCGTGCCCCAGTGTTTGACTTGCCTTTTGTCCAAACTTGATCTAGATCATGCGACTGGATCTTCCTTAGCACCGTGGATCCCAAAACATATTGAGCTGAAAAGCGAGCAGGGCAGAGCGGCTGTATGCGCTGCGCCAGCCCCGATATCAAGGACTTTACCCCTCCCTCAAAGCCCTTGACTTCTGGCGCGCTTTACGGTAGAAACGCCTTTCTCTCTTTTTGGAGGTCACACAATGTACGCTATTATCGAAACTGGCGGTAAGCAGTTCCGCGTTGAAGAAGGCTGCAAAGTTATGGTTGATAAGCTGGGCGCTGAAGCTGGCGCTGAGCTGACCATTGACAAAGTGCTGATGATCGGCGGCGGCGACGTAAAAGTCGGCGCTCCCTATGTGGCTGGTGCCACGGTGAAGGCCGAGGTCGTAGAACACAGCCGCGGCACAAAAGTGCTGGTGTTCAAGCGCTGGCGCCGTAATGACTCGCGCAAGCTGCGCGGTCACCGTCAGGATTACACCACTCTCAAGATCACTGGCATTCATGCCTAAGCAGGAGACGCGTTATGGCTCATAAAAAAGCAGGCGGTTCGTCGCGTAACGGCCGCGACAGTCAAGGGCAACGTCGAGGCGTCAAGCGCTTTGGCGGGCAGAGCATTCTTGCTGGCGGCATTATTGTGCGCCAGCTGGGCACCAAGGTTTTCCCCGGTGTCAACGTGGGCATGGGCAGAGATTATACCCTGTTTGCCAAGGTTGACGGCGTGGTCCGTTTTGAAAAGTACATTCGCAACCGCCACACCAAGGTGCGCGTGCATGTGGATGTTGCCGCTGCTGAATAAGCAGGGCTTTACGGGTCTGCATAAGGTGTTCCCTAGGGTTGACCCCCTTTTTATGTAGGGCTCCTTGTTGTTTGGCTTGTTTTTCAAACGGTGGTGAAAGCGTAGGCTTTCGCCACCGTTTTTTCTGTAAAAAAACACGTCTGCTGGCTGCTTGGCGTGAAAGAGGCATATATGCGATTTGTTGATGAAGCTAAAATCAGCGTTAAGGCGGGCAAGGGCGGGCATGGCTGCGTTTCTTTTCGCCGTGAAAAGTTTATTCCCCGTGGCGGGCCTGATGGCGGCGATGGCGGGGACGGCGGCAGCATTATTTTAAAGGCCGATTCGCGCCTGTTGAGCTTGTACGATTTTCGTTTGCGCCGTCATTATGAAGCGCAAAATGGCCAGCCCGGTATGGGCTCGCAATGCTATGGCAAAAAAGGCGAAAATTTGGTGCTGCACCTGCCTGTGGGCACCTTAGTTTTTGCCGAGCTGCCAGAGGGTGAGCAGCTTGTGGCTGACCTGACCGACCCCGAAGCCGAAGTGGTGGTAGCCAGCGGCGGGCGCGGCGGCATGGGCAATGAACATTTTAAAACTTCCACCAACCGCGCCCCGCGTTTTGCCCAGCCCGGTGAGCCTGGGGATGAATTTGACCTGCGCCTTGAGCTGAAAATTTTGGCCGATGTGGGCATTATTGGTTTGCCCAATGCGGGAAAATCTACGTTTATTTCAAAAGTGTCTGCGGCTCGCCCCAAAATTGCCGCCTACCCCTTCACCACGCTGACCCCCAACCTTGGCGTAATGATTGATGAGGTTGACCCCGATGTACGCCTTGTGCTGGCCGATATTCCCGGCCTGATTGAAGGCGCACACGAAGGACAGGGCTTGGGGCATCGCTTTTTAAAGCATGTGGAGCGCACCCGCTTTTTACTGCATATTTTAAGTATTGAAGATGTAGATGATGATAAGCCTTGGGCTGGCTTTGATTTAATTAATGATGAATTACGCTGCTTTGATGCAGACCTTGCCACACGCACACAGGTTGAAGTTATTAATAAAATTGACCTTATTGATGAAGAACGCCTTGCCGCCCTGCAAGCCCGTGCCAAAGCCGAAGGGCGTGAAATTTTCTTTATTTCCGCTCAGGAAAATGTGGGTGTGGAGGCCTTGGTGGCCAAACTGTGGCGTATGCGCGCCGAGCTGGATTGCCACGAGCCCCTTATCCATTTAAAAGAAGTGGAGCAGGCCGAAGCGGAAGAATTTGAAGACATTGAAGTCTTCTATGTGCGCGAATAGTGTTTGAGCAGGGGGCTATGCCTTCCTGCTTTTTTTTGAGAGCATGCTTGGGGCTGTGTTTTTTGCTTGCTGTGCGGCAAAGCCCATAGTTACTTTGCTTGCGGGCAAAGGGGCAGCATGCCTTCTGAGTACGTTTTAGAGCATTGTAGTTTTAAAAATGCTCGCAAGGTTTCCTAAGAAATCCTTGCCGCTTCAAGCTCACAAGGGGAATGTCTTTCCCATTATGTGAGCTTTGAAAGGGAATCTGCTCTAGGCAAATACGCAAAGCTTTGACCTTTTCAAGCACACGTTGAGGAGCAGCTATGAATTGGCAGCAGGAAAAAGCGGCGGCACTGTTGGGTGCGCGCTGTGTGGTGGTAAAGGTGGGCAGCGCTGTGCTGACTGATGCAGCAGGCATAAATCATGCTGTCATTACAGACCTTGCTGCTCAGCTGGCAGCCCTGCGCATTTTGCCCGAGGGCGGGCAGCGGCGCGTGGTCTTGGTTTCTTCTGGGGCGGTGGCGGCGGGGCGTGCTGCCCTTGCAGGCTGTGCAGCCGAAATTGCCAGCATGGCGGCAAGGCAGGGCGCGGCAGCCGTGGGGCAGGGGCGGCTTATGCATGCCTATGATTCTGCCTTTGCCGCGCACGGCGTGCCTATTGCTCAGGTGCTGCTCACCCGTGACGATTTACGCAGCCGCCAGCGTTTTTTGAATGCCCGCAACACCTTTGCCCAATTGCTGCACTGGGGTGTTATTCCTGTGGTCAATGAAAATGACACTGTCTCGACCAGCGAATTAAAATTTGGCGATAATGATTGCCTTGCTTCGCTCTTGGTTAATTTAGTGGAAGCGGAATTGTACATTAACCTCACCTCGGCTGGCGGTGTGTTTGCCGCAAACCCCGAGCGTGAGGCCAACCCGCCTATCATGCCCTGCATAGAGGCTGTGCGCGATATTGACCTAGACAGCCTGTGCGGCGGCAAAACTACTGTGGGCACGGGCGGCATGTATTCCAAGCTGATGGCTGCTCGGCGGGCGGCGCAGCTAGGCGTGCCCACGCTGATTCTTTCGGGCAAAACGCCCGGCATCATTACTGCGGCCTTGCAGCAGGCGCACACGGGGCAGGGGCAGCCCTTGGGCACATGGGTGCGCCCAGAAGCGCACAGCATTTCACGCCGCAAATTTTGGCTTGCCTATCAGTCCGAGCCTGTGGGCTCGGTGGTGGTGGACAGTGGCGCGGCCTGTGCCCTGTGCGATAAAGGCTCTTCTTTGCTGCCCGGCGGGGTGCTGGCTGTAGAAGGAAATTTTCAAGGCGGCGCTTTAGTGCGCATTGTGCACGAGGGCAAAAGCCTTGGCGTGGGTTTAAGCAATTATGCCGCAGCAGATTTGAAAAAAATCATGGGGCTGAAGCGCATAGAGGTGGCCGCCATTCTGGGGGATGCCCATTACCCAGAAGTGATTCACCGCGACCATTTGCTGGTGGATGCCGCTGTGTAGCGCAACGTATTTTTTTACAGCAAGAACACGTTGTTATTGCATAAAAAAGTAAGCCTGTACTTTCTTGACCGCTAAGGCTGAGAAAGTACAGGCTTTGTATTGTGTGCTACGCTATGCCGCAGGCACGGGGGCTAGAGTATGCTGCCTTTGAAAATACGTGCACGGTTTCATGAGCAATGCTTACCACGCAAAGCGCACAAAGGAAATTGATTCCCCCTGTATGTGCTTTGAAAGTGACTCTGCACTACTGATAGGGCGAAGGCTGCAAAATAATAGTTGTACTTTGCGGCAGGTTATAAAAGGCCTTCATCCACGCTGCTGTGCCGGGGCTTTCGTGAAAGCCCAATTCCCTATGCGCTGCTTCGGGCACGGGCAGGCGATAATAGACTATGCTTTGCGGCGGCACAGCCTGTGCGCCAGCCGCCAGCCAATTATGATAATTCGCTTCAATAGTTGGGTAGTTTTTGAAATAGCCATACCACACCGTGCTGCCATACACAGCCAGCCCTATGCACAGCGCCACGCAGGCTATGCCATAGGCAAGAGCAGGGCGCACCCTGCCCGCCTGAAGCAGCAAGGGCAAAGCCAAAGCCGTGAGCAGCGAAAGGCAAAAAGCTATGGGGAAGAACATGCGGGCATTCATGTCGGGGGAAATATACATTACAGCCGAGGCCGTGCCAGCCATGGCCAGCAGGGGCAGGGCATAAAGCACCGCTGCCTGCCGACGGCACAGCAGCAAAACCAGCAAGCCCAAAGCCCACACAGAGCCAGAGGGAGCATTAAAAATGCGCTCCAGAATGCCCACAGTATTTTCAGGAATATGGGCAAAGGCTTCTGCCCACGCTATGCCGCCGCCAAGGCGGGCAAAATTGCCGGGTGCACAAAAGAGAATGCCATAGCCCAGCGCCGCCGCCCCCATGGCACAGCCCAGTGGCCACCACAGCCCGCGCAGGGCAACGCGCGGTAGGCACAGCGCAAAAGCGGGCAAAAAAACCAGAGCAGCCAGCCCTATTTGTTCCTGCGAAAAGCCAGCGGCAAAAAAGCAGAGTATCAGCAGCGCTGTGCGCGGCAGGGTGAAGTTTTGCCCCTGAAGAGCCGCTTGGTAACACAGCACAATGCCTGCAAACAGTGGCAATAAAGGCCACACATAGGCAACAGATGCCGAAGCCCAGTACAGCCCGCCCACATATAAAGCCTTCCGAAAGAGCAAAAGGCAGGCAAGCAAGCCGATGAGCAGGAGAGCATCGTAGCGTTTTGTGCCGCCCAAGAGTAAGCGCAGGGTGTGCAGACCACAAAAAATTGCCCCTGCATATACAAGGCTTTGCACTAGCATAAAGCCTTTCATGCCCAATTGCATAGCGCTTATTTCAAAAAAGAAATACAGCACCCGCCCGCCCCAATGCTGATAATGCCAAACAAGATAGTCCAGCAAAGAGCCAAGGCTCAGGGCTGTGTGCTTTGCCTCGCGGGCATAGCACAAAGCACCATAGGCATAATCGTCTTCATAAAAGCCTATCCACCAGTTTTGCAGCACAGTAAAGAGCAGAATGAGGCAGAAAAGCCACACGCTGTTATATTTGCTGTTCACGCCGTTGCCCCCAGTATTTTGCCCGCTTCTGCTACATCAATGGCAATGCGGGCTTGCAGCGCTTCAACACTGGGGAATTTTTGCTCGTCGCGCAAATGGCGTATAAATTGTATGGTAATTGTTTTGCCGTACAGGTTTACATCGGCATTGAGCAAAAAAGATTCTATGCTCAAAGCGCCGCCGTCAAAGGTGGGGTTGTGCCCCACATTAGTTACGGCCTGCCACTGCTGCCCCTCGCAGAGAATGCGCGTGGCATACACGCCGCGCCGTGGCACAAGCTGCTCTGGCTTGGCAATATTGGCCGTGGGGAAGCCCAAACCCTGCCCGCGCCCAAAGCCATGCACCACAGGGGCGGTAATGGCATAGGGCTGCCCCAACAAGAGTGCGGCATCGGGCATAGCGCCATTAAAGACGGCATCACGCACCTTGGTAGAGCTCACAATGGTCTGCCCTTGGCTTGTGCAGACATACACAGGGGCAAGTCTTTCCACACTAAAGCCATAGCGCTGCCCCAAGGCATACAAAACGTCAAAATTGCCAGCCCTGCCGCGCCCTAATGAAAAATCATAGCCAACCACCAAGGCTTTCATATTCAGGCTTGTCAGTAGGCGGCAAATAAAATCTTCTGGGGTCAGCGCTGCCAGCTCCAGCGTAAAGGGCAGCTCCAGCAGTAAATGCGCCCCCGTGGCCGACAAAAGCTGCTGGCGTTCGGCATGGGTGGTGAGCAGGGCAGGGGCATGGCTGCCAGCCAGCACCACGCGGGGGTGCGGCCAAAAGGTGATGATAGAGGAAACAAGCCCCTTGCTTTGTGCCAGTGCACAAGTACGCTGTATTAAAGCCTTGTGCCCTGTGTGCACACCGTCAAAATTGCCAATGGTAAGGCAGCTGCCCCCAACGGGGGGCAGTGCATCAAAAGAAGAACACACAATCATACGAATTTAATCTTCCTGCTTGCCCTGCGCATTGCTTGCCTGTGCGGCTTCGCCTTCGGGGCGTGGCTTACGGTTACTGCGCCTGCGGCGGCGGCTTTTGCGCTGGGCTTCTTCTGCCGCATCGTCCTGCACAGCAGGCGCTGAAGCTTGCGAGGTGGCTGGTTTGGCTTCTGCGCTTTTACGCGGGCTGCGGGCAGGCTTTTCTGCCTGTGCGTCGCGGTTTTCGCGGCGCGGTGGGCGCGGGCTGCGGGCATTGCGCTCGCGCGGCTCACGCTGGGGGCGGGCAGGCTCTTCCTTGCCCTGCGGGGCGGCGGGTGGCGTGCGCAAGGCTTCCTGATATGCCTGATCAAGCAGCATACCCAGCAAGGCAAGCTGGCTGTCGTCATTTTCGGCAGTGTCGCTGCCTGCCGAGCTCAGGCTTGCCGCAAGCTGTGTAAAGCGCTGCACGCGCATGCGTTCTAAGGCGGTCAGCTTGCGGTAGCGGGCTTCCATAATGGCCATAAGGCGGTTGCCCACCACGGCGGCCACATCATCATCGGTAGGCGTGGGCGTGGGGATGAGGGAAATTTTGTAATGCTTGCCAATGCGCTGCAATTCCATTTTTTGCATCACATCAACCAAAGAAATAACCGTGCCCGCTGCGCCAGCCCGCCCTGTGCGCCCAGCACGGTGAATGTAGGATTCTTGGTCTTCTGGCGGCTCATATAAGAAAACGTGTGATAAGTCGGGGATATCAATGCCGCGTGCTGCCACATCGGTGGCCACCAAATATTGCACCTTGCCATCGCGCGCAGCGGCCAGCACAGCCTCACGCCGTGCTTGTGTCAAGTCGGCAGAAAGCTCTGCGGCATTATAGCCAAAGCCGCGCAGCACTTCAGTAACATAGTGTACATTGGCCTTGGTATTGCAAAAAATCATGGCTGAAGCGGGGTTTTCTGTTTCCAGCAGGCGCACAAGGGCACGGTCTTTATCCATAGGCTTGCATTCGCAATAGAGGTGCTGCACCGCAGCCACATGCACCTGAGCCTGTGAAAGGGAGAGCAGCGAGGCTTTTTCTAAAAATTCCCCAGCCAGCTTGAGCACATAGGGCGGATAGGTAGCAGAAAAAAGGCAGGTGTGCACATGGCGCTTGGGCAAATAGCGCTGCACTTCTTTCATGTCTGGGTAAAAACCAATGGAAAGCATGCGGTCTGCTTCGTCAAAAATGAGCATACGCAAGGTATCGAGGCTGAGGTTGCGCTTGAGTAAATGGTCAAGCACGCGCCCCGGTGTGCCCACCACAAAATGCGCCCCAGCACGCAGCGCATCCATTTGTTTACCATAGCCCACCCCGCCATACAGGGCGGCAGCGCGCAGGCCTGTGCCTTCAAAAAGCACGGTGGCCTCATGCTCCACCTGCATGGCTAATTCGCGCGTGGGCACCAGCACCAAAGCCTGCACACAAGCCTGCTGTGGGCACAGCAGGGGCATGAGCGGCAGCAAATAGGTGCCCGTTTTGCCCGAACCTGTGCGTGATTGAATCATAATATCACGCCCAGCCATAATATAGGGCAAAGAAAGCTCCTGCACGGGCATAAGCTGTGCCCACTTGGCGCGCGCGCAGGCCTGCTGCATCATGTCGGGCAGGGCGTCAAGCTGCACCTTGGGCAGGGCATGTTCTGGTTCAATAACGGTATAGGGCAAGGCCTGCTCTTGCTTGGGGCAGGCTTGGGCTGCTTCGCTTGCCTGCGCGTTTGGGCTTTCAACGTCTGTCATGGGGTTTTCCCTTATAAAATTTCATATTGTCAGCATTGTGTAACAGTCTTTTAGTATAGCCTATTGTCATGCAGGAAGCAATGCGCTTGCCCTAAGGCCACAAGGGGCAGGCAGCAGAGGCTTTTTGTGGTGAAGACAATGCTGAACTTGCGTCTGAGGCGCTTTAAGGCTATTCTTTTTAGCCGCTCAACGGGAGCATAAGGAGCAAGCATGAAAATACCCCCCCAAGATTTTTACCCCGATTTTGCCAAAGGAGATGGCCTTGTGGCAGCTATAGCGCAAGATGACAGCACTGGCGAAGTGCTTATGCTGGCCTATATGAATGCAGAAGCATGGCATAAAACGCTAGAAACTGGCGAAGCCCATTATTACAGCCGCAGCCGACATTGCCTGTGGCATAAGGGCGGCACATCGGGCATGGTGCAAAAAGTGCACTCTATTCGCTTAGATTGCGACAGCGATGCCCTTGTGCTGCGTATAGAGCAAGTGGGGGGGGCGGCTTGCCACACGGGGCGGCGTTCCTGTTTTTATCGTGAATTTAAAAACGGCGAGGTCAGCTTGTGTGACCCGCAGGTTTTTGACCCTGAGGAGGTGTACAAGTCATGACAATACCTATTCTGAAGCTGGGTGTGCCCAAAGGTTCGTTGGAAGAATCAACCCTGAGCCTGTTTGAACGCGCTGGCTGGAAAATTCGTAAGCACATTCGCAATTATTTCCCCGATATCAATGACCCTGAGTTGAGTGTTTCTTTATGCCGCGCTCAGGAAATGAGCGGTTATGTGCGTGATGGCGTGCTTGATGTGGGGCTGACGGGTAAAGACTGGATTCATGAAATGGGCGATCAGGATGCTGTCGTGACGGTGTCCAATTTGGTCTATTCCAAAACCTCCAACCGCCCCTGCCGCTGGGTGCTGGCTGTTGCTGGCGACTCGCCCTATCAAAAGCCCGAAGATTTGGCCGGCAAGCGCATTGCTACCGAGCTGGAAGGCGTGACCCGTGCCTATTTCAAAAACAAGGGCATTGATGTTGATGTTTATTATTCTTGGGGCGCAACAGAGGCCAAGGTGGTAGAAGGCCTTGCCGACGGCATTGTAGAAGTAACCGAAACAGGCACTACTATTCATGCCCACGGCCTGCGTATTATTGATGAGGTCATGGTTACCAACACCATGCTGATTGCCAATAAAGAAGCATGGGCAGACCCAGTGCGCCGTAAAAAAATTCAGCAAATTGACCTGCTTTTGCAGGGGGCTTTGGCTGCCGAGGCCATGGTCTGCCTTAAAATGAATGCCCCCGCAGCCAACTTGGACGGCGTGCTTGATTTATTGCCCAGCCTCAATTCCCCCACTGTTGCCCCGCAGCGCGACAAGCAATGGGTTTCGGTGGAAACGGTTGTGGAAACAAGCCGCGTGCGCGATCTCATCCCGCTGTTGCGTGAAGCGGGTGCAGAAGGCATTATTGAATACGCACTGAATAAGGTGATTTAAATGACAATAAACCAAGAAGAGCTCGAGCAGCTTGCCGAGCTGGGCGGCGCCGAAGAAGTGCTTGACCAAACGCAAGATATGCTCGACAGCCTGCCCGAGCTGGCCGAAGGCGAAACCTTTACCTTTGCCTGCCATGAGCAAGTCCCCTGTTTTAACCGCTGCTGTGCCGAGCTGACCTTGCCGCTTACGCCCTATGACGTGCGCCGTATTACCGAAGGCATGGAAATGAGCACAGAAAGCTTTATTCAAACCTATACAGATAAGCGCACCTTTCCCGACACGGGCTTTCCGCTTTTGCTGCTGAAAATGAACTCGGGCCCTGGCGAACAATGCCCCTTTGTGACTCTTTTTGGTTGCTCGGTCTACGAAAACCGCCCCGGCGCCTGCCGTTTTTACCCCTTGGGTCGTGCCACCAGCCCTGCTGCCGATGGCGGGGTGACAGAGCGCTTCTTTTATGTGCGCGAGCCCCATTGCCATGGTTTTGACGAAGGCACACAGTGGACAGCCCGTTCGTGGATGGAAAATCAGGGTCTTGCCCAGTATAATGCCTCTAATGACCGCTATATGCGCCTGATGGCCATGGTCAAAGCCTCGGGCAAGCCGCTGGATGAGCGCATGCTGCCCATGATTATTCTGAGCTTGTACCAAATAGATAAGTTCCGCGAATTTCTTGAAGCCCGCAATGTGTGGTGCAAGCTGGAAATAAGCGACGAACGCCGTAAAGCCATTATGGAAGATAAGGACGCTGCCTTGGAATTTGGCTATGACTGGATGGAGCTGGTTATCTTTGGCCAGTGCCCCAATTTGGTGCGCAAAGTCTAAGCCACGCTGTACTAGGCAAAGCGAGAAGTACGCTGTACTCAAGAAAAAGCGCCTGCCGTAAGCCTTGTTTGGGCTGGCGGTAGGCGCTTTTTTGTGTATGGTGTGGCAAAAAAAGGCATGGCATGCTGCAAAAAGCCTATCGGCAAGTCAAAAAGGGCTGAAAGGCAGCCTTCATTGGCCTTTTGGTTTTGCACCTTGCCAGTATGAAGAAAAAGAGGCTTTTCGTGAGCGGCAGTTGAGGGCAGAGCCTACAGCAGAGTCATTTGCACCGTTACCATACTTTAGCCATGCCTACAGCAAGCAGAGCAAACGTACAGGGCAGTTGGCAGTTGCGCGCAGGTTTGTCCACAAGTTTTTGCTGTGAAACAGGTTTGGGCAGGCCTTATTTGCCCTTACGCGGCTCTTGTACAGTGAACATGCTTTACTGTGCCTTCCAAAAGTCTGGCCATGCCGCCATAAGTTTTTGCAGCGCCTTGCCCCTGTGGCTACGGGCATTTTTTTGCTCGCGGGTCAGCATTGCGCCCGAGCTTTGGGCACTTTCGTCCCAAAAAAGTGGGTCATAGCCAAAGCCATTGTCGCCTTGGGGGCTGGGCAAAATGCTGCCTTCCCATTCCCCGCGCACCGTTATATGCCGCCCCTCAGGGGTGCAGACCACCATGGCGCACACAAAACGGGCTTTACGCTGTGCCTTGGGCACGTTAGCCAGTGCGGCAAGCAGCTTGCGATTATTGCGCTGGTCTTTATTTTCACCCTCTAAA
Organism: Desulfovibrionaceae bacterium; assembly: GCA_028689675.1. Classification (GTDB taxonomy): domain Bacteria; phylum Desulfobacterota; class Desulfovibrionia; order Desulfovibrionales; family Desulfovibrionaceae; genus JAQVCS01. Next base: position 108,452 of record JAQVCS010000001.1, on the reverse strand, counting down.
AAGGGAATATCGTTGCTGTAGCGGGCAGAATACACGCCGGGGGCATTATTCAGAGCATCTACCTCAAGCCCAGAGTCATCGGCAACGGCCACAAGCCCTGTTGCCGCGGCCACACTGTGGGCTTTGAGCAGGGCATTTTCTTCAAAGGTTGTGCCTGTTTCTTCCACATCGATAAGGTCGGGAAAGGCATCCAGCCCCAGCACGTCAAGGCCATAGGCCGCCAAGGGTTGGGCAAGCTCGCGAATTTTACCTGCATTGCGGGTGGCAAGCACAATTTGTTGTTTTTTCATAGAGTATCCTTTTGCAGTGATGTGAGCGCTGTTTGTTTGTGGGAAGATGTCACTGTGCCTGTGCGCCTTTTTTGAGCTTGGACAGGGCTGGGGGCAGGGTGGCAACCACAATGCCGCCAATAATGCCCGTCGCACCCCCAAGGTGGGCAAAGGTGATTGTTTCACGTAAAACAATCACGGCAGCAATGGCAGCAAAAAGGGGCATGCAATAATACACAAAGCCAGTACGCACTGGCCCCATAGCCGCAATGGCGCTTGTCCACAGCCAATATGCGGCAAAAGAGCAGCCTATGCCCGTATAGGCAATGCCTATAAGCACGCTGCTGTCCCATGTGGGGGCGGGCAGGGTGTACATTTCTAACGCCAGAGCGGGCAGGGTAAAGGCCGCCCCCAGCACAAAAGTAATGCCATTAAAGCCAGCCATAGAAAGTTCTTGCGGCTTTTGGCGCAGCAGCAAAGAATACAGGCCAAAGGCCAAAGCCCCTGCCAATGTCCAAAAGTCACCAGCGGCAAAGTGCACTGCCGCTAGGCGCTGCCATTCCCCGCGTGAAATAACGGCCAGCACCCCTGCCACCACCAGCAGCAAGCCCAACAGACGGCGCGGGGTGATAGGCTCTTTATACAAAATGCGTGAAAAAAGCATAATAATCATGGGGGCAGTGGGGAAGAGCAAGGCCATGTTTAAGCCTTCTGTGCTTTGCCCAGCCTTATACACCAGCGTGTTGAGCAAAGAAATGCCCAGCAGTGCCATAAGGCTTAGGTACTTCCAATGGCGCACAAGCAAAATTTTATCCTGCTGCCAATGCGGCAACATAAAGGGCAGTATGCAGCAAAAAGCCAGCATCCAGCGCCAGAAATTGAGCTGTACAGGGGGGATTGCATGCGCAAGTGCGCGCGAAACAATAAAATTGCCAGACCACAATGCTGTGGCGCACAGAGCACAGAAAAAACCTTTGATGACAGGGTTCATACTATCAACCTTAATAAAGAGCCAACCAGCAAGGCTCTGTATTTTTGCAAAATTAGGGCAGATTTTTTGAGACTCGCCCCTTAAGCAGCCTTGTGTGTAGCGCATTTTGTGCAGGGCAGCAATGCACAAAAAAAGAGTGTATTGCCCTTTTTTGCGCCTTGCTGCCCTGCTGGCAGGGCTGGAGCTTTGTTCACTTCCGTGCTAGTAAAAGAGCGGCTGAAGGCTACTTTTGTTTGGAGTATATATGCAAAAAGATTTTTTTTGCGTCCGTTCGCTGGAGGAAGTGACAGCCTATTTACAGGCAAGTCAGCCCTTGGCGGCGCAGATGCTTTCGCTTGAGGCGCTGGCAACGGGGGGGCAGCGGCCTGTGCTGGCGTATGATGTACTGGCACAGGAAGACTTGCCCATGGCAAGCCGCTCTGGCATGGATGGCTATGCCGTGCAAGCGCAAGATACCTTTGGCGCTGGGGAAGCAAACCCCGCCTATTTGGAATGTGTAGGGCAGGTGCATATAGAAAAGCCTGCCGCATTCAGCCTACAGCGTGGGCAATGTGCGGCTATTGTTACTGGGGGCTGCCTGCCAGAAGGGGCAGATGCCGTGGTGATGGTAGAGCATACCTTAGATATGGGCGCGAATTGCATTGAAATTCGCAAGGCTGTGCCCCCGCGTGAGCATGTGATGCTGCGTGGGGAAGATGCTTTAGCTGGGCATTGTGCCCTTGCCGCTGGCACGGTGCTGCGTCCGCAGGAAGTAGGGCTTTTGGCCGCCCTTGGCATGACCACGGTTGCTGTGCACCGCGCGCCGCGCGTGGCCATTCTTTCTACTGGTGATGAGCTTGTGCCGCCAGCGCAGTGCCCGCGCGTGGGGCAGGTGCGTGATGTGAACAGCTTTACGCTTGCGGCCATGGTGCAGGCCGCAGGTGGGCAGGCGCATTGCTTGGGTATAGTTAACGATGATTGCGCCTCGCTTGAGGCCGCCCTGCGCAAGGCTGTGCACGAGGCCGACGTCGTGCTGCTTTCGGGTGGGTCTTCCATTGGTGTGCGCGATTGCACCTTGGCCGCGCTGCAAGCCTTGCCTGAGGCAGAGCTTTTTTGCCACGGGGTGGCGCTTTCCCCTGGCAAGCCGCTTATTTTGGCGCGTGTGGCGGGCAAAAGTGTGTGGGGCTTGCCGGGGCAGGTTACCTCGGCGCAGGTGGTTATGACAGTGCTGGGGCAGCCTTTTTTACGGCGTTTGCAAGGCTATGCCACGCCCTTTGACAGAACACTGTGGCGGCAATGCCCTGCTGTGCTTACACGCAATGTGGCTTCCAAGCAGGGGCGGGAAGATTTTGTGCGCGTGGCGCTGACGCTGGATGAAGCGGGGCAGTGGCAGGCTAGGCCAGTGCTTGGCAAGTCTGGCCTGCTGCGTACCCTTGTGCAGGCGCAGGGCTTGGTGCATATTCCCGCAAGCTATGAGGGGCTGGAAGGTGGCAGCGCAGTGAAGGTTTTATTGTTTGAATAAAGCCGTGCCTGTATTTTGTGTACAAACCTTGGTCATGCAATACTGCTGCATGGGTGTAAAAGGAACAAGTTATGCGTTATTCTTTGCTTGTCTTGATAGTGGGGCTTTTGATGGGCACTCAGCCCAGCGCGCTGTGGGCAGCCCCTGCCGCGCCAGCACCCAAAGCAGCCCCTGCCGCCGCTGCCCCCGCAGTGCCAGCCCCCAAGGCAGACCCCGCAGCGCTGGCAGCAGTGCAGGCGGCATTAGATGCTAAAAATTATGAAAAAGCTTTCAGTCTTGTTGTGCCCTTGGCCGAGGCTGGGCAGCCCGATGCGCTTTTTGTGCTGGGGCGCTTATATGAAAGTGGCAAAGGCGTGAAAAAAAGCATGGCCAATGCTCTGCGCTGCTACAAAAAAGCTGCCGATGCAGGCGATTTAAGCGCCATGAACAGCTATGGTGCGGCCTTTTCTTTGGGCACAGGCACAAGGGCAAATAATAAAGAGGCCGTGCGCTGGTTTTTAAAGGCCGCGCAAGGGGGGCATGCCACGGCGCAGTATAATTTGGCCTATATGTATGCCAATGGGCGCGGGGTAAAGCGCAGTGAAAGCGAAGCCATTGCATGGTATACCAAGGCTGCCGAGCAAGGGCTGGCCTCTGCCCAATATTCCTTGGGTAATTTGTATATGACAGCCAAGGGCAGCAATCAAAGCGATACCAAGGCCGTGCATTGGCTGCAAAAAGCCGCTGATCAAGACCATGCCACAGCGCAAAATAATTTGGCGTACATGTATGCCACAGGGCGCGGCTATGCTCAAGATTGGGAAAAAGCCGCCCAGTGGTATGAGCGCTCTGCCGCGCAGGGCTATGCCACAGCGCAATATAATTTGGGTATGCTGTATGAGCAGGGCAAGGGCGTTAACCAAAACTATGAGCGCGCTGTTGAATGGTACCGCAAGGCCGCGGCACAAAATGAAGCTGCCGCACAATACAGCCTTGGGCTGATGTATGATCAGGGGCATGGCGTAGAGCGCAACCTGCATGAGGCCACCAATTGGTACACCCGTGCGGCAAAAAATGGCGACCCCGATGCCAAAAAAATTATTGCAGGCCAAAAGAGGAAAAAATAATGATGGAAGGTTTACAAACCAAGGCATTGCCCTGCACTGTGGGCGAAGCACGCAGCGCTGTGCGCGAGGCTTTACACCAGCGCGGCATACCTATTGATGCAGAAATTGACCTTACCCGCAATGCTTTTACTGAGCTGATAACGGTGTCTGCGGCGGTAACTTTTTTGTTTGCCCCGCGTCGGGAAATGGCGCGCATACAGCAAACCATGCCCCAGCTTGCCCCCTGCCTGCCGCTCAAGCTGTGCCTGTGGCAAGATGCCCAAAGCAATAATTGGCTGAGTTATACGCATTTGCCCACCGTGGTGGCGCAATGCCCGCCCGCGGCTGTAGCCGCTGCCGCAGAGGATATAGCCGCACTTTCCGCCTTGCTCGAGGCCTTGGTAGCAGATCTACCGCAGCAGGGCTAGGGTCTAGCGCTTATTATACTGCCGACTGCGAAAAGTCGATTTTTCTTCACGCTGGCACAGCGCATAAAGAAAAGAGCGGCGAAGGCCGAGAGTGCCGCGTCAAGAGGGCATATTCTTGTTTGCACAATAGCCAGCGTGGAAAAGGCGGCTTTATAGCAGGTCTTTATGGCGGGCTGAGCCTACACAGGTTCACTTTTCAAGCTTATGGAAGGGGGAAACTTTCCCCTTGTGCGCTTTGCATGGCAAGAAGTTCTTATAAAACATTGCCAGTATTTTTAAAGGTACAATGCGCTCAGCAGGGCAAAGCGTATGACAAGTATGCAGGGGCTGCCCGTGCAGCCCCGCCATGATAAAGGGTTTTCTATGTCTGCTCTTGGGGATGGTGTTAAACGGGGCTTGCCCATTGTGTTGGGCTATGTGCCTGTTGCTTTTGCCTTTGGTGTGCTGGCGGTGAAAAATGGCTTTTCGCCAGCGCTGGCCATTGCGCTTTCTGTCTTTCAATTTGCCGGGTCTGGGCAATTTGTTACTGCTGGCCTGTGTGCCACTGGTGTGGGTGTGCTTTCGGTTACTGTGTCTGTTTTTGTGGTGAACTTGCGGCATTTATTAATGTCTGCCTCTCTTGCCCCCTATTTGCGCCCCCTCACCTTGTGGCAAAAATTTTTATTTGGCTATGAAATGACCGATGAAACCTTTGGCGTGCACGCCACGGCCTTTCAAAAGGGCTGGTCGCTTTCTTTAGCCACGCTGTATTCCTGCAATGTCACCGCGCACAGCGCATGGGTTTTTGGCACTATTTTGGGGGCATATTGCGGCGGGCTTATTCAAGATGTGCGCCCGCTGGGTTTGGATTATGCCCTTACCGCCATGTTTATTGCCCTGCTTGTGCCACAATGCCGTACTGCCTTGCATGTGCTTGTGGGGGCTTTTTCCATGGCTTTGTGCGTGGGCTTGAAAGTGGCGGGCATGACGCAGTGGAATGTGGTAACAGCAGCCGTGGCTGGGGCTTGCTTTGGCGTGGTGCTGCTGCGTGCCAAGGCCGCTTCGGATGCCCGCGCGCTGGCTGGGGGTGAGCATGAGTGAGCATGAATGGTATTTGATTGGCTGCATTGCGGGCACATCGCTTGTTACAGCCCTGCTGCGTGTGCTGCCCATGATGTTTTTAGAGCCCGATGCCATGCCCCGCGTGGTGCTGGATTGGCTTTCTTTTGTGCCCGTTGCCATTATGGCCGCGCTGGTGGGCACAGATATTTTTTTCAATCAGGGTGTGTTAGATCTTTCTTTGAATAATCTTTACCTGATGGCGGCAGTGCCCTCGCTGTTGGTGGCATGGTGGAGCAAAAGCTTTTTTGGGGCTATTGCCTTTGCTATGGCTTTTGTTGCACTGGCACGTTTTTGGGGCTGGTAGGGCAAGCCTTACCTCTTTTTAGGGCATATTCTCTTTCAAAGCGCATGTAACGGGGAAGCACATGCCGCCCCTTGTGGGCTTTGAGCAGCAAGGATTTCGTACCAAACCTTGCGAGCATTTTTACGGTGATAATACTCTAGGCAGATAAAGCGCTGGCTTGTGGCTGGCGCTTTTTTATTGCACCTTGCCAAGAATAGGGTGTGGCGTTACACCAGCAGCATGAGCAACACAACACAGCACCCAAGTGTGCACCCCGCCCACTGCCCCCCAAAAAAGCGCAAAGCCCGCAAGCCTGGCCCTGCCTTGCCGCCCCCAGCGCGCAGTGCCGCCTTGCTGGTGCAGGTAATGCCAGCGCAGGTGGGCATGTTCCGCTTTTTGTTGGAAGCCTATGACAACCTTGCGTACTTTACTGTGCTTGACCCAAGCCTAGCCCTGCTCAAACTGGTATTTTCGCCGCACAGGGCAAGGGCTGTGAACTATGCTTTGGAAGAAATTGCCGCAAGCATGGTTATACAGGTGCAGCCTTGGCCTTGCCCCGCGCCCGAGCAGGCCACAGAGAGCATATAAGCAGAGCAGCACACAAAGACCGCACTTGGCTAGGGGCTTGCGGCGCGGTTTTGGCGTTGACAGCAGGGGCAATCTCTGCCAGACCTAAAAACGATAGCGCAAAGCCTTGGCTGCTTTGCGCGTTATTTATAGGAGTATACAAGTCCGATGACTGATATTGACCGTCAAATGGCTCTCATCAAACGCGGTGTGGCAGAATTGATTGACGAGGCTGAGCTGCGCAAAAAATTATCGCGCGGCACGCCCTTGCGTGTGAAGGTGGGCTTTGACCCCACCGCCCCCGACCTGCACTTGGGGCATACTGTGGTGATGCACAAAATGCGTCACTTTCAGGAGCTGGGGCACACCATTATTTTTCTTATCGGCGACTTTACAGGGCGCATTGGCGACCCTTCCGGCCGTTCTGAAACCCGCCCGCCCTTGACTGAAGAGCAAGTGCTTGCCAATGCCGAAACCTACAAAAAGCAGGTTTTCAAAATTCTTGACCCTGAAAAAACCATTGTGGAATTTAATTCGCATTGGCTCAGCGGCATGAATGCGGCAGACTTTATTCGCCTTGCTTCCAAATACACTGTGGCGCGTATGATGGAGCGGGACGATTTTGAAAAGCGCTTTCGCGAGCACACGCCTATTGCCATTCATGAATTTATGTACCCCCTGTGTCAGGGCTATGATTCTGTTGCCCTGAAAGCCGATGTGGAAATGGGCGGCACAGACCAGAAGTTTAACTTGCTGGTGGGGCGCAACCTGCAAAGCCAATATGGCCTTGAGCCGCAGTGCATTTTAACCATGCCCCTTTTGGTGGGCATGGATGGCGTGCGCAAGATGTCAAAATCGTACGGCAATTATATAGGCATTGACGAAGCCCCTGCCGATATTTTTGGCAAGGTGATGTCTATTTCTGATGAGCTGATGTGGAACTATTATGAGCTGCTTTCTGCTAAAGATTTAGACGCACTGGCACAGCTCAAGCAGGACGTTGCCAGCGGCGCTGTGCACCCCAAAAAGGCAAAAGAAGATTTAGCGCATGAAATTGTTGCGCGCTATCACAGCCAAGACGAAGCTGACAAGGCGCGTCAGGGCTTTAATGCCGTGCATGCCGATGGCGGCGTGCCCGAAGATATGCCCAGCATGAGCTGCGCTGCTGGTGATGATGCCAGCCCTGTGGCCGCGCTGGATGCTGCTGGTATGGTGAAATCGCGCGCAGAAGTAAAGCGCATTGCCAAGGCTGGCGGGCTTTCTGTCGATGGCCAGCGCTGTGAAGACGCCGCTGCCCCTTTGAGTGTTGGCGAGCATATTGTGAAATGCGGCAAAAAGAACTTCTTAAAAGTTATTGTGAAATAATGTATTAATTGGCGCAGTTATTTTTTGCGCTCTTTGTTTTTGGCTGGACGGGCGCAAAGCCTTATGCCATACTGGGGGGAATGTGAATGGTTGTTTCGCATTCCCCTTTTTTTTGTCTTTTTTATTGCCCGTCGGAGTCTGTATGCCCCTTCACCCCTGCCATACTGTTGCTCTTGAAATTTCTGCCGCCGCTGACCTTTTTGATACTTCCCTGCTGCCCTATCAGGCGCTTGATTTACCCCAGCCAGAAAGCCAAACCTGCATGAGTGTGGACACCTTTTGCCGCATTGTGCGCCATTGGCAGGCCGAGGGCGCTATTACCCCCAGCACCATAGTGCAATTACAGCTGCGGGGCGACCCTTTGCTGCACCCGCATTTTGCACGCATAGCGGCATGGTTAGAAGAGCAGAACCTTTTTTACAGCATCACTACCAGTGCCAAAACGCTGCCTGCCCTTGAGGCCTGCCCGCACATGGCGCATTTGCGCGATATTGTGTTTTCTATGGCGGCCTATTATGACCCCTTGACCTGCACCGAAACCTGCTGTTCTCTGAAGGGCATGCAAAAAAATATTTTTGCCCTCATGGCAGAAGTGCGTGCCCGTGGTTTTCGCGGAACGGTTTCTATTTTGCTGCCGCCCGTGGCTATGGATATTGACAGGCACGAGGCCATTTGTGATTTTGCCTTTAGTGCGGGTATGCATGTAATGCAGCCGCGTTTTGCTACTCTTGATTTAGAGCTGGTGTGCCGTGCCCTGAGCGGGGCGATGAGCAAAGAAGCGTGTGGGGCTTTGCCTGCCCTTGCCCATTTGCTTGACGTGCAAAGCAAAACAGCCCCGCGGCCTGCGGCATTTAGCTGCCCCGCTCATGATGATTTATGCATCGATGCCGATGGCACGCTCTTACTGTGCCGCTATGCCCGCCACAGCACCTTGGGTGATGCCTGTAGCACCAGCCTTGACCAGTGGCAGCAAAGGCATGATGCGCATGAGCAATGCCGCCTGTGCCATGCCTGTGGTGCTGATTATGTGCTGACGGCCTTGCCGCAAAAGGAGGAACCCGCCCGCATTGCAGGCATGCCAGACCGCGTGCCCTTTTTAACCCCGGGGGGGCGCTGGGTGTGGCTTGACCCCGCCGCGCCGCAAAGCAGCGCCATTCGTCAAGATGTGTGCGCGGCACGGCTGCGCCATTTTTGCCGTTCCTTTATTAAGCCGCACTATGTGGGCTTTGATATTGGCGCGCGTGATGGCTATTACAGCACTTTTTTTGCCAAACTGGCCTTGCGCGGCAAGGTGTATGCCGTAGAGCCTTCTTTGCTGTTTCAAACTATTTTGCAGCACAGCATGCAGCTTAATGGCCTGCATAATTTACTGGTTTTGCCCTATGCCTTGGCTGGTGCTAGCCCTGCCAAAAGTACAGGCAAGCCCGCGCGCACCCTAGATGAGGTGAGCAGCCGCTTGGTAATGCCGCGCCTTGATTTTATTCGCATTGATGCTGGCGGTGACACGCCCTGTATTTTGGCTGGCTGTATGCAGCTTGTGGAGCGCCACGACCCCTTAATTATGCTTGCGCTTGCCGTGCCCGAATGGGAAGCAAAGGGCAAGCCCCTGCCTGAATTTTTGGCATGGCTTGCAGGGCAGGGCTTTTGCTTTTTCAGCACAGCAGGCGAAGTGCTTGAAGGCATAGAGGCCGTGCGGCAGTATTGTGCTGCTGGCTACAGCCACTTGTTACTGCGCCGTGCCCCCACGGTGGCGGTGGCCTGATGCGTGCCAAGCTGTATGTTGCCATGGTGGGTTTGCCCGCGCGCGGGAAATCGACCATGGCTAAGCGCATTCGCGAGGGCTTGCGCGAAGACGGCATTCAGGCGGCTATTTTTAATAATGGCAATATGCGGCGCGAGCTATTTGGTTCAGAATCCACCAAGGCCGCCTTTTATGACCCCACAAACCTCAAAAGCTATGATGCCCGCGAATATATTTGCCGCAAAAATTTTGAGGCCGCGCGCGAATACCTTGCCTGCGGTGGTGATGTTGCCATTTTAGATGCCACCAATGCCCGCCCTTCGCGCCGCGCTATGCTGGAGGCTTCCCTCACCGACCACCCAGTACTTTTTATTGAATGCGTGAATGAAGACCCTGTGCTGGTGGAAACATGCATTCGCCGCAAGGCAAACCTGCCCGAATATGCAGGCTATAGCGCTGAAGAAGCCTATGAAAGCTTTAATGCGCGCATTCGCTATTATGAATCCATTTATTGCCCTCTCAGTGTGGAACGCTACTGGATGCGCGTGGACACCACGGCAAACCGCATTTTAGACGAGCACCCTTGTGAAGACAGCCCCTACTATTCAGCCATTCGTGATATTCTGGTCACCATGTGGGTGCGGCGGCTTTTTTTGGCAAGGCATGGGCAAACGGTGTATAATATTGAAGGGCGCATTGGCGGCAACCCTGCGCTGACAGAAAAAGGGCAGGAACAGGCCGCCGCCTTGGCTACGCATTTGCGCGACAAAACCATAGCGTGGGTCTTTACCTCCACGCGCCTGCGTTCTTTGCAAACAGCCGCGCCCCTGCTGGCTGCGCGCGTAGGCACAACGCATATGGCCTTGAAAGAATTTGATGAAATCAATGCTGGCGACTGCGAAGAAATGAGCTATGAAGATATTCGCCGCACCATGCCGCAGGTGACCTTGCAGCGCAATGCTGATAAATATCATTATGTGTACCCCAATGGCGAAAGCTATGCCATTTTGCGTGAAAGGGTGCGCCGTGGCCTGCGCAGAGCCCTGTTTTTAGCAGGCGACGCCCCCCTGATGATTGTAGGGCATCAAGCTATAAACCGTGTTATTCTTTCGCTTTTTTTGCTGCGCCGCAGTGAAGATATTCCCTATACCTTTGTGCCGCAAAACCAATATTATCATATCTGCACCCTGCCGCGCCGCAAGGTTTTTGAGCTGGTGCACTATTCGGCTTAGGTGTATGCTCACCTGAAAGTTTGTTTCTTGCCAAGCAAGCAAGAATTTTCCTTTTTCAAACACATGCTATGCGGGGCACACAAGTGCCCCATATTTTTTTACCTGCCCCTTCCGCCTTATTATCTGATTTTTTTACTTCTTCACCTTGTGCTTTTTTATACTTTTTATGATGCCACGTTTTTATCTAAAATAGTGGCAGCCAGCCCTTGACCGACCCTTTATTTCGGGGCATATCTAAGTAAGCATAGATAATAATCTATTGATTAACCACTCAATTTTTTGAACTTTTTTTGATGCTATTATATGTCTTGGTAAGCATATCAAGGCCTTTTGATGCGTAGGGGGGGCTTATGTCCTTGGCATTAGAGATGAAAACTATTCGGGCAGAAGATGCCGTGGGTTCTGTGTTGTGCCACGACATTACCCGTATTGAGGTTGGGGGTACAAAAGGCCCTGTTTTTCGTAAAGGGCATATTGTGCGCCCTGAAGATGTGCCCGTGCTGTTACAGGTGGGCAAAGAAAATTTATATGTCTACACCCCGCGCTCTGGCGTGCTGCATGAAGACGAAGCTGCCCTGCGCATTGGCAAGACCGTGGCGGGCAAGAATTTGCGCTTTTCTGAAATTAAAGAGGGCAGGGTCAACTTTATGGCTACCTGCCATGGTTTACTACAGGTGGATGTGCCTGCGCTAAGCCGTGTGAACAGCATGGATGATATTGCCCTTGCCACGCTACACAGCATGCAAGAGGTGCAGCAGGGGCAGGCTGTGGGCGGCACGCGCATTATCCCCCTGCTTATTGATGAGCAGAAAATTGCCGTGCTGGAGCAGGCCACCCCGCAGCCAGTGCTGAATGTGCTGCCTTTTTTGCCTTTTCAGGTGGGCATAGTGACCACAGGCAGTGAAGTGTATGCAGGGCGCATTACCGATGCTTTTGGCCCTGTGCTGCGCAAAAAGTTTACTGGCCTTGGCTCTTCTGTGCTGGGGCAAACCATTACCGATGATTCTGTTGCCATGACAGCCTCGGCTATTCGTGATTTTGTTGCTCAGGGCGCAAGCATGGTGGTGTGCACAGGGGGCATGTCTGTTGACCCCGATGACCGCACCCCCACAGCCATTCGGGCGGCTGGCGGCAGGGTGGTAAGCTATGGCGCACCCACCTTCCCCGGGGCTATGTTTTTGCTGGCCTATATTGGCGATGTGCCCGTGCTGGGGCTTCCCGGCTGCGTAATGTATTATAAAGCCAGTATTTTTGATTTAATTGTGCCCCGCCTGCTGGCAGGTGTGCCTGTAAGCCGTGCAGATATTGCGGCTTTGGGGCATGGTGGCTATTGCAATAGTTGTAAGGAATGCCATTACCCACACTGTGCCTTTGGCAAGAACTAGCGTTCTGCGGCATGGTGCTGTGCGGCAAGGGTATTTTTTATATAATAGTATTGTTTTTCTTATTCTGGAATGTTTTACAGCAAGGAGTGACGAATGTTCACGAAAACGCTCTTAGTGAATGGTGTTACCCGTCAAGTACTGGTGAATGCAGATGATTCTTTAGCCAATGTGCTGCGTGACCAATTGCAGCTCACCAGCGTAAAGCTGGGCTGTGAAAAAGGCCATTGCGGTGCTTGTTCTGTCATTGTGGACGGCAAGCTGACGCGCACCTGTATTCTGAAAATGAAACGTGTGGCTGATAATGCCGCCATCACTACCTTGGAAGGCATAGGCACAGCTGGCAGCCTGCACCCCCTGCAAGAAGCATGGATTTTCCATGGTGCAGCGCAATGCGGTTTTTGCACACCAGGCTTTATTGTGGCGGCCTATGCCCTGCTGTTGAGCAACCCCAGCCCCACACGCCAGCAGGTGCGTGACTGGTTCCAGAAAAACCGCAATGTGTGCCGCTGCACAGGCTATATTCCCATTATCAATGCTGTTATGGATGCCGCTGCTGTGCTGCGCGGTGAAAAAGATATTGAAGAAATCCGCTATAAAGAGCCTGCCACAGGGCATCATTTGGGCTCAACCAAGCCTCGTCCTTCTGCCCTTGCCAAGGTGACAGGCCTTGCCGAATTTGGTGCAGACGCGGCTGTGCGCTGGCCTGCCAATGGCCTGCACCTTGCCTTGGCTCAGGCCAAAGTTTCGCATGCCAATATTAAAAGCATAGATACCAGCGAAGCCGAAGCTATGCCCGGTGTGTACCGCGTGCTGACCCACAAGGATGTGAAGGGCAAAAACCGCATTACTGGCTTAATCACCTTCCCCGATAACAAGGGTGATGGCTGGGATCGCCCCATTTTGTGCGATGAAAAAATCTTCCAGTATGGCGATGCTTTTGCCATTGTGTGCGCCGACAGCGAATGCAATGCCCGCGCGGCTGCTGAAAAGGTGAAAATTGAGCTTGAGCTTTTGCCCGAATATATGGACGCCCACGCCGCCATGGCGCCCGATGCCATAGAAATTCACCCCGGCACGCCCAATATTTATTATGAGCCCCACGTTGCTAAGGGCGGCGATGTCGAGCCCTTCTTTGCCGACAGCAATAATGTTGTGGCCGAAGGCAGCTTTTATACGCAGCGCCAGCCCCATATGAACATTGAACCCGATGTGGGCTATGGCTATTATAATGAACAGGGTCAGGTGGTTATCCATTCCAAATCTATTGGCCTGCACCTGCATGCCCTGATGATTGCCCCCGGCCTTGGTTTGGAATTCCCCAAAGATTTGGTCATGGTGCAAAATACCACTGGCGGCACGTTTGGCTATAAATTCAGCCCCACTATGGAAGCCTTGATTGGCGTGGCTGTTATGGCCACAGGCCGCCCCTGCCACCTGCGCTATAATTATGAGCAGCAGCAAAATTACACAGGCAAGCGCTCGCCCTTCTGGACAACGCTGAGCATGGCTGCCGATAAGAAAACAGGCAAAATCAAAGCCATGAAAACCGACTGGACGTGCGACCACGGCCCCTATTCGGAATTTGGCGACCTGCTGACCCTGCGCGGTGCGCAATTTATTGGTGCAGGCTACGACATTCCCAATATCTTGGGTGATGGCCGCACTGTGGCCACCAACCATGCTTGGGGCGCAGCTTTCCGCGGTTATGGCGGCCCCGAATCTGAATTCCCCTCTGAAGTGCTGATGGATATGCTGGCCGAAAAATTGGGCATGGATCCCTTTGACCTGCGTGAAATCAACTGCTACCGCGAAGGCAGCACCACACCCACAGGGCAAAAGCCCGAAGTGTACAGCCTGCCCGACATGTTCAAAACCCTGCGCCCGCGTTATGAAGCAGCCAAGGCCGCAGCCAAGGCAAATTCCACCGACACTGTAAAGCGCGGCGTTGGCCTTGCCCTTGCCGTGTATGGCGCTGGTTTGGACGGCCCCGACTCTTCCGAAGCATGGGCAGAGCTGAACCCCGATGGCACAGTGACCATTGGCGCCAGCTGGGAAGACCACGGCCAAGGGGCAGATTCTGGCGTGCAGTGCACAGCCCACGAAGCCCTGCGTCCCTTGGGTGTGCCCGTTGATAATATCCACTTAGTGATGAACGACACCAGCAAAACGCCAAACTCTGGGCCTGCTGGGGGCTCGCGTTCTCAGGTTGTTACGGGCAATGCTATTCGCGTGGCCTGCGAGCAGCTTGTGGAAGCCATGCGCAAGCCTTCGGGCAAGGGCTTCTTCACCTATGATGAAATGAAGTCTGAAGGGCGCGATGTGCATCAGGATGGCAAATGGACTGCCCCCTGCAAGGGCTGCGGCGAAAATTCGCAGGGCGACCCCATGTGCTGCTATATGTATGGCCTCTTCCTTGCCGAAGTTGCGGTTGATACCACAACAGGCAAGACCACGGTGGAAAAAATGACTGTTATGGCCGATATTGGCACCGTGGTGAACAAGCTCATTACCGATGGGCAGATTTGGGGTGGTATGGCGCAGGCCATTGGCCTTGCCCTGACAGAAGATTATGAAGACCTGAAAAAGCACAGCACTATGCTGGGGGCTGGTGTGCCTTACCCCAACGATATTCCTGACAATATGGAAATCGTGTACTTTGAATCAAAGCGTCCTGATGGGCCTTTTGGTGCATCGGGCACGGGTGAAATGCCCCTGTGCGGCCCGCACCCTGCCATTATTAACGCTATTTACAATGCTTGCGGCGTGCGTATTACGCATTTGCCCGCCTACCCTGAAAAGGTGCTGGCTGGCTTGAAAAAGTAATACTGCCTGCCTCTGCTCGTCTCTGAAGGGGGGAGGGAAGCCTGCTTATGCAGTGGGTGCTCCCTTCCCCCTTACATTTGCTTTGGGCGTGGTAACATTGCGTTTTTTTGCCCGCTGGTGGCGTCAGATTTTACCTTTTATTGCGGCTTAGTACCATAAGAGTACACTGCCTGCATATACGTCTCGTCACCTTTGCCAGCAAACAAAATTCTTGTAGCGTTACCGTGCTTAGGCAAGCGGAACAAGCGCTGCCTGCTTCCGCACATGTATACAAATCAGCCCCTCTTGCCTATACTGTTCAGCAGATTGTTGTGCCCAGTACGCTCTTGAAGGAAAGCCCTATGAACCAAGCCGAATTGCATACTCTTGAAGCCCGTTGCACACAAGAAGCTGCCCCACATTGCCGTGCGGCCTGCCCTTTGAATATGGATATTCGCCCCTTTTTAGCCCATATGGCTGCAGGCAAGTGGGCAGAAGCCCGCAAGGTGTTGGAAAGGCATTTGCCCCTGCCCGCTATTCTGTGCGCTTTGTGTGATCACCCCTGCGAGGCGGCCTGCCTGCGCCGCGATTTGGGCGGGGCATTGGCCATGAGCGCGCTGGAGCAGCATTGCCTAGCCTCTGCACCGCGCCAAAGCAAAATTATACCGCGCAGCCTCAAGCCCAAAGCGCTTGCTGTGCTGGGCGCGGGCATGGCGGGGCTGGTTGCCGCCTATGATTGTGCCCGCAAGGGGCTGGCTGTGCATATTTTTTATGCTGACGAAAGCGCAACAGGGGCAGAAAGCCCCTGCCATGCGGCTGCCTCTGCGCTGTGGCATTCCTTCCCCCAGCTGGCACAAAGCGCGTGGGAAGAAGAATGGGCGCAATTTGCCGCAGTGCAGGTGGAATTTTTGCCCGCCGCGCTGGATGCTGCCCTGTTTGCCCGCGTGCGTCAGGAATACAGCGCCGTCTTTGTGGATGCGGGCGCTGTGCCGCAGGCACTGTTGGCTATGCTGCCAGAGCAGCAGGCTGTGGATGCCACCACGCTGTGCGTGGAAGATGAAGCCGGGGCATATTGCTGCGGTGGCTGGCTTGCTGTCAGCCCCACGGGCGCGCGCTATGCCTCTGCGGCGCAGCAGGCTGGGGAAGGCCGCCGCGCTGGCGTTAGCTTGCATAGGCTTGTCAGCAAGGTTTCGCTTGCCGCTGCCCGCACCGATGGCCTGAACCAGCCTGTGGTGCATACTGATCTTCGCGGTCAAGCCCCTGTGCCGCGCGTGCTGCCAGCACAGCAAAACTATACGGATGCTGAAGCGCAGGCCGAGGCCGCCCGCTGCCTGCATTGCGAATGCCTGCAATGCGTGCGCGCCTGTGCTTTTTTGCAGCAGCACAAGGGCTTTCCCCGTGTGTATGCGCGTAAAATTTTTGGCAATTCTACTGTAGTGCGCGGCACACGCACCGCCAATGCCTTGGTGAATGGCTGTGCCTTGTGCGGCCAGTGTGAAGCCCTGTGCCCAGATACCTTTTCTATGGCCGAAATTTGCCTGTGGGCGCGGGAAGATTTGGTCGCGCAGGGCAATATGCCGCAATCAGCGCATGAATTTGCTTTAGAAGATATGGAACAAGCGGCAAGTGAGCCCTGTGCTTTGTGCCTGCCCGATGCCGACCATGCCCAGCCGCAGGCTGTGTTTTTCCCCGGCTGCCAGTTGGGGGCAGTGCGCGGGGCGCAGGTGCTGGCCTTGTATACGCGTTTGCGTCACTATATGCCGCAGGGGCTGGGCTTGATGCTGAATTGCTGTGGTGTGCCCGCGCATTGGGCAGGGCGTAAGGATATTTTTGCAGCCCACACAGCTCGGCTGCGGGCAGCGTGGGAAGGCTTGGGCAAGCCGCGTATTATTACGGCCTGTGCTTCATGCCAGCAAACCTTGCAGCAAAGTCTGCCCGATGCCGCATTGCTTTCAGCATGGGAAGTGCTGGACGCCCACAAGCCAGACAGCATTGCCCTGCATGCTGGGCAGGCACAGGCAGGCTGCTGCCAAGCTGTCGCCAGCGCTGGCACTGTACCGCCCTTGCCCCCAGTGCTGAGCATGCAAGACCCCTGTGGGGCGCGGCATAATGCCGCATGGCGTGCTGCTGTGCGCTCGTTGGTACGCAGTGTGGGCGTGCAGGTGGCCGAGCCAGAGCGCTCTGGCGAGCAAAGCGCCTGCTGCGGCTATGGCGGGCTTGTGTATACTGCCCAGCCTGCTACAGCGCAGGCCATGGCAGCCCAGCGTGCCCGCGAGCTGGAGCATCCTGCCCTCACTTCCTGCATTATGTGCCGCGATCGTTTGGCCGCCGAGGGCAAAGAAAGCTGGCATATTTTGGATGTGCTGCCCTTCAGCGCTGGCTACAGCCCTTGTGGCGGCTGCTGCCCTGCGGCCAGCCTTTCTGCCCGTCGTGCTGGGCGTGCCGCGCTCAAAGCGCAGGCTGTGCAGCTTGTATGCGGCCTTGCCCCGCAGCCAGCCCCCGCCCTGCTGGATATACGCATTGCCCCCGATGTGCTGCATGCCATGGAGCGTTCTTTTATTTTGCAGCAGGACGTGGCCGAGGCTATTGCGGGCATAGAAGTAAGCGGCATGAAATTTTTGGAAAAAGAAAGCGGGCATTGGGTGGGCTCGTGGCGGCCGCGCAATGTGACCTTTTGGGTGGAATATAGCTGTGTGGGCACGGTGTACACCCTGTATGACGCATGGTGTCATCGCATGGTTGTGCCTGGGGCAACGCAGCCAGCCGAAAATGTGGTGCTGCCAGACCGTGTGCATGCCTAGGGCGTGTGCACACGAGAGTAATTTCAAAACGAGAGTGTTCTCAATGTGCCACAAGTTCAGGCCAGAAGGAGAAAAGCTATGAGTATAGAGCCAGAATTTAGCCCCGATGGTGGCATATGGGAATGCGCCCGCTGCCATGTGCCCCTTGTGCAGCAAAAAGTGCAGGCGCAATATATGCACAGTGCTTTTGATGTTATTTTGCCCCGTTGCCCGCACTGTGGGCTGACGCTTATTCCCAAATCTTTAGCGCAGGGGCGCATGGCAGAAGTGGAAGCCCTGTTGGAAGATAAATAATGCCCGCCACGCTGCCCCCCCTGTACACACATGCGCTTTTTCAGCAGGTGGCTGGCGCGGCATGGCGGCCTGGGGGCACGGCGCTTACCCGCCACGGGCTGGCACTGTGTGCTTTGCCCGCTGGCGCGCGTGTGCTTGATGTGGGCTGTGGGGCAGGCGCCAGCCTTGAGGTGCTTTTGCAGGCTGGGTTGCACCCTGTGGGTTTTGATATTGTGTGTGCTGTGCCGCCAGCCCTGCGCCCTTATGTGGTGCTTGCGCGTGGGGAAGCGCTGCCCTGTGCCGCAGGCTGGGCAGATGCGCTGTTGTGCGAATGTACGCTATGCCTGCTGGGTGATATTCGTGCGGCCTTGCAGGGTTTTGCCCACTGCCTGCGCGTGGGTGGGCATGTTGTGCTTTGCGATATGTTTTTGCTTGAGGGCAGCCCTGTGCACCCTGCCCAGCCCCAGCCAGTATTGGCAGCAGCGCAAGGGCAGGTAGCTGCCCCCGTGCCCACGCTAATACATAAGCCAGCCTCTGCCCACGATCTTGAGCAAGAAGCCCTGCCCAAGCAAGCGCCCGCGCGCGCGCCAGAGCCATCCGCCCCGCGCTTGTCCTGCTTACAGGGCGCGCGGCGGCGGCATGAACTTGAGACCTTGCTGGCAGAAGCAGGGCTGCACCTTGTGGAATTTGAAGACCATACCGCCAGCCTGCGCGCCATGGCAGCGCAATTGCTGTGGCGTGGCGCAGAGGGGGCGCAGCTTTTGCAGCAGGCAGGCTTGGGCAGGCAGGGCTGCGGCACACAGGGCTGTGCTGGGCGGCGGTATGGCTATGGTTTGTGGCATTGCATTCGGGCTTGGTAACACTACGTTCTTTTGCCCGCTGGCGGCGTTAGATTGCAGCTTTTATTTCGGTCGAGCACCATTAAGCCTTTAAGCCTTGTCTTCCGTGCCAGTGAGCACAATTCCTGTTGTATACGCCTAAAAGCAGGAACAAAATTTTTCCTACCGTAACCTTCCTACGCTTTTCAAGGAGCGCACTATGAACCCTGTTTTGTTCTCGCTGTTGCCTGCCATACGGCAGGGTTATTGCTGTTCGCAGCTTTTGCTTTTGCTGGCC
Source organism: Desulfovibrionaceae bacterium (assembly GCA_028689675.1). GTDB lineage: Bacteria > Desulfobacterota > Desulfovibrionia > Desulfovibrionales > Desulfovibrionaceae > JAQVCS01. The sequence goes on along the minus strand of JAQVCS010000001.1, from coordinate 89,512 downwards.
TTGCAGGCTCGAGATGAAACAAACCCCGCTTTGTTGCGTGGTATGCGCGGCCTGTGCCATGGCATAGGGCAGTCTGGCGGCCCCTGCGGCTTGCTGGCTGGCGGGGCAGTGGCCTTGGCCTACCTTGCGGGCAAGGATGATGAAGACCCGCACCCTCTGCTTGAGGCCATGGAAAATGACTATGCCCTGTGGTTTTATGAACGCACACAGGCCTATGGCGGCTTTGGCTGCGAGCAGGTGGCGCTTGGCCTAGGGGCAGCCACGGGGGCGGCAACAGGGGCAGAGCGCGAGCTTGACCAAAGCCTGTGCGGCAATTTTCTTGCCGAATGCTGGGAAAAGATTTTGCAAATTTTAGAAAGCTATTCTGTAGACATTGCAGGCTGATATGGGAAAAACATTGCTACAGCACACGCAAAGCCTGTGCCCTGTGTGCCTGCGCCGTATTGATGCGGCCTATGTGCGCGAGGGGGCAGAGGTCTTTTTTTGCAAAACCTGCCCGCAGCACGGCGCTTTTCGTGTGCTGGCGTGGCGGCAGGCGGCAGGGCTGGCCGATTTTTCAGCATGGCAGCAAGGGCGTGTTCCTGCCTACCCAGCGCACCCTGCCACGGCCTTGCGGCAGGGCTGCCCTTATGATTGTGGGCTGTGCCCCGAGCATGGCCAGCACACCTGCACAGGGCTTATCGAAGTGACACAGCGCTGCACACTGCATTGCCCAGTGTGCTATGCCGCTGCAGGGCAGGGCGCTGCCCCTGCTGACCCCAGCCTTGCCATAATTGAGCGGCAGTTGCAGGCCTTGTTTACGGCTTCTGGCGCGTGCAATGTGCAGCTTTCGGGCGGCGAACCCACCCTGCGGGATGATTTGCCGCATATTATTGCCTTGGCAAAGCAGCAGGGGCTGGGCTTGGTGCAGGTCAACAGCAATGGCCTGCGGCTGGGCACAGAGCAAGGCTATGCCGCGCGCCTAAAAGAGGCCGGGCTTGATTCTGTGTATTTACAATGGGATGGCACAGACGATACTATTTTTCAAACAATGCGTGGCCGCCCCTGCCTTGCGTGGAAGCAGGCTGCTTTGCAGGCTTGCCGTGAAGCGCGGTTGGGTGTGGTGCTGGTGGCAACCGTGGCACGCGGTGTGAATGACCATGCCTTGGGGGATTTACTGCGTTTTGCTGTGGCGCAGGGGGCAGTGGTGCGCGGCCTACATTTGCAGCCAGTGGCCTCCTTTGGGCGCTTCCCTTGGGAGTTGGCCAATGCACCGCGCCTAAGCCTGCCAGACCTCATGCTTGCCTTGGAAGAACAAAGCGCGGGCATGGTGCGTGCAGCCGATTTTCACGCGCCCTCATGCGAGCATTCGCTTTGCTCTTTCAGCGCTGTCTATGGGCGTGACGGGCAGGGGGGCTTGCAGGGGGTTGTGGGGGCGGCCTGCTGCGGCACGGGCGGCGGGCAGGGGGCTGTGCTGGATAATGCCTCTGGTTCGCGCCGCTCCAAGGCTTTTATTGCCGCGCATTGGGGCTCACCAGCGGAAAAGGGCGCACAGGGCAGTGCTTCAGTGCAAGGGGCGCAGGCCGCTATGCCCTTAATGGATGATTTGAGCCGCTTTGTGGCGCAGGCAGGGGCAGACAGGCGCTTTACCCTGTCTGCCATGGCTTTTCAAGATGCCCTCAGCTTTGATATTGCCCGCGTGCGTGGCTGCTGCATTCATGTGGTGACAGAGCAGGGCAAGCTTATTCCTTTTTGCGCGTATAATCTTACCTCGTTTGAGGGCATAGCCCTTTACCGAGGAAAGGAGAAGCGGTAAAGTATGGCAGCCTGTGTTTCTGCTTCATGCGCTCCGCCGCAAAGTGCCCTGCCTTCACCATCTGCGCCCAGTGCGCCCACCTCTCCGCTTTTTCCGCCTTCGCCTTTGGACGCGTGGCTTGAAGCAGAATGCGGCGGCGATGCCTCTTTGCCCTTTGCCCAGCGCCTTGCACAGGCACGCTTGGCAGCCCTGCGTGCTACCCTGTGCCATGCGGCGGCGCACAGCCTGCACTACAAGCGCAGTTTGGCGGGTTTTGACCTTGCTCATATTAATGCCGCGGGGCTGGCTGCCCTGCCCTTTACCACGGCACAGGATATTGTGCATTGGCAGAATTTTTTGTGTGTTTCGCAAGGGGAGGTGCAGCGTATGGTGACCTTACGCACCTCTGGTTCAACAGGGCAGCCCAAGCGCTTGGCCTTTTCGCCAGCCGACCTTGCGCGCACCATGAGTTTTTTTCGTGCTGGTATGAGCCAGCTTGTGCACCGTGGGGAAAGGCTGCTGGTGCTGCTGCCCGGGGCAGAGCGCCCCGATGGCGTGGCCGATTTATTGCGCCAAGCGCTTGCCCCCAGCGGTGTGCGCGTGCTGGCTGGCAAGCCTGCGGCCACGGCCGCCAGCCTGAAGGCAGACTTGATGCAGCACAGGCCGCATGCCCTTGTGGCTGCCCCGCATCAATTGCGCGCCCTGCTTGCGCTTGTGCAGCAGGATGCAGCCTTTGCGCGTAGTATACGCCGTGAGGGGGCTTGTGGCATAGGCGGCATACAATCCAGCGGGGATTTGCTTGACGAGGCCACGCGCACTGCCTTGGAACAGAGCCTGCGCTGCACTGTGCTGGATCATTTTGGTATGACAGAAACAGGCTATGGCGGCGGGGTGCAATGCCATGCACGGCAGGGCTATCACCTGCGGGCGCTGGACTTGTGGCCTGAAATTGTAGACCCCCACTCTGGGGCTGTACTGCCCGATGGTGTGCAGGGGGAATTGGTACTCACCACCTTACAGCGCGAAGCCATGCCGCTTATTCGCTACCGCACTGGTGATGCCGCCACCCTGCTTACACAGCCCTGCCTGTGCGGCAGCCCTGCGCCAAGGCTGGGGGCTGTTGCTGGGCGCTATGTGTGGGAAGCGGGGCGGCGCGTGGTGCGCGCTGTGCCCAAAGGGGGAAGCTAATATGCGTCATTTATTGCAAACAGCTTTAGATGTTGTGCAGCGTGGAGAGCGCGTTGCTCTGGCAACCATTGTGTACCAGCAGGGCTCTGCCCCGCGCGGGGCAGGTTCGCAGCTGGTGGCCAATGCCACGGGGCTGCTGGCTGGCACAACGGGGGGCGGTCTTGCCGAGGGTATGACCATTAAGGCTTGTGCCAGCGCTGTGCAGCAGGGTAAGCCCTGTGTTTTAGAATTTGCCATGAATGGCACACTTGCCGCACAGTCAGAGATGATTTGCGGCGGTGTGGTGCGCGTGCTGGTAGAGGTTTTTGCCCCTGACGATACCCTCGTGCTGGCAGCGGCTTTGCGTGCCCTTGATGCCGAGGGCTGCCTTATTGTGCGCCCCTACCCGCCGCAGCAGGAAGGGGCAGGCTGCGGCTGGACACTGCTTTTTACCGATGACCACAGCCTAGGGGCAGCGCTGCCGCCCGAAGTTTGCCATACGCTGACCAAGACAGGCTGTGCCCTGCGCGAGGCCAGCCTGCTTGAGGCCGCAGGGCAAGCGTATTTTGTGGATACTTGCCGCCCCGCCCCGCGCATGATTATTGCTGGCGGCGGGCATGTTTCCCGCCCCACAGCGCAAATTGCTGCACTGGCGGGTTTTACTGTGCATGTGCTGGATGACAGGGCAGAATTTGCCGCGGCCGAGCGCTTCCCTTGGGCGGAAGCAACAAAACATGTTCCCGAATTTACACAATGTTTTACCAGCTATGGCGTGCGGGAGCAGGATTTTTTGGTCATTGTGACGCGCGGGCATTTATTTGATGAAAGTGTGCTGGCGCAGGCCTTGCAAACGCCAGCAGGCTATATTGGCATGATAGGCAGTAAACGCAAGCGCGAGCAAATCTATGCCCATTTGCAGGAACAGGGCGTGAGCCAAGCGGCCTTGGCGCGGGTTACTTCCCCCATTGGTTTGGCTATCAAGGCCGAAACCCCTGAAGAAATTGCCGTCAGCATTGTGGCGCAATGTATAGCGCACAAAAGGGGGGCATAATGCAGGCTTGTGCCCTTGTGCTGGCGGCGGGTTTTTCTTCCCGCATGCAGCCTTTATTTAAGCCTTTGCTGCCCCTGCCCGTGCAGCCCCTTGTGCCCCAGCCCGTGTTTAAGCCTCTACAGGAGGCAGCCACCATGCAGGGCAAAGCTTTGCCTTGTGCTGGGGCAGCCTTGCCCGAAGCGGGGGCAAGGGCGCTGGATATTCTTTGCGAGCTCTATACTTTTTGCTCTGTGCCTGTGCTTATTGTGTGCGGGCATAAGGGGGATGCCGTGGCGGCGGTGGCACAGCGCTGGGGCTTGCCCTGTGTGAACAACCCCCAGCCAGAGCAGGGTATGTTTTCTTCTGTGCGTGTGGGCATGGCGGCAGTGGCACAGCGTATGCCGCAGTGCACGCATTGCTTTGTGCACCCTGTAGATATCCCTTTGGTGCGCCCTATGACCATTTTGGCCTTGCTTGCGGCAGCCAAGGGCGCAGAGCAGAGCGGGCAGGCTGAAAGCAGCCCATGGCCAGTGGCAGAGCAAACTACCACTACGATATCGCCAGCCCTTGGGCAGCCCGTAGGCAGTACAGCATCAGTTTTGGGGCTGAGCACGAGCAAGCCGCAGCCAGTTTTGGCTAGACAGCCCATACAGGAATGTGCCGCAAGTGAGCCGCAGCCAGTGTTAAGGCAAGCCGCTGGGGAGCAGGCTGTGTTCATCCCCAGCTATGCAGGGCAGGAAGGCCACCCCCCGCTGCTGCCCATGACCTTGCTCCCCTTTGTGCTGGCGGGGCAGGGGGCAGGGGGCTTGCGTGCTTTGCTGAACCTGCACCCACAGGTGCGCGTGCCCGTGGCAGACAGCCTGATTTTGCGGGATATGGACACAGCAGCAGACTATGCCGCCCTACAGGCCTTAGCCCCACGCCGTCATCTTTTGGACGCGGCCGAAGCCGATGCCCTGCTTGCTGTGCAGCATTTGCCAGAGCGCGGGCGGGCGCATTGCTGCGCTGTGGGGGCGGTGGCGGCGGCCTTTGCGGCCTTACTCAATAAAGCAAGGGTGCAGCAGGAACAAGAGCCCCTGCTTGATGTGGCTTTGGCGCGCGTGGGCGGGCTGCTGCACGATGTATGCAAGGGGCAACATCAGCATGAACAGGCGGCTGGGCAGCTTTTTCGTGCTGTCGGGCAAGCGCGGCTGGCATGGCTGGTGGAGTCACACCGCGATATATCCCCTGCTCCGCACAGCCCCCTGACAGAACGTGAGCTGGTGTATTTGGCAGATAAATATGTGCAGGGTTCGCGCCCCGTTAGCATACAACAGCGCTTTCAGCAAAAACTCGATGTGTACAGCCATGATGCTCAAGCCTGTGCCGCCATACAGCAGCGTCTCGAGAATGCTTTGGCAATGGAAGCCAGCCTTGCCGCTGCGCTGGGGCGTGCGCCCGAAGGCATAGCGCGAGCCACCTTGCCACAGCCAACATAAGGGGAGTGCCCCATGGCAAAACTCTACTGCTTGCGGCATGGGGCTTTAGCGCCCAACCCAGAGCATTGCTTTATTGGTCAGCAAGACCTGCCCCTTGCCGCAGAGGGCAGGCGGCAGGCAGCCTTGTGGCGTAAAGCCTTGTGGAATGTGCCCTTTGCCTTTGTGTGGACGTCTGATTTGACCCGCTGCCGCACTATGACAGCGCTTGTGCTGGCAGGGCGGCAGGCCATGCCGCAGGTGCAGCTTGTGCCCGCCCTGCGCGAGATTGATTTGGGGCAATGGCAGGGGCTGCCCAAGGCTGTTGTGCAGGCGCGCTATCCTGCCCTGTATGCCTCACGAGGGCAGGATATTGAGCATACCCGCCCACCGCAGGGGGAAAGCTTTGCCATGCTAAGGGCGCGCGTGCTGCCAGCCATGCACCAGCTTGCCCTGCTGTGCCAAGGGCAGGACAATGCCCTTGTGGTAACGCACGCAGGTGTGCTGCGTGTTTTGCTGGCACACAGTATGGCTTTGACGCAGCAGGATATTTTTGCCCTGCCCCTGCCCTATGCTGCCTGTATTGTGTTTGATGCAGCAGATTTTCTTGTGTGCTGAATGACCTGTGCTTTCTGCACACAGAAGAGCAGGGTAATTTTAAAACATATAGTATATAACGATGAAAGACATGCCCATTTTGGCATGGAATAGCACAAATAGAATGCGTTTATGCCTTGTCTTTGAGGGGGCATCTGCTCTCGCTCTTGCCAGAGCAATTTCAAAAGCAAACGTACCCTAGGCTAAGCCAATAACCACGGCAAAAGCCTTAAAGGAAACGACAGCCTGTTCTCCTTCAGCAAAGAGCGCCTCTTCCCCATGCAAAAGGGCGCACAGTTCTTCACCCGAGGGCAAGGCCACGGTGATTTCCTGTATAAAATCTGTGCGGCGCACACGCTTGACCACCCCTGCATACTGATTGCCTGCCAATGCCCCTTGAGCAGAGGGCTTTTCTACCAGCACCATGGGCGCTTTAATGGTGGCAAGGGCTATTTTGCCTGTTTGCAACTCAAGCCTTTTGGCGCTTTCATCAGTAATAAGGGCGCAGATAGTTAGGTCTGATGCTGTGCACAAATGAACGGCAACCATAAAACCATGTTGCTCAAGGCGAGTAATGCGGCCTGCAAACACATTGCGTGCACTGGTTTTCATAGCAAGGCTTCTTTGTAAATGCGCATGCGTAATGCGCAGGGTATCTTCGGGGCTGTACTGCAAAAAAGCGGTTTTTTCTGCATCACTTAGCCCCAAAAAATTATGAACGACAGGCAGGGGCAAGCCCTGCCGGCACAGCTCTACAGCACGGCTGTTGCGCAACACGCGGGCAGAAACCAGCTCGCGGGCTATGCCTGCGGCATCGGCACAGGCATAGAGCGAACGGCGCAAAAAGCCCGCATCTACACGGCATAACGTGCCGCGCAAAGCCAGCAGGCAGGGTTCCTGTAATTTCTTTTGCAGGCTGGTGCACAGGTTGGGCGGCAGCGAAAGGGTGCGGGCATGTGCGCCGCGCACCAGCAAATGCTGCTTTTCCAACACAATATCCTGCACATCATCAATGGCCAGCACCTCGGCCAGCCGCAAGGCCGCATAGCGCAGCAGCATAAAAATAAGCCATAGGCGCAGGCGGGCTATGCCTTCCCTGCCATTGCGGGCAAGGCGTATGCGTTCTTCCAGCACGGCTTCCAGCTTGGTCATTTGTGCTGTGTCCAGCTGACGCTGGGGCACAACGCGGGCAAATTCTGTGGGTACAGCTGTGCGTGGCTGGCTGGCAAAATGCTTTTGTAGCAGAGCAAGGTCGGCAGCGGGCAGCGCCGTAACAAGGTCGCGCAAATGCGCGGGCAAGAGAGAAAGCGATGTATTCACCATGTGCGCAGCATACAGCAAAAAACAGTTTTTTACCATGCTTTATTGAGGTCACGAATAGAACAAAAAACAGGACAGCCTTGCCCTTTATGCGGGAATGGGTGCATAATCACCCTTGTTTACCCTGTAACAGGAGTTATTGCTATGCGTTCTGTTCTTGCTTGCCTTTGTTCTGCTGTTTTGCTTGTGGCTCTTGCTTTGCCTGTTTCTGCCGCAGAGGTGACGGTTTCTGCCGCTGCCAGCCTGACGGATGCCTTTACCGAGCTGAAAACCGTCTATGAAAAGAAACACCCCGGTGATACGGTGCACACCAATTTTGCCGCGTCTAACCCCTTGCTGAAGCAAATTCAGGAAGGCGCTCCTGTAGATGTTTTTGCCACAGCTGACCAAGCCACTATGGATACTGCCGCCGCGGGTAAGCTGCTTGTGCCCGCCAGCCGTAAAAATTTTGCCCTGAACAGTGTGGTGCTTATTGTTCCGCAGGGGGCAAAGGCCAGCCCTGCCAAGCCTGCCGATTTGCAGCAGGCCGCCTATGCGCGCATTGCCGTGGGCAACCCTGCTTCTGTGCCCGCAGGGCGCTATGCCAAAGAAGCCCTGACCGCGCTGAAATTGTGGGATGCCTTGCAAAGCAAATATATTATGGGCGAAAGCGTGCGTCAGGTGCTGGACTATGTGGCGCGCGGTGAAGTGGATGCCGGCTTTGTGTATGCCACCGATGCCATGAAGGCCAAAGATAAGGTAGCTATTGTGCTGACCATGACAGGGCACAAGCCTGTTTCTTACCCCATTGCACAGCTTGCGCATGCGCCCAATGCCAAGGGCGCGCAGGCCTTTATTGATTTGGTGCTTTCCCCCGAAGGGCAGGCAATTTTGGCCAAGTATGGCTTTAGCCCTGCTGGTAAGTAAGTGTGTAAGGCTAGAGCAATTTTGTTGTGAACTTGCTCTGGTAAGAGCGGGAGCAGATGCCCCCCACGAAAGCATACGCGCACGCTCTATGCGCTGTTATGAGCCGAAGTGGGTTTGTCTTTCGTCTTTAAAATTCCATAATTTTAAAGCTAATCTGCTCTAGAGAGAGGCATGGTTTTTATGCTTGAGTGGTCAGAAATTACTGTGCCCCTGTTACTTTCTTTACGGGTGGCAGCATTGGCAACGGCTTTTTCCTTTGTGCTGGGCACGGGGATGGCATGGTTTTTGGCGCGGCGGCGTGGGGCTTTACCCGCTGTGATCAATGCCTTGTGCACCTTGCCCTTGGTGCTGCCGCCCACAGTTTTGGGCTATTATCTCATCTTGGTCGTGGGGCGGCGTGGTGTGCTTGGCTCTGCCTTGGGTGAGCTGGGCATCAATTTGATTTTTTCATGGCAGGGGGCAGTGGTGGCAGCTACGGTGGTGGTGTTTCCGCTCATTTACACCTCTTCGCGTGCTGCCCTTGAGCAGGTGGATAAGCGCCTTGAAGATGCCGCCCGTACCTTGGGGGCATCAGAGTGGCGCATTTTTCTTACGCTTTCACTGCCTCTGGCGTGGCGCGGCATTTTTGCAGGCGTGATGCTGGCTTTTGCCCGTGGAATGGGGGAATTTGGCGCAACACTTATGATTGCAGGCAATATTCCTAACAAAACCCAAACCTTGGCATTAGCTATTTATGACGCTTTTCAGCAAGGCAATGATGCCCGCGCCACGCTTTTGGTGCTGGTAACCTCTGCTTTATGTATTGCTGTGCTGGTAAGTGCAGAGCGCATTGCTGCATGGCGGCGCTGGGGCTAGCTTGGCTGTGGTACAAGGAGGGGCTTTTGTATATTGATGTGCATAAAACTGTGGGCACAGGCTTGGGGGCATTTAGCCTGCACAGTACCTTTAGCCTGCCAGAGCATGGGCTTGCTGTGCTCTTTGGGGCTTCTGGCTCGGGTAAAACGCTAACCTTACATTGCGTGGCAGGGCTGGTGCAGCCCGATTATGGCACAGTGCGCCTGCATGCTCAGCGCGTACTGTATGACAGTGCCGCAGGAATTGCCATTCCTGCCCGCCACCGCCGTGTGGGCTATATGGCGCAGGAATATGCCCTGTTTCCCCATTTAACGGTGGAGCAAAATGTGGCCTATGGCCTGACAGGGCTGCTGCCGCGCTGCCTGAACGCAGAGCAGAGGGAAAAAGCACAGGCCTTGCTGAGCATGCTGGGCATAGGGCAGCTTGCCAAGCGCTTGCCTTCGCAAATTTCTGGCGGGCAAAAGCAGCGTGTGGCGCTGGCGCGTGCCCTGTGCGTGCAGCCAGAAATTTTACTGCTGGATGAGCCCTTTTCTGCCCTCGACCCTTTGCTGCGCCGCCGCCTGCGTGTGGAGCTGGGCGAGCTGCTGGAAGCATTGCGCCTGCCCTGTCTGATAATTTCTCATGACCCTGACGATGTTGCCTATTTTGCTGATAATTTAATTTTATACAAGCAGGGGCAGGCGCATCATTGGCAGGCCTTTGACCGCCATGCCGTGCCCGCGCATGAAATGACAGAAGCCTTGCTTGCCGCGCCCTTTTTGCACTCTGAAGAGGTTGATGCGGTAGAGCCTGCGCGCGGCTAAAGCATGGTAATGTTGAAAATGCTCGCAAGGTATCATACGAAATCCTTGCCCCTTAAAGCGCACAAGGGGAATTCGCTTCCCGTTACATGAGCTTTGAAAGTGAACCTGCCCCTAAAAAGAGCAGAAAAAAAGCACCCACAAGGGCACAGAAAGATCCAGCACCATAGCATGCACAATGGCAATAAAAACCATATCCTTGCCAGCAAAGCGTGTGATAACGGGCAGGGTGGTGTCTGTGGTGGTGCACCCGCCTGCACACACGGGGGCAAGTTTGCCGCAATAGCGCACCATAAGCCCAGCCCCCAAAAGAGTAATCAATTCTCGCAAAATATTGGCTAATAAGGCCACCGTGCCCAGCTCTGCGCCCTTGTATTGGGTGATAAACACCGACGAAAGGGAATAATAGCCAAAGCCAGCCCCTACCGCCAAGCATTCTGTAATACTATAGCGCAGCACAAGGCTGACTAAGGCCACACCAGCAAAAGTGCCTATAGTGGTGGCCAAGGGCACGAGCAGCACAGAAGGGCGCAGGGTGCGCAAAATTTCGCGCAGGCGTTTATCTGCCCCCACGGACAAGCCCACAGTAAACATGAGGGCATAGAGCAGCCATACGGTAAGCGCTTCATCCGCAAGCAGCGAAGGCAGCCAGCCAGCCCAGCTCAAGAGCATACCTGCGGCGAAAAAAGTAATAATAAGCAGAGAGGAAGACATGGATGTTCCTAAAGCAAAAAAAAGAAAAAAGGCAGGCACTGTGCCCCCGCGTGGCCTGCACAGGCTTTCCCTATAGCGCGCACGCGCCCTCATTTGTTGCTGTGCTGCGCTATGGCTGCGTCTTTGCAGCCCCGATAGGCAGGTTACAAGGGCGCAGAGAAACAGTGGGCAGGCACAGAGGGAAAATCAGCAGGCGGGAAAGGCACATGCCCTTCCCGTCTCCTTGATTTATTCAACAGTCACGCTTTTAGCTAGGTTGCGGGGCTGATCCACATCCTTGCCTAGGTAGTCTGCCACTTCATAGCTGAAAAGCTGCAGTGCGGGCAAGGCCATAAAGGCGGCCAGCGGCGCGGGTAGCGTGGGTATTACCCACACATCATCGGCATGAATATCCACGCCTGCATTGGTCAGGGCAATAATGCGCCCCGCGCGTGCCTGCACTTCCACAATGTTTGACTGCACCTTGGGGAAGAGGGCATCATCAAGGGCAAGGGCAAAGGTGGGGAAGCTCTGGTCTATCAGCGCAATAGGCCCGTGCTTCATTTCGCCAGAAGCATAGCCTTCTGCATGAATATAGGAAAGCTCTTTAAGCTTGAGCGCCCCTTCCAAGGCAAGGGGGTAGCAATGCCCGCGCCCAAGGTAAAAGAAATTGTGGGCATTGGCATAGGCGCGGGAAATTTCTTTGGCGCGGCTATGCATGGCGGGCAGGGCGTCGTGCAGGTTTTGGGGCAAGGCACGCAGGGTGTGCACAATAGCCACGCTGTGTGCTGCACTGAGCGCCTCGGCATGCGTGGTACGGCGGCGCTGTGCCCAAGCCAAAGCCATAAGTACAAGTACAATCATTTGGCTGCACATGGCCTTGGTAGAGGCTACAGAAATTTCGGGGCCTGCCTGCGTGTATATAACGGCGTCGGCCTCGCGCGTGATGCTTGAGCCCACCACATTGCACAGGCCAATCACAGGTATGCCTTTGCCCTTGGCTATGCGCAGGGCGGCAAGGGTATCGGCAGTTTCGCCGCTTTGACTGATAACCATAACGGCATCGCCTTCTTCAAGCAGCAAGGCATCGCGATAGCGAAATTCTGAAGCTATTTCCACATTCACGGGCACGCGAGCCCAATGCTCGAGCACATGCTTGCCCCATAGGCCTGCATGATAGGATGTGCCGCAGGCCACAATGTGCAGGCGGCGGGGAATGGGCAGGGCGTCAAGCTCGGGCAGGGTGATGCTGTCATTGTCTGCATGCAGGCGGCCTGTGAGGCAGTCGGTAATAACGCGCGGCTGCTCAAAAATTTCTTTTAGCATAAAGTGGCGATAGCCGCCTTTTTGTGCTGCCTGCATATCCCACTGAATATGATGAATGGGCTTGGTGACAGGCTCAAGGCTTTCAAGGGTGCGCACCTGCCAAGAGCTTGGGGTGGCAATGACAATTTCGCCATCTTCTAAAAAGACAACATCGCGCGTATAGGGCAAAAAGGCGGGAATGTCTGAAGCAATATAGTTTTCACCCGTGCCCACGCCCAGCAGCAGGGGGGCGGCCATGCGGGCAGCATAGAGCACATCGGGTTCGGCAATGCTTTTTAAGCAGACAGCATAAGCCCCATGCGCCTGACGCAAAGCCCAAGCAAAGGCATGCAGCAAATCGGGCTGATGCTTGCTGCCTTCGGCAATAAGGTTGACCAACACTTCGGTATCGGTATCCGAGGTGAAGGTATAGCCCTTGGCTGTCAAGTCTGCCTTGATTTCCTGATAATTCTCAATAATACCGTTGTGAATAATGCTGATGCTGCGGTCGTTGGAGCAATGCGGGTGGGCATTTCTTTCCACAGGCACGCCATGCGTTGCCCAGCGGGTGTGCCCAATGGCAGAGGTGGCTGTGGTATTGGGCTGGGTGGCAAGCTTTTCTTCCAAAGCCGCCAGCTTGCCTGCCGCGCGCACCACTTCCAAAGCACCTGCCTGTACAAAAGCCACACCAGCAGAATCGTAACCGCGGTATTCCAAGCGGCGCAAACCTTCAATAACTAAAGGCACGGCAGGGCGATGCCCAGTGTATCCTATGATTCCGCACATATATGCTCCTTTGTTCTTTCAAAAAAGGGTCTGCCTCTCATACAGGCAGACCCCTTAGCTGATACTTTTTTGGTTATTTTCAGGTCAAAAGGCAAGAGCTTGTGCTCTAGCGCCCTTTGCGGGAAATAACATCGGGGTTCAGTACTTCAATTTTGGCATCACTAAAGAGCTTGTGCACAAAAGCCTGAAACATGGCCTGCTGGCGCTCTTGCACCAAAGAGTTCTGCATCATTTCAGCCATGGGCGTATATTCAGCATCAGAAGGCAGGTCTGCTTCTTTCACGCGCACAAGCACAGCCTGCATGCCGGCTTCGGGGGCAGTCATGCTATAGGCAGAGGGCAGCCAAAGCCCGGGCGTGGTTTGGAAGACCAAGCGTGTAACATCGGCATTGGGCATAAAGTGGGCAAACTCTCCCTGACGGCTCATGCCCGAGGCTATTTTAAGCTTGGCGGCCATATCGGCAGGCAGGTCTTTGCTTTTGGCCAGCTCTTTGCGTATTGCAGCAGCCTTTTCCATGGCTGCCTGCAAGGCCAAATCATTCTTCAGGTTCTGTTCTATACTCTTTTTTACGCTTTCAAAGTCGGCGGTGCTGGCTTTTTCTGCCTTGCTTACTTTTACCAGCATAAAGCGGTTTTCACCCGCTTCTATGGGCATGTCAACAGTGACATTGGCAGGGGTAGCAATAAGGGTGGCGGCATCTTTGGCGCTTATGCCCAAGGTTTGCAATTCCGCAGCCGACTTCAAGCCGCTTTTGCTCACTGTCAAATCAAATTTTTTGCCCGCTTCGTCAAAGCTTTTGCCAAGCAAAATAGATTCCTGCAAGGCATCCAAAGCCTCACGCAATTTGGCATTGCCCTGTTCGGCGGCAAGGGCAGCACGAGCCTGATGCTCAACTTCGGCAAAGCTTTTCATGCCAGCAGGCTTTTTTTCTTCCACAAAAATAAGGTGCAGGCCAAACTGGCTGCGCACGGGCTGGCTAACTGTGCCTGCGGCTGTGGCAAAGGCGCTTTGCTCAAAGGTGGGCACGGTTTGGCCGGGGACAATCCAGCCAAGCTCACCGCCTTGTGCTCCGCTGCCTTTATCGTCCGAATATTCTTTGGCCAGCTCGGCAAATTTTTTACCCTTGGCAAGGGCAGCCTGCACCGTGGCCATTTTTTCCTGCGCAGCCTTCACGTCTGCTTCGGGGGCATTTTCGGGCAGGGCAATGAGAATATGGGCGGCTTTTACGCTTTCAGGCGTGGCAAAATTCTGCTTATTTTTTTCATACCATGCCTGTACCTGTTCAGCTGCAAGGCTTTCTGGCTTGACAAGGGTTTCGGGGGCAACAAGCAGGTAGTCCATGTCAATTTTGGCAGGCACGGCAAAAGAAGGCAGATGCTCATCATAAAACTTTTTGGCGGCATCATCGGCCAGCTTGACCGTGGCCATAAAATCGGCTGCGGGGAAGGCAATATATTCTACAGTGCGGGTTTCACGCAAATAATTATAACGCTGGCGCGCTTCATCGGGGCTGACATAGGCCGCCGCCGTCATTAAGTGCATAAGTTTTTCAGAAAGCAGCTCTTTGGTCAGCCCGCCCTCATAGCGCCCGGGGGTGGTGCGCTGGGCTTCAAGCAGGCGCTTGTACACCGCAGGGTCAAATTTGCCATTGGTTTGAAAGGCGGGAATGGAAGAAACCACTTTGTGCAGCTCTAAAGGGCTGATGGTAATGCCCGTGCGCGCGGCTTCTTGCTTGAGCAATTCCTGTATGGCAATTTGTTGAAACACCTGCTGCCCAAGCCCCATTTCTTTAAGCATTTCACGCTTCATAGTGGGCTGGCGCTGCAAAATATTTTCTTCTGCCTGCATATACTGGCGTTCAAATTCAACATAGGTGATGGGGCTGTCGTTCACCTTGGCCACAAGGCTGACAGAGCCAGTGTCAACAAGGTTGCCAACACCCCAGAAGACAAAGACGAGGATAATGATGCCAAAGGCAATTTTAACGGGTAAAGAGCGAGAACTGTTGCGAATTATATCAAGCATGACGACTCCAAAAAAAGAAGTTGGGGGAAAAACCCCCCGCGTGCCCGCCAAGACGCGCACAGAGGAATGGAGGACTTTACGCAGTTATGCGAAAGATTTCAATGAGAGAAATATGGCAAACATGGGGCAGAGCCACAGCTAGGGCTGCCCCGTGGTATTTGCCGCAGCCTCAGAATGGGAGATTATACGCCAATATTGTTTAATAAGTTGCAAAAAAGCATCCAATTGCTGCTGCAAATGGCTGGGTAAAGCTTCCTCTGCCTTCTGTGGGGCAGCCTCTGGCTTAGCAAGCATTGTTTTTTCAGATACTAAGGTCAGCTCTGCGGCGCCCTTGGCAGGGGCATGGCTGGCAACGCTGTCTGGCGGGGTCAGGCTTTGCTGTGCTGGGGCTGCAGGCAGGGCAGGGGCTTCTGCCGCAGGCAGGCTGTGGGCGTTTTGGGTGGCCGCCTTGGCCGCAGCGGCATGGGCAATAGCGCTGTTGGGCACGGTCACTTGTGGTACACTTTGCTCTGCATACAGGGGCAGCTCGGGGTGCAGAACACTATTAAGGTTGGCAACCAGTGTTTGCTGCAAGGCGCTGGCGTCTTCGGGATATTTCACACTGGCAGAGGCAAGGGTGTTTTGCAAAATTTGCCCAGCAGCCTGTAATTGCTTTGGGTCTGCTGTGGTGGTTTGGGCAGGCAGGTGGCTGGTATATTCAGACAAGGTAACAAATTGTTGGCAGCCGCCATTGCGCATGGCATTGATAATAGTATGAATATCGCGCGTGGTGCGGGCGCGTTCATGAAAAAGAAAGACACCATGCCATTGCCCCGCGGGCGAAGGGCGGCCTGTAATGGAAAGCAGGGCGTCATAGGGCGGCTCTGCGCGTTTCCAGTCTTGGCTATCGTGCGACCACAGAGCAGTGGACATGCCAAGCAGGGCAGAAAAATTTTGCAGTGGTACGGTATAATTGCCAAAAGGCGGCCTGAACCAGCGCGGTTGCACGCCGACCATGTGCAGGCTGATGAGCGAATTAACCAGCTCTTGCGCTTGTTTGGCTTGGCTTAGCTGGCGCATATTGGGGTGTGAATAGGAATGGCTGCCCACTTCATGCCCCGCCGCCACCATGTGGCGCACATTGTCGGGGTAAATATTGACATTGTGCCCCAGCACAAAAAAGGTGGCTTTGACATTTTCTTCTGCTAGGGCTGCCAACAGGGTATCGGTATGGGGCGAGGGGCCATCATCGAAAGTAAGGGCGCACATATTGCCTTCAAGGGAAGGAATATCTAAAAATGCCGCACCGCTCCAAATACGCGCCTGTGCAAGGGCAGGCAGGGCACACAGGGTGCAGAGCAGTAGGCTATACATCAAAAATCGCATGATTCCCCCAAAACAGGCATCTCTTGGGCAACACCTGTGAGGGCAAGAATATAGCACTGCGCTTACTGCGCCTCAAGATAAAGTATGCCCCTTTGGTAATAAATAATTATATATAGTTATTTTAATATATTAACACATATTTGTTACGTTTTTCATATTTTTTTGTTGACAGGGGGGGGAGTTTTCTCTAAATACATCCCAGCGCGGGCAGTTAGCTCAGTTGGTAGAGCATCGCCTTCACACGGCGGGGGTCACAGGTTCAAGTCCTGTACTGCCCACCACGCGCAAAAGTAAATGCGGAGCGGTAGCGCAGTTGGTTAGCGCGCCAGCCTGTCACGCTGGGGGTCGAGGGTTCAAGTCCCTTCCGCTTCGCCACTTTTACACATTGAGCATGCACAGTTTTCTGTACATGCTTTTTTATGCCAGCCTTATTGTTTGATTTTGCGGAGCGGTAGCGCAGTTGGTTAGCGCGCCAGCCTGTCACGCTGGGGGTCGAGGGTTCAAGTCCCTTCCGCTTCGCCACAAAAGCTTTTTAGGGCTTGGGCTTTGCTCAAGCCTTTTTCAACGCCTCATTTTCGGCATGGTTTCTTTAGGTTTGGGCTACCGCAGGCATAAATGCGGCTGAAGAGGTCATGACGGGTTGCGCCTTTATGCTGAAAAGGCTTTGCATATACAATGTTAAAAAACCGCTATTTCTGTAGCGGTTTTTTGTTTTATAAAAAAGTGCTTGACTTGACAAAGCCTTTTGCATAAAAACACTCCTGCGTTCTGGGTCATTAGCTCAATTGGTAGAGCAGTTGACTCTTAATCAATTGGTTTGGGGTTCGAGTCCCCGATGGCCCACCAGAAAGTTCAAGGGTTTACGGTTTTGCCGTAAACCCTTTTTTGCGTCTTTTCTCTTTATTGCTTGTTTTTTGCGCTGTTTTTAGTATGAATAGTGAGGCTATGGCCTTTTTCCCCTTTTTTTGCCACACTGGGCTTCTCTTTGCGCGTATTTTTTACAGAGCTTCTTTAGACAGGAAGCACATCATGGGGCAGCCATGTACACACAAACAGACCTGTTGCGCTGGCGCTTGAACAGCTATGCGGCGCTTTCTTTTTTAGTGCTTTTGCTGTGCGGTGCTTTAATGATGGGCATACCCCTGCGTGAAGGTGGGGAAAATTCGGCAAGGCAGCTCTTGACGGTATTGACAACAAGCCGTGTGCAATCGGTGGCGGGCTGGGCTGATCATTCCCTTTCTGTGGTGTGGCACATAGCCCTGCGCCCCGGGGTGCGTGCTTTGCTAGAGCAGGGCGAGGGCGAGAACGACAAGTCTAATGCCCTTTTGGCCGCTTCTATGGGCATTACTGGGGATACCGCGGCGCTTTCACTCTATAATGGCATGGGCAGGCGCGTGGCGCACAGCGGCGTGCACATACCCGATGCCCTGTGTGAAGAAGCCCTGCGTTCAGACCACCCTGTCTTTGTTTCTGCCCCTTTTGCGCTGCACTCTTCCCGTTACATGTTATTTTCTGTACCTATCACGGCCAATGCCAGCCATGATGCTGTGGGTGCGCCCTTTGTCATGAGCGTGAAGGGGGCAGAAATTATAGGCAGGGTGCTGCTGCTGCGAGATTTAAGCGCGCTGGAAAAAATTTTAGCACCAACCATGGGCGCGATAGTGCCCGCCTCTTGTGTGCTTTTTATGAACGACAGCATGCTTGGCACCACGCAGTATAAGGCAGACAAGGCCTTTCAGGAAGGCTCACAGCGTGCCCTGCGCGGAGAGCGCGGCATTGTGGCCAGCGAAGACATGGTGTATTGCTATGCCCCTGTAAACACCCATGGCTGGGGGCTGGTGGCGGCCGTTCCCCTTTCTGTCTTGCATGCGCCAGTCAACAGGCAGTTCTGGACTTTTATGGGCGCAACGGTGCTGGTGTACATTATTTGTATGGCTGGTTTTATTTTTCTTTCCCGCCCGCTGACAGGCAAAATTCTTATGCGCGCTCATGAGCTGGAAAAAGAAATTGATGAGCGGCGCAATGCACAAGAAGAACTGGAAAAAGCCCATGCCCTGCTGCAGGAAGCCTATGAGCAGCGCCGCGAGCTGGCTGGCAATATTTTGGCCACGCTGGAGCAATTGCGTTCAGAAATGGCAACCGAGCTGCACGATAATGCTGGCCAGCAGCTCACCACGCTGCTGCTTTCTCTTGATTATGCACAAAAGCGCTTGCAGGCGGGCAATTTAAAGCCAGCAGCTTTTTTTGCTGTGCTTGATCGGGCAGCCAAGCAGGTGCAGGCTTTGCAAAAAGACATAAGGCGCATGTCACATGGGCTCTTTCCCCCAGCATTGAATTTAGCTGGGCTTTCCCATACTATTAAACAGTTGTGCAAAGATTTTGAAAATGGTGGACTGCGAATCCATTGTGATGCCACCCCCTTGCCTGCAACCAGTGAAGAAACGGCTTTGTCACTGTACCGCATTACGCAGGAATGTTTAACCAATATTGTGCGCCATGCCGCAGCAACAGAGGTGTTTATTTCATTACAATTGCGCGAAAATATTATCTATCTCACTATTGAAGATAATGGCAGGGGCTTTACTTTGCCAGCCAAGGGCCTTGTGGGGCATTTGGGTCTGCGCCTTATTCAAGAGCGTGCTCAATACTGCAATGGCACCGTCACCATTGAAACCGCCCCCGGCGAAGGCACGCTGGTATTGGTGGAATTACCTTTGTAAAGGAGCTTTTTTATGAAGCAGCAGTGCCGCATTTTGTTGATTGATGACCACAAACTCCTCATGGAAGGTGTTCGTTCCCTCATTTCTACCCGCAAAGATATGATGGTGGCAGGCATGGCGGGCAGCGGCGAGGAAGGTTTGCGGCTAGCGGCGCGAACGCAACCGCACATTGTGATTATGGATATTTCTATGCCCGGCATGAATGGCGTGGAATGCACGCGCGCCCTGCGCAATATTTGCCCTGATGCGCGCGTTATAGTGTACACCATGCATGCCGACCAGCGCTTTTTATTGGAACTGTTTCAGGCAGGCATAGCTGGGCATGTGCTGAAGGAAGATGCCCCTTCTGTACTGCTGACCGCAATTAGTGAAGTGTATGAAGGCAAAAACTTTTTTAGCCATTCTGATGCCTGTGCCCCCATGCTGGCCTTGTTAGAACAGCGCCCCGCTGGCACACAGGAAGAAGGGGTCAGCAAGCTTTCGCGCAGAGAAAAAGAAATATTTATCATGCTTGCCGATGGGCAGGGCTTGCGCACCATTGCAGAAAAGCTGCATATCAGCTTAAAAACAGTAGAGGCACACAAATATAATATCTGCAACAAGCTTCAGACTTCTTCGTTAAGTGAATTGACAAAAATGGCCTTACGCAGTGGCCTTATCAGTATTTAATATCAAAACACCACCCCCCCCTAGGGGAAACGTACAAAAAATATAGCATAAAATAGGTGAATTTCCTATGGCGTGTCCCTAGGTCTGTTGTAGAATGTATTAACATTTTTTTTCACAAGCGGAGGTGTTCATGGCACTGGGACGTGAAATTTACGAATTTATGATGGCGGGAACCAGGGCATATGCCAAGTGGGACCTGGAGGTTTCTACCTCAATTATTAAAAATCGTAAAAAAATACTTTTTTTGTTGGCACTGGCTTTGCCCGTGCTTTTGGTTTGCATGGCTGAAGCCTATGAGGCGCACACCATGCTGGGCGGTAAAACAGCGTATGCTCCCGCCTTTTACACCACCACCATTTTTCTTGCCTCTATTGGCGTTGGTTTGGCCGCTGGCCTGATCACTGGTTGTATCGGTGCAGGGGGCGGCTTTATTATTACCCCCGCCCTTATGGCGGCTGGCGTTAAAGGCATTTTGGCAGTGGGCACAGACTTGTTCCACATTTTTGCCAAGGCCATTATGGGCACAACAGTGCACAAAAAGCTTGGGAACGTGTCTGTTTCGCTGGCTATTGCCTTTTTGGTGGGCTCCGCTGGCGGTACAGTCATTGGCGGCAGCATCAACAAGGGCTTGTACAACACAGACCCCTTGTTGTCCGAATTGTTCATCAGCACCATTTATGCTGTGCTGCTGGGCTTCCTTGGTTTTTATGCTCTGTTTGACTTCTTAAAGAGCACTCGCGGTGCGCAGGGTCAGGAAGGCGGCGACGCCCACGGCGGCCCCACGGGTATGACCTCTTTCTCCATTCGTTTGCAAAAAATCAATTTGCCCCCCATGATTACCTTTGACGAAGACCTCGTGCCTGGCGGCCGTCGTATTTCTGGCTGGGTTATCGCCTGTGGTGGTATTGTTGTTGGTATGCTTGCGGCCATTATGGGCGTGGGCGGCGGCTTTGTTACCTTCCCCTTGTTTGTGTATGTGTACGGCGTGTCTTCCATGACCACCGTGGGCACAGACATTCTGCAAATTATTTTTACTGCTGGTATGGCCGCCATTGGTCAATATGCTATTTATGGCTATGTGTTTTACACCTTGGCTATTGGCATGCTGCTGGGCTCGCTTTTGGGCATTCAGATGGGCGCTTTGACCACCAAGGTGGTTAAGGGCGTGCATATTCGTGGCTTCTATGCCGTGTCTATCTTGGCTGGCTTTGTAAACCGCCTTGCAACCCTGCCTAAAAAGCTGGTGGAACTGGAGGTGATTAACATCTCCCCCTCTATCGTGAACGGTATTGAATTTGTCGGGAATATTGTATTCTGGGTCGTGGTCGCCTTCTTCGGCGTCTGGGTCATAGGCAAATTCATCAGCAACATCGGCAAGTTGCGTCAGGAGGCCTAAGATGCTTGTAACTAATAAGAAATGCTTCTTTCGCGGTGCTTTTCTGTTAATTTCCTTTTTTGCCGTATTCGCCTTTTTGCTGACCCCTCATTTTGAAGGGCTTGACGGCGGCAAAAAGCTCACTGGCCTTGAATTTGCTGACGGCTTGTTCAACAGCCTTTCCAAGGGATCTTCCAACTTTGCTGAAATGGTCAAAGAAAAGATTAAGCCCATGCAAAGCAAAGATGTGGACATTACCATAGCTTTGAAAGACCCCAGCATTGTTCCTTACATTAAGCCCGTTATTGAAGGTGCAGGCATGACGCTGGTTATTTCTGAAGACCAGAAGAAGCTGACCTATAAGGGCAACATGGGGCCTTTCTTGGAAGCTGTGCAGCAGATTTCTGAAAAAATGTATAATAATGACAGCAAATTTGTTGAGCAAAAGTATGGCGTGGATAAAGCCCTTGGCGTGACCAATGCCTGCTGGAATGTTTTGCAGCCCAGCATCAAAGAATTGCAGAAGCAGAAGATGATTACAGAAGCGGGTATTCTCGATACCGTGGTGCGCCGCGCTATTGAACCTGCCCACAACTTCTACAGCGTGCAGGCTTCCAGCGTGAAAGAACACGCCATTATGATGTCCGCCCTGCTTGTCTTCTATCTTGTCTATACCTTGTGGTATGGTTTCGGTATCTTTGAAATGTTCGAAGGTATTGGCTTGACCATGACCAAGTCTAAGGTGAAGCAGGAAGGCTAGATGCACTGAGCTCCCGCTGGCGGCTATGCCGTTGGCAGTGTGTATTGACGTAAAGCAAATGCGACGGCGGGTTATTCTGCCGTCGCATTTGGGTTTTGTACACTGTGTTGCACTGCGGGCTTATTGCCTTTGAGGATAGCTATGTTTGAAAGCCTGAAGCGTTTTTTTGGCCGCCAAAAGCCTGCCCCTGCCGCCAAGCCTGCCGATACTGGCTTTGCGGCGCAGCATCAGGCTTTTAATTTGTTCCTTACCGCATGGGATGGCTTTCAGGACACGCTTTCCACAATGGAATATACCCTATGCTGCGAGCGCCCTTTTGATATGTCGCGCGTGCGTGCCTTGGCAACAGCGGCGGTAACGCGCTGCTACCAGTGCATTAAGCTGCTTGATGTGCTCAATGGCAGTAAAAAAGATATATTGCGTGAGCATTTTCATGTTTTGCAAGAGGTCATTACCCCTTTGCTGGAAGAGGGCGAAGATGCCTGCCTGCTGGGGCCTGCCATTATTGATTTGACCAAGCCCTTGAGTGCTGCCGACCATACTGCTCTTGAGCAGCTGGCCGATAAGGTGACGCGCCGCTTTATTCGCTTGGAGGCAGAGCTAGGTGCACGCTACCCGCACCTTATTCCCCCCTCATTTGTGCTTACTGCCGCAGGCACACAGCGCATTTTGCGCACGCGCGGCATGCAGGCAGAGGTGAGCGGCTGCATTCAAAAGGCAGGGGGCATAACCCCACGCACTGTCTACAAAATAGCCGCTCAAGTAGAAAAAATTGTGCTTAACGGCCTTATTCCTGCACAGGTTGCGCAAGATTTTTTTGCCCATGTGCGGCGCTTGCAGGTGGTTATGCAGGGGCAGCCTGCCACCCTGTTGCTACGCGGTCGCTTGTGGCAAGATACCAGCCCAGATGAAGACCATGGCGTGCTTATCTGGGGGCCCGAGGTAGATTTATATGCCCCCGATGACGCCCTGCTTGAAGCCCTGCGGGCAACCTTGGCGCGTAAATTCAGCGCCCAATGCCTTACCTACAGGCGCTATCGCGGTATGAAGGAACTGTCTGGGGCGTCTTTTTGTGTTTTGTGCATGGCCGTACCCCAATTCCGTATAAGCGGGCTGGTGCATACCATGAACCCCATGCAGGCCTCGCATGCCTTTGTGCATGTGTATGCTTGGCGCGGCACACCAGCAGCAGCAGAATATAATGATGTGCCTGTGGACGAATTTCATGTGCTGCGGCGGCAGCCCCATGCTGTGCTGCTCAGCACACCAGCCGAATGTACAGACCCTGTGCTTGATGACGAGCAGCTTGTGGCCGCCACTGAGCTGGCGCTGGCTGTGGAAGAAAAAGAACAGGGCACGGCCATGTCGTTAACGTGGATATTGCGCCCCGATGGGGAATTTACCCTCGTTATGGGCAGACCCATGGTGCTGGGGGGCAAGTTGCAGCCTGAAGTCATTATGCGTGAAAGCCTGCCTTCCCCTTTGCTGAACTGGGGCATTACCGCAGCCTCGGGCATTGCCGCAGGGCCTGTTACTCTGGTGCGTTGCGAAAAAGATGCCAAGACCTTTCCCGATGGCGGCATTTTGGTGGTTGAGCACGATTCGTATTCTTGGGCAGCCTTATTAGACAGGGCAGCGGGGCTTATTGTGCAAGAGGGTTTTTTGGGCAGCCGCTTGGCTTCCATTTGCCGAGAATTTGGCAAGCCTGCCCTGTTTAATGTGCCAGAATGCATGGAAAAGCTTGAGGATGTGGAAACAGTGACCTTGTGTGCAGACACTGGCCTTGTTTATGCGGGCACGGTGGCCGAATTACTGGTGCATGCCGCTGCCCCGCGTGACTTTTTGCCGCAATCGACAGTGTATGCCGCATTAAAGGAAATTATTGCCCACACTGCCCCGCTTACCATAATGCCTGATACGCCCGACTTTCGTGCCACCAATTGCAAAACCTTTCATGATATAGCGCGCTATTGCCACGAAAAGGCCGTTTCTGCCATGTTTTCACTAGGCTCTGCCAAAGAGCATGCCCCACAGCGCGTCAAGCAGCTTTTTGATGGCATGCCCAAGCAATTTTGGGTCATTGACCTTGGCGAAGCTTTTGAAAGCGTGGGGCGCGACCCTATGATTGATGTGAGCCAAATTCAATGCCCTTCCTTTCATGCCCTGTGGTTTGGCATGAATGTGCACCCTTGGCAGGGGCCGCCGCCAGTAAACAACAAGGGCTTTGTTTCTATTTTGTATGAGGCAACGGCAAACCCGCACCTTGATCCTGCATCACAAAGTGCGTATTTTTCTGAAAAAAATTATTTTTTACTCAGCAAAAACTATTGCAGCTTATATTCTCGCTTCGGCTTTCATTTTGTGGCTACCGAGGCGCGCTTGGGCGGGCACAAACAAAATAATTCGCTGGTGTTTCAGCTGCGCGGCGGTGCGGCCAATGTGGAAAGGCGCATGGCAAGGGTGCGCTTTGTGGCCGATATTTTGTGGGAATGCGGCTTTGACCCCATGCTGCTGCATGATTCTGTGCGCGCCCGCGTCAGCAATATTGCTATTGATGAGGGGCTGGCCATGCTCTCTGTGCTGGGCTATTTAACTATACACACCCGCCAGCTTGATATGATTATGACAGACAAACGCCAAGTTGCTGAAAGGAAAGAAAAAATGCTGGAACATTGCCGCTCCCTCTTGTTGATGGCGCCCCGTGCTGCCCAGCTGTAAGGCCGTGTTTCTGTACGAATCCTTTAGGAAATTCCCCTAGATTATGCGCTGCCTTTAGGGTATACCATTGTATGCGCAGCGCGGCATTGTTTTGCCACAGTTTGGTGCGCGCATTCAGAAGGTGGAATAATGCAAAAACAAAATTATACGGCCTTGCGTCGTCGTTTATTTGGCACCTTGCTCTTGCTTGCTTTAGTGCCGTTGCTTGCTCTTGGCATGTTTTGTGCCGACAGGCTGAACAGCGCCCATGGCGATAAAGTTTCTTCCATTCTTGGGGCGGTGGGGCGCAATAAAGTGCGCTCTATTGATACTTTTCTCATTGAGCGTGTGGCACAAATTAAAAACCTGACCTATACGCACAGCTATGAAGACCTTATTGATGTGCAAAGCCTGAGCCAAATTTTTTCCACTATGCAGGCCAATGGCAAGCATTTTGTTGATATTGGCGTGATTGGGCGCAATGGCAAGCACCTTGCCTATGTGGGCCCCTACGACCTTGCCGCCCCCGACTATTCTGAAACAGAATGGTTTTATGAAGTGATGCGCAAGGGTGTGTATGTGAGCGATATGTTTATGGGTTTTCGTAATGAACCCCATTTTATTATTGCTGTTATGCGGCATGAGGGGGCGCACACCTATATTGTGCGCGCCACAATTGACCTCGCTGCCCTCAACAGCCTTGCCCAGCGCACCTATGAAGGTGAGCGCAGCGATGCTTTTTTAGTGAATAAAGACGGCATATTGCAAACACAGTCTTTGTTTAATGGCAATGTGATGTCTAAAATGCGCCTGCACCTGCCCAAGGGGGCAGAAGATTTTAAAAAGCCTTTTTCTGTACCCATGCAGGATGCCGCGCAGGAAGAGCCTGTAGAATATTTGGCGCTGGTTTACCCCCTTTCTGTTACCAGCTGGCGCTTGGTTATGGTAGAAGATGTGCGCGGCACGCTGGCACCATTGCAGCAATTGCGTATTTTTATTATGCTTTTTGTGGTGCTGGGGGCTTTGCTGGCTGCTGTGGGGGCTTTGCTTGCCACACGCTCGCTTATCAACTACTTAATGGAGCAAGACAAAAAACAGGCACAGCTTGATGCTCAGCTTACGCAATCAAGCAAAATGGCGGCCTTGGGCAAAATGGCCACAGGTGTTGCCCATGAAATTAACAACCCGCTTATGCTCATACGCGAAAGCGCAGGGTGGATGCGTGACCTGCTGGCTGAAGAAAAGCCAGAAAATTACAAGAATTATCAGGAACTATGTGAAACTGCTGAAAAAATAGAGCAGCATGTTGAGCGTGCCAGCGGCATAACGCACCGCATGCTGGGCTTTGGGCGCACCGTTGCCCCTTCGCAAGGTGAGCTTTTTGTGCCCATGCTGCTTGACCAGACCATCAGCTTTTTGGCTGGGGAAGCCCGCCTGCGTAATATTGACATTGTGCGCGACTATGCCGAGGGCGTGGGTTCTGTTATTACCGATGGCTCGCAGCTCCAGCAGGTATTTTTAAATATTATCGATAATGCCCTTGATGCCGTGGGCAAAAATGGCACAATAACGGTGCATGTGGAACAGTGGAAGCCCGAAGGCGCTGGTGAAGCAGGTTGCTGTGTGCGCATTTCCGATACAGGCTCTGGCATACCGCAAGATAAACTGAAGCGCATATTTGACCCCTTCTTTACCACCAAAAAGCCTGGTGAAGGGACTGGCTTGGGGCTTTCTATTTGCTTTACTATTTTAGAAAGTTTGGGCGCAAGCATTCATGTGGAAAGTGAAGTGGGCGTTGGGACAAGTTTTATTATTTCATTACCCCATGAAAGAAATAAATAATCCTTCCATCGACAGGGAGCAGCCTTATGCATGTTTTGATTGTTGACGATGAAGTAGAATTCCTTTCGCTTATTCAAAAAAGATTGGAACACCGCGACATTCAGGTGACAACGGCCAATAATGCCAGCGATGCCGTAAAGCTGGTGATGAAAATGAACCCACCCTTTAATGCCGTGGTAATGGACGTGCGTATGCCCGGCATGGATGGGCTGGAAGGCCTGCACCGCATGAAGCAAATTGCCCCTTCGCTGCCCGTTATTCTGCTTACTGGCCATGCCAGCTTGAGCGTGGCGGTTTCGGGTATGGAGCTGGGCGCTTTTGATTATTTGCTCAAGCCCATTGCTATCAATGAGCTTATTATCAAGCTGGAGGATGCCGCCCGAACGGGAGCGCTGCCTGTATGAGCCTGTTTGACGGCATAAAACGCTTTTTTGGCGGCTCAAGCCCTGCTGTGGTGGATGAAGCGGCAGAAGCCCTGCGTTTGCAAATGCAGGCGCGCTGCCTGCATTTTCGCCGTTTGCTTGCCGCCAACAAGGCCGCGCTGGAAATTATGGCCGATATAGAAGAGCGCATGACCCCCAAGGCCAAGGGGGGCTACCGCCCTTTTGATATGACCTATGTGCGCTCGGCAGCGGCTCGCTCTGTGGCTGCGGTATTTCAAATGATCAACAATTTGAATGCCCTCTCTGACCGTGCGTATGAAGACCTCAAGCCTGCCTTTTCACGCATAGCCCGCAATATTGATAAGCACTTGGGCTATGTGCCCCCCTCGCATGAAGGGCCTCTTGTGCTGCCCTTAAGTGAAATTCGCGCCAGTGATGTTTCCCTTGTGGGCGGCAAAATGGCACAGCTTGGCGAGGTGGCAAACCATGTGAACCTGCCCGTGCCCGATGGTTTTGCTGTTACCGCTGCAGGCTACAATCTTTTTATGGCTGTAAATAATTTGCAGGAATCGATAGACCTGCGCATTCAGCAAACAGACAGTAGCGACTTGAAAAGTCTGCTGGAATTATCCCATGCCATACAGCAGCGCATTTATATGGCTGTTGTGCCGCAAGAATTGGCGCGGGCTTTTGAAGAAGCCTTAGAGCCTTTGCGCGTGCGCTATGGTAAAGACCTGCGTCTTGCCCTGCGCTCTTCTGCTGTGGATGAAGATGTGAAAGACGCCTCGTTTGCAGGGCAGTTCAGCACAGAGCTTTCTATTGAAGCCAATGACGCTTTGGACGTGTGGCGCGAAATTATTGCCAGCAAATACAGTGTTGCCGCCATGAGCTACCGCTTTACCCGCGGCATTTTGGACGACAGTGTGCCCATGTGCGTGGGGGTGCTGGTGATGGTGGATGCTGTGGCTGGCGGGGTTGCCTATTCGCAAAACCCCACACCTGCGCCCGAAGTGGCTGGGGGGCAGCCGCACATTGTTATCAACGCTGTGCACGGCCTGCCAAAGCCTGTGGTCGATGGCTCTTTTTCGCCCGATATGTTCCGCTGCTCTCGCGCCTTCCCCCCTGTGCTTTTGGATACCCAGCGCGGCAACCAGACATGGCGCTTGCGCAATGACCCCGAGCAGGGGCTTGTAAGCCTAGATTTGACTGAAGCCGAGCAGGCACAGCCTGCGCTTAGGCCAGAACAGGCCTGTGCCGTGGCGCGTATGGCGCTGATGCTGGAAGAATATTATGGTGCAGCGCAGGATGTGGAATGGGCGATTACTGCCGATGGCGGCATTGTGTTGCTGCAAAGCCGCGCCTTAAAAACAGCACAGCCTGTTGAAGAAGAGCAGAGCAATGCAGAGCAGGAAGAGGCGCAGCGCCACCTGCGCACCAATTTGCCCCTGTTAGCGCAGGGTGGCGTGGTTGCCAGCGCTGGCGTGGGGCTGGGCAGTGCCTTTGTGGCGCGGCGTGAGCGGGATATTTTATCCTTTCCGCGCGGCGGCGTGCTGGTGGTGGAGCAGGCGCAGCCCTATTGGGCCACCTTGCTGCCCCGTGCGGCTGCGCTGGTGTGCGAAGCTGGTGGCACTGCGGGGCATTTGGCCTCGGTTGCGCGGGAATATGGCTTGCCAGCGCTCTTTGGCATTAGCCATGCCACCACAGTGCTGGACGGCAAAGAGGTCACGGTGGATACGCAGGCGCGCGCTGTGTATGACGGCCTGTATGAAGACATTGTGCCGCCCGCCCCAGCGCACAACCCCATGGCCAGCAGCCCTGTGTATGCCGCGCTGGAAAGCATTGTGCCCTTTATTGTGCCCCTGAACTTGCTTGATCCCGAGTCGGAGCACTTTGCCCCTGCCTATTGCGAAACCCTGCACGATATTACACGTTTTTGCCATGAAAAGGCTGTTTCACTGCTTTTTGATCAGGAAGACAGCACCAGCAGCAAAACCTATGGCAAGCAGCTCAAAGTGGGCAAAAAGCTGCAATATTGGATTATGGACATGGCTGACGGCTTTAAAAAGCCTGTCACCGGTTCAACGGTGGAGCTGGACAATATTCAGTGTCAGCCCCTGCTTGCCCTGTGGGAAGGTATGACCTCTGTGCCTTGGGAAGGGCCGCCTTCTATAGATGCCTCTGGCTTTATGAGTGTGGTTATGGAAAGCACCATGAAGCCGCAGCTGGAAACGATGGCAGAAAATGCCATGCAGCAAAAGAACTTTTTTATTATCGACCGCAACTATGTAAACCTACAGGCTCGTTTTGGTTACCATTTTTGCACTGTAGATGCCAATGTTACCGAAAACCCTCATGAAAATTATGTGAGCTTCCAGTTTAAGGGCGGGGCAGCCTCGGCAGAGCGCCGTATTACGCGCGCACACATGGTGGCGCGTGTGCTTGAGGCGCAGGGCTTTCGTTGTGATGTAAAAAGTGATGCCCTGTTTGCCATTGCTGAAGGCCGTGATCAGCATGCCTCATTGCGGCGTGTGGCTGTGCTGGGGCATTTGTTGCTGCACACACGCCAAATAGATATGGTTATGAACCGCCCCGGCATGGTGCAGCGTATAGAAGAAAAATTGCTTGCGGAAACCACCATGATTATGGAACGCGGCGCAGCCTGAGTTTTGTTTTTTTGCCTTTTTTTGCCCTCGTCATGCCTGTGGCGGGGGCTTTTTTTATAAAAACATTTTTTACTTGCTGGACGGGGGCAAATGATTTAGAGAATGCGCCCGCAGAGCAAATGTACTGTGCAATACGCATGTAAGGGTAGGAAAAGTTCGCCCAGACTACTTTTGTGGCAAAAAGTTGCAGAGTCTCTATCCGTTTTTACTGTTCATCTGCGCTGGCGGCATAAGCCGCATATTTTTTACGAGGTGATACCATGTGTGCTTGTGCCCCTGTAGCGGCTCATTCGAGCATAAAATCTTCTGTGGTCGTAGCGGCTCGCCTTGGCTATTGTCTCTTGGGTCTGCACTTTTCTGGCTGGGCAGCGCTTGTGCCCTATACAAAAATGCGCCTTGCAGTAGATGAAGCTGCCCTTGGCATGCTGTTGCTATGCGTAGGTTTGGGGGCAGTGCTTGCCATGCCCGTGGCTGGCGTGCTGACAGAGCGCGCAGGCTGCCGCAGGGTGCTGACTGTGGGCATAGCGGGGGCTTTTTGTATGCTGTGCTGCCCTTGTGCCCACAGCGGGCTGGGTGGGGCTGTGCTTGCTGCTTTTTGGGCTTCAGCTGGGCATTATTGACGTTGCTATGAATATGCAGGCTGTGCTGCTTGAAAAGGCTTTGGGGCGCAGTATGATGTCTGGCCTGCATGCTATGTATAATGTGGGCTGCATAGGGGGCGCCTGCTGCATGGCTTTGTTGTTTGCCGTGGGCACACCGCCGCCTGTGGCTGTATGTTGTGTTTCTGCCTGCGCTTTGGCCGTGCTGGTGCTGTTTTGTGCGCGGCATTTTTTGCCTTATGGGCGCGAGGGCGGCAAGCCTGCACCGCTTTTTGTTATGCCGCGTGGGCTGGTGCTGCTGATGGGGGGCATGTGCTTTGTCATCTACCTTGGGGAAGGGGTGGTGATGGACTGGGGCGCGTTGTTTATGAACAGCGTCATGCAGGTAGACCCAGCATGGGGCACCTTATCTTTTGGACTGTTTTCGGCCACCTGCACCACAGGGCGCCTGATAGGCGACAGGCTGGTGCAGCTTTGCGGCTCCAAGGCCATTTTTGCTGGCGGCGGGCTTGTAGCTGTGCTGGGCTTTGTGCTGATAAGCTGCTCCCCTTGGGCTTGGCTATGCTTGGCTGGCTTTGCGCTGGCAGGGGCGGGGGCTTCAAATATGGCGCCAGTGTTGTATTCACTGGCGGGCAAGCAGCAGGCAATGCCAGCCAGCCTTGCGCTAACGGCCGTAACCTCGGTGGGCTATTTGGGCATTCTTGCAGGGCCAGCCATGATGGGCTTTGTGGCGCACAGCTTTGGCTTGCACACTGTCTTTGCTCTTGTGGCTGTATTGACGGCCTTGGTAGCCGCGGCGTCCTTAAAGCTGCATTAGGCCGTGTGAACGCTCCCTTCATGCCTGCTGGCGGTGCTAGGCTTCAGCTTTTATTGCCGTCGAGTACCATAAGCGCACACTGCCTGCATACAAGCCTCGTCTTCCTTGCCAGCAAATAAAATTTTTGGCGTGTTCACACACCCTAGGCGCACAGCCTAGGTGTTGCGCCGCCGCAAATTATTTTTGCGGTATTTTTTTTGTTTTTGTTCCTGCTGTTTGGCTTGCTTTCTTTCTGCCAGCCCGCGCTCTGTATCTGAAATTTCGTTGGGCTTGCCCTTCATGGCCTCGGGGGCAAAATACGAGGTTGACCATGTGAGCACCACTACAAAAACAGCGGCAAAAATGCTGGCAGCAACGTCATAAGGCGCATTGGTTGACAGAGAAAGCCGCATCAGCAAGGTGCCGATAACAAAACCCGAATTGCGAAAAACAGCATGGAAGGAAGGCATAAAATGCTGTGAAAGCAGCACTAGCGTGACGTCTGAAAAAAGCAGCACGGTATAAATGGTTTCAAAAAAGCGCTGGTCTTGCCCTGTGCAGAAAAATACCCATAAATCGCGCAGGGCAATAAAGGTAAAAATAGAAAAAAGCCCCAGCCCCATCAGTTTTTTGCTCAGCACATAACGCATACGCATTTCTGGCGATTGTATGTAATGCTGAAAAAGCCGCAGGCGATAGTAAAAACCAAGGCAGATAAAAATGGCCAGCGCGCCCAGAGCATACAGGCCAATATGAATAAGCGGGTCAAGGTTGCTGCCAATAGCCACTGGCTCTGGTAGGTGCGAAAGCTCTTTAAAGGCATCGCGCAGCAAAATAAGCGCCAAAATTTCAAATTGCTTGCCCAGCGAGCGGGAGAGCGAAATGGACAGGCTCATAATCAGCCCCATCATTTCCACCCCCAAAATAAGGGTAAAAGCAAGGTTGATGGCATGAAAATGATTGCTTGGCGTCAGCATAGCAAGCGAGGGCGGCAGCCAGCCCTGCCTGTTTATTTCTATGCCCATCAAAGCCAGCAAAAAAAAGATAAAAATAAGGCAGGCCACGCGGCGCTCCACAATGGGGTTTTCCCAATGAGAGTGCAGCCAGTCATAAATATAGGTAAGCGGCTCCAGTCGATAAATAAGCGCCATGCTTGCTCCTTGGGCTAGGAAAAAGTGCCCTGTGTTGCGCAAACTGATAACAAATACTGTTTAGTAAAACAAGAGCGAAAAGACGTAACTGCCTATGACTTTTTTGGAAAAAAGAAATGTGCTTCCTGAAAATTTCTCTGCTTTTCTGGAAAAAAATCAGCCTTGCGTAAAAAGTTACACTAGATAACCATATGGTATTATAGTTTATTTTTATGAGTTCGCAGGTCTGGTGCAGTCTTGCCAAGTGTTCACAAAGGTTGTAGGTTGACTGCTTACCCAATGCCATAGGGCTTTTATGCACTTTGCCTTTGCACTATGTCACGGGGCAGTAAAGTTAACAATAAGGAGTCCCGCCATGCCGCACAAGGGCCCGCATATATCAATCTCGCCCAGCTATGTTGTAAACCGCATTTTGCGCATCAATATCAATGAATTTGAAGAATGGCCAGAAGCCGTGCGCATGCTGGCCATTACCATAGCTGAAGAACTTTTTCTGGTTGCCTACAATCCTTTTGTGGATGCCGACACCGTGCGCCACAGTGTGTATGCCCGTTTTGAAAAAGAATCCATTTCGCTGGCGCATCACTTTGCCAATACCATCAATGAAGGCATTACCATGTTCTGGTCGGCTTATAATGCCGAGCAGGATTTTCGCCACGCCTTGCTGACCTCGCTGGAAGAAATTTTGCCCGATGAGTGCATTTTACGCAACCCGGCTTCGCTCATCGAAACCGCAACCGATGCCACAGACCTGCGTATGGAGCTGCCCTTGATGGTGGTAGAGCCAGATACCACCGAGCAGGTGGCCGCGCTGGTCAAGCTGGCGAATGATATGAAATTTGCCCTTATTCCCCGTGGCGGCGGCTCGGGTATGACAGGGGGGGCTGTGCCAGCCCGCAAGCGCACCCTTATTGTCAGCATGACGCGCCTGACAAAGATAGAGCCTGTTAATAGCGAAGCTATGAGCATGGTGTGTCAGGCTGGTGTCATTACGCAAGATGCCATTACGGCTGCTGGCCGCGCAGGCATGTTCCTTTCGGTAGACCCAGCCTCAAAGCAGGCTTCCACCATTGGCGGCAATGTTTCGGAAAATGCTGGGGGGCCTTGCGCTTTTGAATATGGCACAACGCTGGATAATTTGCTGTGGTGGCGCATGGTGACCCCCACAGGGGAAATTATTACGGTGGAGCGTGAAAATCACCCGCGTCATAAGATTTTGCCCGATGAAAATGCTGTCTTTGTGGTGAAAGACCCCAGCGGCGGCGTGCGCAATGTTATTCACCTGAAGGGTACAGAAATTCGCCTGCCGGGCTTGGGCAAAGACGTGACCAACAAGGCTTTGGGCGGCCTGCCCGGCATGCAGAAAGAGGGCGTGGACGGTATTATTACCGAAGCCTGTTTTGTGTTGCACAAAAAGCCCAAAGAAAAGCGCGTGATGGTGCTGGAATTTTTTGGCCGCTCTATGCACCCTGCGGCTGTGGTGGTGCGCGAGCTGGTGGCCTTGCGCAACCGCATTCGTGAAGAAGGGGACTATGCCCACCTTTCCGCTTTGGAAGAATTCAATGCCAAATATGTGCAGGCTATTGAGTATAAACGTAAATCTGAAAAATATGACGGCCTGCCCATTTCAGTAATTATTTTGCAGGTAGACGGTGACGACAGCTTTTTGCTGGATAATTGCGTTAAAGAAATTGTTGCCGTGGTGGAGCAGCAGGAAAATGTGGATATTCTTGTGGCGCGGGACGAAAAAGAAGGCGAGCTTTTTTGGGAAGACCGCCACAGGCTTTCGGCCATAGCCAAGCGCACCTCTGGCTTTAAGCTGAATGAGGACGTGGTCATTCCTATGGATCGCATTCCCGACTGGGCGCTCTTTTTGGAGCAGCTGAACCTAGAATGCGCGGGGGCTGCCTACCGTGGGGCTTTGCAAGAAATTGGCCGCCTGCCCGGCTTCCCTATGGATGATAAAGACCTGAACCGCGAATATGTTTTTGCCACCAAGGCCGCCAATGGGGACATTGCTACCGAAAATACTTCAGACACAGAGCTTGCCCTGCACGCGGCGCTCTTTTTGGGCGCAATAAAAGAAAAATATCCACATCTTGCTCATAAGATTGAGAAAATCCAGCAGTATATGGATGCCTGCCGCATTATTGTGGCCAGCCACATGCATGCTGGCGACGGCAATTGCCATGTGAATATTCCTGTAAACTCCAATGACGCGCATATGCTTGAAGAAGCCGAAGAAGTAGCCATGCGCGTTATGGCCGAAGCCCAGCAAATGGGCGGGGAAGTTTCGGGCGAGCACGGCATAGGCATTACAAAAATCGCCTTTTTGAATAAAGAAAAGATGGACGCCCTGCGGGAATTTAAAGAGCGTGTTGACCCGCGCGATGTGATGAACCCCGCCAAGCTGGTGCACCGCGAATTGCCCGTGCGCCCCTTTACCTTTTCGTTTAACCGCCTCATCAATGACATTCGTGAAAGTGGCCTGAGCGGCAAAGAGCAGCTTATCAGCCTGCTCAGCACCATTCAAACCTGCACGCGCTGCGGCAAATGCAAGCAGGTGTGCAGCATGTGCTACCCCGAGCGCTCTATGCAATATCACCCGCGCAATAAAAATATGGTGCTGGGTATGCTGCTGGAGGCTGTGTATTATTCGCAGGTGAACAAGGCCAAAATTGACGACACGCTGCTGGCCTATTTGCGCGATGTGGTGGAACATTGCACAGGTTGCGGGCGCTGCACTGCCAACTGCCCTGTAAAAATTCCTTCGGGGGATGTTGCCCTGACCTTGCGTGCCCTGCTGGAACGTGAAGGTGCAGGCGGCCACCCTGTGAAAGAAAAGGCTTTGGAATGGCTGGTGCGATCGCCAGAAATTCGTGTGCCCAAGGCGGCAAAAATGGCCTCGCTGGGGCAGAAAATGCAAAATAATGTATTGGGCTTTGTGCCAGAAGGGCTAAAAAAGCGCTTTGCCAGCCCCATGTTTTCGGGCAAAGGCCCTAAGATGGGCTATACCAATTTGTATGAATCACTGCGGCTAGGGCGCGGGCATGTGTTTGCCCCTGCCGAGCCACAGGCAGGCATGCCGGCTGTGCTCTACTTCCCCGGCTGCGGGGGGGCGCTCTTTTACGACCGCATAGGGCAGGCCAGCATTATGCTGCTGCTCAAGGCTGGCTTTGCCGTTATTGTGCCGCCCAAGCATATGTGCTGCGGCTATGCCCTGCTGGCTGCGGGCATGGAAACCCAGTATCAAGACAACCTTGCGCAGGTAAAGCAGCACTTGGCCGAGCTGGTGCGCCATTGGACAAAGCAGGGTTTTGTGCTGAAACATTTGGTAACGGCCTGCGGTTCCTGCCGCGATAGTTTAGAGCGCAGTGGGCTTACAGGGCAATTCCCTGATATGACACAAAAAGATGTGGGGCAATTGGTTTTGCCTTTGCTGCCCAAAGAAAGCATAGCCTTCCCCTTGGCCGAAGGCAGCAGCATTGTGTACCATGCTTCTTGCCATGCCGAATGGGCAGATGTGCACAAAATTAAAGCCCGCAGCATGCTGGCCAATGCCATTACCAACTTCAGCGGTGTGCAGGTGGCTTTGAACCCCGGCTGCTGTGGAGAATCGGGCATGGGCTCTATCACTTCGCCGCAAATTTATAATGTGCTGCGTGATCGCAAGCGCATCAATTTGGAAGCCGCCTTTGCGCAGGGCTATGATGGGCCTGTGGTGGTGGGCTGCCCCTCGTGCAAAATTGGCGTGGGGCGTAATTTGCTGCGCATGAAGGATAAACGCCCCGTGCTGCACCTTGCCGAATGGCTTGCCGAGCGCTTGGGCGGGGAAGACTGGCGCACGGAATTTCGCCGTAAAATCAAGGGCACACGCGGCGATGTACGTGTGGTAAGCCTGTAATGCTGCACAAGACAAAGAAGCCCCAGCAGCGGGCAGAACTGCCAGAGCAGGCAGGGGCAGCACAGCCCTTGCCGCAAGGCGACTTTGCTGTGTATGTGGCCGCGCGCGGCTTTGAGCACGATTTGCTGGCCGAGCTGGGTAAAAGGGTGCTGGCACAGCGTGGCAGGCTGGTGCTGGCGCGTGGCGCGCGCCCTGCGGCATGGGCACACAATGTGTGGCTGCGCCCGCAATGGCTGCCCATACAGTCTGTGGGGGATGCTGTGCGCCAGCTCAAAGGCATACAGCGCAACTGGAGTCTGCACATTCCTCCAGAGCATATACGCCGTGCCAAACTTATTCAGGAGCAATTGCCCCATGTAAGCGCCAAGGCGCAGGTTTTTGGGCAGCCTATGCCTGCGGGCAAGCTGGGCGCGTGGACTTTGTGGGCGCCAGAGCTCTTGTTGGCTTCGCCAGCCACCACCTCGCCCTATGCCGATGGTGAGGTGCTTTTTGAGGAAAATAAAATTGACCCGCCGGGACGAGCCTATTTGAAACTGTGGGAAGTGTTCACCCTGCTGCAATGCTTTCCGCAGGCAGGCGAACTGTGCCTTGATTTGGGGGCTTCGCCCGGGGGCTGGTCTTGGGTCTTGGGCAAGCTGGGGGCTACGGTATTAAGTATAGATAAAGCCCCGCTTGCGCCGCAGGTGGCTGCCTTGCCCACGGTTTCATCCTGCCAAGGCAGTGGTTTTGAGCTGGACCCGCGTGATGCTGGTGCTGTAGATTGGCTTTTTTCCGACATGATTTGCTACCCCACACGCTTGCTCGAGGCTGTGCAGCGCTGGCTTGCCCATGGGCAGTGCCGCAATTATGTGTGCACACTAAAGTTTCAGGCAGAAACAGATTATGAAACGGCGCAGGCCTTTGCTGCTATACCGGGCTCGCGCCTGCTGCACCTTTCGTGCAACAAGCATGAGCTAACATGGGTAAACCTTGCCTGCTGGCGCGAGGCCGCTACTCAGGGCTGAGTTCGCGTATTTTTTCCAAAAAGAGCACAGAATGCCGCCCAAAGGGGCGTGAAACACAAGGCGAAAAGAGCACATCTTTTTTTAGATGGGGCTCTGTTCTCTTGTGTTTTGTTGTAAATTCTGCTATGACGCCACATCCCTTAGGGAAATCATGTTTGGAGGCTATGGACATATGGCAAATATGGAAACCGGGCACGAAAGTGAAATCAATTTTGAAAGCGCGCTCGAAAATTATCTGAGCAACGACTTTGGCGATTTGGAAGAAGGTTCCATCGTTAAGGGCGAAGTGGTCCGCGTTGACGACGACACCGTTTTGGTGGACGTGAACTTCAAGTCTGAAGGGCAGATCGCCGCTGCCGAGTTCAGGGATGCTTTGGGCAATCTCTGTGTGAACGTGGGCGATCAGGTCGACGTGTACGTAGTGCGCAAAAACGAAATGGAAGGCACAATCACCCTTTCCTTTGAAAAAGCCAAGCGCATGCAACTTTTCGACCAGCTTGAAGATGTGCAGGAAAACAGCAGCATCATCAAGGGTCACATTGTGCGCCGCATCAAGGGCGGCTACACCGTCGATATTGGCGGCGTGGAAGCCTTCCTCCCTGGTTCCCATGTGGATTTACGCCCTGTGCCCGATATGGACGCCCTTGTGAATCAGGAATTTGAATTCCGCGTTTTGAAAATTAACCGCCGCCGCAGCAATGTCATTGTGTCTCGCCGCGTGCTGCTGGAAGAAGAACGCGATTCCAAGCGCCAAGATTTGCTCTCTACCCTTGAAGAAGGGCAGATTGTGAAGGGCAAGGCCAAGAACATCACCGATTATGGCGTGTTTGTTGACCTTGGCGGCCTTGATGGCCTTTTGCACATCACCGACATGAGCTGGAAGCGCATTCGCCACCCCAAGGAAATGATTACCCTTGGTCAGGAACTGGAACTGAAGGTGCTTTCTTTTGACCGCGACAACAACAAAGTTTCGCTGGGCATGAAGCAGCTTGTGGCCGACCCGTGGCAGGATATT
Organism: Desulfovibrionaceae bacterium; assembly: GCA_028689675.1. Taxonomy (GTDB): domain Bacteria; phylum Desulfobacterota; class Desulfovibrionia; order Desulfovibrionales; family Desulfovibrionaceae; genus JAQVCS01. The sequence continues at coordinate 51,856 of JAQVCS010000001.1, read as the reverse complement.
TCTGCTCGCTTCCCCGAAGGGCAAAAGTGCACTGGCAAGGTGACCAACCTTGTGGATTATGGCGCTTTTGTAGAGCTGGAAAGCGGCGTGGAAGGCTTGGTGCACATTTCTGAAATGAGCTGGACGCGCAAGCTGCGTCATCCTTCCCAGATGGTGAAGGTGGGCGACGAAGTGGAAGTCATCATTCTTGGTGTTGATGGCGAAAAGAAGCGCATTTCTTTGGGCATGAAGCAAGTCCGCCCCAATCCTTGGGAATTGGTTGCCGAAAAGTACCCCGAAGGCACTATTCTTGAAGGCGTGATCAAAAACATTACCGAATTTGGTATGTTTATTGGCATCGAAGACGGCATTGACGGCCTTATTCACGTTTCAGACATCAGTTGGACAAAAAAGGTGCGCCATCCTAACGAAATGTTCAAGGTGGGCGACGTGGTGCAAGCCAAGGTGCTGACCGTTGATCAGGAAAACGAAAAGTTCACCTTGGGCATCAAGCAGCTTGTGGAAGACCCTTGGGCGCATGTGCCTGCCACCTACCCCGTGGGCTGCACGGTAAAGGGCATCATTACCAACATCACCGACTTTGGCTTGTTTGTTGAAGTGGAAGAAGGTATTGAAGGCTTGGTGCATGTTTCTGAACTGGCTGGCAAAAAAGGCAAGACCCCTGCTGAAACCTTCAAAGAAGGTCAGGAAATTCAGGCTAAGGTCATTCATGTCAGTGCAGAAGAGCGCCGCCTTGGCCTTTCTATCAAGCAGATTAAGGACGAAGACGAACGCCGCAAGCCCAAAGAATTCCATTCTGGCCCGCAAGAAAGCGGCCTGAACCTCGGCGATTTGCTGAAGCAGGCTTCTGAAAACGAATAGGTCAGTATTGTATAGCTAGAGCATTGTGTCTTTGAAAATGCTCGCAAGGTTTCTAAAAAATTCTTGCTACTCAAAGCGCACAAGGGGAATCTACTTCCCCGTTATGTGCGCTTTGAAAGTGAGTCTAATTCAGATAGACAGGGGGAGTGTTTTTTGCGCTCCCCCTGTTTTTTTCTTGGCATGACGGGCTGTTGCGGGGGGCTTTACAAACACCCCCTATCTCCCGTACCATAAGGGGCATTTATCGGTAACGTCTGCCTTGCAGCCTTGCCACAGCCCGCGGGCTGTAAGGGCATGGTGCAGGTCTGTAAGCAAGGGGCGTTTATGCGCTGCCCATGCTGGTGCGCAAAGTTCATCTGGCGCAGGGTCGCCCGTGAGCCTGTGCATGACAATGTGTGAAGGAATAAAGGGCAGGGCATGCGCCAGCATATCCACATATTCATCACGCGAAAGGGGAAAATAAGCCCCAGCACGGTACAGAGCCTCAAGCCCCGTATTTTTGCACACATAAACATTATGTACTTTGAGCCCGGCAATGGGCAAAGCGCTTGCCCATAGTACGGATTGCTGAAAGGCGCGCTCATCTTCGCCGGGCAGCCCAGCCATAAGGTGCGCGCATACCTGTATGCCGTGAGCAGCAGCAAGGCGCACCGCCGCTTCACTTTGTGCAGCTGTGTGCTGCCTATTGATGCGGGCAAGGGTGGCATCATGCATGCTTTGCAAGCCCAGCTCAAGCCAGAGTTCTGGCTGCGGGCAGGGCAGGCGAAATGAGGCCAGCAGGGCAAGCTTTTCTTCATTGAGGCAGTCAGGCCTTGTGCCAAGGGCAAGCCCCATGCAGTTGGGCAGGCATTGCACAGCCTGCAATAAAGCCCGCAGGCGTGCCACTGAGCCATAGGTGTTGGAAAAAGATTGAATGTAGGCCATAAAGGCACGGTTACTGTCGGTTTTTGTGTATTTATCGTGCCAGCGCTGCCACTGTGTGGCAAAACTTTGCGCCCCCATGCCAGAGCCAGAACCCTGTGCATTGCAAAACAGGCAGCCTTGTGTGGAAAGGCGGCCATCCCTGTTGGGGCAGGAAGAAGCGGCATCAAGAGGAATTTTTTGAATTCTCTTGCCGTGCCGAAGGCGAAAAAAAGTACCAAGAGTGTGCCAGAGCAGCATACAATACACCTTTTTGTGGACAAGCCCGCCCAAGTTAGACAAAGATTTTGAACTTTGCCTGATAGGCATTGACTTGCGGGAATTTTTCAAGGAATACAGTGCAAACGCAAGACCCATGGTATAGGGCGTTGCGAAGTGAGGCAAGCAAGGACAATGGCAAAAATTTTTGATTCTCTTTTGGGAATGTTTTCCAGTGACCTCGCCATCGATTTAGGCACAGCAAATACCTGCGTCTATGTGAAGGGTAAGGGCATTGTGTTGCGTGAGCCCTCTGTGGTGGCGGTAAAAAAAGATAACCGCGGCAACAGCGTGGTGCTGGCCGTGGGTATGGATGCCAAGCGTATGCTGGGCAAAACACCTGGCAATATTCAGGCCATTCGCCCTATGAAAGATGGGGTGATTGCAGACTTTGAAGTGACCGAGGCCATGCTACGGCACTTTATAGCCAAGGTGCACAATTCGCGCCGCTTGGTGCGCCCCCGCATTATGATTTGCGTGCCCACAGGCATTACACAGGTAGAAAAGCGCGCGGTTAAAGAATCGGCAGAATCGGCTGGCGCGCGTGAAGTATATTTAATTGAAGAGCCCATGGCCGCAGCTATTGGTGCAGGCCTGCCTATTCAGGAGCCCACGGCCAATATGGTGGTTGATATTGGCGGCGGCACCACAGAAGTGGCTGTTATTTCCCTTTCTGGCGTGGTGTATGCCCGCTCTGTGCGTGTGGGTGGGGATAAAATGGATGAAGCCATTATGACCCATGTGCGCCGTAAATACAGTATGCTGATTGGGGAATCTACAGCAGAAGAAATTAAGGTGCGCATAGCCTCTGCCTACCCGCTCAACCCCGAAGAGCAAATGGAAGTGCGCGGGCGTGATTTGGTAACAGGCATTCCACAAAATGTCATTATTACCTCTGATGAAGTGCGCAAGGCCATTGCCGAGCAGGTGGAAACCATTGTGCAGGGCGTGCGCATTGCTTTGGAACAGACCCCGCCCGAGCTGGCTGCCGATATTGTAGACCGCGGCATTATGCTGACTGGCGGCGGCGCTTTGCTTAAAGGGCTTGACCAATTGCTGCGCGAAGAAGTTTCGCTGCCCATTACCGTGGTGGAAGACCCCCTTTCCACTGTGGTGCTGGGCACGGGGCGTGCTTTAGAAAGCCTTGATATGCTTAAGGATGTGTGCGTCGTTTAAGCAAAAAACTTGGGCAGGCTCGGGCTTGCTTCTTTTTCTTTTTTCGTCGGTGGGTGGGGTTTCTGCAAGGGCAGGGGCACTGCCGCCGACGAACCTTATTATTTTGAGGTGCATTTTTTGTGAGCATACGCCGCCTCTTTGCCTTGATTTTATGCCTGCTCTTCCTCTTTATGGGGCTCTATTCATGGAACCAGCGCACGGCAACCTTGGATAATGTGGCCTCTGAAGTGGGGCTTGAGGTCTTGTATGCTGTGTTTACCCCCCTGCATGAGGCGCGTGCCAGCATCAAGGAATTTTGGAATTCCTATATTGACCTTGTTGATATGCGTGCTGAAAATGCCAAGCTTGTGGCGCGTGTGAAAGAACTGGAAAATGCCATGCTGCGCCACAGCGAAAATGAGGCCGAGCTCAAGCGCCTGCGCGAATTGCTTTCTCTGCCTCTCAATGACGATTGGCGCGCCATTGCGGCCACGGTGCTGACAGGGCGCATGGGCCCCAATGCTGTGCTGGAAAGTGTGACCATAAACCGCGGCTACCTTTCTGGCGCTACCCCTGGCACGCCACTGATGACAAGACAAGGCCTTGTGGGGCGTATTTTGCGCTCTAGCGCGCATTCTTCCACTGTTTTGCTGCTTATTGATTCTGGCTGCCGCGTGGCTGTGCTGGGGCAGGAAAGCCGTGCCACGGGCATTTTGGCAGGGCGCGGGGCGCAATACCCCCTTGATGTGCGCTTTGTTGACCGCACCCTTGGCCTAAAAGAAGGGGAAATGCTCATCACCTCTGGTTTGGATGGTGTTTACCCACGCGGCATACCCGTGGCAAGGGTCATCAGCGCCAAGCAAACGGAATATTCGCAATTTTTGCAGGTCAGGGCTGTGCCTTTGGTGCAAATGCAAACATTGGAAAATGTGCTGCTTATGGAATATACTGGTGCTTTACCCCTTGGGGAACGCTCCTTTAGCGAGCCTCGGGAAATTCCCAATTCACCCTTTTTCCCGCCGCCCAAAAGCAGCCCTGCCCCATGAAAACAATAAAAGAATGGTTGTGGTGGCTGGCTTTTATTCCCTTTTCACTGTGGGTGCAAAGCCACACACCCGGGCTTGATGCCTTGGTGGTGGGGCTTATTGTGCTGGCTCTGGAAGAGCGCCTGCGCGCCTTGCTGCTTTTTTTGCCCTTGTGCATTCTTATTCAGGAAGGAATAGGCACGCAGCCTTTTGGTGCTTCTTTTCTCTGGTATGCCGCTATTCTCATTTTGCTTGGTGTTTTGCATTCTTTTGTGGAGGGGCGCAATTTCTTTTTTGTTGTGCTGCTTGCTTTGGCAATGGCGCCCCTTACCATGCTGCTGGGCTATGGGCTTGGCTCATTGCAGGTGGTTGCCCCAAACATCCATACCTTGCTTGGGAAAAGTATAGTGCAGGTTCTTTTTACCCCACCCTATTGGGCCTTGGCCGCGTGGACACGCCGCTGGGTGCATCGTGTTTAAATGGCGGCCGCATAGCAAAGAGCAGGATGTCCTTTCTGTAGAAAGTGACAGCTACCAAGCGCCCACCACGGGTGTGTGGTTGATACAGGGCTTGATAGTGCTGCTTTTTTTAACATTTATTGTGCGCTTTTGGTTTTTGCAGGTGCACCTTGGGGAAGAATTTGCACGGCAGGCCTTGGCAAACCGCTTGCGTAATGAAGAAATTTTAGCGCCGCGCGGGCGTATTGTGGATGTAAACGGCCTGCCCTTGGCCGATAACCAAATTGTCTATGGCTTAAGCTTGGTGCGCGAGGACTGCGATGATATTCCTGCCACGCTGGCACAGGTGGCCTCATGGACAGACATACCCATGGAAAGCCTTCAGGCGCGCTATGACCACGATAAATGGCGCACGCAAAAGTTTGAGCCCATGCTGCTAGCTTCAGATATGAGCATAGAGCAGGCTTCGCGCATAGAGGCGCAGCTTGTTTCATGGCCGGGGCTAGAAATTGTGGTGCGCTCAAAAAGGCGCTACCCCGAGCACGATATTTTTGCGCATGTGCTTGGCTATGTGGCCGAAGCCAATGAAAAAGAAATGGATGCAGACAGCAGCCTTGCCTTGGGTGACTTGGTAGGCAAGCAGGGGCTGGAATTCAGCTACGAAAAGGAATTGCGTGGGCAGAAAGGCCGCAATGAAATGGATGTGGACGCCGTGGGGCGTGCTTTAGAAAAGCGCATGCTGGAAGCCCCGCGCAATGGTAAAGAAATTCGCTTGACCATTGACCGTAATTTGCAAAAAGCCGCATGGGATGCCCTGAATGGTGAAGCGGGCTCGGTGGTGGTAATGGAGCCAGAAACAGGCAAAATTCGCGCCCTTGTTACCGCGCCCGCCTATGATAATAATTTATTTTCTGGCGGTATTTCCCATAAAAATTGGGAGGCATTGCGCCTGAACCCGCGTTTTCCCCTGCAAAACCGCGTGACCCAAAGCATGTACCCCCCCGGCTCGGTGTGGAAGCTCATGATGGCCGCCATGTTTTTGGAAGAAGGCATACGCCCAGAAGAAGGCGTGGTGTGCCCCGGCTCATACCGCATGGGCAACCATGTATTTCGCTGCTGGAAGCACAGTGGGCATGGTTATATGACCATGCAGCAGGCACTTATCAATTCTTGCGATGTCTATTTTTATTATAATGCCGAAAAGGTGGGCATTGATAAAATAGCCCGCTTTGCCCATGCTTCGGGTTTTGGGCAGCCCACGGGCATTGATTTGCCGCATGAAAAAGGCGGGGTTGTGCCCTCGCGTGAGTGGAAAATGCAGCGCTATGGCAAGGCATGGCTGCGCGGTGAAACCATCAATGCCTCAATAGGGCAGGGCTACACCTTGGTTACGCCCTTGCAAATGGCTGTAAATGTGGCTTCCTTTTTGAATGGCGGCATGGTGCTCAAGCCTCTATTGCGTGAAGACAGCCCCATAGAAATTCGTGCTCTTGTGCCTGCCAAGCGGGAAACGCTGGAATTTGTGCTGAATGCCATGCGCGCCACGGCTTCGGTGGGCACAGCCAAGGTGATTAAACGCCCCGATGCTGATATGGGCGGAAAAACTGGCTCGGCACAGGTGGTCAAGCTGCGTATGGATGGCAAGCGCGTGATGAAAGCCAATGAATTGCCTTGGGAACAGCGCGACCATGGCTGGATGGCCACATGGGGGCGCAAAGAAGGCAAAACCTATGTGGTTATTGCCATGGTGGAGCACGGCGGTGGCGGCGGCTCGGCAGCGGGGCCTGTGGCCAAAAAGGTGTATGAGCATTTATTTGGCTATGACCCTGTGCGCCAGCGGCAAATACAAATAGAAAAAGAACGTGCACAGGCCGCCTACTTGCGCGAACTGCTCAATGCCGAACGCAGGCAAAAAGCTCAATTTTTGCAATATCAGCGCCAAGTGCAGCGTGAACAGGCCGCCGCAGAACGCAAGAAAAAGCAGGAAGAAAGGGAAGCCGCACGAAGGGCAAAAAGAGAAGGCAGGTAAGCCCTTGCTTTACCCTGCCCTTTGTGTGCCTAGAGCAGCTGCACAGTGAAAACGGGCAGCTGCTCTAGGGTCAGGCTCTAGACGGCAGCGCTGACATCCTTTTTAATGCTTTGTGCCACATCGGCGGGAATGTGCAGTTGGCGCGCCAATTCGTCCAAATACGTATTTTCCATAAAATGATCAATGCTGATGACAGAGCAGGAAGCAATAAACACTTCCATGGCTTCTTCTGGTGAGCTGACATCATGGGCTATGGTGCTGGGGTCAAGGGGCAACTCCATGGCCTGATGCAAAACAGCATCGGTGCTGGCATCAAGGTTCAGGGCATCAATACGCGCCTGAATGGCCTCCTGCTCTTTGGGGTCAATATGCCCATCACTTTTGGCGGCAAAAACCATGGCGGTAATCAGCCTTGTTATGCGGCGGTCAAGTGTGGCTTGGGGCTGGGCTGCTGGCTCTGCTGTGCCAAATTGGGGCAGGGCATCTTTGTATTTATCAAATAATACGGCAGCAAGGGCTGCCACCCCGCCGCCAAGGGCAGCACCGCCAGCCAGCTTGCGCCCTGTGCTTGTGGTGAGCAATGCCCCCGCTATGCCGCCCAAGGCCGCAGGTGTGAGCAATTTTTTCATGCTGTCTGCATTGGCATGAGAGCCAAGCATATTTTTTAAATCAGTAAAGAGCTGCATATCTACCTCATAATTGAGTAAGAGTTTGTTTCCTAGTAAATAGCTATTGTTTGAGCTTTGGCAAGGTGCGGCTTAGTGCACCTTGCTTGTGTACTTTGGGCTGATCTGTACCTTGTGCAAGCCCGAGCTTACCATTGATATAAAAATTCTGGTGCGCTTTGCAGCATGCCGCGCAGGCCTGCTGGCAGGGCAGATTCCATCATTTCCTTAAAGAAGCGCTGCGAATCGGGGCGCTCTTTCAGGCTGGTATTTTCGGGCAATTTGGTTATTTCATACAGCTTGGCCAGTGCTTGTTCCTGCCCGCCCAAGGCATCCACCAGCCCCAGTTCCAAAGCTTTGCGCCCTGTAAAAACCTTGCCGTCAGCAAATTTTTGCACATCTTCAGGCTGCATCTTTCTGCCTTCAGCCACTATGCCCACAAATTGCTGATGCATATCGTTTATTACGTCAGAAAAATAGGCTTTTTCTTTTTCGGTCATGGGGCGCAGGGGCGAGCCAGCATCCTTGTAGGGGGCAGTGGTAAGCGTTTCTTGCCCAAGGCCAATACTTTCCAACAATTTATAAACCTTGGGCATATCCATGCGCACGCCAATAGAGCCCGTGACCGTGGAGGGATTGGCTACAATATAGCGCGCGGCCACGCTAACCATGACCCCGCCAGAGGCTGCAGTTGAGCCCATAGAGGCCACAACGGGCTTTTTGGCATTCAGGCTGCGCAGGGCTTCATATAATTCCTGCGAAGCACCAGCGCCCCCGCCGGGGCTGTCTATGCGCAGCAGCACCCCTTTCACGCTGTCGTCCTGACTAATTTTGCGAATCCACTTCAGTTGATCGGTATTATCTAAAATAATGCCTTCCACACGCACCACGGCAATGCTGTTGCTGGCTGTCAGGCTGCTGCCCTTTTCTGAATCTAGCAGGCTTGAGCCTATGCCAAAGGCCAGCAGGAGAAGAAAGCCCCAAAAAAGAATGGGGTGGCGCTTGCGAAAGGGCTTGGGCAAGAGCGCCTGCCAGATTTTTTCTGGCACTTGCTGAAAAGGGCATTGCGCCATAGCACAGGTGGGGGCAAAGGCTGTGTCTTCATGCGGCTTGGCGCAATGCTCACAAGCCTGTTTTGTTTCTTGTTCATTTTTCATAGTTTTTCCTTGTGTGCAGGGCAAAGCGGCCTATGCCTGTGCTTTGCCTTATTTTGACATTCTTTTATGCGCTGGCAAAACATTGCGGTGCAAGCCTGCCGTGCAAAAACAGAAGGGGAAGTAGCAAAGCCCCTGTGGCTTTACCCCTTCCCCCTAGAGTAAATACAGTGTGGTAAAAAGCGCTTGTGTGCCGCCCTTACTTGCCCACATGGCGCAGCAGGCGCACCAATTGGTTGGTAAAGCCAGCTTCGTTATCATACCACAAAATCAGCTTGACCATGCTGCCCGCCATAACCTGCGTGCTCATGGCATCCACAATGCCACCATAAATGCTGCCCTTGTAGTCAATGGAAACCAAGGGCTCGTCGCAATAGCCCAAGTTGTTTTTCATAGCCCCTTCAGCTGCTGCCTTGAGCACGCTGTTGACGGCCTCAACACTGGCAGGCTTTTCCACTTCACAGGTCAGGTCAACCAGCGAAACATTGGGTGTGGGCACGCGCACAGCCATGCCATCCATTTTGCCCTTGAGCGCGGGTATAACCAGCGCTGTGGCCTTGGCTGCCCCTGTAGAGGTGGGAATCATAGAAACGCAGGCAGCGCGGGCACGGCGCAAATCTTTATGCGAACCGTCTAAGATGCGCTGGCTCATGGTGTAGGAATGGATGGTGGTCATCAGGCCATGCTTGATGGTAAAGGCATCGTTGAGGGCTTTGGCGGCAGGGGCAAGGCAGTTGGTGGTACAGGAAGCGGCCGAAATAACTTCGTGCTGCTCTGGCTTGTAGTCCTGCTGGTTAACACCCATAACAACGGTAATATCGGCATCTTTGCAGGGGGCAGAAATAACAACCTTTTTAGCCCCGCACTGCTGGTGCAGCACCAATGAGGCGCGGTCTTTGAGTGTGCCTGTGGTTTCAACAGCAATGTCAATATCAAGCTCTTTCCACGGCCATTCACCTGTTTTACTGCGCGTCACCTTAATGTGGCGGCCATTGATAATAAGGCCGTCGTCATCGCTGGCAACCGTGCCTGCAAAAGTGCCGTGGCTGGAATCATATTTAAAGAGATGTGCCAGCGAGGCATTGTCGGCACGGGCATTAATGGCAATAATATGCAGCTCGGGGTCAGAAGCAAGAAGGCGAACAAGATAACGGCCAATACGTCCAAAACCGTTAACGGCAAGTCTAATAGGCATGAGGCAATGCTCCTTTGGCATAAAAGGGTAGGGCATAGAGCGTGGCTATGCCTTGTATGCGACAAAAAAGGGGGAATTTCCCCCTTAATCAATACTACTTAGATGGTATTGCTCGAACCCATGACAGTGCGGATTTTATGAGCAACCATATTTTTTACCGCTTCACGTGCGGGTTTTAAATAGGCGCGGGGGTCAAAGGCTTCGGGGTGTTCTACCAATTCTTGACGAATGCAGGCAGTAAGGGCAAGGCGAATGTCTGTATCCACATTGATTTTACACACAGCCATTTTGGCAGCCTTGCGCAGCATATCTTCGGGCACGCCCTTGGCATTGCCCACATTGCCGCCATATTTGTTGCACATAGCAACAAATTCCTGCGGAACAGAAGAAGCACCGTGCAACACTAAGGGGTAGTTGGGCAAAGCCTTGCCTATGGCCTCCAGCCTGTCAAAATCAAGGCGAGCATCACCAGTAAACTTATAGGCGCCATGGCTTGTGCCAATGGCAACGGCTAAAGAATCGCAACCAGAGCGCTGCACAAATTCCACAGCTTCATCAGGCTCGGTAAAGACATGGTGCTCAGAAGCAACGTGCTCTTCTATGCCAGCCAGCTTGCCCAGCTCGGCTTCTACCCACACGCCCTTGTCGTGGGCATAGTCCACCACCTGTTTGGTGAGGGCAATATTTTCTTCAAAGGGCAGGTGCGAGCCGTCAATCATAACAGAGGTAAAGCCGCCATCAATACATTGCTTGCACAGGGCAAAATCGGCACCATGGTCAAGGTGCACCACGCAGGGTATTTCGGGAGATTCTGCAAGGGCGGCTTCTACCAGCTTCATAATATAGCCCTGACCAGCATATTTGCGCGCACCGCCAGAAACCTGAAGGATAACGGGGGAATGCTCCTGCCCCGCGGCGCTCATGATGCCTTGGATAATTTCCATATTGTTGACGTTGAACGCGCCTATAGCATATCCGCCTGCATAGGCCTTGGCGAACATTTCCTTGGGGCCAGTAAGTGGCATGGTCAGCTCCTTTAAGTACGGGCTAGGCCTGCATAAGAGCAGGCGCAAGCACAAAAGTTTGTGAAGGATTGCCGATAGTTCCCCTCATTTGTTCTTGAGCGGGGGATTTGACGTAAGCATAGCCCATCTGGCTATAAATTTCAAACCTTATTGTCAAGCATTTGTAGAGGGAAAGCGGGAGAAAGTGGCTTGTGGCCAGCCTTGGCGCGTTTTTTCTTGACAAGAACGTGGGGACGATCTATGTATCGCCTCTTGGCATGTCAATGCAGGGTGCTCTGCGCCCTTTAGAGAAAAGGCAAAGGCGCGGCTTTGCCTAGGCGCGGGAGCAACCCGCCATGCTTTTTTCCGCGAGCAACAGGCATCAGGAGGATACCATGCCTACAATTAACCAGCTCATCCGCAAAGGGCGTGCCGTGGTGGTCAAGTCTAAAAAGACCCCCGCTTTGCAAGCGTGCCCCCAGCGCCGTGGTGTGTGCACCCGTGTGTATACCACCACCCCTAAAAAGCCTAACTCCGCTTTGCGTAAGGTCGCTCGTGTGCGTTTGACCAACGGCATCGAAGTTTCCGCTTACATCCCCGGTGAAGGTCACAACCTTCAGGAACACTCTGTCGTGATGATTCGCGGCGGCCGTGTAAAGGACTTACCCGGTGTTCGTTATCACATCGTGCGCGGTACTCTTGATACCTCGGGTGTGGCCGATCGCCGCAAGAGCCGTTCTAAGTACGGCGCTAAGCGTCCTAAGTAATTGTTGTTTTAGTGCTTTTTCCCGTGGCGTACGTCATGCGTTTTTGCAGGCTGCTCTCACGCGCCGCCCAAACGCGGGGCTGGTGACGCCGCATACTTATTGAAGGAGATTACGATGCCCCGTAAAGGTCCAGTCCCGAAGAGGGAAGTATTACCCGATCCGCTGTACAACAGCCGCCTTGTTACTAAATTTGTGAACCGTCTTATGCTTGACGGCAAAAAAGGCGCTGCGGAAAAGATTTTTTATAGCTCGCTTGACATGCTGGCCGAAAAGACTGGCGAAGAACCCATGCGCGCTTTTGAAAAAGCCCTTGATAATGTGAAGCCTCACCTTGAAGTGAAGGCTCGCCGCGTAGGCGGTGCTACTTATCAGGTGCCTATGGAAGTTCGCCCCGAACGTCAGGTTTCTTTGTGCATTCGTTGGCTGATCAACTATGCCCGCTCTCGCGGTGAAAAGGGTATGAACGCCAAGCTTTCTGCTGAACTGCTTGATGCCTTTAATGGCCGCGGCGGCGCTGTGAAAAAGCGTGAAGATACCCACCGCATGGCTGAAGCCAACAAGGCTTTTGCCCATTTCCGCTGGTAAGCCGAGCTTGTCGCACGGCTGACATATATTGTGGATATGATGAACACCGTGCCTGCAAGGGCACGGTGTTCACAATTCAAGGCAAAGTCGCAAAGGGTTTTGCAAGCTGTGGAAATTACACACAGTTTTATGGAAGGCCGCCCCTCGCCCAAGCTCTTTGAGCGGCGAGCCGCTTTGCGGAACCCCCTTATTTACTCGTAGTCATCAGCCTCGAGCTGGAGGATAACCCGTGTCTATTCCCGTAGAAAAACAGCGCAATATCGGCATCATGGCGCACATCGACGCCGGCAAAACCACCACCACCGAACGTATTCTTTTTTACACTGGCGTCAACCACAAGATTGGTGAAACCCATGACGGCGGCGCCACCATGGACTGGATGGAGCAAGAGCAAGAGCGCGGCATTACCATTACCTCTGCCGCTATTACCTGCTTTTGGCGCGATTGCCGCGTCAACATCATTGACACCCCCGGTCACGTGGACTTTACCATTGAAGTAGAGCGTTCTTTGCGCGTGCTTGACGGTGCTGTGTGCGTGTTTGACTCGGTGGCCGGTGTTGAGCCCCAGTCTGAAACGGTGTGGCGTCAGGCCGACACCTACGGCGTGCCGCGTATCTGCTTTGTTAACAAAATGGATCGCATCGGCGCCAACTTCTTCCGTTGCGTGACCATGATTCACGACCGCTTGGGTGCTAAGCCTGTGGCTTTGCAAATTCCTATTGGTGCAGAAGACAAATTTGAAGGCGTGGTAGACCTGATTGAAGGCAAGGCCATTGTTTTTGATAAGGCTTCTAAGGGCGCAGAATTTGCCGTCATTGACGTGCCTGCCGACTTGCAGGACTTGTATGAAGAAAAGCGCCACGAAATGATTGAAGCCGTTGCTGAAGAAGACGAAGCACTGCTGGAAAAATACTTGGGCGGCGAAGAGCTGAGCAAGGACGAAATCCGCTCTTGCATTCGCAAAGCCACCATCAATCGTAATATTGTGCCTGTGCTGTGCGGCTCTGCCTTCCGCAACATGGGTGTGCAGCCCTTGCTGGACGCCGTGGTTGACTATTTGCCCTGCCCCAATGACATCCCCCCCATGGTGGGTCATGTGGTGGACAGCAAAACCGAAGAAACCGTGGAATGCCACTGCGATATTAACGAGCCCTTGGCTGGTCTGGTCTTTAAGCTGGCTTCCGACCCCTTCATTGGCCACTTGGCCTTCTTCCGCGTGTATTCTGGCTTTGTGGAAGCGGGTTCTTCTGTATACAACTCCACCACGGGTCGTAAAGAGCGCGTGGGTCGTATTGTGAAGATGCACGCCAACAAGCGTGAAGAAATCAAGCGCGCCGAAGCTGGCGACATTGTTGCCTTGGTGGGCTTGAAGCAGGCTTCTACTGGCGACACCATTTGCGATGAAAAGCGTGAAGTGAAGCTGGAATCGCTGCACATTCCCGAGCCTGTTATTGAAGTGGCTATTGAGCCCAAGTCTAAGGCCGACCGCGATGCCCTTTCTGCCGCTTTGAACAAGCTGATGAAGGAAGACCCCTCCTTCCGCGTGAAGAGCGATGAAGAAACCAACCAGACCCTGATTGCTGGTATGGGCGAACTGCACTTGGACATCATTGTTGACCGCCTTACCCGCGAATTTAACGTGAATGCCAATGTGGGCAAGCCTCAGGTGGCCTACCGCGAAACCATTTCCAAGCCCGGCAAGTCTGACCTGAAGTATGCCAAGCAGTCTGGTGGCCGCGGCCAGTATGGCCATTGCGTCATCGAAATTGAGCCCAACCCCGAAAATGGCTATGAATTTGTCAACGCCATTACTGGCGGTGTCATTCCCAAGGAATACATCCCCGCTATCGACAAAGGTATTCAGGACGCCCTGAAGTCTGGCGTGCTCGCTGGCTTCCCTGTGGTGGACGTGAAGGTGACCTTGGTCTTTGGTTCGTACCATGACGTTGACTCTTCAGAACAGGCCTTCTACATTGCTGGTTCTATGGCTATTAAAGACGCCATGAACAAGTCCACCCCCATCTTGTTGGAACCCTACATGGATGTGGAAGTGGTAACCCCCGAAGAATACCTTGGCGACGTGATGGGTGACCTGAACGGCCGCCGTGGCCGTGTGCAAAGCATGGAAGCCCGCGCTGGCGGCGCACAAAGCGTGCGCGCCCAAGTGCCCCTGTCTTCCATGTTTGGCTATGCTACCGACTTGCGTTCCAAAACGCAGGGTCGTGCAAACTTCACCATGCAGTTCCATCACTATGAGCGTGTGCCGCAGGCCATTGCTGATGAAGTGCAGAAGGCACGCAGCTAATCATACTCTTGTAGAAGGCTGCAAAGCCTTTATACACAGCTTTATGCTTTTCCCCCTGAACCGTGCTTCCTGTCGGGTGCAACAGCGTGGGTAAAAGTGATAAGCCGAAGGGCATCGGAGTTTTTCGATGCCCTTTTTGTACATTGCTGTGCTTGTTGCCTGTGGTGCGGCACTGTCTGCACGGGGCACATTGCTGGCGCTACTATTTTTGCCGCAGGGCATGGCTTTAGGGTAGGAATGCCTGTGCGCGGGAGGGAAGGAAATGAAAGATTTGCCTCAAGGCTACATGGTGGGGACGGCTGCTGCTGGTTTTAAAAAGGTGGGGCGGGATGATTTGGGGGTAATTCTCTCTGATAGGCCTGCTACTTGTGCGGCTTTATTTACAAAAAATAAATTTAAGGCCGCGCCTGTGCTGATTTGTCAAGAAACATTGGCTTTGGGGGGGCCTGTGCGCTGTATTATGGCCAATTCTGGCCTTGCCAATGCCTGCACAGGCGATGAAGGCATAGCCAATTGCCGCGAAACCCGTGCCCTTATGGGCGAGGCTTTGCATATTTATGACGAGCAAATTTTGCCCTTGTCCACAGGGGTGATTGGCGCGCAGTTTGCTATGCAGGCATGGCGTGCTGCCATGCCGCAGGTGCAGGCCAGCATGGGCAGCAAGGGGGCAGAAGATTTTGTGCGCGCCTTTATGACCACCGATGCCTTCCCCAAATTTTTATCGCAGGAAGTGCAGCTTTCTGGCGGCACAGTGCGTTTAACAGGCATGGCCAAGGGCGCAGGCATGATTTGCCCCAATATGGCTACCATGCTGGCTGTGGTGCTGACCGATGCCGAGGTAGAGGCCACAGCGTGGCAGGATATGTTCCAGCGTGCCGTAGCCCAGACCTTTAACCGCGTGAGTGTGGATGGCGACACCTCCACCAATGACACCATTGTGGGGCTTGCCAATGGCGCTGCTGGTGTGGCAGCACGAGCGCAGAGCGATGTTATACTGTTGCAGCAGGCCTTGACCTCTGTGCTGGAAAAGCTTTCGTACATGCTGGTGCAGGATGGGGAAGGCGCAACCAAGGTGATGCACATCAGCGTGCTGGGTGCAAAAAATGATAAAGATGCCGAAAATGTGGCGCGCACCGTGGGGCATTCCCAATTGGTAAAAACAGCCATGTATGGACGCGATGCCAACTGGGGGCGCATTATTGCCGCGGTTGGGCGCAGCAATGCCGAATTTAAGGCGGATGACGTGCGGGTAAGCCTGTGCGGCGTAGAATTGTTTGCCCATGGTCAGCCCTTGGCGGGCAACTTTGATGAGCAATTGCAAAAGCCGCTTGAACAGCGCGATATTTATGTGGAAATTGTTCTGGGGCAGGGCGAGGGCAGCTATACTTTGCGCGCCTCTGACCTTTCGCATGATTATGTTAGCCTCAATGCTGATTACCGCTCATAAGTAAGGGCTACCTTGCCCGCAGGCTTTTTGCAAAGCTTTACCTGCAAAGCCTTGCAAAAAAGAGGCCTAGGCAAACTTTGCTTGCCTATACGCGGCTCTTTCACAGTGCAATTGTGCTAACAAAGCCCCCTCAGTATACTGAAGGGGCTTTGTTTTTGCTACGTTATGCCAAAGGGGCTTTTATTCCTGCCATTCTTTTGCCGCAATGCCCAGTGCTGCGGCTACGCCCTGCCCATAGGCTGGGTCTGCCTTGGCGCAATTGCGTATATGGCGAATTTTAATTTCCTGCGGGGCATCGCCCATAGCGCGGGCTGTGTTGCCAAACAGGGCATCTTTTTGCTCTGCCGTCATCAGGCGGAAGAGGTCGCCAGGCTGCTTGTAATAGTCGTCATCATCTTCGCGATAATTCCAACAAGCGGCATCGCCATTAATTTTTAAGGGCGGCTCGGCAAAGTCGGGCTGCTCTTGCCATGCGCCATAGCTGTTGGGCTCATAGCCAGTGTGCCCGCCATAATTGCCATCCACACGCATAGCGCCATCGCGGTGATAGCTATGGAAGGGGCAGCGCGCCTTATTGACGGGGATAAGGTGGTGGTTCACGCCCAAGCGGTAGCGCTGGGCATCGCCATAGGAAAATAAGCGCCCTTGCAGCATTTTATCGGGTGAAAAGCTGATGCCGGGCACAATATTAGCAGGGTTAAAGGCGGCCTGTTCCACTTCAGCAAAATAATTTTCGGGGTTGCGGTTCAGCTCCATCACGCCCACTTCGATAAGGGGATAATCTTTGTGCGGCCAAATTTTTGTCAGGTCAAAGGGGTGATAGGGCACTTTTTCGGCATCTGTTTCGGGCATAATTTGGAAGTACAGCGTCCAGCGGGGGAAGTCGCCCTTTTCAATGCTTTCAAACAAATCGCGCTGGTGGCTTTCGCGGTCTTTGCCCACCAAGGCCTCGGCTTCGGCATCGGTTAAGTTTTTAATGCCTTGCTGAGTTTTGAAGTGGAATTTAACCCAGAAACGCTCATTTTTTGCATTTATCAGGCTGTAGGTATGGCTGCCAAAACCATGCATATGGCGGTAGGTGGCGGGTATGCCGCGGTCGCTCATGACCACAGTGACCTGATGCAGGGCTTCGGGCAGTAAGGTCCAGAAATCCCAGTTATTTTTGGCATTGCGCATATTGGTGCGCGGGTCGCGCTTGACCACATGGTTCAGGTCGGGAAATTTCAAAGGGTCGCGCAAAAAAAACACAGGGGTGTTGTTGCCCACCATGTCCCAGTTGCCCTGCTCGGTATAAAATTTGACGGCAAAACCGCGGATATCGCGCTCGGCATCAGCTGCGCCGCGTTCGCCTGCCACAGTGGAAAAGCGTGTGAAGATCTCTGTTTTTTTGCCTATTGCACTAAAAATAGCCGCTTTCGTGTAGGCCGTAACATCATGGGTAACGGTAAAGGTGCCATACGCGCCCGAACCCTTGGCGTGCATGCGGCGCTCGGGGATGACCTCGCGGTCAAAGTGAGCCAGCTTTTCTTGGAACCAGACATTCTGCATCAGCATAGGCCCGCGAGGCCCAGCAGTGGCTACATTTTGGTTATCGGCAACAGGGGCACCGTTATTGGTCGTCAGTTTATTTTCAGCCATTAGTATTCTCCTTTGGGTCCGAGGGGTCGGAGTAAGTGGTGAATGACAGGCAACATCTTCTGACCAGAGCAATAGACTATTTTCTTTATCTCTGTCAATAGTAATTATTACTATTATCGGTAACTACCGCTATTTACACTATCTTTTTTATTTCCTCCTGTATTTTTTGCTGTTCTGGCCATGCGGGCAGCGTAACTTTGAAAATGCCCGCAAGATTTTATAAAAATCCTTGCCACGCAAAGCTCAGAAAAAGTCACTGATCTCTGTTGAGCGCGCTTTTAGCGTGAATCTGCTCTAGGGATGGCGCTTAAAGAGCTTTTCAAGCTCAAGCAGGCTGAAGTTCACCAGTGCAGGGCGGCCGTGTGGGCAATACTCCTTGTCTGGTGTGGCCAGCCATTGCTGCACAAGGCCAGCGGCCTCGTCTGGGCTAAGGCGCATGCCTGCCTTAATAGCACTTTTGCAGGCCATAGTGATAAGCGCCATTTCTCTGTTATCACGCTTGCCTGCAAGCGTTTCGCGTAGAAAAAGCTGTGCCTCGCTGCGGTCAAGTTGGGCAGGCAGGGCACGCGCCACCAAAGAACCCTGCTCTATACCAAGGGTAAAGCCCATGTTTTCCAGCAGGGTGCGCATTTGGTAAAAGCGTTCCTGCTCGCTGGGGTGCAGCTCAAGCACCAAGGGCAGGGCAAGCATTTGCCCGCTGCCCGCCAGTGCCCCTGTGTGCAGGCGGTGGTATAGCACGCGTTCGTGGGCAGCATGCTGGTCAAGCAGGGCAAGCAGCCCCTCTGCCGTGCGTAAGACAAGATAGGTATTGGCTATTTGCCCAAGGTAGGTGTATGTGCCAACGCGCAGGCTGTGCTCGCTGCTGCTCTGGGCAAAGGCCGCCTGTGGTGACTGGGCAGGGCTTGGGGCGGCGGCACTGTGCGCCTGTATATATTCATCTTTTTGCGCTGCTGCTTGCCATGCTGGCGACGGGGCAGGCTTTGCCTGTGAGCCTTCGGGCTGAGCCCTGTAGGCAGGTATATTTTCTTCATCCAGCCCAACATTAAATCTGTTGGGGGCAGCTACTGGGCTTGCACCAGCAGAGGGCAGGGCTTCTGCCTGCCATGCGGCTTCGTCATGGGCAAGGGGCACATCGTCTTGCTGGCCTTGGGGCAGCAGGGGCGCGCTGTCTATTGCCCCCCAAAAGCCCAAAGGGCGCGGGGCTGCTGCCTGCGGCTGCGCTGTGGGCTGTGGCGCTGTGCTGTGTTCGTCTGCCTCTTGTGCTGCCTGTGCTGCCGCACTGGCTCCTGCCTGCTCCAAAGCTTGGCGCAGGGCGTGCAGCACGGCGCTGAACAGGGCTTTTTCATCGCGAAAGCGCACTTCTGACTTGGCAGGGTGCACATTCACGTCCACTTCTTCAGGGGCAATATCAATAAAAATGATGGCCTGCGGGTAGTCCCTCGTGGTGAGGCAGCCTTTATAGGCTTCGCGCAGGGCAGCACTGAGGCGTTTGTCTGTTACGCTGCGCCCATTCACATAAAAAAGCTGCCTGTCTGCTCTGGGCTGGCTGACCTGCGGGCGGGCAGTCAGGCCGTGCACCCTGATGCCGTGGCGGGTGCAATCAAAGGGCAGCAGGGCTTCTACAATCAGCGGAGGCCAAACCTGCGCCAAGCGGTCGTGCAGGTTTTGCCCAGCGGGGAAGTTGAGCACTTCGCGCGTGCCTGCATCCAGGCAAAAGCCAATAGCGGGGCGGGCAAGGGCTAAACGCACCAGCCATTCCTGAGCACGTTTGAACTCTGTGGCTGGTGTTTTCAGAAATTTCAGGCGGGCAGGGGTGTTGGCAAACAGGTCGGCCACCTCAATAAGTGTGCCTTTGTGCAGCGCGGCTGCGCCTGTGCCCTGCACCACACCATGCTCTACGGCAATAAACGAAGCCTCGGCAGCGCTGTCATTGCTGGCCTGCGGGGCGCTGGTTAAACGAAAGCGCGAAACAGAAGCAATGCTGGGCAAGGCCTCGCCGCGAAAACCATAGGAAAGAATATGTTCCAAATCGTCAAAACAGTGTATTTTGCTAGTGGCGTGGCGGGTAAGCGCCAAGGATAATTGATCGGCGGCTATACCGCGCCCGTCATCCTGCACACGAATAAGGCTTTGCCCGCCATTTTCTAAAGTGACACAAATACGGCTTGCACCAGCATCAAGGCTATTTTCTACCAGTTCCTTGACCACGCTGGAAGGGCGCTCTACCACTTCGCCAGCGGCAATTTGGTTGCAAAGCTCGGGGGGCAATAGGGCAATAGAGGGGGGGAGATTTTTCATATAGTAACTGTAGCCATCCTTGCACTAGAGTGCAAGAGCCCCGCGCAAGGATGCAAGAAAAAAATAGAGGGCTTGCCTTGGCGCCAAGGGAGCACTATGGTGTATTAAGCGCATTGGGAAATGTTTTTGCCAGCCGAGGAAAAGGGCTGTCTTTCCCAATCGCTCTTAGGAAGGAGGAAAAAATGAAAGCATTCAAGCAGCTTTTTGCAGAGCAAACCTTGCCCGGCACTGTGCCGCAGGGCTATGACCCCGAATTGCTTTTTGTGGAATGTAAAAAGTGCGGTGCGCCCGTGCTGTGGGCACAAGGGCAGGCCAGCCAGATTTTGGCCTCGGCAGGGGTAGACCCGCTGGAATTGGATGCCTCTTGTGTGCTCATGAGTGATGGCTGCCCTGCCTGTTCTGCGCAGCCGCAATATACTGTGCAAATTTACCGCATTGAAGGGGCGGGGCACCTTTCGGCTGCTAAAAAAAGTGGCTCTGCCTGATGCCCTTAGCTGGAAACAGGGCAGAGCAGGCAGAACAATACAAAGAGCACAGAGCGCAAAAAACTGGTAGCGTAGGGGAATGACTCAAACAGCACACAGGGCAGAACTGCAAGTAAGGAAAGCCCTGTATAAAGACAAGCCCAAGGCAGCGCGCAAGGCAGGCACAACGGCGCAGCCGCAGAGTAAGAAGCTTTGTGCTCTGCCTTGCCCTAGGGGCAAGCCTCATTAAACCGCCTGCTGCAAAGCTGCCTTTTCCACGTTGGCTGCGTTGCACAAAAGAGAATGTCATCTCGACGTAGCGCAGCTACGCCTTCGCCGCCCTTTTTTATGCGCCTTGCCATCGTAAAAAAATCGGCTTTTCGCGGACGGCATTTTAATGAACCCAAACCCTAGTTTAGCGCAAATCAGTCACGCGCTTAGACTTGCTGAAGGTACGCGGCAGGGTAATGGGGTCTACCACAGCCACGCTGATGCGCGCCATAATGGCCTTGTGCAGGCGCTCTGCCACAGCCTTGGCCAATGCGGCATCGTTATCGGCATTCACACCGTGCTGGCGCTCCACCGTGAGCTTCATGTAATCAAGGGCGCGCTCGTCGCGGCTTAATTCCACATGATATTCACCGCCCAGCTCGGGGAATTGATTGATAACATCCATAAGCTGCCCCGGGTAAATATTCACGCCGCGGAAAATAAGCATGTCGTCGCTGCGTCCTAAAATGCGGTCGTGGCGCGGCATGGCATAGCCGCAGGGGCACACGCCGGGAATAAGGCGCGAAAGGTCATGCGTGCGGTAGCGCAGCAGGGGGACGGCCTCTTTACGCAGGCTGGTTACCACCATTTCGCCCACTTCGCCCATGGGCACAGGCTCGAGGGTTTCGGGGTTGAGAATTTCAATTAAAAAGAGGTCTGCCCAATAGTGCAGGCCTGCGTGGGCATCACAATCTATAGCTGTGCCGGGGCCATACATTTCTGTCATGCCGGCAATGTCATAGCTGCCCTCAAGGCGCAATTTGCTTTCAATGGCAAGGCGCATTTTTTCGCTGCGTGTTTCCGAGCCGCAAATAACTTTGCGCAAATGAATTTTATCTTGCAGGCCGTGGCGTTCCACTTCTTCTGCCAGCAGCAGCGCCATAGAGGCCGTTGCCCCAATGCAGGAAACGTGCAAGTCTTCCATAAGTTGCAGCTGCATTTCCAAATTGCCGGGGCCTACGGGCACGGTGAGCATACCCATTTTTTCGCTGCCCAGCTGAAAGCCAGCACCAGCAGTCCACAAGCCATAGCCCACGGCAATTTGCATACGGTCTTGGGGGCTTAAGCCTGCCATTTCATAGCAGCGTGCCAGCTGCAAAGCCAGCATATCCACATCATGTTGCGTGTAGGCAAGAATTTTGCGCTTGCCCGTGGTGCCCGAAGAAGCGTGAATGCGCACCACTTCTTTTTCGGGTACGCACAGCAAGGGCAGGGGGTAGCCTGCGCGTAGGTCGTCTACGTCGCAAAGGGGCAGGCGGCGCACATCGGCCATGGTTTTAATATCGTGCGGCTGCACACCACAGGCCGCCAGCTTGGCGGCATATTGCGGTGAATGCATGGCCTGTGCCACTGTCCAACGCACACCAGCAAGCTGGTTTTCTTCAATGGCATCGGTGTGAACCTCAGGCAAAAAACGGAATTGGCTCTTTGACATAGTTCCTTCCTTTAGCGTTCCCTTTGGCAGCAGGGGCAATTGGCTTCTTGCCTTTTGGGCGTAAGGCGGCTAAAAATTTGACCAGCCCCGTCATCTGGGCTTTTAGGGCAGGCTGCACAGCCTTTGCGCAGTGCGGCGTCTATTCTGAACGCTTTTTAGCGGGCAGTCAACGAGGCAGAGAGGCAAACAACTACGAAGGCAAGGAGTTTTTGTGCGTATATTTGTTATTGGTTCTGGTGGGCGCGAGCATGCGCTGGTGTGGAAGTTGGGGCAAAGCCCCTTGGTGAGCACAATTTTTGTTGCCCCCGGCAATGGCGGCACAGCGCAGGAAAAAGCCGTGAATGTGCCTATTGCTGCTGGTGATATCCCTGCTCTGGTGGCTTTTGCCAAAGACAATGCCATAGACCTTGTGGTGCCTGGCCCTGAGCTGCCCCTGACTGAGGGTGTGGTGGATGCTATGACTGCGGCTGGCATACAGTGCTTTGGCCCCGATAAATATTGTGCCCAGCTTGAGGGCAGCAAGGCCTTTGCTAAAGATATTATGCAGCGCGGCAATGTGCCCACGGCAGAGTGCGCTGTATTTACCGACTATGCCGCAGCACGCGCCTATGTGCAAAGCAAGGGTGCGCCGCTGGTCATTAAGGCCGATGGGCTGGCCGCTGGCAAGGGCGTGGTGGTGGCCATGACCGATGCCGAAGCCTTGGCCGCTGTGGACGATATTATGCGCGATCATGCCCATGGCAAGGCTGGCGACAAGGTTGTCATTGAAGAATTTTTAGTAGGCGAAGAAGCCTCTTTTTTGTGCTTTTGCGATGGCACAGTGGCCGCACCTCTGCCCAGCGCCCAAGACCACAAGGCCGCGTGGGATGGGGACAAAGGGCCCAATACTGGCGGCATGGGTGCTTACAGCCCCGCCCCTATTATTGATGATGCACAGGTTGCCTCTTTGATAGAAAGCACCATTCTGCCCATTTTGCGCGTGCTGGCGGCCGATGGCCACCCCTTTAAGGGCGTGCTCTATGCTGGCCTGATGATGACAGCCCAAGGGGCTAAGGTGCTGGAATATAATACCCGCTTTGGTGACCCTGAATGCCAGCCCCTGCTGATGCGCTTAGAAAGCGACCTTGTGCCCATTATGCAGGCCTGCATAGAAGGCACTTTGGCGCAATGCCCTGTGCGCTATACCCAGCAATCTGCTTTGGGCGTGGTGCTGGCTGCCAAGGGCTACCCCGCCAGCTACCCCAAGGGCATGCCTATTAGCGGCATTGCCGAGGCTGATGCTCTGCCGGGGGTAAAGGTTTTTCACAGCGGCACAAGCATGGATGCTGCAGGGCGTATTAGCGCCAATGGCGGCCGCATTTTGTGCATTACGGCCTTGGGGGATTCGTTGGCCGAGGCACAGGCCAGTGCCTACCGTGCTTTGGCAAAGATCAGCATGCCCGAAAGCCAGTCCCGCTCTGACATTGGGGCAAAGGGCATTCGCCGTTTAGCCACAGGCAAGTAAGTGTTTTTTGCGCCCTGTGCCGCACACGCTGGCCTTGTGCCCCCTGCGGCTTGGGCAGGTTTTTTGCCACAACAAATTGATATGCTGAATCTTTCCCTATGCTGGCAAGCATAACGAAGCCTTGCCAGCGCAGGGAAAGCCAAGGAGAAGGCAAGTATGCCGCAAGTAGCAATTTTTATTGGTTCGCTCTCTGATGAGGAAAAAATTAGCCCCTGCGCTGAGGTGCTCAAACAATTGGGCATTTCATACCGCTTTACCGTAACCTCTGCACACCGCACGCCAGAGCGCACCGAAACCCTGATTGATGAGCTAGAGCAGAGTGGGGTGCAGGTATTTATTTGTGCCGCAGGCATGGCCGCCCATTTGGCTGGCGCTGTAGCTGCCCGCACCATTAAGCCTGTTATAGGTATTCCTGTTTCCAGCGGCACGCTGGCGGGCATGGATGCGCTTTTTTCCACAGTGCAAATGCCCCCCGGCTTTCCCGTGGCAACGGTGGCGCTTGATAAGGCTGGGGCAAAAAATGCTGCATGGATGGCGGCACAAATTCTTGCCCTGCACGATAAGAAGCTAATGCAGCTTTTGTTGGATGCTCGTGAAAAGTTTAAAGCGGACGTGGCAGAGGCTGGCGCTGCCCTCACTGCAAAGCATCAGGCTTAACCAGCAAAGCGAAGCCCGCAAAGCCTGTCAAGGGGAGGCCGCGGGGCAAGTTTTTAAGGCCTGTGGCGCTTGTCAGTATGCTCAAGTCTGTAGGGCGTACGGTTTTTGAATGAAAGTAAAAACAAGGTGCACAGTGTTTCCTGTGAAACATTCTGTGCCTTGTTTTTTTGTTTCCCGTGAAACGTACAATGGGTGTGTGGCAAACAGGGGGAGTATGCTTAATGAGTATAGCGGGCGAGTGCACAAGCAGAAGCGCTGTGCAAATGCCGTTTGGGTGAATAAAAAAGGCTTGCCCTAACGTGGAGCAAGCCTTTTCTTGTGAAAAAGCACCTTATGCAGTCTTATACTGGCTAAAAAGCTATAGACAGCCTGCAAAAAGCACTATTGGGAATGTTTTTGCCTTCTATTCCCCCATAGCAAAATCAACTCTGATTTTATACAGCTTGGTGGCGGGCAGGTTCAAAATTTCAATGCCTGTTTGTTGTGTGATGCTGGCCAGTGTTTCACACATGCCTTCCCACGACGCGCCAATGAGCGTAAACCAGACATTATAGGCATGGTTGCGCAAATAATTATGCGTAACGCCGGGGCAGGCATTTACTGTGGCAACAAAAAGTTCCATTTTGTCTTCGGGCACTTTTGCCGCGCACAGGGTAGAACGAAAGCCCAGCTTGGCCGATTGAAAATTTGCCCCCATGCGGCGTATTATTTTGGCATGGCGCATGTCATTAACGGCATCCAGCGCGGCTTGCTCGCTTATACCAAGCCTTGTGCCCAATTCGGCATAGGGGCGGGGGCATAAGGGAAAATCTGTTTGAATAATATCAAGCAATTGCTTGTGCAGGGCTGTCAGTTCCATAAGGCTTCCTTTGTTTGCATAGCGTATGCGCGGGCTTATGTTGAGCAGAGCGTGAGCATGAACATGGTGCCGCCGCTGTGGCGGCGGCTCTCTGTGCTTTTGCCCTTGGTAAAGCCTGTATTATTTACTACTGTCTTGCGCGGGCATGAGAAAAGGCTAAGCGCATGCTGCGCCCTGCGGCAGTGCTGCCAGAGGGCGCAGCACGGCTGTTAGGCTTTCATTTTTTTAGGAATATAGGTGCACAGGGGTTCTTCGCCCATGTGGTTGCCGTGCATACTGTGGGCACGGGCGCGGCAGCCGCCGCACACCTTGTGATATTCGCACACACCGCACTTGCCTTTATATTCTTCCTGATGGCGGAATTGCTGAAAGTATGTGCTCTTTTTCCAAATTTCGGGAAAGGGCGTGTTTTTTACATTGCCGCAATCAAGCTCTAAATAGCCGCAGGGCTGCACCTGCCCCACATGGCTGATAAAGCAAAAACCTGTGCCGCCCAAACAGCCGCGGGTGAGGGCATCCATACCAAAGGTTTCTGGCGTGACAGAAATGCCTTCCTCGTGGGCTTTTTGGCGCATAATGCGGTAATAATGCGGGGCACAGGTGGCCTTGAGGTGCATGGATGTGGTTTTGCGGAAATCATACAGCCAATGCAGCACGTCTTCATATTCCTGAGCAGAAATAACTTGGTCTGCCAGCCCCGAGCCGCGCCCCATGGGCACCAGCAAAAAGATATGCCATGCCGCTGCACCAATGCGCTGGCACAGGTTGAAAATATCTTTGAAGCTATGCAGATTATTGCGCGTTACCGTGGTGTTGATTTGAAAGGGAATGCCCTCGGCCTTCAGAAATTCTATGCCGCGCATAGAGTCTGCAAAAGCCCCCGGCAGCCCACGAAAGGCATCGTGGCTGGCGGCATCGGCACCGTCTATGGAAATAGAACAGCGCTCTACGCCTGCTGCCTTGATGCGCTTGGCCATGTCGGCTGTGATAAGCGTGCCATTGGTGGCAAAGGCGCAGGGCAGGCCTTTGCCGTGCGCATAGTGTATCAACTCATACACATCGGGGCGCATCATGGGTTCGCCGCCTGTAAAAATAATGATAGGCTTGCCCACTTCGGGAAAGGTATCAATAAGCGCCTTTGCGGCCTCTGTGCTCAGCTCGCCCTCATAGGGCTCGCAATGGGCTTCGGCACGGCAATGCTTACAGGCAAGGTTGCATGAGCGTGTCACTTCCCATGCAATCAGCTTGCACACAGGGCTGCCGTCTGGCAGGGTACGCGCACCGCCACCCATGCCCGCAGGGTGCGCGCCAGCAGGGTGGCCATGCCCAGCGTGAGCATGTGCCTGCATAGGGTCTTGGGCTTGTTCTGCTTGTGGGTGCTGCATCATGGGCGCACCAAACCTTTGGCGAGGAGTTCTTCTGTAAAGTAGGTGATAATCAGCTTTGCGCCAGCGCGTTTTATACCCACCAGCGATTCCATAATCACAGCTTCTTCATTGATCCAGCCATTGATACCTGCGGCTTTAATCATGGAATATTCACCGCTTACCTGATAGGCGCATACGGGCAAATCAAAATTGTCATATACTTGGCGGATAATATCTTGATAGGGGCCAGCAGGTTTGACAATAAGGCAATCTGCGCCCTCTTCAATATCGGCCTGTGCTTCGCGCATGGCTTCGCGGGCATTGGCTGGGTCCATTTGGTAGGCTTTGCGGTCGCCGCAGGCAGGGGCAGATTCTGCCGCCTCTCGGAAGGGGCCATAAAAAGCCGAAGCATATTTTACGGCATAGGACATAATGGGCGTGTTGATATAGCCGCCTTCATCAAGCGCCGCACGAATGGCAGCCACGCGGCCGTCCATCATGTCTGAAGGGGCAACCATGTCTGCGCCAGCACGGGCATGGCTCAGGGCTGTTTTGGCCAGCAGCTCAAGGGTGCTGTCATTGTGCACTTCGCCCGTGGGCTGCAACATGCCGCAATGCCCATGCGAGGTATATTCGCATAAGCACACATCGGTAATAACAAAAAGCTGAGGAAATTCGGCCTTGAGCATGCGTACGGCCATTTGCACTATGCCATTGGGGTTGTAGGCCTCGCTGGCAATGGGGTCTTTTTTTGCTGGAATGCCAAATAAAATAACGGCCTGCAAACCAGTAGCCACAGCAGCGCCCACTTTTTCTTTCAGGCTTTGCAAAGAAAGTTGATATTGCCCTGGCATAGCACCAATTTCTTTACACAGGGTGGTGTCTTCTGTTTCCACCACAAAATAGGGCATAATTAAATCGCTGGCTGTGACGGCAGGGGTTTCGCGCACAAGGGCGCGCAGGGTGGGGGTGCTGCGCAGGCGGCGACCTCTAAAAAAAACGCTATTCATAGTAGCCTCCAAAGGCTGGCGCAAGCAGGGCGGGTAGGGCATATAGCCTTCCCGCCCCTGTGTCAGAATTATTTTATTTCGTCATCGGTAAGGTAGCAGGCAGGGTCTTGTGCCCAAATATCGCCATAATAGGCTTCGGCGCGGGCGCGGAAGTTGCCGCCACAAATGGAAAGATATTTGCAGGTGGCGCAGCGGCCGCCCACATGGGCTTTTTTGTCCTTGAGCTTATGCAGCAGCTCAATGGAGGGGTCATCCCAAATTTGCGAGAAGGGGCGCTCGAGCACATTGCCAAAGGTGTGATTGCGCCAGAATTGGTCTGCATGCACCTGACCATCCCACGAAATACAGCCAATGCCGCGGCCGCTGTTGTTGCCTTCGTTAAATTGCAGCAATTGCAGCACTTCTTCGGCGCGCTTGGGGTCTTCACGGCGCAGACGTTCCCACACATACGGGCCGTCGGCATGGTTATCAACGGTTAAAATTTCTTTGGGCTGCCCAGCATCAAAGCAAGCGCGGGTTTCATCCATAATCAGGTCAAGAACGGCGCGGGTTTCTGCATGGTCAAGGTCTTCTTTAATCAGCTCAGAGCCGCGGCCAGAATACACCAAATGGTAAAAACAGGCGCGTGGCACTTCCAAATCGCGCAGCAATTGGAAAATACCGGGAATTTCAGCAGCATTACGCTTGTTGATAGTAAAGCGCATTCCCACTTTCAGGCCTTCTGCCTGACAGTTTTCAATGCCTTGCAGGGCTTTTTTGAAAGCACCGGGCACGCCGCGGAATTTGTCGTGAATCTCTTCCATACCGTCAAGCGAAATGCCCACATACGAAAGGCCAACTTCTTTTAATTCTTTAGCTTTTTCTTTGGTTATCAGTGTGCCATTGGTGGAAATAACGGCGCGCATACCTTTTTCAGTGGCATGCTTAGCAAGCTCAACCAAGTCTTGTCGCACAAGGGGTTCGCCGCCTGAAAAAAGCATAACAGGCGCGCCATAGGCGGCAAGGTCATTGATCATGGCTTTGCCCTGTTCGGTAGAAATCTGGTCTTTTCCTTCCTGCTCAAGGGCTTGTGCATAGCAATGTACGCATTTCAAATTGCAGCGGCGGGTCATGTTCCAGACAATGACGGGCTTTTTATCTTTTGAAAATTGCAATAAATGGGAAGGAAGCTGGCCAGATTCACGCCCGTAGCGCAGGGCATCGGAAGCCTCGACCTGCCCGCAATATAATTTGGAAATGCCTATCATGGTTCTGTTCTCCGTAAGAAAAGAAGGAATGTTTTTGTGTTGCCCCTGTGGCACAGGCTTTGGGGGAGCTGCTCAAACAGTATAACGCAATTGCGCAGCAGTGCAGTGATTGTGCTCACAAAGCACAGCCCAGCATGGGAGAGCCCCGTGTACTCTTGATTATTGATAAATAATATCATTAGCGTGTACTGCGGTCAAGCTGATAAAAAAGCGGATTGCTTTGCAACAATCCGCTCAAAGCCGAAAAAAAGAGGCCGCTATTTACGCACAGCTAGCAAGGGCAAGTCGGTATTGCGCAGCACGCGCTCGGTAATGCTGCCAATCAGCAGGTCTTCTAAATCATCGCGCCCGTCGGTGAACATGACAATAATATCACACTCTTCCTCATGGGCGGCTTTAATAATGGTGTCGGCAGGGGTGCCTTCCATAACGTGCACGCTGTAGCTTACCTTGGCGGCTTCAATGCTGTTGACCAGAGGGGCGAGGCGGGTAAGAGCTTCTGCATTGGCTTCACGCAGCATTTCAGCATGCGCAGTGCCGCCCACCACCTTGGGCAGGGGGTCTATAGCGTGCAGCACAACAATGTGCTCGGGGTTCAGGCGCAAGGCATGTGCCAAAGCCTTGGTGGCACGTTTTTGGTGACAAGTGCCCGCAACAGGCAGAAGAATTTTTTTATAACTCATCAAAAATTCCTTTATGGTCTGAAACATCCAAAACCGAAACCTTCCCTGTGCTGAAAGAAGGCAGCCCACGCATTTTTACCCAAAAACGACAAAGGGGAAAAAGGCATGTGGGTAAAACTTTACCAATAAACACAATGGCGCAGCGCACCTGCGCAACAAAGCCATCATGGCATGCTTGGCATGCTTTTGCAAGGCGGCTAATTGCTTGGCATAGCACCCTGAATGTGCATGCCGCCCACCCAGCGAGCCAGCAAGGCGCGTGAAAGCTGCTTTGGGGCTGGCTCAAGCTTGCGCGTAACAGTAGGTATGCTTGCGCCTTGGTCAGCGCGCGCAAGGCTGAACATGCGCTCTGCACGGGCATCAAAGGCTGCCAGATAGGGGGCATCATCAGCCACGGGCAGGCTTTGGCGCGGCAATGGCTCGCGGTATTCCACAACAAGCAGGGTTTGGCGGTTCATAAACAGCAGGCTACTGCGCTTGACCAGTGCCCCTTCTGCCCATGTTGTGCCCCATGCTTGTGCCCAAGGGTCTTGCTCTGGGGCAAGCAGCAAGGTGCTTCTGTGCCATGCCTGATTTTTTATTTCTGTTGTGCTGGAATGCAATTCCTTCCCCAAGGGCTGTGGCTGGGCGTTCCACAGCCATTTGCCTTGCCCTTCGCCCATCAGCACCACCAAGCGCCCCTGTTGCGGGGCAGTAGCTTCGCTATCATACAGGGCAAACCACAGCTTGGCCGAGGCTTTTTCTGTGCTTTGGCTTGCTGGGGCAACATCGCACCAGCCATCTGCCCACAGGGTCAGGCTGGCCGCTGGGCTTATGGCCAGCGCTGGGCGGGCATCGGCCACAAAAGTTTGCCCATTCATGCCGCGGGTGCGCCCTTTGCAGCCACCAAGCAGCAGCATAAGCACGCTGCACACAAGCAGCAGCCCGACAAGAAGCGTAATTTTCATTATTCCCCCTCATACTCTATGCAGAAAATACAGAGCAGCCTGTCTTTGTTACAACCTTTTTAGCATGCACAAGCTGGGCTGGGCAAGTAAGGAAAAGGCACAGCGCAGAAAGGCACAGGCAGAGCTGCCTGCATAAGATAGGGTGCTGTGCGCTGCTGGCCTTTACTATAAAGCCAGCGCCTCTTGGCAGTGGCAAAGTATCTAAAGATAGCAGCGTTTATTACTTCTGTGGCCTTGGGCAGACAGAACGCAAAGGCGGCAGCACAATGCTCTGCTGCCGCCTTCATGTTCTTATTTGGCTTGCGTCAGGGCTATGCGGTTGCGTTCTACCGCAGCTTCAAGCTCTGGCAATAAATTATGCAGGGCGTCGTCATCCAAAGCCTTGGCAGCACTTTCAACACAGCGCGCCATGCGTGCCAGCACGCGCAGCCCATGCCTGTCTGCACTATTGGCAATAAAGCCTGCATGCCGCCCCGTGCTTGCCATATCGCCAGCAGCCAGAGCCTGACGAATCAGACGCATATCGGCTTCTATGGCCACCAGCATTTCCCGAACGGAATCTTCAAACTGGGTGCTGGCTTCAGGGGCGGGGCTTGCCTGTACAGAAGGCGCTTGCGTGAGCGCTTTGTGGGCAGGTGCAGGGTGTACGGGCTCAAATTGCACAGAAGCGGCTTGAGAAGCCTTGCGTACAGGCATAGCGACAGCTTCGCTGTGTACAGACGCTTTTTGTACTGGCACAGCTTGGGGGGCACTGTGTGTAGCCTCACTGTGCAGCGTGGCTGTATAGGCTACTGCCGCGTGGGGCGCCTCCTGTACAGGCAGTATTTGCGCGGGCGCGGCTAGAGGCGCACTGTGTATAGTCAGCGTTTGCGCGGGCGCAGTGTGCGCATCATTGCGCACGGGCTGCGTTTCAGGCTTGGGCTGTATGGGGGCGCCCTGTCTTTGCACAGGCTCTTGCGTAGTGTGCGGCATGCAGACAGCAGATTGGTTTGGCTTGGGCATGCTGGGTGCAGGTGCAGCCAAGCCCCGAGCCTGCTGTGGCAGTGTGGGCGTGCTCTGTGTTTCTGGCAGGCTTTTTTCTGCTTCTTCCTGCACGGCATTGCGGCGTTTGCCCAATAAAGCCTGTACCCTTTCCAGCGCTGCCGCCACGGGGTCGTGGCTGGGTCTGGGCGCTGGCTTGGGCATATGCAACGGGCTGGGTTCCTTTGCGGCAAAGGGCTGTACGGGCACAGTTAGTTCCACATCAGCAAGGTTTTTATCCCTTTGCTGTGCCTCGCTGGCTGGCAAGGGCTGGCTTGCCAGAGGGGGCTGCGGCTGTACAGGTTGTGCCTGTGCTGCTGCGGGCGTGGCTGCTACCGCGTGCACTTGTTCTGTTGCCTCGCTCTGGGCTACCTGCTGCGGCAATGGGGGCTGTGCCTTGATTTTTACAGGCATTTCCACAGCACTGGCAGGCTGTGCAGGTTCTTCCTGCGGTGGCGCAGGCGGGGCAAACTGTGCCAAGTCTTCTGCCGTGGGCATAAGCAGGCGAATAGTGGGGTCGCGCAGGGCGTCTTCATCAAAAACATAAGAGCCTGTATAGGGCTCGGAGCCAGCATTACGCAGGGGGGCTACAGCCCCAGCCTTTTCTGCGCTGCGCAGCTGTGTGGCTGGCGCAGATATGGGCTCTTCGTCCTCAGTATGCTGTAGCTGTGCCGCTACATGGGTAGGCTTGTTTTGTTCGCTTTGCTGTGCTTGTGTTGCAACAAACTGTGCTGCTGGCTCGCTGGCAAGGCGCTCTTGCGCTGGGGCAAAAGGTGTATCTTGCAGGGGGGCTGCAACAGCTTGGGGCTTTTCCTGCTCGGTCTGCGGCTGTGCAATGTGCTGTGGGGCAACAGGTTCTGCCTGCATAGCTTTTTCGGGCATAGCATACGCTTCATGGTGCGGCAGATATTCAGATGCGGCCTCTGCGGCGGGGCTGGCAGGCTCCCCCATGCTTAAGGGGGCATCCTCCTTCAGGCTTGGGGCTGTGCGCTCTGCCTCATTGCTTGGCACAGGCTTTGTTTCCTCCATGTGCAAATCCAAAGATGGGGCAGGCTGGGCAGCGGGGGCTTCCATGCATAAAGGTGCGTGTGCCAAAAGCGTGCGCACGGTGTCAGACAAGTTGTGCTTTTCTTCTGCGGCAGGCTGGTGTTCTGCTGCGGACTTGTTCTGCTGCGGCATAAGCCCCTCAAAAGCGCTGGGCTTGTGCTCTGCCTCCAGCGATAAATCAGGAAGCAGGCTTGCTGCTGGGGCATGCGTGGCCTGTTTGGTGGCCGCAGGCTGGGCATTGATGGGTAATAACTCCTGCACAGTGTTGCGTAAGGCTTTGCGCGTCAGCGGTTTGGCCATGGCATGCGTAAAGCCTGCATGATGCAGCATTTCCCAAGCGTGTTCATCTTCCGTAATGGCCAGCAGCAGGGCGGCAGGGCGGTGCTGAACATATTCATTGTGGCGAATCTCCTGTGCGGCGGCGGCCAAGTGAGCCGCATCTGTATGCCCATCAAAAATGAGCAAGGCCGCTGCTTGCTGCTGCTGGCTTGCAACTGCTTCTGCTGGGGTGCGCGCCTCGTGCAGGGCATAGGGCATATTTTCCAAGAAATAGCGCAGCAACTGCCTGTTGCTCAGGCTTTCATCAACAAGCAAAATGTTTTGCAGGGCAGGTGCCTGCGGGCTGGCGGCCTCTTGCTCCACTGGTTTGCAGTGCATAGAAAAGGCAATGCTTGTGCCCGTTTCGCTTGATTCCATATTCAAAAAACCATTACGGGCACGGGTCATTTCCCACACATGCAGTAAGGCCTCGGTGGGGCGCTCGGCTGGCGGGGCACCAGCCCCTGTGTCATTCACAGAAAAAAGCAGCAGCCCAGCATCCACACTGTCGGGCATGCGGCGGGCGGCTATTTGAATAGTGCCTTGCCGCGTGGCAGCAATGGCGCTTTCAAGCAGGCTGCTCAGCAGGGTGGTCAGGCTTTGTGGGTAGCCAATGTACCAATGCCCCATTTGCGGGGGCATATACCATGAAAGCCCTATATTGCGCGGTGCGGCAAGGGGCAGGGCTTTGTCGTGCACATCGCGCAGCACTTGCTGCAGGTTAAAAACAAGGGGCTCTTCTTCATTAAGCTGCGGGCTTGCTGCGCGCGGGCTGGTGTGCGGCAGGGCAAGCTCGGGCATGGCTTGTGTGGGGGCAGCAAGGTTGAGCTCACCGCTTTGAGGCAGAGTAAGAGAAAGACCCTGCGTGGCCGTGGGTTTCATAGAAAGGGGGGCATCATCAAGGTATTTTGTTGTCTGCGGCGAAAGGGCTTCAGCATGCGGTAGCTCTTGCCGGCTGGTGCCCGCAATAATCAGGGTGCTTAGGGCAACGCCCCATAGGGGTAGGGTGCTCAGCACTTCGGGGGCAAGCAGGCTGGCAGGCAAGGCCATGCTCAGCGCCACACCAATGGGCGGGAGCAGGCAGGCCAGCAGAAAACGGCGCGCCCCCACCAAGCCAGCAAGCCATGCCCCCAGAGTGGAGGGCAGTAAGAGCAGCGTGAGCACAGGCCAAAGCGGAAAATAGCGCACAAGCCAAGCAAAACCGGGGATCAAGGGCAGCATAACCAAGGCCGCCCCGGGCAGCGAAAGAATAATATATTGGCTGTCAAGCAGGGTGGAATGACGGCTGGTTTGCATAACATGCCGCCCCACATGGGCAAAAAGCATTAAAGCCAGCCCCGGCGAGAGCAAGGCCACAGCCTGCTCCATGGGTATATGCCCTGCTGGCGTGCTGGGTATGCCAGTAAGCGCGTGCCCCAGCGCGGCAAGGGTATACATGCCTGCCCATAAGCGCCATTGCCCGCGCTCGCTTGCCGCACGCAAAAGGCAAAGCAGCAGCGCTATACCCAAGGCCACCAGCACAGCGGGGTAGGCAAATTTGTCCAAGGTTGTGGCGGCATCGTGCGGGGTGCGCACTGTGGGGCTAAACCAAGGGCCGGGTGCACCCTCTAGGCGGATAAAACAAAGCTGCGGGTTGCTTTGTGCTTCGGGCAGCATAAAAATACCGTTGCGGTCTGGGGGCACAGTGTTCCAAAGCAGGGGGCTGGCTTCTGGCTTTGTTTCTTTTTCTGTTTTATTTTTGCTTTCTAACAGGGGTTTTTCAGGCTGCGGCTGCACTTGTGGGCTGTACAATGTGGGCGTGCCGGGCAAGACTGAGCCAATATCAAGCAAAAGCGGGCTGGAGTGTTCTGCCCCTTTTGCCATGGCGGGAATGGTAAAACGCAGCCAAACCGTGCCAGCTTCATGGGGCATGGGCTGAAGCCCAAGGGGCTTGAAGCTTTCGGGCATATTGATGATTTCTTCCACTGTCAGCGCGCCCGAGGGGTCAAGCATCCAATCCATGCAAGCGCTGACGGCAAGCGATGCGCTGCTGAGGCGTGCGGGCATGGGCTGTGCTGCCAGCGCGGGCAAAGCGCACAGGCAGGCAAGAAGGGCAGAGCACAGGCTACGGCGAAGTAAAGAAAAACAAAGCATGGCAAAACCTCGTGGTATTACTGCAAGGTGGAAAGTAATTCGCTGATACGGCGGCCATCGGGCGTGATGGCTTTTGGGTTGAGGGCAAGCAGACGGCGCCATGTCATTTTGCCTTCCCCGTGTTGGTACATATCAAAATATTGTACCAGCCCTAGGTTAAAAAGTGCATTTTCATGCGAGGGCTGAATGCGTATTGCGCGCATAAAACTTTGCACAGCAAGGGCATACAGGCCAAGGCTGCGGTACATAATGCCCAGATCAGTAAGAACATCGGGATTTTTAGGCTGTAAGGTCAGCGAACGAGTGTAGGCGCGTACGGCATCGTGCGGTTTTTCTGTATCAAAATACATATTGCCCAGCGCTGCCCAAAGTTTGGCATTGTGCGGGTTTTGCCGCAGGGCTATGTGCAGTTCTTCTATGCGCAGTTCGCACTGTTCGCGCGAAGCTGGGAAATTTGGCGCTGCCGCTGTGCGGTTTTCTGTGTTTTCTTCGGCATTGGGCGGTGCAGAAAAAACCGTGGGGCATGTAAGTGCTGCCCCCACACAAGCAAGAATAAGAGCACAATGCAAGGTTTTGTGCAAAGCACAGGCATAGGCTGGGCTAAGTAAGGATTCTTGAGCCATGTTTTTTGAAATATGCTGGCTGAAGGTGGTGCAAGGGCGGGTAAGGGTACAGCCCCTTACCCAAGAGCGGGAATGATACCTTGCTGCCACTAAAGACGCAAGGGGCAGCAAGGGGCTTTTTTTTGCCGCTCAGGTGCGATCAAAATGCTTTTTGCAAGAGCATATGCCAGCAAAAAGGGGATGCCCTTACAGGCACCCCCCAATATTATGTAAGCATTGCTGCCGTGCTACATGGTAGAACCAGAAGCAGCGCGCTGCATTTTCACTTCCACCTTGGTGGTCAGGCCGCTGTAGTATTCGCGGAGAATTTCCAGCACTTCTTCACGACCAAAATGATCTGGCACATCGGCGCCTTCGGAAAGGGCTTTACGCAGTTTGGTGCCAGAAAGAATAACGCGGTCTTCTTTGCCATGGGGGCAGGTGCGCATGGAAGCCATGCCGTCGCACTTTTTGCAGTAGAAGGTCCAGTCAATCTTCATGGGCTTGCAAAGGAGGTTTTTGCCTTCGTCAGCATTCTCGGGCAGTTTGTCAAAAATGGTCTGAGCTTCAAACATGCCGTAGAAGTCGCCCACACCAGCATGGTCACGGCCAACAATCTGGTTGTTGACGCCATAGTTCTGGCGGAAGGTGGCGTGCAGCAGAGCTTCACGAGGGCCAGCATAACGCATATCCAAGGGGTAGCCAGCCTGAATGACGTTTTCTTTCACAAAATATTTGTCAACCAGCACGTCAATGCACTTTACGCGCACTTCAGCGGGGATGTCACCAGGTTTCAGAGCGCCCACGAGGGAGTGGATGACCACGCCGTCGCACACTTCAGCGGCCAGCTTGGCAAGATATTCATGAGAGCGGTGCATGGGGTTACGCAGCTGCAGAGCGGCAACATTCTTCCAGCCCTTGGCTTCCATTTCAGCACGCAGCTGAGCAGGCGTTTTGTACACGCCAGGGAACTTTTCGGGGAAGTCGCCCTGAGAAAGAACTTTCACGGTACCACCGATGTTGAAGTCTTTCTGAGCCATAACCATTTTCACGCCGGGGTGGTCTTCAAGAGCCACGTCCCAGAACTTTTCGGAGTCGGGGCCTTCGCCCTTGAACACCAGTTCGCATTCCCATTTTTTCGCAGCTTCGTCCATTTCATAGATGTCTTCCACTTTCATGGTAGCCATCACGGTGCCGTTGCGAACCAGAGCAACTTCCTGACCAGCGGTCAAAGATTTGGCAGTGGCGGCGTCCACATCAAGGGTCACCGGCACGGGCCAGAAGGTGCCATCGGCGAGGGTCATTTTTTCAACAACGCTTTTCCAGTCAGCCTTACCCATGAAGCCATTCAGCGGAGAGAAGCCGCCAATACCCATCATGATGAGGTCGCCCTTGGCGCGCGAAGAAATTTCAATCTTAGTCAGACCTTCGGCTTTCTTCTGTTCAGCAGCGAGTTCAGCGCCTTCGAGCAGACAACAAACGAGACCTTTACCACCATGAGGGGGGACGAGATTGGCCATTGCAAATCCTCCAAGATTTTTTGCGAATGATTGTATGACGCCTCAAGAGGGGGCACACAGGCGCTCTCCTTGAGTGAGTTTCCATGTGGGCTATCTT
Source organism: Desulfovibrionaceae bacterium (assembly GCA_028689675.1). Classification (GTDB taxonomy): domain Bacteria; phylum Desulfobacterota; class Desulfovibrionia; order Desulfovibrionales; family Desulfovibrionaceae; genus JAQVCS01. Next base: position 14,911 of record JAQVCS010000001.1, on the reverse strand, counting down.
GTGAATAATCGAACAAAAAGTCAACCACCTTGTATCATTTTTTTACTAAAAATTTGATTTTATCTTATAGTTACTTAAAATATAAAGATATTTTTTTAAGGGCTTGCACGGTGGGCACAGCCTGCCCTCCTCTGCTTATTTCTGTTTGTGCCTGCAAACAGGCTTGACTATAGCCAAGAAGGCTCACCTTGCCCGTATTTTCTCAAGGGGCTGAATAAAAAAACGCCCCGAAGGGCGTTGTGGGCTGGGGGCGGCATTGCCTAGCCCCCATGGGTGTACAAAAGTTATTGCGCGGCAAAGAGGCCAGTAGAAAGGTAGCGTTCCCCACCATCGCAAATAAAGGTGACCACGCGCTTGCCTGCCATTTCGGGGCGAGCAGCAAGCTGTAGGGCTGCCCATACGTTTGCGCCGCTGGAAATGCCGCAGCTAATGCCTTCTTCTTTATACAGGCGGCGGGCGGTGGCAAAGGCATCTTCTTCTGTGGCAGTAATAATTTCATCAAGCAGGCTACGGTCGAGCACAGCAGGCACAAAGTTTGCGCCTATGCCCTGCAAACCATGCGCCCCTGCCTTGCCCTGCGACAATAAAGGTGAAGCCGCAGGCTCAACAGCAATAACGCGAAAACCATCAATATGCTCTTTTAAAAAGCGCCCTGTGCCCGTTAGGCTGCTGCCTGTGCCCACGCCGGCAACAAGGGCATGCATTATGCCCACGCTGTCACTATAAATTTCTGGCCCCGTGGTGACATAATGGGCTTCCACAGCATCAATATTGGTGAATTGCCCCAGCATCACAGCCCCGCGTTCGGCCACAATGCGTTCTGCTGCTTCCATAGCGCCGCGCATGCCTTCGGCGGCAGGGGTCAGCACCAGCTCGGCACCATATTGTGCCAGCAATTTGCGGCGCTCTATGCTCATGCTTTCGGGCATAGTCAAAATGCACTTGAGGCCGCGCACAGCCGCTATGAGGGCAAGTGCTATGCCTGTATTGCCGCTGGTAGGCTCAACAATGGTGCCGTCTATATCAAGCCTGCCGTGGTCAAGGGCGCGCTCTATCATGTAAAAAGCAATACGATCCTTTATAGAGCCGCCAGGGTTGCGATTTTCCAGCTTGACCCACACCTCACCAGCCAAACCGCGGGTAAGGGAATTCAGGCGAAGCAGGGGGGTGTTGCCTATGTTCTGCAAGATGTTGGTCAGCATGTATGCTCCTAAAAATGTAACAAAGTCCGTAAAGTATACTTAGGCTGTTTGGCCTTGTTCTTCTGTGCTGTTTTGGGCAGGTGCTATAGCTTGTGCCCCAGCCTTGCGGCGAATAAGGCGCATGTGCCTACGGCCTGTCTTTGTTGTGTTGAGGGCAGGCTTTTTTGCGTCCTGTTGATTTGTCTGCCCATTTTGGGCAGCAGCCTTTTCGGCAGGGCGGGGGCGTGCCAGCGCACGTGGCGGCATATCCACCACATGTACATCCATTTGGGGGAAGGCAATGTCAATGTCAAGCTGGCGGAAGCGTTTTTCAATTTCTAGGCGGATATTTGAGTCGGTACTAACGCCAGAGTTGAAATCACGCACCCAATACAGCAGAGAGAAATCAAGCGTGCTTGCTCCAAAGTCTTTAAACATTACAGCAGGCAGGGGGTATTTCATAACATTTTCATTACTGCTTGCTGATTCGCGCAGGGCTTTCATAACCAATTGCGTGTCTGAGCCATAGGCAACCCCAACAATAATTTCACGGCGTGTATTGCGCCCATTGCGTGTCCAATTAATAAGACGGCGGGAAACAAAATCGGCATTGGGCACATAAATAGCTGCGCCGTTAAAGGTTTCTACCATAGTGGCACGCACGCTTATTTTACGCACTGTGCCCGTGAGCCCTTCCACATCAATAATGTCGCCTTCTTGCAAAGTGCGGCTGAAAATAAGAATAAGCCCAGAAAGGAAGTTGCTTACTATAGTTTGCAAGCCAAAACCAATACCCACAGAAAGGCCACCAGCAACCATGGCAAGGCTTGAAAGCTCAAGCCCCAGTGTGTGCAGGGTGAAAAGCCCATAGCCAGCCCAAATGGTATAGGTAAGGGCTGTCATAAAGGGCTGCACAAGGGAATTATCTAAATGGTTTTGCTGTGAGGCGGCAAGGCTTCGTAAAAAAGTTGACCCAAGGGAAATAGAAGCGCGCGCCAAATAAAACATGCTGATAATCAACAGCAGCGAAAGCATATTAAAGCTGGTTTGCCCCACGGCAACGCTGGTGCCAGCATAATGCTGAATAAGAATAATACCGCCGGGCAGGGTACACAGCCACAGGCTCATGCCGCCAATAACAAGCAAAAGCAGGGCTGGTGCGGCCATAGCCGTAAAAATGCTCACCACAGCAGCCTTCAGGCCTTCCTGCGGCTGTTTTTCTGACACACTGTGTATTACTTGCATAGAGCCAAGCATAAGCTGCATGGCAACTATGCAGGAAGTATAGAGCAGGTAAAGAATTTGTGAGGCAATGCCCATACCCAGTAGAGCAAGAATAAGGCAAATCCACAAAAAGAAAGGCTGCATGCGAAAAAGGCTGTTATCTGGCTCAAGCGGAATTTTCTTATCTGCGCGATAGCGCGAGAAGGCAAGAAAGCCAATAACAATAAATATCCACAGTACATTAACAAAATAGGGCGGCAGGTTGGGGTACAAAAGTACATAGCTGGTCAGCGTCAGAGGGTAAATTTGCCACATAGGCGAGGGTACGGCGTGCAGCTCTTCATGAGTAATGCGCCGTATATCCCATGCCAGCGAGGTTTGCCCTATAATAAGTGCCACGTTACCCAAGGCAAGCAGGCTGTGCCAAAAAGTATTGTTTAAATTCCAAGAGGAAGCAACAAGGGCAATGCCCAAACCCAGCCATGGCACACTACGGGTGAACATGTGCCAAATAACGGTCTTGCCTGACCCGCTTTTATTTATATTTTTATAAATAAGAAGGCTCAGGCCAGAAAAAACGCATAATGCCACTAAAAAATGCAAAAGGGCGACAAAAAATTCGTCTCGCGTATCGGGTAGCTCTAGCGGCAAACGCAAAATAGCCGTTTGCACTGTTGCCTGCATATCGGCAGCAAAGTTTGCCCATAAGTCGGGTGCCCAATAATTGCTGGGGCCTTCGGTGTAATGCTGCTGCCACAGAGGGGGCAGGGTTACACTAATGTCAAGCGCGGCTTTTTGAAGTGATTGCATAAGCCCTGTGGCGGGCACAAGGGAAGAGGCAATGCGCGTATTGGCAGAGGCAAGCTGCTTGCCCACGGTATCCAAATTGCGGCTGAACTGCTTTAATTCGTCCGTCAGATTGGCATTTTTGGGTAGGGTGCCGCGCAGCAGCTCAATTTTATCTTTTAATTCTTCAGAAATCTTTTTTTGCTGTTCAAGGGGCGCGGCAATGGCGGCAACAGCAATGCGCATTTCTTCAAAGCGGTTTTGCAAAGCCTCCAGCACGCGGGGGTTGTTGGCATAGCTGCTTGCCAGCAAATACATACGGCGGGCATCAGCGCTATAGGGGGCTAATGCTTTATTATGCGCCGTAACCATGCCTGGAATATCTTTTTGTAAATCTTTAGCTGTTTGCGCCACGTCATCAAGCTGCTGGCGCTGGTTCGCCCATTCGGCATCCCACGGGTTTTCTTCTGGCGCGCTTGCTTCTTTGGGGGCGTCTTTAGCTGCATCCTTATCTTTGACCGCTTCGGTAGGGGCGGGGTCTGCGGCTAAAGCCTGCAAAGAAAAAGGCTGCGCAAGGCTGAAAATAAGCAAAAGTGCAAAAAAAACGCGGGCGCACAATGGGCTGAACATGAGTTTTGCTCCATAAAAAAGCGGCAAGAGGAAGTAATTAACGTATGCGGATGAATAACGCAAAGCCGTGCAGATTGCAATTTTAACTGCGCCGAGAAAATAAAATCTAAGCTATAGGCTCAAAGTTGATACTGTATTTCTTTGATATTATTATTTTTTATTATCAGTTCTTTGGTAAAGTATGTTTTTTTGTATTTTGTTCGCATTCTTTACAAGGCAGGCTTGGGCGGCATACACTGCCTTGTATGAAAGAAAGCCCGCCCTTTGCTTCCCCCCAGCCCGTGGTTGCCTTGGCTGCCTGCACAAGCTACACGCCGCAGGCTGTTTCTGCTGCTGTAGGCTCTGTGCTGGAAGCCTCGCAGTGGCGCCCGCCCCGTGGGCTGGTGCTGGTCAAGCCCAACTTGCTGCGGGCTTTGCCCTTGGCCTGCTCTCATCCCTTGGTGGTAGCCGCGGCCTGCCAATGGCTGCTGGACTATGGTGCGCGCCCTTTTGTGGCCGATTCTCCGGGTTTTGGCACAGCACAGGGGGTGGCGCAGGCCATTGGCCTGCAACAGGCTTTGCAGCCCCTACACCTGAGCGTGCATGCTTTAGATGACCCCGTACCCCTGCCCCTGCACGGCGGCGGGCAGTGGGGTATTGCGCGGGCAGCGCTGGAGGCCGAAGCCCTGCTTTCCTTGCCCCGTGTGAAGGCGCATTGCCAAATGCGTGTAACACTGGCGGTAAAAAATCTTTTTGGCTGCATTTGTGGCTTGGGCAAGGTGCTGGCGCACACAAGGCAGGGGAACAGCCTTGAGCACTTTACGGCGTCCATTGTGGACTTGTGGCAGGCGCTGCCGCCTGTGGCTGGGCTTGCCGATGGCATTATTGCCATGCACGGCACAGGCCCAGCCAAGGGCAGCCCCTTCCCTCTGGGCTGTGTGGGGGCTGCGGCCGATGCCGTGGCGCTGGATGTGGCCTTGTACCGTCTGCTTGGTTTGCAGCCAGCGCAAGTGCCCTTGTGGGCTGCCTTGTGCAAAGCTGATGTGCCAGCAGCCCTATTGCCAGCGCGCTACCCTTTATGCCAGCCCACAGCTTTTTCCAGCGCAGGCTTTTGCTTGCCCGAGGATTTGGTGGAAATTTCGTTTAAACCCCAGCGCATGGCGGCCAGCATAGTGCGGCGGCTGTGGCGTGCTGTTGTTGGTTAGCATGTTTTATAACAAATTCGTGACGGCACAGGCAAGAGCACAGGGGCATAAGCAAATAAAGAATACAGAATGAGGAAAGTATGCCAAGAATTTTACCCAATATGACAGATATTTATGCTTTGACCGACAGCCGCCTTTCTTTGGGGCGGCCTTTAGATTTTGTGGCTGGGGCTTTGCTGGATGCAGGGGTGAAAATTTTACAATACCGCGAAAAGAAAAAGAAAAAAGGTGAAATGCTGCAGGAATGCCTGCTGCTGCGCCGCATGACCCGCGCCGCTGGAGCTTGTTTTATTGTAAATGATCATATCGACTTGGCGCTGCTGGTCGATGCGGACGGCGTGCATATTGGTCAGGAAGATATCCCTGTGGCGCAGGCGCGACGCTTGCTGGGGGCAGATAAAATTATTGGGCTTTCTACACACAGCCCAGAGCAGGCCTTGGCCGCGCGCGCCTGCGGGGCAGATTATATTGGTGTAGGCCCTATTTTTGCCACGCAGACTAAGGAAGATGTATGTGCCCCCGTGGGCTACAGCTATTTGGATTGGGTGGTGGCCGAGCAGCCCCTGCCCTTTGTGGCTATAGGCGGCATAAAAGAGCACAATATTGCCAGCATTGCTGCGCATGGGGCTGAGTGCTGCGCTCTTGTCTCTGCCCTTGTGGGTGCGCAGGATATTGGCGCCAGTGTGCAGGCTGTGCGGCAGGCTATGGGGCAGGGGCGTGCTGCATGGCAAAATCAGCAAGAAAAACAGGCTTAAGCCCCTGCTGCACAAGAAAAACATAAAATTTTCCTTCTTTTTTTATGTGCCCTTGGTCACAGTGCCGAGGGCTTTGTTTTTTGCCCGTTTTTTTGCTGTTCTTGTGCAAAAAAGGCCTGTTTTGCAGGGGGGTGCAAAAGAATAAATTCACAATAAACCGTGAGATTTACTTATAATCAGGCTTTTTTGCTTTATTTGAACAAACACTCAAGGAAAAGGGCTTGTCACAACAATTTATTTACGGTAGGAAAACTGTCACTCTTCATAAAAAGCTATTTACTCTAAGTGGCTTTTTGTTGGCTACACTTTGTGAGCCGCAGGCTGTCTGCGGCACAGTGCTTCTGCAAAAGGCAGAAGCTACCTTTCCATATCATCATACGGGGCAAGGTTATGGAACAAACATTTTTGGGTTCGGGAACATTCTCCCTGCTGCATTTGCTGGGCATGCTTCTCATGGTGGGTGGCGCGTATAAAGCCATCACCCATAAAGAAGACGTGCGCGGGCTGATCCTTTGGGGGGCATTGGCTGATGTTGGTCTGTTGCTTATGGGGCTTGGCGCTGCCAATGCCATGGCGGTAACGGGCATCACCTTATTTCTTGTTTTTCAGTTTATTTCACGCGCCTTGGCTTTGCAGGGTTTATATATTTTAGCCCCTGCGGGCACAGAATTGAGCCTGACGGCACTGGCTTCGGCTGGCGCGCGCAAGCCCATGGCTGGCGCTTTGTTTGGCCTTGGTTTGCTGGCTGCCCTTGGCGGCTCACCATTTATGGTGCCAGAAGGCCGTTTGTTTATCATTACGGGCATTTTCCAGGCTGGCTCTTGGGGCGGCATGCTGAGCATGCTGGTCATGGCGGCCGTCAGCACTATTTTTGTGTGGCTGAGTGTGGATGCCCTAGCCACCATCTGCCTGAAAGGCGCTGATGATGTGGAAAAGGAAGAAAGCCGCCTGCCAGTGGCTGCCTTGGGTTTGGGGCTGGCTGTTGTGCTGATGGGTATTTTCCGCACTGGGCTTGGCACCATGCTGCTTGCCCTGTTTGGCGGTGAAGCGGCTCACGCTTCGTATTGCCACCCCACCTTTATGCTGCTGTACGCTGGCGCGTTTATCACGGCCTTGGTTGGCTGGAAGATGCCTGCCTTCCGCGCCATTGTAGGTGTGCTCTTTACTGCCGCTGCCTGTGCTGCCGCCCTTGTGGTGGATTGTGCCCCTGTGGCGAAATTGTTTATTGTCATGATTACAGTGGTGGCGCTGATTGTTGCCCTGTATTCTGTTGGCTATATGGCTCATGCCAAGCGTCAGGGCTGCTACTGGTTCTTCCTGCTGCTGACCTTTGCTTCGCTGGCTGGCATTGTCACCTCTCCAGACATGGGCGCAATGTATGGCTATTGGGAGCTGATGACCTTTGCTTCCTACTTCCTCGTTGTGCATGAAAATGACGTTACCGCCCATGATGCTGGCTTGAAATACTATGTGATGTGTGCTGGCGGTGCTTTTCTTATGCTGCCCGGTCTGGTGCTTTTGGGTGGTGGCTCTACTGCCCTTTCTGCCGTGCCTGCCGCTGCGGCTGCCTTGCCTGCATGGGCATTAAAGGCTGCCTTGGTGATGGTGCTGGTTGGCTTTGCGGTGAAGGCTGGCCTTGTGCCCCTGCACAGCTGGCTGCCCGATGCTCACCCTGCCGCGCCTTCATCGGTTTCTGGTCCTCTTTCTGGTATTATTACCAAAATGGGCTTTTTTGGTATCGTGACAGTTATTTTGGGTCAGGCTGGGGCAGCTTCTGCCCAGCTTGGCGGCTTCTCTGGCATGAGCTGGATTGGCTATGGCATCACCTTTATGGGTGGTTTGACCTTGATTTATGGCGAATATATGGCCTTGATGCAAGACGACATCAAGCGCATGCTTGCCTATTCCACCTTGGGTCAGGTGGGTGAAATTGCTCTGATTTTGGGCATTGGCACATGGCTTTCCACTGCTGGTGCATTAAGCCATGTGTTTAACCATGCTATTATGAAAGACCTGCTCTTTCTTGGGGCTGGTGCTTTGATTTTGCGCGTGGGCAGCCGCAAGCTGGCCGACATGCGCGGCCTTGGCAAGCAAATGCCTTGGACGGTTACCTGTATTGCCATTGGTCTTATTTCCATTATGGGCTTGCCGCCTTTTGCAGGCTTCTTCAGCAAATACCTGATGATTCAGGCCGCTGTGGACGCTGGCTATATTTGGCTTGCCGCTCTTATTCTTGCTGGTTCTTTGGTGGGCGCTATTTACTACACGCGCATTCTGAAAACCCTTGTGTTTGAAGAACGCCCCGCGGATTTGCCCGTGGTGCAGGAAGCCCCCATTTCTATGCGCATAGCCTTGGCTGTGCTGGCTGGTGCCTGTTTGGTGCTGGGTCTTGCCCCGCAGTTAACTTTGGCGCTGGTTGTGCCTGTGGCTTCTGCCTGCTTTAGCCCTGCTGGCAATGAGCCGCTTATTCTTGCTTCGCTGATGGTGCCGTGGCCTGTGTATGTGGCCGTGCCTATTTTCTTCTGCTTTATTCCTGCTTTCTTTAAGAATAACCGCAAGCTGGCTGGCTGGTCGGCCGTGGCAATTTTGCTGCTGTCTGCTGTGCTGGTGCTGATTTTTGGTAAGGATTTAGATACCCTTTCCTTCTGCTTTGCCTTGCTTGTGCCGCTGATTGGCGCGCTGAACATGGTCTATGCCATCAGCTATATGGATCATAGCCATACGCAATGGCGCTTCTACACCTCATTCCTGTGTATGACAGGCGGCTTGATGGGCGTTGCCTCGGCGCAATACCTGTTCAGCTTCTTCCTGTTCTGGGAAATTATGAGCTCGTGGACCTTGTACATGGTGCTGGCGCATGATGGCACAAAGCTTTCTTTGCGCGAAGCCTTCAAATACTTCATGTTCAACGTGGCTGGTGCTGGCTTTATCTTTGTGGGTGTGTGCGTGCTGGGCGCGTATACGCCATTAAGTGCTGCGCTTATTTTCCGCGCTGTACCTGCTATGCCTTCGTGGGTGGCCTTCTTGGGCTTTGCCCTGCTGGCAATTGGCTTTGTGATGAAGGCTGCACAGCTGCCCTTCCGCATTGACTGGCAGATGCACCCCGCCGTTGCCCCCACGCCTGTTTCTGGCTACATATCGTCTGTGCTGCTGAAGAGCGCCATTCTTGGTTTGGTCAAGCTCTTTATGCTGCTGGGCGGTGGTTTTGCCCTTGCCAATGTGCTGGCTGTGGAACAGCAGCAGATTATTTCCACCATTGTTATGTGGATTGGCGGTATCACCATTATTATGGCAGCGGTTCGCGCCATGCTTGCCAACCAGTTAAAGCTGGTCTTCATTTACTCTACCGTAAGTCAGATTGGCTACATGGTGCTGGCTGTGGCGGCTGGCTCGGCGCTGGGTTATGCTGGCGGTTTGCTGCACGTTATCAACCATGTATTCTTTAAGGACCTGCTCTTCCTTATCTGCGGTGCTATCATGTTCCAGACGCATCGCGACGATTTGGATTCGCTGGGCGGTTTGGGGCGCAAAATGCCCTTTACCCTGACCATGTTTGCTATTGCTGGCCTTTCTGTCGTGGGCGTGCCCCCCACCAGCGGCTTTACCTCTAAGTGGATTATTTACCATGCGCTTATGCAGGCTGGGCAGCCCTTCTTGGCTTTGCTTTCCTTGCTGGGCAGCTTAATTACCCTTGCCTATATTGCCAAGTTCCTGCATGCCGCCTTCTTAGGTCAGGCCTCCACAGAGCTGGGTGATGATGTGCAAGAAGCCCCGCTTTTGATGCGCATACCCATGGGTATTTTGGGCGTGGGCTGCGTGCTTACGGGTCTCTTCCCCGGTTTGGCGCTGTACCCCATCAACACGATTTTGGTGGAATATGGTGTGCGCCCGCTTGAAATTGGCATGGCTGGCATTGTTACTGGCCCCGGCGCGTGGAATGCCACGGGCGTGGCTGTGATGGCGGCTATAGCCTTTGTGGCGGCATGGAAGTTTGTGACGCACTTTGTTAATGCCAATAATCGTCTTATTGATGTGCACTCTTGCGGCCTGCCAGTAGAAACTGCGGTCAGCCGTATGAGCCCGTCCAGCATTTACGGCGGCATTTCGCAGATTCTGCGCGGTTCCGCTTCCAAGGAGAACTAGCCATGCTTGATACCATTCTTGCGATTTTGCACATGTGTATCTTTCCCGGCGGTGTCTTCGCGCTGGCGGTGGCCCTGTTCTTTAAAGCGCTGGATCGTCGCATAGCCGCGCGTGTGCAGCGCCGTGTTGGGCCGCCTTTAATTCAGCCCGTGCTTGACATTGCCAAATTGCTGACCAAAGAAACCCTTATTCCCCGCACAGCGCACCGTGCTGCCTTTATTATGGCACCTGTGCTTGCCTTTACGGGTATGGCTGTGTGCGCGGCTTTTATTCCTGTGCCCGGTGTGTATTCTGGCCTGACCAATATGGGCGACCTGCTGGTAATTTTGTACCTGCTGCCCATTCCTGCCATTGCCCTTATGCTGGGTGCGGCGGCCTCGTCCAACACCTTCAGCTCTGTGGGCTTTTCGCGTGAAATGCTTATGACGTTGGCCTATGAGCTGCCCTTAATTATGATTTTGCTTGCCGTTGCCATGCTGGTGGGTAAGGAAACAGGCGTGGGGGCAGAGTTCTCGCTTGCCAATATCCTTTCCTATCAGGCGGCAAATGGCTCTTTGGGTTTCCACCCTGTTATGCTGCCAGCCTTTGTGGCCTATATGATCTTTTTGCCCGGCACTATGGGTGTTGCCCCCTTTGATATTCCCGAAGCTGAGCAGGAAGTGTTGGAAGGCCCTCTGCTTGAATATGGCGGCCCCCTGCTGGCCTTATACCAGATAGGCTCTGCCTTAAAGACCTTTGTGGTTTTAGGTCTTGGTGTGGCGCTGTTCTTCCCTGGTACGCTGTGTGATTTCTGGCCAGTGAACCTTGTCTGGTTTGTGGTAAAGTGCTTTTTGCTGATGCTGGTAACCTTGACTGTAGTCAAGGCCGCTACTGGCCGTTTCCGCATTGATCAGGCATTTTGGTTTTACATTAAATTCCCCGCTGTGCTTGCCCTCATCAGCCTTGTGCTGGTCTGGTGGCTGTAGGAGGCTTTTGTGAGTAATTTACTGAATAAACTCTCCGTGCGGTCGCCATGGCTGTTCCGCATCAATGCAGGATCATGCAATGGCTGCGATGTTGAATTGGCCACCACGGCTTTAATACCCCGCTTTGACGTGGAACGCTTTGGTTGCCGCTATTGCGGCAGCCCCCGCCATGCTGATGTGGTGCTGATTACTGGGCCTGTTACCCTGAAAATGCGCGATAAGGTGCTGAAACTGTGGGATGAAATTCCTAACCCCAAGGTGACGGTTGCCGTGGGCATTTGCCCCATTTCGGGTGGGGTGTTCCGCGATAGCTATTCGCTGGCTGAACCATTGGATCATCTCATCCCTGTGGATGTGAATGTGCCTGGCTGCCCGCCCCGCCCTCAGGCTATTTTGGAAGGCGTGGTGCTGGCAAAAAAAATCTGGATGCGCAAACTGGGCATTGAGGAGGGGTAGACATGGCTGGCTTTTTAAAAGTGTTGCTCCGCAACGTGCTGCAAGGGCCGAGCACAGACCCTTATCCCCTTGGGCCGACCTTCAGCCCAGACAGCATTCGCGGTAAAGTGGTGGTTGACCCGACAATGTGCATTGGCTGCGGCATGTGTGTGCATGTGTGCACAGCTGGTGCTATTAATATTCAACATAATGAAAATGGGCATGTTATCACGATTTATCGCAATTCGTGCTGCTTGTGTGCCAACTGTCATTTATATTGCCCCACAGGGGCGATAACCCTGACAGATGACTGGCACAGCGCCCATGAACAGGCTGTAAAATATCAGCAAATAGAGCAACAGCATATTGACTATGAGCCCTGCCTTGGCTGCGGCACGCCTGTGCGCGTCATGCCCTTGGCGCTGGTTTCTAAATTATACGCGGGCAAGCCCGATGTGGACCCCGAACATGTGCGGCACTTGTGCCCTCGTTGTCGGCAGATGGAAGATGCCGTGCGCACCTACAACCTGCAGCATCCCGAAGCCCCTGCTTCGGGCAATGACGAAGCATAGCCGCTTTTGGAGGATAGAATGCAAATTCAAAGGACAGGTGACGCCGCACTGGTGGCGGAGCTGGGCACATTTGCCACGCAGCAGGAAAATGCCACGTGGCAGGCCGATGATATGTACGGCAATATGACGTACTGGTTCCGTTTGGATACACCAGCCCTGCTGTACCCCGCCGCTGTGGCTTTAAAAGCCAAGGGCGCCCGTTTAACTATGGTTTCTGCGTGCCGCCGCGACACCGTGGGCACAAGTGGCCGATATATATCGTATCATTTTGCGCTGAAGGGCATTGTGTACACCCTGCGCGTAACCTTGACTGATACGGAAGATTCCACCCCTTCCATTACGCCCATTTTTGCCAATGCCGATTGGCATGAGCGTGAAATGATTGAACTGTATGGCATTCACGTGACTGGACAGCCTAACGACAACCGCTTGTTCCTTGATGAAAAGCTGGATGCTGGCTTGCTGGAAGGCGCGGTGCCGCTTTCTGTCATGATGAATGGCGCTTGCACTACCGACTTGTGGGAGCGCGTGCTGAACGGACGTGAAGACGGCGAGGAGAAGAAATAATGAGCGGAACAAAAACTTTTTCTATGCCGCTCGGCCCCGTACATGTGGCTCTTGAAGAGCCAGTGTACTTCAACCTGACGGTGGAAGGCGAAATAGTGCGTAAAACGCACTTGACCTCTGGTCATGTGCACCGTGGCATGGAAGCCCTCGCCATGCGGCGCAATATTTTTCAGAATGCTACCTTGGTAGAGCGCGTATGCTCTTTGTGCTCGAACAGCCATTCTTTCACCTATGCTATGGTGGTGGAAAATGCCCTGTGCATGCACATTCCCGAGCGCGCCCGCTACTTGCGTGTTATTGCTGAAGAAACAAAGCGTATTGCTTCACATTTATTCAACACAGCCATTCAGGCGCACATTATCGGCTTTCATTCCTTGTTCATGCACGTTATGGAAGTGCGTGAATTAATGCAAGATATGAAAGAAACCGTGTATGGCAACCGCATGAATATTGCTGCCAACTGCGTGGGCGGGGCAAAGCAAGATATCAACCTGAAAAAGCAGGAATATATTCTGAAGCAGCTTGAACTTATTGAGCCGCAAATTCGTGAAATTCAGGATATTTATGCCAATGACCCCATGGTGCATACCCGCACCTATGGCCTTGGCCTGCTGCCTGTCGATGATGCTATTGCCTTGGGCGTGGTTGGCCCTGTGGCGCGCGGCTCGGGCATTACCGATGACTGCCGCAAAGACAGCCCCTATGCCGCCTATGGCGATTTAGACTTCAATGTCATTACAGAAACAGGCTGCTGCGCATGGTCGCGCGTGCAGGTGCGCCTGCGCGAATGCTACGAATCGCTTTCGCTCATTCGCCAGTGCATTGACCGTATGCCCGAAGGGGATATTCGCGCCCCTCTGGGCAAGCTGACGGTGAATTCAGCCGTAGCACGCACAGAAGCACCGCGTGGTGAAGTGTTCTACTTTATCCGCACCAATGGCACAGACGTGCCAGAACGCCTGAAATGGCGCGTGCCTTCCTATATGAACTGGGAAGCGCTTTCGGTGATGATGAAGGACTGCAACGTGGCGGACGTGGCGTTAATTACGAATAGTATTGACCCCTGCGTTTCCTGCACGGAGCGCTAATGCACGAGGCGTCGCTGGTTTCTGGCCTGCTGGGAACAGCATTGGCCGAAGTGGAAAAATACAATGCCGCGTTACCGGCGGGGGCGTCACCCGTCCTCGCCATACGCGGGCTCACGCTGGATGTGGGGCTTATTGCCTGTGTGGAAGAGCAGACCTTGAAAGCCTGCTTTGAACTGATGGCAGAAGACACCATTGCAGCGGGGGCAAAGCTGACTGTGCAAAGGCTGCCCTTACCCTGTGAATGCAGGTCTTGCGGCAAGCACTTTATGCTTACTCAGCGGCATTTTGTTTGTCCATCCTGCGGCGGCAAAGATATGGCCTTCAATGGCGGGCAGGGCTGCACCTTGTCCAAGCTGGATGTGGAGGTCGAGGAGAACAACCATGGGTGAGCATCTTATCGTGCGCGAAGACAATTGCAAGGGCTGCCGCCGTTGTGAGGTAGCTTGTATTGCGGCGCATCATGGCCTGACTATGAAAGAAGCCATGAAAAAACGCGATCAATATCTTTCGCGTGTGCAGGTTATTAAAACAGATACCTTTAAAACAACAGTGCGCTGCCACCAGTGTGAAAATGCGCCCTGCTGCCAAATATGCCCCACGGGCGCTATCAGCCAGCTGGAAAATGGCGAAATAGTTACCAACCGCGGCCTGTGCATGGCATGCGGCATGTGCATGCATGCCTGCCCTTATGGCTGCATTCAAATTGAAGATGGCGATGTGGAGCTTATGGCCAGCCCCCGCGCTGGTGGTGACCAATGCCCTGTGGCGTTCACCCCTGCGGCTGTGGTGGAAGGCGGCCTGTGCGTTATGCACCCTGCCCACAAATCCCCTGTGCGCTGTGACTTGTGTAAAGAATGGCGTGCCTTGACGGGCAAAGAATATACTGCCTGCATGGAAGCTTGCATGGCCAATGCCGTGGTGTTGCAGCGTGAAGACGGCAGCATTTTGGAATGCCCTAAACCTGAAAAAAAGGCCAAAGCAGAATAGCCTGTTGGGCTTATATGGCCTTGCTCTGTAAAGAGCCTGCTGTGTAATGCTTTTTGGGGCGTAATAATGACGCGAAATATAGTCAGCTTTTTCTTGTAAAAGGGAAAAGGCTGACTATTTTTTGACGAGCTAACAATCATGCTGTATGCACTTTAGATCAGGTTGCCGTTATAATTACATACTGTTACGATAGCTAAAGCCTCTTCGGGACTGAACAGCGCAAATACAGAGTACTGCGTGGCGGGTATACACTCCCCAACGTCCATTCTAGAGCATTTCAACTTTCAAATTATATAAAAATAGTTTAAAATCAGAGCATGAAAACAGCAAGTTCCGAGATACGCATGATTGCGATCAAAGCTTATGGCGCTGGCATTTCGCGACAGCAGATCGC
>JAQVCS010000019.1 GCA_028689675.1 Desulfovibrionaceae bacterium | reverse complement strand
AGCCTTCGCTTGATTTGGCAATCATTCCCGCCGCTGGCGACATTGAAGCCAAGCAGGATATCAAGATTGTGGGCGTGAACGGCACGGCCTCTATGGAAAGCAACATTATGGATGCTATTTCCTATCAAGGCAGCCTTGGCTTGAGCGCCAAGAACGACAACGGCGTGTCTGTAGGCATAAATTATACCCTGCAGGCCAGCGCGCACACCACAGACCATGGTGTGCAGGCTACCTTCCGTTACGAGTTCTAAACATACAGCAGGAATACAGGGGGGAGGGCAACCTCCCCCCATGAAAAAGGCACAGCTTTCCCAATTTCTCATGCTCAACAAACAAAAGCCAGTAGCAGGCTTTATTGTGAGCCATGGGGATACGCACACACAGTGCAACATCAGACTCTGAGAAAAGGCCAGCACCCTTCTGGTCTTTTCTCTTTTATTATAATGGATTATGTTGCGTACGCCTGTATGCGTTCAAAAGCATAAAAAAATTCCCAAAGCGGTGGAGCTGGCAGGGTACTGGGCTTAATAATGATAACGGCATTGCAGAATAACGAGAGCCTTTTGAGCCTTGTCTACGGTGTAGACAAGGCGGTGTTCTTGGTTGATGCGGCGCGACCAGCAGCCCACCAAATCAAAGCGCAAGGCTTCTGGCTTGCCCAGTCCCTCGGCGGGGCTACGTAGGGCATTGTTAATAAGTTCATTGATACGTTTCAGGATCTTTTTGTCTGTCTGCTGCCAATAAATATAGTCTTCCCATGCGGGGGCTGTCCATGTCAGCAACATGGCTAGTCCTGCAAGGCATGGTTTTGAGCTGTGGGAACATCGGCAAGTGCTTCGCGCAGGCGTTGGGCATTGCGGGGAGAGCGCAGCAAGTAGGCGGTTTCCATAAGTGCGGAATAATCTTCCAGCGACATCATGACCACGGAAGGGGCTTTTTGGCGCGTAATGATAACAGGCTCGTGGTGATCACACACTTGCGCCATAGTAGCTGCAAGGTTTTGGCGTGCTTCGGAATAGGCAATGGCATCGGGCATTGTTTTTCTCCTTTATTTTGTACAAATATATGTACAATAAAGGAGATGGTCAAGGGGGAAAAATCCAGCCCGTTGGAGGCCGTAGAGACGCTATCATACAACAAAGCACCCATGGCTTGCGCTTTTGGGTGCTTTGCTTGGTCTGTTCCGCTCTCGGCTAGAGCGTGTGAATATGCCCTAATAGGCCGCTTCTTCTTCAGGCAGTGAAGCGCCTTTTTTTAAGAAAATAAGCAGGCAGGCAAGGCTGAGGGCAATGCCTATGCCTGTGGCCAGCGGCAAGGGCAGGCCAAAGCCTATTTTTGCATAGCACAAATAGCTTGTGCATACTGCTGTCATAAAAACAGCGGGCAGGGTGCTTATCCAATGCAAGAGCTGGCGGCGGGCAAGGTATACGCTGACACTCCACAAAGTAACGCAAGCCATGCTTTGGTTTGCCCAGCCAAAATAACGCCAAATAACAGCAAAATCAATAAACGTTAAGGCAATACCTGCTAAAAACAGCGGTATAGCTACTAAAACACGGCTATTGGGCGTTGCTTGCTGAATATGAAAGGTGTCTGCCACAAGCAGGCGCGCACTGCGAAAGGCCGTGTCACCAGTAGAAATGGGCAGCACCACCACGCCCAGCAGAGCCAAAGCCCCGCCCACAGGCCCCAACAAGGCTACAGAAATTTCTTTCACCACCAAGGTGGGTGAACCTGCTTTAATTACCGCGGCAAGAGCTTCGGGGGATTGATAAAAAGACAAGCCCAATGTGACCCAAATAAGCCCCAAAGCCCCCTCGGCAATCATGGGGCCATAAAAAAGCATGCGGCCATCGCGCTCATTTTCTATACAGCGCGCCATAAGTGGCGATTGCGTGGCATGAAAACCGCTGATAGCACCGCAAGCAATAGTGATGAACAGCAGCGGCCAAATGGGCAGGCCAGAGGGGTCTGTATTCACAAAGAAATTCGTATTGGGCAAAATTTCATAGCCTTGCCACAGCAGAGCCACAGTAAGCCCAAAGGCCATGAGCAGCAAAAGCACAGAAAAAATGGGGTAAATACGGCCTATAATTTTATCAATAGGCATAATGGTTGCTACAAAATAATAGGCAAAAATCAGCGCTGACCACCAAATAAAGCCTACACCGCTCATGCTTTCTAAGAGTTTTGCAGGGCCAAGCACAAAAACAGCGCCCACCATAATCATAAAAATAATGGTAAAGCCTTCCATAAAACGGCGCACACCTGTGCCAAGGTTGCGGCCAATAATTTCGGGGTAGGAAGCCCCACCGTAGCGTAAAGACATCATGCCAGCGCAAAAATCGTGGGTAGCGCCGCCAAAAATGCAGCCAAATACAACCCACAGCAGGGCAGAAGGTCCATACAGCGCGCCCAAAATGGGCCCCAGCACAGGCCCAAGGCCAGCAATATTAAGCAATTGCACCAAGAATATTTTATAGCGCGGCAGGGGAACATAGTCCACACCATCGCGATGTGTTTGCAGTGGGGTGGGGCGGCTGCGATCAATGCCAAACACTTTTTCTACAAAAGCGCCGTACAGCGTATACCCCGCCAACAAGAGCACAAATGAACCCAAAAAGTACCAAACACCAGACATGCTGACCTCCTTCCTGACCAGACAGTGCGACCTCCCTGTGCCCAAAAAAACAGACGTAAACAAGAATTTGGCCTGAGCACAATTCTTTTGTCTGTTTTTGCCCCTTTTGCAGCTCATGCGGCAATCGCACTCACTCTCTATGGTGAATTTTGATGAAGAAAAGTAGTATGCTTTTTTCAGCTTCTTGTACAGGTTGGCAGCTTTTTCTTATTTTCCGCTTTTCAGAGCAAAATAGACTCTGCAGTATTTAAATTGTCTATAAAATGCCCTGCAAAAGAAGACAAGAGAACAAAAAAACACAAAGCAAACAAAAGGCAATGTGCCTATGTTTTGCTTTGTGTTATGCTCAGTGTAGTTATTTCTTATGCTATGTGGCGTATTATGCCAAAGACTGGTCTGGGCTTGTTTGAGCGCCCTGTTCTTCTGGCAGGCCAGCCGCCAGACGCAAGGCTGCCCACAGCCCGTCAACGCCTTGCCTGCTTTTGGAGGACGTAATAATGGGCTTGACGCCACGCAAGAGGGCAGCCCATTCCTGCTGGCGCTCTGAGCGCTCGCGCTGGGTGCATTTATCGGCCTTGGTCAGCACGGGCAGCAGGGGAATGCCGTGCGCCTGAGCAAAAGCTGTAAGGTGCACATCAAGCTTTTGTGGGGGCAGGCGGCAATCCAGCAGCACGGCAAGCGCCTTGAGGCTGGAACATTCCACCAAATATTTTTCTAGCAGTTCGCCCCATTTTTGGCGTTCTTGCTGGCTGCATCGCGCATAGCCATAGCCTGGCAAGTCCACCACATAGAAGCCGTCGGGGTCAACATGGTAATAGTTGACCGAGCGGGTTTTGCCCGGGGTGGAGCTGACCTTGGCCAGCGCTTTGCGCCCAGCAAGGGCATTGACAAGGGAAGAT
This sequence comes from Desulfovibrionaceae bacterium, assembly GCA_028689675.1. Classification (GTDB taxonomy): domain Bacteria; phylum Desulfobacterota; class Desulfovibrionia; order Desulfovibrionales; family Desulfovibrionaceae; genus JAQVCS01. Next base: position 33,499 of record JAQVCS010000019.1, on the reverse strand, counting down.
TTGCCCACGTTTGAGCGCCCAGCAAGGGCAATTTGTGCTTGGGGCATACGGGCAAGCTGCTCGATGGTATATGCTGTTGTTTCAAGGGTAAGGGTGGGGCGCATAAAAACTCCAAAGGTCATACAAAAAGTATGCCCGATAATTACAGTTGACAATTGCCGCGTGTTAGGCAAAAATTTCTAGCTCAATTTACAGGCATACTAGCTGCCCTGCCGTGAAAAGGCAAATGCTTTTGCGCGGGGTTCTGGCGTTATGGCGCTTGCCCCCGTTGTGCGGTGGCGCTGATACATTATTGTGGCTTATGCCACTGCAGGAGGAAAAGCATGTATTCTACAACTGATTTTCGTAAAGGCTTAAAAATTGAAGTTGAAGGCACACCCTATGAAATTGTTGACTTTCAGCATTTCAAGCCGGGCAAGGGTGGGGCTATGGTGCGCACCAAATTGCGTAACTTCCTGACTGACCGCATGCAGGATATTACCTTCCGCTCTGGTGAAAAAGTCAATAAGCCCGATATGGAAACGCGCGATATGCAGTTTTTATATCACGATGGCGAAAATTTGATTTTTATGGATTTGACAACCTTTGAACAGATTGAAATTAAAGAAGAATCTACCGATGGTAAGGCTGGCTTTTTGAAAGATGGCCAGCAGTGCCGCGTGCTGCTCTACAGGGGCAACCCGCTGGATATTGACATTCCCCTTTCGCTGGTGCTGGAAGTGGTAGAAACCGAGCCGGGCGCCAAGGGTGACACCGTCAGCAACGTGACCAAGGGCGCAAAGGTTGAAACAGGCATCACCATTCAGGTTCCCATTTTTGTGAACGTGGGTGACCGCATCAAGATAGACACCCGCACCAAAGAATATTTGGGGCGCGAATAAGCCGCAGCAAGGCCCTTATTGCAAGGGCCTTTTTTTTATGGCTTTTTTTTGTTGTGCTTTCCCCTTTGTTTTCATGGATAAAATACGTTATGCTTGGCATTGGTCACGCCCCTTGGCGTATGGCCGCCACCCTGCCAAAGCGGCAGGCAAGACTATGAGGAGGATACAGCTACGGACGGGCGCAAACTTTTTCGGGAACTTTTTGGGCTTTTTTTGCTTTTTTTAGCCCTGCTTATGCTGTTAAGCCTGCTCACCTTTAGTGTGCATGACCCCAGCCTTAATCATGTTATCAGCAGCGCAACAGTGCAGAATAAGGCTGGCTTGTTTGGTGCTTATGTTGCTGGTTTTCTTAATGATGTCTTTGGCGTTACGGCCTATGCTTGGCCTTGCATTTTGGCGGCGCTGGGTGCGGGCTTTATTTCATGGCGTTTGGATATTTGCTGGTGGCGCTGGTGCGGCTACCTTTTATTATGGCTGTGCCTCATTGGCATGGGCTCGGCATGGAAGTTTTCTTTGCTGGAAGTGAATGGCGGCGGCATGCTGGGGGATTTGCTGTACACCTCATGCGACACCTATTTAAAGCCCTATGGCTCGCTGCTATTGCTTTTTTTTGCCTTGCTGGTAGGCACGCAGCTTGCCTTTAACATTTCGTGGAAATCGCTGGGTTTATCGGCCTTGACCAAGGTGCAGGCGCTTGTGCAAAACTGCATAAAACAAAAGCAGCCTTTGGCTTTTGCAGTGCATAAGCCAGATTGGCAGCGCTTTGTGGCGGCCTTGCGCGCCTTACCACCTCGTTTTGCTTTGAAAAAAAAGTCAGACATGGCTTTGCCTGCTGCCCCTGCCGATGAGCAGGAGCTAAAGGCAGATTTTGTTGCCCTAAAAGACTATACTGCCAACTCGGGCACTGTAGAGCCAAGCCCTGCTGTGGCCTCTGCTGAATGTGAAGAAACACCAGCCCCAGCGGCAAGCCCTGCACCCGCCCCCTTTGATGCCACCCCCGATTCTTTTGTGGCCACACCCGTGCTGGAAGCAGAAGCCCTGCCGCCCCTTGTGCCCGTTACAGAAGCCGAGGCTGTCACCTTGGTGTATGATGAAAATGGCGATATTATTTCCCGCCCCAAAAAAGAAAAGCCCGCTAAGGGTGTGATAGAAAGCGTGGCGCAGCTAATACGCAAGGTGCAAGTGCCCTTTCCTAGTCTTGATTTGCTCACCCCGCCCCGCCCGCCCAAGCCTTCCAAAGAAGACCGCGAGGGTAGGGGGCAGCAGCTGGTTGCCTGCTTGGCTACTTTTAATGTGGAAGGCACGCTTGAGCGCATCACCCCCGGGCCTGTGGTGACTATGTATGAATATAAGCCAGCCCCGGGCATTCGCGTAAAAAAAATTGAAGGGCTGGTTGATGATTTGAAGCTGGCCATGCGCGCCAAGGCAATTCGCATTCAAGCGCCCATTCCCGGTTCCGATACCGTGGGCATTGAAATTCCCAATGAAGAGCGCGAAACGGTGAATTTCCGCGAAATGCTGGAAAATGAAACATTTACAAAAACAGCCAGCCCGCTCACCATGGTGATAGGCAAAGATGTGGCTGGCCGCCCCTTTACCGCAGACCTTGCCATTATGCCGCACTTGCTGGTAGCTGGTGCGACGGGCGCGGGCAAAAGTGTGTGCATCAATGCCTTTTTAATGAGCTTTTTATATAAAGCCCGCCCTGAAGACATGCAGCTTTTGCTCGTTGACCCCAAAAGGGTGGAAATGGCTGTGTATGCAGATTTGCCGCATTTGGTGCACCCCATTGTTACGGAAATGGAGCATGCCAAGGCCGCGCTGGAATGGGCTGTGCAAGAAATGGAGCATCGCTATGACGCTATGGCGCGCCTACAGGTGCGCAATATCACTGGCTATAATGAAACGTTGCGCAAGATGGCAGGCAAGCTGCCGCCAGAGCTGAGCGACTTGACGCACATGCCATATTTGGTGATTATTATTGACGAATTTGCTGATTTGATGATGACCACCTCGCGCCGTGAAGTGGAAACAAGCATTGTGCGCTTGGCTCAGCTGGCGCGTGCGGCTGGCATTCACATGATTCTTGCCACACAGCGCCCCTCGGTGGACGTGGTGACAGGGCTTATCAAGGCCAACTTCCCTTGCCGCATTTCTTTTCAGGTTTCGCAAAAGGTGGATTCGCGCACAATTTTGGACGCCATGGGGGCAGAGGCCTTGCTTGGCCGCGGTGATATGCTGTTCAAGCCCAGCGGTGGGCGTATGCTGCGTATGCACGGGCCTTTTGTGAGCGATGACGAAGTGCATGCCGTGGTGAACTATTGGAAAAAACAGCAAAAACCCCAATATAAGGTTGATTTTTCAGAATGGGGCATGGAAGAAAGCGCCCCGCCTGCGGGCTCGGCCTCTGCGGCGGCCTCTCAAGGGGATGGAGGCCCTGATGATCAATTATATGCAGAAATCCTTGCTTTTGTGAATGAACAGGGTAAGGCTTCTATTTCTCTCATTCAGCGGCGCTTCCGCATTGGCTTTAATAAAGCGGCACGTCTTTTTGAGCAATTGGAGCGGGATGGCGTAGTGGGGCCTTCTGATGGTAGCTCACGGCCGCGCCCCGTGGTAAAATAACAATTATTGGTAAGGAGCATGAAATGCTACGTTTGGTTTTGAGTGCTTTATGTGTGTGCTTGCTGGCGCAAACAGCAGGGGCTGCTTCATTAACAGAAGCCTTGCAGCAAAAATACAGCGCCATGAAAAGCTTTACTGCCAGCTTTGAGCAGGTGCTGGTGCATAAAGAAAGCGGCATGCGCGAATCGCGCCGCGGCACGCTTGATTTTTCTAAGCCCCTTTTAATTCGTTGGGAAACAAAAGAGCCTTCCACCAGCAAGGAATTGCTTGTGGTGAGTAGCAAGGATATTTGGAATTATCTGCCCGATGAGGCCATTGCCTACCGCATGCCGCTGGTGCTGGTGCAAGATTCCCGCTCTATTATTCAGGTTATTACAGGGCAGGCACGCTTAGATACTGACTTTACCGTAAAGCAGCAAGACAAGGAAAAAGGCTTGGTGAAGCTGCGCCTGTACCCCAAAGAGCCCTTGCCGCAAATGGTGGAGGCAACAATTTGGGTGGATGAAGCCAATATGCTGATTCGCCGTGCTGTTATTGTGGATTTTTACGGTAATACCAACGATATTACCATGAACGACCTCAAGCCCGACGCCCCTGTGGCCGCTTCAGCCTTTAGCTTTACGCCGCCCAAGGGTGTAGAAGTGGAAGACCGCATGGATGCCTCTGTGCAGGAAAAGGCTTTGCTGAACTAGGGCTGTACAGGTGCGCAGCCAATGCGCTGTAGCGAAATTGATATTTTCAAAAAGCCCCTGTCCATGGGGCTTTTTATGCACAAAGCATGGACAATATAGGCACACTGTGCACAGATGCGGATACGGCAGGGAGGCAAGGCAGTTATGGCAAGCAGAAAAGTTTTTGTCCAGATGGGGCGCACAAAATCACGCAAAAGCAAAAAAGCCCACAGCGCTGCCTTTAAGGGGGCTTTACAGGGCAAGAACCCTGAAACATTGCTTTCCCTTGCTGTGGCAGAAACCAGAAAAGCCGCAGAAGGGGGCGATGCCCAAGCCCATTATCTTATGGGGCTGGCCTATGCAGAGGGCAGCGGGGTGCGGCAGGATGTGGAAGAAGCCTTTCGCTGCTTTGGCAAGGCGGCAGCCATGGGGCTGGCAGAAGCGCAAAGCTCGCTTGCGGCGCTGTGCTATGCAGGTATTGGCTGTACGCAAAACAAAGAACAGGCCATGGCATGGTGGGCAAAAGCGGCAGAGCAGGCAGAGCCCACGGCACAATATTATTATGGAAGGGCGCTCTTTGTGGGCGATGGTGTGGCACAAGACAAAGCACAGGGCTTTCATTTACTGCGTCAGGCAGCCAAGCAAGGCATCAGCCCTGCCGCAGAGCTTTTGCGCACGCCAGAAATGCTCACTTTTGCCATGCAATGCTGATAGTACGGGTAAAATGCAGCAAAAAGCTCTATTTCCTTGCTTATCAGCCTAATTCCTGCATATCCCACCTTGGGCACAGAAAGGCGCTGCTTTATACTGCCCCGCACAAGAGCGCGGCAGTATACCCCCGCAAGCAAGAGTGTAGCCTATTTTAGCAACAAGGCCACAATAAGCAATGCGCCATTGCTCAAATAGAGCTTGCGCACCCAATGCCCATACTGGTCAAGCTCAAGCCATTCTGTGGCCGTGGCAATACGGCGGCAGGGAATGATATATAAGGGCAGGGTGAGTAAGCACAGCGCAATATGCCAGCTTACCAGCCCGCACCACCACAGGTTGAGCAAAAGCAGCCACACCGCAGGCCACCACAGGTAAAAAACAAGGGTGGCCTTTGCTTTGCCCAGAATATTGGCCAAGGTGTGCTTGCCAGCCTGAAGGTCTGTTTCAATTTCGGGCAGGCTTTGATAATAAAGAATACCCGCTACCATCAGCCCCACGGGCAGGGCAAAGGCAAGGCAGTGCAGGTCAAAATCCTTCGCCATAACAGCATAAGCACCTGTCAGCATAATAAAGCCCATGTTCAGACACACAGAAAGTTCGCCAAAGCCACGGCAGCCATAGCGTATGGGCGGGGCAACATAAAAGACGGCAGAAAGAATGGCAAAAAGCACAGGTGCCCACAGCCATGTTTGCCCGCTGTGGCTGATAAGCCAAGCGCCGCTGAGCACTGTGCCCAGCAATAAGAGGGCAATAGCTATGCTTATTTCGCGCGGGCTGATCCAGCCATTTTGAATAATATGCGTGCCGCCTATGCTGTCTTCTGTATCCACCCCCTCCAGATAATCGAACAAATCATTGGCAATATTGGCTATGGTGTGCAGGCAAAAACAGCCCAGTAGCACCACAAGGCATTCCAGCCAAGGCCAAAAGCCCAAATGTTCTTTAGCCAGCACAAAGGCCAGCCCCACGGGGATAAGGTCAACAATAAAAAAAGGTGGGCGGCAGGCCAGCCACCACGCCTTGGCTTTTTGTTTTGTTGTTAGGGCAGGGGCATTGGCCTTGCGGGGGGCAAAGGCTTGGGAAAGGCGGCAGTGCATAAAGACATCCTCCAAAAGCCAAAAATATACTTTGTGCCTAACCTTGCAGAGCCACTGAGCAGGAATAATGTGTATTTGCTATCTGCAAGGATCTATTTGTACATGAGCGACTCATGTAAAGCGAAATTGCTCTGACAAGAGAGTGCGCTATTACATACCGAAATGGGCATAGCTTTTATTGTTACTAGGCTATACGTTACAAGGTGATCTGCTCTACTGCAAATGCCCCTGCACACTGCGTGCGCCAAAAGCAAAGTATAAGGCCAAAAAAATAACGCCAAGTAAACAAAGCACATAGGGCAGCAGGCCATAATGAGAATAGAGCAACATAGGGAAAAAAGTGCCCGATGCTGCAAAAATATAATAAGCAGAAAGATACACGCCATTGGTGATGGATTTCTCACTGGTGCTGGCGCGGTTCACCAAACCAGGCATGGTGGTATACACCAAGGCAAAACCTGCACTCATGCCCAGCAATGAAATGAACAAAATAAGTGCAGAATGCAGCAAAAGCAGCGGAATAAAAACAACAAACAAAGACAAACCCACCATAACCGTGCGCACTTCCCCACCCAGCAGCGGCACAACATAGCGGGAAAAAATGCCCAGCATAGCGCAGAGTAACGAACCAAGGTAAATAATGCTAATGCCAAATTCGCTGACGGAATTGTCCAAATCATGCATGTAAAAAGGAATGAAATTCAGCACGGAGGCATGCACAAAAATACAGAGAGGCGAGCATAAAATAATTTTGCGCACATCTTCCTGCCGCAGGATGTCCAGAATTTTGCTGGGGGCAATATGGCTTGCCTTTGTTTTGCCCTCGCTGTGCAGCAGCAGCGAGGCGCAGGCGGCACTAGCGCACAAAAGCGCCAACAGCACCAAAGCCCCGCGCCATGTGTATAGCGAAGCCACATAGCCACAAATAAGCCGCCCCGAAAAAGAGCCAATCATGGTAAATGCTGTGTACAGCGCCATGGCACGCTGCATGCTTGTGCCCGAATAATGTGTGGAGACATACATCATGAGTGAAAGCAGCATGGCGGGGGCAATAAGCCCCTGCACAAAGCGCATGGCTAAAAACAGCCAATACGAATCTATAAAAACAGGGGGCAGCAGGCTAAGGCAGGTGCAAACCATGCCCGCGCATAACAGGGGGCGCAAAGGCACGCTGTTTAAAAAAAGCCCATAGAGCAGGGGGGCAATGCCCAAGGGCAAAATAACTACAGTTAATAAAAGGCCAGCGGCAGCGCGGTCTGTTGCCAAATCAATGCTGATGCTTTGCAAAAGAGGCTGCGGGCTGTACATAGCGGCAAAGGTGCAATATGCTATCCACAATAAGGCACAAAGTTCATGCGAACCAGCGGTACGCGGCTGTAAGCCCGCAGCATGTGACATCACATAATCCTCTTTGCTATTTACGAACTTTCTTGATGAGCTTGTCGTGGGGCAAAATCAGGTTCAGCAAAACACCAGTTACCGCGGCAAGCCCAATACCGCCAAGGCGGAATGAGCCTATGGTAAAGGTCATGCCCCCAACGCCAAAAATGATAATCAGGGCAACTATGGCAAGGTTGCGTGCTTCCATCAAATCTTGCTGCGCGCGCACAAGAGTGTTCAAACCCACCACCATAATAGCGCCAAAGAGCAAAATCATAATGCCGCCCATAACAGGCATGGGTATGCAGCTGAGCACAGCCCCAATTTTTGCTACAAAGGAAAGTATAATAGCGCAAATGGCTGCCCATGTCATAATGCCGGGGTTGAAGGCACGGGTCAGCGCCACGGCTCCTGTTACTTCAGAATAGGTTGTGTTGGGCGGGCCGCCTAAAAAAGAGGCCAGCATGGTGGCAAGGCCATCACCCAACATGGTGTTTTTTATGCCGGGCTCTTTCAGGTAATCTTTGCCCGTTACGGAGCTGATGGCAATAACATCTCCAAAATGCTCAATAACAGGTGCTAAGGTAACAGGAATAATAAAGAGCATAGCTTCCCATTGAAATTCAGGAAACACAAAGGCAGGCATGGCAAACCACGGGCTTTCTGCCACTTTGCTAAAGTCATGCACACCCAATGCAAAAGAGCATAGGCAGCCAGCAAGAATGCCGCACAAAATGGGGATAAGCCGCAGCCAGCCGCGCCCCAGCAAAGAAACAAGCACAGTCACGGCAAGCGAGGTCATGGAAATAATCAGGGCAGTCTGCTCTGGCACAATAACCGTGCCATCCCCAGCTTTGCCCAGTGCCATGTTTACACCCACTGGTGCCAGCACAAGGCCAATAACAATAATCACAGGCCCAGTCACAATGGGGGGCAGCAGGCGCAAAATACATTCTGTGCCGCGAAAGCGAATAACAAAACTTATCAGCACATACACAAGGCCAGAAATAGCGGTTGCGCCCAACGTGGCGGGCAAGCCCCATGTTTGAATGCCATAGATAATAGGGGCAATAAAGGCAAAGGAAGACGCCAAAAAAATGGGCACGCTGCCCTTAGTAATAACTTGAAATAATAATGTGCCCACCCCTGCGGTGAAGAGCGCCACATTACTGTTCATTCCTGTTAACAGGGGCACAAGCACCAAAGCACCAAAGGCAACACAAAGCATTTGCATTCCTATGGCAGCGTCTTTAAGGCGGAAAGCATAGTCGGTCTGCATGGGGAGCTCCACTGAGTTCTGTATCAGGCTGATATCTTGCACTGCGAACGCAAAAAAACGCGTACCATCGGGGAAGGCAGTACGCGTTTTACGCTGTTATTTTGTGCCAAAGAGTCGGTCTCCAGCGTCTCCCAAGCCTGGCAGAATATAGCCATGCTCGTTTAGGCAATCATCAATGGACGCTGTGTAAATTTCCACATCGGGGTGTGCTTCAAGCACTTTTTTAATCCCTTCTGGGGCGCAGACCATATTCAGGCTGCAAATTTTGGTGCAGCCGTGGCGCTTGAGCAAATCAATAGTGGCAATAAGCGAGCCGCCTGTGGCAAGCATGGGGTCAAGAATAAGCGCCAAGCGGTTTTCAATGCCCTTGGCCAACTTGACATAATATTCAACAGGTTCAAGGGTTTCTTCATTACGGTACAAGCCCACCACGCTGATTTTAGCACCGGGTATCATGTCCAGCACGCCATCCATCAGGCCTATGCCAGCGCGCAAAATGGGCACAACAGTAATTTTTTTGCCAGAAATTTCTTCCACTTCCACAGGCCCAGCCCAGCCTTGCACTGTGGTTGTTTCTACCTCAAGGTTTTTGCTGGCTTCATACACCAGTAAGCGCGCCAATTCTTTGGTTACTTGACGAAATTCACTGGTAGACGTGGCATCTTTGCGTAAAATGCCCAGCTTGTGGCGCACCAGAGGGTGATCAACAACATGTACGGCCATGGAAATGCTCCTCATCGAAAGGTTCTATGGTACGAAAATACAAACAAATAACAGTATGTCAAAAAACGAATAAATCTAAACTTCACCCCAAGCTTTGTCAATGCAGGGCAAGGGCGTGTCTTTTATTGTTGACTATAGGACAGCCTTAGACTGGGTAGTGGGCTAAAATTTTGGCCGCGCTGGCTTCGGGCATATCAGCCTCACAGGCAAAGTGCGCTTGCGGCGGCTTTGCCTTACGCAGCAGCGCATGCTGGTAGCCTTTATCATAATAGTCAAGCAGGCCTGCCACAGCAGTGGCATAGTTGCCCTGCTGCACAGCTTGTTGGCATTGGCGGCACAGGGCATTGCCCAGCCTTTTTTCCAGCAGGGCTATAGCATGCAGCAGGTGGGCTTCCTGCTTTGGGCTGCTTTCAGCCTCTGCATACATGGAAACCAGCCTGTGCACCCTTGCGGCGCGCGGTATGCTTATAGTGACCAGTATGCCCTGTTCTATGTGGCTAAAAAACTCATTGCACAAGGTTATATTGCCTATGCGGCGGCTTTCGTCTTCCACCCAGACAGGGCGGGAAAAATCCATATGCACCCAAGCCTGATGCAGAGAATTTTCCATCATTTCAGAGTGGGGCTGTTGCGGCATGCCAAGGCCGCCAAATACAGAGCCACGGTGGCAGGCTAAGCCCTCTAAATCAATAACTTGTGCACCCGCTGCCCGCATGGCAAGCAAAATATCTGTTTTGCCAGAGCCAGTCATACCGCCCAGCACATGCACAGACCCACCTGCGGCCAGCTCTTGACGCACCAGCGTGCGGTATGCTTTGTAGCCGCCGCGTAAAAGGTGCACCTGAAAACCCCCAGCCTCAAGCAGCCATGCCATGCTGCCGCTGCGCATACCACCGCGCCAACAATACATATAGATGTCTTTTGCACCTGCGGCCAGTGCCAATGCCTGCTGCAGCTTGCCTGCCAATTGCCCGCCCACAAGGCTAAGTGCCATGCTCACGGCGGCCTGTTTGCCCTGCTGGGCATAGCATGTGCCCACGGCAGCCCGCTCTGCATTGCTGAACAAGGGCAGGCTGAGTGCGTGGGGTATGTGCCCCTGCGCATATTCCTGCGGAGAACGCACATCAACAAGAAGGGAATGCTCGGAAAGGCTCAAAAATTCATGGGCATCGTGATAGCAAGGCATGGCATACTCAATACGGTAAAAGTGGCATAAAATACATCGGGGGCGCTACATACATCACTTGCTTTAGAAAGGCCAGCCTCCTGAGGGGGCTGTGTATTTTTATTCAGCCGCCTGACGAGCAGCCAGCCCCATGCAATGAGCTTTTGCCCCCACTTTCTTTTTTTACCCAAATTTGCGTGGCTATGCGTTCGCGCAAGGCAGGAATGTGTGAAATAATGCCAATAAGTCGCCCTGTTTTTTGCAGGTTGGCAAGGGCTTCTAAAGCTGTATTCAGTGTTTCTTCGTCCAATGTGCCAAAACCTTCGTCTAAAAAGAGTGATTCCACGCGCGCATGCTTGCTCACCATGCGGGATAAAGCCAGCGCAAGGGCAAGGCTGACCAAAAAACTTTCGCCGCCAGAAAGGTTTTTGGTGGTGCGGCTTAACCCTCCTTGCCAAGTATCAAGCACATGCAGCTCAAGGGGAAGGGCAGGGTCGCGCAGCAAAATATAGCGGTCTGTCATAGCTTGCAGCTGCCCATTGGCCAAGGCGACAACATGCTCGAAGGTAAGTTCCTGCGCAAAGTTGCGGAACTTTTTTCCGTCTGCTGAGCCAATAAGTTTGTGCATGTATGCCCATAGGGCAAGTTCGCGCTGCTGCGCTGCAATGGCTGCAGCAAGGTCTTTACTTATTTGCTGCTGCTTTTCTTGCTGGGCAATGCTGTGCTGCAAAGCCCCCACATGCTCATGATTGTACTGTATGAGCGCCTGCAATTCTTCAAGTAAGGCTTGCAGTTCTTCGGGCTGAGCCATGCTGTGTTCTTGCGCCTTATGATTGCTGAGCTTGTGCTCTGCTTCATGCAGCTGCAAGTGCAGGCTTTGTTTTTCGGTGTGCAGGGCGTCACGGCGGGCACACAGAGCTTGTTTTTCTTGTGGGCTAAGGCAGGCAGCACAATATGTTGCTTCGTCAGCAAAATATGCTTGGTCAAGGGCAAGCATAAGCGCCTCTTCTGCCTCGCGGCAGGTTTTCCTCGCCTGTATGCCTGTGCGCTCTGCCTGTTCCAGCAAGGCCGCTGTGCTGCTCCATGCTTGGGCAGCCATAGACGCAGCCTGAAGTGCCGCAGCATAGTTGGCTTTGGCCTGCTCTATGTGCTGGCGCAGGCTGCGCTCTGCTGCGTCGACATTCTTTTCCCCAAAAAGGTTTTGGCGCTCTGTATGCAGAGCAGTATGTTCATGCAGCACAGCAATATAGTGCTCTTGTGCTATTTTTGCTTCTTTTTCAGCCTGTTGCAGGCTTTGTTGCACAACAAGGAGCGCATTGTTGCACTCCTCATGCTCCTGTGTGGCCTGCTGCACGGCCTGCTGTAAAAGGCTGTACTGTTCTTTGCGCTGCCGCAGGCTTTCCTGAAGCTCGGGGATAGCCTCGGCCTCCAGTGCGCTTATGCCATAGGGGCGCAGGTTAAGCAGCAGGGCGGCGCATTTTTCCGCGTAATGCGCCCGTATGGTGTGCAGCGCTGTGCTTTTTTCCTGCTCTTGCTGCTGTGCCTGTTGCAAGGCATTGGCTGTGCGTTCTTCAGCGGCCTGCGCGTGCAGCAGTGCTGTATGTGCTTGCTGGTAGCGCTGCTTGTGTTCCTCTAAAGCCTGCCCCTGCGTGTCAATTGCAGTCATGGTATGCAGGCAATGCTGATATTCCAGCGCTGTTGCCTGCTGGCAGTGGCTAAGGTGCTCAGCCATGCTGTGCTTTGCGTCTTTAGCAGCGCTTGGCACAAGTTCGGCAAGGGCTTGTGTGTGCAGGGCTTCTTCCTTGGCCAGTTTTTCCTGCTCACTGTGTATGTTCGACAACTGTGTGCGCAGGCTATGTAGGCTTTGCTCTTGTTCCAGCAGGGTTTGAGCGGCAGCATCCATAAGGGTACGGCAACGCTCCACCTCGTTTTCAGAAACAGGGGGCAGGGTGGCCTGTTCGCAATAAGGGTGCTGCCTTGCCCCGCACAAAGGGCAGGGCTGCCCATGCTGAAGCGCGGCGCGTTCTTCCTCAAGACTTTGAATTTTTTTAACAAGGTGCAAGAGCTGCACAGCATGATCAAAAGCCGCTGTGCATCGGACATGCTCGCTGCGGGCGCTGGCGGTGCTGTGCTCGTGCAGCTGTAATGCCGCAATGGTCTTTTCGTGCGCTGATGTTAGGTTGTGCTGCTCTTGTTGCAGGGCATGCAATGCCTGAAGGTGCTGTGCCGCCGTGGTAAGCTGTGTGTGCTTTTGGCTTAGGGCAAGCAAGGCTTCCCGCCACTGGGCGGGGCTTTTGCCCGCTAGCAACACGCTATAGCGCCGCTCCAGCGTGCTGCTTTGTTGCTCTTGCGCGGCGCAGCTCTGTTTTTGCTGAGCAAGGCTTTCCTGAAGCAGGGCAAGAGCTTCTTGCGCTTGCTGCACGGCAGCCTGTGCTGCTTCTTGTTCTTGCCGCACTGTTTTTTTCTGAAGAAAGGCAGCAGCCAAAGCCGAAAGCTGTGCCGCCAAACCCGAATATTCCTCAACCAAAGGGGCATCGGCATGGTGGGCATGCAGGGCAATACTGGCAGCGTGCTGTGCTTTGCCCGCTTCGAGTAACAGGCTTTGGTTATGCAGCAAGGCTTGCTGCCTTTCGGCCAAAAGGGCGGCACCTTCCTGCATACGCTGCTGGCTTGTGAGCAGCACTTGAGCTTTATCTTGAAGGCGGGCGTCCAAGGTGCGCACTTGCAAAAACAGAGGGGCTTGCGCCTGCCATTGCGCTTCTGCCTGTTCTTGCTGGGTCAGAGCCTGTGCGGCAAGGCGCTCTTGTGCTTCTTTCTGCGCTGCCTTGCTGCACAGTGCTGCCGTAAGCCTTGTTTTTTCCTCTTCCAGCTGCTGGCATTGTTGGCGCAGGCGTACAGCCTCGCTATAAATCGGGGCTATGCTTTCTGCCCGCTGGGCTGCGTCGAGGCGTGCTTGCTCTGGCTGAAAATCCAATAGAGCTGCATGATTCTTTGCCGAGGCGCTGTTCAAGAGGCTTTGCTGCTCTTGCAGGCTGCACAGGCTGCGCTGCCAAGCTAGGGCAGCGTCTACTTGTTGGGTACAGTGCTGCAATGCTGTTAGGGCAGCACGGTGCCTCTGCAAGGCTTGCTGCTGTTCTTTTTGTTCGGCTTCTGTGGCAAGCTGTAGTGCCTTTTTTTGTGCCTCAAGGGGAATAAGAGCTTCTTTTTCCTTGCTGAAACGTTCATGTACTGCTTTAGATATTTGGCTATATATTTCGGTTTGGGTAATTTGTTCCAGCAAGGGGGCACGGGTATCGGCATTAGCGCGCAAAAAGGCCGCAAAATCTCCTTGAGCAAGCAAAATTGCACGGCTGAAGCGGTCAAAATTCATGCCCGTAATATTTTCTATAAGCGTTGCTGCCTCGCGGGCTTTTGAGGCAAGCACTGTACCTTCTGGCAGCTGGCTTATTTCATATTTAGGCTCTTGCAGGCCTTCTTTATTTTTGCCGCGTGTTTTTCTTTTTTGGCTGAAATGGGCACGGTACAGGCCTGTGGTGGTGGCAAAGGTGACTTCGGCAAAGCAAAAAGATGCCTGCCGTGACATAATAGCATTGGCCGAGGCGGTAATTTTGCCCAAGCGCGGTGTCATGCCATATAAGGCAAGGCAAATTGCATCCAGCAAAGTGCTTTTGCCCGCGCCTGTTGCGCCTGTGATGGCAAAAATGCCATCTGTGCGGTAGGCTTCATGACAAAAATCTATGCTCCATTCGCCCATAAGCGAATTCAGGTTGGCAAAGCGCACACTGTGTAGGGCGGCAAGGCAGCCAGCCCCCGTGGCTGGGCTTGGTTCTGTGCCCACAGCATGGGCAATTTCAGCAAAGCAGTGCATCAGGGCAGGGCGCTCTGCATCGGGGACATGCTCACTGTTGAGGCAGCGCGTGAACACTTCTTGCACGCTGAGGTCTTCCAGCGATTCGGCTGTATTCAGCGCCATGGTGCGGGCACTAAGGCTACGCTCTTTAATGCGCACAATTTCAAGCGGGCTGCCCTGCACCAAAGCTTCAAGTTCTTCATGAAGGTTCGCGGCAAGGGTATCCCCCGTGTGCTCTATTTCAAGCCAGCAGGGCTGCCCTTGCATGCGCAGGGCTTGCAAAGCGCGGCAAAGGCTTTCTTTATCGCCTTTCAGGCTGTGCAAGGCTTGCCAGCAGGGGATGGGCATAGGCTGAACATGGGCATGCCGCCCTGAAAATTCAATAATGCACACGCTTTTTTCCTGCTCGGCCTCGCTAAAGCTCATGGGCAGGGGCGCACCACTATAGCGCCAATGTGCTTTGTTGGCCACAAGCTGGGGCGCATGTAAATGCCCTAGGGCAAGATAATCAATAGCAGGCGAAAAGGCTTCAGCAGGAATATGTGCCAGTGAGCCTACATAGAGCTCGCGCACGCCATCGCCTTCAGAAATACGCCCCCCAGCCGTAAAGCAATGCCCCATAACCACAAGCGGGATGTCTTGCGTGCCGCGTATACTTTCGGCCTGTTTGCACACAGTCTGATAATATGCCGCCACCCCCTGCACCAGTTTAGCACTTTTTTCTTCAAGCGATTCCCCAGCGCTGACTTGACGCACATCTTTATCGCGCAAAAAAGGCACAGGGCACAGTAGCAGGGCAGGGCAGCCCTGTGCATCGCTTAGGGGGAGCACGCAGTGTTTTGGGTCTGCTGGGGCTGAGGCAACAACATGAATGCGCAAGGCCTGCAAGGGGGCACGCGCGGCCTGCAATAAAGCTGGCGAATCATGATTGCCGCCTGTGATGATAATATTCCGACAGCAAGGCAGTTTTGCCACACGCGCTAAAAAAGAAAAATAGAGCTCCTGTGCCTTGGCACTGGGTGTGCTGCTGTCAAAAATATCTCCAGCCACCAGCAGGGCGTCAATATGCTCTTGTTCAATGCACTGTGCCAGCCAATCTAAAAAGGCTTCGTGCTCGGCATAGCGCGTTTTGGTGTACAAGCTGCGCCCCAAATGCCAGTCTGATGTGTGCAGAATTTTCATAAGGATTGATATGCTTTGGATGCTGTTAAAATACCGTGTGACAAGGCCTATACGCTACGACAAAAGCCTGTGCTTGGGAAGTCGCTTTCTACAGGGCTGATTTTGTATTGCTACAGCAGCATTGGTGGAGAGTGGCTTATGTTAAGGCTTAGGCTTGCTCTGTGTTTGATACTCAGCAAAAGGCAAAATTAACAAAATAAAAGTTTACATAATTAACATTATGCGCGTATTTTTAATACGCCTTCAAAACGCCTTATCCATCCCTCATTTCACATCATCATAACACAAAGGCTCATCCCCACAAGGCATACAAGCACTTGCCATGAAGGCAG
This sequence comes from Desulfovibrionaceae bacterium, assembly GCA_028689675.1. GTDB lineage: Bacteria > Desulfobacterota > Desulfovibrionia > Desulfovibrionales > Desulfovibrionaceae > JAQVCS01. Next base: position 17,603 of record JAQVCS010000019.1, on the reverse strand, counting down.
GCACAGCGTAAAGAAAGGTGACCCAATTCCCTGTGTTCTTTTTACCGCAGGGCTTGCTTTGTTACCGTGCCAAGGAGTTTTTATGGGCTTTTTTAATTCTTCCTGTTCGTTCACCCGTTTTCGTCTGGTGGACGCTGTTCCTGCCGAGCTTTGGGGGCAAGTTCCTGAAAAGCTAAAGCAATTTGCTTTTCGTGATATTGACGATCTTCCCGAAGAGCGTGCTTTGGGCTGGACGAGCTTTGAAGATATGCTTGATATGGAATGGCTGAGCGCACCGCCAGAAAAAGGTGCATATATTGTCTTTTCACTGCGCCTTGATACGCGCCGTGTGCCTGCTGGGGTAATAAAAAAACACCTTGCCCTTGCGCTGAAAGACGAAAAAGCCAAAATGGCTGAACAAGGTAAGAAATTTGTCAGCCGCGAGCGTAAAAAAGAACTGAAAGAACAAGTTTTGCTAAAATTACGCATGCGCTTTTTGCCTGTACCCGCAGAATTTAATGTGGTGTGGGCAACAGATACTGGCGAAATTTGGTTCGCTTCCACGCAAAGCAAGGTTGTTGAGCTCTTTACCGAATATTTTATTCGCACTTTTGATCTGCATATTGAGCCTATGACGCCCTACACGCTTGCCCTTTCTCTGCTGCCCGAAGCCGCAGCCCCTGCGCTGGATGCCCTTGAACCCACTACCTTTGCTACGGAGCGCGACTGATCATGAGTGATACCCCCTACCTTGGCGATACCACCGACCTTATTCTCGGGCAGGAATTTTTGACATGGCTTTGGTTCAAAAATGATACAGCCCCTGGCTCGTTTACTATGAAAGACGGTGCGCCCTTTTCTGCCTCTATGGAACAGCGCATTGTTGTGCAGGGCGGTGAAGGCGATGCCCGCGAAACTACTTCGGTTTCTGGCAACCTTTCCCCCTTGCGTGAAGCACGATATGGCATAGCCGCAGGCAAAAAGGTTACGCGCGCCCTGCTCCTTTTAGAAAAAGATGACATGAGCTGGCAGGTAAGCCTGAAGGCAGAAGATTTTGCCCTAGGCAGCCTGAAAACACCAAAAATTGATACCAACGATGCCGATGATGAGCCAGACGCCCTTTTGCTGGAAAAATTTTACCTTATTGAAACAGCACTGGCCATGCTGGATGCCCTGTATGCCCGCTTCCTCACGCTGCGCCTTGCTCCACAATGGGCTGAAGAGGTAAATGCCCTGCAACAATGGCTTGACCGCACCGAATAGCAATGCAGCGCCCTACTCTCTTTTCTGTACAGCTTGGGGCTTTGGCCATGCGCTGTGGCAAAAAAATTCTTTGGATGCTGCTGGTGCTGTGGGGCATCACGCTTATTTCCTTTTGGGTAATACACCTTGCCCCAGGCTCGCCCACCGATATGGAAATTACCTTGAACCCCTTAGCAAGCGAGGGCGCGCGCCAGCAACTTGAGGCTTTGTATGGGCTTGATCAGCCCCTGTATGTGCAATATTGGGAATGGCTCAGCCGCCTTGCGCATCTGGATTTTGGCAATTCCCTATCTGCCGACAGCCGCCCTGTGCTAGAAAAAATTCTGGAGCGCCTGCCCCTTACCGTGGGCATGAATGTTATTTCTCTCATACTCACGCTGCTCCTTGCCGTGCCCTTGGGCATACTTTCTGCATGGAAGCAAAATTCTTTGTTTGACCGTGCGGTAACGGTGTTGGTCTTTTTGGGCTTTGCCATGCCTTCTTTTTGGCTGGCCTTGCTGCTGATGATGTATTGCGGCATAGACCATGCATGGCTGCCCATTTCTGGCCTGACCTCTATGGACTATGCCCAATTATCTGTGTGGGGAAAGGTGCGCGATGTCAGTGCCCACCTGCTTTTGCCCATTATTGTGTACACCGTGGGCAGCCTTGCGGGCATGTCCCGCTTTATGCGCTCGTGCATGCTTGAGGTGCTGCGTCAGGATTTTATTTTAACCGCGCGCGCCAAGGGGCTGCCAGCCCGCACCGTTATTTTTGGCCATGCCCTGCGTAATGCCCTGCTGCCGCTTATTACCCTGCTGGGGCTTTCTGTGCCGGGGCTGATTGGGGGCAGCGTTATTGTCGAATCTATTTTTGCCCTGCCGGGCTTGGGGCAGCTTTTTTATGGCGCGGTTATGGCGCGTGATTATACCATGATTATGGGAAACTTGGTGCTTGCTGCTGTGCTGACTTTGGCAGGCAATATTCTTGCTGATGTGTGCTATGGCTTGGCAGACCCGCGCATTCGTGGCAGCCAGAAGGAGGCATAGCATGGCATTTTTTTCTAAAGCACCTGCGCGCTGGCTGCGCTATGTGGCTGGCAGCTATGGCATGGCTGTGCTGGGCGGCGGCATTGTGCTTATTATGTCTTTGGCAGCCCTGTGTGCCCCATGGCTTGCGCCCTATCAGCCCGATGCCCTGCATTTGGATGCCATTTTACAGCCCCCCTGCCCTGACTTTTTATTGGGCACCGATGTACTGGGGCGCGATGTTTTTTCGCGTATGCTGTATGGCGGGCGGGTCTCGCTGTGGGTGGGTTTTGTTGCCGTGGGCATTTCTGTGAGCATAGGGCTTACGCTGGGGCTTGTTGCTGGCTATTTTGGCGGCTGGGTTGACGAATGCATTATGCGCGGTGTGGATGTTATGCTCTGCTTCCCCTCATTTTTTCTCGTTCTTGCTGTTATTGCTTTTTTAGAGCCCAGTTTGCTCAATATTATGGTTGTGATAGGCTTAACTTCATGGATGGGCGTAGCGCGCTTGGTGCGGGCAGAAACTATGAGCCTGAAACAGCGTGATTTTATTGCCGCAGCGCGCCTTTCGGGCAGCCGCACCAGCAAAATATTATTCATGCACATTTTGCCCAATGCCCTAGCGCCTGTGCTTGTTTCTGCCACATTGGGCATTGCTGGGGCTATTTTGCTTGAGTCTTCCCTCAGTTTTTTGGGCTTGGGTGTGCAGCCCCCCGATGCCAGTTGGGGTAATATGCTTATGGATGGCAAAAATGTGCTAGAAATTGCCCCTTGGCTTTCCCTGTACCCGGGGCTGGCTATCTTGATAACCGTGCTGGGCTATAATTTGCTGGGGGAAAGCCTGCGCGATATTTTTGACCCCAGACTTAAAGAACAGCGTTAACTTTTTGTAACGATGGAACAGAAAAGAGTGCTCAGGAACAGGTATGCTTGAAGTATTACGCATTCATAACCTTGCTCTTATTGAAGATATGGAACTAGAATTTGCCGCGGGCATGAATGTGCTTACTGGCGAAACTGGCGCGGGTAAAACCTTTATCATCAAAGCCCTTTCCTTTTTGCTGGGGGATAAACTCCCCGCGCAAATGGTGCGCAGCGGCGCAGAAAAAGCAGAAATAAGCGGCCTTTTTGTGCTGCATGGCGAAGAACTGGTTATACGCCGAGAGCTCATTGCCGAAACAGGGCGCAGCCGCTTGTATATTAACGACATTTTGCGCTCTCAAGAAGCCGCCAAAGGCCTGCGCACAGAGCTTATGGTGCACACCAGCCAGCATGGGCAGCAAAAGCTTTTGCAAGCGGCCTTTCAGGATGCTTTGGTCAATACGGCCATGAACCGCCCCGATTTGCTGGCACAAAAAGCTGCCCTTGTAAAAAATTTGCAAGAAAATGCCGCTGCCCGTCAGGTGCTGACAGAAAAATATCGCAACCTTGTTGAAAAGCGTGACCTGCTCGAAATGCAGCAACAAGAAATTGATGCCCTTGCTCCTGAAGAAGGCGAAGAAGAAAAGCTGGAAGCCCTGCGCGCCCAAGCCCGCCAGCAAAGCCAATTGCGAGAAAATTTTGAAAAAGCCCTGCTCTTGCTGCATGGGGAAAATGGCGATGGCCTGCTGCACATACTGGGGGATTTTGAGCACCTTATGCGCGCCATGCAGCGCGATGACGAAAGCCTTGCCGAAGATGCTGGTGCCGTAAGCGCCCTGCGGCAAAATTTGCAGCATCTTTCAGGCAGGCTGCGCCGCCCTCCTGCCCGCGCTGTGGATGTTGATATTGAAGAGGTGGAAGAGCGCCTCTTTGCGCTGGCACAGCTCAAACGAAAAATGCACCGCTCTCTAGATGAAATTCTTGCCCTGCGTGACGAGATTGCAGAAAACTTATCGTTTTTAGATAGTTGTGCTCTTGATATCAAGCAATTTGATAAAAAAGAACAGGTCTTGCGTGCAGAATTGCACAGCCTGCTTGCCCAGCTTTTGCCCTGCAAGCAAGCCGCAGGGGCAGCCCTTGCGCAAAAGCTGGAAACAGAATTGTGTGAGCTGGGTTTTTCAAGCGATGTGCATGTGCATATTGCCTTTAGCCCCAGCCCTGCATGGCAAGATATTATGGAAGAGAAGGCCTATATTTTGTGGGCACCCAACCCGGGGCAAGCCCCGCAGCCCTTAGATCATATTGCTTCTGGCGGCGAGCTTTCACGCTTTTTATTGGCCTTGGCAAGTGTGCAGCCCATTGCAGAAGATGCCACACTGATCTTTGATGAAGTGGACGCTGGCGTGGGCGGGCTTACCCTCAACGCTGTGGCAGAAAAGCTGGCTTTGCTTGCGGGCAGCCGCCAAATGCTGCTTATTACCCATTGGCCGCAGCTTGCCCTGAAGGCCAAAAAACATTTTCAGGTGCAAAAGCGCGTAATTGCACAAGAAACCTTTACCCTGTGCCATGCCCTAAACAAAGCAGAGCGCATGGCAGAGCTGGAGCGCATGGCAGGCGGCGGCACACAGGGTAAAGCCATGGCGCAATCGTTATTACAATAAAATAAGGCGCGTATGTGTATCATTATTCTATGATGCACATACGCGCCTGTACAAAACTCTTCTGTATGGTAATTCCAGAGCAAATTCACTGACAAAGCGCATGTAACGGGAAAATGCATTCCTCATATACGCTTTGCGTGGCAAAAAAATTTTATAAAACCTTGCCAGCATGTTCCAAGCTAGAATGCCTTAGCCTTCCATTTCCTTACCGCGCTTATCAGCAGCCAGCACAGCATCAATCACTGTGCCTGTCAGGGCATTGCGCTCCAAATGATTTACGCCAGCAATAGTTAAACCAGCAGGTGAACAAACCTGATCGCGCAAATCGCTGTGGCTTGCTGTGCTTTTTTGCGCCATAGCGGCACAGCCTTCCACAAGGGCATCTACCATTTGCCGCGCCTCTGCACGGGGGAAGCCCAGCGTTACGCCAGCCTGCACAAGAGCATTCATGTAATGAAACACATAGGCGGGCCCTGCCCCAATTAAAGCAGAAAAAGCGGGGAATTTACTTTCGGGCATTTCCAAGGGCAAGCCTATGCGGGCAAAGAGGGCACGCACTGTTGCTTTGTGTGTTTCTGTCAAGGCGGCATCTTCCATACACAGGGCATACACGCCCTTGCCTGCCAAGGCTGGTGTATTGGGCATGGTGCGCACCACGGGGCAGCGCTGCCCGCAGGCCGTGCGCAGGGCAGCAACGCTTACCCCTGCCGCTACAGAAATAAGTATTTTATTTTCAGTCAGCACAGGCTGAATTTGCTGCAAGGCCGCAGCCACCAAATACGGCTTGAGCGCAATAACAATAATGTCCGCTTCTGCTGTTACAGCCTGCATGGTGGGCACAGCCTTCACCCCCTGCTCTTGCAGGGGCAGTAGGCGCTGGGCACTGCGGTTATAGCCAAGCAGAATATCATCACCCGTGGCAGCAAGCCCTGCAAGAATTGCCCCACCCATATTGCCACAGCCTATGCAGCCTATTGTTTGTGCCATTGTCTTCTCCTTTCGCCCATGCCAAGCGAAGGCTAACAGTGTTTGCTATAATGCCAAGATGCTGGTAGCCAGCCCCAAAAAGATAAAAAAACCAGCACCATCAGTAATAGTTGTTAAAAAAATACTGGAAGCCTGTGCAGGGTCGCGCCCCATGGCCTTGAAAATTAACGGAATAGAGCCGCCTGCCACAGCGCCCAGCAGCATATCGCATAAAAGAGCACCGCCCATGACAGCGCCCACAAGCATATTACTGGTAAACAGCCACGCGCCCACAAAGGCCACCAAAGCCATAGCCGCCCCTGTAATAAAGCCAATTTTGGCCTCACGCAGCACAGCTATCCACGACTTTTTATTATCAAAACGGTCATTGGCAAGCTGACGTATCATCACCGCCAAGGCCTGCTGCCCTGTATTCCCCGCCTGATTTGCCACCATGGGCATAAGCACAGCAAGAATGGCCATTTGCGCTATGCTGCCTTCAAACATATATACAACCGAGGCTGAAAGCGCCGAATTAACCATGTTCACCAAAAGCCAAGGCAAGCGCTTGCGTACCGATTCAAGCCACGGGGTGTCCACACTTTCATCAGGGTCAGCGCCCACCATGCCCAGCATATCGGCGCTGGCTTCTTCGTGCATAATGTCCATAATATCGTCATAGGTCACTATGCCCATCAAATGCCCCTGATGATCAACCACGGGCATGGCCATATAATTATAGTGCGAAAGCAGCTTGGCCACTTCCCCCTGATCCATATCAAAGGGCACACTCACCACATTATGCGGCTTGGGCAGCAAGTCCCCCACATGTTCGCCGGGGCGCGCCAGCAAAAGGTTACGCAAAGAGAGCACCCCCACAAGTATTTCGCACTCATCTACCACATAGGCATAATAGGGGCATTCATAGTCCGATTCCATTTCTTTGCGTATATATAAAATAGCACCATCTACGGTCATATCTTCTTGCAGCAAGATAATTTCCGTGTTCATAATGCCCGCTGCGGACTCTGGGTCAAAGTTCAGCAGGGTGCGCAATTCTTCCGAATCTTCGCGCTCCAGCTTGTCGAGCAGCACATTTCTGTGGTCTTCGTCCAGTTCATCCAGCACGTCGGCAGCATCGTCTGGCGACATTTCAGCAATAATTTGCGCAGCCACGTCTGCATCCATGTTTTCCAACACGTCTACAGCCACATACTCATCCAGTTCTGCCAGCGCATCGGCAGCGTCTTCAGTAGGCATGTGGCGCAGGGCACACACCTGTTTTTCCAGACTTAAATTTTCCAGATGGTCTGCCATGTCGGCAGGGTGGGCAAATTCTTGATCTTCACCCTGACCGCAAATAGCGGGCACAACATAGGTATGCTCATCATCTACAGCAAGCTGCTGGCTGTCTTTGCTGGTGTTGATATCTTTTTCTTCCATAAATACTCCTCCTGTATCACAACACACGCACAGTTTCTGCGCTGTCCTGCTCTGGAGAAAGAGAAAAAATGCACAGACTGGACGAGAAGTTCACTACGCGTTAGAATGCCTCTAACGGTGATGCCAAGGCGTGCTTTCCCGCCGCACAGTTTGTAACAGGCTCACCCTTGGGCGTAAAGAGCTACGGTTAAATTTGTTTATTCTTAACCATAGTGTAACTCAATCTTTTGATGAACAAGAGGCAGAAACACAGCACTGTCTGCGTCTCTTTCCCTATTACAAGGGGTTTTATGCAAGGTATTTCTTTTTCGACATATTTTTCTCCCAAGGGGAGAGAACAGCTTATTCAGTCCATACAATTAGCGCTGGATGAAGACGGTGCCGACCTCACTGCCGAAGGGGTTTTTAGCCCCGAAGCGCCCATGCACGCCACCATTCGCGCCAAAGAAGCCAGCCTTGTGGTGGGCTTGCCCCTTATTCCTCTTATTTTTGAAGTAATGGGTGAACATTGCCAGTGGCAGGCTGTGGTAGCCGAGGGCAGCGCCGTGCCCGCCATGACAGAGGTTGCGCGCATTCATGCCACAGCGCGCGGGGCACTCAAGGCAGAGCGTATTATTTTGAATTTCATGACGCACCTTTCTGGCATTGCCAACCTGACCCAGCGCTATGTACAAGCGCTGGAAGGCACGGGCGTGCGCCTGCTGGATACCCGAAAAACCACCCCCTGCCTGCGCTGGGCAGAAAAATATGCCGTGGCCGTGGGCGGTGGGGGCAACCACCGCCGAGACTTGGCAGAAATTCTTATGCTTAAAGATAATCACATTGACGCCGCAGGCTCTATTACTGCGGCAGTAGCCGCCCTGCGCCATGCCTATGCGCCCTGCCCGCCCATAGAGGTGGAGTGCCGCACCTATGACGATGTGCGCGAGGCTGTAGCCTGCACAGTAGACCGCATTATGCTGGACAATATGAATGCCCAGCAGCTCGACATTGCCCTGCCCCTCATCCCCGCAAGCATAGAGGCAGAAATCAGCGGCGGTGTGCGCCTTGAAACCATACGCACTTTGGCTCAATGCGGCAAACAGCGCCGCGCAGACTTTATTTCTGTTGGCAGGCTCACCCATTCCGCCGTGGCTGCCGACTTCAGCATGACATTGACAGGATGCACGAGGTAAAAAACAATGACGCAGACAGCTACAGCAATAGAAGCACTCAAAAAACAACTTGGCTCTTCCCTGTGCATAGCAGGGCATCACTATCAGCACGACGCCGTGATACGCCATTGTGATATTACAGGCGACTCGCTCGAGCTGGCTAGGCGCGTAGCCGCCATAGACGCACAGCATATTGTTTTTTGCGGTGTGCATTTTATGGCGGAATCGGCCGCATTGCTGGCACGCGCTGGGCAGCAGGTGCATTTGCCTGCTGAAGACGCCCATTGTGTGATGGCACAAATGACACCAGCCAGCCTTGTGCGCGCCGTGCTGATGCGCCTGCATACGGCTGGTAAAAAAATTGTGCCCCTTGCCTATGTGAACACCCCCGTGGCTGTCAAAGCTGTGGTGGGCGAATTTGGCGGGGCTGTCTGCACCTCTGCCAATGCCACCGCCATGCTGCGCTGGGCATTTGAGCAAGGCGACAGCGTGCTTTTTCTGCCCGATGCCAACCTTGGGCGCAATACAGCCCGCGCTTTGGGGCTGAACGAAGCCGCATGCATGACCCTCAATATTCGCAAGCAGGGTGAAGCCTTCCCTCTGGCAGAGGCCTTGCAGAAGCAATTATTGTTGTGGCCTGGCTGCTGCGCTGTACATGCTAAAATTCATGCCGAGCACATTGCTGCCCTGCGCCTTGCCCACCCGCAGGCACATATTGTGGTGCACCCCGAATGCGCCCCCGACGTGGTTGCCGCTGCAGATGGTGCAGGCTCCACCACCTATCTCATTAATGCTGTACGGCAAGCACCCCAAGGCAGCACTATTGCTGTGGGCACAGAATGCAGCTTAGTTGACCGCCTGCGCCGCGAGTACGCCCAGCAATGCACCGTGCTGCCTGTGCGCCGCATTCAATGCTCGGACATGGCCAAATGCACAGAAGAAAAGCTGCTGGCTACCTTGCAGCAGGTGCAAAACAACACTGCCCCCTGTATCACCGTGCCGAAAGCGCAACAGCAGTCGGCCAAAGTTGCGCTGGAACGCATGCTGGATGTGTGCGCCCGCGCGGGAGAATAGCATGGATTCTCGCATCTATACTCAGGTTCTTATTATTGGTTCTGGCATAGCTGGCTGCACAGCAGCACTCACTCTTGCCGATGCTGGTTTGTCTGTTTTGCTGCTCAATGCTGGGCAAGACCTTGCTGGCGGCAATTCCGAATTGGCGCAGGGCGGCATTATTTATGAAGCCGCTGGCGGCAATGATGCCCATGCACTGGCAGAAGATATTTACGTTGCTGGTCATCATTACAATTCAACCAAGGCTGTGGAATATTTATGCACCATGGGGCCACGCTTTATAGAACGTATATTGCTGAAAAAAGCTGCTGTGCCTTTTGATAAAAATGACGATGGCTCATGGAATCTGACCCGTGAGGGCGGGCATGGCACTCAGCGCATTCTGCATAAGGCCGACTATACAGGGCGAGCCATTATGGAAGGGCTGATAGCCCGTGTGCAAGAGCACCCCCGCATTACAGTGTGCACCAATCACCTTGCCATTGACCTGCTCACCAACCACCACCATGCCCGCCGTTCTCAATATCGCTACGATGTTAACAACCGCTGCCTTGGCGCCTATGTTTTTGACAAGCAAGCAGGCACACCCAAAACCATTTTGGCGGACTGGACTATTTTAGCCACGGGCGGGGTTGGGCAGGTTTTTTTACATTCCACCAATGCGCCCGGCTGCGTTGGCTCGGCGCTTTCCATGGCTTCACGCGCGGGTGTTACTTTGAACAACCTCGAGTTCATGCAATTCCACCCCACTGCGCTGTATCAGGAACGCTCTAACCGCCGCCCTTTAATTACTGAAGCTATGCGCGGTGAAGGCGCGCGCCTGTTGGATGGCAAGGGCGAGCCCTTTATGCAGCGCCACGACCAGCGCGGCGACCTTGCCCCGCGTGATATTGTGGCGCAGGCTATGATGTATGAAATGCTGCACACAGGCGCGCCCTGCCTGTACCTTGATGCCTCGCACATTGAGCAGGACTTGCCCACCCGCTTCCCTACCGTGTTTGAACATTGCCAAAAAATTGGCATAGATATTCGTAAAGAGCCAGCGCCAGTTGTGCCCGCCGCGCATTATTTCTGCGGCGGTATTTTAACCGATTTGCACGGGCGCACCACCCTGCACGGCCTATATGCTGTGGGGGAATGTGCCTGCACAGGTCTGCACGGGGCAAACCGCCTTGCCAGCACTTCGCTGCTTGAAGGTGTGGTATGGGGGGCATCAAGTGGGCTTGACATTAGTGAACGCGCCCAGCAGGAAGACCCGCTGCCCTCCGATTTGCGTAATGCTATTCCTGATTGGGAAAATCTGGGAAATGAAAATAATGATGACCCTGCCCTTGTCGCGCAGGACTGGGCACAAATCCGCCATACTATGTGGAACTATGTGGGCATTTCCCGCTCTACAGCCCGCCTGCGCCGTGCCTTTGAAGATACGCGCGAGCTCGTAAGCCACATTCATGATTTTTATAAACTGACCCGCATTTCACCGCGCCTTATCACCCTGTTTCATGGTGCACACACAGCCTATGCCATTACGCAGGCGGCCTTGCGCAACCGAGACAGCCTTGGCTGCCACCACAGGGTTAACTAAAGCTATGCGAGGGGCATAATGAAAAAGTCACTCTTTTGGTGGGCTGCTGGGGCGCTTGCCTTGCTTGCGCTGCTTCCCTTCGCGGCAGAACAGGGCATTGCCGCACTGGTAAAGCATACGCTTATCACCAGCCCTTACGCAGGGGTGCATTGTTCTGTCAGTGCTGTTTCCTGTTCCCTTTGGCAGCAAAAGCTCACGCTGGAGCATCTTGCTTTTGAAGATCGCCGCACCCAGCAGCGTGCCAGCGCTGAAATGCTGGAAACAACAATACCGTGGCAAACGGTGCGTACCTTGCTGTTGCCAAGCAAGGCTAATGCCGAAGATGCACTGCTGGCCAGCAATACCGAGCTCAGTAACCTTATTTTGCGCGATGCTGACCAAGCCTTACGCATGGAGCATGTGCAAATTACAGACCTGACGCTTGACCGCACACAAAACGTGCTGTGGCAGGCTGTAGGCTGGGCGCAGCTGTATGCAAAAAATATGGAATATAGCCAAAAAAGCCTGCCAAACTATAGGCTGAACGCACAAGGCCTGCATATGCTGGCGTGGAATGGCAGGCATTGCAGCCAAGCCAATATGATGCAGTTGAGCCTAAGCGAAAACAATACTGTGCTTTTGGCTGCCGAAAACCTGCAGGCAAGGCAAATTTCCCTGCCGCCAGCCGCTTTTTGGCAGGGCATAGCCCAGCAGCACAGCCCCGAAGATGCACTCAATGCGCTGCTGGCTGCCCCAGAGCCACTGGTGCAGCAAATAACACTGAATAAAGGCCGCAGTACCACCTTTATTGGTGGGGCGCATGAAGTGGAAAGCATTACCTTTGACTGGCCGCAATCACACCCGCAGCAATTACATTTTATACTTCAGCAATACCGCTTTCCTGCTATGGATATTGCTTTGCTTGCGGGCTTTTCCTTGCCAGAGCTTGCCACTATCTGCCTTACTGCTCAGTTCACCACCACAGAAAAAGACCTGCCAGAAGGCATAAGCAGCACGCAAACGCTGAATATTTTCAGCCCAGAGCTTGCCCGGCTAAGCCTGAGCCTAACCCTGCTCAGGCCGCACAGCCCCCAAGGAACAGCTGCCGAAAACCTGTTGGCAGCCATGGTAACTGACCTGAGCGCCAGTGTGCATGATTTGGGCTTTCTTCCTTATCTTATTGGCAATTGTGGCGGTAATGCCACGGCATTGCTCAAGTCTTACTTTAACACTATACCACAAGACAGTACTGAGCAAAAAAAATTCTATAATGATATTAAGCTATTTTTAGAGCAAGGTGGCACGCTTGCCCTTAATTTACGCAAAGCCCAAAGCCTGTCGCACTTTTTAGGCATTGTGGCAAACCCTGCTGCTTTTATGCAAAGCACGGTTAGTGCAGGCAAGAAGGATATTGCCCAGCGAGCGGCTCAACTTTTTGGCTCCAATACCCCTCGGTGACAGTAGCGTGTCACTGCAAAGCGTGCTATACCACGCACAGCGCAGCACATTGCGGCGCAACAGGTCAGACCTGCACCCTTTTCTCTTAGTGTTTGTGCCCTCAGGAAGGAAATCATGCTGAATAAAACCCGTTTGCTCACCCCTGGCCCCACGCCCCTGCCCGAACGCGTGCGCCTTGTTTTGGCTCAAGATATGATTCACCACCGCAAAGATGCGTTTAAAAGCGCCATGTTTGCGGCACAAGAGCGTTTAAAAATATTGTTTGGCACAACAGAGCCAGTCCTGCCCCTTACCTGCTCTGGCACAGGCGCTATGACAGCTGCCCTGCATGGCCTGCTTGCCCCGCACGAAAAAATACTTGTGGTAGAAGGCGGCAAATTTGGTCAGCGTTGGAGCCAAATTGCCGCAGTGCGCGGCCTTGTGGTCAGCACACTTGTTGTGCCGTGGGGCACAGCTGTCACAGCGCAGGCTGTGGCCGCAGCGCTGGATGCCGACCCCGAAATCAAAGCCGTGTGCATGCAGGTTTCTGAAACATCCACAGGTGTATTGCACCCTGTGCAGGCAGTGGCGGCGGTAACGCGCCAGCGCGATGTGCTGCTTATTGCCGACGGCATTTCGGCTGTGGGCATTTCCCCCTGCCCTATGGATGACTGGGGCATAGACTGCCTGCTCACAGGTTCACAAAAAGGCCTTATGCTGCCCCCTGGCTTGGCCTTGCTGGCGCTTTCGCCACGCGCATGGCGCAAGGCAGAACAAATTGCGCCCAGCTGCTTTTATTTCAATTTGTGCAAAGAAAGAGCCAATGTAGAAAAAGGCCAAACTCTGTTCACCTCTCCAGTAAGCCTTATTCTTGGGCTGGTTGAAAGCTTGGACATGCTGCTGGAGCAGGGGCTGGAAAGCATTTACCGTAAACAATGGGCATTAACCATGATGGCGCGGACAGGGGCTCTGGCTCTGGGGCTGGGCATGCTTGCCCCCCAGTCGTACACTTGGGGGCTTACCAGTGTGGTGCTGCCTGCTGGCGTGCCTGCGCCAGAGGTGGTTAGCCATGCGGCCAAAGCCTATGGTGTCTATCTTGCTGGCGGGCAAGACCAGCTCAAGCCCTCGGTTGTACGCATTGGGCATATGGGCTGGGTAGACTGGTCTGACATTCTTGCGGGGCTTGCCGCCCTTAAAGCATCCATTGAACATGCTGGCGGCTATTGCGGCTCTCGTGACTATTTGGAATGCGCCTTTGCGGCCTATCAGGCTGCCCTGCAAGGCAAGGTTGGGGAAGTGCCTGCCTTTATTCACAGCTAATTGCGGGCGGCATGGGCACAACAGCCTGTGCCGCCTGTTGTCTATGGGGGGAATATGCCTACTGAACAAGAATTTATGCTGCCTCAGGTGACCTTTTCAACCTTTGTACTCTCGCTGGCCTCGTCTGCTTTGGTGCAATTGGGGGAAGTGCCCAACCCAGAAACCAATGCCCTGCAAGAAGATTTAAAAATGGCAAAACACACCATTGATATGCTTGAAATGTTACAGGAAAAAACGCGCAATGGTCTGGATGATGAAGAAAAAAAGCTGCTGGATGGCGTGCTGTATGAAGTGCGCATGAAATATGTTATTAAAACCCGCTAGGGGCAGAGAATGAAAACAATTACTGTGGGGCTCATTGGTGTTACTGGCTATACAGGCATGGAATTAACCCGTCTGCTCGTTTCTCACCCAGCCATGCGCCTTGTTATGGCCTGTTCGCGCGCTGAAGCTGGCAAAAAGCTGGGCGAGCACTATCCTTTTCTTGCCAATCAACCAGGGGCAGACGTTGTTATTACCCCGCCCGATGCCAAAGCTGCCGCTGCCCTGTGCGACCTTGTCTTTCTTGCCGTGCCCCACAAGGCAGCTATGGAATTGGCCGCAGAATTGCTGGAGGCCGGAGTTAAGGTCGTTGACCTTTCGGCAGATTTTCGCCTGCACGATGCCAAGGTGTATGAAGAATGGTATGGCGTTGAGCACACACGCCAGCATTTGCTGCCAGAAGCAGCCTATGGCCTGCCCGAGCTCTATGCCGAACAAACAGCACAAGCGCGCCTTGTGGCTAACCCTGGCTGCTACCCTTCCTCCATTATTCTTGCCCTGCACGCAGCCTTTGCTCACGATTTAATTCAGGCTGAAGATATTATTGCCGATTCCAAATCAGGCACAACAGGGGCTGGGCGCAAGGCCACGGTTTCATCACTCTATTGTGAAGTGGTCGATTCCTTCCGCGCATACAATATTGGCGGCAAGCACAGGCACACGCCAGAAATTGAGCAGGAACTTTCGCGTATGGCGGGCAAAGAGGTTATTGTTTCCTTCAACCCGCATTTGCTGCCCATCAATCGCGGCATTCTTTCCACCATCTATACCAAGCTGAAAGACCCTGCCACCACGCTTGATGCTGTGCACCAAGCCTATTGCCAAACATGGCAGGGCAGCCAATGGGTGCGCGTGCTGCCCAAGGGGAAGCTGCCCGAAACCCGCAATGTGCGCGGCACTATGTTTTGCGATATTGGCCTTGCGCTTGATCAACGCACAGGGCGGCTTATTGTGGTTTCGGCCATAGATAATTTATGCCGAGGTGCTTCTGGGCAAGCGCTTGCCAATGCAAACCTGATGTGTGGTTTACCTGTCAGCACGGGGCTGTTGCTTGCCCCGCTTATGCCCTAGGAGAATGTATGACTGCTCGGTCGAACCCGCTTGCTGCTTTTAGCGACCCCCATTTATGTGCCCCCCTGCTGCAACGTCTGGAACGTGCCCTTGAGGGTAAGGAATTGCGTTTTATGGAAGTGTGCGGCACGCATACTGTGGCTATTTTTCAAAGTGGTCTGCGTTCTTTGCTGCCAGCATGTGTTACGCACCTTTCTGGCCCCGGCTGCCCTGTATGCGTTACCCACGATGCCGAGGTGGCCACCTTTCTTGAACTGGCACAACAAAAAAACGTTATTATTGCCACCTTTGGCGATTTGTTGCGTGTGCCCGGCCCCGATGGCACAAGCTTAAAGCATGCACAAGCCGCAGGGGCACATATAGAAATTGTTTATTCTCCGCTCGATTCTTTGCGCCTAGCACAAGCCAACCCCCAAAGCCTTGTTGTTTTTTTGGGCATTGGCTTTGAAACCACAGCCCCCACTGTGGCGGCAACTATTCTTACGGCACAGCAGCAAGGTATTAAAAACTTTTGTGTGCTTTCCTTTCACAAGCTTGTGCCCCCTGCTTTGCAGGTTTTACTGCAAGATGTGGAATGCAATATTGATGCTTTTTTGCTGCCGGGGCATGTTTCCACCATTCTCGGCTTAGAGCCCTATGCCTTTTTAGCACAGCAATATCATGTGCCGGGGGTGGTGGCAGGCTTTGAACCAGCCGATATTTTGCTGGCACTGTGCCTTATGGCAGAGCAGCGCCGCGAGGGCAAGCCCGCTGTGGTGAATGCCTACCGCCGCGCTGTAGCAGACACAGGCAATGCCCGCGCCCGTGAAATTATGGACGCTGTCTTTGCCCCTGCCGATGCTCTGTGGCGCGGGCTGGGCTGTATAGAGCAAAGTGGGCTGGTTATTCGCCCTGAGCTGGCAGACTTTGATGCCATGCGCCGCCTTGATTTGCACCTGCCCGCCACCACCAAGGTGACAGGCTGCCGCTGCGGTGACGTGCTCAAGGGGCGCATTATGCCTAATGCCTGCCCCCTCTTTGGCAAGCGCTGCACGCCAGCCCAGCCTGTGGGGCCGTGCATGGTTTCTACCGAAGGCAGCTGCGCCGCCTATTATAAATACAATTTGGAGTAAGCATGGAACAGGGTACTATTCTTTTGGACGCAGGCAGCGGTGGCAAAGCTTCGCAAAGGCTTATTAGCGAATGCTTTTTTCGACATTTTTCTAATCCGCTGCTGGCGGTCATGGACGATGCGGCAAAGCTGGACATTACAGGCCCTCTTGCCATGAGCACCGATTCCTACACCGTGACGCCGCTATTCTTCCCCGGGGGCAGCATAGGCAGCTTGGCTGTACACGGCACAGTAAATGATGTTGCCATGCTGGGGGCAAAGCCTGCCTACCTGAGCTGTGCCTGCATTCTTGAAGAAGGGCTTGAACTTTCTGTGCTTGATCGCATTGTGGCCGATATGGCGCGCGCGGCTAAAGAAGCGGGTGTGCTCATTGTTACAGGCGATACCAAGGTGATGCCACGCGGAGCATGCGATAAAATCTTTATCAATACCACAGGCATAGGCAGGATACTCACAGAAAACAGCCCCTCTGGGCACAAAGCCTGTGCTGGCGATGCTGTGCTGGTCAGTGGCACAATGGGCGACCATGGCCTTACCATTATGGGCAGCCGTGAGGGGCTCACCTTTGACAGCAGCATACATTCAGATTCTGCCCCACTCAATCACATGGTGGAAAAGCTGGTGACCACTCTGCCCGATGTGCATGTGCTGCGAGACCCCACACGCGGAGGGCTGGCGACAACCTTAAATGAAATTGCCGCCCAGTCTGGCGTTGCCATTGAGCTTGAGGAAGAAGCCATACCCGTACGCGATGGCGTAAAAAATGGCTGTTCTTTTTTAGGGCTAGACCCGCTGTACCTTGCTAACGAAGGCAAGCTTATTTGTATTGTGCCACAGGCAGATGCCGAGCAGGCCTTGGCGCTGATGCGTTCCATGCCCTATGGGGAACATGCCGCCTGTGTTGGCAAGGTGCTGGCAGCACAAGCCCCCCTGCGCGCTGGGCAGGTAATTGTCCAAACCCCCATTGGCGGCAAACGCCTGCTGAGTATGCTTGAAGGGGCGCAATTACCACGCATTTGTTAGGCTGACTATGCCGCCCTCTTTTTGGTAGGGTTTATTGTGTAGTGTATGGTTATCTATAAATTGAAATTTTCGGAAAGGCTTAACGCGTTAGGAATATAAAAAATAGTAACACTTCGTGATTATGTAAACCTTTAATACGACAATAATGCTACAAACCACAAAAAAAGTGCTGGTGACCTTTGCGGCTTCCAGCACTTTTTTATGTAAACAATATTCTCTTGTTAGACTGTGTAGTCACGAGATTGTAAATCATTAAAAAATAGTGTACTCTGTTTTCATAAGTTCACCATCAAGAGGTTATTATGGAAGCAGTAGCACACCGCAGACACGATATCTCAGACGCTGTGT
>JAQVCS010000009.1 GCA_028689675.1 Desulfovibrionaceae bacterium | reverse complement strand
GTTTTTCCCACACAGCGTCTGAGATATCGTGTCTGCGGTGTGCTACTGCTTCCATAATAACCTCTTGATGGTGAACTTATGAAAACAGAGTACACTATTTTTTAATGATTTACAATCTCGTGACTACGCAGTCTAGAGCAGACTATCTTTCAACATATCTTTTTTTAACGATAAAAGACAAGATTATTTTGGCTCTGAACAGCGCACACAAAGTACGCTTATTCCCTTGGCTGGCCTGCGCCCATAGCTGACAGAGCAATTGTCAAATAAAATTGCTCTATACTGCAATGAACAGCCTGTGCAAAAAGTGTAGAGTGCATTACCTTGCGCTATAAGGTCTTTCTTTTTTTAGCTGTATGCTCTCTTGTTTTTCTGTAGATCATATATTTTTTGAAGCTCTGCCTATAGCAATTAGTTTGTCTCTATTGACAGAGAATTCTTCTATCGATACGCTTTTCCTTAAAAGGGAGGGTTTATGCGTGTTATGAGCATTTGTGTGCGTTGTATCCTTATTCTTTGTGCCCTATTCTTGCTGCATGAAACAACAAGTGTGTATGCTGGCTGAGGCACGCAAAAAAGCAGAGCAAGCCAGGCTGGTCTTGCCAGTAAACCAAGTAAAACATATCGCGTTGGTGAAGCCTTTCGCGCTTCTGAGGTAGTGCTACGGGTGCGCAAGGGTGGCCGTTACTCCTATTATCGGGGTAATGATCTGCGCTTTTGGGCGAATACCGTACCTATTCGGCAGGGGTATCGCTTCAAAGAGCCAGGGCGTAAGGTGATTACTGTAAAAAGAGGAAATTACAAGGCTGTTTATTATATTCATGTATATGGCAATAATTCTATATGGAAATAAATAGTCTACACTCTTTTTTTAACCAGAGCTAAATTTTTTAATCTGTGATTAGAAATACAGCGATATTTTATATAGAGCACAAAAATTCTGAGGGTAAAACTTCAGAGTTTTTGTGCTCTTTGGGGCTATAAAGAGTGAATATTTTTGTACAAGATGCCTCTGTTTATCCTGAAGCACAAAAATATTCTGTGCCTACCATATAGTTTCGATGTCTTGCAGAGCTTGTCAGGAAGTCCCCTCTAGGGAAACAGTGGCGTTAGCCTAGCAGGGGAAAATATATTTTGCGGTTCGAGTCTGGGGGAAAGTCGCAAGGAAGCGAGGGTTAGATCACAGAGAGGCAGGTAAGCCATACATGCCGAGGAATGAGCCTTTCCACCGTCGCGTGGTCTCAAGCATGCAGGGCAGCCTCTCAGCGCAAATAAAGGCGTTTGGAAGGGATATGTTGTGGTATTGTCGTTTGTGAGGATGTACCAATAAAAGTACCACCAAAATGTTGGTATGCCTATGAACTACATGAGACCACGCGGGATAGCAGGAAGGGGGAAAAATAAAGCCCTACAAGGCCTTATGGCTTTATAGGACTTCAATATATTCTTCTATGGCGGAGGGGGAGTCAGTAAAACACTCTTCTCATTGCCGTGTAATTACAGCATAAATAAAGTTATGTTTTGAAAAATACCCCCGCAAATACCCCCAAAGCGGACGGGTAGCCTGAGCCTTTTCCGCATCACGCTGGACAACCTACGAAATAATCTATGACCATGTCAATGTGAATCCCATTCTTACTATGGGTGTCATGGATAAGTGGAACGGTACGGGCGTCACAGTTTATGCCCGGCCTCTCCTTTCTTGTTTTTTGTCTGCTGCTACTGTACGTTACAGGGACGTTGATACTGAAATTGCAAGAATCTGCTGAATATTTGGAGCACCGTTATGCCGCGTCTTACCCCCCAGGAACAACAGGAAGTCATCCGCTACCTTGAAGCCGATAAGCCTTTACCGGAAAAATATCGTTTTCTACTTTTTGACGACAAGCGCGAGGTGGAACTTGTCTGGAACGGTAAAACCAATGAAGTGTGCAATGTTGTATTGCCTTTTCAGACCATTGAACAGGTGGATGAGCCGCGTGCAGAAAAGCCGGTCAACCTGCAACTCAGCCTTTTTGATATAGATTCGCGGGGTCGTCAGCTCAAAGGCTGGACGAACAAGCTGATCTGGGGCGACAACAAGCTCATTCTTTCTTCATTGAAAAGCGGCCCAGTGCGGGAAGCCATAGAAGCCCAAGGCGGCTTGAAGCTGATTTATATTGATCCGCCATTTGACGTGGGTGCCGATTTTTCCATGGATATTGAAATCGGCGATGAAACGTTCACCAAAAAGCCTAATATTCTTGAAGAGATTGCATATAGGGACACTTGGGGGCGAGGTGCTGATAGCTTTATTAGCATGATTTACGAAAGATTAACCCTGATGCGTGATTTACTTGCAGAAGATGGAAGTATCTATGTCCATTGTGATTGGAGGATGAATTCATATATCAGAAATATAATGGATGAACTATTCGGAAATAAAAATTTACGTAACGAAGTCACATGGATGAGAATCGCATCTCATAATGATGCATCTGGACGTTACGGAAGAGTAAAAGATACTTTATATTTTTACTCCAAGAGCGAACAAACAAAGCTGAATATTTTATATACGCCATATACGGAAGAATATATTACAGCCGAGTGGAAGAAGCTCCCATCCGGGCGGTATTATAAAGCAGAAAACATGCTCGATCCACAGGGGAGAATGGCAGAATATGATTTCCACGGGACAAAAGCGCGGTGGAGGGCTGTGCCAGAAAAAATGGAAGCACTATGGAATGCTCCTCAATCTGAAGTTCCGAATAGCCATGGGCGGATCAAGCTTGGCAAAGATGGAAACCCCACTCGGCGTTGCCGAATAATGTTCCTTGATGAAATGCCCGGTGTGCCGCTTGGTGATTTGTGGTCTGATATCAAGTACCTGGCTGGAGGGGCACAAGAGTCACACAATTACCCAACCCAAAAGCCCGAAGCTCTTCTTGAACGCATCATCAAAGCATCTTCCAACGAAGGCGACCTCATCGCCGACTTTTTCTGCGGTTCCGGCACAACCGCCGCAGTGGCCGAAAAACTCAGGCGCAAATGGATTACCACAGATCTCGGCAAATTCGCCGTCCATACCACCCGAAAGCGCATGATCGGCGTCCAGCGCCAGCTTAAATCCGAAGGTAAGGACTACCGCGCCTTTGAAATTCTTAACCTCGGCAAGTATGAGCGCCAGCATTATGTTGGCGTAAATGACGATTTGCGCGAAGAGCAGAAACAGCAACAGCTTGCCGCCAAGGAAGCCGCCTTTCTTGAGCTTATTCTCAACGCTTACCGCGCGGAAAAGGTGGAAGGTTTTGCCACCTTCCATGGCAAACGCAGTGGGCGCATGGTTGTTATTGGACCGGTCAACATGCCTGTCACTCGGCTTTTTGTGGAAGAAATCATCCTGGAATGCCGCAAAAAGCACATCACCAAGGTCGATATTTTGGGCTTTGAGTTTGAAATGGGTCTGTTCCCCAATGTGCTGGACGAGGCGCGGGGCAAGGGCATTGATATTGCGCCCAAATATATTCCGGCGGAAGTTTTCGACAAACGGGCCGTGGAAAAGAACCAGGTCGTTTTTCACGATGTTTCCTTCATCGAAGTCAAGCCGCTCCACAAAAAGAATAGCGTAGCAGTAAAGCTCACGGATTTTTCCGTGTTCTACTCGCAGGATTCCATTTCCAACGCCGAAACCACCCTCAAGAACAAGGCCAGCAAAGTGGTGGTGGAAAAAGGGCAAATCGTCAAAGTCAGTAAGGACAAAGACGGTATTGTCAGCCGTGAAGTGCTGACCAAAAAGTGGACGGACTGGATTGATTACTGGTCGGTGGACTTCAACTTTGAAAGCAAGCGCGAGATCATCCGCCAAAAGAACCCGGAGACCGGCGAAATGGAAGAAAGCTGGACTGGCGACTATATTTTTGAAAACGAGTGGCAAAGCTTCCGTACTAAGAAAGACAGAAGCCTTGAACTGCAAAGCGTTTTTCATGAATATCCTGCTGGAACCTATAAAATCGCCGTCAAGGTGGTGGATATTTTCGGCAATGACACCATGACCATCATTGAAGTGAGAATTTAATGCTTTCGGCACAGGATATAGACCGCATCATTGCCGCTCCCAGAGAGCACGAGCGCCTTGAATTCAAAGAGGCCAAGCAGCAATATGATACGGAAACACTGTTCAGGTATTGCGTTGCCTTGAGCAACGAGGGCGGCGGCTTACTGTTACTTGGCATCACGGACAAACACCCCCGCAAGGTCGTGGGTACCGCCGCGTTCCCGAACCCTGACAAGATCAAAAGCCAGATTTTCTCCAAGCTCAAATTCCGCGTGGAGGTGGAAGAAGTCGCGCACCCTGATGGGCGCGTGCTGGCCTTCACCATTCCACCCCGCCCGGCGGGAACGGCTTTTACCTACGAAGGCGCATATCTCATGCGCGTGGGTGAAAGCCTTATGCCCATGTCCGAAGATATGCTGCGGCGCATCTTTTCGGAAGGGAACCCCGATTTTCTGCTGCGCTATGCGCATCCAGGCGCCAGCGCGGAAGATGTGGTCATGCTGCTCGATACCCAGAGTTATTTCGACCTGATGCAGCTCCCTTACCCGGCAACGCGGGACGCTGCCCTGGCTCGCCTGACGCAAGAGCAATTAATTGTAGAATCCGAAGGCCTTTGGAACATCACCAACCTTGGCGCTTTGCTCTTCGCCAAAGACCTCCGCCAGTTCGGTCAGCTCAGCCGCAAAGCCCCCAGAGTGATTGTGTACAAGGGAGCCAACAAGCTGGAAACCGTGCGCGAGCAAATCGGTGTCAAGGGCTACGCCGTCGGCTTTGAAGGGCTTGTTGGCTACATCAACAGCCAGTTACCGGCCAACGAGGTCATAGGGCAAGCCTTGCGCACCGAAACCAGAATGTACCCGGAAATAGCCATCCGTGAACTGGTGGCAAACGCCCTTGTTCATCAAGATTTGGAAGATTTCGGCTCCTTCGTGATGATCGAAATTTATTGTGACCGGATTGAGATAACAAACCCCGGCACGCCACTGATTCCCACCGACAGATTTATTGATGAATATAAATCGCGCAATGAGCGCCTGACAGACCTTATGCGCCGCTTCCGTATTTGCGAAGAAAAGAGCAGCGGCATTGACAAGGTTGTTGCCTTTGCTGAAGCCTGGCAGCTTCCCGCTCCGGATTTTCGCACCGGCGAACAGCATACTAGCGTGGTTCT
This sequence comes from Desulfovibrionaceae bacterium, assembly GCA_028689675.1. Taxonomy (GTDB): domain Bacteria; phylum Desulfobacterota; class Desulfovibrionia; order Desulfovibrionales; family Desulfovibrionaceae; genus JAQVCS01. The sequence goes on along the minus strand of JAQVCS010000009.1, from coordinate 125,135 downwards.
TTTTGCCCACAAAGACTTTGATGATATGGATCGCAAAGAAAGGGTGCGCGCCTGCTATCAGCACGCCTGTCTTCTTTATGTGAGCAACCAAAAAATGACTAATCAGAGCTTGCGCGAACGCTTCAAACTGGCGGAAAGCAAGGCGGAAGCAATATCGCGCATCATTTCTGATGCCGTGAATGACGGCAAAGTCAAACTTGACGATCCTGAAAATCGTTCAAGGCGCTATGCCAAATACATACCTTTTTGGGGATAATCTTATTTGTTCGCAAAATAGAACACGGAGCCCCAATTGAAAAATATCGTGTAAAGACAACAAATTCCCATTTAGACGCAAATCGAAACTCTATTTTTGAGGTTATGCCGTGGCCCTGCATCCTGACTTTCCCGATTCCCCCCATGCCGTTCTTGACCCAGCCGTGCGCTGGTTTCCTGCCGATGAAGCCTTGCGCGACACCAGCATGGAAAAACTTATGCCGCCCCTTGTGGCCGCTTTGCGCCGCAAGGTGAAGGAATTTAGGGATTCCGGCTATGTCGGTGCGGCAGATACCAGCAAAAGCCTGCTTAACTGGTGGTTCAAAGAACCGCATCTTATGGCGCAGGCTGACGGCACGATGGCGGAGTTCAACTATTTCTTTGCCCAACGCGAAGCTCTGGAAACCGTCATCTATCTCTATGATGTCGTGGGAGCGCGGGACAAATACGACCTGATGCGTTTTGACAGCGCGGGTCATGTATCTGCCAGCATGTTTGACGAAAGCTGGCTGCGCTTGGTCATCAAAATGGCCACCGGTAGCGGCAAGACCAAGGTTATGAGCCTTGCCCTGGCCTGGAGTTACTTCCACAAAATGTACGAGCCGGATTCCGAGCTTGCCCGCAACTTTCTGGTCATCGCTCCCAACATCATCGTTCTGGACAGAATTTACAAGGACTTCCAGGGGCTGCGTATCTTTTTCGACGATCCCGTTTTGCCGGATAACGGTTATGACGGGCGCAACTGGCGAGACGATTTTCAGCTCACCCTGCACAAACAGGATGAGGTGCGGGTTTCCAGCTCCACTGGCAACATATTCCTGACCAACATCCACCGAGTTTATGCCGGGGAGGATATCCCACCTTCTCCCGACGATGAAAACACCATGGATTACTTCCTCGGCAAGCGTCCCACCGGCGCGACCACGGACTCCAAGGTGGATTTGGGCATGATCGTCCGGGATATTGATGAGTTGATGATCCTCAATGACGAGGCGCATCACATCCATGACGCATCACTGGCCTGGTTCAAGTCCATTGAAGATATCCACAACCGCTTGCTGCAAAAGGGCGGCGCGTTGAGTTTGCAAGTGGACGTGACCGCCACCCCCAAACATAACAACGGTGCTATTTTCGTGCAGACGGTGGCAGATTACCCACTCGTCGAAGCTATTTATCAGAATGTTGTAAAGCATCCTGTTCTACCGGATGCCCCCAGCCGCGCCAAACTGGTGGAACGGCAAAGCGCCAAATATACGGAAAAATACGCCGATTATATCGATCTTGGGGTTATCGAATGGCGCAAAGCCTATGATGAGCACCAAAAGCTCGGCAAAAAGGCCGTGCTGTTTGTTATGACGGACGACACGCGCAACTGCGATGACGTTGCTGACTACCTTGAAGCTCATTACCCTGACCTAAAGGACGGTGTGCTGGTCATTCACACCAAAAACAACGGGGAAATCTCCGAGGCGACTTCCGGTAAGGCCAAAGAAGAGCTTGAAAAGCTGCGCAAGCAGTCCAATGACATTGACGATGACAGCAGCCCTTACAAGGCAATCGTTTCCGTGCTGATGCTCAAAGAAGGCTGGGACGTGCGCAACGTCACCACCATTGTCGGCTTGCGAGCATATTCCGCCAAGAGCAATATCCTGCCGGAACAAACCCTTGGGCGCGGTCTGCGCAAAATGTATCGCGGCGGCATTGAAGAATATGTCAGCGTCGTCGGCACCGATGCTTTCATGGAGTTTGTCGAATCCATCCAGGCCGAGGGCGTAGAACTAGAACGCAAGGCCATGGGCGAAGGCACAAAGCCCAAAACACCTATGGTTGTTGAGGTCGATAACGAAAACACCCAAAAGGACATTGACGCGCTGGACATTGAAATTCCGGTCATGACGCCGCGTGTGTATAGGGAATATAAAAACCTCGTCGATCTGGACGTGACGGCGCTGCCGCACAAAAAAGTCGCATACCGGCATTTTTCCGAAGAAGAGCAGCGGGAGATCGTCTTCAAAGACATCACCACCGGCGAAGTAACGCACACGACTATTCTGGATACGGCAGGCATAGCCGACTACCGCAGTGTTCTCGGCTATTTCGCCCAGACAATTATGAAAGAACTCCGCCTTTTCAGTGGGTATGACGTTCTATACGGCAAGGTAAAGCAGTTTGTCCGGGATGAGCTGTTTACGCAGGAAGTAGATTTGGACAGCCCCAACACTCTGCGCAATCTCTCCGAGCTTGAGGCCACTAAGACCATCGTTGAAACAATGAAAAGGGCCATCAACGATTTAACGGTGAAAGACAAGGGTGACGCGGAAATCCGAGATTCCATCAAGCTGCGGAAAACCCGTCCCTTCATGGTGAAAGATCAGGCCAGTCTGATACCGCAAAAAAGCATTTTCAGCCGCATTGTTGGCGACAGCCATTTTGAGCTGGTGTTCGCCAGCTTCCTGGAAAAATGCCCGGACATCATTTCCTACGCCAAAAATTATTTCGCCGTGAACTTCAAGCTGGATTATGTCAATGCCGACGGCGATATCTCCAACTACTACCCGGACTTCATCGTCAAACTACCGGGCAACAAGGTAGTCATAGTGGAAACCAAAGGCCAGGAAGACCTTGACGTGCCGCTCAAAATGGAACGCCTGCGCCAGTGGTGCGAAGACATTAACAAAGTGCAGTCTGACAATCAGTTCGATTTCGTTTTTGCGGATCAGGAGAGTTTTGAGAAGTATAGCCCAAAGAACTTTCAAGATTTGGTGAAGGGATTTACGGAATATAAGTGAGCTGGGCTCGTCACGCTACCGCATTAAAGTCTGAACGTATTGTTTTGCACGATATTAAGCTGTTATGGAGATAATATGTACAAAATACTTTCTATAGATGGTGGGGGAATTAAAGGCATTGCTCCGGCTTCCCTTCTTGCAAATATCGAAGAAAGGACAAACAAAAAATTAATTGATTATTTTGATTTAATAGTTGGCACATCCACTGGTGGTATTATTGCCCTAGGGCTTGGGCTTGGATTTTCTGCAAGGGAAATACTGTCACTGTATCTTGATAATGGAGATAAGATATTTAAGAAACAGTTTTTTCTTAAATCATTATTTGGAGCTCGCGGCCCGGTATATGACTCTTCCGCACTACAGACACTTCTGACGGAGAAGTTCAAGGGAAAACTGCTGGGGCAAAGTAAAATACGTTTAGTTATCCCATCTTTTGATATTGTAAATAATACTGTATGCATGTTCAAAACATCACATCACCCCCGTCTTCAAATGGATTACACAATGCAAGCAGAAGATGTTGCTCTTTCAACCGCAGCAGCGCCTTACTTTTTTCCACCCCATAAAACTATAGAGGACAGGTTTCTCGTTGATGGAGGTATGTTTGCAAACAATCCAACATTGGTTGGAGTCGTTGAGGGATTGTCCTTGCTAGAGTGGCCTAAAGAAGAGATTCGTGTTCTAAGCTTGGGATGTACAGAAGAAACCCCAGAATACAGCAAGTTGGCAGGCAAGAAGTCGGGCCTTCTTCATTGGCGACTAGGATTGATTGATTTGGCATTTAACTCACAAGGTTCATATTCGTTGGGAGCGGCAAAGCTCTTGCTCGATGACAGGAGCAATAACAAGATTTTGCGTATTAGTTCTGTTCTCTCGAAAGGCGACGTTGCCCTTGATGACATTAGGCAGAGTAAGAAATTAGCAGGAATAGGTCAGGAAAACGCACGGCAAAACTTAGAAAAAATACAAAGTATCTTTTTGGCGGAAAAAGCTGCTCCTTTTATACCTTGCCACGCCCTTTAAGAAGGGCATTAAATACTTTTTTCGCTTTAGCATATCTCGTTTCAAAGAGGGTCTTCTGCTGCCCTGTTTCGCGTGTTTTAAGTGAACTTGCGCAGTTCTCTAAGTCTGTCTGTAAAAGAGCTGGATGGTAATTTTCAAATAAAGCCCTCAGTCTTGGCCCATGGCATTTTCTCAATCTCAATCCACTGACACAGGGGCAAGGATGATGTCCTCTATATAGAAATTTAGTTCCATATGTTAAAAGAGTACATATGACGAGGTCGCTCGCTTTGAATATTTCTCTATATTTAGGAAAAAGGCCATCACCACCATGTTCGAGTTCGCCAAAAGGGGATACTCCATATTGCTGATGATACCTGAATGAAAAAAAGAATGGTATAACAAATTTGTTAATATAGAAGACAATATCAGGATGTGCCGTTATTTCTTCATGAAGTACTCGTGGGCTGCCAAGGCATAAATCTTTTTGAGGATTTACATGGTAATTTATAACTTTCCCCGATGTTTCGACACATAGCGGGGGAAGTGCAGGAAAATTTTCCGCAGTAATCTTTATTGAAAACCACTCGTCAACAACAAATCCTCCCCAACGAGCATTTACATAAATATTGCCAAAGACCTCAAAAGAGTCCTTGCCTTTTATCTCTACGTCAAGGGAAGGAAAGTGAGTCGTTAGCTTGCTTAGGCCAAAGGACATTGAGCCTACGCTCCACATCTCCACGGTTGCGAGGGAGAATCAACGACAATATCCCCAGCATGAGCATTACTGATCAGGAGGCTTGAGGCTCCCGTGCTCGCAGTCAGCGGAACAACTGCGGCAGCCACTCGCGAGCCGAATTTCTCTTCCAATAGTGTCCTTTGACGAGCCTGTTCGTTTTGTTCAACAAGCGCGACCATGTCCTGCTCAAGCCAATCAAGCCATTGGAAAAAGGCCTTAGCCCTCTTATGTCCATCCAGGTGCCACTTGTCGGCGAAATTTTCTTCAAGACATACAGGATTACGGATGATCCATTTTCCGTCAGCAGTTAGTTCTATTAATTTTTGCATGTTTGTAGGTGGACGACCATCAAGCAAGAGGCTTTTATACGAGAGTAGCTTGTTGATGATATTCTCAAGGGTAAGAGAGGTGCTTTCTTCATTGCCATAAGAAAGTGCGGCCAAGGTCGTTATGATCATCGAGATAGGCTTTTCTTTTTCATTGGAGAGGCCGTTGAAGCGCACATCTCTATGTCGCTTAAGAATTTGAATAGCTCTTTGGAGAGGAGTTCGGACAAACTGATCAGGCACATCATGGACTGTCGCAAATATCGCCTCGTCCATGGCAACCGCTCTCTTACGCTCAAAAGCTGCGACCCTATTAAAGGCAACAATATTTTTCTCTTTAAACCACCCTGCGTAGCCTCTGGGGTTGCTTGACAACCACTGATAGTGGCTAGAACCGATTTTGTCGCTGATGCTGATTTCTTTGTCTCTATGCGGCAGCGGCGAAGTGCTTTCACCGTTTAACGCCGGTAGTATATCAAGGTGAAATTGAGTATTATTTTGCTCGGCATAAACAATAGTCCAACAACGCTTACCTTCCTCTTTCAGCATTTTGGAATAACTGCCATGGCTTTTGAGCCGTCGTCCCACTGCTTTTTTTAAGGCTTGGGCGTGTTTAGTGCCAATTTCAAGATCAAGCTGAAAAACGAGGTCTATGTCGTACTCTTGTTCTTCCCCACCTGCCCAGGGCTTAACAACAGTACCCAAGGCAAAAGACCCTTGGGGGAAAATATCGGCTCCTATTTTTTCTGTAGGGATGGAATCTTCTGAGCCTTCAAAGACGTCAGTTAGGCTTATTTCATCAAGCCAATTACCGAGGGCAGTATAGCGATCCACTGCGACCTTGTATAATGACGGGGGGATATCCAGTTCGTCAGCAATTTTATCAAACAGCTTGTCAGATTCCAGCAAGTTACGAGTGAGATTGATCATTGGAGCCCCATGTCAGCAGGTTAAGAGTTTTGACTATCTCTAGAAAATAATACCGCTGATATAGCTGTCAAGATACGAAAATGTTTTTATATAAGACCATGATTTTTAATAAGAAAATATAGCGGTGAGGGCGTATTGAGCATTAGACCCATGGACGGATAAAATATTACCTTGTTGGCGCTAACGCGAAAGCCCCCGGCTTCTTCCCAAAGCCATATCCATTTCCCCGGTGATGGTCGCAAAGGCCTGTTCACGATCCAGGGCGGTGCGGATATGATTCATGGCTTCCTGCTGCAAGGCACTCTGCGTTGACCAGGTGCCGCCGAAACGTCGGAGTCGTTCGGAAAGTTCCCGGCCCATTTCTTTTAACCGGGCCGCTTCGATGGTCATGTCCGCCTCCATCCGTTCCCGGCAGAAAGCGAAGGCTTCGGCCTTGTTGTCCGCCTCGGCGAAGTATTCCATATAGGGTTTGATTTGATCCCGATAATGGCTGTCTATTTTGCCGGGTTCCTGCTTGGCAAGAGCCAGCAGAACGGCCTGACATTCTTCAACCGTTGGAGCCGGAACGGGCTTGGGTATGGCTTGGGGCAAGGGCTTCAAAACCGCTTCTTCCCGCTGCCGGTTTCGGGTGCCGCGCTCCGTGCGGATTCCCTTCCGTTCCATCGCCGCAACGCTCGGCCCCAGGTGTGTGGTCGGGGCGCGAGCAATGCCCTGGGCTTCCAAAGTTCTGTGGTCGATACGAGCCTCATGTCCGGCGAGACGCAAGGCATGGTTCGCCAGCTCGGCCCAGAGTTCCCGGCATTGTAAAAGCCATTCTCTGGGCCGTAGCTCGTTGGTCTTTTTCGCGCCACCCTTTTCGGGGTCTTTTGCCGCCCGCTTGAACCACAGGTCGGGGGCGCGGTTGACGCCATCGTTTACCCGTTCGGAGATCAGCAAATGACAGTGCGGATTTTCCTTGTCATGGCCTTTATGCACGGCGAAACTGTACGGCAGGGGGCCGTCTTTTGTTTGGGCCATTTCCCGACAGAAAGAAGCCGCCAGGGCGGTCTGCTGTTCCGGTGACAATTCTTTGGGCAAGGCGAACTCAAGTTGTTTAAAAAGCCTACCGTTTGCCCGCTCGTGGGCGTCAGCAGCCTCCCAATAATTTCGGGGGGCGTCTGACGCCCAGGCGGGCATATTGCCGTGCTCTTTATGGAGCAACTCCGCATGGTCGCTCGCATACCGTCCGCAACGCTCAATATAGTCGCTGCGGACGGCGGCGGTGACGGACGCGCCACGGGAGACGGTTTTCGCCGTCAGGTGGTAAATCGCCATGCGATTCTTCCCTCAGCCTCGCAGAGCGCACTCAGTTTCCGGAGGAAACTGGTAAGTGCGCCCTCACCGATGTGAGGGATTCCGGCTGTTCTGCCTTTGGCGCGGCTTCCGGCGCTCTTTCTTCCATCCCCAGACGCTCGAACGCGGCCAGAACGCGCTGCTTGTTGCGGGCGTCGAGCGGTTCGGCCCAGCCGCGCAATTTGGCTTTTCCTTCTGGGGTCAAGCCTTTGAAAGCCAACTCGACCATGATGCCGAGCGCGACCAACTGGCCGCCGCGCTCTTTACGCTTCGCGCACGATATTTGCGCCTTTTTCTCCTTCAATTCCGCTTCCAGCTTCTCGACCTGCTTTTCAAGGCGTGTGCTGCTCATATTGTCTCCTTTCGCTCACAAAAATGACCAACTACTGAACATTGGCTTTCGCTTCCGATATGGCTTCCAGAAACCCGGACACGGTGCGGATTTCACCGCGCATGTTTTCCGGTCTTTCCGAGAGCGCGAGTGTGTATTTTTCGGCATCCAGTATGGCGCGAGCCTTGGCCGGATTGCCTATCAGCTTCGGCGGCTCAACATGGGCGTAGTAACCGTTGCTGTGGTTGGTGATTTCAAAAATGCCGGGAAGATGGCCGGTCTGTTGTATGCCCTGGCGCGAATAGGCCGCCCAGGCTTTGGCGAAGTCTTTCCGAAACCATTTTTCGGATTCTTCCACGCCACAGTCGGTGCAGAGCTTCACCCAGCCGCCATAGGCTTGAACGATCACGGCCTGAGTCACGGCATCGTCGAAAACCACGCTGGAATACGCGCCGTGCTTGCCGATGGCGGACAGGACTTTGCCCGCCTCGACTTCGGCCTTGTCCTCGGCGCTGCCGCCGCTGATGTGTTCCAGGAAGTCCGCCGGTGTCGGCATGGACGTATATTTCCGCGTGGCCATGATGGAAAGTGCGGATTTCTCTACTTCGGCGTAGTCGAACTGCGTCAGCACTTTGAAGCGCAGGGCAATGCCCTGGGCGCTCAAGCTCTGGCCGTAACACTCGGCAACGCCCTGGATGAGCGCGGAGAATCGTTTGAAGTCAGCTTGCGTCATATGTCATCACCGCAGTTGCCGGGGCGGCGTTGCCAAAAAGCAGCCGTTCCGCTTCTTCCCCGGCCTGTATGTTCGCTTCAACGCGGCGGACGGCTGGCGATTTCCACTTTCCCCGCTCCGTGCGGGCTTTTGCCGCTTCGTTCTCCATCCGGGCCGTGAGCTGGTCAAATTGTTTCCGCAATTTGTCCGGGCTTTGGATGTTCGCCCGCCAAAAGCTGTCGGAACAGGCCCACTTGATAACCTCAGCCACGAAATGCGGCTCCTTCATGCGCTCGTCGTTCCGCAAGGTTACGGCGAATCCCCGCGCCCATGTTTGCAGATTCGGCTCCTTGAGGGTCGGCACGTTGGCCTTGAGGGTGTCCCGCATCAAAACTGCCAGACGGTAGGCGTCGGAATCTTCTGGCAACGGCTCTCGCATTTCTTTTCCCGAATTGTGTGCCGATGAATTTTCATTTTGCGCGTCCGGGCCGTCAGGCTCGGACAAAGAGTCTGAACGTAGTGAAGACTCTCTTTCTTCCTGGGATGGGAGAGAAGAGCTGTGAAGAGTAGAGTCAGGAAGAGAAGAGGAGAGAAGAGTTGGGGGATTGCAGTCACTATGCTGGCAGCATTCCTCCGGCCCGTTTTTTTCTGTTTTTGGCTTCCAGCGAACGGCAGCGGCGTTACGGGCCTGGGCTTTGCGCTGTTCACTGTGAATGACATAGCCCTGGTGGTCTTTCCAATCGTGAAGAACGTATGTGCCGTTTTCTGTTTTTTCCAGAAAGCCGCACTCCAGCAAGGCGGACACGAGCTTTTGCGCGTCTTCGCCTTCACAGCCAGATTCAAGAGCAATATCGGTTTCGTCCATGCCCTCCAAAATGCCGTTGGGGTGGTTCATGGCCGTGGCGATCCACAAGTCGATGAGGTAGTCGGTGGAACCGGGGCCAAGCAGCAGACGCAGACGCTTGCGCTTTCTGTGACCCCGGAACGATATGGCAAGGCGGATATCGCTACTCATGCGACACCCCCTGATCGTTCTGGCTGCCAAGCTGGTTGACGAACGCCGCTATGTCTTCGGCTCGCCAAACGGTCGTGCGGGGAGCGAGCTTGATGGGCTTGGGATAACGGCCAGTGCGGCAGCCTTCCCACCATGCGCTCTTGCTGATGGGGAAGATGGCGAGAATTTGGGGCAGACGAAGAAAGCCGTAAGTGGGGATGGATGATTGGTTCTGTGACATAAAAAAGCCTCGTGCTGTTAAAAACGGACAAAAAAAGAGCTTCCTTGGACACCGGGTTCAAAGAAGCTCTAGGCTTGCGTCAGTTTTTGAAGCGCGAGGCTTTCTGGACTGTTGAAGTCTCGATTAAAGCACAAACATTGCGGTTTGTCCAGACTCGAAAAAAGTAAACAGAGAGAACTACACTTGGCCTGCCCGAACAGGCTTGTCCTTTAGCTCGTTTAGGTAGTCGCTCCACTCCTGCATCATTTTTCGGCGCTCCGGCAGATACTCGGCACGGTTGTACGCGCCGCGCACCATATCGCGGGGATTATGAGCGAGCTGCTTTTCTATGTGGTCGGCCTCATACCCTAATTCGTTGAGCAGAGTGCTTGCCATTGCCCGGAAACCGTGGGCGCACATTTCGTGCTTTTCATACCCCATGCGGCGTAAACCGGCGACAAGGGTCACGTCACTGATCGGACGCTCGGCGGTGCGGATGCTGGGGAACAGGTAGCGGCCTTCTCCGGTCAGCTTTTTTAGTTCATGGAGTATTTCGAGAGCTTGTGTACTCAAGGGAACGATATGGTCGCGTCGCATCTTCATCTTTGCGGCGGGAATGCGCCATAGGTTTTCCTCAAAATCGAACTCCGCCCATTCCGCCGCTCGTACTTCGCCGGGGCGGCAAAAAGTAAGCGCGGCAAGCTGTAAGGCGGATTTTACGATGTATGTTCCTGTAAAGCCATCGATGGCCCGCATGAGTCCACCTACTGCTTTCGGTTCGGTAATAGCGGCTCTGGGGGTGATGGCCCGCGTCTGGAGAGCGCCGACCAAATCCGCTGCCGGATCACGTTCGGCAAGGCCGACAGCCACGGCATAGCGAAAGACTTGGGAGCAGATACCGCGCACCCTATGGGCGACCTCAATAGCGCCGCGTCCTTCAATTCTACGAAGCACGGCCAGCAGTTGGGGAGGCGTTATGTCATTGGGCTGATGCTTGCCGAGAAAAGGAAAGATATTTTTCTCAAGGCGCTCCATAACGTCCTCGGCATGTCGAACGCTCCAGGTGGGGACCTGCTTGCCGTGCCATTCCCGTGCGACAGCCTCCAAAGAGGCTTGGCCGCTTTTGGCTTTCAGTTTCTTTTCTGCGGAAGGGTCAATGCCGCCATCGAGTTGTTTCTTGGCCTCCGCGCAACGCTCCCGCGCCTCTTTCAGAGAAAGCTGGGGGTACACGCCGAGAGTGAGGAGTTTCTCTCGGCCCTGGATGCGGTATTTCAGCCGCCAGCTCTTGGTGCCGCTGGGGGTGACAAAAAGAAAAAGACCGTTGCCGTCAAAAAGTTTTTGCGGCTTGGCGGCGGGCTTGATATTGCGGACGGTGGTATCGGTGAGCGGCATGGGGGTATTTCTCCTGGCAAGGAATTTTATACCCCCAGAAGTACCCCCGAAAGAGTGGGCTGTCTATGGTTTTTTCCAGCCGAGTCCGGACATTCGTTTTAGCCTTAACCCTTGCCAAAAGCGGCTAATGCGACAATCTCGAACTCGGCTGGAGTAACTTCTGGCGGAGGGAGAGGGATTCGAACCCCCGGAAGGCTCACACCTTCAACGGTTTTCAAGACCGCCGCGTTCAACCGCTCTGCCATCCCTCCGCAATATGCCCGCGCATAATAGCAAACTTTTTCAGGCTTGTACAGCCCTTGTGCTCTGTGCGCGAGCAGCAAAGCCTATGAGGACAAAAATTACTTAATGGCGTCTTTCAGGCCTTTGCCGGGGGTAAATTTAGCAATTTTGCTGGCGGGAATAGTAATTTCTTCACCAGAGCGGGGGTTACGACCCTTACGGGCAGCGCGTTCCACCACTTTAAAGCTACCAAAACCTGTAAAGGTTACAGACTCACCAGCGGCTAAGGCATCGCGCAGGGCTTCAACAACAGCGTCAAGCGCTTTTTCAGCTTTCACCTTAGTTTCAAGGCCAGTTTTAGCCTGAATTTTTTCAACAAGTTCTGCTTTGGTCATGGTATTTCTCCAGTAGGATTTCTGTGCATTGGCGCAGCCTGCCCATACAAGGATGGTGCAGGGGGACAAAAGCACGCGTTACAAAATAGGGGAGACAAAAAGAATAAAACAAGGTGCCCTCGAGCAGACAGGCTGACGGCGCGGGCTGTTCCCCCATGGGCAAGCTATTGTCTGTTGGCTCAAACCCGTGCCTCATCCTTATGGGAAAGCCTTGTGGGCTGTCAATACCAAATCGTTATTTTGGTGCGGATAGAGGCAAAAAAGTACAATTTTTCCTTGTTCTTTACAGGTCAATAAGTTCTATGTCCTCTGCCTCAAGGTGCTTACCCCAAAAAAGGCTACCTGTGCGGGCAAAGCGGGCGGGGTTATCTGTAGTAAGGAAATGCCTTGTGCCCTCGCCTTGTGCTGTGCACAGCAGCTTGTGCTTGGCAAGCCATTGCGCCACAGCTTCGGCCGTGGAGGCAGCCGAATCTACAATAGCCACATTCTGCCCCACAACCTGCTGCAAAGCCTGCTTGAGCACGGGGTAATGGGTGCAGCCCAGCATAAGGGTATCGGGGCTGTCTGGCTTGTTACAAAAAATATCCCCAAGGTAACGCTGGCACACAGCCTCCACAATAGGCCCTTCTGTCCAGCCTTCTTCACACAGGGGCACAAAAAGCGTACAGGGGCGCGCTGTAACCACGCAGGCTGGGTTTATGGTATGAATGGCCTTTTGGTATGCACCGCCCTGTATGGTGGCTTCTGTGGCAATAACGGCAATGCTGCCGCTGCGTGTGGCGGCTGTGGCCGCGTGTGCGCCTGGCTCTATCACGCCCAGCACAGGCAGGGGGCTGAAGGCTTTTTGCAATAAGGGCAATGCCGCCGAGGTAGCCGTGTTGCAGGCAATAACAAGCATTTTTATGCCGCGCTCCACCAGCTTGCCTGCGGCTTGCCGTGAATAGCGGCCTATGGTGTCGTTGCTTTTTGTGCCATAGGGCAGGCGGGCAGTATCGCCCAAATACAGCAAATTTTCTTGCGGCAGGGTGTCGGCAAGGGCTTTTAATACGGTAATACCGCCCATACCCGAATCAAAAATACCTATGGGCAGGGTGCATTGAGGCTGAGTCATACATATTCTCCCAAAAAGTGCGCATGACAAAAATAAAAGGCCGCGGCTGTGCGGCAGGGCATATGCCAACACAGTTGGGGAAAAAAAGCAAGAACTCCCAGAGCTCGGGGCTGTTGGGAGTTCTTGTTTGCATTGTGCCAGCAAGGGCAGCATGCTTAGAGCAACTATGCAGAAAACAGGTATACGCTCTGTAGGTATTTGCAGGCAAACCTTGCCACAAATAGGCCTAGGCGAGCTTTGCTTGCCCTGAAGCAAAAGGCTCTAGAGCAATGTTTCTTTGAAATTGCTCTGGCAAGAGCGGGAGCAAATACCCGCAGCGAAGGCATAAGCGCAATGTATTTGCGCTGTTACGAGCTGAAGTGTACCTGTCTTTTAACGCTAAAATTATATAAAATTAACGTTAATCTGCTCTAGGTGCGCATATACCTGCGGTTTTATGCCCCTAGCCTTCACATTTGGCAATCAAGGCTTTGGCAATAGTTGCCCCCATGGCATGGGCGGCTTTATAGCATTCCATGTCTGGCGACCATTTTTGGCGCAAAGCATCTACGGGCATATCCCAGCCCATGCTGCTCAGCCATTCATAAATTTGCTTGGGCGCTTCGCCAGACCAGCCAAACGAGCCAAAAGCACCGCCTATGCGGTTTTGGGGGCGCAGGCCTTTCATATAGGTAAGCATAGCACCTACAAGGGGCAAATAGGTATTGTTATGCGTGGGTGAGCCCACAATAACCGCGCCGCATTGCGCAATTTCAGACATCACCGCGCTGTGGTGATTTTCTTTTAAAGACATCAAGCGCACGGGCACGCCCTGTTCTTCCAGCCCGCTGATAATAGCCGCAGCCATTTTTTCTGTGCTGTGCCACATGGTGTCATAAATAATCACAGCGCGTTTTTGCGGCTTTTGTTCCGCAAGGGTGCGGTACATGTCAAGAATAAGGCGCACACTTTCCTGCCCGCGGTGAATAAGGCCATGGTCGGGGGCAATCATGTCAATGTCCAAGCTTTCCACAAGGGGCAGCACCTTGAGCACCTGCGGGGAATAGGGCAGCACAATATTGTAATAATATTCTTTCACTGCCTGAGCAAGGGCATAGGGGTTCCATTGGTCGGCAAAGCGCTCGGTAGAGGCTATGTTCTGCCCAAAGGCATCGTTGCTTATGAGCAGGCGATCTTCTTTGATGTAAGAAACCATGCTGTCTGGCCAGTGCAGCATGCGGGTTTCTACAAAGGTGATAGTGCGCTTGCCTATGCAGATTTCTTCGCCATTGCTTACCACCTGCACAGGCCAGTTGGAAATATCAAAATAGCCTGCCATAGATTGCAGGCCAAGCTTGGAGCAGAATATTTTTTCGGGCTTGCAGCGTTCCACCACAGCCTTGAGCGCGCCTGCATGGTCTGGCTCAAGGTGGTTGCACACAATATAGTCAACCCTTTCAGGGGGCAGCACCTTGGCAAGGCGGCACAGCAAGGTGGTGGCACAATGCGCGCTGACGGTATCAAACAAGACGTTTTTTTCGTCTTTAATGAGGTAGGCATTATAGGTTGAGCCCTGAGGCGACAAGGAATATCCGTGGAAATCGCGGTTGTCAAAATCGACAGCGCCAACCCAAAAAATATCTTTTTTAATCTCAAGTGGTGTCATTGTGTTACCCTGCACATACTAAAAAAAGAAAAAAAGCTCTGCCTTATAAAAAAAGCAGAGCTTAAGCCAAAAATCTTAATTATGCTTTTTCAAAAGCGTCTTTGCCTGCGCCACACACGGGGCAGGTCCAATCATCGGGCAAATCTTCAAAAGCAATGTTGTCGTTGTCGGCGGGGTCATATTCATAGCCACAAACAGTGCAAACGTATTTCATAAGAGCTTCCTTTTATGCGTTAAAATCGGCTTTCCACAAGCCATGCAGGTTACAATATTCGCGGGCGGTCACGCTTTTGGCCGTAATAGCAAAAAAGGCCTCGGGTGCCTGACCTGGCTGAAGGAATTGACGGTAGCTTTTACCATCGGCAATCAGTTCAATCCATTCAATATAATGTTTTTCTTCAGAGGGGTGCATTACTGAACCCACTTTTACAAAAAAACCACCATCTTTTTGTTCAATAACGGGCACATGCTTTTCTTGAGCCGCGTCAACAGCGCCTTCTTTCATCAGCTTCATGGGCTGACCACAGCAAACGAGGTCACCACCACCAGCATGAAGAACTTCAACGATGTTACCACATTCAGCGCATTTGTATACTTGTTTCTGTTCGGTCATAAATGCCTCGGTGTTATGTGTGAATGACATGATGAGACACAAAAAAACCAGCTATTATGCAAGTGCTAACATAAGCATTCCATTTGCTTTGTCAAGGGTCTATTCATGTATTTATAAATAATATCAGGTATCAATATCGAATGCAAGAGCTTTATTGCCTATGCTGCACTGCGCATTTTGAGCGAGAATACATTTATATAATAAAGTGTGCACCTTGTGCTGGAAATTTGCTTACTTGACATATCAAGTTTTCTTGATATAGATTGAAAAAAAAGCAAAAACAGCGCCCCGCTGGCTATGTGCCGCAGGGATAATTTTTAGACAAAGGGGCATTTATGAGCATTGGCACGTTAATAGCACAGCAGCAGAGGCCTTTTTATTCTGTCGAATTTTTTCCACCAAAAAAGAGTGAAGAATGGCCTGCTTTTTTACAGACAGTAGAAAAGCTGCGTGCGCTCAAGCCCTTGTTTGCCTCGGTTACCTATGGTGCTGGCGGGTCTTCGCAGCAGAATACGCTGGAAATTACCCGCCGTATTGCCGCCACGGGGCTGCCCACCATGACGCATTTAACCTGTGTTGGGGCAGATGCGGCTGCGCTCAGTGGCTATTTGAGCGCCTTGGGCAAGGCTGGCGTGCATGATGTGCTTGCTTTGCGTGGCGACCCGCCGCGCGGGCAGGAATTTTCAGGCGAGCAGGCCGAATTTGTTCATGCTGAAGATTTGGTGCGCTTTGTGCGCCGCACCCACCCTGAGCTGGGCGTGGCTGTGGCTGGCTACCCTGGCCCCCACCCAGAGTCGCCCAGCTTTACCGCAGACAGGCAGCACACCTTGCAAAAGGTGCAGGCTGGGGCAGATTTTGTTATTACGCAGCTTTTTTTTGATGTGCGTGAATATTTTGATTTGGTAAAATACTTGCGCATGCACGATGTGATGTGCCCTGTTGTGCCCGGTATTTTGCCTGTGCTGAGTTTGGAATCAATACGCCGCGTGCTGTCTTTGTGTGGGGCAAATATTCCCGGCAAGCTGTATTTAGCTCTTGAAGATGCCTTTGAGCAGGGCGGCAACGAGGCTGTGTGCGAGGTGGGTATGCGCTATGCCGTGGGGCAAATACGTCGCTTGTTAGAGGGCGGTGCGCCCGGCATTCATTTATATACGCTTAACCGTGCAGAAATCTGCCTGCAATTGGCCGATGCCGTTGGCCGCTGAGCCTTTGCACTTCTCAAAATAGCCAAGCCTCTGCCTTGTTTGCGGCAGGGGCTTTTTTGTGCTTTGTGGGCTGCTTTTCTGCCTTGACATGGCTGGTGCTTTGGTAAAGTAATCAGCTATTATGGCAAGGGGATTTTTCAGGGCTGTGTGAAGGAGGGGCTATGCCTGCAATAAAAAAAGTGCTGCTGCTTACCTTGGTGGCTGTGAGCCTTGGCGTGCTGTGTGCTGTTGTGCTGAAAACGCGCACAGCGCCGCCTGTGGTGCTGCACGGCAATGTTGAAATTCGGCAGGTGGAGGTGGGCTTTCGCGTAGGCGGGCGCATAGCTGCCCTGCATGTTGATGAGGGCACAGCCGTGCACGCGGGCACGGTGCTGGCGCATTTGGATGATGATATGCTCACGCAGGCTCGGGATGCCGCGCGTGCCACACTGGCAGGCAGAGAGGCCGACCTGCAGCGCTTGACCAATGGCTACCGTGTGGAAGAAATTGCTCAGGCAAAAGCCGAGCACGAGGCAGCCATGGCGGCCTTTGCCACGGCAGAGGCAGAGTGGAAGCGTGTGCAGGCCTTGCGCGGCAAAGAGGCTGTTTCGCAGAAAATTTTAGAAAGTGCCCGTGCCGAACAGGCGCGCGCTTTGGGGCAGATGCGCAGCAGTGCCGAGCGCCGCGCCATGCTTGAAAAGGGCTTTAGGAAAGAAGATATTCTTGCACAAAAAGCCTTGGTGGCCAGTGCCCGCGCCGAATGCACACGCGCCGAAATTCAGCTTGATGATGCTGTTTTGCGCGCTCCGCAAGACGGTATAGTGCTGACCCGTGCGCGCGAAGCTGGGGCTATTGTGCAGGCTGGGCAAACGGTGTTTACGCTCTCGCTTACCAATCCCGTTTGGCTGCGTGTCTATGTGGAAGAGCCCGATTTGTGGGCAGTAAAACCCGGCATGGCCGTGCGCGTGGCTGTGGATGGCGTGCAGCAAAGCCTTGAGGGTACGGTGGGCTTTATTTCCCCTACAGCAGAATTTGCGCCCAAGTCGGTAGAAACGCGGGATGTGCGCGCTTCGCTGGTCTATCGCGTGCGCGTGCAGGCACAAGATCCGCATACTGTACTGCGGCAGGGCATGCCCGTGCGGGTGAGCTTGGGAACAGGCAATGAATAAGCCTGCTGCTGTAGAGCTGGCACAGGTTGGTATGGCCTTTGGCTCTTGCTTGGCCTTACGCGAGGTTTCGGCCAGCATACCCAGCGGCTGTGTTACTGGGCTGGTAGGGCCTGATGCTGCGGGCAAAACTACCTTGGTGCGCCTGCTAGCAGGCCTGCTGCGCCCCACGCAGGGGCAGATTCTTGTGCACAGTGCACAGCTCGCTGCCCCTGTAGGCGCAGAAGGGCAGGGGCAAGGGGCGCAGCCGCCCTTAAGCTGCACTGCCGTACAAGCACAGCCCGCCCTCCAAACCGCACCTAAAGAGCCGACCCTCGGCAATGCTGTGCCCCAAGAGGCAGCAAAAGCCTGCGCTGCGCTTGACGTTGAAGCAGGGCACAGCCTTTGCCCAGAAAACATTGTGGCTACGCTGCCCAATTTTATTGGTTATATGCCGCAGCGCTTTGGGCTGTATGAAGACCTTTCGGTTATGGATAATTTAGTGCTGCATGCCCGTTTGCGCAATGTGCAGGGGCAGCAGCGTGCTGAAATTTTTGAGCAATTGCTGCAATTTACTGCCCTTGCGCCCTTTACCACACGCCTTGCAGGGCGGCTTTCTGGCGGCATGAAGCAAAAATTGGGCATAGCCTGCGCCTTGTTGGGCTCGCCTCGCCTGTTGCTGCTGGATGAGCCCGGTGTGGGGGTAGACCCGCTTTCGCGCCGCGACTTGTGGCGCATGGTGCTGCGCCTTGCCGATAGCGGTATGACGGTTTTGTGGTCTACTGCCTATTTGGACGAGGCAGAGCGCTGCCCGCATGTCATTATGCTGGATGAAGGCAGGGTGCTGTATGAGGGCGCACCAGCCGAGCTGACGCGCCGCGCTGCGGGCAAAGTCTTTGCCATTACGCCAGCCAGCGGGCACAAAAAAGCCACCTTGGCCGCCTGTATGCATAGCGAGGGGGTGGCCGATGCGCTTATACAGGGCAGCCGTGTGCGCGTGGTGCTGCACCAAAGCCCCGCTGCCCTGCCCGAAAAAGGCCTGTGCCTGCCCTCTGTGCAGGGGGTATTTATGCCTGTGCCGCCGCGTCTTGAAGATGCCTATATGCTTGGGCTGGGGGGCATAGACCGTAGCCCTTCCCCGCTGGTGGAAGGCAGCCTGCCAGCCAGTGACAAGCCGCGCATTGAGGCGCGCGGGCTGACCAAACGCTATGGAAACTTTGTGGCTGCCAATGATATTTCTTTTTCTGTGCCGGCAGGGCGCATTTTTGGCCTGCTAGGGCCTAATGGCGCGGGTAAATCCACCACCTTTCGCATGCTGTGCGGCTTGAGCAAACCCAGCAGCGGTGAATGCTTTGTGGACGGGGTGAATTTGCTCACAGCAGGCAATATGGCGCGGGCAAGGCTGGGCTATATGGCGCAGAAATTTTCTTTATATACCGATATTCCTGTGCAGGAAAATTTGCGTATTTTTGGGCAATTGTATGGCCTTTCTGGGCATAAGCTGCGCCAGCGCATGGAGCTGCTTGCAGAAACGCTGGCTTTGACTTCCTATTTACGCCAGCCCACGCGCCTGCTGCCCTTGGGGCAAAAGCAGCGCCTTGCCTTGGCCTGCGCCCTGCTACACAACCCTGCTGTGCTTTTTTTGGACGAGCCCACCTCGGGGGTAGATGCCCGCACGCGCCGCGACTTTTGGAAGCATATCACGGCCATGACGCGTACGGGCGTTTCGGTGCTGGTAACCACGCACTTTATGGAAGAGGCAGAATATTGTGACAGCATGGCCTTGGTTTATCGCGGCAATATTATTACCACGGGCACGCCCGATGCCTTAAAAGCCGCAGTAGCCAGTGCAGAAAACCCAGACCCCAGCATGGAAGAAACCTTTATTGCCTGCATCCAACGCTATGATGAGGAGCACCCGCAATGAAGAGCACGCGCACAGCAGCACAACAAGCGGCACTTGGCCTGTGGCTGCGCCGTTTGGGGGCTTTGGTGGTGAAGGAATGCAAAGAAATTGTGCGTGACCCTTCTTCCTACCTTGTGGCTGGGCTTATGCCTGCGCTTTTGCTGCTTATTTTTGGCTATGGCATTACCCTTGACATACAAACGCTGGAAATAAGCATTCTTGACCAGTCGGGCAGCCAGCCAGCCCAGCAGGTGGTGCATGCCTTTATGCATTCCCCTTCTTTTACTGTTGTGCCCGCCGCCAACCAAGAAGCTGCCGAAAAACTGTTCAAAGATGCGCGTATCAAGGGTATTGTGATTTTGCGGCACGATTTTGGCGAAGCTGTAGCGCGCGGGCAGGCTGGGGCTGTACAAATATTAGTAGATGGTGCGGATGCCAATACGGCAAAATTTATTCAGGCTTATGCACAAATGCTGCTTGCCCGCTGGCAGCAGGCAAGCACGGGCACTGCACAGCCTGCTGCCATAGAGGTGCAGCCGCGCTACTGGTATAATGCCACGGCCAACAGCCGCAATTATCTTGTGCCCGGCTCCATTACGGTTATTATGACGCTTATTGGTACGCTGCTGACCTCGCTGGTGTTTGCCCGTGAATGGGAGCGCGGCACTATGGAGGCCATGCTGGCCACGCCAGCTTCGCGCCTGCAATTGCTTTTGGGCAAGCTCATTCCCTATTTCTGCATGGGCATGCTCAGCATGCTGGTCTGTGCGGCTGCGGCTGTGTGGATATTTTCTGTGCCTTTTCGCGGCTCGCTGTGGGTGCTTTTGCTGCTTTCATCCATTTTTCTGCTTACAGCGCTGGGGCAGGGCTTGCTTATTTCGGTGCTGACGCGCACACAATTGCTGGCAGCACAGGCTGGGCTTTTTTCTGGTTTTTTGCCTGCCCTGCTGCTTTCTGGCTTTGTTTTTGATATTGCCAGCATGCCCTATGCCTTGCAAATTGCCACGCTGCTTTTGCCTGCCCGCTATTTTAATGTCTGCCTGCAAACCGTTTTTTTAGCTGGGGATATTTGGTCTGTTTTTGTGCCCTGCATGGGGGCTATGCTGGCCTTGGGCGCGGCTTTGCTGGCTTTGGTCTATCATAATCTGCAAAAGAGGCTGGATGTATGAACGCTGCATTGGCGCGCATTGGCACTATTGCCATTAAAGAATTATGGGTGCTGCTGGCCAATAAGCAATCCCGCCTGATGCTGATTATTCCGCCTGTGATGCAAATTATTATTTTTGCTTGGGCAGCCACCATGGAAGTACGCAATGTGGATATTGCTGTGCTCAATGAAGATAATGGCTATTGGAGCAGGCAGGTTGTGGCGGCGGTGCAGGGCTCGCCCACTTTTTTGCCTGTACAGCATTTGCGTTCAGAAGCAGATATCCGCCCTGTGCTGGACGGGCGCAAGGCCTTGCTGGTGCTGCGTTTTGCGCATGATTTTTCTGCCACAGTGGAGCGCGGCCAGCCTGCGGCTGTGCAGGTTTTGCTGGATGGCCGCCGCTCAAACGCCGCACAAATTACTGCCCAATATATGAATGATATTATCAGCCGTGTGGCGGCCACCACGCCAGCAGGGCAGCAAGGGGCTGCTGGGTCAAAGGCGGCTGTTTCGGTACGCTTTTGGTTTAACCCTAATTTGGAATTTCGCTGGTTTTTTTTGCCGAATTTGGTGGGCATGATTTCTTTTGTGCTGAGCTTGGTTATTACTGGCCTTTCTGTAGCGCGCGAGCGTGAAATGGGCACCTTTGATCAGCTTTTGGTTTCGCCTGCAAGGCCAACAGAAATTGCCATTGCCAAGCTGTTGCCCGGGGGGCTGGTGGGCATTGTGCATGCCACTCTGTTTTTATTGCTCATCCACTTTGGCTTTGCTGTGCCCTTGGTGGGCTCTGTGTGGCTTTTTTATGCTGCCATGCTCTTATTTTCTTTGGCCGCCAGCGCCATGGGGCTGATGATTTCCTCTTTATGCTCCACACAGCAGCAGGCCTTTTTGGGGGCTTTTGCTCTGGCTGTGCCCTGTATTCTTATTTCTGGCACAATAACCCCCATGAGCAATATGCCCTTGCTGCTGCAATGGTTAAGCGCGCTCACCCCAGTAAGCCATTTTTTGCAATTAGTGCAGGGCATTTTTTTAAAAGATATTAGTATGGAAGCGGCCTTGCACAGCGCTTGGCGCATAGCCCTGATTGCCTGCGTGTGCTCAATTATTGCTGTGCGCATGTTTAAACGACGCATGTAAAATAAACAAAAATGTAAAAATAGACTTTTTCCTCCCAAGGGCACAGTTTAGGGCTATACTTTCGCTCTCTGCGGTTATATACTGTAAAAAAGGGAAGCATTCTGGATAGTAGCCGCTGTGTAAGGCGGCACAATAAATCCGCTTCCTTCCTCGAATTGTTCAAGGAGAACAGAAATGTCAAAAAAGTTGGTTGTTGCCGTTTGCGGTGCTACTGGTGCTGTAGGGCGGGAAATGCTGAAAACGCTGCATGATCGTCAATTTCCTGCTACCGAGGTCATTCCTTTTGCCTCTGCTCGCTCTGCTGGCACCAAAGTGCCCTATGGCGATCAGGAACTGACTGTGCGGGAACTGAAAGAAGATGTCTTTGCAGGCGTCGATATAGCTATTTTTTCCGCTGGTGGCAGTGCTTCTTTGCAATATGCACCGCATGCCGCCAAAGCAGGCTGCGTTGTGGTGGATAATTCTTCCACATGGCGCATGGATGAGCGTTGCCCCTTGGTCGTGCCCGAGGTCAACCCCGATGCTTTGGCTGCCCACAAAGGCATTATTGCCAACCCCAACTGTTCTACCATACAAATGATGGTGGCTTTAAAGCCCATTCATGATGCTGTAAAAATTAAGCGCATTGTGGTTTCCACCTATCAGGCTGTTTCGGGCACAGGGCAAAAGGCTATTACCGAGCTGGAAACGCAGGTGCGCCAGATGTTTAACCTGCAAGAGCCAGAGGTGAATGTCTACCCCTACCGCATTGCCTTTAATATTTTGCCGCAAATTGATGTCTTCCTTGACAATGACTACACCAAGGAAGAAATGAAAATGGTGAATGAAACCAAAAAGATTTTTGCCGACCCCGATATTCGCGTTACGGCCACCTGTGCCCGCGTGCCCGTTTTTTATGGGCATTCTGAATCGGTCAATATTGAAACGGAAATGAAAATGAGCCCTGCCGAATGCCGCGCCCTGTTAAGTCAGGCACCCGGCGTGCAGGTATATGACAACCCCAAAGAAAAAATGTACCCCATGCCCATTGATGCCGCGGGGGAAGATGCCACCTTTGTGGGGCGCATTCGTGAAGACGACACCATTGAGAATGGCTTGAATATGTGGATTGTTGCCGACAATATCCGCAAGGGTGCAGCCCTCAATGCTGTGCAGGTTGCCGAAGAATTGCTGAAGCGAGACTTGGTGCGCGTGCTGCCGCAAGACCGCAAGACCTTTATTGATTAGCAGGCTTTTTCGCCATAGCCATGCCAGCCCCTTGCTTGTGCGAGGGGCTTTTTTTGCCTGCAAAAAGGCCTTGCCCCCAAGGCTGAGGGCAAGGCCAAGTGGTATGCTATGCGGCTTGTCTTAGATTTTTTTTACTTCTGCATACCATGCGCCAGCCTGTGCCAGCAGGGTATTAGTGCGGCTGGCAAGAGCTTGCGGGTCTTTTAAGTAGCCATCAAGCAGCAGCGAGGTATCAAAAATGCCTTGCGCCATATCGGTAAGCACGGGGTCTGTGGCATCTGCCTTAAAAATACGCAGCATGGCGCGCATAAGGCCGTGGTCGCGGTTCACTTCCAGCACCTTGACAGGCACAGAATCGTCTTTTTGCATAACGCGCATGAACTTTTCCATAGAAGAGCTCATGCCATCGTCGGAAACAAGGCAGGCTGGGCTGTCGGCAAGGCGGTGCGAAAGGCGCACGTCCTTCACTTTATCCCCCAAAATTTCTTTAATGCGGGCAAGGAGCTTGTCAAAAGCGGCAGTGTCATCATCGGTAAGCGGGGCGGCCTTGGGCTTGTCGTCGGCCTTGTCGCTGAAGTCTTTCAATTGCTCATCGGTGGCGCTTTCTACCGATTTGATATCCCATTCTTTATATTTGCCCAGCCCTTCCATGACAAATTCATCAATAGGCTCGCAAAGGAAGAGCACTTCCAGCCCCTTGCGGCGGAAGATTTCTGTATGCGGGTTCAGGCGGGCGGCTTCGCGGTTGGGGGCGCACACAAACCAAATGGTTTTTTGCCCTTCGCGTGCGCGTTCCATATAGGTTTCCAGCGAAATAAGCCCGTTGTTGTCCTCGTGCTCAGAGGAATTAAAGCGCAGCAAAGCGGCAATACGGTCGCGGTTCACAAAATCGTTATAGCCCATTTTGAAGACGCGGCCATGGCGCTGCCAGAACTTTTCATAGGCTTCGGGGTCGCCCTTTGCCATTTTTTCCAAATGCCCCAGCACCTGCTTGACCAAGGTTTGCTGAATTTTGCGAATAACTACATTTTCCTGCAGGGTTTCGCGCGAAATATTCAGCGGCAGGTCTTCGGTATCCACCACGCCCTTGAGGAAGGCCAAATATTCTGGCAGCAAATCTTTATTTTCATGGTTGATGAGCACGCGGCGGGCATACAAATCTAAGCCCCAATGGTCGCGCCCCATGCCAAAAATATCGGCTTCGGTGTCGGGAATATATATGAGGGCATTAAATTGCACTGGGGCATCGACGGCAAGGTGAATTTGGTCTTGCGGGTCTTTGTGGTCATAGGTCAGCGCTTTATAAAATTCTGTATACTGTTCTTTGGTGACAGAAAATTTGGGCTCGCGCCACAGAGCTGGCTGGGTGTTGACCTTTTCGCCTTCCAAAAGCACAGGGAAGGGCACAAAGCCAGAATGCTTTTTGATAACGCTTTCAAGGCGATATTTTTCTAAATATTCTTCGGCATCTTCTTTGAGGTGCACCACAATGACTGTGCCGCGCTCGGGGGCATTGTCGCCAGCGTCTTCCACGCTGTATGTACCCAAACCGTCCGAAACCCATGTGGCGGCGGGGGCATCACCATAGGCGGGGCGCGAGGTGACCTCTACCTTGCTTGCCACCATAAAGACAGAATAAAAACCCACACCAAAGCGGCCAATAATTTGCGCGGCATCAGGCTTGGCTTCGCCTTCTTCGCCCGCCTTGGCGTCACTTTCTTTAGCTAAATCAGCAAGAAATTGCTCTGAGCCAGAGCGGGCAATAGTGCCCAAGTTTTCCGCCATTTCTTCACGGCTCATGCCAATGCCAGTATCCCGAATAGTGAGGATTTTATGCTCTTTATCAATGGTGATGGCAATTTCCAGCGGCAAATCGGGCTGGCAGGGGCTTTGCCCTTTGTTTTGGGTAAAGCGCAATTTATCCAAAGCATCGGACGCATTGGAAATGAGCTCGCGCAAAAAAATCTCGCGGTTCGTATACAGGGAATTTGTAAGAATATTAAGCACTTTCCGCGTTTCGGTGCGGAATTCATGATGAACGCTTGCTGCCATGGTCTGTCTCCTCACAAAAGGCTGTTTTTTCATGTGCGGCATCTGCACAATGCCCCCTTGAGCGCAAGGCCAAGAGGGGAAAATATTTTTTTGATAAAAATAGACAGCTTCTTTGCTGCCCATACTGTTTTGTGTAAGGGGTAAATAAAGCGTGGGCGGGCACAGTCAAGGGGGCAGAGCACAGAGAATACAAAAAGAGGCCTATGCTCGGAAGGAAAAAAGCATAAGCCTCATGACGCCTACGGCGCCCATGGGAAGATGGGAAAACGTCACCACTGGAGAGAACGCTAACAAAAAGTAGCGGCTGGGTAAAGCCCTTTTTAAAATTTTTTCGGCTTATTTTTTGCAAAAAACAAATTTGTGCGGTGATTACACTTTTTTGTTAAAGTACCATGGGGAATGAGCGCAAAAAAAAGCCCATATTCCAAAAGGAAAAGGGCTTTTTTTATTGTATTTTTTACGCGCAGGCAGGCTGTGCAGCTTTATTCTTTACGCAAGCCTTTTTTGCTGCCTATCATCTGGTAGCGCTTTTGTGCAGAAAGCACGGTTTTACGCAGGCGAATAGACACGGGGGTTACTTCCACCTGCTCATCATCGCGCACAAAGTTCAGCGCCTGCTCCAGCGTCAGCCTTTTAATGGGTGTGAGGGTTGTGGCTTCGTCTTTGCCCGAGGCGCGCATATTGGTGAGCTTTTTTTCCTTGGCGGGGTTGACGTCAATGTCATTTTCGCGGTTATGCTCGCCCACAATCATGCCTTCATACACAGGGTCGCCAGCGGTGATAAAGAGGCGGCCGCGTGGCTCAAGGTTAAACAGGCCATAGGCAACGCCCACGCCAGAGCGGTCTGCCACAATAGAGCCTGTGTAGCGCGAGGGGAAGTCCCCACGATATTCTTCATAGCCGTCAAGGTAGGAATTGAGCAGGCCAGTGCCCTTGGTGTCGGTCAAAAATTCATCGCGGTAGCCAATAAGGCCGCGCGAGGGCACGGAATATTCAATGCGCACGCGCCCTGTGCCATTGTTGATGCAATTAACCATACGCCCCTTGCGCTGATTGATTTTGTCGGTAACCACGCCCATAAAGCCTTCGTCGCAATCCACATACAGGTGTTCGATAGGCTCGGTAAGTGTACCGTTTTCGTCGCGCTTCATAATAACTTCGGGGCGGCCGACAGAAAGCTCAAAGCCTTCGCGGCGCATGGTTTCAATAAGAATAGCCATTTGGAATTCGCCACGGCCTTTCACAAGGTAGGCATCATTGTCTTCTGTGCGCTCTACGCGAATGGCCACGTTGCGCAGGCATTCTTTTTGTAAGCGATCCCAAATAACGCGGCTTTGCACCAGCTTGCCTTCACGCCCAGCCAGAGGCGAGGTGTTGATGCCAAAGCGCATGGCCACGGTGGGCTCATCCACAGTGATGCGGGGCAGAGCACGCGGGTTTTCTTTGGTGCAAATAGTGTCGCCAATGGTTACATCTTCAATGCCAGCCAGCACAACAATTTCGCCTGGGTCGGCCTTGTCCACTTCGGCAAGCTGCACACCGCGGTATACTTGTAATTTAGCCACGCGCAGGCTTTCTGGCTGGCCAGAAGCCCCAATGCAGGCCAAGGCGTCTTTGGCATGCACTGTGCCGTGCATGATGCGCCCCACAGCAAGGCGGCCAAGGTAGTCGGAATAGTCAAGGTCGGCCACCAGCATCTGAAAGGGCTGCTCGGGGTCGTACGCAGGGCCAGGGATGTGCTCGAGAATAGCGTCAAACAGGGGCGAAAGGTCTTTGCGCTCGTCCGTTAAGTTGTTCATGGCCACGGCATCGCGCCCAATGGCATAGAGCACGGGGAATTCAAGCTGCTCTTCGTTGGCGTCCAAGTCAATGAACAGGTCATACACTTCGTTCAGCACTTCTTCGGGGCGGGCGTCCTTGCGGTCAATTTTGTTGACCACCACAATGATGGGCAGGCCAGCAGAAAGAGCCTTGCGCAGCACAAAACGGGTTTGGGGCAAGGGGCCTTCAGAAGAGTCTACCAGCAAAATAGCGCCAGTGGCCATAGAAAGGGAACGCTCCACTTCGCCGCCAAAGTCTGCATGGCCGGGGGTGTCGATAATATTAATTTTTACGCCCTTCCAGCTGACGGCACAGTTTTTGGCTGCAATGGTAATGCCGCGCTCGCGCTCCAAATCCATGCTGTCCATGATGCGGTCGTCAACCTGCTGGCTTTCACGAAAGGTGCCGCTCTGCTTGAACAGTGCGTCCACAAGGGTGGTTTTGCCGTGGTCAACGTGGGCAATAATGGCGACATTACGAAGGGAGGTATTGTGTTGCATGGTGGTGACTTCTATTGTTATATGATAGTGGTGATGTGCTCTTGAAAAATTGAGGGATAATTTTATGCTTTTTTACTGTGAATGTCTAGTGGAAGGAATGCCCTGCAATTTAAGGCAGATGCGGCAGAGTGCCAGCGCGGCGGCAAAAAATATGCAAGGGCAGGGCTTAGCTTGCCTGCCCCAACACATATATTTTTTACCCAAGCTCGGCTACCAAGGCAGACACAAGGCGCAGCATGGCCGCCCCCGAAATTTGTGCTGTGTGCACAATATCTTCTATGGTTGCAGGCGCCATGCAATCGGGCAGGTTTTTATTGGTTAGGCAGGCTATACCCAGAATGCGCATGCCCACATGATGGGCGGCTATGCTTTCCATAACAGTGGACATGCCTACAGCGTCCGCGCCTATGCTGCGGAAAAAGCGTGTTTCTGCTGGTGTTTCCAGCTGCGGGCCTGCGGTGCACAGGTAAACCCCGCGCTCCACGCGCAGGCCTTCTTGGGCGGCACAGCGCAAAGCCAGCGTAAGGTATTCTTTATCATACACAGCGCTCATGTCTGGGTAGCGCAGCCCCCAAGCCTCGTGGTTTGCACCAGTCAGCGGTGAAAGTCCCGTCATATTGATGTGGTCTGTAATGAGCATAAGCCCGCCTGCGTCAAACTGGGGGTTCAGCGCGCCAGCGGCATTGGTGATGATAAGGTTGCGCACCCCCATTTCGTGCATAATGCGCACGCCCATGCAGACCTCGCGCGGGCTGTAGCCTTCGTAAAGGTGGCAGCGCCCCTGTTGTAGTATAACGGGCACTGTGCCCAGCATGCCATAAATGAAGCGCCCTTCATGCCCTTCCACTGTGGAAAGGGGGTAGCCGGGCACATCGGCATAGGGCACGGCTATGCTGTTGCCAAGGTGCTCTGCCAGCTCCCCCAGCCCTGTGCCCAGCACAATGCCTGTGCGTGGGGCAACAGTATGCCCTTGCGGGGCGCTGTGGGCAAGCTTGGCACGCAATGCCTGCGCCGCCTGCTGGACATCCTGAGGGTTTTGCATAACACTACTCCAGCGTAAAAAGTTGTTGATTCCATGCGCGGGGGCAGTATACGGCATTTGCCCAAGGCGCTCAAGGCTTGCTTCTGAGCTTTTTTTACTGCAAAAAGACCAGATTGGGCGAAATTATGCCCTTGGGGGTGAATATTTGCTTGCCTCTTGCCTGCCAAGACCGTATATGCTTTGCGCTTGCACTGCCTGTGCAAGTAATGGTATCGAAAAAAGCAGTAATGCTTTATAGTCGCTGGCTGTATTTGGGCGGCGTGCGCCCCTGCTGGCATTTTACTGGAGAAAAGAGTGGGTAAATCAAACAAAGAAAGTAATGTTGCGCCTGCTGGCGGGCTTATTGATGTAAGCAGCCATAAGGTGCTTGTGGCCAACCGCGGTGAAATAGCCATGCGCATTATGCGCGCCTGCGTAAAGCTGGGCGTGGCTTTTACCGCCATATTTACAAAAGAAGATACAGCCTCGGGGCATGTGCGCTTGGCTAAAGAGCTGGGGGGGGAAAAGAACCTCTATCGCGTGTCGTCTTACCATGATGCCAACGAGCTTATGGCCGTTGCTGATGATGCCGAATGCACAGCCGTGCACCCCGGCTATGGCTTTTTTGCTGAAGATTTTCGCTTTGCCCGCCGTGTGAGCAAGCGCGACCGCAAGCTGATTTTTATTGGTCCTTCGTGGAAGATTATTCGTGAACTGGGGGATAAAATCAATACCAAGCGCTTGGCGCGCAGCCTGAATGTGCCCACGGTGCCCGGTTCTGACCGCCCCATTTATGATGAAATGGAAGCAGAGCGCATAGCCCGCACCGTGTTTGATTTTCAAGTGCAGCAGGGCATTAAGCGCCCCTTGGTGCTGGTAAAGGCCTCGGCTGGCGGCGGCGGGATGGGCATTGAAGAAGTGTATGATATTGATAACTTCCGCTCGGTATACCGCCGCATACGCAATTATGCCATGCGCCAGTTTAAAGACGAAGGCGTGCTGATTGAGCAGCGCATTACTGACTTTAACCACCTTGAAGTGCAAATTGTTTCTGACAGGTCGGGCAAAAACCCCGTGCATTTTGGCACGCGCAATTGCTCTATTCAGTCCACAGGCTTGCAAAAGCGCCTTGAGGTTGCCCCCGGTTTTTCCCCCGATGAAATTAATTACAGCTTTGATGCGCGCAAGGTGCTGGATGATATTGTGCATTATTCCCTCACCATGGCGCGCAAAGTGGGCTATGATAATGTGGGCACATGGGAATGGATTGTCACCCACGATGGTTCGCCCTTTCTTATGGAAGTGAACACGCGCATTCAGGTGGAAAATGGTGTGTCTGCGCGTATTGCCTCGGTAAAAGGCGAAGGCGGGGTGGATTTGCTGGCAGAGCAAATACGCATTGGCCTTGGCGAGCCGCTGGGCTATAATCAGCAGGATATTGCCTTTAACGGCGTGGGCATTGAATACCGCCTTATTGCTGAAGACCCAGACAATCGTTTTACCCCGTGGGCAGGGCTGATAGAGCGCTTTGGCTGGCAGGAAAAGCCTTGGCTGACCATGCACACGCATGTGCCCACAGACGTGCCTTATGAAATTCCCACCGAATTTGACCCCAACTTGGCGCTTGCCATTGTGTGGGGCGAAAATATAGAGCAGGCCAAAGATCGCGGCAGGCTTTTTTTAGACAGCCTAGAGCTTAAAGGCTGCAAAAAAACAGGCGGCGAGCTAAAAAGCAATGTTGCCTTTTTGCGGCAGAAGACGGCTGGTATATTACAGTTTTAAGCGTGCCCATGGCGCACAGGCGCTGTGCACGGGCATATAAAGGGTAACTATGGATAACAGCATAGAAAAACGTATTCAAAGCCTATCGGAAAGGCTGAATTATATACGCGATATTTTTGACAATAAGCATACAGAAGATGTGAACCTGCTTCAGGGGCGGCTTGCCACATTCAGCGAACGTGCCGAGGCTGGCTCGTTTGCAGACCCTTTTGTGGAACTGAAAAGCCTTGAAGACCTTTTTGGCTATGTGGAACAGCGCCTTGATGAAAGCGTGACCCCCATGGACAAAGTACGCATTGTGCGCCACCCTCAGCGCATTTGTCTGCGCGATATTTTAGAAAATGTGTACGATAACTTTACCGAAGTGGGTGGGCAGGATGAGCACAGCCTTGACCCCAGCATGCTTATTGCCCGCGCTGTTATTACACGCCGCCGTGGCAAAAAAAGCTATGTGCAGTCGGTCATGGTTATTGGGCAGGAAAAAGGGCATGGCGAAGATTTTCGCAATGGCGGCTCGGTAAAGCCTTGGGGCAATGCCAAGGCGCAGCAATATATGAAGGTGGCAGAAACAGAGGGCATTCCCATTCATGCCTATATTTTTACCCCCGGCTCGTACCCTGTGGAAGATTACCCCGGTGCTGCCCAGCAAATTGCCCGCAATATTTATAGCATGGCTGGCCTGCGTGTGCCCATTGTTTCTATTATTAGCGAAGGCGGCTCGGGCGGGGCAGAGGCTATTGGCCTTGCCGACAAGCGCCTTATGCTCTCGCATGGCTACTATTCGGTTATTTCTCCTGAAGGCGCTGCCGCCATTGAGGGGCGCTTAAAGTCGGGGCAGCGTGCCACGCCAGAGCTGATAGAGCATTGCGCCTCGTGCCAAAAAATTACCGCGCAAGATAATTTGCACTTTGGCTATATTGATGCCGTGGTGCAAGAGCCGCCCTTGGGCGCGCGCCCCTATCATTTTGATTTCTTCCGCCAGCTCAGGCAGGAAGTGGTGCGTGCTACCGATGAAGTGGTCATTTCCACGCGCCTGCTGCCCTTTTTTAAGGGGGTGGCCTTGCGCCGCCGCCGTCGTGTGGATTTGGACTTGGACGAGCTGCACATACGCTGGGGCTTAACCTCGGCAGCCAAAGACCGCCTTGTAGAGCGCCGCCAGCAGAAATTTTTGAAGCTTTCACGCAATGCCTGCCGTGACCGCCGCCCTTGGTTTAGCAAGGCCATGGCGCAGGTGGGCAATATGCTTACAGCGCCCTACAATCGCTTCAAATATGATATTTACCGCCGCCATCAGCGCAAGATGGAAATGTTTTTTGATGAAATTGACAATGAATGGCAGCTGTTTAAGCAGCGTCTTTTTGCCCCTTGGTATAAATTAAAGCGCTCTTTGCCGCGCAAGGCAAAAAATGATGATGCCAGCAAGGAATTGACAGCGCTTTCGACATGGACTGGGGATGCCCGCCGCCGTAAGTGGAATTATATTTCACCGCGCTATAAAATAGACCGCACCATTACTTGCCCCAATGCGGCGCAATATGGCTGCCTTGACCTGTGGGGGCCTGATTTATTTGCCGAATTTGCTGGTGTGTGCTCATATTGCGGCTATCACTTCCCCATGGAGCCAGAGTGGTATGTAAAAAACGTCTTTGATGAAGGCTCTGTTTTTGAATTTAATAGCGAAATTGAAGCGGGCAACCCCTTGAATTTCCCCGATTTTGATGAGCGTATTGCCGCGGCACAAAAAAAGACGGGCAGCAAGAGCGGCTGCATGACCTTTGAGGCGCGCATCAATGATATTAAAGTGGTGGTGGCCATGTTTATGGGCACCTTCCGCGGGGGCTCGGTAGGGGCGGCAGAAGGGCAGAAGTTTGTAGAAGCTGCTGAAATTGCTATGAAAAACCGCTATCCCCTTTTGGCCTATGTGCACGGCACGGCAGGCATACGCATTCAGGAAGGTACGCATGGTGTTATTCAAATGCCGCGCTGCACTGTGGCTGTGCGTCGTTATATTGAATCGGGCGGCCTGTATATGGTGCTGTACGATACCAATTCCTTTGCTGGCCCTGTGGCAAGCTTTTTGGGCTGTTCGCCCTATCAGTTTGCTGTGCGTTCTTCTAATATTGGTTTTGCTGGCCCAGGGGTTATTAAAGAAACCACGGGCATGGATGTGCCGCCCAAATACCACCGTTCCTATCATGCCCTTTCGCGCGGGCATATTCAGGGCATTTGGGAAAGACCGCAAATTCGCGCCAATTTAAAGCAGGCCTTGCTGACCATTGGCGGCAGGAATTTGTATTATCGCTAAAGCTAGGGCGCATTGCAGTCTGAAGGAAGAAACTATGCTTAATGTTACTGAAATGCTTGAGGAAATAAAAAATTCCCCCTACAGGGAAATTGAAATATGTGCCCCGCACACTGGCCGCGTTAATTTTGCCGCCATACAGCAGGGCAGCAAGGTGGAAGGGCCACATGGCTTGTGGAAAGAAAAGCCGGGCACCTTGCTGTGTACGCTTGACAGAGAGCGCAACCCCAAGCCCATAGCCGCTGTGGAAAAAGGGGAATTATGCCTGCTGCATTCTGAGCTGGAAGGCTGCTTTGTCGAGGCGGGCACGCGCCTTGCCGTGATACGCCACTTGCTCACCCGCGACGAAGTGCAGGCCGCAATTTTAAAAAAAGCCTTGCACTTGTTCACCGCCCCAGAGCGCGCCAAGTATTATTTTGTGCCCGAAATTGATAAAAAAGTGCGGACGTCTGGCTCGCAATCGGTCACGGTAAAAGACGGCATGGAGCTCTTTATTATGTCGCGCATGAAGCGCGAAGTGCCCCTTGTTTATACTGGCCCCGCAGGGCTTATTTATGCCGTGTATTTTACCCATACCAGCAATGTAGATGCCGAGCAGCCCCTTATTGGCGTGTGCCCGCCAGACCAACTGGCGGCCATTCAGGAAGTGATTATGCGTGTACAGACAGAATGGACAGAGCAGGGCTAGCGTGTTGTCGCTTTAAAAAAGCCCGCAAGGTTTTTACGCAAGCCTTGCCGTTCAAAGCACATAAGGGGAATTCACTTCCCTATGGCATGCACTTTGAAAGGGAATCTGCTCTAACACATTCTGGCGGCTCGGGCGGGGCTTGCCCCTTCCCTTTACAAAAAGGAGGCCTTATGGGCAATGCTTTGCAAATTCGCGTTAGTGCCGTAACATGGAATGAAGATTTGGTAGAAAAGCAATGGCCTCGCCTTGCCGAGCTGGCCTTTTCTGTGCCTGTAAAAATAGAAAAACACGGCGTTATGGAAATGGTCAAGGCCTTGGGCGATGGTTTGCAATTTATGGATTGGTCTGACGAGCGCAAAAATGCTCTTGCCGAGGGCATACAAAACGCGGTAACACTGCGTAAAGCAATTGAAGAGGCCGTGGCAGATTGGAAGCCCGCTCAGGCCAACAGCCTGACCAATGCGCTGGAAGACCAATTGGACGTGCTTGAAAAGAAATTTAAGTAAGGATTGTATCATGCTGAATAAGGTGATGATTATTGGCAGGCTGGGGCGTGACCCCGAACTGCGCTATACCCAAAGCGGCGCGCCCGTGTGCTCTATGACTGTGGCTACCGATGAATCATATCAAGACAGAGATGGCAATAAGGTTGAGCGCACAGAATGGCATCGCATTAGCGTATTTCAGCGCGCGGCAGAAAATTGCGCCAATTATTTGAGCAAGGGCAGCCTTGTGTATGTGGAAGGCAGCCTTGCCACCCGCAAATATACCGATGCGCAGGGTGTGGAAAAATATACTACCGAAATTAAAGCACAGCGTGTGCAATTTCTTGATCGCAAAGGCGATCGCCCTGCAGCAGGCGGTGCTGCTCAGGGTGGCTATGCCGAAGAAGACCAATATGGCGGCAGCCCGCGCCGTTCTATGCCCCCGCGTCAGCCGCAAGGCGGCTATCAGCCTCGCGGGCAGCAACCTGCCCCGTCGCAGGCAGCCCGCCCCGCCCCAGCCGAAGAAGACCTTGGCCCAGCCTTCCCTTCTGAAGCTTCAGGCATAGATGAAGTACCTTTTTAGCCTACGATATATTCCCCCGATTGTGTCGGGGGACTTTTTTACGCTTGTATAGTGTTTACTCACAATACAACACCTTGGATTATTATGATTACAAATATTTCCCTTAAGAATTTTGGTCCTTTAGATGCTGTGCAGTGGACAGAGCTTGGCTCAATTAACCTTGTTTTAGGGGAAAATGGGCAGGGCAAAAGCTTTTTGCTTAAGGCCATATATGCCGCTATAAAAACAGCAGAGCTGGCAGGGCGCGGTGATGACAAGCGTACTGCCTCTGAAATTCTGGCGGATAAATTATATTGGACTTTTCAAACAGACAGCTTGGGGGATTTGGTAAAAAAACCTGTTACGCAAGCCCTAGCTTGTAGTATAGGCACAAAGCAGGGGCATTTTGAATTTAGCTTTGGGCAGGATACTACGCGCAAGGTTATTGCCACGAACACATGCCCCAAGACAGACAGAAATTCTATTTTCCTTCCCGCCAGAGAAATAATTTCATTGCAGCACATTATTTTTTCTTCTCGTGACAAAGATAGGGTGTTTGGCTTTGATGATACACAATATGACTTGGCACAAGCCTTGCGCAATGGCCCTACCAAGGGAAAAAATCATAGCGATATAGCAACAAGTCGCCAAAAACTGGCTGGGCTTTTAGGGGGAAAAATTGAATATGATACACAAAAAGATCGTTGGAATTTCAAAAAGGGCAATACTAAATTCCCTATGGGTATTACCTCTGAAGGGATAAAAAAAATCGCTATTCTCGATACCTTACTTGGTAACCGTTACCTCAGCACGCAATCAATAATTTTTGTGGATGAGCCAGAGTCTGCCCTACACCCGCAGGCAATAAATCTTTTTATCGACATCCTTGCCTTGCTTGCGCGTAGTGGTATGCAAGTTTTTATTGCATCACATTCTTATTTTGTTATAAAAAAATTGTTTATTCTGGCACAAAAAAATAAACAATCGATTCCTGTATTGTCATTAAATAAAGAAGAGACTCAATACGCTGATATGTTAAATGGTATGCCGAAGAGCACCATCATTGAAGAGTCGATACGCTTATACGAGGAAGAAATTGAGGTTTCTTTGTAATGCAGGCAATACGCATTGAATCAGGTATGAAGCTTTGTTATGAGGATGAAAAAACTTTTCTTATTGAAGATTTTATAAAGGATAAACGTATTCAAAATATACGCTGTGTAGAATTTATAACGCAGCGTAAAGAAAATGTTTTCTATTTTGTTGAGGCAAAAAAAGGTGCCCCCAATCCTCAAAAAAAGCAGCATGGTGAAGAGGAAGAAAAGAGTGAAGATACTGGATGTTTTAAACAATTTATTCAAGAAATTATAGAAAAAACAATACATTCACATATTATATTTTATGAAATTTTATTGAAGCGTCATTGTGTTGTGTTGCCACAAAAATTTATGCCCCGTGATTGCTGCACAATGCGCTATGTGTTAGTCGTGATTATTAAAAATCATGAAAAAGAATGGTTAGTCCCTATTCATAATGCCTTGCAGCAAGGCTTGGCTTCCTATTGCAAGGCAAGCCAGTGGGGCGGCACACCTCTTGTCGTTATGAATGAAAGTATGGCTTTAGCAAAAGGATTTATCAAAGCTGAATAAGCCCGCCGCGATTTTTCACGGCGGGCTTATTTTTTTAATGCCCAGTAATAGAATATTTTTTTAATTTATATTGCAGCAAACTTTTGGAAATGCCCAAAAATTCTGCGGCCTTTACCTGCACAAGGTCTGCCCGCACAAGGGCGCGGCGTATGAGGGCGGCTTCAATTTTTTCCAAGGTGTCGGCAAGGTCAAGCTGCACGGGCAGCAGGTCAACCGCACTTTTGAATTGTGATTCTTCATCGCGGATTTCTGGCGGCAAATCGTCAACATTAATAATTTCTGTAGGCACAAGCACAAGGCAGCGCTCCACTACATTTTGCAATTGGCGTATATTGCCCGGCCATTCATAGCCTGTCATAAAGTTCATGGCATCGGGGCTGAAGGTTTTGAGCGTAAGGTTATTTTCGTGCACCAGCTTGTTAATAAAATGCGCCGCCAGCAGGGCTATGTCTTCGCGGCGTTCGCGCAGCGGGGGCAGGGGGATTTCCACCACATTCAGGCGATAATACAGGTCATCGCGGAACAGGCCTTCGCTTATCAGCGCGCTGAGGTTGCGCGTGGTGGCAGTGACTATGCGCACATCGGCCTGCACTATTTCTGTGCCGCCTATACGCTCAAAGTGCCTGTCTTGCAGCAAATGCAACAGGCGTATTTGTAATTCGGGCGACAAGGCCGCCACTTCATCCAAAAACAGCGTGCCGCCCTCGGCCTGTTCCACCCGTCCGCGGCGTATGGCAATAGCACCATTGGCGGCTTGCCCCTCGTGGCCAAAGAGCTCTTCTGCCATAGAGGCGGCCGTAAGATTGGTGCAATTCATGGTTACAAAAGGGGCTTCGCGGCGGGGCGAGGCAAGGTGCAGTGCTCTGGCCACCAGCTCTTTGCCCGTGCCCGATTCGCCCGTAATAAGCACGGTGGAGCGGCTGGGGGCGGCGCGCTCTATCATGGTGGTGATGTCGCGCACGCCACGGCTGCGGCCTATAATTTGGTGTACGCCATAGCGCTCTTCCATGGCGGCCTGAAGCAGGCGGTAGTGACGGTGGGCGCGGGCAAGCTCGGTAGCATTGTGTAGGGTGAGCAAAAGGTCATCATTGGAAAAAGGCTTGGTGATATAGTCGTAAGCCCCGTATTTCATTAAATCAACGGCATTTTCAATGCTGCCAAAGGCCGTCATGATAAGCACAGGAATATGCGGCCAGTTTTTTTTCACCCTTTCCAGCACTTCCCTGCCTGAAACCTTGGGCATTTTCATATCTGTAATGACAACGTCCACTTCAGATTCTTCTAAAAAGGCCAGTGCGGTTTCGGGGTCATTAATAGCCGTAACGGTATAGCCTGCATCTTCCAGCAAGGTTTGCAGCACCAGCAAATAGTTGCGTTCATCATCAATAACGAGGATGTGGGACGTTTCACTCATATATTCTCCTTACCTTCGGGCTGGGGGGGCTGGCTTGGCTCTGGCGTGGTAGCGGGCAAAATAACCTGCACCACCGCGCCGCCTTCAGGGTTGTTTGCTAAAAGAACTTCACCGCCATGGCTGCTGATAATACTGTTGACAATGGGCAGTCCTAGCCCTGTGCCATGGTCTTTGGTGGTGAAAAAGGGGTCTAGGCTTTGGCTGATATTCTCTGGCGGGAAACCCGGCCCAGAGTCGCTAAAGCTGAGGGCAATAGTATTGTTTGCCTGACGCATGGCTGTAATAGCAATAATACCGGGGCCATCCATAGCCTGCCGAGCATTGGTCATAATATTGTAAAAAGCGCGGTACAGCAGGTCTTTATCGCCCAGAACAAATAAATCCTGCTCAGAATTGCGTTCTATGGCAACGTTATTGCTGTGAAAATGCTCTTCCAAAAAAGCCATGACCTGATCCAGCACAAGGTTGATATTCACCAAATCCTGACGCGGCTGCTTGGGGCGGGCATAATCTAAAAAGTCGTTTACCGTCTGGCTCAGGCGTACCGATTCATCAAAAATAGCTTCTAAAATACGCCCTGTGCTTTTGTCGCTGCCGCTGATGCGGCGAATGAGCAATTCGGCACTGGAGCGTATAATGCCCAAGGGGTTGCGTATTTCGTGGGCAATGCTGGCCACCACGCGCCCCATACTGGCAAGGCGCTCATTGCTGTGTAATTCCTGCTCGAGGCGGCGGGTTTCTTCCATGCGCTGGGCAAGCACGCGCTCGCTGCGGCGTATAAAAAGCTGAAGCAGGGTAAAAAGAACAATGGAAGAGAGCAGGCACACGCCCACAATAAGCCACTGAAAGGCCACCACACGGGCATAATCTTCGGTAATGTCTTGCTCCAGCTCTAAAATGCCCATGGCGGGGGTGTCTGCTGCGCCCGGCAGCTGGTTGTCCACACGCAGGGGGTAGAGCACGCGCAGGCTAAAGGTGCCGGGCTTGAGGGGAAGGCGAAAGAGAGCCTGCCATGCGGGTATGTCTGCCTCCAAGCTGAAGGAAGCCGTGCTGCCGTGCAGGGTTTCATCAATATTGCGCGGGGCAATGCCCGTGCGCCCCAGCTCTGCACGGTCTGAAGAATAGGTGACAATGCGGTTAACGTCATAAATACGCACTTTTTCTACATTCAGGCCATGAATGACAGATTGCACCACTTGTTCCAATTTTTCATATTGCGCTGGCTGGCGCAAAGCTATGCGGCCATAGGTCAACGCCGTGGGTAGGGTAAAGCGGCGGTAAATTTGATGGTTCAAGTTCACAGCCAGCAGGCGGGCAAAATCTTCCTGCCTTGTAATGAGTGTTTCGCGGGCTGAATTGGCAATAATGCCAGAAATACCAAGGCAGCTTGCCATGATAAGCACGAGCGAAATCCACGAAAGGGTACGGGCAAAGTTCAGCGGCAGGCTTTCGGGCACAGCGCTTGTGGGGGCAGGCTTAGCGTACATAGAGCTCCGAGGGCACAGGTGTGAAAGCCATAGCGCGGCAGAGGGCTGTGCCTGTGCCTCTGCCGCGCTACGGGCTTAAAATAGTTGTTCTTGTGCTGGTGTGGCAAGGTAGGCGGCCAGCGCCTGCTGTTCCTGCGCATAGCCTTGCGCCCCAAGGCGGGCATTGGCTAGGCGCTTGCCCAGCTCTACAGCGGGCTGATCAATGGGGTTAATGCCCAGCAGCCAGCCTGTGAGTATGGTGCTGGCTTCCAGCAGCAGCATAAGCGCCCCTGCCGATTCTGGCGAGGCATCGTGCGGGCAAAGCTGCACCAAGGGCATGCCAGAAGAGCACAAAGCCATGCGCGTGCCCAAGGCTTCGGCAGCCAGCAAATCGCCAAAGTGCTTGCCGCGCAGCCATGCCCATTGTTCTGGCATATCGCTTGGAAAGCTGCGCCCCTGCGGCAGCGCTGGGCAGGAAACAAAAAGGCAGGCCTTATTTTTTGCCCCGTCCAAAAACATTTGGTTGACAGAATGCTGGTCTGTCACGCCCACGGCAGGCACGGGCAGCAGCCCCTTGCCCTCTTTGCCCAAACTTTCTGCCCACAGCTGGGCAAACCAAGGGCCAAAGGTTGCCCATTGCGGCATATAACAAAAAAAGATGAGTTGGCTGTAGCCCTGCGCTTCCAAAGCATGCGCCCATGTAGCCAGCCCAAGGGCTGCATGCTTGTCAAGGGCTGCTTGCATGGCGGCATCGCTGCCCAAAGCCTGCACAAGTGGCTGGGCAAGGCCTGCTGCCCCGCGCAGCAAGGCGCGCCAATCAATGCCCAAAAAGGCAGCAGGGGCAAGCCCCACAGCAGAAAGAGCAGAATAGCGCCCGCCCAAGTTGTCGGGGACTTCTAGCGAGCGAATGGCCTTTTGCTGTACTTCTTCACGCAAAAAGCCTTTTGCGGCATCGGTAATAAGCAAAAGGTGCTCTTTCCACGCTGTGGGCAAGGCCTGTTCCAGCCATTGGCGCACTAAAAAATATTGGGCAAGCGTTTCAATAGTGCCGCCCGATTTGCTGATGCACAGCACTACCGTTTCTTTGGGGGGCAGGGTGGCCAGCCACTGTTCCAAAGTATTTGAGCAGACATTATCAAGTATCCACAGGCTCTTGCCTTGATGTTCGGGGGCATCCTGCCCAGGGGCAAAGGCTTTTTGCAGGGCACGCGCGCCCAGTGCCGAGCCGCCAATGCCCAAAAGCAGCATGTGCTTGAACCCAGCCAGCCAAGGCTCAAGGGCGCTAAGGTCTTTTTCTAGCGCAGCGGCATAGGGCAGGGTTAGGCAGGGCAGCAGGCCTGCATTCATTTCGCGCCGCAGGCGCGGGGCAAGGCTGGCGGCATTGTGTTGCCTGTCGGTGGCGCTGGCAAAACGTTCGGCAAAGGCATGTGACCAATCAAGAGTATGTAACATAGAGCACCTCTGGTACATGTATGATGTCATGGCCAAATGGCTAGAGCAGGGGCAAGGCCTTGGGGCTAAAAAAACGCCTGCGCACGGCTTTATATTTTTCGGGGCGCACGCCAAAGCGGTACGACCACAACATGCAGCTTTCCTTAGCGCGGCATTGGCGCACATCTGCCCGCCCCCCAGCACACAGTAGGCATTGGCGACGTATGGCGCGCAAGGCCTGACGGCTTTTGGCAGAAAAGGGCTGAAGCCCCATGCACGGGGCAGGCTCTTTAGGGCAGGGCGGTGTGCAGGGCGTGAGCAGGCAGGCCTGTTGTGCTGGCTGCACAGCCTTGTGCTGAGGCTGCTCTGCTTCTGGGGCAGGGGGCAAGCGCCATGCCCAAAGCGGGCAGGCTGCATCGGCACAGGCCTGCACCGCTTTGGAAGAATTGCCCTGACACTCAAGGCAAAAGCGGCGTATGCTACGCAACACCGAGAGCTTTGCCACTTAGGCAGCCCCGCAGCATTTTTTATATTTTTTACCGCTGCCGCAGGGGCAGGGGTCATTTCTGCCTATTTTAGGCTCGGCACGGCGGCGGGGTTCTTCTTTTTTGGGAATGCCGTCAACATAATACAAGCGCCCTTCGTGCTCGGTAAAAAAGCTCAGCTCTTCTAACACGCGTTGCACGCCTTTCACTTCGCAAAAGGCCTTAAGCTCGACAGAATCAAATACGCCCTGATCAGGCACAGCTACGCCCTGCTTGTATTCACCCAGCTCCAGCCCTGTCCACTGCACATCCTCCAGCCCTTCGCCTAGGCTTGCTGCCGTGAGGTCGCCGCGAAATTCAGGATGCGTGCTTTCCACAAGGTAGGGATATTTTTTCAGCGCAAAAGCCGTGTAGCGAGAGCGCGCCAGCGTGGGGGCATCGGGGGCAGAAGCGCCTTCATCAATATAGGGGGCACAGCAATCGGCATAGTGTTTGCCGCTGCCACAGGGGCAGAGTTGATCAAGCATACAGTCTCCTTAATGCGTGCCAGCGCGGGTTGTATTTGTGCTCAAGCACTGGCAGGTATACTATAAAAAATAATTTTACCCTCTTTTGTTTTATTATTCAATCATCGCTTGGGGGCATTTCTTAGCCAGCCCAGCCTTTGCTTTGGCCGCCCCCTGTTGTATACAGGAAAAAATGGCCAGAACAAGGATGAAGCAGAATGTATTGCCCTGTAGAGTGTATTGTTTTTGATTGTGATGGCGTGCTGCTGCAAAGCGTGGATGTGAAAACCCGTGCCTTTGCCCGCCTTGCCCAGCCCTTTGGTGACGAAGCCCGCGACATGCTTTTATATTTTCATGCCCGAAACGGCGGGGTGAGCCGCTATGAAAAATTCCGTTGGCTACTGGAAGAGGTGCTGCACTGCGAGGCAAAGCCAGCCGTGCTCAATGAGCTGGGGCAGCGTTTTGGCGCTTTGGTGGCAGAAGAAATACTGCATTGCCCCCTTGTGGAGGGGGCAGAGGCGGTTTTGCAGCGCTGGCACAATGTGCTGCCCCTGTATGTGTGCTCGGGCACGCCGCAGGAAGAGTTGCGCGGCATACTACAAGCGCGGGGGTTAGCGCCGTATTTTAAGGCTGTATATGGCACGCCGCCCAATAAAGCTAGCCTGTTACGGCGCATTGTGGCTGAAAGCGCCCTGCCGCCCGAAGCTGTACTTATGGTGGGGGATGCCAGCACAGACAGGTATGCTGCCCAGAGCGTGGGTACACAGTTTTATGGTGTGGGGCAAGAACTGGCAGGTGGAGACTACCCTTGGAGCGCAGACTTGTGTGCCTTGAATGCGTGGCTGGAGCAAATGAGCATTGAAGAGATGCTGTGATTGGCAAGAATGTGCCTGAAAGCCTTGCCACAAAAGAGGCCTTAGCCAGCTTTTCTTGCCCTTGCGCGGCTATCGCCTAGTCTAAGGCATGTGCATACTACAGGAATTGTATGCGCAGGCAAGGAAGACGAAGCGTGCATGCAAGGCTTGTACTCGTATCATACTCGACGGCAATACACGCTGAAATCTAACGCCGCCTGCAGGCAAAAGAACAGAGGGTGCACGCCCTAAGGCGCAGGCGGCCTACAGGCTATCAGGGTACAGCACTTTGCTCAAGGTCAGCCCTTGTGCTGGCGCGGTAACAATAAAGGGCAGGCGCGAGCGGTCGCGCAGAGCAAGAGCCTGTGGAATAAAATCGACAGCAATTTTGCCGCTGGCGGCGGCGGCCAGCATGCCCACCATATTGCGCACCATTTGTTTTAAAAAGCCGCTGCCCTGTACCCGCAGGGTGACAAGTGGGCTTGCCTGCTCCCACTGCATATTCAAGCTGTGCAGGGAGCGCACTGTGCTTTCAAGGTCTGTGCCCGCATTTTGCAGGCTGGCAAAATCATGCTCGCCCACAAAATAGGGCAAGGCCGCCTGAAGCCGTTCTGGGTTCAGGCTGTAGGGGCAAGCCCACACAAAGGGCGCAAGGCGTGGCGGCACGCACTGCGCCTCGCGCCAGATTTGATAGGTGTATACCTTGCCGCAGGCATCAAAGCGGGCATGAAAGGCGGGGTCTGCCT
The DNA here is from genome assembly GCA_028689675.1 of Desulfovibrionaceae bacterium. GTDB lineage: Bacteria > Desulfobacterota > Desulfovibrionia > Desulfovibrionales > Desulfovibrionaceae > JAQVCS01. The sequence continues at coordinate 82,617 of JAQVCS010000009.1, read as the reverse complement.
CTTGTACCTGCATGAGGGCAATATCTTCGGGCAGGCTGTTATTGATAATGCGCTGCCATGGAAGCTGGCGGCGTTTTTCTGGAATATCCACATGTGCCACCTGCGCCTCGGCATGAACGCCAGCATCGGTGCGGCCTGCGCCGTGCAGGCGCACCTTGTTTTGCAGCACACGGGCAAAGGCGGCCTCGAGCATGCCCTGCACCGTTCGCGGCGGGTTGGGCTTTTCTTGTATTTGCCAGCCGCTATAGCGCGTGCCTGTATAGGCAATGGTAAGGCGTAGTCGCATGATATTCCTTAAAAAATAAGCTTTGCGGCGTGTTATGCCTTGCCAGCCGCGTGGTTTAAGGGGCCGCAGCCAATACCCGGGGCATAGCTGTGCCGCATGGCGCGGTTGACAAAGGCCTGCGCTTGACCAATGGCCGTAAGCAGGGGCAGCCCATGCCCCAGCCCTGTGGCAATGGCGGCAGAAAGGGTGCAGCCTGTGCCATGATTATTATTGCTGGAAACATGCGCCTGACGCAAAGCCTGCGGGGCTTTTTGGGGCAGGCACAGCCAGTCGGTAATGGTGATGGCGCTGTCAAAATGCCCACCCTTAATCAGCACGGCCTGTGCGCCCATGCCCAGCATACGCTTGCCTGCTTCGGTAATATCGTCCTCGGTACTGATGTGCATGCCTGCCAGCATTTCGGCTTCGGGGCGGTTAGGGGTCAGCAGGGTGGCCAGCGGAATAAGCTTTTCAACCATGGTGCTTATGGCATCATCGCGTAAAAGGCGCGATCCGCTTTGGCTGACAGAAACAGGGTCAACCACCAGCGGAAAGGATTGTGTCTGCAAAATTTCTGTTAGGGCGCTGATAATTTCTGCTGAAAACAACATACCTGTTTTCGCGGTTGCCACGGGAAAGCCCTGAAGCACGGTTTGCAATTGCAGCGCGGCAAAGGCTGGCTCTGGCGCATGAATGCCGTGCACTCCCGCGCCATTTTGCGCTGTGAGGGCGGTAATAACGCTCATGCCATAGCCGTCCAAAGCCATAATGGTTTTCAAATCGGCCTGAATGCCAGCGCCACCGCCAGAATCGGAGCCAGCAATGGTGAGTATATTTGGAGGTTGCTGCATACTTGTTCTCCCTTAGGGCAGAGTCTCGTTCAAAGCGCATGGAACGGGGCAGTAAATCCCCCTGCGCTTTGTGTGGCAAGGCTTACTTATGCAACCTTGCGAGTATTTTTAAGAGTATACTGTTCTGGCGCAGGCTTGCGCCACGGCAAGAATATAAAAAAGCGGGTGGAAAGGCAAACCCTTGCCAGCAGGGCATACAGGGTGCGCCTATGCCCTCAGGGCACAGTAGTGGGCGGGCGCTGTCTACAAAGAAATACTGTGGCGGCGCAAAGCTAACCAGCGCGTTGTCCAGAAAGCCGCCGCGTGCAGCCCGCCAAGGATTTGCTTCATTTACGCCGCCACGATTCCAGAGAAAGCCGCCGTGCGCAGCACGCCAAGGCACAGGGGCTTGCCAACGGGCTTTGGGCTTCACAAGTGCCCTTAATCTTGCTACTACAAAACAGAGCTGCCTCATAGGGCGTTTGCCTGCCCGTGCTAGAGTGTTGCTCAAGGCCTTGGGGGGCAACAATCCAATAAGGAAATTCAATGAACACAGAAAATTTGCAGACGGAACACAAAGCCGCGCCAGCGGGCAAAAGCAGCAGTGCGGGCATGGTGATAAGCCTTCTTGTGATACTATGTCTTGTGGGTGGTGCTGTGTGGTGGTTTAGCAGTGATGCTGCCCAGCGCCAGCATGCTCTTGATACGGCAGAGCAGGGCTTGGCCACAGCGCAGGGCATGCTGAACCGCCTTATTACTGGCGGGCAGGAACAAACAGACCTGCCCGGTGTGCGGGCGCAGGTGGATGCCAGCACAAAAGCACCGTCTACCGCAGCCCTTGGTGAGGTGGTCACGCCTGAAAAAAATCCCGCCCTGCCCGATGTCAGCGCGGTTGAAACCTTAAGCCCTGATGGCGCAGCAGCAGAGGTAAAGCCAGCAGAAGAGGCTGTGCCTGCCGCGGGGCAAAGCCCTGTGGTGGCAGAGGCGGCGCAATGGCTTGCTTCGTGTTACAAACCAGCAAAAAATGGCGGAGTGCTGCGCCTAAGCACCTATAGCGCCAATCTGCATTATGCAGGGCAATTGCAATCGCTTTCTTTGCCGGGCATGGCAGCCGCCAGCGGGCGCGAGGCTGTGCTGCGCCTCTTATTTCAGGCAGAAACCTTGCGCACTGTCTATGCCCGCTATGGTGAGCAATTTCTTACGGCCTTTGATGCTGCCCTGCAAGGGCAGGGGGGCAAAGCCCTGAGCGAGGCAGAAAAGAAAGAAGCCTATCGCCTGAATGCCAATTATTTTGCATCCTTAGGGGCTGCATTGGCTGGGGTTGCTGCCACGCCCAATGTGCACAGCTTGCTGGCCGATTTGGACGCTGCCAGCGACAAGGCCACGGCTATTAATACACAGATTACCGAAAGTGTTTTTCAAATTGATATGGCGCGTGAACAGAAAAATACCGCAGCCATGGAACAGGGCAGAAAGCAGGTGGACAGCCTGACGCAGCAATACCGCCGTGCCATTGCCGCCCGTGACAGCCTTGCCGCAAGCACTGTGCACACTTTGCGCAAGCAGGGGGCACGCGGCATGGATGACGCAACCATATTGTATATTGCCCGTTGGGTGAACCGCCGCTTGGCGCATGACGCCAATGCACTGAATGCTGCGGCTGTTGCCGCCGAGATTTTGCAGGATGTCGCTATCAAAATGCAGCAAAGGCAGTAAGATGGTGCATTTTGCCGCCTGTGCTGCGCCTTTGGAGCGCAGTGCCCTTGCCCGTGCAGGCAGTGCAATGCGCTGTGGGGCAGGGCTTGCGCCTCATACCCTGTTGGCGGCTTGGGCACAATACACTGCGTTGCTTTGGCGCGTATTTGTTCTTTGTGGTCTTGCCCATGCTGGTAGGTACAGCCTGTGCGGCTGGGCAGGGTTTGCGCGCCGTGCCTTGCTGCCCCGCCTGTCTGCTGTGCGTAGCTATTGCCTGTGGTGCAGCCTTGGGCTGTGCCTTGCCTGCCTTGCGGGCTGTGCTGGGCGTGGGGATGGGCGGGCAGAGGCCGAGCAGCTTGCCCAAAGCCATGGCTTGCGGCATTGCCTTTTTCAAACAGAGAACTTTGCTTTGTTTGGTCTGTTGCGGGCTGGCACGGGCTCGATTTTGCGCGTGTATATTGAAGGGGATGGGCGGGCATGGCTTACGCGCACCCGCCCCAGCACTGACCCTACACCCCAAAATCCTGTGGCCTTGCGCCTTGCAGTGGCAGACCCTTCACGCGATACGGTGCTGTATTTAGCGCGCCCCTGTCAATTTGTGCAGGGGGCAGACCGCCGCCAGTGCGCGCGCCGTTTCTGGACGAACGCACGCTTTGCTGAGAACGTCATTGCCAGCCTGAATGAGGCTATCAGTACGGCCAAGGCGCAGGCAGGGGCAAAGCAGGTGGCTTTGTTTGGCTATTCTGGCGGGGGCGGGGCGGCTGTGCTGCTGGCCGCGCGGCGCAGCGATGTGGTGTTTCTGGCCACAGTGGCTGGCAATGTGCACTCTGCCGCGTGGACACAGCATCATAAGGTCAGCCCGCTTGTTGGTTCGCTTGAACCTTTTGATGCAGCTTCTGCTGTGCGGGGCATAGCGCAATGGCATATCAGCGGTGCTGAGGACGATATTATGCCGCCAGCCTTAAGCCAGCAATTTTGCCAAAAGGTGGGGGCGGCGGCGCATTGTCAAACCATAGCGCACATGCGGCATGATGGCGCGTGGCAAGAGCATTGGCTGCCTCCTGCTGTGCTGCCCTAGAGCGTGTTCACACTACGTTCTTTTGCCCTCTGTCGGCGTCAGACTTCGGCTTGTATTTCGGTTGAGTACCATAAGAGTACACTCCCTGCATACAGGCCTCGTCTTCCTTGCCAGCGAACAAAATTCCTGTAGTGTGAACACGCCCCTAGAGCGCGTGAACACTGTGTTCTTTTGTGCTCTGGCGGCGTCAGATTTCAGCTTTTATACCTGTCGGGTGCACTAGCACTGCCTGTATAAAAGCCTTATCTTTTTTGCCGGCAAATAAAATTTTTGAAGCGTGAGCACGCTCTAGGGCGGCTTTGTATTCGTCTATGACGCGGTGTCCTTTTTTGATGGGGGAATATATGAGCATAAAGCGGAATATTTATTTGAAGATTCAAACGGTGGAACAGGCTTTACACAATATTCATGCGGCACTGGATGCATCAGGCGGGCTGGCGGCACTGGTGGGGCAAACAAGCTGCCCTGCGCATGAGGCCTGCGGGCGTGTGCTCTGTGCCCCTGTATATGCGCGCTGCTCTTCCCCTACCAATCACGCGGCGGCCATGGATGGCTATGCCGTGCGTGCCCGCCAGACCTTTGCCGCGCAGGAAGACCAACCCTTAACGCTGGCTGTGGGGCGTGATTGTTACCCAGTAAACACAGGCCACCCCCTGCCAGAAGATTGTGACGCGGTAATTATGGTGGAAAACACCTGCCCCGCTGGCGAAGGCTGCATTCAAATAGAAGCCCCTGCCTTCCCTTGGCAGCATGTGCGCCGCATTGGGGAAGATATTGTTGCCACCGAGCTGCTTTTTGCCCGCAACAGGCGCATCAGCCCCAGTGATGTGGGGGCTTTGCTTTCTGGCGGCATTTGGGATGTGCCCGTGTGGGAGCAAATTCGTGTGCGTATTATCCCCACGGGGGATGAAATTGTAGACTTTACCCTGCGCCCAGACCCTGCGCGCGGGCAGGTGGTAGAATCCAATTCGCAAATGCTGGCGGCCTTGGTGCGTGAAATGGGCTGCTGTGCCGAGCGCGTGCCCCCTGTGCCCGATAAGCCCGAAGCCCTGCACCGTGCCCTGTGTGAAAGCTTGGATGCTGGCGCGCACATTACTTTGTTTTGCGCTGGCTCTTCAGCAGGCACCAAAGATTTTACCCGCGCCACGCTGGAAAAAGAAGGGCAGGTTTTGGTGCATGGCATCAATGTTATGCCGGGCAAGCCCTCGCTGGCGGCCTTGTGCCGTGGGCGATTGGTTTTTGGCACGCCCGGTTACCCAGTGAGCTGCCTTGTGTGCTTTGAGGAATTAGTGCGCCCTGTGCTGCACTGGCTGGCACATACAAGGCCGCTTGCGCCTGCCATGCTGCCTGTGGAATTGATGCGCGCTGTGCCTTCGCGCCCGGGTATGGAAGAAATGGTGCGCCTTGCTGTGGGGCGCGTGGGGGATAAGGCTGTGGGCATTCCGCTGGGGCGCGGCGCTGGCAATATTACCACGGTAACACGCTCGCAGGCTGTGGCGCGCATTCCCGCCGCTGTGGAAGGCTGGGCGCAGGGGCAAACGGTGGAGGCCGCCCTCAGTGTCAGCCCAGAGGCGCTGGAAAGCATTCTTGTGGTGGTGGGCAGCCATGACAATACGCTGGATACGCTGGCCGATGCCCTGATGAGCACAGAAAAACCCTTCAGCCTTGTTTCTACGCATGTGGGCAGCATGGGGGGCATTACCGCGCTTGGCAGGGGCAGCTGCCACATGGCGGGCATGCACTTGCTGGAAGAAGACAGCGGAGATTTCAATTTTGCTTTTTTGGATAAGTTTTTGCCTGCTGTGCCTGTAAGGCTTATTAACCTTGCCATACGGCATCAGGGGCTTATTGTGCCCAAGGGCAACCCCAAGGGGATTACAGGCGTGCGCGACCTCAAAGAACAGGGGCTGCGCTTTATTAACCGCCAGCGCGGCGCGGGCACACGCATTTTATTTGATTATCATCTGCGCCTTGCCGCAATGCAGCCTGCCGATGTGCAGGGTTATGACAAAGAAGAAAACACGCACATGGCCGTGGCCGTAAATGTGCTGACAGGGGCGGCAGATTGCGGCATGGGCATTTATGCTGCCGCCAAAGCGCTGGATTTGGATTTTGTGCCGCTGGCGCGGGAGCGTTATGACCTTGCCGTTCCCGTACAATTTATGGATGACCCGCGTGTGCTTGCCGTGCGTGCGCTCTTGGCCGACCCCGCCTTTACCGCACGCATTCGTGCCCTTGGCGGCTATGACACAGAGCTGACAGGGCAAATTATGCAGAGGGGTATAAAGCTGGGCTAGGGCATTGAACACTACGTTTTTTGCCCGCTGGCGGCGTCAGGCTCAGCTTTTATTTGGGCTGAGTACCATACGAGTACACTGCCTGCATACAAGCCTCGCCTTCTTTGCCAGCGAACAAAAGTTCTGTAGTGTTCCCATGCCCTTGAGTTCGGGAGCGCCGAAGTATTGCTTGCAATAAGCCCACGGGGCAGGCCGCCCTGTGGGCTTATTGTGCAGGGGTATTTTTTTCTAATTGCCAGCGCGTTAGGCCATTCATAATGCAGCGGCGGGCGTCTTTGTATGAGCCGTAGAGGTGGGTGAGGGTTTCTGCCATGTCGCTGCGCTTGGAATTGCCAGCCGAGGGGCAGGGGTTGCCCCAAATGGGCAAGTTCCACTGGCGGGCGGCGGCAATAATATATATTTTTTCTGTCAGCAGCAGGGGGCGTATCATGTGCAGCTTACCGCCAAAAAAAGGCTCATTCATGCTCATGCCGTCCACGCGCCCATTTTGACACAAATTCATAAAAAAGGTGTGTACAAGGTCATCGGCATTGTGCCCAAAGGCTAAGTGGGTGAGCTTGTATTGTGCCGCCAGCTCAAACAGGCGCTTGCGCCTTTGCCATGCACAGCGAAAGCAGGCAGAGCGTTTTTTGTTCAGCTCAGAATGTGCGTCTGGCCCATAGCTGGTCATTTCTATATGCCCTGCCACGCCGTGGGCTGTGAGCCAAGGCAGCAGGGCTGCATGGCTGTGCGGGTCAAAGCCTGGGTTTAGATGTATGGCCATAAGCGAAAAGGAAAAGGGCACAATGCGCTGGCGCAGTAGTAGCGTTTGCAGCAGCACAAAAGAATCTACCCCGCCAGAAACCGCCACCCCCACGCGCGCGCCGGGGAAGAGCATGGCGCTTTGCTGCATGGCTTTGCCAGCAGACTTGACACAAACTTCTTGCGCAAAACTTCTTTTTTCTCGTGCCATACCTACTCTTGCTCTATTGCGGCTTATGGTGTATAAAAATGTGTTTTAATGCTTGACAAAAGAACAGCTACCCCTGTAGCATATCCAACTCGCACATGCAAAGACTAATTTTGTGCCTTTTCTTTGCCTTGTGCCTGCTGCCTGTGCAGCTTTTAACGCCTCATATTTTGCCGCAGAGAGCATGCCGCAGCTAAAAGTGGTTTTTGCTCTGGACAAAATTCGAGGCGATACTATTTAACAGACACGGAGTGGACTATGGCCCGTATTACTGTTGAAGATTGCCAAGAACGTGTGGACAACCGTTTTTTGCTGGTGCAGATGGCCATCAAGCGCGTGCATCAATACCGTGAAGGCTACGATGCCCTCATTCCCAGCCGCAACAAAGAAGTGGTGACCGCCCTGCGTGAAATTGCACTGGGCAAGGTGCTGCCCGAAGACAACAGCTATTACACACCCCTTTCTGGCAAAAAAGATTAGCGCGGCAAGGGCGTTGTGCCTAAGGGTAAAGCGCCTTTTTTGTTCGCCTGTGCTGTATAGGCTTTTGTAACAAAATTATTTTCTGCCCAGCGCGCAGCAATGCCGCTGGGCAGAATAACCCTTTCTCCCCATCCCTTCTGACATGAGCAAACGCGATTATTACGAAATTTTAGGTGTGAGCCGCTCTGCCAGCGATGACGAAATTAAAAAAGCCTATCGCCAGCAAGCCATGAAGTTTCACCCCGACCGCAACCCCGGCGATGCCGAGGCGGAAGAGAAATTTAAAGAAGCTGCCGAAGCCTATGATGTGTTGCGTGACCCGCAAAAGCGCGCCCGCTATGATCAATTTGGCGCAGAGGGCATGAATGGCAGCGGCTTTGGCAATGCCGATGATGTTTTTGCCCACTTTAGTGACCTATTTGGTGATTTTTTTGGCTTTAATATGGCTGGCGGTGCGCAGGGCTCGCGGGCGCAGGCTGGTTCTGACCTGCGCTATAATTTAAAAATTTCTTTTGAGCAGGCCGCCTCTGGTGACGAAATTTCTTTAAAGCTGCCAAAGCATGTCACTTGTGATGAATGCAAGGGCACTGGTGCCGCCCCCGGCACCAAGCCCGAAGTGTGCCGCCAGTGTGGCGGCATGGGGCAAGTGCGCCGTTCGCAGGGCTTTTTCCAAATTGCTGTGCCTTGCCCCACCTGCCGCGGCACTGGGCAGACTATTGCCAAACCCTGCGCCAAGTGTAAGGGCGAGGGCATTATTACCGAAAACAAAGAGCTTTCTGTGCGCATTCCTGCTGGGGTGGACACAGGCACACGCCTGCGCGTGCGCGGCGAAGGTGACCCCGGGGTGAACGGTGGGCCAGCTGGCGATTTGTATGTTGTTATTAATGTTGAAGAAAGCAAAATATTTGAGCGTCACGGGCAAGACCTTGTGGTGCACCAGCACATCAGTTTTGTCGAGGCTGCCTTGGGGCATCGCCTTGAAGTGCCGGGGCTGAAAAAGCCTTTGCCTTTAGAAATTCCCAAAGGCATACAAAGCGGCACTGTGCTGCGCCTGCGCGGCGAGGGCATGCCCTACCTTGGGCGCAAAGAGCGCGGTGACATTTTAGTTGAGGTCATTGTGGACACGCCCAAAAACCTGACCGAAAGGCAGGTGGAATTGCTTCGGGAATTTGATGAAATTCATAAAAAAGAAGCTTCGTCCCTAGGGAAAAAAGTAAAGGATGCCGCAAGCAAGGTAAAAAAAGCCATGGGCTTGTAAGCATAAGAAAAAAATAGCAAAAAAACGCCTTAAGCTCTGCCTTGGGGCGTTTTTTCTATGGGCAGGGTGCTTGCCAGAAAAGTAAAGTATCCGTATTATAGTAACACTTGAGGCGGGTGTTTTGCCCCGCTTGCTAAAAGGAGAAGAACATGACCAGTCAGATAAAAACATTGCTTTTGCTGGCCTTGCTCACGGGTTTGCTTGTGGCCATGGGTGGCCTGCTGGGCGGCAAAACAGGCATTGTTATTGCCCTTGCGCTTGCCCTTATTATGAATGTGGGCAGCTATTGGTATTCAGATAAAATCGTCCTTTCCATGTACAACGCGCGCGAGCTTGCCTATGAAGACGCGCCCATGCTGCACACTATGGTGGCAGAGCTTGCCGCTGCAGCTCAGATTCCTGTGCCGCGTTTGTGCATTGTGCCCGAAGAAGCCCCCAATGCCTTTGCCACAGGGCGAGACCCAGAGCATGGCGTGGTGGCTGTAACAGAAGGCATTATGCGCTTGCTCAGCCCTGAAGAATTGCGCGGTGTGCTGGCGCATGAAATTGGGCATATAGCCAACCGCGATATACTTATTCAAACAATAGCAGGGGTTATGGCTTCGGCACTTATTTCCCTTGCTAATATGATGCAATTCACGGCAATTTTTGGTATGGGTCGTTCAGAGGAAGAAGGCGGCGGTAATGTCTTTACCTCTTTGTTGCTGGCCTTGCTTGCGCCTGTTGCTGCGGGCATTATTCAAATGGCCATTTCGCGCTCGCGTGAATATTTGGCCGATGACAGCGGTGCCCGTTTTTGCGGTCAGCCTGCGGCTTTGGCCGATGCGCTGGAAAAACTTTCTACATGGAACCAGCGCGTGCCCATGCAGCAGGGCAATGCCTCTACGGCAGAAATGTTTATTGTTGCCCCATTGTTTGGTGGCGGCATGGCAAATTTATTCAGCACCCATCCGCCAGTTGAAGAACGTATCGCCCGTTTGCGCGCCATGCGCTAGCGGCTTGTGTTGGTGCTAAGGAGAGGGGATATGAGAGGCATTGTCACTGGTCTTTGCGTGTTGGCCTTTTCATGGGTATTGGCTGGGTGCACCAGCGCTACTCAGCAGGGGGGGAGTATGAGCCCCACGCTGAAAGGCGATGTAAGCCAGTGTGAAGACGTGTATGTGTATGCACCTGCGGTCTATGTTATTCCGCTGACAAATGATCAACTGGTGGCACTTGACCCGCTGGCAAACGATTTTCCCATTTTTTGCGAGCCTGCTGCTGCTCAGGCGGCGCTGGCTCAGGAAATAGCGGCAAAAAACCTGCCCGGCACAGTGGAAGAATGGAAAGTTTACCGCGTGTACGGCTCTTGGGAAGACCTTGCCACCCCACGCTCTGCTGGCGGCTATTTGCTCAGCAAGCCAGCAGAATTGGTTGACTGGGTAAATTAGTAAGACGGCACAACAGTATTGTGTGCTTAAATAACAGCGGTAAGGCTGCCCCAAGGGCAACTTGCCGCTCTTTTTACAGGGAACGGCAAGCATGAAGACAAGGCGTATTCTGGTGGCGGGCGGCGGAAGCTGGGGCACAGCCTTGGCGCACATGCTTGCTGTGCGCGGGCATGAGGTGAGCATGCTGGTGCGCTCGGCAAAGACAGCATACTCTATTACCGAACTGCATGAAAACCCAGCCTATTTGCGCGGGGCAGCGCTGTGCCCACACCTGCGCGCAGGCACAGATATGGCTGTGCTGCAAAGCCTGCGCCCCGAAGATATTTTGCTGCTCTCCATTCCCTGCCAGCATGTGCGCGCGTGGCTTGCTGCTGCACGCCCCTTTGTGCAGCCCGGGCTGATGGTGGTAAACACGGCCAAGGGGCTGGAGCTCAACACTTTGGCGCGCGGCAGTCAGGTTCTTGCCGATGCGTGGCAGGGCTTACACACGCGCTATGCCATGCTTTCTGGCCCTTCTTTTGCAGCCGAAGTGGTGCGCGACAAGCCCACGGCCGTGGTGCTGGCCTGCGCTGGCGAGCAGGATGGCGCAGATTTGCGCGCCGTGTTTTCTTCTGCCTGTTTTCGTTGCTATTCCAGCACCGATATTATTGGTGTGGAGCTGGGTGGGGCGCTGAAAAATGTTATGGCCATTGCGGCTGGCATTTGCGATGGCTTGGGCATGGGCAGCAACAGCCGTGCCGCCCTTATGACGCGCGGCCTTGCAGAATTGAGCCGCATAGGTATAGCCTGTGGGGCATCGGCACTGACCTTTATGGGGCTTTCTGGCATGGGCGATTTGGTGCTGACCTGCACTGGCGACCTTTCGCGCAACCGACAGGTGGGGGTGCGCCTTGGGCAGGGGGAAAGCCTCGACGCCATTGTTGCTTCTCTTGGCATGGTGGCTGAAGGGGTAAAAACGGCCGATGCCGTGCATGCCCTAGCGCAAGAACTTGGGGTAGACGCCCCTGTTACCCAAGCCGTATATCATGTGCTGCATGGCATATGTACAGCCAAAGAAAGCCTTGCTGCCCTGATGGCGCGGGAATTAAAGGCAGAATAATTGTAAAAGGTACAAAGCCCTAGATGCAGTTGTCAAAAGCAGTATACCCCATTGAAAATATTGATAGAATTATGAAGCGTGCAAATAAATTTTCTTAATTAAATCAATAAATTATGTCTATAGAACGGCATTGTCCCGCACTGTGCCAGCCCACACAGAGGGCAAGAGGCACAAGGCTGAAAAAAGTGAGAGACACAGGCAAAATAAAACGCGGCAGGCACAAAGGTGCACACCGCGTTTATTTTTTTATTATGCAGGGGGCAGCTGTGCGCCCTTGCCCTTATTTGCGAAAAGGCTTGAGCTCTTCAGCAAAGCCCGCAGGCACGGCAAAGCCCAGCTCGGCAGCTTTGTCGGCTGCCTCAATGGCCTTGTCATACTCTTGGCGCTCAAAATGCACCAAGGCAAGGTTATTCCATGCTGGGGCAAAATTGGGCTCTTGCTTGAGAATATCGTTGCAGATATTTTCGCATTCCGCCCAATTTTGTTTCATAAAATAGGCGGTAGAGAGGGCAGTTTTAGCCTGCACAAAGTTAGCATCCCACTTGAGTGCCTTGGTTAAGGCTGTAATGGCCTTATCGGGCATGCCCATTTGGTTGTACACAAAGCCAATATTGGCCTGTGCCACAGCAAACTTGGGGCGGCAGTTCACGGCTTCTTCATTGTAATGTAGGCAGCCTTCCATATCCCCGCGCTGCATGGCTATGCCGCCAAGCTGCACATAGGCTTCGGCAAGGTGGGGAGAATTGCGAATGGCCTCTAAAAAGCTGGCTTCCGCGCCCATAAAGTCGCGCTTAGACAGCAGAGCCAAACCCAAATTATAATGATGCGAGGCACATTGTTCATTGTCGCTGATAGCGGCCTTGAGGTCGGCAATGTATTCGTCTATGTTGTCATACCGTTCTTTCATCGTGGGGAAACTCCTTCTTTTTGCAGAAGATCGTAATACCAGAGGCAAAAATCAAAAATACCAAGGTATTTTTCATCTCTGTTGACCACGCCCATGGCACATTCCAATGCACCGCGTGCATAATCCTGCCCGCCATTATTTTTTTTGCCCACTTCAACCATAAATTGGTTGATGAGCTGCTGTGTGGTGCGCTTGGTGGGGTCTACCCTAATGTCCATAGGATCATTGGGTTTTTGAAAAGGATCCCAGTTTTCATAGCCAATACGATCCACAAATTTGCGGCGGCGCGGGTTCATTTTTTCATAAATTCCGCGCTTTAAGTCTTCTTGATCATCGGTCAGTGCCTGCGGCGTACCGTCGCGAAACACAGTGGCGGGAATAATGGAATATACGCCCGGCATGGCTAATCCTCACGTTTGGCAGGGACAATGCCCAAATATTGCTCATCGTAATGGGTCAGCAAGGTCATGGAAAGGGGAATATAGACCTCATCAAGCTCGGTAAAGCGGCTTTGGCAGCGTTCTTTAATTTCTTTGCTCAGTGCTTGCAGGCGGCTCTGAATAATGTCCAGATTAACCGTGGGGTATTGCTTGCCCTTCACAAAGCCCGACTGCCCGCACACATGCCCCTTGCCCAAAATAGCCGTGGGGACGCCATACAGGCGGCAGGTAATGGGGCGCTGTTCGTAAAAAAGGCAGCGGTTATCGTCGCCCAGCAGGGGGCAGCGAATGCGCATATGTGCCACTTCGGCCATGACTTCTTCTGGTGTTTTTTTGCCATCGCGGGTGGCGCGGTACATTTCGCGCTTAATTTTGGTCAGCTGGCGGTCGATGGCCGTGGCATTTTCTAAAATGCCCGAGCGTTCCTTGCCATAGGGGTAGGAATCGACAAAAAGTTTATTCAAATACATGGCCTCGACAAGAGAAAGGTCAAAAAGGGCATGGCAGCAGTCGCTACAGCCTTTTTTGCACACCACGCAGTCGGGCAAATCATGCTTTACCTTGGCGAAGACGGCATCGGCCTCGTCGCGCAGGGCTTCGTAACGGGCAAAAATATCATTCAAATCGGGGATCATAGCACTCCCTGCGACAAAGCCGCCAGACCCAAGGGTCTGGCGGCATGAAGAGAGGATCGCCACAAAAAGGCGACCCTATCAAATTACATTTCTTCAACAGTGATAGCGTTGGCTTCGCACACTTCCACACAGGATTCGCAGCCAAGGCATTCATCAGCATTGACAGGGTTGGATTTGCCGTCAACGAGTTCGTACACTTCTACGGGGCACACGTCTACGCACTCGCTGCAACCTACACACTTGTCAGCGTCAACAGTAACATTATAACCCATTGTTTTGTCCTCCAGAGGATAAATTAGATGACAGATAAAATTGGAGAATAACTGCTCTGTCAAACAGTACTCTCGTTTGAATGGATAGCGTCCACGCCATGTAGTGTCAAGCGCTGAGAGCATTTTTTTTCAAGTGTAACGGTTATCACCCTTTGTGATAAAAATCTCTTACAGGCTTATACGGGCGTGGTAACGCTTACCCTTGCGCACCACTTCAAGCATAATTTGGCCAGAAAGGCGCTCTTGCCGAAAAACAGCCAATATTTCGGGTAAAGAACGCACGCGCTGCGAAGCTACCCCCAAAATAATGTCATTTTTTTCTAAAAATGCTGCTGGGCCATTGGGCGCAACGCTGGCTATAAGCAATTTGCCCTGTACTTCTTTCAGGCTGAAACCCCAGCGCTTTTCCATAAGCTTTTTTGCTTGTGCATCGCCAAAAACCTGCGGCGTCAGGCTTATTTCCTGAATTTTTTGCTCGCCTGCGCGCATAAAACTAAGGCGCAGCGCTTCACCCGGCGTGTGGTTTCGCAAAAAGAGCAAGAAATCGCGGCGGTCGCGCATGTCTGTGCTGTCCATGCGCACAATAACGTCCCCAGCCGCCAGCCCTGCCTTTGCCGCTGGTGTGCCGCTGTGCACCTGTGTGACAAGCACACCCTGCGGCTTGGGCAAATTCAGCGCCAGCGCCACGCGCTGGTCAACATCCTGCGCACCTATGCCAAGCCACAGCGGGGCAACAGCCCCCTGCTGCACAAGGTTTTGCATAACGCGGCTGGCCTTGTGCGCGGGTATGGCAAAGCCTATGCCCTCTGCGCGGCTGTCTACGGCCGTGTTCACGCCTATGCATTCGCCCAGAATATTCAATAAGGGGCCGCCGGAATTGCCGGGGTTAATTGCAGCATCGGTTTGAATTAAATCGGTAAACAGGCCGCCGCTGTTGCGTATGGTGCGCCCCAGTGCTGAAACCACGCCCGTAGTTACTGTGTGGGTAAAGCCAAAGGGGTTACCAATGGCAATAACCGTTTCGCCCGGCATAATGTCGCGGGAATCGGCCATAGTGACCTGCGGCAATTGGCTTGCCCCTTGTAGCTGAAGCACGGCAAGGTCAAAATCGGGGTCAGCCCCGCGCACGCTGGCAGGAAATTCCCGCCCGTCAAGCAGGCGCACCACAATGTCTGACCCGCCCGAAATAACATGGGCATTGGTGAGCACAAGCCCCTTTGTGCCATCTACAATAACGCCCGAACCAAGGCTGGTGCGCGTGTTTTGGCGGCGCTCGGGCAGCATGTCGCCAAAAAAGAATTGCTCAAGCGGGGTAAAACGCTGCCCGCGCACCACGGTGGTGCTGGTGATATTGACCACGGCAGGGCTGGCCTTTTGCACTGCCCGCACCACGGGGGTCATGCGGGCTTCGCGCTGCGTTTGGGCATTATCTGCCGCATTGCTCTGCACGGGGTTTATGGGCAGCGCACAGCCAAGGCCGAGCACAAGGCACAACAGGCTGCGCCGCCCTGCGAAAAGTGTGCGCGTAACAGCCGCGTGCACCAAAGGCAAAATCATTTTGTTCATCAGAATTTCCTTTCAAACAAAAGCAGAGTGCACAACAGGGCGCACAAGGTGCTTGCAGTTTTATGCCGCCCCTGTTTGGCTTGACAGCGTGGGGCAGCTATAGTGAAATACTTTGCTCGTGCCCATGCTTTTTGGGGGCAGGGCGCAGGGCTCTTTTTACAAGGCAGGGAAGTATGACGCCCCTTTTGGAAATACATCAGGTTTCGCGTGATTTTATGACGCGGCGGTCTTTATTGCAAGCACCTGTGGCCTTGCGCGCTGTGCGGGAGGTGAGCTTTACCCTTGCCGCAGGCGAAAGCGTAGGGCTGGTGGGGGAATCGGGCTGCGGAAAATCGACCGTAGGGCGCATGGCTGTGGGTTTATTGCCGCCCAGCGCGGGCACCGTGCATTTTGCTGGGCAAGATATCTATGCCGCAGGGCATACAGGCACGCACCTTGGGCAGCTGCAAATGGTTTTTCAAGACCCCTTTTCTTCCTTTAACCCGCGCTGGCGTGTGGCAAGCTCGCTGGCCGAGCCCTTGGCTGCGCTGGGTGTGCCTGCGGCAGAGCGGCACGAGCGCGTGCAGGCCATGCTGGAGGTGATTGGCTTAAGTAAGGCGCAGGGGCAGCGCTTCCCCCACGAATTTTCGGGCGGGCAGCGGCAGCGGCTGGCTGTGGCGCGCGCCCTCATTACGCGCCCGCGTGTGGTTGTGTGCGATGAGCCTGTTTCGGCATTAGATGTGTCTGTACAGGCGCAGGTGCTTAATTTATTGCGCGATTTGCAGGAGCGTTTTCAGCCTGCCTATTTATTCATTTCGCATAATCTTGCCGTGGTGCACTTTGTGTGCACGCGCGTGCTGGTAATGTATTGCGGCAGCATAGTGGAAAGCCTGCCCTGCGAGGCTTTGTGCCACGGTGCTGCCCACCCCTACACGCAAGCCTTGCTGCGCACCGTGCCGCAGCTGCATAGCGTGCAGCAGGGCGTGCTGCCCCCGCCATTGCAGGGCGAAGTGCCCAGCCCCTTTGCCCCGCCCAGCGGCTGCCTTTTTCACCCCCGCTGTGAAAAAGCACAAGCTCTGTGCCGCCAAAGCATTCCGCAATGGCGCGAACTGGGGGCAGGGCATGGGGTGCTGTGCCATTATGCCTAGAACAACACTACGTTCTTTTGCCCGCTGGCGGCGTCAGGCTCAGCTTTTATTTCGGGTTTGTACCATAAGAGTACACTGCCTGCATACAAGCCTTGCCTTCCTTGCCAGCGAACAAAATTTTTGTAGTGTTCACTACTTCCTAGGGCAAGTGTATGTTGAAATTGCGTTATGGTGCGGCATCGAGGTATTGCGCAAAGAATTTTTCCAGCCGCATACGCAGGCGTATTTGCAAGGTAGCACGCTGGTCTGATGAAACAGAATAGCACAGCTCTGGCAATTCTTCAGCAAGGGCGCGCGGGCAGGCAGACATAAGTGCGCCCACATCAGCCTGCGCCACCGCATCATCAACCTGCACTTGCTGCATAATTTGGGCAAGGTCATGGCTGTCTTGCTGGTAGCGGGCATCTTCTTTGGTGTGCATAAAGAGCATGACCACGCTCGTATCGCGCTTGCCAGAAAAAAACATGGGGAAGAGCGGCGAAATAGCTACCACGGCCTTGATGCGCTGGTCTTGCGCGCTGGCGCCTTCTTTAATGCTGGCTGCCATAAGGTCTATTTTGCCCTTGGCGCTGGGGGCACAATAGGGGTCTTTGAACGTAGTTTTTTCGCAGTAATTTTTCCAGCCAGAAGCAGAAGCCAGCGCCCCGCCCATTAGCATGGCCGCCGTGCCGCCTGCATTAAAGCCCACAAGGCCAATGCGCGAGCTGTCCACAAAAGGGGCAAGCTCTTTGTCTTTTTCCAAAGCCGCAATGGTGGCCTGTATGTGCAGTATGCGCATTTCAATTTGCCCTGTGGTATAGAGCAGGTGCATATCATCCATATTATCCCCCAAGTGCGTGGGGGCAGCCACAATATAGCCGCAATTGGCCAGCCATGCCGCAAGTTCATGATACGAAAAGCGCGTGCCTGCCGTGGCATGCGAAAGAATAATAATGGGATACTGCCCCTTATACACAGGGGCATTGGGGGCAGCTCTAATGACCCACGGGGTATAGCTTAGGTCTGTCACCGCGCGCGAGGTGGGGTACCACACGTTGATGTCAAGCCGCAAATTATTGGCCTGCTGCCATAGCCCTATGGTGCGAAAGCCAGCTGCGGCCTGCGCCTGTGGGCAGGGCAACAGCAGGCAGCAACAGCAAAGAGCCACAAAAAAAAGAGAAAAGGTACGCATGGCGGTATTCTAGCCTGAGCGGACTATGGCGGCAAGGGGAAGAGCGCGGCTGAAGCTATTTTTATTCTTGTGTAGTGGACTGCACTGCGCTATGAAAAGCGCCATGCGCCAGAAGGGCTGGCGCACAACCTTTCGTGAGGCAAGTATGGATTTTCTGTTATCTATTGTCGATTTCATTCTGCATATTGATAAACACCTGTTTGAGCTGGTAGCTCAATATGGTTTTTGGGTGTATGGCATTTTATTCCTTATTGTTTTTTGCGAAACGGGGCTGGTAGTTACGCCCTTTTTGCCTGGTGATTCTTTGCTTTTTGCCTCTGGCGTAGTGGCAGGGGCAGGTTTGCTTGGTTACCCCGAGGTCATGGCTGTGCTTTTGGCCGCAGGCGTGCTGGGCGATGCCACAAATTATGAAATTGGGCGCATTACAGGCCCTGCGGTCTTTAATAAGGATACTCGTTTTATTAAAAAGGTGCACTTGCTCAAAGCCAATGCTTTTTATGAGAAACATGGGGGCAAAGCCATTATTTTAGCCCGTTTTGTGCCCATTGTGCGCACCTTTGCCCCCTTTGTGGCTGGGGTGGCGCTGATGCACCCTGTGCGCTTTCTTACCTTTAATATAACAGGCTGTGTGCTGTGGGTGGGCGGGCTTGTCTCTGCTGGGTATTTTTTGGGCAACACCCCCTTTGCCCGCAATAATTTTGGGCTGATTGTGTATGGCATTGTGGCCATTTCTGTGCTGCCCGTGCTCATAGAGTGTGCGCGTGGCTTTTGGGCAAGCAAAAAATAAAAGCCTGCCCATTTCCGCTATGCCCATGCAGGCAGAAAAATAAAGCACAAACAAAAAAATACTTGACGGCAAGGGCAAGTTCCCGTATTTCAACTCTTGTCTCTGGACGTAGGAGCGTAGCTCAGTTGGTTAGAGCACTTGCTTGACATGCAAGGGGTCAGCAGTTCAAGTCTGCTCGTTCCTACCAAATCAAAATCTTAAGGGGAGATTATTCTCCCCTTTTTTGCATTCTGAGGGGCAATTCTTTATGAAGTGCCCCCGATGCCTGATCGCATCTGGAGGCTAAAGGAGAACGACGGTGAAGGTAGCACTTGACGAACAGATGATTGAAGTGGCAGAGGGCGCAATTCTTGCTGATGTGCTGAAAGAGCATTGCAGCGGCAAAAAATTTAAATCTATACTGGCCTGCAAGGCAGACGATGCTTTGCTTGACCTTTCTGCCGCTATACCCGACCGAACTACCAGCCTCACTCCTGTCACGCTTGATTCCCCCGAAGCTTTGCCTTTGCTGCGCCATTCTGCCGCTCATGTTATGGCTGCGGCTGTGCGCCATTTGTTCCCTGATGTAAAGGTGACCATTGGCCCTGCCATTGAAAATGGCTTTTATTATGACTTTGACGTGGCAAAATCTTTTTCCAGCGATGATTTCCCCGCTATTGAAGCAGAAATGGCCAAAATTGCTGCGGCGCATGTGCCCTTTGAGCGCACAGAAATGAGCCGTGCCGATGCCGTGGCAAAGTTTACTGCCATGGGCGAGTCCTATAAGGTTGAGCTGATTAACGATTTGCCTGCCGATGTGAGCACGGTTTCTGTGTACACCATGGGCGACTTTGTCGACTTGTGCCGCGGCCCCCATTTGCCGCACACTGGCTTTGTAAAAGCTGTAAAGCTGCTTTCCGTAGCTGGTGCCTATTGGCGCGGTGATGAAAAAAATAAAATGCTGTCGCGTATTTATGCCACAGCTTTTGCCGATGAAAAAGCGCTGAAGGCCTATTTGAACATGCTGGAAGAAGCAAAGCGACGCGACCACCGCAAGCTGGGGCGCGAGCTGGGCTTTTTCACCTTTGAAGAAGACGTTGCCCCCGGCATGGTTTTTTGGCTGCCCAAGGGCATGATGATGCGCACCATTTTGGAAGATTTCTGGCGGCGCGAGCATATCAAGCGCGGCTATGACCTTGTGCAGGGGCCACAAATTTTGCGTGTGCAAACATGGCAGCAGTCTGGCCACTATGATCATTACCGTGAAAATATGTATTTCACGCAAATTGAAAATGACCAGTACGGCATCAAGCCCATGAACTGCATTGGGCATATGATGATTTATAACAACGAGCTGCACAGCTACCGCGACCTGCCCCAGCGCTATTTTGAGCTGGGCTTGGTGCACCGCCACGAAATGTCTGGCGCGCTGCACGGCTTGCTGCGTGTGCGCCAGTTTACGCAGGATGACGCGCATATTTTATGCGCCCCCGAGCAGCTTGAGGGTGAAATATTGAATGTCATCAAGCTGATTCAAGACCTGATGACAGTGTTTGACTTTCAGTATAAGGTGGCTATATCCACAAGACCCAAAGACAGCATCGGCACCGATGAAGCATGGGAGCTGGCCACCAGCGCTCTTATTCAGGCCTGTGACCATGCTGGCATTGCCTATGAAATTAATGAAGGCGACGGCGCTTTTTATGGCCCCAAAATTGACGTGCGCCTGCTTGATTGCATTGGCCGTGAGTGGCAGTGTTCCACCATTCAGGTTGATTTCACCTTGCCAGAACGGTTTAACTTGACCTATGTGGGGCAAGATGGCGAACGCCACCGCCCTGTTATGGTGCACCGTGCTATTATGGGCTCGGTAGAGCGCTTTATTGGCGTGCTGATTGAGCAATTTGCTGGGGCATTGCCTACATGGCTTTCGCCTGTGCAAGCAAAAATTTTAACTGTGACTGACGCGCATAACGAGGCCGCGCAGACTCTTGCCACCGCGCTTAAAGCCGCAGGTATTCGTGCCGAAGCTGATTGCCGCAATGAAAAGTTGGGCTTTAAAGTGCGCGAGGCGCAGGTCGCCAAAATTCCCTATATTTTGGTGCTTGGCGACAAGGAAGTGGAAGCGGGGGGCGCCAATGTGCGCCTGCGCAATGGGGATAACTGTGGGCTTAAATCAAGTGCAGAAATCATTGATATGATTCGCAAAGATTGTGAAGAGCCCTTCCAAAGAGGAGGAATGCGTTATAGCTTCGCCTAGTAATATACGCGGCCGCCGCGACGTCCCTCAGGATGGCGTGCGCCGCAATGAAATGATACGCGCTCGTGAAGTGCGCGTGATAGCAGACGATGGGGAACAGCTCGGCATACTTGGCCGCAATGAGGCCATTGCTATTGCTAAAGAGCGTGGTTTTGATTTGGTGGAAGTGGCTTCTACCTCTGAGCCCCCAGTCTGCCGCATTATGGACTATGGCAAGTTCAAGTACGAGCAGCAAAAGAAAAAGCAGGAAGCCAAAAAACGCCAAAGCGTGGTGCAAATTAAAGAAATCAAGGTGCGCCCCAAAACGGACGACCATGATTATGAAACCAAGGTGCGCCATATCCGCCGCTTTATTGAAGACGGCGACCGCTGTAAGGTGACTGTATTTTTCCGCGGGCGCGAAATTGTTCATAAAGATCGCGGCGCAACTATTTTGGATCGCATTGCGGCCGATTTGCAGGAAATAGCCAAGGTGGAGCAAGAAGCCCGCGCTGAAGGCCGTACCTTGCAAATGCTGCTTGTGCCCAAAAAATAGCTTACTGTTCTTTTGCTCTTTTTACCATGTAGGGCGGGTGTGGCTTTGTGCCTTCCCGCCGTTGCTCATGCCCAAAAATTTCGCTTGCGCGAAGCTCTTTTTTGCGGCATGATGCCAACTCCCTGCTGTATGGCAGGCACTCTGGTCAGACTCAGCAGAGTCTATTTTAAGGAGATATCCTATGCCCAAGATTAAGACCCGCCGCTCCGCCGCCAAGCGCTTTACGGTGACGGGAAGTGGCAAGTTTAAGCGCCGTCGCCAGAACTTGCGCCACATCCTGACCAAAAAAGCCGCTGGCCGCAAAATGCGCCTCGGTCAGGCCGCCATCGTTGATAGCACCAACGAAAAGGCCGTCCGTCGTATGTTGCCCAACGTGTAATTTTTTTGTGCTCGTTGCAGACAGGGCTGTTTGTTTTTCAGCTGTCTTTTCTGCACCGCGCTTGCTGCTTGCAGCATAAAAAAGAGCCTCTGCATTACGGCGCTGATAAATCCCATATGTGATGGGTGCGTCGAACAGGGCTTCATGTTGGGTTTATTTGTAAAATTTTATCCATTGGCTGGCACGATCTCCGCCTCGCCAATGTAGTGGAGGAATTCCTATGCGTGTGAAGAGAGGTCTTGCCAGCCATCGTCGGCATAAAAAGTATTTGACAGCTGCCAAAGGTTTTCGTGGCGGCCGTAGCCGTTTGTACCGCACTGCCCGCGAGGCTGTGGAACGTTCGCTGCAATATTCCTTTGTGGGGCGCAAGCTCCGCAAGCGTGATTTCCGCAAGTTGTGGATTTTGCGTATTAACGCAGGCGCTCGCCTGAACGGTCTTTCGTACAGCCGTTTCATGCACGGTCTTTCCGTTGCTGGTATTGAGCTGAACCGTAAGGTGCTTGCCGATATGGCAGTGTACCACAAAGATGATTTTGCCACTGTGGTAGAGCAGGCCAAGGCTGCGCTGAATAAATAACCCAGACTGAAGCTTAACCGCCGCGTTGTGCGCGGAAGGGGGAGACCCCCAACCGCGCCGCGCGGATGGCAGGAATGCACATGGACCTTCTCAATGAGTTGGAAAGCCTGGTTCCGGAACTCGAAAGAGGCATCGGCCAGGCTTTTTCGTTAGCGGAACTGGAAGAATTGCGCGTTACCTTTCTGGGGCGCAAGGGGCGTCTTGCCCAGATCATGACCCGTTTGCCTTCCCTCAGCCCAGAGGAGCGCCCTGCGGTGGGGCAGAAGGCCAATGCCATTAAAAACAGCCTGACCGAAATTTTTGATGCGCGTAAGGCCGCGCTGGAAGCCGAAAAAGAAGCCGCCCAATTGGCTCGTTTTGATGCTTCGCTGCCTGGCCGTGCCCCTTGGGGCGGCTCGCTGCACCCCACCACCTTGGTGCAGGAAGAAATTTGCGGCATTTTCCAAAAGCTGGGCTATGACATTGCCGTGGGCCCAGAAGTGGAAAATGATTATTACAATTTTGAAGCCCTGAACATGCCCCCCGAGCACCCTGCGCGTGACATGCAAGACACCT
The DNA here is from genome assembly GCA_028689675.1 of Desulfovibrionaceae bacterium. Lineage (GTDB taxonomy): Bacteria > Desulfobacterota > Desulfovibrionia > Desulfovibrionales > Desulfovibrionaceae > JAQVCS01. The sequence goes on along the minus strand of JAQVCS010000009.1, from coordinate 60,046 downwards.
TGTATATTACTGAAAAGGTGCTGATGCGCACGCATACCTCACCCATGCAGGTGCGCACCATGCTGGCACGCAAGCCCCCCTTGGCTGTGGTTGTGCCGGGCAAGGTGTACCGCCGCGACTCTGACCTTACGCATACGCCCATGTTTCATCAGGTAGAAGGCCTGATGGTGGGGGAAAATGTCAGCTTTGCCCATTTGCGCGGCACGCTGACAGCCTTTTTGCGTGGTGTTTTTGGCGCCAAAACGCAGGTGCGCTTTCGCCCCAGCTTTTTCCCCTTTACTGAGCCCTCGGCAGAAGTGGATATTTCCTGCTGCATGTGCGGCGGCAAAGGGCATCACAGCAATGGCGAGCCTTGCCGCGTGTGCAAAACCACGGGCTGGGTGGAAATTTTGGGCTGCGGCATGATTGACCCCGCTGTGTTCGAGGCTGTGGGTTATGACCCCAAAACCATTTCTGGCTTTGCCTTTGGGCTGGGCATGGAACGCATTGCCATGCTGAAATATGGCATTGGCGATTTGCGTATGTTTTTTGAAAATGACGTGCGCTTTTTGTCGCAATTTGTCTAGCAATGGTACGCTTTGTTTTTTGCGTGGGCATGGCGGCGCTTGTGCTGGCGGGCTTGGGCTCAACGCTGGCCTTTGCTGTGCCGCCACGCACTGGGCTTGAATCTCCTGTAGAGGGGCGCAAGCCTGCCAACAACCCCTATGGCGGAAACCTGCCTGCGGGCTCGGTGGCAGTAGATGCCTATGGTAAGCCTGTTGTGCCCTATGAAGTTGAGCGCAAAAAAATTACGCGCCCCAGCGCAGGGGCGTATGGCGGCTATGAAGCCCAGCCAGAAGAGCGCCCCCTGCCTGACCCCAATAAATATGACGAACCTGCATGGACATTTTAAGCTCAGGCAGGCTTAAGCCCCGCGGCGGGCACGGTGAACGGCTTTGTAAACCAAGCCAAAACCTTATGGATTGGAATAATTATGCTACTCAGTCTGAAATGGTTGCGTGAATTTGTGCCCTTTGAGGGCAGCGCTCAAGAGCTGGGCGACCGCCTCACCATGCTTGGCCTTGAGCTGGAGGAGCTGGCTCACCCTTACGAGGCCATTAGTTCTATAGTGGTTGGGCATATCATCACTTGTGAACAGCACCCCGATTCTGACCACATGCATGTGTGCACTGTGGATGCAGGGCAGGGCGAGCTGCTCACCATTGTGTGCGGTGCGCCCAATGTGGCACAAGGGCAAAAAGTGCCTGTGGCGCTGGTGGGCACAACCATGCCCGGTGGCCTGCAAATTAAAAAAGCTAAGCTGCGCGGTGTGCCTTCCTTTGGCATGATTTGTTCCGAGCGCGAGCTGGGGCTTACCGAAGACCACAGCGGCATCATGGTGCTGCCTGCCGAAAGCCCCGTGGGCGCGCGCTTGGTGGATGTGCTGGACTTGGACACAGAAGTGCTGGAAATAGGCATTACGCCCAACCGTGCCGACTGCCTTTCGGTGCTGGGCTTGGCGCGTGAAACAGCGCTGGCCTTTAACCTTCCCCTTTCGCTGCCTTCCCTTCCCTTGGTGGAATGCGGGGCAGACATTGCAGGTTCAGTGCCCCTGACCATTGCCGACCCTGAATTGTGCTGGTTGTATTCGGGCAGAATTATTGAAAATGTGCATGTGCAGCCTTCGCCCATGCGTGTGCGCCACCGCCTGCACGCTGTGGGTGTGCGCCCCATTTCCAATATTGTTGACGTGACCAACTATATTTTAATGGAATTGGGTCAGCCCCTGCATTCTTTTGACCTTGCCAAGCTTGCGGGCGGCATTACCGTTGCCCCTGCTGTGGAAGGCGAGAAATTTATTACGCTGGATGAGCAGGAGCGTGTACTGCACGCCAGCGATTTGACCATTCGCGATCAGCGCGGTGCTGTGGCGCTGGCTGGCGTTATGGGCGGCTTGGCTACCTCTATGACGGCAGAATCTACCACCGTCTTTTTAGAAAGTGCGCTGTTCAAGCCTGCGATTATTCGCAAAACGTCGCGCCGTTTGGGGCTTTCTTCAGAATCATCCTATCGTTTTGAGCGCGGGGTAGACCAGCTGGGCTGCCTGCGTTCGCTTGACCGCGCTGCCGCGCTGATGGCTGCTTGGTCTGGCGGCTCTGTGCGCAAGGGCGTGTGTAAGGTTGAGCCCAAGCCCTTTGTTGCGCCTGTTATCCCCTTCCGTCCAGCGCGCGCCAATGCCTTGCTTGGTGTGGAATTGACAGAAGAATTTAGCCAGCAAACGTTTGCCGCTTTGGGCTGCCCTGTGCAGGCTGAAGGCGACACATGGCAGGTGACTGCCCCTAGCTGGCGCTATGACCTTTCCCGCGAGGCTGATTTAATTGAAGAAGTAGGGCGTGTGCACGGTTTGGACACCATTGCGCCCGTGCTGCCGCAATTGCAGCGTTCGCTGGACGATGCCGCCTTGCCCGAATCCCCCTTCAGCTTCTGGATGCGTGTAAAGCGCTGGGGCAAGGGCTTGGGGCTGAATGAAGCGGTCAATTACAGCTTTGTTGGCCATAAAGACCTTGACCACCTGCATTTGCCGCAAGAGGGGCGCATTTCTATTATGAACCCCCTTTCTGCCGAGCAGGATGCTTTGCGCACCGCCCTAGCCCCCGGTTTGCTGCAAAACTTGCGCACCAATATTGCCCAAGGGGCGGCTGGCCTGCGTTTGTTTGAACTGGCGCATGTGTTTACTGCAGATGCCAGCTCAGACACAACCGCCAAAGAAACCAGCATTATTGGCTTTTTATTGTATGGCAGCCGCTATGACAGCGCGTGGCCGCAGCAGGAAGCAGATGTTGATTATACCGATTTGAAAGGTATTGTGGAACACTTGCTGGCCTTTTTGCATATTGGCGGCATGCAGTGCCAGCTTGCCAGCGAGCCGCACCCCTATTTACTGCCCTGCGTGAACGTGCTTGTGGGCGGGCAGCCTGTGGGCGTGATGGGGCGTGTGCGTCCCGACATGGCCGATGCTTTTCATGCACGCAAAGATGTATGGCTTGCCGAGCTGAATTTAGATATGCTGTGCACCCTGCACCGGGCTGCCAGCGTGCACTTCAGCGCTTTGCCTGTGTTCCCGCCAGTGCGCCGCGATATTACGGTTATTGCCCCTGCTACGCTGTCGGTGCAGGCTGTGCTGGACTATGTAACAGCCTTGAAGCTGCCCTTGCTGGAAAAAATAAATCTTATTGACTTGTTTGAGCCAGAGCAGGCTGAAGAGCGCAATATTACCTTCCGCCTGATCTTCCGCCATGCCGAGCGCACCCTGAAGGATGCCGAGGTGGATAAAGTGCGTGAAAAAATTGCCGCAGCGCTGGTCAAAGACCTGCCTGTGCACCTGTAAACCCTGTTCCTCAGCTCCGACAGCCCCTTTGCAGCTGTCGGAGCTTTTTCATACAAGCCCCATAAATAGCCCCCTTGCCCTTTCTTGTGCTGAAAAGATGATTGACAATCTGCTCTTGCGATGCTTTTCTAGCTGCTAAACCAAACCCTAAACGATGTTGCCTGCCTATGCCCAAACAATACCGCATTGGTGAGGTGGCAGCCCTGCTGCACCTCAAAACCTCTGTATTGCGCTTCTGGGAAACAGAATTCGCGCAATTAGAGCCTTTGCGCACGGCTAAAGGGCAGCGCCTGTATACCGAAGCCACCCTTCAGGTAGCCATACGCATTCAGCAGCTTTTGCATACTGACGGCATGACTATCGAAGGCGCGCGCCGTGTGCTTGAGGCAGAAAAACAGGGTAAGCATGCAGAAAAAAGCCCTGTAGCAGGCAAAAAAAATTCCGCAGCCGCCACTGCCGCACAGGCAAAGCCTGATGCTCAAGTGCTGCATGCTGTGCGCAGGGGGCTTTTGGAAATAAAGGCCTTGCTTGCCCCTGAGGAGAAACCATGATTCTTTCCCCTTCGCTCTTGAGTTCCAACTTTGGCAAATTTGCCGAAGAGCTTGCCGCCCTTGAAGCGGCTGGCGTGAAGTGGGTGCACTGGGATGTAATGGACGGGCGCTTTGTGCCCAATATTACCTTTGGGCAGCCCGTTATTCAGGCTTTGCGCCCTTGCAGCAAGCTGTTTTTTGATGTGCACCTTATGATTGAAGAACCAGAGCGCTATGTGGCAGAATTTAAAGCAGCGGGTGCAGATATGCTGGTGATTCATGCCGAAGCCACCAAGCATGTGCAGCGCGTGCTGGCAGAAATTCGCCGCCTTGGCATGCAGGCTGGTTTGGCTTTTAACCCAGCCACGCCGCTGAGCATGTTGAAATGGGTTGCCGCCGATGTGGATATGGTGCTGCTTATGAGCGTGAACCCGGGCTTTGGCGGGCAAAAGTTTATTCCCGCCACCTATGGCAAAATTCGTGAAGCAAGGCGCATTTTAATGGCGCAGGGCTTTGGGGCGGTAAAAATTCAAATAGACGGCGGCGTGTGCCCCGAAAATGCCAAGGCGCTTGTGAACGCTGGCGCCGATGTGTTGGTTTCTGGCTCGGCATTTTTTAAGCACCCGCCCTATAAAGCGCGCTTGGCTGCTTTTGCCGCTGCGCTGGATTAGTATAGTATTTTTCCAACGAAAGGGGAGCCTTGCAAAGCTCCCCTTTCCCCTTGTTTGCTGCGCCGCTTTGCAGGCTGGCTTTGACCCCTATTTTTCAGCTAATGAAGAGGAAATACCTTATGGCTACTCGCCGCGAACTTGCCAACGCCATCCGTGCGCTTGCCATTGATGCTATTGAAACATCCAAGTCTGGTCACCCCGGTGCGCCCATGGGCATGGCCGATATGGCCGAAGCCCTGTGGCGCCATGTGCTGCGCCACAACCCCGCAAACCCGCATTGGGTAAACCGCGACCGTTTCGTGCTGTCCAATGGTCATGCTTCCATGCTGCTGTATGCTGTACTGCACCTGACTGGCTATGACCTTTCCCTTGAGGATATCAAGGCCTTTCGCCAATTGGGCAGCAAAACCCCCGGCCACCCCGAATATGGCCATACCCCCGGGGTGGAAACCACCACAGGCCCCTTGGGGCAGGGCATAGCCACGGCTGTGGGCATGGCGCTGGCAGAAAAAATACTGGCCACACGCTTTAACCATGAAGGGCACAGCATTGTAGACCACCACACCTATACCTTTTTGGGTGATGGCTGCATGATGGAAGGCATTTCGCATGAAGCCTGTTCGCTGGCGGGCACGCTGGGCTTGGGCAAGCTGATTGCCCTGTATGATGCCAATGGCATTTCTATTGATGGCAGCATTGACGGCTGGTTTGCCGAAGACGTGGCCGCCCGTTTTGAAGCCTATGGCTGGCATGTTATTCCTGCTGTAGATGGCCACGATTGTGTGCAGCTTGACCTTGCCCTTGCTGCGGCAAAGCTGGAAACAGCCAAGCCCACGTTGATTATCTGCCGCACGCATATTGGCTTTGGTTCGCCCAATAAGGTGGATTCGGCAAAAGTGCATGGCTCGCCCTTGGGCGAAGACGAAGCCCGCGCCGCCAAGGCCGCCTTGGGCTGGAATGCCGCCCCCTTTGAAATTTCTGCTGATATATACAAGGGCTGGAATGCCAACATTGCTGGCGCTCAGGCCGAAGCTGCTTGGAATGCCGAATTTGCCGCCTATGCCAAGGCCTACCCTGAAGATGCGGCAGAGTTTACCCGCCGTATGAGCGGTGCGCTGCCCCAAGGCTGGGCAGAAACTATTGCCAGCGTCATTGCCGAAGCCAACAGCAAGGCAGAAAGCATTGCCAGCCGCATAGCCAACAAAAAGACGTTAGAAGCCCTTGCCCCCTGCCTGCCCGAGCTGCTGGGCGGCTCTGCCGACCTTTCTGGCTCGGTGGGCACGGTAACCAGCCTTTCCCGCACCATCACGCCTGACGATTTCAGCGGTAATTATATTTCGTATGGCGTGCGTGAATTTGGCATGAGCGCCATTATGAATGGTATGACCCTGCATGGCGGGCTCATCCCCTATGCTGGCACCTTCCTGATGTTTTCTGATTATGCTAAAAATGCCCTGCGCCTTGCCGCGCTTATGGGTATTCGCGTGCTGCATGTGCTTACGCACGATTCCATTGGTGTGGGGGAAGATGGCCCCACGCACCAGCCTGTGGAACAAGTGCCCGGCCTGCGTTTGACCCCCAACCTTGCGCTGTGGCGGCCTTGCGATACGGTAGAAACTGCCGTGGCATGGAAGTGTGCCTTGGAAGATACCACGCGCCCCTCCTGTTTTTCCCTTTCGCGCCAAAACCTGCCCTTTATGCCGCGCACAGAGGCGCAGATTGCCGCTATTGAGAAGGGGGGCTATATATTGAGGAATTGCGCTGGCCAGCCAGATATTATTCTGATTGCCACAGGCTCCGAGGTGGGCTTGGCCATTGCCAGTGCTGCGGCCTTAACCGAGCAAGGGCGCAAGGTGCGCGTGGTTTCCATGCCCTGCACCTCGCTGTTTGATGCCCAGCCTGCCAGCTACCGCGAAAGCGTGCTGCCCAAAAGCTGCCGCGCTCGCGTGGCCATTGAAGCCGCTGCGGCTGATTATTGGGGCAAATATGTGGGCTTGGACGGCGCTGTGGTGGGCATGACCACCTTTGGCGCTTCTGCCCCCGGGGCTGTGCTGCAAAAGCATTTTGGCTTTACTGTGGAACATGTGCTGGAAGTGGCACAAAGCATTTTGCCTTAGGGCTGGGCTTTTCTTTACCCTTTGGGGAAATTGTTTCACTTATTATACAAACCGCGCTGGCTTTGCTGTGCGCGGTTTTTTATTTGTAAAGCATGGCTCTGTCCGCAGAACTGCCGTGGGGTCGCCCGCCCGCGTTCCCTTTCGTCTTGATGCAAGAAGAAGCGGGCATCTTCCAAGGGTCGCCCCGCCGCCCGCGTTCCTTTTCGCCTTCAGACTGCCACAGGGGCTTGACGCTGCTGCTTTATTGGCGGAATATAGCAGGAGTTGCAAAAGCATATATGCACACGGGCGGGCATGGCCTTCAAGGCGGGGCTGGGCTGCACAGCCGCTGTGAGCCCGTGGTTGCTTCCCCTTGTGAATATCCTCCACCGCTAAGGAGCAAAAGTATGAAAAAAATGCAAGACCTTGATTTGCGCGGCAAGCGCGTCATTATTCGTCAAGATTTGAATGTGCCCATGAAGGACGGCCGTATCAGCAACGATAAGCGTATTCGTGCAGCCCTGCCCACCATTCAGATGGCTCTGGAAAAGGGCGCGGGGGTGCTGCTGCTTTCACACCTTGGCCGCCCTGTGGAAGGGGAATTTGATGCAAAATTTTCTCTGGCGCCTGTGGCGGCGCACCTTGGCGCGCTGCTGGGTCAGGAAGTGACATTGTATGCCGATATTGCTTCGGTGCAGGTCAAGCCGGGCACGGTGGGGCTGCTGGAAAATATTCGTTTTCAAAAGGGCGAAAAGAAAAATGACCCTGCCCTTGCTGCCACGCTGGCAGGCCTAGGCGATGTGTATGTAATGGATGCCTTTGGCGCGGCGCACCGTGCCCATGCCTCCACCGAAGGCGCTGTGCGCAAGGCAGCATTGGCCTGCGCGGGTCCCTTGATGGCTGCCGAGCTGGAGGCTTTTGCCAAGGTGCTGACCGCGCCCAAAAGCCCCTTTGCGGCTATTATTGGCGGCTCTAAGGTTTCTACCAAGCTGGGGGTGCTGGAAAATTTGTTGCAGCGCGTGGATGCCCTGATTGTGGGCGGCGGCATAGCCAATACTTTTTTGGCCGCCTTGGGCTATGGTGTGGGCACATCGCTGTATGAGCCTGATTTGCTTGAAGAAGCTAAGGCAATTATGAATAAGGCCAAGGCCATGGGCAAGCAATTGCCCCTGCCTGTAGATGTGGTGGTAGCACCTGCACTGGCAGCGGGGCAGAGCGTGCGCGTGTGCCCTGTAGATGCCGTGCCCGCCGACCAGATGATTTTGGATATTGGCCCCAAAACCGTTGCCCTGTATGCCGATGTGGTGAAACAGTGCGCCACTGTGGTGTGGAATGGCCCTGTGGGCGCATTTGAAATAGAGCCCTTTGGCGCGGGCACGCAGGCTGTGGCACAGGCTTTGGCCGCTTCCCCCGCCTTTGTGGTGGTGGGCGGTGGGGATTCTGTAGCCGCCGTGGAACAATACGGGCTGGCCGAGCAGATGGGCTATATTTCTACAGGCGGCGGGGCTTCGCTGGAATTGCTGGAAGGCAAGGTGCTGCCCTCTGTTGCCGCGCTGGAAGCTGTGGATAAATAACAGCCTTGCTCACTGTGTTTGTAACGGTGTCTGCCTTTGTTTCCTATGGGAAAGAGTGCGCCGCCCTGTGTTAGGGCATGTTCACACTACAAGAATTTTGTTCGCTGGTAAGGAAGATGAGGCCTGTATGCAGGGAGTGCACGCTTACTAACCTGAAATACAAGCCGAAGTCTGACGCCGATAGAGGGCAAAAGAACGCAGTGTGAACACGCCCTAGGGCGAGTGCTGCTGGTGAATGTATGCCGCAGGTGGCTCTATGCCCCTGCCTACCCTTGCCCGTAGTGGGCAGAACCGTATATGTATTTTGATGGATAGCCTCCAACAAGCCTGCCCTTGCCCGTAGTGGGCAGAACGCTATGCCCCGCTTTTTGCTGCGTGACAAAAGCGCTCTGCCTTGCTAGTATTGTTCCGTGCGCCAAGCGGCTGCCCTTGTCTGCAAGGCTTTGGGCTGTAGCGGGCTTTGCTGCAAACCCTTGCCCAAGGTGCTTGTGTGCCTGCACCAAACCTGAGCACAAACTGTGCTCGTCAGCGGGTCATCAGCCTATGCGCCAAGTTTTGCAGCAAGGCTTTGGTCTTTTGGCAGGCGCACTGTGTTTTTGTGCTAGGTAGTGTCGCCATACATAGATAACATATTGATTTAATTAAGAAAATTCTATTGAGAGCATTTATAATTCTATCAATATTTTCAATGGGTTATACTTCATTTGACGACAGCATCTAGGTATATTTTTATTGTGTCGGTTTAAGGAGGATTCATGCGGCGTTTTTATCAGGAAGGCTGGCAGGGCATAGCATTTTCAACATTTACGCATGTTTCTTTTTTTCATCTTGCAGGGGCAAAATTTTATGCCACCTTCTATGAAGAGCTGTTCCGCCGCTACACCTCGTGGCAGCATTTGCCTGCGGCGTGGCGCAAGGGCAAGGAATGCAGCGCGGCATGGCTGGCAGAATTTATTCGGCAGCACCGCGCCACGCATGATATAGCCGCCGATGAGCCAGTGCGCCTGCTCTCCATTGGCTGTGGTGTGGGCTATATGGAAAAGGTGCTGCTGGAAACAGAGCCCAATGTGGAATTGCATGTCAACGAAGTCAGCACCGCTGGCTTGCGCTGGCTGCGCGCCCTTGTGCCCAATGACAATATTTACATCGGCCTGCCCCCTGTCTGCCTGCCCTCAGACGTGCGCTATGATATTATTTACATTTCCAATGTGGATTACAGCGTGCCCACGCGCGAGCTGACGCGCCTGCTTGAAGAATTGCGCGCCCAGCTTTTGCCCGGGGGTAAAATAGTATGCCTTTCTGCCTCGCTGCTGCAAGAAGACACATGGGTGGGCAAGGCCGTGAATTGCTTCAAAATAGGTTTGCGCTGTGTGCTGCATTACAGCGGTGTGCGGCGGCAGCAATTTTGGGGCTGGCGGCGCACAAGGCAGGAATACCGCGATGTTTTTTACCATGCTGGCCTTGTGAATGTGGAGGATGGCTATGTGGATGAAGGCATAGCCGACGCAGGCTTTGAAACCTATTTTATTTATGGTGAAGAATAAGCACGCTATTCCCTAAAAGCCACAGCCTTGCACACAATGCGACAAGACGCTATACTCAGCACGCAGTAGCCCAATCTGCGCGTATACATGCGCCTGTGGGCGTAGTTGTTCCCTGTAACATGGTGTGAGGTTGTCACTTTGATTATTATCTGCCCGCAGTGCGGCTTTATGCGTGATGTGCCGCCAGAGCGCTTGCCTGCCCGATCTGCATTTGCTACCTGCCCACAGTGTAAAAATCGCTTTCATGTAACGCTGGATGCCCCCGTGCCCACGGGTGAAGATGACCCTCTGCCCGAAAGCGCCATACGCCCAGCCCTGCGCAGTGCAGGCCAAGCCAGCCCTGCACAAAGCCCAGCCCAGCATGGCACAGTACAAGCCAGCCCTGCACAAAGCCCAGCCCAGCCAGCAGCCATGCCCACAGCGGCAGGGGCAGCAGCGCCGCAGCAGGCAAAGCCCAGCCCCGCGCCTGCGTCAACAGCGGGCACGGTGAGCTCTGCCTCCACCCTTGCGGGCACATCGCCTACGTCAGCATCGGGCGCGGCAAGCACTGCTTCCACCCTTGCGGGCACATCAGCCTCTACGCCAGCATCGGGCACGGTGAGCTCTGCCTCAGCGCCTACGCCCACGTCGGGTGCGGGCAGCGCCACTAGGCCAGCGCCGCAGCCAGCCCAAAGCCCGCAGCCTCATACAGCCAGCCCAGTGCAAAGCCCTACAGCGCAGGCTAATGCCGACATACCTGAAGAAGACGAAGGCAGCCCTTGGGATAATGCCCCGAAAAAAATAGGCTTTGTCGAGGCCTTTTATCAAACCTGCATGCAGGTGATGTTTGCTGGCTCGTATTTTTTCAGCCGCCTCAACCCTGCGGCTTCGCTCATGCGTTCTTTATCGTTTTTTCTGGTGCTCAGTGTGGCACAGGTGCTTATTGAACGCCTGTGGGCTGAAGTGATGATTTATTTCTTGCAGCCTTCTGCCGCCTCTGACCCGCAGCTCAAGCAATTGCTTGCCATGCTGTCTTCTGATGACGGCGTATTTTTTTCCTTGCTGGTACGCACAGCCTTTATGACGGCAGAATTGTATTTGACAGCGCTGATTTTTACCGTATTTTTTTCTTTTTTAACGCGCAGTAAGGGGAATTTTGGGCTTATTTTTCAGGTAACAGCCTATGCTGCCGCGCCCGCTATTTTGTGCATTGTGCCCATTATTGGCTCGGGTGTGGGCATTATTTGGTCGGTTGCCTGCTGCGTGATTGGCTGCCGCTATGCTTTGCGCCTGCATTGGTTGCAGGCTTTTGGCGTGGTGCTGCCTTTGTACCTTATTTTATTGCCTTTGATGTTTCAAGTGGCGGTGAAGATGGCAAGTTTTTCTTAGGGCATGGAAACGCTACGTTCTTTTACCCGCTGGCGGCGTCAGGCTTCCGCTTGTATTTCGGGTTAGTAGCATAAGAGTATACTCCCTGCATACAAGCCTTGCTTTCCTTGCCAGCAAACAAAATTCCTGTAGTGTTCACAAGCCCTGAAGCAGTTCTTTTTGATCTTTCTTTGCAATAATGTTCCAAGAAGCGCTGGTATAGACTTATGCCAGCGCTTCCAGCTTTTTTTTGATGGCTTGCGCTTTGGCTTTGCCTATGCCCTTGAGGCGGCGCAAATCTTCTTCTGAAGCGGCGCGCATAGCTGCTACCGAGCCAAAAGCCTGCCACAACAGTGTGGCTGTGGCTGTGCCTATGCCAGCAAGGCGCGTAAGCTCCCCTTGCAGGGCTGCGCCAGTGCGTGCCTTGCGGTGCCCGCTAATGGCAAAATGGTGCGTGCAGTCGCGTATGTGCTGCAGCAACAGCAGCTCGGCCGAGCCTTCTTTGAAGGGCAGGGGGTTTACACGGTTGGGCACAAAAATGCGGTCGGCAACATTGCCCGCGCGGCGGTCGGCATGGCCTTGGTCATCCCGTGCTTTGGCTATGCCTGCCAGCGGGAAAAGGTCTGCCTTGCCTGCGGCGGCCAATGCCCCTGCCACAGCGCTCACTTGCCCGCGCCCGCCGTCAATGAGCAGCAAATCTGGCCACGGTGCGCCCGAATCTAGCCGCCTTGTTACCCAAGCCGCCAGCGTGGCATAGTCATCCCCACCGCCAAGGGCAAGGTTGTCTGGCATGGTGTACAGGCGGTATTGGCTTGTGGCGGCAAGGCCGTCTTCAAATACCACCATGCCCACGCGCGTTTGCCGCCCGCCTGTGTGTGAAACGTCCACACATTCAATGCGTTGCGGCGGGGCGGCAAGATGCAGCAGCTGTTGCAGCTTGCTGGCCACGTCTTCTGTGCCCGTGCTGCGCTGCCGTATTTCTTCTTGCGCATTGGCAATGGCAACATCCACCAGCTGGTTGCTTTGCTGGTCGCGCGGGGCAAGAATACGCACTGCCGCGCCGCGCTTTTCGCCAAGGCTTTCTGCAATCAGGCCAAGGGCAGGGGCATTGTCGGGCAGCCAAGGCAGCACAATGCGCGGCGGCGGCATTCTATCTATATAGTATTGGCTTAAAAAAGACAGCATAACGTCTGGCGCGTCGTCTAGGCTGAGGCCATGCCAATAAAAGCTGTGCCCATCTGTAATTGCGCCCTTGCGCATAAACAGCAGCGCCAGCGCCAGCCCCTTTTCGCCAGCGGCAATGCCAGCCACATCCATATCCCCACCGCTGGGCAGCACGGCGGCCTGACGCTCTACCGTGTTTTGCACAGCGCGCATTTGGTCGCGCAGCTGTGCGGCACGCTCAAAATCGAGGGCATCAGCCGCAGCCAGCATGTTTTTTTCCAGCTCAGCCAGCAGGGCTTTTGCATTGCCGCTCAGCACGTCCAGCACCTGCTCCACGGTGGCATGGTAGGCCTCTTTGCTTATCAGCCCAGCGCAGGGGGCGGGGCATTGCCCTATGTGATGGTATAGGCAGGGGCGCACGCGGTTTTTCATGGCGCGGTCGGTGCAGCGGCGCAGCCCAAAGGCACGGTGCAGCAGCTTCCATGTTTCGCGCGCGGCAAGGCCAGAGGTGAAAGGGCCAAAATAGCGCGCGCCGTCTTTTTTGGCTGTGCGCACCACCTCCAGCCGCGGAAAGGCCTGCTTGGGCGCAAGGCGAAAAAGCACATACTGCTTATCGTCGCGCAGCACTATATTATAGTGGGGGCGATGTTTTTTTATGAGGCTGGCTTCAAGCAGCAGGGCTTCTTTTTCTGTGGTGGTGGTCAGGTAGCTGATGCTGTGGGCATGGCTGAGCATGGCGCGGGTTTTGGGGGCAATGTCTTCCCGAAAATAGGAAAGCACACGGCGGCGCAGCACACGCGCCTTGCCTACATAGAGCACGCGGCCATTGCTGTCGCTATACAGGTACACCCCGGGGCTTAGCGGTATGGTGTGGGCTTCGGGGCGCTGCATAGAGGGCTGCTGTAGGGGAAAAGTGGGGGGTGGTTCAAAAATTTTTGCATGGTGTGCGCCAATAAAATGGTACAAATTTTTGTATTTTCAAAAAAATTCAATAATAGAAAGTTGTTAGAGTAAAAAAATATTTTTGCTAGACTTTTTTTAAGGCTGTGATTCCACAGAAAGTTTTCAAAAATGACATAAAGTGGTAAAAAAATTTGCACAAAAAGGCTTGCGCTCCTCTTGTGAATACCCTATACAGGTTTCACGTGCAAGGCACTAATACGGCTTTTTCTGCCGTTCAGTTGTACAATAAATTTAAAGGATGGTATTCTACCATGAAAAAGCTTGCTACGCTTCTTCTTGCTGCTGGGCTGGTTTTTGGCGCCGCTACGGGTGCTTCTGCTATCGATTTCAAAGCTTCTGGTGAATGGATGATGAGCTTTGAACTGGGCGCAAACGGTGACTTCAATGCTGCTCAGGGTGGCTTTAATCATCCTAATGACGGCAAAGAAGACAATTTTGAAGCAGAACAGCGCATCCGCCTGAAGATGGACGCCGTTGCTTCCGAAAACCTTTCGGGCACCGTGATGTTTGAAATTGGTGAAAGCCGCTGGGGTCAAGATACGTCAAATCACGTTGGTCGTGGTTCGGGCAATGCCTTGGGCGCAGACGGTGTTTCTATTGAAGTGAAGCGCGCTTACTTGGACTGGATTGTTCCTAACACCGACCTTTCTCTGCGCATGGGCTTGCAGGGCGTGGCTCTGCCTTCCTTTGTGAACGGCAGCCAAGTGTTGGATGATGACGTTGCCGCCATTGTTGCTAACTACAAGTTCAACGACAATGTTGCTTTGACTGCCTTGTGGGCACGTCCTTTCAACGACAACTATGAAACTACCAATACAGACAAATACACCTTTGATAACGTGGACGTGTTTGCCGCTATTGTGCCCTTGACCTATGATGGCGTCAGCGTGACCCCTTGGGTTGCCTACGGCATGGTTGGCAAAAATGACGCTACCTTGGGCGCTTTCAGAAACAGCACTGCTGCAGACCGTCAGTATATGAATCGTAAGGCCGATACCTATGGCACCATGTTTGCCGCTGGTTTGACTGGCGAAATCACCATGGCCGACCCCTTCCGCTTTGCTTGGGACTTGGAATATTCTGGTTACAAGTCTGGCTTTGGCGGCAAAAAGCACTTAACCGAAAACTCCTCTGCCATGAGCAGCGATCAGGCTGGCTGGGTGTTCGCTGCTTTGGGTGAATACAAGATGGATTGGGGTACTCCCGGTTTGTACGCTTGGTATGCTTCGGGCAATGATGACAATGCCTACAATGGCTCCGAGCAAATCTTCCAGTTGAACAACGGTGGCAGCGAATTTGCCGCTCTGGCCTTTGATGGCAACAACGGTACCAATGGTATTGGCCGCGGCTATCTGTTGGGCGACAACGTAGCTGGCACTTGGGGTATTGGCGCTCGCTTGAAGGATATGTCCTTCCTCGAAGGCCTGAAGCACACCTTCCGCGTGACCTATATGATGGGCACCAACAGCAATGATTCCGTCACCTATGGCGGCACCAAGAGCTGGAAGAGCACAGCGTTAAGCAATGCTGATAGTCACAAGATTCAGTACAACCTCGGTACTACGGAATCTGCCTTGGAAGTGAGCTTGAGCAATACCTATCAGATTTACGAAAACCTGACCATGTATGCTGAAGTTGCGTACTTGAAGCTCTTCCTTGATGACGACCTGCGTTGGGATAGCGGCGATAAGGGTATGGTTAACGGCCAGCGCTTTGAACAGGGCGATGCCTTTAACGTGAACGTTGCCTTCCAGTACAGCTTCTAATACTGCGCTGTTTATAGCGTAGCGTGAGCCTATAAGAGAAGCCCTTAGATAAGGGCTTCTCTTTTTTGCGCGCCAAAAAGTGTCAGCCTCTGGAAAAAATGGGGAAAATATTTTTCTGGAATAAAAAAATATTTTTTCCAGAGTTTTTTTAAGGGTTTGGTTCTCCAGTTTTTTCTGAATTATTATGCGCAAGGGTAAAAATTATTGAACAAAAAGACTTGTCTTCTTTACAAAGGGCAGGTATATACAGTTCACGTGCAAGGCACTAATACGGCTTTTTTGCCGTTCAGTTGTACAGTAAATGCAAATGTAAAGGATGGGTTAATCATGAAAAAGCTTGCTACGCTTCTTCTTGCTGCTGGTTTAGTTTTTGGCGCTGCTACTGGCGCTTCCGCTATCGACTTCAAGGCCTCTGGCGAATGGATCATGGGCTTTGAGCTGGGCGCTAATGGCGACTTCAACGCTGCTCAGGGCGGCTTTAAAAGTGGCGAAGACAATTTTGAAGCCGAACAGCGCATTCGCCTGAAGTTGGACGCCGTTGCTTCCGAAAACCTTTCGGGCACCGTGATGTTTGAAATTGGTGAAGGCACTTGGGGTCAATCCAAAAATAACGTTGGCCGTAGCTCGGGCAATGCCTTGGGCACAGACGGTGTTTCCATTGAAGTGAAGCGCGCTTACTTGGACTGGATTGTTCCCAATAGCGACCTTTCTCTGCGCATGGGCTTGCAGGGCGTGGCTCTGCCTTCTTTCGTGAATGGCAACCAAGTGTTGGATGATGACGTTGCCGCCATTGTTGCCAACTACAAGTTCAACGACAATGTTGCTTTGACCGCTTTCTGGGCACGTCCTTTCAACGACAACTATGCTGGTTACAATAGCAGCCGCTATGATGATCAGGACGTTGCCACCTTTGATAATGTGGACGTGTTCGCCGCTGTTGTGCCTATGACCTTTGACGGCATTAAGGTTACCCCTTGGGTTGCCTACGGCATGATTGGCAAAAATGCTTATTACAAGAATAGCGACGGCGGCTATGTTGTGGGCTACGGTGATCCTAAAAATGCTACAAATGAAACCGATAACTATGCTCGCCACAAGGCCGATGCCTATGGTTCTATGTTCGCCGCTGGCTTGACTGGCGAAATCACCATGGCCGACCCCTTCCGCTTTGCTTGGGACTTTGAATATTCTGGTTACAAGTCTGGCTTCAGCGGCAAAAAGCACCTTGATGGCGCTGACAGCCGTGACCAGGCTGGCTGGATATTCACCGCCTTGGGTGAATACAAGATGGATTGGGGTACTCCCGGTTTGTACGCTTGGTATGCTTCTGGCAACGATGGCAACCGCTACAATGGTTCGGAGCAGATCTTCCAGCTGAACAATGGCGCCAGCGAATTTGGCGTGTTGGCCTTTGATGGCAGCACCAGCGGCATTGGCCGTGACAGCCTGCTTGGCGAAAACATTGCTGGCACTTGGGGTATTGGCGCCCGTATTAAGGATATGTCCTTCCTCGAAGGCCTGAAGCACACCTTCCGCGTGACCTACATGATGGGCACCAACGCCAACGAATCTATCGCCTACGGCGGTGGTAAGGGCTGGAAGGGTTCTTACAATGACAACCACGATGTGAAGTACAACCTCGGCACCACTGAATCTGCCTTGGAAGTGAGCTTGACCAACACCTATCAGATTTACGAAAATCTGACCATGATTGCTGAAGTGGCTTACTTGAAGGCCTTCCTTGATGACGAATTGCGTTGGGATGCCACCAACAAGGTGAACGGCCAGCGTTTCGAACAGGGCGATGCTTTCAACGCCAACGTGTCTTTCAAATACAGCTTCTAATGCAAGGCTGCTTTGGCAGCAGAGCATGATGTAAATAAAAGGCTTCCCGCCAAAAACGGGAAGCCTTTTATCGTATAAAGCTCCCCGCCTAGCCCTTTTTTTATACAAAAAGGGCGATTTCCGAAGAAGTCGCCCTGTACTTAAAAATACTATTTATTAGTGAGGGTTGCGCGCTAGGTAAAAACTAAAGCACAGCGTTACAACAATGACGCATCCAAGAAAAAACCATCCGCTCATAATTTCCTCCAGAGGTTATCAAGAGTATGACTTCCAATTATAGCCAATAAGCCCACAATAAAACCTGCTACCGTTTTCTCTTCACCCTGAAAAATGCCTACTGCTAGGCTGGCGACGCTTATCTTTTCAAGCCAATCCGCTGAACGTTTGATAAATTCTTTTTGTCCATTACCGCTACCTCTTTTGCTACATAAGCATTTTTGCCTCTGGCGTCAAACGAGCCTTACAATTTAACGCTCTAGTCCAGCATTCCTCACAAAGCTAAAGCACAACACTGCCTGCTTTTGCTCTATGCTCTAAGCAAGGAATGCCCGCTTATGCCCGCATGCCGCTGCTGGTCAGGCGGTAGAAATTTTTGCCTGTGCGCTCCAGCCCATTCAGCAGGGTAGCGCTGGTGGCAAGGGCTGCTCCCTGCTGGGCATCGGCCAAAAAATTGGCTTTGCTTTCCCCCGCTTTAGCCTGCTCTTGCCAGCGCCATGCTTCTAAGCGCTGGGCATGGTCGGCATCCAGCCCTTTTTGCTGCACAGCCAGCGCATCAATTTCGCCCTTTTCGGCTGTATCCAGCGTGGCATCAAGGTTGCTGCCTTGCTCTACCTGCGCCCCACCTGCCCCCTGCAAAGCGCGTTGGGTGGCAATAATGCCCGCGGCCTGCTGGCGTTTTTGGGTGGCTTGTTCATAGGCTTGCTGCTTGGCTGTTCGGCCAGCGGCTTCTGCCTGTGCTGCCTGTTCTTGCGCAAGCGAGGCCGAATAGCGCGCCATATCTTTTTGCTGTTCTTGTTCTTGCAGCCTTTGCTGCTGTTGCTGCACGGCACTGGCTGTGCCTACGGCAGCGCTGGCAGCGGCCATAGCTGCGGTAATGGCTGCGGCGGAAAATCCCATACATAACTCCTTGTAGTATATGGAGAGAGTGTGTACTTGTGCTTTAATTTTACTCTGGTAAAAGTGGGGGCTCATGCCAGCC
Organism: Desulfovibrionaceae bacterium; assembly: GCA_028689675.1. Classification (GTDB taxonomy): domain Bacteria; phylum Desulfobacterota; class Desulfovibrionia; order Desulfovibrionales; family Desulfovibrionaceae; genus JAQVCS01. The sequence goes on along the minus strand of JAQVCS010000009.1, from coordinate 41,981 downwards.
CTAAAGGCAGCGCACAGTGTTTGCTTTATTCTCTGCCAAAATGCTTTGGCCTGCATTGCACTGTAAACGGTACTCTTCTTTAAGGCGTGGCAATACGCGCTACTCTGTGGGCAAAGGGGCTGGCTTTAGGCTCGTTCACCAAAGGCCATATCCATAACAATGCCCATAACGTGAAAGGGCAAGGGGCGGTCTTGCACCAGCCACAAGCTGGCCTGCGCTTCCTGCCCGCCCCCCGGCAGGCAGTCAATATCACCGCTATAGGGGGCGCAGGGTTCGCCCCAGCGCTCGGGCACAAAGGGGAAGTCGAAAAGAGTGTCTTTGTGTGCGCCATATTTCCCCCCCACAGAGCGGTGCAGGCGCACAAGGCAGCGCCCGCAGCCGCGCAGCAGCCCCAGCGTTGCCCCTTGCCCAGTTTCGCCATCGGGCGGCAGGGGGGAAAGCACCGAGCTGTAGCCCAGCCCCACAGTCACCTGCCGTGCGGCATAGGGCAGGGTCAGGCTGCCGTCTGCGGCTATGTGCAGGCCTTCCACTGGTGAGCCATCGGCCAAAACAGCCACGGCTGCCCCTGCCAAATGCGCAAAACCTGTGTGCTGGCAGGTGGCCTGTTCCTGAAATGCGCTCAGGCCGCAATCCACAAAAAAAGCATCTTCAATGCTGGTCTTGTCTTCCCACGGGGGGGCAAGGCGCTCTAAAAAAATCTGCTCCGCGCCTTGAAGCGTACGCTGCACCACCAGTATAATTTCATCGCGCTCTGCGCCAGAAATGCTGGCTACAGAAAGCACCTTGCCCTGTGTTTTGTGCTGCGACCAGCCCCAAATGTCGTGCTCTTTCATATAGGTAAGGGCAAGCAGCACGCCGTCATCGCGCACAATCCAGATAGTTGAGGCAGGGCTTTGCTGATACGCCCATTGGCGCAGGCTATGCCCTTCAAATAAATGCGGCGCCATAATGGCAAGGTCGTTGCCAGCATAGCCATCTTTTTCAAGCGAATAATATAAATCGCGCACACGCGCACCGTGGCGCTGCACATGCAGCACCGAATTACCTATAATGATGGGGTGCAGGCCAGCGCTGCCCCAATAACTTTGGGCGCTGATATTCACATTGCGCGTGGTAAGCACGCCGCCTTCGCCCGTGGCGCGGTATTCGCAGCCAGCCGTGCCCACGAGCAAATCGCCAAAGCTGACAGCCCATTTAATGGCATCAATAGTGCCCGAGGCCAGTTGATATTCAATAGGGTCATCATCCTGCAAAGGGCGGGATTTGCGAAAGTTTTCAAAATCGCCTGTGCGGGAAAGGTATAGCGCCTGCGGGCTGTGGGCTGTACCCGCCAGCACCATGCGCTGCTGATGAAAGGCCACCGTGCTGGGATTGTTGCCTTCAGCAAAGGGGTTCCAATCTTCGCGCGGGGTGTCGGCAATGTCGGCTTCGTAATTCTGATCTGAAAAGCTGCATTGCTTGCTCGTGCCAATAAAGCCAAAATAGCCCGCTTCTTCGCGGTAAAGAGTATACTCTACAGCGCCGTCCACGGCTGCCCATGTTATGGTGGCGCTGTTGCCCTGCACCCAGTCTGAAGGGTGGCGGCCTGTGGGGCATTCGCCAGCGGGGCTGGGCAGGCTTTCCTTGCCCTGAGCGTCCACCGCAACCACCGTATAGCGCAGGGTATAGCTGCCAGCACTGCCGCTGAAACTGACCGCAGGCAGCGCTGGGGCTGGCAGCGAGCTGTTAAGCACCACGGCTTGCACAGACCAGTCATACTCGGGGGCTTGCCCTGTGCGCATTATTTTATGCAAGGGGTAGGATTTGTGGGCTAAATACAGCACATCCCCCACTTGCGCATACGAAATAGCCTCGAGGTGCGCGGCAGCATAGGGCGCTGCCGTGCCCTGACCTGTGCTGTATTGCGGCAGCAGGCCAGCCGTATTGGCAACAAGAAATTGCCCATCCTGCAAAATAATAATGAAATTTTGCTCGGCTTCAGCATTAAAGCTGAAAGGAATGAGCACACTGTGGCTGTTCAACTGAGCCAAATAGCGCATGCCCGCCCTGCGCGCTGCACCACCGTGCAGGCAGGGCAGCATATTTTCCATACATTGCAGGGCATTGCTGTGCCGTGCCAAATCATAACGCGCCGAAAGCGTGGGGGAAATTTCCCCCCCTGTGAAATTATTGCACACAATGCGCATGGCTGTTTCCTTTGCTGACAGAGATAAGAGGCCAAGCAGGCTTGGCAAAGCCACGGGGGTAGGCTGCCTTATACAGCAAAGCGCACCTCCACGGCCTGTACCGCGTCCACGCTGCCCGCCGCCCTCGTCTGGGCTTCCAGCTCGGCTTTGCGTGCCGCCAGCTTGGCGCGTATGAAGGCCAGCCCTTCGGGGTCTTCGGCGGTAAAGTCGGCCACGGCAAGGGCGGCGGCAAGATTGTCTTTGCCCTCGGGCGCGATAACGTAGGCAAGCACGCTTTCGTAGGCTGCGGCAATTTCTGCCAGCTTGCGGGCGCGGGTGGCATCAAGGCTGTTGTATGCGGCCTCGGCAGCAGCGCGGGCAGCTTCGGCCTCGCTTTCTGCTTGGGCAGCTTCAGCATCAAGGCGCGCCTTTTCTGCCTGCCACACAGTGACGAAAGGCTGAACATGGCGAGCAAAGTCTGCTTCGCCAGTAAGGGGCTGATTGGGCTTGCCGTCGGTAAATTCCAAATGCCCAGCGCCTTCGTGCCATTGTAGGGCGTGGAGGGTGGCAGGGGCGGCAAAGCGGCAATGCAGCCCCATGCCGTCAAGCAGTATGAGCTTGTCGCTGGGTATAATTGTGATATGTTCGTGCATTGTGTACGCTCCTTTAGGCAGTGGCCAGTTTCATAATATAGGCAAGGGCATAATAGGGCGGCAGAATGCTGACTGTGCCACTCATGCTGTGGCTGTGTGCCTGTGAGCCGCCAGTAGAACTTGTTGTCTGTGTCGTTTGAGTGGCCTCATTGCGGTAGTTTGAGGCTGAAGCATTGGTATAGTAAGCCTGAGCTGCGCTCACCGTGTGGTTGTGGCTGGGCATTTGCTCTACGGTCAGCGTGGTTTCCCCAGTTGTGCCGCTCACTGCCGCATTTGCCGCCCCGCCTGCTGTGCCCTGCGCGTAGTCTTCGCCAGCGCCCACAATAAAGCGCCCGCGCAAATCTGGCGTGCCATTACTGCCGTCGCACAAAGCCCAGCCTTCTTCTGCCGCGCTTGCACCCAGCGGGATGGGGCGCTTGCCATCGCTGCCGCCGAAGGTGCCAGAAAACAGAACAATGCCGCCAGCCAAAAAGGTGGAAGGCAGCCAGCCAGCAGCCACTTTTCCGTCTTCACCAGCCTGAGGAATGCCGCCTGCTGTGGGCGTGGCGCTGGCCAAGGTTTGCACGCGCGCCACCTGTGCTGTGCCTTCTGCTGTCACCTGTGCCACGCTGGCGGTCACGTCCGCGCCTGCTTGCTCTGCCCAGCTTTTGGCGCTTTTGCTGGCTGGGTCTGCGGGGTTGGGCGCGGTGCTGCCCTCTGCCCATGCTTGTGCGCTTGCAGCACTGGCAGCGGCTGCTGTGGCCTGTGTGCTGGCTGCACTTGCTGCGCTGGCGGCTGCTGTGGCCGAGGCCGTGGCGCTGTTTGCTTGTGCTGTGGCAGTGGCAATAAGCGGCGCGCAGGCTGCCTGCACTGTGCTGACAGCAGCATGTTGGCTGTCTGTAATGGCGGTAAGGGCTGTGTTCTGGGCAGTGTCTACAGCTGTAACAGCCTCCGCCCGCGCCCCTTCAAGGCTGACCAAACCCGCCTGCACTGTCGCAGCGGCAAGGGTGGCTGAGCTGGCGGCAGCGAGTTCGCTGGCGGCAGCATGGCTTGCCGCTGTTTGCGCCTCGTTGCGGGCGGTGTAGATATTCTGCACCAAATTTTCTGGTGTATCCAAACTGGTTTCGGGCAGCTTAACAGCACGCGCCAAGGCTTCGCGCAGTTGCTGACGCTCGGCACAGGCTTTATCAAAAGCAATTTCAATAGCTTCAGCATCAAAGCGTGTGCCCGAAACCAAATCGACTTCTTGTGTAAAGGGCATGGCTCGGGTAATGGCCAAGCTGTAGCCTGCGGGCAGGGGGGCATTGTTCAGTTCATATATCAGCGTGCCGCCCGTGGCGCTGAGCTCGACTTGCCAGCCCTGTGCTGTGCTGGTATTGCCAGCCGTATCAGTAAGACTGACCTGCAATTGTGTGCTGTTCCACACAGTAAAACTGAAAGGGAAACGGGTAGTTATGCCATTACCTTCAAAAATGGCACGCGAGGGGGAATAGGGTAAAGACATGGCGTGGCCTCCTTGGCATATTCACTGTGCTATAGCTGCATGAGGGTATAGCCGCTTTAGGGCGTGTGAACACTACAGGAATGTTGTGTGCTGGCAAGGAAGACAAGGCTTGTATGCAGGGAGTTAAGCCGAAATACAAGCTGAAGTCTGAGACCGCCAGCGGGCAAAAGAACGTAGTGTTACCACGCCCTAGCGTGCACTCAGCCATGTATCGCAAGGGCTGGCTTTGTACCCTTCTGAGGCGGCGGCCTGTGCGGCGGCGGGCAGGCAGGCGCGATAGCTTTCTTCCAATTCCTGAGCGCGGGCACTGTTGTTTTTTAGCAGGGGCAGGGCAAGCAGGGCTGCCAATTTACGCGCTATAAGGGCAATAAAGCTGTCGTCAAAGCGGTTTACATCGGTAATATCTGCTGTGTAGCACAGCAGTGCAGGGGCAGCGTTGCTCAGCACTATGTTTTCCCCTTTGGCACTGGACGCCAGCACAAAGGGGAAGCCGCGCCCGCCCTGATGGCCTGCCCCCTGCTTGCCGCTGTACAGCGTATGCGCCTTGATGCAGCCGTCGGGCAAAGCATAGGCAAAGCGCCAGTCCAGCTCCCAGCCTTCGGGCACGGGCACGGGCGCAAGCCATTGGCGGCGCTGGGCAAAATTATAGGGGAAATCGCGCAAAACCTGCCTGCGGGCACTATCCCAAAACAAAGCGCATTGTATGGCTTCGGGCGCGCGCTCGTCTTCGGCGGCTACAGTGCGCGTGCCGATAAAGCCCAAAGCCATATTCCAAATATGTATTTTATCCATGCTGTTCCTGAGAAAAAGGGGGCTTGTGTGCCCCCCTTGTTTATACTGTTTTGTTAGCGCTGCCCGCCATATTGCCCTTGCTCATAGCCGTTTTCTTCTTCGCGCAGCAAAGCGCAGAAAATACTGCCCTTGGTGACCGTGCCGCTTACCGTATAGTGCAGGCGCAGCCAAGGCTTGGTGCAATTGGGGGGCAGGGAATGCCAAGCCTGCACAGTGCCCTGTGTTAAAGCTGCCGCAGCAAGGCTCAGGCTGCTGCCTGCAATATCAGTAAATGTACCCGTGGCACTGTCTGCCTGCTGTAGCGTAAAGGTAATGCTTTCTGCCCCGCTGAAGGCCTGCGTAATACATAATTTCAAAGGAATAGCCGTTAGTTTGCCCGGCAAGGTAAGGCTGCTTAGTGCCACGGGCTGGCTATTGCCCGAAGCTGTTATTGCCCCTTCACAAAGCACAAGGTTGCTGTCAATAATCATATATTCTCCTTAAAGAGCGCTTTCGCTGGAGCTCAAAGCATCGCACTGGCGCACAGGGCGGCCGTGCAGGCTGGGGATTGCGCGCGAATTGAACATTTCGCCATACATAAGGTGCACATTGCCAGCATCGGTGCTTTGCAGTTCAAGCGCGGTCAGGACGTCCTGATTGCAATACCACACGGCCTTGTCGCGCAAATGCTGCGGCATGCGGTTTTTTGCCTGCACCGTCAGCGCCTGCAAATCAATAAAACCGCTTTCCCCTTTGCGCTTGCCCAAATTGGCCACAGGCACATTGGCAAGGCGCACCACAGCCCGCCAATCTCGCACGGCAAGGCCGCAGCGCCAATTATATTTGTCGCCAGCCACTTCAAACTTGCGCCCATCTTCATCAACGGCCATATATTCGCCCAAGTCTTTATGTTCCAAGCCGCCCTGAGAGCCCTTAGGGTAAATGCCGTGCACCGCATTTGCCCCCCACGAAATTAAATACAGGCTGGTCATATTGCCGCTTGTGCCGCCAGCATCCAGCACATTGGGGCTGTCTTTGGCTGGGTAGCGCTTGGCAAGGCCATTAAATTCATCGGGGCTGGCGCTGTTGTCACCATAAAACAGGGTATGCGCCACTTTCTGCCGCATAGATTCTGTAAATGCCTGCCCTTCAGAAAGGCGAAAGGTTTTTGCTTTGTCGCCATACAGGCGGGTTTCTTCCAAATCCAATTCCATAATGGCCTCAAGCAGGCCGCAGCCTTCTTTTACCTGCGACCATGCCGACTTGCTGGGCGGCGTGCCTTGGTACAGCCTGCGCCAATACACATCGGGCAGGCCAGTGCGAATGCGCGTTAAATGGCCATCACTTTGATTGGCTTCCATCCACGGGATGTCATTCAGGCAGTCATTGCTCTGGTTCATGAGCTCAATAACATCGCCAGCCGCCTGCCCCTTATAAAACCCTTCCAATTCTGCCAAGGTGGCAACAATACCCTTATTATTCATTTTTTCTCCTTAAAGCCTGCTAAAAACGCTGTTTTATACCTGTTTTGCTGCGGGCAAACAAAATTTTGCTTTCAAGCATGGTTATATATTCTGAAGCCTGCGGCTATTGCTGCCATTGCGCATACAGGCGCTCTTCTAAAGGCAGGCTGGAGCGCTGTGCTGCATCCCCCGTGCTCAGGCTGTCTTCCATTAGGCTGGAGGCAAGGCGGCTAAAAAAGCGCAAGACCTGCGGGTGATTGCCATAGCCGCTTTCTTGCAGCAGCTTGCCAACAAAATGATCTTCGCTGTCAAAATGCTGCAAAGCCATTTGGGCACGCGCCACCGTGGTTGGCAGGGCAGCCCCGCCCAATTCTGGGTCTGTTTCTGCTTCTGTGCGCCATTGCGCCACTTGTGCCTGCCATGCGGCGGTGTTCTCTTGCGCTATGCGTTCACGCGCTGCACTCAGGGCTTGCTCGGCCTCTTGCTGGCTTTGCTGCGTGCTGTTGTTTTCACTCTCTGCCTTGGGGGCGGCATCGCCAGCAGGGGCGGGTGCGGTGCTTGCAGGGGCAGCACTCTGAATGCCCTGCGTTCCTTGCGCTGCATACGCCTCTGGGTTTGGGGCAGAAAGCATTGTGGCATTTTCCATACAGTCTCCTTTCTTTTGCTCTTTATTGTGTCTGCGCAGTGCAAAGCCGCACAGCGCGGCGGGCAAGGCGTTCTTCATGGGGGCGTAAGAGGGCGATATCAAGCCCTAAATGGTCGGCATAGGTGTCCATAACGCTGTCCACATCGAGGGCATCTAAAGCCTCTGGCCAGCACTGCCCCGCTGTGGCAACAAATTGGCAATACTTATCTATTGCGCCTGTGCTGACCAGCTGCTGCGCCTGTGCCAGCAAGGAAATAAATTCCACCTTAACAGGCCGCCCCAGCAGCTCTGGCGGGCAGGGGGGCAGCATGTCCAAACGCCGCATCAGCAAGAAAATGCGATCAATAAGCGGCATAAAAAGCTCATGATGCAAGCGCTCGAGCACAGGGCCAATGAGAATGAGTTTTTCTTCTTCACGGGCAGCCACTTCGGTAGCCGTCATGCTTTTGCTGCCCTGCAAGAGCATGCGGAATAAATCATTGTGCAGGCCAGCCTGAATTTGTTTTTGCACTGTTTCTATGGCCTGCCTTGCCTGCCCAATGTCGGGCGAGCCTGCCAGTAGAGGGCTGGCGGCCTGTGGGTTTTGCCCGGGCAGCGTTTCCACATAATTGATGCCGCCGGGGGTTAAGTCCAAACCCACGGCCTTGAGGCTGGCAGAAACGCTCATGGGCGGGTCAACGCTTTTATGAATGGCCTTCAGCGTGCTAATGCCCATTTGCTGCACCATGCGGCAGTCGGGCAGAGCATCCATGCAGGGGGAATGCCCATACACATCATTTTCAGCCACGTCCCAGCGCGGGGTAAAAGCAGGAAAACCCCAAAAGCCAGACTGCTTGAGCGGCAGCATTTGCCCTTCGCGGCCTTCCAGCCAGCACAGCGAGGCATAGGGCAGGGCTGTGCTGGTATTGGCCTGCTGCCCTTGTGCCCGCGGCAGCACGGCATGAATAACGCAATGCCTTTCAGTGGCGCTGCCCATGCGCATGGTGCGTAAATGCTCTGGCAAAACAGCTTCACCAAAAGCCAACATAAGCTGCCTTGCCGTCATATAGGTTTTGCGAAAGAGGGTATCCACCTGCTCGCGCTCATTGCATTCCAGCGCATACGAGCCAGCCGTGAGCGGTAAAAAGCGAAAACCCTGCTGCATATCTGCCAAAGCAAACACAGCCCCTGTGCCAAATGCCCCCAGCTCTGTATACAGCAGGTGCATGGCATTATAAAAATTGGAGCGCTGCAAAACCATACGCATGCGTTCTGTTACCTGATCCAGCCACAGGCGCGTGCTGCGGCTCAGCCCTGTTGCTTTGCCGTCAAGAGCCAAGCGAAACCACGGCCGTGCTGGGCTGGTCAGCCCGCCCTGCAAGCCAGCGGCAAGGGTGCGCAGGGCAAGAATGCCTGTAGAATCCACAATGTCGGGGTTGAGCATGGGGGCAGAGCTGTTCTGCTTGCTGCCTGCATGGCGGCGGGTGGGTAAAAAATGCTTGCCCACCTGACGCCATGCTTCATCCCAAGGGGCGCGTTCTTGCAGCAGGGCTGCATGGCGCTGCTGTAATTGGGGCAATGATAGTGCCGTAGTCATGGCTGTTTCCTCATTCTGTATGCTATGCCCCCAGCAGCGTTTTGCCCAAAAGCTGGCCAGCATCCGACAAGGGTTTTGCCAAAATGCTGCCCTGAATGCCCGCCGCTTTGGCAGCTTTATTCTTTTGCTGGTTACGGGCTGCCGTGGCCGCAGCGGTAACAGGTTTGGTTACTTCTGCTTTGGGCGCTGGTGTTACTACTGGCGCAGTGCTGCTGCCACCTCCTCCAAATCCCATACTGTTCTCCTTTTGTTGTTTGCTTAGGGCGTATTCACGCGACAGGAATTTTGTTCGCTGGCAAGGAAGACGAGGCCTGTATGCAGGGAGTGTACTCTTATGGTACTAACCCGAAATACAAGCCGAAGTCTGACGCCGACCGAGGGCAAAAGAACGTAGTGTGAACACGCCCTAGGGTAATTTCAAGGCAAAAATGCTCTGGTATGACATGAAAAAGCCTTTTGCCTTCAGGCATAGAAACAGGGCTTGTGCTGTGTTGGGCTGTGCGTAGGCGGGCAAATTTATTGCCTTTGCGCATACGCATGCTACGCTTGCTCAAGGCTGTGCTGGCTTGCCACCAGCTCAAGTGCGGGCACAAAGCGCTCTTTTGCTGCCCACCACAGGGCATAGGGCAAAATGCCGCGCAGTATGAAGCCACAGGCAGGGGCAATGCGCCATGCGTGGCGGTTGGGGTACGGGCACAGGCTGAGTAAAGCCGCACAATCCAGATGTTCAAATGCCCATGCCATGCCGCCTTGTGCCATAGGCACGGCATGGGCAAAACCAGCACGAAAGCCTGTTACATCACATTCCCACACACGCCCGCGAAAGGGAGTGAACAGGGCACAGCCAAGCATAAGCCCCTTGTCGTCTTCACACAGCAGCAAGTGCCCCTGTTCTTTGGCCGTAATGCTGCGCCAGAGCGCAAGCGTGGGGTGGGCAAGCGAGCTCATGGCATAGGGCAGTAGCCCTTGTTCGCGCATGAGGTAGAATGGTTTATCCCGCAAGGCCTGCGTGTGTGGCTCATAATAGTGAAAGTGCATACTGTCTCCTTACCGCGGTGGGCTTTGCTACAAAGAACCAAAAAGAGCATACTGTGTGCGCGCCTGCCGTATGCCGCGTTCTTGTGAGGCAGGGCGAAAGCCTGTAAGGGCATAGCGCAGGGCGTCGGCCGCATGGCTTGTCCAATCGTGCTGGGGGCGTGCGGTAAAGATCTGCTCGCGCGGCTGCCAAATGCGGCGGTAATTGCGTAATGCCTGCAAGCCAGCGGCACAGCCCTGTGCATCAAACCAGCAGCGCGGCAGGGCTCGGCGCACAGCATCAATACCATCATGCAGAGGCAGGCGCGGCGCTACATCAAAGCGTATGCCCAGTTGTGCGGCACAGGCAAAGCGGCTGATGCCTGTGCCCAGCTCGCGCACCTGAATATCGTGTGGGGCTATGTGCTTGCCATACACATAGTGGCAGCGCTGGGCTTTTTCCTGCACAATGCTGGCATAATGCGCCAAGCCTTCTCCGCTGCAGGAGTAAAAATCAAGAAAAGCCCATGCGCCCGAGGGCAAGACCTGAAAAAACCAGATGCTGGTGGCATCATCCATGCCTAAATCCCACGCGGTGTGCACTGGCAGGGAAGGATTGTGCGGCACAGCGCCTATGCGCTGCTCTTGCTCTGCGCGTTCAAGCAGGCTGGCATAATATGCCCCGCGCACGGCCGCGGCAAAAGAGCATTCAAATTCCTGTGCATATTCTTCTGGCGTCATGGCCGCGCGCGCCGCATCAAGCTCTGCCTGTGGCAAGTAGCCTGTTTGCGAAGCGCGAAAGCAAAAGCGTGACCACGCTGCGTTGTCTTTTTTGCCTGCATACTCCCACACGTCATGCAACAAATTTTCTGTGCCATTGGGCGTGCCGATAAAGAGTGCCCGCCCTTGCCTGTCGGCTAATGCAGGCCGTAAAATTTGTGACCACACTTCGCGCGGCATATCGGCTGGTTCATCCAGCACTAAATCATCCAGATACAGGCCACGCAAGGCATGGGCATTATCCACACCATACAGGCGAATGCGCGCACCTGTGGCAAAGTCGCAGCGTAATTCTGTTTCATGAAAACGTGTGCCGGGTATGGCGGCCGCAAAATAGCGTAAATAATCCCATGCAATAGCTTTTGCCTGCCCCACATAGGGGGCTGCATAGGCCGCGCGCCAATCCGCTTTGCCTGCCCGCACAGCTTCGCGTATAAGGTCATTGGTAGCGGCAACGGTTTTGCCAAAGCGCCTGTGGCAGAGCATGACACAAAAGCGTGTGCGCTCTTGATGAAATTGGTGCTGCAAAGGGCGCGGCATATAGGGCAGGGCAATAGTTTTCATGATATTCCTGTACCTAAGGCTTCTTACTCAGTTGATGCTGTTTTGTTTTCGCCGCCCCACACAAGGCACACGCTTGTTGTGCCATCTTCGCTTGGCTGTGCTTCGCGCAAGTTCTTGAGTATGGCGCTCAATTCTTTGATTTCTTTTACAATTTCAATGCTTTTGTCTGTTACTTCGGCACAGTCTAGGCCTTGCGTCAGGCGTTCAAGCCTTTTTTCCAACGTGGTCAGCAGTGGCTGTTTTTTGCGGCAGGCCATATTACCAACCCAAGCCCAGCATGCCCATTAGCAAGGTCAGAATTTGATCCAGTGCCGAAGGGGGGAGGTGCTGTGAAAGGTCAACAAAAAATAGGGGAATGATAATCAGCCTGCCCGCCACTTCCCAAAGAAAAAGCCATGTGAGCACCCAGCCCAAAAAGGCTCGCCACAAGCGCAGGCGTGAAACAGGGGCATTGTCCAATTCCTGTTTGTTCAGGGCGCATTGTGCGGCACGCTGCTCTTCTTTGTCGGGAAGAAGGCGGGTGGCAATTTTAGAGGCTAAGGCAGAAAGCATAGTCCACATTATTCACGTTCCTTTTGGGCTACATAGTCCAGCAGGGCGTGGCAGCGTTTACGCCAGCCCTGCAAAAAAACAGACATGGAAGGGCGGCTGCTGGCAAGCCGCTGGTAAAATTTCTCGCGCAGGTGCACAAGGCGGCGGGCTGTATAGGATGCAAGGTTGGCTTCGTCTAAAGCCTGTGCAAGCTCGCGTGTGCGCATGCCAAGGCAGCCGTCTTCGGCAATGGGGGTGAAGTTATCCAGCAAGGCCTCGCCCACAGCATTGCAGCTTTGTTGCAGCAGGCTTGTGGCACGCGGTGCGCCCAAATTTACTGCCGAATCATACAGCACCAAGGCCAAAGGGGCGGGCAGCTTTTGGCAGTGCAGGGCATCCCAAAAATGCTTTTTGAAAAGGCGTGCGGCCTCAGCCTTGGTGCAGCGGCGTATGTCATCGGCATCCACATCGCCATCCATATCAAGGTCATACTCCTGCACAGCGCGGCAGCGTGGGCTGTTTTTGTCTGGGCAGCCATCGCACGAGCGCGCAACAGCAAGGCATTCTTTGCGGGCAAGGCCAACAAGGCTTTGCACCCAGCGCAAAGAAATACCATGGTTGGTAAGCCCGCCAGGGTCAGCGGGGTTGTCGCTCAAGCCCCCTTCCCAGTGGGCTGTAAATTCATGAGCCTGTGCAAAATCTGCCTTCATTGTGTTCACTCCTTGTTACTTGTGTGGGCGCATCCTGTTCTGTTGCGCAAAGACACAATGCAAAAAAAAGTGAAAAAAGGAGGACGGCTTGCCTTCCGACAGCGCTAAATAGCCTAACAGAGCGATTTTATTGGTATAAGCATAAGAAAAAAGCAGCTTTTTTATGACGTTGGCCATAAAAAAGCTGCTTTTACAGGGCATTAGAGTATTTTGCCCCGTGCTGGTCTTGGTTTGGGCTTGGCTATCAGGCTTGAGGCTGCACTGCTCTGCCAGCCCCTTGTGTTTTGTTATTCACAATGCTGCGCACCCAGCGGTTGGAAAGGTTGTGCTTGAGCGCCAGCATTTGCTCAGCGGCAAAGGCACTGCTGCCATTGGCAAGGCAGCGTGAATATTCATGGCGTATCATTGTATGCTTATGCTGTGTAAAAAAACGGCGGCATTGTGGCACATAGAGCAGAGTGCCGCCAAAGTGCTGCATGAGTTTGAAAAGAGCCTCTTTGCCCATAACGCGCCGCAGGGCAGCATTGGGCGGGGGCATGTGCTGGGCTGGTATGCGCAGCGTGCTGCCGCCAAAAGCACTTACCAGCTTTTCCACTTGGGCAATATCATGCAGGGCAGCCCAAATTTCTTGCAATGACGCAGGTAGGGTTGATAAAAAAAGCCTTTTTTGTTGTTTCAGCGCAGCAGCCTTGCGCAAACAATCGCCCCATGCGGCCTTATCGCGTGCGGTTTTATTTGTGCTGCTGCTGGAACGGCCAGAGTAGACAAGTTTTGGCTTCTTTTTTTCTGAAGAAGAGGGAAGCGTATCAGACATGAGCGATTTTTCCTCCTCAGTAACCGCCTTGCTTTCACAATAGGCGGAGAGTATAGTTAAGGAGGTTGGAGTATAGTAGATTTATTTCCGTAATTCAATGGAAAATGTAAAACTGTTCTTGTGGGCTAGCTCAGTTTACCATAAATTATGTTGCATAAGGGCAAGTCAGACGGCGGCTAGCGCAGGTACACTTACAAAGTATACTTTATTGAGAAATAAATCTCTCTTGCGGAGTTTATACGGTATTATTTTGTCGTTAAGCCGTGAACGTATTTTTAAAATGAACATGCTCTGGGCTCTTTGGGGGGACAACATTATGGGCAAAGGCGTGCAGGGCAGGTGTGTATGTGCAATGCTCATCCGCCTTAGCTTGTACCTGCTGGTGCTTAATAATCCATTTTCCAGTTTGCCCCCACGCTGCTTGATTGGCTTGAAGTGCGCCCAGTAACAGAAACATTGGGCAGCACGTCAATATCAACGCGCACGGCAGTATCCCCCTGCGCGCCAGTGCCTTGTTCCACGCCCACATAGACATTATCAAAAAGGTATTTTCCTGCCTCAAGTGTGGGTGAGCTCTCGCTTTCACTTTCGGCAGAGCTTTGTAGCGAAGCATCTTGCGGGGCGCGTTTTTTTACTGCACCACTATTGCTATTGCCTAGTCGCAGCACCTCAAAGCCCAGCAAGTCGCGGGTTTTATCTAAAATGTCCAATGCCCCCAGCCCACCTTCTACAAGCTGCCTTGCGGCATTGGCTGCCTGCAACAATTGGAATCTATTTAAATCATTGGCATTTTTATCAAAAAGAATTTGCGCCATTACTTCGTCACGCGGCATGGAGGGCTTACTGCTCAAATCCAGCCTTGGCTTGGTGGCAGAGCCGCGCACCATAATTTCGGCAATGATATTCTGCGCGGCATAGTCTAAGCCCAAATCAAGGCTGGGCACTGGCGGCCATGCCCCCGAAAAGGTAATAGCCCCACGCTTGAAAGTAAATTCTTTGCCCAAAATATCAAATGTGCCGCGCACAGGCTGCACATCCCCGACAATATCGGGGCGTGCCAAAGCACCAGAAATATGCAGCTTGGTTTTCCATTCACTGCTCAAACCTTTGCCGCGTATGAAAATTTTGCCTGGTGCCTGCACTTGCATATCCAGCGTGGGGCCATTGACTGCGATGCTGGTATTGGGTTTGGGGCATGTGGTCTTCCATTCCTCACGGCTGGCCACGGTGTATACATTATCAAGCGTGGTTACAGAAGGTGCTCCAAAGTCTTTGATGGTATAAAACACCTCCTGCAATGTGAGCGAGCCTGTAATATGCGGCCGCACCAAAGCGCCCTCTAGGCCAACCACGCCTGAAAGTGTGGCTTTTACATCATCACGGTGCAGGGGACGCAGGTTGTCAATAAATCCGCTGGCCTTGACGCGCAAATGCTCCATATCAAACAGGCCTTTGGCCTGAGGGGCGCGCAGCACTGTTCCATTTATAATAAGCCTGCCCCCGCGTGTGTCGCCAGCGCTCAAGCGCAAGAGGGAATCTCCACGCGAATCATAGCGGCTTTCCAGCATAATATCTTGTAATTTCACCCCCAGCAATAAATCGGTGTACACCCCTTTGCCAAGGTAGGCTGCCGCCTTGATGCGGGGCTGGGCAAGGGAACCTGCCATATGCATTTCTGCCTGCACCCTGCCTTGCAGATTTCGCCCCGGTAGGGGGATGTAATGCCATAGGCTTTGTGCATCACCACGCCAAAAAATATCCAGTGCCGCAGCGCTGTGCATATCAAGGGCAGGGGCAGGGCTAAAGCGCAAAGGCAGGTGTGCTGTCGCGGTAAAACTATCCCCCACGCGCTTGCTCAGGCCAGCAATATCTGCCTGCAATTTTAGGGCATGCCCCTTGTTGCCCCGTGCCAGCACGCCATTGATGCTGATGCTTTGCGGCAATTCTCCTGCAAGCAGCAGCGTACCTACCCTTGGCTGACGAATATTTTCCACAGTAAGCTTCAGCGTGCCAGCAGGGCTTTGTGCCGTGCCATGCAGCTGGGCGCTGGCGTTCAGGTCGCCATCGGGCAGCACATTGCCCACAATGCGCCGCAGGCTTTGCAGGGGCAACTCGCTCAACGTAGCGTTCAGGCTCAGGTTTTTTTCAGAAAAAAGAGCATCAAGGTGCAGGCTGCCCTTGGGTAAGGCCGCAACACGCACATTATGTACGCGCAGGCCGTCGGTAAAATCAATACGTGCCGTTTGGCTCAGGCGCAGCCCTGCCTTACCCAAAAGCGTGTCCTCATGCAGAATATCGCATTGCGTGACAGCAAGGCTATGCTTGCTGAAGGAATAGTTTGCCTGCACCTGCACATTCACAATACCCTGTGCGCTTATGCTGCCCTGCGCGTTTTCGCCTTGTGATTGAATTTGGCCTGTTGCTTGCTGCCATGCTGTGCCGGCAAGGTCGCTTTCCCCCATGTGCAGCTTGGCATTCAGGTTACCGCCCTGTTTTGTTTTTCCTTGCAGCAGGCTGTATATATCCTTGCCCTGCGCTTCCAGATGTAATGAGCTGATGCGAGCATCGGGGCTGGAAAAACCCTCGAGTTGAGCAGAAAAATCAAGATTTTGCACCATGTCTTTCGTGCTGGCCTGCACATGCAGGCTGCTGGCCTTGCCCTGCATAGCATAATTGCCAAGGCGGGCAAGCGTGCTCCAATCTGTAATAGTGCTGCGCAGCGTTCCTTGAAGCAGGGGCAGGCCTTGTTCTGTATAGCCTTGAATGGCGGCATTGCCCTGCACTTGTATGCCGGGCAGGCTGGCCTTGAGCTCGTGTATATTCAATAGGGCTTGGCCTGCTTTATCCCATTGCAGACTGTAGTGGGAGTGTACGCCCACAGCGCCAGCCTGAAGCAAATTTTTGCTTTGCACTTGCACCGAGCCCTCAAGGCTGGCAGGCAGCAAGGGGCTGAAGGGCGCTTGCCCTGTGCCCGTGGCGCTGCCTTGCAAATGTATATCGCTGATTATTTCTTTGCCCACATGCAGGCTGGGGCTGGTAAACTCAAACAAAATACGTTGTTTATCTGCCGTGTTCTTGCCCTGCACGTTTGCCCCGCGCCTGAGGCAGCTTTGGGCAGCCTCGGCAGGCTCGTCTGCACCGTCCAGCGCTTCATGCCACCAGTCTCGCCCCCTGCCCATATAGGCGCACAAGGTTGCTTTGCCCGCAAGGGCTGTTTCTTTTTGTGTTGTAAACAGAGCAAAAAATGAGGCCAGCTCCTGTGCTTTTCCTGAAAGGGCAAAGCCCTGCCCTTGGTCTGCATAGCCCCCAGCCCCCAGCAGGGTAAATTCCGCCCCTTTGTCGGCAGAGCTAAGGCGCGCAGGGCCTAGCAGCAGGCTTTGCCCATCATACGAGCCTGAAAAATGCGCTTGCATCTGTCTTCCTGCTGCTGGCAGTGCTGCCCCAAAGGCCTGCACTGTGGCGCGAACCTCTAGGCGCATGCCCTGCGTGGGCACAGGGGGCACAAGGGGCAGAATATAGTGTGCATCAAGATGTATTTGGGCTTGCTCTGCCAGCGGAACAGCGCTGGGAGTAAAGGCGGCATCGCTGATATCGGCTTGCAGGCCATAGCGTGTTCCTTCCCACAACAGGCGCAGGCTGCCTGTGGCTATGCCCTGCACGGCCTGTGCTGGTGGCTGGGCGGTTGCGGCAGGTTGCCTTGCTGGCTCAGGCTGTGCTGTGGCGGCAGGTTGTGCTGTTGCCGCAGCCAGTTCTGCCGCAGGGGTGGTGGCTGGTGCGCTTTCTTCCTGTATAGGGGCTATTTGCTTGTGCAAAGCCTCGCTGGCGGGGAATGGCCACTGCTTGGCAATGTCCTGTGGTACAAAGGGGCTTAGGGTCTTGGGCAGGTGTGCTTTGTTTTCTGGCGGGGCAAGAGCCAGCCCCAACAGGGCATAGGCGCGCGATGCCTCAAGGCGCAGCGAACCCTGTACATGCCCGGCCAGCCCCAGCGCGCTGACTTCTGGCGCTGTTTCAAGGTCATAGAGCTCTGCCTTGTCTACCTGAATAACCAGCCATGAGGGCAGCAGGGTAAAGGGCTCGGGAATGCTTGTTTCTGTGCTGGGCTGCTCTGCTGGCTCGCTGGGAATGTTGGGTATGCGCATCATGTGCGCACCACGCACAGCGGCAAGCCGCCCATGCACCAGCAATTGCCCATGCAGCAGGGCTTGCAGGGTAGAAGCAATGTCTAGCTCGGCATGCACGCTGTCCACAGTCAGCCATACGCCCTCGCTATCGCGCATACGCACACCTTGCGCATGTAGCTGATTGGGCAAGGGGCCAGAAAGGCTGTCTATTTCCAGCTTTAAGCCAACAATATCAAACCATTCAAAAACAGAAACAGCTACAGTGCGCACGCTGTTTGCGCCATATTCTGTGCGAATAAAGCCCAGTACCAGCACCAGCAGCACGCTGCTCAGTAGGCCAAGCCAGAGGCAGGCGCGTAAAAGCAGGCGCACAAGGGCAAAAGGGCGGCGGGCAGGGCTGTGCTGTGGCGGCGTGGCAGGGCTTGAAGATGGGCTGGGGGAAGTATTGGGTGCGGGGCTGCCCGAGCTTTGTGGCTGTGCTGTATTCATGCTGTTCCCCTTAGAAAGATTGCCCTATGCTGATATAAAAAGAGGGTGTATTTTCATCGCTGTTGCGGGGGTTCATGGGCATGGCCACATCGGCGCGTATGGGGCCAATAGAGGTATAATAGCGCAAACCCAGCCCTGCTGCCCATTGCCAATAGTCGCCATTGAGGTCGGGGTATTGGTCTTTATACACACCGCCGCCATCCACAAAGGGCACAATACCAATGCTGTCGGTAATTTTTATACGCAACTCGGCGCTGGCTTCAGCAAAAGAAGCCCCGCCCTGCGGGTCGTCCTTGCTGTCCAAAGGCCCAAGGCGGTGATAGCCATAGCCGCGCACCGAGCCGCCACCGCCAGCATAATAGCGCACCGAGGCAGGCACAGCCTGCGCATCATCCTGCCACAGCGTGCCCACTTTACCGCGCAGGGCAAGCACGGCGCGGTCTTTGCCCACCACAGGGTAAAAGCCCTGTAGTTCAAAAGTGGTGGGCACAACGCTGAAGGAGTCGCCATACTGCCCCACAGCAGGGCTTACACTCAGGGTTGCGCGTATGCCCTTGCTGGCATTGAGCAGGCTGCCTGTGTTGTCAAAGCGCAGGCTAAGGGGCACACCCAGCATGGCATAATCTTTTTTAGTATGCGTGGTATCTTTCAGCGTGCCGCCTTCAAGTGCAGCCTTGACCGAGGCGTGCCAATAGCGGTGCAGGCTGTGCAGCAGGCCAATATCGGTATAGCCTGCGCGCTGCTCAAAAGCATCGGTGCGTTCTTCTTTCAGCCATGCGTCTGCGGTAAGCGCTGTGTTGCGGGTTAAAAAGCCTGGTTTTTTGAACTTGAACGACAGGTCTGTGGCGTCTTGCCACAATTCCAAATTGGCACGCAGGCTTTCCCCTTGTGAAAAGAGGTTGCGGTGCTCCCAAAAAGCCTGCCCGCCCACACCACGGGTAGAGTCAAAATAGATACCGCCGCCCACGCTTTTTTGCGGGCCATCTTCTACTTTCACTAAAATATCATAGGCCTTTGCCTGTGGAAAGGCGGCGGCATCCTGCGGCCTGCCACGGGCATCGCTCAGCCCGCCTTCGTCTACTTCCTGCTCGCCTTGTGCAGGCACAGGGCTAATGCTGACAGAGCGAAAAATACCCTGCTGCGTCAGCACTTCTTTGTAGCTTTCCAGCACGGCATCATTCCACAACTGCCCCATGCGCCAATTGCGCATACGCTTAAAATACACAAGGTCAACGCTTTGCGAGCCTTCCATGCGTACAACATTCATGCGGGCAAGATCACCTGCGTCAACCAGCACATCGGCATACAGTTCATGGCTGGTGGGGTTAATGGCATAGGCTGTTTGTGCTATGGCAGCAAAAGGATAGCCGCGCGTGTGCAGCTTTTGGGGAACGCGCTCAACAGCATCGGTAATGGCGCTGGCATCGGCCTGTGCACCCTGCTCAAGGCCAAAGGCATCAAGGCTGTGCGGCGCTTTGGGGTTATGCAGCTCTTGCGTATAGTGTACCGAGCTTTCCCCTACAGTAAACACGGTACTGGGTTCAAGAATAAGGCGAATGCTTACGGGCAGCGTGCTACTGTCTTGTTCTCGGCGCACTGTGCCTGCATAATAGCCGTGAGAATGCAAAATTTTGAGTGCGTCATCTTCATCGCTTTTTATGCGGTATTCAAGCCCCATAAGGTTGTCTGGCGGGCTTGCTTTTAACTTTTCCAGCAGGCTTATGCTTTGTAATATGGTGGCCAGCTCTGGCTGTTCTTCGCAAACAAATTCTGTTTTATAG
Organism: Desulfovibrionaceae bacterium; assembly: GCA_028689675.1. Classification (GTDB taxonomy): domain Bacteria; phylum Desulfobacterota; class Desulfovibrionia; order Desulfovibrionales; family Desulfovibrionaceae; genus JAQVCS01. The sequence goes on along the minus strand of JAQVCS010000009.1, from coordinate 22,420 downwards.
GTAATAAGCTCAGCTTGTTGTGCTGGCTCTGTGCTTTGGGGGCTGTAGCCAGCCATAAGGTCGGGGGGTAGCTGTGCCTGTTGCAGAGCGGCAGCAGCCGCAGCAATGGCTGTGTCTTTTTCGGCATGGGCTGTGTCTTTGTGCTGGCTGCCCTGTTCTGCTTTTTCTGCCCACAAGTCAGAAATACGCCACGAGCCACAGGCTGTAAGGCACAGGCACAGGCAACACAAGGCTGCAAGACGGCATAAAAAAAAAGCGCTGGCAAAAAAAGGCTGGGCGCAGTGCATAGGCATCACCTGCGTAAAAAAGAGAAAAGTGTTTTGGTAGCATGAACCTAGGCAAATAACCTACGTTAAGAAAGGCAGCAGTACAAGTTATTTTTCTGCTGCTAAGCTAGAGATACTAGGCTTTTAGCCCAAAGCAGTATAGTATTGCCCCATGCTTGTCGTAAAGAAAGGAGAAAGCACTATGCGTGAAATTTCTGTGCAGCACATCAGCGATGCTGTGCGCGAGCTTGCCATACAGGCCTGCTGTATTTTGCCCCAAGATGTGTATGCTGCCCTTGCCAAATCGCAAGAAAGTGAGCCCTCGCCCGTGGGCAAAAGCATTTTAAAGCAAATAGTAAAGAATGCGGATATTGCCCGTACTGATGCTGTGCCTATGTGCCAAGATACAGGAATAACCATTATTTTTGCCGAAGTAGGGCAAGATGTGCACATTGTGGGCGGCTCCTTTGAAGAGGCCGTGAATGACGGTGTGCGCCGTGGCTATTCTGAAGGCTATTTGCGCAAATCAATGGTGGCCGAGCCTTTGTTTGACCGTGTGAATACTAAGGATAACACCCCAGCTATGCTGCATACACGCCTTGTGCCGGGGCAGCATGTGCGCCTGCGCCTTGCCCCCAAAGGGGCTGGCTCTGAAAATAAAAGTATGCTCAAAATGCTTATACCTGCCGATGGCATTGAGGGCGTGCGCAAGGTTGTGCTGGAGGCTGTGCTGGCAGCCGGCCCCAATTCCTGCCCGCCGCTGGTGGTGGGTGTGGGCTTGGGTGGCTCTATGGAAATGGCCGCCTTGTGTGCAAAAAAAGCTGCCTCGCGCGATTTGGCTTCGTCGAATCCCGACCCGCGCTATGCTGCTTTTGAAGAAGAATTACTAGAGCTTATCAATAAAACAGGCATAGGGCCACAGGGTTTGGGCGGGGCAACCACGGCTTTAAAAGTGCATGTGGAATTTTGCCCCACGCACATAGCCTCGCTGCCTGTGGCCGTAAATATCAACTGCCATGCGGCGCGCCATGCCGAAATTCTGCTATAGAAGGTGAATCATGTCAGAAATAAAAAAAATACGCGCCCCCTTTGATGAGGCCACAGCCCGCGGTCTTCAGGCTGGCCAATGCGTGCTTATTTCGGGCACAATTATTGCTGCCCGCGACGCTGCCCATAAAAAAATGATTGAAGCTCTGGATAAAGGGCAAGCTCTGCCTGTGGATTTGCACGGGGCAGTAATATATTATGTAGGGCCTTCTCCCTCCAAGCCTGGTTTTGTTATTGGCTCGGCAGGGCCCACCACAGCAGGCCGTATGGATGCCTATGCCCCGCGCCTAATACGTGAGGCTGGGCTGCGCGGCATGATTGGCAAAGGCTACCGCAAGCCCGAGGTGGTGGCCGCCATGCAGGAATATGGCGTGCCCTATCTTGCTGCCGTGGGCGGTGCTGGGGCATTGATTGCCCGCTGCATTAAAAAATACACCGTGCTTGCCTATGCAGAGCTGGGCGCAGAAGCCCTTGCCGCCATGGAGGTGGAAGACTTCCCCGCCATTGTAGTTATTGATAGCAAGGGCAACAATTATTATGAAATGGGGCAGGCAGCCTACAGGCAGCTGGCATAAAACAAAAAAAGCGCCTGATATCTTCGGGCGCTTTTTTTGTGCTGCACTGGAGGGGTGCATACTGAGGATGGAGGAGGTAAGGAAAATGTGCGGCAGCAGTATGTGCAAGGCCTTGCTGCCGCAGGCTTGTTGGGCGGAATAGAGGAGCTTCGCCCCCCAAGCTTAATAGCGTTGCTCTAATTCTTGCCGCAGCCATTGCTTAATGGCTGGCGTGGGCTCGGCAATGCCGCGCCAAGCACCATGATGAGCAATAAAATCTTTTTCCATGTCTGGCGGCAGGGGCATGCTCAATAAGTCGTGTGCTTCTTCTGAATTGCGGCGTACAAGGCGTAGGGTGGGCTTTGCCCCCCAGCTGTCCACCACAAAATAGTGGGAAACATCGTCTTTTGAACGCACGGGCGGGTATTCAGAATGCCAGTCATTATTGCCCCATTCAAGGTACATGGTAACGGCATGTTCTGGGGTCAAGTTCCAATCTATATCGCACAGGGAGAAATCGTGCAGTTGGCTCATGTCAATCTCCTTCATGTTTTTTGTTGAGTAAATAGTATTCATTCCTATTTTATTTGTCAAGAACTTTTCTTAATAAGAAATGATAATTTCAGACTAATTTACTAAGTTTATTTTCTTCTATTTATATATAAAAATTAAATAGTTAAGAATTTTATCGTATTTGCAGGGCTATATTTTTCTTTATACACTGCCCAAAATGTCCTACAAAAAAGGGCAGTAAAGCCAAGCCGTACAGGCATGCCGCCTACTGTGCCTGCTGCCGAGCAAGTTTTTGCCCTCAAGGGCGTACCTTTATTGTGGCCTTATGCCAAAGGAAGCTGTATGGACGTAAACAAATTGTTGCAGGAAATAAAATCTCGCCCTGGTTTTGTTGACCATGTGGGCATGATGATGGCGCATAATGGCGTGGTGCGGGCATGGTCGCGCAAAGATCACGCCAAGGTCAGCGGCATGATATTGCATTCTGACAGGGAAAAAATGCAGGCAATTTGCCATGAAATGGAGCAGCGCGAAGGCATTTTTGCCATAGCCTTTGATTGCGCCGAAGGCTTGCTTACGCCAGGGGATGATGCCCTTATTTTTGTGGTAGCAGGCGATATTCGTGAAAATGTCAAGCCAGTGTATGCCGAATTATTGGATAGGCTCAAGGCCGAAGGCTGCGCCAAACAGGAATTTATGGAATAATAGCCAGCATTACGCGCACCAGAGGCTAAATATCGCTCTGGTGCGCGCATTTTTTTGCTTATTGCTGTTTTTCCCCCAAGAGGGCAAGGGCATAATCTTTCCCATTAAAGGGGCGTAAATCTTCCAGCTTTTCTCCCAAGCCCACATAGGTGATGGGAATTTTGTTCTGCATGGCCACGGCTATGGCCACACCGCCCTTGGCTGTGCCGTCCAGCTTGGTCAGAATAAGCTCATCAATGCCCGCGGCTTCTTTAAAAAGCTTGGTTTGCGAAAGGGCGTTTTGCCCTGTGGTGGCGTCAATAACCAAAATGGAACGGTGCGGCGCACCCTGATGCTTTTTGCCCAGCACAGTGCGAATTTTTGTCAGTTCTTCCATAAGGTTCACCTTGGTTTGCAAGCGCCCTGCGGTGTCCACAAAAAGCACGTCATAGCCATCGCGCACTGCTATATCCATAGCTTCAAAGGCCACAGCGGCGGGGTCAGCCCCTGTGGGCTTGCTGTGAAAATCTGCCCCCACGCGGTCTGCCCACACCTTGAGCTGCTCCACGGCTGCCGCGCGAAAGGTATCGGCAGCGGCAATAAGCACTTTTTTGCCCTGCATACGCTCACGATGCGCCAGCTTGGCAATGGTGGTAGTTTTGCCCACGCCATTCACGCCTATCATTAAAATAACTTCTGGCTTGTTAATGGCTTTAATGCGGCGCGGTGCTTTAAAAATATCCTGCACAGCCTCATGCAGCAGGCCGCGCACAGCATGCGGGTCTGTCACATTAGCCTTGCGTGCCCTTTCCTTCAGGTCATTCACCAGCGCAAGCGCAGGCTCATAGCCCAAATCGGCCATGATAAAGAGCTCTTCCATTTCTTCCCAGAATTGATCATTCAAGGCGCTGTGCCCGCTGAAAAGGGCATCCATCTGCTTGGAAAATTGCTCGCGGGTACGGCTCAGCCCTTCGGTCAGTTTGATAAAGAGGCGGCTGCGCTCGTCTTCTTCGTCTTCAAGGTCTAAAGCTAGGGCAAGGCGGTATTGCAGCTCAGAGCGAAATTCTTCCAGCCAGCGGTATTCCATGCGTTCCAGCCAAGCCTGAAAATCCTGCACAAAACGCTCAGCTTCGTCTGCTGGGGCATCAAGAGCACGCAATAAAAAGCGCAGGCGCTGCCATAAAAGTTCGTCTGCCTCGCTCACGCCTTCCAAAATAATGGCAAGCCATGCTGAAAGGCGCGGCTCGGCAGAGCGCAGGCGCAAGGTCATGGCGCTGTCGGCATCGTCTGCGCCGCTTAGTGCTGGCTGCGCTTGCGCCACAAGGTTGGCTTCAGCCTCAGCAGCAGCCTGTGCTTGCGCCTCGGCCGCTTTCCGTGCCGCTTCCTGTGCTTGCAGGGCTTTGGCTTCAGCTTCGGCCTGCGCTTGCTGCACTTGGGCAAGACGCTGTGCCTGTTCTTGAGCTTTTTGCTGTGCGGCGGCCTGCGCCTGTGCCTCGGCCTCGGCCTGTGTCTGTGCTTGCGCCTCGGCAGCTTTCCGTGCCGTTTCCTGCTCTTGCAGGGCTTTGGCTTCAGCTTCGGCCTGCGCTTGCTGCTCTTGGGCAAGACGCTGTGCTTGTTCCTGAGCTTTTTGCTGTGCGGCGGCCTGCGCCTGTGCCTCGGCCTGTGCCTGTGCCTGTGCTTGCGCTTCTTGTTTTGCCACTTCCAGAGCCCGCACAGCTTCAGCCTTTGCGGCCGCTTCGGCTTCGCCCTGTGCCTGAACTTCCACTTCAGCCTGTGTCTGTGCTGTGTCTTCTGTACTGGAGTCGTGCTCTTGCGCTTCTTCTTTCAGCGTTTCGTTGGCTGCTTCTTGCGGCGGGCAGGGCTGGGCTTCTGCTTCTTGTGCCGCTTGTGGTGCAGTGCTGTCTTCTTTAGGGCTGGGTTCTGAACCAAAAAATTTTTTTATGCTGGAAAAAAATCCCATGAGAGTATCCTTTGTATACGCGCCCAACAGAGAGGCGCGGAAGAAAAGTGTACGGTGTCTTTATGCCAGTTTAGCCTATGAAGCCTTTGCTGCCAAGTAGGCTTTATGACTGTGTTTTACCTGCACCGTCTTCCTTTGTGCTGCGCAGGGCATGGAGCAGGCTGTAAAAATCTCTATTACGGAATAAGCCAAGCACCAGCGCACAGCACAGCATGCCGCAGGGCACAGCAAGGCACAGGCTAATGGCAGGGGCAAGCTCTGCGCTCAACACAAGGCATAGCCATGCACTGCCCCCTGTTGCCAGCGCTGCTGCAAGCAGCGGCCACAGCCTATGCCACGGCAGGCGCAGACTTTGCCCCTGCTGGTGCACATGCTGCTGCACTTTGCGCCAAAGTAACAGGCTTTGCAGCCATAGGGCAAGGCTTATGCACAGGGTAAGCCACAAAGGATTGCTGCTGTAGCGCACGCACAGCAAGCCTGCCACCAGCCCCAGCAGGCTGACAAAAAGCGTGCTGACTGCGGTAAAGCGTGTATGCCCACAGGCATTGCAGCCAGCCAGTAAAATGCGGTTTATGGCACAGGCTGGCAGCGCAGGCACATAACCCCACAGGGCGGCAGTGGTGGCAAGGCAGGCGCTATGGTCAAAAGCGCCATGGCCAAGCAGTACCGTGATGAGCGTTTCGGCCACAGCAGCCAGGCCAGCGGCGGCGGGCAAGGTAAGTAGCAGGGCAAAGCGCAAAGCCGTGTTGCTGTGCTCTGCAAAAAAGTTCATTTTGTCCTGTGCTGCCGCTTGTGCCAGTGCGGGCAGGCTGGCAATGCCCAGCCCCGTGCTTAAAATACCCAAGGGCAGCTCAAGCAGGCGCTCGGCATAATATAAGCCAGCCACTGCACCCGCGGGCAGGGCAGAGGCCGCCGCCATAGCGCACAGCATCAGCACTTGCGGGGCGGCTGCCCCCAGCACGCCAGCGGGCATGGCTGCCACAAGCTTTCGTGCCTGCTGACGGAGCATGGTTTTGGTGGGGGCGCTTTGACTGTGTGCGGAGGCAGTATCATGAATGAACAAGGGGGCATTGTTGCTGTGAGTCTTTTCTGCACAGGTAGCAGCAGTGCCTATAAAGCTTTGCGCGCCATGCTGTGTTGCGGGGTTTTCTTTCCGCGGGGCAGGCGGGCTTTGGTCGCCCTTCCCGCCAGCAACAAGGCTGCGGGCAGCCCAATATTGGCTGAGCCATTGCAAAGCTCCTCCGCAGGCCATGCCCGCGGCCAGCATGGGGGCAGGCTGCCCCATGCCGCAGGCTGCCGCCAGAGTGAAGGCAATGAGGCAAACATTAAAGAGCACAGGGGCAAAAGCGGGGGCAAAAAAATGCTGCCTGCTGTGCAATAAAGCCATACAGGGCGTGGCCAACAGCACAAATACTGTATAGGGCAGGCAGATGCGAAATAAATATGCCGCTTGCTCCTGCACCGTTGCTGTGCTGGCTGGGGCAAGCAGGCTCATAAGGGGCGTAGCGGCCAGCCATGCCAGTAAGGCTAGGGGAAGTACGCCCAAACAAAGCTGCTGTATTATACTTTTAGTAAGTAAAACTGAATGGTTATGCTGCGTCAGCGCGGCGGTTACGCTTAGGGAAAGTGCCCCTTCGGCAAAAAGACGCCGTACCAGATGCGGCAGGCGTATTGCTATAATTAAGGCCTCGGCCGCCACGCCGCCCAGCAGCCAAGCCATGCCTACATCCCGCACTAAGCCCAACAGGCGGGAGGCAAGCGCCATGCCGCTGATCAATGCAGAGCGCCGCACAAGGGCGCGCGTGCTCCTGCGTTCTGCGTGCTGTGGCGCTGGCCTGCTGGGCATACCCTCGTGGGGCGAAATGGTGTTTTTGTGCGGCATACTGTCCTTTTTTTATTGAAAAGCGGAGCAGGCAGGGTGTTGTGCCTGCATACTCTTTGGGCAAAAGGTATAGTGCTTTCAGCATAAACAGTTAGCAAAAATATTGTGCTTGCTGCTCAGGCCGTTACAGAAACTATACTGCGCTGTTGTCTTGACTGGTGCATAAAATATTGCCCTCTTGCACAGGCTTGTGCAGGGCATACACTCTCTTTGGTTTTTGGCAAAAAATATTGTGCCCGCGGCAAGGCTATGCAGAGAAAGGAGTACGCCCCTGCACAGCCTTGAGCACAGGCTGCTTGGCAGGCCTGCGCCCGCCCATGTTTTTTGCGCCGCAAGGCAATGTATAAAGAGCCTTGCCCTTGCCCCTTGTAACCTATAGGCCTTGAGGGTACAATATGCCTTGGGGCGGCAGTGGCAGCATAGCTGTACCCTCTGCCTGCCCTTTTGCAGAAGCATTGTATGTATGAGAGGAAGTATGGAAATACAATTGACAAGCGCCCCGTGCGCCGCTGGGCAGGTGTTGCCCTTGGCTGCGGGGGCAGTGCGCGGCATGGCGGCACATTGCACACAGCTGCCTGTGCCACAGCTGCCTGTGGGAACAGAATTATGCCATAATGGCGAGGTGCTCTTTTTGGTGACAGGGCGGGCTGTGCTGCCCGCATGCCCAAGCCCGCATGCCCTTTTTTGCCCTTTATTGCAGGCTGTGCAGCCTTGTGCTGGCGGGGAGCTTAGCCTGCAAAGCCAGCGCAGGGGCAGAGCCTTGGCATGGGTAACTTTGTCCGACAAAGGCTCGCAGGGCTTGCGAGAAGACAGCAGCGGCCCTGCCATAGAGGCCATGGTGCGCCAAATCATGCCCCTTGCCCACGCACAGGGCTTTTTGCTGCCCGATGACGCCGCGCAGCTTTCCTGCCTGCTGCATGAGCTGGCAGGGCAGGGCTATGATTGTATTTGCACTACAGGGGGCACGGGGCTTGGGGCGCGTGATGTTTCGCCACAGGCAACGGCGCGTGTGCTGGAATATGGCCTGCCGGGTTTTGTGCAGGCCATGATGCAGGCCAGCCTGAGCAAAACGCCGCATGCGGCACTTTCGCGGGCTTTGGCCGGGGTGCTGGGCAAGAGTATTATCATCAATTTGCCGGGCTCGCATAAGGCCGTGGTGGAAAACCTTGCCGCGGTGCTGCCTGCCTTGCCCCATGCTTTGGATAAATTACAGGGTGACACCACAGATTGCGCTGTTGCCTATAAAGGATAAACACCATGGCCGTAACAACACCTTTTGGCACCGTGGGCGCGTTATGCCGCATGGTGAAAATTGAACATTCCATTTTTGCCTTGCCTTTTGCATGGGCAGGGGCTTTTTTGGCCGCTGGGGCTTTGCCCGCGTGGCAGCCTTTGCTTTTTTTAACGCTGGGCATGGTGGCGGTGCGCTCTTTTGCCATGGCCTTTAACCGTGTGGCCGATGTGCGTTTTGACCGCCTTAACCCCCGCACGGCACAACGCCCTTTGGTAACGGGGGAAATAAGCCCCGCACAAACGTGGGCTTTTTGTGCTGTAACAGGGCTGCTCTTTATTGCTTGCTGCGCTGCCTTGAACAGCCTGTGCCTCTACCTTGCTGTGCCAGCCTTGTTATTTGCCGCTGGCTATAGCTATGTAAAGCGCTTCTCGTGGCTGTGCCATTTTTGGCTGGGGGCAACGCTGGGGCTTGCCCCTTTGGCTGGCTGGGTGGCTATAAACCCCACACTGCACTTGACTCCCCTGTTGTTTTTTTGCGCTGTCACCTTTTGGACGGCTGGCTTTGACATTTTTTATTCCTGTCAGGATGTGGAATTTGACAAAGAGCAGGGCTTACATTCTGTTCCTGTGCATTTTGGCATACAGGGCGGGCTGGTCATTGCGGCCTTTTGCCATGCGGTGACATCACTCTTTTTGCTCTTGGCTGGCGTCAGTGCTGGGCTTTCTGTGTGGTGGTACGGGGTGTGGCTGCTCGTTTCTTTGGTGCTGCTGTGGGAGCACCGCTTGGTAAAGCCAGATGATTTAAGCCGTGTGAACATGGCCTTTTTCACCCTAAATGGCATTATTTCCCCCGTGGTGCTGCTGGGTGTGGTGCTGGGCATATTTTTGTAGCTTTTTTTGTAAAGGCATGGTTCAATCTACAGTCAGCTTTGCTGCCATAAGTGCATGCGCATGGCGGCGGGAATTTTTTGTTTTATTGCTTGCTATTGTGCCTGCTCTGTGCAGCATGATAAAGATAATATTTTAACAACGCAGGTTGTTGCGTTGCGGCGGGCTGCCCCGCAGGAAGTTCATGGCCAAGAAAAATGTGTATCAGTGGAATAAGGAAGCGCAGGATGGGGACGAGGCCTATGTAAGCCGTTCACAAAAAAAGCGCGACAGCACAGCATTGCAAAAATTGGGTGAGGAATTGGCCAAATTGCCTATTTCGCACCTTGGCAAGCTCCCCCTCACCCCCGACCTGCACGAGGCCTTTGCCGAGCTGGCGCGGGTGAACAGCAAAGAAGGCCGCCGCCGTCAGCTGCAATATATTGGGCGCCTCATGCGCGAGGCCGACAGCGAGGCCATACGCGCGGCATTAGATGCCATGCTTTTGGGGCACACGCAGGATATGCGCGTGTTCCATCAGGCAGAGCGCCTGCGCACGGCTTTGCTGGAAACCCCCGCTACCGAATGGGAAGCCCTGCTGGCACAGCTGCCCCTGCCCGCGGGTGAAGAAGGCCAGCGCCAGCGCCAAAGCCTGCACAGTCTTGCCCAAGCCGCGCGTGATGAACAAAGCCAAAAAGAAAAAACCACGGCATCGCGCGAGCTCTTTCGCGCATTGCAGCCAATATTTCGCCAGCAAAAATAAATTTTTTATAAAATTTTCTTGACGCTGGCAGCACTTTGCTATAAACAACCTCTTGTCGCAATGACAATGCCTTTGTAGCTCAGTCGGTAGAGTGCATCCTTGGTAAGGATGAGGTCACCGGTTCAATCCCGGTCAAAGGCTCCAGTAAATACAAGCCCTTACGGTTTATACCGTAGGGGCTTTTTTGCGCCTAAGGGTTTCCAGCCACCCCGTAGCCACCCTTTTTTACGGTATGGAGGGTGTAAAGTCGTGAAAATTGGTGGGCTCTGTGGCTTCACATTGAAGATGGAGGTATAAGAGACTCTCCGTCAAGAAACAGGGCAAGCGTCCAAAAGGGCCAATTCCGAATCTCTGCGTTCAAGTTTTTTAGTCGCACAATACGCGGACGCCCAAGCGGTAATTTTCGAAGTTCCTGAAACCGTAAGCTCGCCGCTGTAGCAGTTTAATTTTTCTATGAAATCCTTCTGTGATTCCATTTCCTTTGACGAATCTGAACATCCTTGCAACCTCTTCTTTCCACGAAACCAGTGTTCTCCCAAGCATTTTCATGGCTTTAAAGGGGCTTGCGGCTCTCCGTCAAAAGGAGCCCGCTTTCCCTTCTTTGAGGGAGAGCCGAGCCATTCCTCTTTGCTGTGTGCGTATATTTTTACTTTATGCGCATATTTTTACTTATGCATATATTATTATTTTTTGCCATCATTAAAAAATATGGCAAGTATTCTTGACAACGTGGGGCGGCTAGAGTAGGTTGCCAAGACAAGGAGGAAGTATGAATCTTACACAGTCAGATAAGCAACAGGCAGATTTTATCCTTGGCTTCATCAATGGGTGTCGCGATATAGCTCCTGAAGAGATGTCGCGCTTCCGTAGCTGGCTAAAGCAGAGCGAAATACGGACAGTGCATTTTCTTAGGCCTAGTGATGCCTTTTTTGCCTTCAAAGGGGAAAAAATCTGCTGCGATCTGGAGGCGTGTAGAAACCCTGGGTTCATAGAATCCCTTAGGGAAACTAGCGAAGGGCTCGCTCCAAGCGAGAAAGAAGTCAACGACTTCATTTCTAAACTGGTCAAGCCTGGAGATACGTCCTATGATGATAGGATAAAATCGCTTGATGAGTGCGCAAACCATTACAGGGATTTTGTGCTTACATCGGCAGAGTATGGAGGGAATATCCGCAAAAAAGACTTGGAAGAGCTGCTGGGAAGCATATATACGGCATGTAAAAATCAAGACTGCTTTTTATATGCGTATAACTGGCAAATGGACTATCGCCCAGTAAAACTGGACATAGACCTTCATGTCGCAGTGAACATGATGAACCTATTAGCCTCAGGAAAGGGTAAAATACTTGAACGAGTTCGAATCTGTGAAGGCTGTAGCAACCTGTTTATCCAAAATCGCGATGGGCTTTACTGTGGGCAAGTCTGCAGAAATCGCGCAAGGAGGGAAAAATCTTTAGAAAGTTAAAGCCCAAATACACCACTGAGGATACTTGGGCTCGAATTTAGGAGATAACCGCTGCAACGGTTACATCGCCAATCATCGCAAGTTATGACTACGCGATCTCTCCTGAATTTGCAAGCCTCCCACCTATGGCAATTTGAGGCCGCTTATCCCCTTTAGAAGGGGGTCTTACTTCTTACCAAAAATTTGGTGAGACTATTCAACTACAACTGAAGGAGAGCTAATGTCTTCTGTTCTATATGAGCAACTCAATATGAATATGCCTGAAATTTTTCTGGGCAAGGACGTCGATCGCCTATCAAGTGGAATTATACGCTGGCGTACGATCCAGAATATGCGTTCAGCCAAGCGCATTCCTGCGGAGTGCTTCGAAAAAATATCCCAGAGAAAAGTTTTAATTATTCGTGATCGCTTTTTAGCTTGGTTTTTTTCGGAGAAATCTCCGAAGGACAAGGGGGCTTATAAGTAATCGTTATCCTATTGCAGTTAGCTATACCTATACGAATTATCACTTTAAAACAATATCTTACTGTAATGCCGTAAACCGAAGTTTGTGTAACTATTTATAATAATAGTGTATTTACAGATTGCAGCCAAGGCTATCACCAAAATAAATATTCTGCCTTCCCGCAACAGTCGACAAGGGTACGCTATGTATGGACAAGTATAAGCCCACAGCGCACTTTTTAAACCAGCATTTAATGGTGAAATATCCCTCTGCTATAATTCTGCTCTGCCAAGATATGCGGACGGCGATTGCCTTATGTATAACTGCTTGATTTATGAATTTATTCACAATTTATGCATCCTTGTTGATGCAAAGGAGTCTACTTTGGATATCGATAATAATTATCAAAACCAAGTTGATTCGGTAACACTGGAAAACTTACCGAAAGCAATTTCTGACACCCTTAACGAAGTGATAGAAAAACACCCCGAATACAAAAAGATAGACCTTGAAGCACGTCCAATAACTGTTTGGGGGTTTAAAATTACACTTTATCAGAAAGATTAACAAACGGTTTCTCGTGCAGCGTGGCAAAAATCACGCTGCACGAGGACAGGAGACACGTCATGGAAATAGATTTTTTCAAAGCTTTTACGAACCAGCATACAATTCTGAGTGCTGACACGGAAACACAAACAGTCTCGACTACAACAGTCAGCAGTAACGTCATCGATACAACGGCAAGGGAAGTGATTGGTGTGACAGACGATACAAAGCGATGCGTTTCGTCTGCGATAATGCCTTCATCCAACTATCACCATATATGCCTCCAGTCCTCAGACTCAAAATGGTTCCCCACTCCCTTCGGAATCTTAAAGTTGTATGTGGTACACTGGGAAAATTTGCCTGAAGCTAAAGAAACAGTGGGCGGTGAACATATACCTCAGCTTCGCGGCGGAGCGGCTTTCTCCCCTGCCTTTAATCAGGCCATCGGCACAGAGAACACGATTAACATACATGGGCTAGACGATGAGCTATTGCTCATAGAAATTTTTATGGAGTTGGTCAACAGGGAAGCAACCATCCAATATCTGTCCGATAAAAATAATATTCTCAAGAGCTTGCTTAACATTAACGAATATAGCCTACATCTTTCTGGTGGCGTCAACAAATACGGGCAGTTATACTGGACTAAGAATTGGACACAGAAAAAACAAGGAATTTGGGTAGACCTGCTCTGTGATGTGTTCAACATTTCCCGTCTTGATGCGATTGCCACTTTGGCGAAGATTGTCGGACTCCAATACAAAAATTTAATTGATTTCACAAATGTACAGCACGCCGCTGAGTATGCAGAAAAGAGTATGCTCAGCAATGCCATCCCAGACTATTTATCGCTTACTGCCTTGCCCAGTGGCTCTGCCTGTGTAAAGCTCATGGAGACGTATAACATTTTGGGCAATGCTGGCCAGACTATCGGTGCTGTTGTTAGGTATCATCTTTCAGGAACTGCCAACGATTGCGATTTCTGTCTCCCTGCCACTGTAGGTTATCAAGAACTCAGTATCAGCAAAGTCAAGCCGACCAGTTTATTCCTCAACCAACACTTAATAGGGAAATATCCCTTCTCCACTATCGTACTGTGTCAAGACATACGAACAGCTCTCATCCTTCAGCGACAACGTAATGAGATCGTTTTGAACAATTCCGCTGAAATTATTATAACAGCCCATCCAGATAAAAAGTTAAAGATGCTTCCCTTGAATTACCTATATGGTCATGATGTGGTGCTTGTGACAGCTCCTTCAAAACTAGAACTAGCAAGAGTGGGAGTGTATGCTAAAAAACTGAAAAGGATATCTCGGTCTTTCAAGGTCTACACGCGCTTCCTGTTACATTCGCAGCCTGCCTGCAACTTGACTGAAGGCATTGACGGAGTATCTGAGGAAGAAAATATGCTCCTGAAAAACTCAATTTACTTAGAGGATAAAAAACAGCCATCTCAGTTACTTCGGAGTATAGTGGATGAAGCCATCCCTTATGATGATTTCGTGAAATGGGAACAGGATATGGGCGTCTTTAAAAAACGCAAGTCTGCCGAGAGACACGTCCCTACAATCCAAACCGATCTATTTATGCCACAGTCACTAGCATTAGGTGGTCTGAAGCCTTTGCGTATCGAAAATGAACTGGATGCGCTTATTACAAAGGGTAACCTGACATTGCTTTGGGGACCTTCAAATGTGGGGAAAAGTTATACAGCCCTTGAAATTGCAAGAGCCATGATTTGCGGCGGTTCCGCGTTTGGTCTCCGCTCTGCTGGAGGAAAAAAAGTTTATTATCTGGATGGTGAGCAAGACAGTGTCAGAACGGGAGGGCGGTTATGTCAGTTGTATGGTGGTGATTTGCGGTCTAAGCAGCAGGTGCAAGAGGCTTTTCTCTATAAGTCGCTGGATAGCCATACGCTTGGTGATCCTGATGCACCGATGATGCTGGCGAATGCCGCAGTCCAATGTGGAATTGACGTGATTATCATTGATAACCTCCTTTCTTTGTTCCCCAAGTCTAAACAAAATCCAAGTGTGATAATGGGCTTTATAAACAGTCTAGAAAACAAGGGTATAGCCGTCTTTATTGTCCATCATGCTGAAAAAAGCGGTAAAGAATTCCTTGGTGCGATTGAGCTGGGTGCGCTTTCTAAAAATATCTTTAAGCTGATGCCTGTAAATCCTACCGAATGGGAAGGTAATGAAAAAATTCAGGAAGCTATGTTGGCAAAAGGTCCATTGGTATATATGACTTTGGAAAAAACTAAGGTATTGCCCCGTGCAGAGGGCAACTTTGTGATTACTCATTTGCCGATAGATGGACAGTGGAAAGTGCTGGAAGGTGAATTTCAGCCAGCAGAGGAGGATATTGCCAGCCAAGTTAAGGCCGCAGAACTCAGCTATCCTTCTCAGGTGAACACCGACCTTTCACCCGATGAACGGAAAGTTGTGGAGCATATTACTTCTAAAGGGAGTGTCAAGCGTGAGGATATTGAGGTCTTGCTTGATTGCAAGGAGGACAAAGCGGGTAAGATACTGAAGACTCTTTGTGATGCCAAGATAATTGTTAAGGACGGTGCTAGTAGGAATACTTATTATAAACTACCAGATAAGGTATAGCGTTGACAGCCCCCTCTTTCTCCGAAAATACACCATGTTCGCGGCTGGGAGGGGGCTTTTTTTGTTGCTTATTCGCCTTGAATAAGCAGGATTTGCGGAGGAATCAGACGGGCGAAAAATATTATATCCAATAAATTCAATATGCCAAACTAGTGCCCAAAAATAGGCGGAGTAAAAAAATGTGAATATACATGCTTGTCTGTCACCCAATCTGTTTTGCCAATCACGCCTAGTGATTACGCCTTACAAATAGATGCGACCCTAGCTCGCATAGTCCAGCCATAGTTAGCACCGCCGTCCTTCTTGGGGGATGGTGGGCTAGGGTAGGCATAAGCATGATAGGTACACCAGCCAACAGTTCCAAAGTATTGTTCACCTATAGGCAATCTTCCCTATGGTGCAGAAAGCCCGAGACAGCACCTGAGATGACGCTGATACTCGGTGTAGCTCACCTAACTGATATCTTTTATTAGTATATAATGGTTAATGCCCATATCGTCCCATTACAGCATTATACATGAATTGGCACCATGTAAGAATTTATTTTGCACAATTTGCACAGCTCGCACAACCTAAAATGATATACCCCCCCTTTTTTCTTATTAATAATACAAAGGAGTAATTCGATGGATGTTATAGACGTACAAGTTAAAGATAGTGCTATCACAGAAAATATCATATACGCAGGATATTCTGACGCTGAGCAGGCTACAAGAGCTGGAAAGGATCGCAAGTGGAAAGAGTATCCAGCCACAAAAGAAGGTCGTGAGCAGGCGATAAAAGATGGTTATACCGCTATTTCATGTTTTGAGTTCAGCCATTCCTTTGATGAGCGAAATGAGCCATACAGATTCGGAGACATGGTACTTGACTTTGATGTGAAAAGTGAGGTTAGCGATGAGACTTCACCTACAGGTAGTAAGATAATAGGGGATGTTGGTCTAGCACTGCAATATGTACGGGCATTTCTTTATCACATCACAATGAAATATGATATTGATCCAGAAATGTTACGTTATTTTGCAAGTGGGGGAAAGGGCTTTCATGTGATTATCCCCCGAGAACTTATAGGCTCAGAACTTGGTCATCCTATGCTGCATGAAATATATAAGGAAATATTCGATACGATAAGCAGGATGGGTCACCAAGAGATTATGGAGAGTCCATATAAAGATATTCTTCAAAGGCAATCTGGCGTTATGAATAACCTGTTCTGTATTGATACCAACTTTTTTAAGGGGGGTAAAGGCCAGTTGCTACGGCTACCCAATATCCGCAGAGCAGATAGTAAATATAAAGTCTCTGTATCGTACAATGAACTTATAAATAATGATACGCAATTCTTCCTTAATATTGTCAAGAGCCAAAGGCCGTATGCTGAATACAATACATCTTCAATCTCTGTGTCAAAAAAGCTTAATGAAATATTTACAAATTGTTTGCAATATATAGCATGTCCCTCAATGAAAGGAAAGCTTGGCGACATAACTACGCATCTTACAAGGTGCACGTTTATCAAATATTGTGAGCAACATCCCAAAGAGGTTACAGAAGAACAATGGTTTTCACTTGCTTGTATTTGTACAAATCTTGGACGTGTCGGGATGGCGTTTTTTCACTCTATCAGTAGCCGTGATCCTTCTCGATATAATCGCTCTAAGGCGAATCTGAAGTTAAAAAATGCAAAAAAGTATAGCAATATAACTTGTTCTTCAGTTCAGAAATGCTATCAGTGCGAGATGACGTGTGGAGTAAGGAGTCCTCATGAACTATATATGAAAGAACATTCTAGAAATATAAATATCAATAGTTTTGAAGTGAAGGATGATGGACTTTATTACATTTATGAAGGGAAATATGGGCCAGAGGCAACAAAGTTCTCTTCACGAATTGAAGTCATCGCGCAATGCTGTGACGCAGAGAAAGCTAATTGGTCAAAGTACGTTGAGGTCACCAACCCTAAAGGAGAGAAACAGTTGTGCCTAGTCTCATACAGCTCTCTGAATAGTGAGAGTGGTGAAGAAGCTATTACTACACTATCTGATTATGGTCTCGCAATTGATGGCAAGAAGGGCTCAAAACACCTTGTCCTTTCATATTTGAGGGCTACAAATCCTACAAATTTTGCCACAATTTCTTACAAACATGGTTGGGTTGGTAAAGGCTTCGCTCAATATCTGCCGTTTGATACCTGTAATGGTCTTATTAAGGCCATACTGTTTAGAAAGCCTTCAGAACCAGTTTATCGGACAACAGGCTCACTTGAAAGTTGGCAGAAACATGTAGCCACTTATTGCGAAGATAACCCGATTCTTCAACTCTCCATTATGGTAGCACTGACAGGTCCATTTCTCGCTCTCTGCAATCACTCGGGTTTCGGGGTTCACCTATTTGGTGCATCTTCATCTGGTAAAACAACGGCATTGGAGGTAGCACGTTCCGTAACAGGAGGCAGAATGCTATCTTGGCGAGCAACGGATAATGGACTGGAGAGTCTCGCTGAATGGCATAATGATGGATGCTTACTCTTAGATGAGGTAGGACAGGCGAATGCGGATGTATTCTCCACAGTGTTGTACATGCTGGCTAACGGAAAAGGAAAAGCCCGTGCGGATAAGCGAGGCGGCAATAGAAGGGTCGCTTCATGGCTATTGACCTTTCTTTCCTCTGGGGAGCTGACATCGCGTGAGAAGATCAGCGAGAGCACACGAAGTCAGATGATGGCTGGACAAGACGTCCGCTGTATTGGAATCCATGCTGAATGTGGTACTGGTCATAAGGCATTTTACACAGTGCCGAAAGATATGTCAGATAGAGAATTTGCAGATTATCTCAAAAATGCTGCAAAGGAAAATAGTGGAATTATATTCATGGATATTATTCATCATATCCTAAAATATCCTGATGAAGTGAAATCCGACATAGAAGTTTTAATGAAGGAGTATCGTGATTCTAAAGATATAGCTGCACTATCCAGCCAGAGCCAGCGTGTACTTGAACACCTCGCATTACTCGCAGCAGTTGGAGAATATGCTATCTATATAAAATTGCTTCCATGGAAAAAAGGAAACGCATTTAAGGCTATAGACTTTTGTTTTGAACAATGGATTAAAGACAATGGAGGAAAATACGATATCGAAACACAGCAGTGTCTGGATACATTGCTCAATGACTGTGATATAGAAAATAAATTCAGATTCCAAGATTGTATCAAAGAGGTCAGTGAAGGCGGGTATTCATACTACTTCATTCCACGTTGGTATATTGAAACAAATTACTGTAAGAAGCATCAATATACTACCCTTGTTGAAGCTCTCAAATCTGAGGATAGGCTCATATTGACGAAGAATGGGAAAGTAAAGGAGCAGATATGGGAAGGAAGCAGTCAAGATAGGAAAAGAGGTATATGCTTGAAGATGTCGAAAAAAAAAGATTATGAACAGCTTAGTGATCCGTTCTAAATTAATTTAACGGGGGGTATATCAAAAACGCTTGTGCAAGCTGTGCAAATTGTGCAAAACTCAGTTTGATACAGGCAAATCCAAAAGGGAGAGGCAGATGTCTCTCCCTTTTGCTATATATTATGACCTGAATGGGCATGTATCAACCTATTACGAGGATGCTATGAATACAAATACATTTTATACATCGTGGACAGATAAAAGCAGCTTTTTTATTGCCTTGGCTAAGGCTCTGCCCCCTGTTTTTACAAGGGAAACTGCATCACAGAGCATGGGAGGTATCTTTAGCGCAAAGACATTAAGCAATCTGGACGCAAATAATGCTGGTCCAAGAATAAAGATCAAGATAGGAAAAAAGGTTGCTTATGAGAAAAATGATTTCATCATGTGGCTTAGAAATAAACTCTCTTCTGATTAAACGAGGTGCATCATGAATTACGATTTCAATAATAATGCCAGAATCGAAAACTATCACGTCAACCAGAACACTCAAGAAATAACCTTCACGGTCACGATGCCTCTTCCAAATAGCAGCGTCTCGTCCTCCAGCTTTGGTACACAAAGTGATGATAAGGGACGGCTTGCTGGTGGCGGTAATAAGCCCGTCAGTGAGAAACAGCTCAATTTGCTTGCTATGCTTGCAGATCAACAGAGAAAAAATCTTGAGGTTATTTGTTCCAGTAGATACCGTAAAAATTCTGGGCAGTTACTCGGAAGAGAAGCTGATGAATTGATTAAAGAGCTGAGGAGATAACAAGACAAACCACCTCCTTAGGGGGTGGTTTGTCTTAGCCCTATACAGTCCTATGGTCTCGAACCTTGTTGTAACAATAAAAATGCTATTTCTTGTCTATAATCCATGCTGAGTACCCGCTATGCAGCCAGACTTTGCTGAAGTCCCTTCTGAAAAATCGGCGTGCCGAACTTTTTGCTAGACTGAAGTTTTTGACAGCAGATTGCTCACTGTGACTTGGATGTCCTCCAGCTTGCACTTCAATTGAGGTAAATCTGTTTCATGCGCCATGAGTTTGGTGAGTTCTGTGTTGATTCTAACCAGTCGCTTATTTGCCCGTTCTGCATCAAAGCGCGGGCTGGAGTCAACCGCAGCGATGGTTGTTGAGCGGCTCACCTTGGCCTCTAGTTTCGCAAAGGCTGCCTGTTGCTGCTCTGTATCCCGCTTGCGTGCAATGGCTACAAGTTTACGCAGTGGATATTCCTTCTTTCCTAATACTTTATCTTGGATTTCTTTATCAAGCTTATTTAGAGATAAAATTTCAGATATACTATTTTTTGAAAGGCCAAAGAGTTCTGCCAGTGGCTTATGGCGCTTCAGATTATGCCTGCTCATGTATTCAGACATAGCCATGGCGCGTTCCATCGCGCTTAAATCTGAACGAATAATGTTCTCAATAAGCGCTAAATCCTGAACTTCCCCGCTGACAATCCGTGCGGGAATCGTCTTTTTTCCCAATTCCTTATATGCTTGGTATCTGCGCTCACCTGCCACTATCAGGTATGTTCCTTCCTTTTGTGGCTGAACAGCGATAGCCTGCAATAGACCATTTTCGCGGATGGATTCTATCAGCACATTCAGTTCTGCGGTGTCGATAATCTTTCTCGGCTGATCGGGATTCGTGCTAATCTTGTCGATGGGAATTTCATACTGCTGACCTACAATATCGTTTTCTTGCAAGGCAACGGTGGGTTCTTCGGTAGGTGCTTCCTGCGGGGCAACGGTAGCTTCTTCGCTCATAAACATCTCCTATGTGTTTTTTATCTTGATCGAATCTGTATGATGAGGTATCTTTGAGATAGATAACCAGATAATACTTTTTGTCTAGGAGCATGGTTATCACAAGAAAAATACCCTATCATAGCACAGACTTGCTTTCTGTGTGGCACTCAACAACATCACAAAATGTTAACAACGACCTGTATAGGAACTCTGTCATGAAGTCACTGGACGCACAAAGCCTTGAAAATGCCCGTCAGCTCTTTGCTAGCGGTGACATTGATGCTATAGAAGTAGGTACGCTGAAAGGGCTTCAGGCCATTCATACCCGCCTGTTCGCTGGGCTTTACGACTTTGCGGGGCAAATCCGCACGGTGAACATAGCCAAAGGTAATTTCCGTTTTGCCAACTGCCTCTACCTTAAAGAAATATTGGTAGTTATTGAAAAGATGCCTGAAGGGACTTTCGAGGAAATTATTGCGAAGTACGTTGAGATGAACATCGCCCATCCCTTTAGTGAAGGTAATGGGCGTGCCACACGGATATGGTTGGACATGATACTTAAAAAGCGTCTCCTCTGTATTGTGGACTGGCAAAAAATTGGCAAGGAAGCCTATTTGCAGGCTATGGAGCGCAGTCCTGTCAATGATCTTGAATTGCGTTTCCTCATTCAGCCGTCTCTTACGAACGCAGTGGACGACCGCGATGTTATTTTTAAGGGCATTGAGCAGTCTTACTTCTATGAAGATTGTGATTAGAACAACACTTAATATGCCGCATTGAATAGAAATTCCATCATACTCATCTACACACAGTCATGCTTGCTAACGGTAGACCAAGGAGAAGAAAAGAAATTTCTCTAAAAGGTACGGCATAACTATTCGGATATTAGGCTGATAGTTTAATTAAATCGTTCAAACAAGGTTAAAAAGCCTTTTAGACCGCAGGTACGCCCTCTTAGCATACCTGCGGTCTTTTAATCGTATGGGAATATTTTGACTTTGCAGGGAATAGTCGCTATAATCACCGCATAATTTACGGTGAATAAAGGGAGTATTCATCGCAAAAGGGGCATATATGCAATACATACATCAACGTGAAGATTGGGCGCAGTTTCGGTGGGATACAGCAAGCCTTGCCACTGCTCTAGCACAAGCCCGCTATAAGCAAGGTATACTTCTGGGGCGTATGAAGTCGTTTGGTTTTTCTTTGCAGACAGAGGCAAGTCTTGAGGCTCTTACAGCTAGTATCAGTATGTCTGCGGCTATTGAGGGAGAAGCATTCAGCACTTTACAAGTGCGTTCATCCTTGGCACAGAAGCTCGGGGTGAATATTGGCGGGCTGACTAAGGCAGAGCGGAATGTGGAAGGCTTTGTGGATGTCATGCTGGATGCTACCCAAAATCACATACAAGCTCTCACAAAAGAACGTTTGCTAGGCTGGCACGCAAGCCTTTTTCCTACTGGTTATTCAGGGCTGCACAAAATTCATGTCGCTGCATGGCGGACGGAGGCAAGCGGCCCTATGCAGGTAGTTTCAGGACGCATAGGGCATGAGACAGTGCATTTTGAAGCACCGTCTGCCCAACGCATAGAAAAGGAAATGGAAGGCTATTTACAGTGGCTCAATACGGAAAACGACATTGATCCCGTGATAAAGTCTGCCATAGCGCACCTTTACTTTTTAACCATCCATCCCTTTGAGGATGGTAACGGACGCATAGCCCGCACCATAGCCGATTATGTACTTGCCAAGAGCGAAGAGACAGAGCAACGCTATTACAGCCTTACAGCGCAGATAGAGCGTGAAAAAGAAACTTATTATCAGATACTTGAACAAACACAAAAAGGCGACCTTGATATAACAGCATGGCTTATGTGGTATATTTCTCTATTCCATCATGCCCTTGATGCCGCAGAAAACATTATGTCACAGGTTCAGCGCAAAGCTGATATATGGAAAAGAGCAAATATGTTCACCCTCAATGAACGTCAGCGTACAGTCATCAACCGTTTGCTCGATGGTTTTGAAGGCAAACTCAATAACAGCAAATATGCCAAGCTCGCCAAATGCTCTTCCGATACGGCATTGCGTGACCTAAAAGAGCTAGTTGATTTTGGTATAGTACAACAAGGCGAAGGCGGCGGCAGAAGCACGCATTATGTTTTTTGTAAGGAGTGAGCCTCTTTTTGTCCATAATGTATCCAGTTCACCGCTTAAAATCCACCTCAAAATTGAAAAGCCCCACGCAGCTTTACGCTGAGCAGGGCATTGTTTTATGTATATGCAGGGGCACATTGTTTATCTATCCTCAAGTATACCAAGCCAGCTTGCCCCTACACTACAGGGATTTTATTCTTTTCCCCGCGTTTTGGTTTTAT
>JAQVCS010000026.1 GCA_028689675.1 Desulfovibrionaceae bacterium | reverse complement strand
TCCTCTTTACATATTAAATCTATTGTCTTTTTTATTTCTCATGAGAAATAAGCTCTGCCTCCGTCGCAGATTTTCTCACATTTCTTTCGTGAAAAAAGTTCGAAATAAGCACCCCTATGGTGCACCATAAAATCAAGGGGTTACTGTTATTGCAGTAACCCTTTTTCTTTTATGCTCATGGGGTTTATGCACATGGGGTATTTCTGGGAGTGACTCTACAACTGCCTTTTTCTGTGAATCCATGACGTGTTGATAGGTGCGTAAAATCATAGTTGGGTCCCCTCTCCAGCCCACTTTTTTGACCTTTTGCCGCAGTGTCGGCAGCAGGACGTGCAGCCCCATCAGCAAGCCCTGCCTGAACTTATTGACGCCCCAGCCTGTGAGTGGAGGCAGAGGGCAAGCGATATACTCGCCGCCCTGCGGGGTGATAAAGACGCGGCGCTGCGTATGCAGAACTTAACGCGCAGGGCTGCTTGCTCTGCAACGTGCAGGGAAGTGCAGTAGCCTTGCGCCTTGGGGTAGGGCGAGGTTGTAGACAATGAGGCAGAGTAGGAGCGCGTGTGGATGTGATAATTCTTGCGGGGCAACCGCCGACCATTGCGTACATCCCTACGCCGCTAAACAGTATGGCCGCAATATGCAAAGCCTTGGGCGTGGGATGTGCAACTGTGAAGCAATGGGCAAAAGAGGGTGCGCCCATCGCTGTAGAAGGGGAGGGAACGACGACTCGATATTCCGCAGAACTGGCGCGCCTGCTGCTGTGGCGTGAGCACAGGCACAGCGCAGGCTATACGGTGACAGAGTGCTCTGGCTCGGAATAAGGAATAATGCGTTCAAACTCTAGCGCGTGTTCTTCCTTGAGCTTGCAGGCTTCATATTGGGCTTGCAGGTTCATCCATAGTTCCATGTCGGTATTGAAATACTTTGCCAAACGCAGCGCGGTATCGGTGCTAATTCCCCGCCGCTCATGGATAATATCATGAATGCGGGTAGCGGGCACGCCAAGGGACAAAGCCAGTGCATGGGCACTGAGGCCGAGGACGTTCATATATTCTTCACGCAGAATTTCACCAGGGTGAATGGCTATCATACGGCCTCCTTTTAATGGTAATCAACAATTTCAACATGGTAGGCATTGCCATCTTTCCATGTAAAACAAATACGCCAGCGTTCGTTAATGCGTATGCTATACTGGCTGGCTCTGTCACCCTTGAGGGCTTCAAGCCTGTTCCCTGATGGGATACGCAATGATTCGAGCTTGTTTGTGGCATTGAGAATATACAGTTTACGCAGAGCTTGACGGGCAATACTCCCTAATTTTTTGGATTCTCCCGTGTCGAAGAGGGCTTGAGTTTCTTTGTCTTTGAATGACAAAATCATGCTACTTTTTCCTTGCGTATTCTGTTTGGCGTAATATACTAAACAGAATAAACGCGGTCAAGCGAAAATCCTGTCAATCCCCCTACAGTCTATCTGACGTTTATTCAGCCCAAAAAGCCGTGCTACACTTTTGCCCAAAAGCAGGAGTGATTTTTATGCACAGCGACGAAAGTAATTTCCCTCATGCCCATGCCTTCACCGCACAAGGGGAAGGCGGTTTATACGCCACAAAGCAGAGTGGGACGAGCACAACAGGCTGATACGCGATGCTATTGCTAATGAAGATTTTGAAAAAGCCAAAATGGCAAAAATCACAGCTGAGACCATACGCATACGGCAACACGGGGACGAGCTGGGAACGCACAGCCTTTGCCAGCACGATTACACAACGTGCCTCTGCGGCTGAAAATCTTGCTATGGGTGAAGAAGCACGTGGTTTGCGTGATTCCTTTATTGAAGGATTTGTAGATTCCGCAGGGGCAGACATTGGAGAACATGAGGGCACTGGAGGCAAGGCACATGACAGGGCGTTGCAACAGGTGACTTCAGAGTTTGAGCGAGCCAAGGGGCTGTATAGCACACAAGAAAAGCGTAATTCCAGAACAAAATCTCGCGAAGGCATAGACTATTTTTCCACGCCTGAGCCCTTGGGGCAAAAGATGGTGGAGTGGGCTGGTATTAAGTCTGGCATGAAGGTGTTAGAGCCTTCTGCTGGACATGGCGCTATAGCGCGGTGGTTTCCTGAAGATGCAAGCAGAACTGTCGTTGAGCCTTCTTCTGAGCTTGCTTCCCGCCTCATGCTTGCCGTTGGTGACGCTAAGGTCATAAATAGCCGATTTGAAGATCTTCATATCTCCAATAAATATGATGCGATTGTGATGAACCCGCTCTTTGGAGCAGGCGGGAAGATGGCTATGGCGCATATTGAGAAGGCGTTTTCCCCTGCTTTTTTGTGCTTTTTTCGAGCTAGAAGTTTTTGATGATTACCTCGTTTGCCTTCATGTTTTTCCCATTTGAGCAAGAGTAGTTTACCTTCACCGATTCCAGCATGAAGGCTTTGAAGGTCTCTCGCACCCCTGCGGTGTCATTCAACGAAAGGATGAATTTACCCTGAATGCTTGCCAGTTGTGCGGCTAGCTTGGCAAAGTCATCTTTTGCAAATATCCCCTTGCCGTAATAATTCTCACAGTCCCAATATGGAGGGTCAATGTAGAACAGGCTGCCCGCGCTGTCGTAGCGTTGGATAAGGGCGGGTCAGAGCCTTAGCCCGCGCAAGAGAAAGCGCACTGCATGCCAAAGATAGCGCGGGCTTTCCCGAAGGTTTTGCCAGCGCCGCCGCCCATGCCACAGGCTGTCAATAACAAGAAGGCAAAAGGGATGATAGAGGGCGTGCATAACAACAGCATGGCGGTAGAGAGCGCCAAAGGGCAGGCGCGGCGGGTGGCTGGCAATATAGGCACGCACATCATCTAACGCGGCGAGAACATCGCACCTTGCCTGCATGGGGGCAGACAGCCCCGCGCCATGTATGCTGTATTCATACAATGGCAGGGGCACAGAGGCAATGCGCGGATTTTGCGAAAGAACTTTCAGCATAAAGGCGGCGTCTTCAGCGCAACGCACGGCTGGGCAAAAAATATCATGGTCAAGCAGCCAGTCGCGCCGCAAAAGCTTGTTCCACAGAGCAGCAGAAAAGCGCTTGTCCGCAGCAAGGCTTGCGGCATTTAGGGTAGCGGCAGGAAGAATATCGCGCGTGTAACGTGCTTGCTTTTGCTGAAAACCGCATACTGCCATTTCAGCATGTTCTTTTTCAGCAGCAGCATACAGGCAGGCAAACATCTCTGCTTTGAGGCTGTCATCAGCATCGGCAAAGCCCACATACAGCCCGCGTGCCGCTTGTATGCCAACATTGCGGCAGCCACCAGCATAGCCCTTGTGTGCCATGGCAATAACGCGGATACGCTCAGGGTGCTGCTTGGCATAGTGCTGACAGCACAATAAAGAATTATCGCTTGATTGGTCATCAACAAAAATAATTTCCAGCGGGGACAAGCTTTGCTTGAGCAGGGCATCGGCAAGTTTGGGCAAGGTTGATGCCGCATTATACACAGGCACAATGACACTGACGAGAGGCTCTGTATTCATGGCCTGTTCCTTTGCCCATGCCTGTGCCAGCACAACAATGCTGGCTGCACTTGCCAAATGCGGTACAGATAGAGCAGAAAAATTAGCACCTCGGTGGCGCAGGCAATATATTGTGCACCCGCAAGCGAAAAGCGCCACGCAACAAGCGCAGCAAGGGGGATGGCAAGCATTGCTGTGGCAAGATGAATGCGTGTAAGGGCTTTTTCTTGCCCCAGAGGAATCAGTGTTTGAATACCAAAGACAAAATCGCAGCCCAGCAGGGGGATAAGCGGGCAATAGGCTCGCAGCACAGCCGTGGCTTGGGGGCTTTCCACGCCCAGTAAGATTTTGACAACCCATGGGGCGCATACAGCCAGCAGCATTGCCCCCAGCAGCATGGAGCCAGCCGTGAGCGCAAGGGAGAGGCGCAGCAAGCGCAAGGCATGTGAGGCATTGTGGGCATGAAGGGCGCACACTTCGGGAAAGAGCGCCTGCGTTACAGGGTGGCTGATGCTAACCACAGCACGGGCAACTTTCTCTGCCAAAATTAGAAGCGCCATATGCTGCGCTGCCAGCAACCAGCCCAGCACAAGGGTAACCCCCTGCGAATAGGCTGCCGAGGCGGCACGGCTGGCAAAAAGAAACCATGCCGCACGCAATGCCTGCCAGCCAGCAGCAAAAGAGGGCTGGACAGCGTGGGGCATAGGCAAGGTTTGGTAAAGGCGGCGTGTAAGCCAAGCATAGCTGGTGGCCTTGCTGAGAAAGAGCAAAAAAGGGTACAAGGCGGCGTCTTCAGGTGACTGCACCAAAAGAAAGGTCAGCACCAACGCACACGCTCCACCACAAATTTCTGCCAAGGCAGCCAAGCGCATACCTTGCCCCAAGCCCTGAAAACACCATGTGGGGTTAAAAGCCCAGACAATGCCATAGGCAATGGCACTGAAAAAAAGTGTGGGATACTGTGTGCTATGCGGCAGAAAGAAAAAAAGAAGCACGATGACAGGAAGGCTGGCAAGGCTTAAAAGAATTTTCCCGCAGGTGACAGCACGCACTATGCGTCCGCAATAAGCAGGGTTCCCCCTGTGCACAGCGCTTTCTCGCGTGCCCCAGTGTAAAAAGCCCCATTCTATGGTCATGCACAGCAAGGTAGAGAGGGTGAGCATATACAGCAGCACCCCAAAGACCTCCAGCCCAAGCACACGCGCCAAATAAGGCAAAGCGATAAAGGGCAACAGCATTTGCGCCGCTTGAATACAGCCAAAGGAACAAAGCGCGGCGAAAAATTTCTTGCCAGTTACTTCAGCGCACAGCATGGTTACGGCACTTTTGGGATGTGACAAGGGCAGGCAGCGCAGTAAGGCCGCCCAAAGAAAAAAGTTCAGCCCTGTGCAGCACGGCTGGGCTGGCGATTTTTAAGTATATTTGTACCATAGTGTAGGTGCACCATTCCTCTTGGTGGAATGTGCTTATATATCCTGAAAGGGCATATTTTTCAAATAAGCACGATGCCCTTGTTTCAGAAAGTTAGAGAGAGGGCTGCCGCATATTTTTGAATTTCTGTGAGAATGTGCTTATTCTTTTTGCTGAAAAAGTTGTTCCCATGCACGCAGAGCATTGCCTACAGAAAATTTTTCGGCACGGGCTTGGCGTGCTTGGCGCAGGGCAGGGCTATCTGTGCTTGTGAGCGCCTTTGCCATAGCCCTTGCCAAAGCAAGCTCAAGGTTGGGGTGCAGCGGCACAAGCGTGCCATAGCTTCCGCCTGCTGTAATTTCATGAGGGCCAGAGGGGCAGTCTGTGCTAATAATGGGGCAGCCTATGCTCAAAGCCTCAATAAGCACCGTGGGTAAGCCTTCAAAGCGCGATGACAGCACACAAACCCGCGCCCGTGCCATGAAGGGGGCGGGGTTATGAAAGCCGGGCAAAAAAACGCTTTGCTCCAGCTGTAAATGCTGGCGTAATTGTTCCAACTTTGCCCTTTCTGCCCCTTCGCCCACAATGCACAAATGGGCATTGCAGCCTTGCTGCCGCAGCCTGTGAAAGGCGCGTATCAGCGTATCAAATTGCTTTTCTGGGGCAAGGCGGCCTACAGCCAGAATGACAGCATGCGAAAAGCAGTGCTCCACACTGGGCGGCAAGGCTTGCAGGGCATCGGCCTTAAGCTGATCCAGCGGAACAGGATTATATATGCGGCAACAATGCGCGCTGTGGCTTGGGCACAGCGCTTGCAAAGCCTGCAAGCCGCCATTGCTGACGCAGACAACAGTGCGGCAGCGCTGCACAGCCCAGCAGAGCAGTTTTGTATAGATACTGCGCTTCCACACTGGCCTTGCTGCAAGGTAAGCCTGCACATTTTTATGAACCCAGCCAATGCTTTTATGTGGCGCCAGCAATGCCGCTGCCAGCATGCTTTGCAGCTCTAGCGAACCAATGACAACATCGGCCTGCTTGGCTGCGGCATACAGCTGCCGCCAGAAAGAGCACTGCGCCGTAAAGCTCGCATTGTGGGGCATAAAGCAAGGTATGTCTGGGGGCAGGGCGGTGCGCCACTCTGGCACGGGGTGCAGACAGGCAAGCACAGGGCGAAATTGTGCGCGGTTAAGCCCTGCAAGCAGGGTAAGCAAAACGCGTTCTGCACCCCCGCCAAAGCTGTGTGTGATAAAAAGGCAATACTGTTGTCCCATGCACAAGCTCATACAGAAGAGCTTTTTTCCCGTCAAGGAGTGCAAAAGCCGCATTCAGCGCCTGCTGCATTCCTCCAGTGCATATTTTGTCAAGACTATTATAAAAAGGCTGCTGCTCATAAGTAGACTTTTTCTATTTTAGAGTATTTTATGGGTATTTCTGTCTATTTTTGTCATAATTTTATACTTATGGCTAAGTTAGGTGAGTTTATTATTTTTTTGAAGCGCTAAAGTTACTTGTATAGTAAAAAACTATTCGCTAGGTGTACAGTCCCAAAGTTTAATGGCATAAAAATTCCATTAGAAATTAGGGAGGCACTATGGGACAGATACTCCACGGCTGCGCCACAACGACAGCGGCAACTCGTCGGGCAATCCAGAATAGCCAAGAGAGCATAAAAACGCTGGCAGAACGGTATTCCATCAATCCCAAGACCGTCATGAAATGGAAACACCGCGAAAGCATCGAAGACCTGCCCATGGGGCCAAAGGAACCTTCATCCACGGTTTTAAGTAAGGCTGAGGAAGCCATGATTGTCACTTTTCGCAAGTATACCCTTTTTGCGCTCGATGATTGCCTGTACGCCCTGCAGGATGTGATTCCTTATCTGACTCGGTCTTCCCTGCACCGTCGTTTGCAACGGCATGGCATTAGTCGTTTACCCGCTGCGGAGAACAAACCCGCAAAAAAGACTTTCAAGGCATACCCGATTGGATACTTTCATATTGATATTACAGAAGTACGAACCGAAGAAGGAAAACTCCATCTCTTCGTTGCTATTGATCGAACCTCAAAATATGTGATGGCAAAACTTGCTCCTCAGGCCAACATGGCCTCGGCAAAAGCGTTTCTCGAAGAGCTTGTCGATAGGGTACCCTACCGCATCCATACGGTCCTTACAGACAACGGTATCCAGTTTGCCGACAGATCACAGAACCGCAATGGCCCAACAGCCCGATTCAGAGGACATCCCTTTGACCGAGTTTGCTGGCAGCACGGCATTGAACATCGGTTAACGCAAATCAACCATCCCTGGACGAACGGGCAAGTTGAACGGATGAACCGCACGCTCAAAGAAGCTACAGTCAAGCAGTATCACTACGAAAGCCATAATCAGCTTCAGGAGCATCTGAATGCCTTTGTGAATGCGTACAATTTTGCAAAAAGGTTAAAGACATTGGGAGGCTTGACTCCCTACGAATCTATCGTCAAGAATTGGCAGCAACACCCTGAGCTGTTTTATGCAGAGCTAAACCAGCTCACTGCGGGACTATACAACCTTACAATTGATGCTACTAATGGTACAGGTATCACTGTAGGTAATGCTGACGGCGCGGGTACGTTGGTTGTGACAGGTGAAGCAAACCTGAATGGTAAAAGCCTCTTCCTTGACCCTGCGTGGATTGCTGATACGCCATACGAAGATGCAGCCTCTGCCTCGCGTGCTGCTTTTGCGTCATTTGGCACAAGTGGCGTCAACGGTTTACTCACCGTGGGGCAAAACTCCCAGCTTTCTTTGGGTACGGCAGATGTTACTTGGCTGACCAAGTCCATTACCGATATGGGCAGCAGCGTGTGGGGTGCGAGGGGCATTACCGCAGCGCTGGGCATTTATTCTTCGCAAACGCTGGCGAGTAATGGCGGTATTTTGGTAAATGGTGCTATAGAAAAGGATGGGTATAACAAGGGAGATGGAACTATAGCCACTGCCAACACCGCAGTCTTTGCCGCCAACTCTCTGCTGGTGGTGAATGCCCCCAACATGCTGACCAGTGCTGCCTTGGTGGGTAATACAGAAAACTCTGGCAGCAAGCTCACTGTAGATGCTGATGCTAAGCTGCACATTATGGGCGGCAAGGCAAATGCCACGGTGCACATTGTGTCTGGCTTTACTGCGGGCAGTACAATTGGCGGCTGGTCTACAAACCTGACCACCGATTCCAAGCTGCTGACAGTAAATGCGGGAACGCTTGATAACGGCAGCTACAACGTCACCCTTTCCCAAAGCAGCGCACAGGGCATCTTCCCCAAGCTGGATAAGAATATGTCTGGCTTAGTGGATGGCATGTTGCGCCAGACTGGCCTTGACCCCATGTCTGAAAATTATGGGCAGCGCTTTGTTTCCCGTGCGGTGAGCGACAGCTACATTGGTTCAAACAATACTAAGGAAGCCGCCGCCACCATCGAAGGTGCCGCAAAAATAGCCTTTGCTGGTGCCGCCCCGCAAATGGGCATGAATTTGGCCAATGCCGCGGGCAATATTGCTGGCCTGCGTAACTCTTTGTCTGCTGCCCCGCAGGGTGCTGTGGTCGCGCTGAATGCTGATGGCACCAGCGCACAAGAAGGCCTTTCGGCTGGCGACGGCATGAAGAACGGCTTGGGCTTGTGGGTTATGCCCACCTATCAAAACCAGCAGGGCTTTGGCTTTGAGTCTGGTGACTTTGAAACAGGCTACAAGTCCAACGCCGCTGGCGTGG
>JAQVCS010000008.1 GCA_028689675.1 Desulfovibrionaceae bacterium | reverse complement strand
CAATGAACCACTTGGCTTTACAGCCCCGCCAGTTCCCCAGCGGCGAAGAGGGAAACTATGTGCTTTCGCTCTTCTTGTCAAGCTAAAAGTTTTTATTTCTTCAAAAACTTTTTCGCTCTTTTCGCTTCCGTCATGCTGTGCAGCCTGCCGTAACGCGAAACTTGAACCTAGTGGAAATGCTACTTGCTGTCAACCAGAAATTTGCACTTCCGTAACAAAACTTAACTAAACTATGGAATTTGATTTTACCAGCCTGCGGCTTCCGCTCTTTCCCTCAGCGGCGAAGTGGACTTATGTCCCTTTTCGACGACAAGGTCAAGCAGAAATTACAGAAAAAGAAAAAATATATTTGCAACAATCTGTTTTTATAAAACTTTTTTACTAACAATATACCACAGCAGCCAAGCTTCCTGCTGAAAGAAAATGATAAAGAGCAAAAAAGAGCCGCCCAGAAAAGCATATTCTCCCCACGAGCCCGTCTTGCACAAGTTCAGCGAAACCTTATTTTTGCGCGACCACGGCACCATGGGCACACCCGCAGGCGTGCACATATCCAACAGCACATGCGTTAGCCCGCCAAAGCCCAGCCCAGCCATCATACTATGCCATACCTCGGCAGCCATACCCAAAAAATCTTCTGGCACGCCTATGAACAATGCCCCCAGCCACAGCGCCAGCCACAAGCCAAACCAATGCGTTGCCCCACGGTGCACTTTATTAAAGCCTGCCTGCTTATTACGAAAAGCCCACGCGGCTATTTTTTGATCCATCACATCGGGTAAAACAGCGCCCGCCCACGTTGCCGCCACGGCTGGCGCAGGCATGCCCAAGGCAATGGCCGCCATTACGGCTACCCCTTGATGTGTTATCCATCGCATATTCAGATTCCTTCTCGCAAAAAATATAAGGCCGCCCACCAATGCGGGCAGCCTCATCTTTTCCCTAAAAATTGCTGCACGCTAGCGACGATAGCGCGACAAGGCTTCTTCAGCATAGCGCTGCCGCGCCGCGGCCGCCACCTCGACAGGCACAATGGTCTGCCCTATGGGGCACAAAGCCAAGGCTGCCAGCTTCAAATGCTGCCACGCAAAAGGAATGCCTATAATAGTGAGCGCACAGGCCAAGGCAGAAAACACATGCCCTAAGGCTATCCATACGCCAGCCAGCACAAACCACAGCACATTGCCCAGCGTACCCAAGGCAGAAGTGCCAATATCCTGCTGCCCTGTCAAGATGTCGCGCCGTATAGCCTCTTGGCCAAAGGGGAAAAAGGCAAAGCCCCCCATGACAAAGCAGGCGCGCCCCCACGGTATGCCAATAATGGAAATAAAGGCAAACAGCCCGAAAAACCACCACAGCAGGCCTGTGAAAATGCCGCCCAGCAAAAACCACACTATATTGCCTAACAATGCCATACAGCCCCCCTAGCCGCAGCGCGAAAAAGCACACGCGGGGCAAATAAGACAGCCTTCCTGAAACACCAGCTCTTCACCACATTCTGGGCAGCATTGTTTTTCAAAATCCTGCTCTACGCTCATTTTTTCATTCGCTAAATAGCGGCGTTCCAGCACCCAAGCAATGGCATCAGGTATGGAAAGGAGCAAGCCCTTTTCTTTAAAAATGGGGTGCTCGCCACCTATGCCCTTAATTTGGTTCACCACATCGCGCACATGTATGCCCGAGCGCAAAGCCAGCGAAACAAGGCGGCCTATGGCCTCTGCCTTGGCCGTGATGGAACGCCCAGACTTGCCAATAGTAGCAAATACTTCAAAGGGCTGGCCATCCACTTCGTTTACAGTCAGGTACATCATACCCAAGCCCGTGGCAACCTTTTGCGTAAAGCCCTGCACAATATCGGGGCGGGCGCGCACCACACCCACAGGGCTGATTGCGGGCGTTGCCTCAGCGTCTGCGCCATCCTGCCGTTGCTGCGCCTCACCCGTGGCAAGCACCTGCATGGACTTACAGCCATCACGGTACACCGTCACGCCTTTGCAGCCTTCTTCATAGGCCATCCAATAAATATCATAAATATCGGCCTCAGTAGCAGAATGCGGCAAATTGACGGTTTTTGAAACAGCATTATCGGTATAGCGCTGAAAGGCCGCCTGCATGCGCAAATGCCACACAGGGTCAATATCCATAGCCGTAACAAAGACTTCGCGCAGGCTTTCGGGTAAAAAATCCATATGCTGAATTGAACCCTTGGCAGCAACGGCATCGCGCATGCTGGGGCTGTCATAGCCAGACTCAAGCAAGGCCTGCTCAAAAATAGGGTTCACTTCCACAAGGCGCGCGCCATCCAGCACATTGCGCGTAAAGCATAGGGCAAACACTGGCTCTACCCCAGAGGAGCAACTACCAATAATAGATAGCGTGCCCGTGGGGGCAATAGTTGTCACAGTGGCATTGCGTAAGGGGGCTTCGCCGCGCGCGGCATAGGCCGAGGTGGCAAAGGCAGGAAATGCCCCACGCTCTGTGGCCAATTGGCGCGAGGCCTTGTGCCCCTGCACGGTAATAAATTCCATCACGCGCTCGGCCAAGCTCACACCCTCTTCCGAGTCATAGGCTATGCCCAGCTGAAAGAGCAAATCTGCCCAGCCCATGACACCCAAACCTATTTTGCGATTGCGGCGCACTGTTTCTTCAATTTGTGGCAGGGGGAAGCGCGAGGCATCAATAACATTATCAAGAAAGCGCACAGCAAGGGCTACGGTACTGCTCAGCTTGTCCCAATCAATACCCTGCGCGGCTGGGTCGCGGTCGTCATTGTGGCCAGGCACATATAATAGAGCCAAATTGATAGAGCCAAGGTTGCAGGCTTCATAGGGTAGCAGGGGCTGCTCTCCACAAGGGTTGGTGGATTCTATTTCCCCTTGGTCTGGCGTGGGGTTATCTCTGTTAATGCGGTCTAAAAAAACAATACCGGGGTCACCCGACTGCCATGCTTTTTTTACCAACAAGTCAAACACGTCGCGTGCGCGTAGCCTTTTGCATTCCTGCCCTTTGTGCGGGTCAATGAGGGGGTATTCATCCCCCGCCTCAACCGCTTTCATAAATTGTTCCGTCAAGCCCACAGAAAGATTAAAATTATTAAATTCACCTTCTTTCTCTTTGGCGGCAATAAATTCTAAAATATCGGGGTGGTCAATGCGCAAAATGCCCATATTTGCGCCGCGCCTTGTGCCGCCCTGCTTAATTTGCTCTGTTGCCGTATTAAAAATACGCAAAAAGGAAACAGGCCCAGAAGCCACGCCGCCTGTTGAACCCACGCGCGAAGCCTTGGGGCGCAGGCGTGAAAAGGAAAAGCCCGTGCCGCCGCCCGATTTATGAATCATGGCGGCATATTTTACGGCATCAAAAATTTCTTCAATAGAATCCCCCACGGGCAGCACAAAGCAGGCAGACAATTGCCCTAAATTGGTGCCAGCATTCATCAATGTGGGGGAATTGGGCAAAAACAAGCGCCCGCACAGGGCTTCATAAAATTCACGCGCCAAGGCCAAGGGGCTGTAGGGCGATTGTGCATATTTGGCCTCTTCTTCTGCTACAGAAGAGGCTACACGCCAAAACAGATCCCGCGCATTTTCACGCTGTGCCCCGTCAAGAGCACGGTAATAACGCTTTTCCAACACCACTTCCGTGTTGGCAGATAAGACAGGGCAAGGCAGATCGTCAGGCATTGGCAACATGAGGTACGCACTCCGCAGAAAAAAATTACACAAAGGATATTGTCGCAAAGTACGCACTATACACAGAGGCAAAACAAAGTTCAACGTCACGCCTGTGCCGTCATGCTGGCGTTTCTGTAGGACAAAATAAAAAGCAAGCCTGCAACAGCTTGAAATAGCGAGATATAATAAAAAGATTTTTCTGCTTTTTTGGCATACGCTTTCTCTTGTCTGGCAGAGGCGGCATTCCATGGGCTTGCCCGCGTGTGGCACATAGCGTATATTGTTTTTACAAGACATTGTGCCGCAGCATTGCCGCGATGCCACACTTTTTTATACTGGAGACCCCCATGGCTTTATACACACAACAAGAAGCGCTTGATTATCACGCAAGCCCGCGCCCGGGTAAAACAGAAGTGTTGCCCACCAAACCATGCAATACGCAAAAAGACCTTTCTTTGGCCTATTCCCCCGGCGTGGCAGAAGCCTGCATGGAAATTCACCGCGATGTTAGCAAGGTGGCACAATATACAGGGCGCGCCAATTTGGTGGCCGTGGTTTCTAATGGCACGGCCGTCTTAGGTTTGGGCAATATTGGGCCAGAAGCTGGCAAGCCCGTTATGGAAGGCAAGGGCGTGCTGTTTAAAACCTTTGCCGATATAGATGTCTTTGACATTGAGCTCAATGTCACCGACCCGCGCAAATTGTGCGATGTGGTCAAGGCTATGGAGCCCACCTTTGGCGGCATCAATTTGGAAGATATCAAGTCGCCAGAATGCTTTTACATTGAGCAGACCTTAAAAAAAGAAATGAACATTCCCGTGTTTCATGACGACCAGCACGGCACGGCTGTTATTTCTGGCGCTGGCCTCATCAATGCCTGCCACATCACAGGGCGCGATATCAGCAAGGTGAAAATTGTTATTTCTGGTGCTGGTGCGGCTGCCCTTTCGTGCGCAGAATTTTATATCAGCCTTGGGGCAACGCGCAGCAATATTTATATGTTCGATTCCAAGGGGCTTATTACCAAAAGCCGCACCGATTTGAACGAATTCAAAAAGAATTTTGTGCAGGAAACAGCGTGCACACTGGCAGAAGCCATGCAGGGCGCCGATGTCTTTTTGGGGCTTTCCACCAAGGGCGTCATTGACCAAGCCATGGTGAAAAGCATGAAAGCGCCTGCCATCATTTTTGCCTGCGCCAACCCCGACCCCGAAATAACCTATGCCGAAGCCATGGAAGCTGCCCCCGACTGCATTATGGGCACAGGCCGCACCGACTACCCCAACCAGATTAACAATGTTTCCGGCTTCCCCTACTTGTTCCGCGGTGCTTTAGACGTGGGCGCAACAGAAATCAACGAAGCCATGAAGGTGGCCGCAGCCCGCGCACTGGCGGCACTGGCGCGCGAAGCTGTGCCCGAAGAAGTGGTGCAGGCCTATGGCGGGCAGCACTTCAGCTATGGGGCGAACTATATTTTGCCCAAGCCCTTTGACCCGCGCATTATTGAGTGGGAAACCGTTGCCGTGGCACAGGCCGCAATGGATTCTGGCATTGCCACGCGCCCCATTGCCGATATGGAAGCCTACCGCAAAAGCCTGCGCACCCGTGTGGAAAAAGCCCGCGCCCGTGGCGCAGCCCTGTATGAAAGCTACCTTTAGAGCAATAGCTTTGAAATAATCACAAAAAGCAAACAAAGCCCGCCCTCTGCACACAGCAAGGGGCGGGCTTGATACTTTTTTACAGCGTACTCTTATTGTTTATACTGATGCAGGTCGGCTGCCTGCACAGGCTTGCTACTGCATGAGGGGCAGCCCGACTTTCCCGCGCAGGGCGAAGCGCCCGAAGCATCTTTGCAGCCGCAATTGCACCCACCGCCGCGCAAAGAACGGTAAAAGCGCCTTACCACAAGCACAGCAGCCAGCAGCACCAAAGCCAGCACAATGACTAATTGTATATCCATACTATTCTCCCTTGCTGCTGGAGGCCTTGCTCTGCTT
Organism: Desulfovibrionaceae bacterium; assembly: GCA_028689675.1. Taxonomy (GTDB): domain Bacteria; phylum Desulfobacterota; class Desulfovibrionia; order Desulfovibrionales; family Desulfovibrionaceae; genus JAQVCS01. The sequence goes on along the minus strand of JAQVCS010000008.1, from coordinate 139,269 downwards.
TTTTTCTGCCTGCAAAACAAAGACAGGGTAAAAAGCAACATAAAACCATAAGCAGCGTTTATGTACTATACGAAATAGAAAATAAATGTCAAGTTCATTTATATAACTGCAATGCCCTGTACCACCAAGGTATTCTGAGGGCAGGCATACAACAAGCGGTTTTATATGAAAAAAGCCCGTCTGGGCAGGGCTTCTTCAGGTAAAAAATATTCTTCAGTCTAGGGTTTAGAGCAATTTTTCTTTGAAATTGCTCTGGCAAGAGCGGGAGCAGATACCCAAAACGAAGGCATAAGCACAATGTATTTGCGCTGTTACAAGCCGAAGTGTGCCTGTCTTTTAACGGTAAAAGTATATACTTTTACTCTTACTCTGCTCTAGAGCGAGGGTAAGCCCATCAGCATGCGGGCAGAAACAGTTACCTGCATCAGCACCTGTGAAAGGTCTTTAACAAGCTGCAAGCTTTTGGACTGCACGCGGGGCAATACCATAACCTGATCGCCAGCGCGTATATCATCATCGCCAGTGCCCACGCTGCCATCTTGGCGCAAAATAAGCACATTGCCTTGGTCGGCACGGGCAGAATAGCCGCCAGAGCCTTTCACATAGTCATCAAGATCCATATTTTTATGCCACACAAGGGCTTGGGGCATCATTACTTCCCCGCTGACCAGCACCACATCGCTTTTGACGGGAATAATAATGGTATCGCCATCTTCAAGGGCAATATCGGCTGTTTTGCCTTCATTACGCAGCACCACCACGCCTTCAGGCTCGGCAAGGCGGGCATGTTCCACAAATTTTGCCACCATTTCCGCTTCTTTTGCCCGAATTTGCGATTCCTCCGTGCTGGAAGAGGACGCCGTTAGGCTGGATTCCTGCAAGCGCTGTAAAGAGGCTTCTATGGCTTTTTTCTGGCGCGCAGCCACCGAAGGGCGCTTGATATACATGGCATCAATATTGGCGCGCTCTGGCTGCACGGCAATATATTGGCGCACAGCGCTAAGCTTTGTGCCGCGCCGCACAGGAAAGCGCGAAGCCCCGCGCACAGCGCCCTGCACAGCTATCATAATGGTATCACCAGAGGCATCGGCAGAAAAAACAAGGCTATCCCCGTCAGAAAGTGTCATTTGCTTGAGCTGCGCAAGGGGCAAATAGGTGCTGTAGGGGGCATTATTACGTGTGCCAGTCAGGGTCACATGGCTGGCAGAAGGCTCTGGCTCGGCCAGCTCAAGCAAGGCCGCCCCTGTGCTTTTGCCTGGCAGAAATTCAAAACGAGCCGCCGTGCGCACCTTGCCCGAAGCCGTTACGCAAGCCCCCCGCTGCCCCACCACAAGCGTATCACCATCCTGCAGGCGGGTGCTGGGCAGCGCACCAGTGCGCACAAAGGGGTACAAATCATACTGCGCCAGCTTCTTGGCATTGCGCACCAAGCTGATGTCACGAAAAGAGCCGCGCGCCACATCTATGCCGCCTGCCTTATCCAAAAAGGCCAGCACAGGGTCAGAGGCAGCGCCGCTGTACCAGCCGGGCTTTGCCACCCCGCCCGTAATAAAAATATTCACAGGGCGGCTGTCCAGCGGTGCGGCATAGACCTGCGTTTGCCCATAGCCAGCGGCTGCCAGCTTACTTTTAAGGGTATCGGCCAGCTTATCGGCCGCTATGCCCCCCACAGGCATAAGCCCTAGGGCTGGGCTGCTGTCAGCCACAGCGCCGCTGGGGCTTTGGCTGATGGTGTTCTGGTCAGCGGGGCTTGGGCTGGCTGGGTTGCCTTCTGCTGGCGCGGGGCTGCCCTGCTGGCTCTGCACCTTTTTTGCGCCAGAAAGGTCAAGGTTGCCCTGCCCGTCAACGGTAAGGGTATCATCCAGCGCCAGCCCCCCCTGCCAAAGGCGCACCACGAAACGATCACCTGCGCCAATAGACGGGCTGGCCTCTTTGCGCGTGAAATTGCCTTGAAATAAATTTGTGCCAAAAGGCTGAGGGCTTTCGCCAGCCAGCGCAGTGCTACACAAAGCCAGCACAAGCCCCAGCAAGGACAAGGGGCGCACAAGCGCGGACAAAAAAATACTCGTCATAACTATTCCTTTTGCACAGGGCACTTGTGTGCAGCAAGGGGGGGATACCTTAGGCCAGATACGCATTAAAAACGAATAGTTGCTCTGCAAAAAAGTATAGGCAAAGCTTGACCACGAAATAGCCGCAGGCGGGCTTTGCTTTCCCTTAAGCCATTATTATTTCAAAGTGAAAAACGCTAGGGGCGCGTAAGGCCTTGCCCCCAAATGCGTGGCGCCATACGCCAGCGCGTGCCATTTTCGTTTTTTTCTTCACACACAACAACCATTTCTGCCTCATGTCCACGGGTAAGGGCAGCGCGCTTGCACTGCCCGCCATCAGCAGAGGTGAAATGTTCCTGCATAGTTATGCACACGCCCTGCCCAAATTCAGGGTCATCAAGCACTGTGCTTTCCCCATCGTCATGCTGTATCATAAAGGCCACCACAGGCGTGGGGGGCTCTTCTGGCTGTACTGACGGCGGGGAAGAAAAAGAACAGCCAGCAAGGCACACAGCCCCCAGCACACAGCCTATGCTCTGACGAAGAATGCTCATGAAATACGTATCCTCAGTTTATGCTGCAACAAGCCTGTAGCGAGAGCGTGTTCATTTTTACAATGCTCGTCGGTTTCATAAGAAAACCTTGCCACGCAAAGCCACAAGGGGAATTCACTGCCCCGTTACGCGAGCTATGAAAGTGAATCTGCTCTAATGGCCAGAATAGTCCAGCACATGGTTTAGCGAGCGCGCTGGCGCGCTGTGCACCTCTGCCCCCACAATGCTGTGGCGCACCAATGTCCATGCGTCCAAATCCAGCACATCCACCTTGCCTTCGCATTGGGGGCTAAGATGAGCGGCAAGGCATTGCAGCATGTCTTCTACGGGGAAATAATCCCCCTCAAAGCTCAGGCGCACCATGTCCCCCTCTTGCTCCACCACAGGAATATTGCTGTCTTCAGCCCCAATGGCTTCACCGCTGAGGGCAAGCAGGGCTTCATACAGGCTAGCAGGGGCGGGGTAGCAATGCCCATACACCTTTATGTGCGCACTTTCGCGCATTTAACGCACCGCTGTGCGCAGCTTGTCAAGCATCAGCTTGCTGAAGTCATTGATAAGCTCATCGGCAAGCTTGCTGGCGGCAGAAGAAGAAAACAAGGTTGCCCCATTTTCACGCTCGCAGCGCAGAGCTTCCTTGGCAATGGTCACATTGCCGCGCGTCAGCGTATAGGTGGCACGAATGCGGCCAGACATATTGGTGCGGGAATTTTCCTTCAGCCATACTTCGTCCAGCGTGCCTGTCAGCACATAATCAGCATTCACGCTGCTGGCCTCGGTGATAGTATTAATTTGCACAGCGTGCATCCCGCCCTGATTCAGAGAATTTACCAAATTCTTGCTGAACCACACTGGAACAGAATCGCTGGCATTAAACTGCGAGCCATCTGCCCGCACGCCCAAGGCATTGGAGCTGCGATTATTTTCAAAGGTCAATACGGCTACCACAGGGGCGTGGGTGGTGGGGCTGGCCACAACTTCAGGGCTAATCAGGTTTACCGTGCTGCTGGGGCTGCAGGCAGCCAGCATGCTGATAAGGCACAAAGAAAGCAGTAACAAGCAGTATTTTTTCATAATCATCTATCCTTACTCAAGAGGTTATGCCACAAAAGGCATGGCTGACCAGACGCTATACTAATGCGTATGGCCAAAGCTGGCAATACTACCCAATGCCCCTTTGCCGCAAGCAAAAATTATGTATAAAAAATGAACAATACATCATGCCAACTGTTTAGTTATTATACAGAAAAAAAGAACATTGCCCTTATGTTCACAGTGCATTATACTTGTCATTTCAAGAACAATGGCACAGTTTTTGCTGGACATAAAGAGCTTTTTCTTTCTTGTGACAGTGAGGCTAAACTTTTTTTACGAACCAGATATAAACCCTGCTGCCTGTTACGGCTTGCCGTGCTGGTATTTGTTTTTATTGCTACGCCTATGAAACATCCTTTTTTATTTGCCTTTTTTCTTCCCGTACTTTTTGCTGCCATGGCTGTCAGCCTATATTATCGCATCTATACCCCCGCAGCCCAAGTGCTGGCCGCCCAAAACACCCTGCCTCCTGTCAGCATGGCAAATGATGTGCCCCAGCCCCTCAGCCTGCTGCGCAGCCCCCTTACCGCCCTGCCCGCAGGGCAGCAAGGCAGCGAAAACAGCGCCACTGGCTATAGCGGTGGTGAGGTTTTGGGGCGCTTTGCCTTGGGTAAGGGCAGCAGCCCCACCCAGCTTGTGGCTTATGACCAACGCACCGCGCTGGTGCAGGGGCATGTCAGCACCAGCCTGCATCAGGCTTTAACAGATGCAGGCGAAACGGCTGAGCTGGAGAGCAAGCTGGAACATATTTTTGGCAAGTCGGCAGCCTTTTTACACAGGCTGCGCCATGGGGACAGCCTAACGCTGGTTGTAGAAAAATTTTACACACAAGGCGTTTTTGCCAGCTATGGCAAAATATTGGGCGTGCGCATTCTCTCACGCGGCAAAAAGCATGAGGCTTTTTATTATGCCGATGAACGCGGCGAGGGGCATTATTATGCCGCAGAAGGCACCAGCCTTGCCAGCCCCCGTTTTGTTCTGCCCCTGCGCTACAGCTATATTTCAGACGGCTTCAGCATGCACCGCCGCCACCCTGTTTTGTTTCGCACGCGCCCCCATGAAGGTATTGATTATGTTGCCCCGCGCGGCACGCCAGTGCATGCGGCAAGTGCTGGTGTGGTGGAAAGTGTGGGCTGGATGGGCGGCTTTGGCAAAACCGTGCTGGTGCGCCATGCCGATGGCTATTATACGCAATATGCCCACCTTTCTGGCTATGCCAAGGCGCTGAATGAAGGCGACAGCGTGGCACAGGGGGCTTTGCTGGGCTATGTGGGCAGCTCAGGGCTTTCCACTGGCAATCACCTTGATTTTCGCATCAAGCGCTATGGGCGTTACGTAAACCCCGCGCCCTTGCTCAGCCCTGCCCCGCCTGCGCTGGCAGAGCGCGCCAAGGGGCACTTTTATGCTCAGGTGGCTGTTTTACTTGCTCTGATGAATGGCGAAAATGGCGACAGCCCCGATGCTGTGTAAGGCTTGCGGAAAAAGAAGCAAACACGCCTTTTGGCCAGCCAGTGCCTGTTCGGGTTAAGCCTCAACACTGGTGGCACGTTCCTTCAGCCAAGAGGGTAGTACGCCACAAAGGGTAAAGATAAAGCCATAGGCATGGTAAATTTTGCCCCTGCCTGAGGCTTTACCTTTACCCTTATTCAGTTGTATACTGCACCCCTTACTTGCAAGGAGTGCTGTATGATTGATTTAAAGCTTATTCAAAAATCCCCTGATGTGTTGGTTAAAGCCCTTGCCGACCGTCATTCCAAAATAGATGTGGCCGAATTTCAGCAGCTTGATGCCACGCGCCGCCGCCTGCTGGCCGAAGTGGAAACCCTGAAAGGCCAAAGCAATGCGGCCTCCAAGGCTGTGGCGCAATGCAAGCGCAATGGCGAAAGCGCCGACCACATGATGGCAGAGCTTTCTCAGCTTTCTGCCCGCATAAAAGAGCTTGATGGCGCTGCCGAAGCCGCCAAGCAAGCCGTGGAAACATGGCTGATGGCTGTGCCCAACATTCCCGATGCCTCTGTGCCCGTGGGCAAAGACGAAACAGAAAATGTTGAAGTGCACCGCGTGGGTACACCGCGCACCTTTGATTTTCCTTTCAAAGAACATCACGAAGTGGGCATTGGGCTGGGTGGCTTGGATTTTGACCGTGCTGGCAAGCTGACAGGCAGCCGCTTTGTGGTGGCCAAGGGCTGGGCAGCACGCCTAGAGCGGGCTTTGGTCAATTTTTATTTGGACACACACACGCTACAAGAAGACTATATTGAAGTAAACCCACCCTTTATGGTTAACCGCACTACCATGACAGGCACAGGGCAATTGCCCAAATTTGAAGAAGACCTCTTTAAGCTTCAAAATTGGGACTATTTCCTTATTCCCACAGCGGAAGTTCCCCTCACCAATCTGCACGCTGGTGACGTGCTGGATGAGGCACAGTTGCCCTTGGGCTACACTGCGGCCACGCCCTGCTTTCGCTCAGAGGCAGGCTCGTATGGCAAAGACACCAAGGGGCTTATTCGCCAGCACCAGTTTATTAAGGTAGAAATGGTACGCTTTGCCCACCCCGATGATTCTTTCCACCAGCTTGACCTTATGGTGCGCAGTGCTGAAAGCCTGCTGGAAAAGCTTGAACTGCCCTACCGCACCATAACCCTGTGCACAGGCGACATGGGCTTTGGCTCGGCAAAAACCTTTGATATTGAAGTATGGTTGCCTGCGCAAAATACCTATCGCGAAATTTCTTCCTGTTCAAACTGCATTGATTTTCAGGCACGCCGTGCCAATATCAAGTTCCGCCCCAAGGGGGGCAAACCGCAATGGGTGCACACACTCAATGGCTCTGGCCTGCCCACGGGGCGCACTATGGCAGCCATTTTAGAAAATTATCAGCAGAAAGACGGTTCTTTGCTTATCCCCACGGCATTGCGCCCCTATATGAACAATATTGAAGTGATTGAGCCCAAATAATTTTTTATGAGGTGACTCTTTTTGGGCAAATTCTCCTACTGCGGGAATTTGCCTTTTTTCACTCAAGGAGAGGGCATGTTTTTTATTTTATCCACGGCAGTGCTGATTATTTTTTATATATACTGGCGTGCACTGCGCCCCCTTCGCTGCAAAAGCCTGTGCAAGGGGCTGCTCTGGCTGTTTTTACTGGCAGCAGGGCTGAAATTTCCTTTACTTCTCATTTTCTTTGGCGGGCTTGCTTCGCCAGACCTGCCCGAGCCCTTGCTTCTGGTTTGGGGCTGGGGGCATGGCGTGGTGGTGCTCTATGCCCTGCTTTTACTGCTGCGCGATGGCTTTTTGCTGTTGCGCGCGGGCATACGCAGTATGCGTTCTTTACTTCAGCGCGATAAAAAAAGGGAAAAAGCCCTTAACCCCTTTCTTGAAGCGGCAGACTATGCCCTGAGCCTGTGGCCTGCAGCTGGTTTTGTGCTGGCCTGCTGCCTCAGCCTATGGGGCATGTATGAAGCCTTGCGCGTGCCCGAAGTCCGCACAGTCAACATTGAAATACCTTCGCTGCCGCCAGATTTGGAAGGCTTTCGCATTGTGCAGCTTTCCGATGTACATGTTGGCCCTTTGCTGCGGGCAGACTGGGTGCAAGAGGTAGTGCTGCGTGTGAATGAAGCACGCCCGCACCTTATTGTGCTGACAGGGGATATTGTTGATGGCCTGCCCAAAGAGCGGGCGCAGGATATTGCCCCCCTGCGCGGGCTGAAAGCACGCTATGGCGTATGGGGCTGCCCCGGCAACCATGAATATTATCGGGATTTTCAAGGCTGGCGCACAGCTTTTCCAGCCCTTGGCATACACATGCTGTATAATGAGCATACTGTTTTGCAGGTAGGGCATAGGCAAATTGTACTGGCGGGGGTAACAGACCCCGTGGCAGAGCGTAATGGCCTGCCCATGCCCAATGTGGCCGCAGCCCTGCGCGGTGCGCCTGCTGATGTGCCCACCATTCTTCTGGCACACCGCCCCGAAATTATAGCACAGGCCAAGGCCGCAGGGGTAGACGTGCAGCTTTCTGGGCACACGCATGCTGGTCAGCTTTCACCAATGCAAGCCCTTGTTGCCCTGATGAATGATGGCTTTGTGCAAGGCTTGTATACCCTTGGCACAACACAGCTGTATGTAAGCAGCGGCACAGGCTTGTGGACAGGTTTTCCCCTGCGCGTGGGCACAAAAAGCGCAATTATTGAACTGGAGCTTCACGCACACGACACCTAGATGCAAAGCCACAGGCTGCCCTGCCTTTGGCTGTAGCCCTTCTTGCCACCCTATCATACCATAAAGGAGTGCCCATGCCCTTAAAAATAGCTATTCTTGCCTCGGGCAGTGGAACAAATGCACAGGCAATGTTTGATAAAATTACTGCTGGCCTACTGGATGCCCGTGTGGTGCTTGTGCTGAGCAACCGCCCGCAGGCAACAGTGCTTGAGCGCGCCCGCGCCTTTGGTGCGCCAGTATGTGCCCTTGACCACAAGGCCTACCCCGATAGGGAAAGCTTTGACCGCGCCATGCTGGCCGAAGTACAGCGCAGCGGCGCAGAGCTGGTGGTGCTGGCTGGCTATATGCGCATGCTGACCTCTGCCTTTTTGCAGCCCTTAGCGGGGCGCGTTATTAACCTGCACCCAGCACTCTTGCCCAGCTTCCCCGGTGTGCACGGCGGGGCAGACGCCCAAGGCTGGGGAGTAAAAATTACGGGCTGCACTGTGCACTTTGTTGATGAAAAAATGGATAATGGCGCTGTTATTGCGCAGGCGGCCGTGCCCGCCCTGCCCGATGAGCCCCTTGATAACCTGATGCAGCGCATACACAGCTTTGAGCACCGCCTCTACCCGCAGGTAATACAATGGTTTGCTGAAGGGCGTGTACAGGCAAAAGGCAGGCAGGTGCACATCCGCCCCGCACACAAAGAACAGGTGCTGCCCGATGGGCATTGGATGGTCTGGCCACCGCTCGAAGCAGGTTTTTAGCCTTATCTTGACAAGAGGGCATGCTCCTTTTATAGTAGCTAACTCATGTGCTCGTAGCTCAGTCGGATAGAGCGATAGCCTCCTAAGCTGTAGGCCACAGGTTCGATTCCTGTCGGGCACACCATAAAAATCAAGCACTTACAAGAAATCACTTGTAAGTGCTTTTTTTCTTCCCAACACCATTCCCAACACCAAAATAAGGGAAGAGAGCGTACTAGAGAGGACACCCTTTCTACCTTCCCTCCCTATCTTCGTATGCACATCAAAAAAAAATAAAATTTTAGACCAAAATTTTCCCCTACCACAGATACAATTCCCCCACAAAGCCAAAGTGAAGTTCAGCTTTGGCTCACCCACCAAGGCAACCTTCCTGCCAGTGAAAAAAGAGGTACTGCTCTTTACTTCTTCGTTTACGCTACTCTAAAATTTTAGGCCAAAATTTTTCCCTCGTGTGGACTAAAATTTTAGGCCATTTTTTTCGATATTAAAAATTTGACAAAATATGCGATATATGATATTATAAAAATAAGGGATATATTAAACAATAATTAGGAGTACGCCGATGGAGCCAGTTACCATGATTCATGTGTCCGATCAAGCCTTTATGACAATTCTTTTAAGTGGGCTTGAAGCCTACAAAGTTGCCTTGGCAGAAGACGAAGAACAAAGTGATGCAGTGGAACAAGTGCCTATGGAGTTTTTTGGGCATCTTTTTGGCACATGCACTGTGCGTGAAGGGGGTAAATACTTTTCTGTTGAGCATGTCAGTATAGACAGCACGGCTTTACAAGGCGATGTTGGTGTGCGCCCCAACCCGCATTCCCTCATGCTAAAAGATGCGCTCATCAATTTCTGCTGGCCGCATTACCAATACCTTGGCTATGTGCATAGCCACCCCTACGAAAGCGCAAAAGAAATGCAAAGTAACAAAGGCTTTCTGCTTTCCGACGAAGACAAGGAATATTGCGACGCCTATGACGATATCCTTTTACTTATGAGCATTGGCAAACTGACCTATCCACCAGAGGGTGAACCTTGCTTTTATAAGGATAAGAGTAATGTGCTCAAATTAGAAATTGCTAATTTTCGTATTCTGCTTAGTGCGTATCCTGTTGATTTGTCTGAAGAAGATGAAGAGTGCGATGACGACGAGACAGGTGTTTTTATTGATGACGAAAAAGAAAATATTATTTTGGATTGCCCCGCATTAATGGGCATGATTTGGAATGATGATAGAACCCGCTACCCTCACGGCAACGCTTTTTCAACCGTGATGAATTGTCTGCGCAGTAATTTAGAATAGCCTGACTTTCACACCTCAATTATTAGGAGTACACGATATGCCTACATGCCCACGCTGCGGTTTTGTGACTGGTGCTTTATATAAATGTGATAAATGCGGTGATGTTCGCTGTAAAGGAAATAACACCCGAGGGATACAAGGAGCATGCGCGACCAGCAAAGGCCCTGGTCACCCCGCCATACCCAATGGCGTATGCTGGGTCTGCCGTAAAGGGCGATATCGCAGTATTAAATAATCGCATTGCTGAAACTGAGCTGAAATAATGTTATAGAGCGGCTTGATCTGGCAAAAGCCTATCATGCTATGCCAAATCAAGCCGCTTATAAGCCGCGATTTTCCGCTATTGTAGAACATATAAATTACATTTCTCATAATCCCCCTTCAATAATATATCTATAATATCACAAAAGATATTCAAATTTTCTTCTTTTTCATCACTTATTTCAAAAGTAATTGACAATTTCATATCATATATTCCAATTTGATATTGCTTTGCATAATATATACTTTACCATAACACTCATTGATTGATTAGATAATCTTACTGCTATATTTTGTGCTAAAAAAATTGGGAATAAAGATTGCGTTGCATGGCGTACTGCTGTATTGTTCGTAACAAGCCCAATGCAAAGCCTCAATTTATATGCTCATACTTCAGTTCCAGTACTAGTTATGGAAATAAAAATAGAAAAGCAGCTCTTTGTTTGAGGAAAGTCCTGTGGGCAAACATAAAATCAAAAGTAGAAAGAGTACAGCTATAAAGCTATATGCCTGTAGGCAGCGATAAAAAATAACTCTATTTTGCCTATCAAAAAGACTTTACTCTTGCCGTATATACTGGCTATAAATTGTTTATAGCATAATTTTATATATTGTATTTCTCTGTTGGGGGGGGAAGAAAGATGGAAATTCTTTTGCTTATTTTAGAAATACCACTAAAATTTATAATGGAATTACTTTTTTTACTTTTAAAAATGGATGGCTTCCCAGAATCAGCATCGCTCATTATTATCATTTCTATGTTTTTTTTGATTTATCGATATCATTTTAGTGTATCCCCTATATTCAAGAGAATACAAAGTATACAAAATATAGTACAAAATATTGATAAAAATAAAGATAGCTCAATACTTTTGTATGATATAGAAGAAAAAATACAAGGAGGGGAAAAAGATGCCTTGGTAGAGTGCTGGAACAAGCTCGATGCTGCTCGCTTTAAGCATAATACCTACGAATACCTTTCTATACCGCCAGAAAATTTTATCAATATATATACGCTTAATCTTGATGCAGCCTTATGCCGTTTGGGTAAGTGGTCTGGTCTTTTTGTGGGTATTGGTTTACTCATCACCTTTTTAGGTTTGGTTTCTGCCTTAGCTGCAGCAAGCCATGCTATTCAAATTGCCACGAGTGCAGAAGGAAACAGCACGGTGGCAATGCAAGACGCAATTAAAAATTTACTCAATGCCGCCACACTCAAATTTTATACCTCTATTTTTGGTCTTTTGGCATCACTCATTGTGAGCTGGGCAGAAAAAAATCTGCGCCGACATGCTACAAGTAAAATACATCGTTTATGCTCAGATCTAGAAAAACTTTTGCCTGTGCTCACGCAAGAACAACTTTTGGCAGAACAAGTACGCGAAGCCAAAGAAAGCACAGCGCAACTCAAAAGATTTAATACTGAAATGAGCGAGGGGCTTGTTACGCTTTCAGGAGCAATGCTCAACGCGTTGCAAGAAAATATTAGCCCAGTGTGCCAAGGCCTTGATCAAGTGGGTGAAAATATAGGTACTATGGAAAAGGTAATCAGCCGTAGTATTGGCGAAAATCTACAAACAATGCACGAAAAGACCCTAGGCATGATCAGCTCACAGCTCGGCTCTGCCGTGGGGCAACACGTTGGCTCAGAATTGACAACTTTGGCGGCAACATTACAAAAATTAGAAATGGTTTTAAGCGGTATGCAAACATCGCTTGAGCATGGCAGTGGTAATTTTGCCAGTACATTAGAAAAATCATTGCATCAATTACAAGAAGGTATACAGAAATTACATCTTGCCACAGAAGATATTTCCCGCACCTTAAACACAGATATGGTAGAAGCACGCAATCGTATGCAGCAACAAAGCCAAGATATTGCACAACAGATGACGCTAGAAGGACAAAAAGCCGCAATGCAACTCACGCAGGCAACAAGTACTGTCATGAGTGATATGCTGCACAGCCTTAATACTTCGCTTGCAGGCATTCAGTCCTCTTTAGAGCAAGGCGGCTCGAGTTTAAATTCAAGCATAGAAAAAACTTTGGAAAAATTAGAGTCGAGCGTGTCTGGTTTAACACAAGCAACACAAAATATATCTGCAAATCTTCATGAAGATATGGCAGCAGCGCGTGCATCCATGCAGCAGCAACAGGCAGAGCTTGCCCATGCCATGACGCAAGAAGGAGCAAAAGCCGCAGGGCACTTGTCTCAGGCAACGTCAGGCATTCTTGCTTCTGTTGATACAGCCATCAGTGTTTTCAGCGAAAAAATACAGGGGCTTAATGAAAGGCTTGCCAATAACAATACAGCCTTAGAGCAGCATCAGCGTCATGTTGATGCGGCTGTCCAGACCTTGACAAAGGCTTCAAACTCTTTGAGTGATGCAAGTATGCCTATGCGAACACAAATTGCCGATATGCACTCTGCGCTGCAAACCCTGCTTGCTAATGTAAATACCATGCAAGAGAATATGCGTACTGCGCAAACAATACTTGTCGATGCAACACACACTCTCAATGATGCGTGGAAGACGCATCTTGGTCGTTTTGAGAATATCGATACTGAATTGGCAAGTGCTTTGCATAATGTCACAAACAATCTCGATATCAATACAAGTAAGGTTGCCGATTTTGTTGCAAAAGTTGATGAACACATGGGCAATGCTGTTGGACGTTTGGCAGAAGGCATACAAGATATAGATGAAATTTTTAGTGATCATATAAACCAGTTGAAACAAATAAAGCGTTCTTAAGGGGTGAAAAGTGCATAGATTTCACCACACAAAAGAGCATGAGCAAGAAGAAAGCTTCTTTGTTTCTATGACAGATATGATGGTAGGCATTATTTTTTTGTTTATTATTATGCTAATGTTTTTTGCTATGAAATTCAGTGATGATTCAGTAGACTATCGTGCTGAAATAAAAAAACTAGCAGCAGAAAGAGATCGCCTGCGTTCGCAAGTAGAATTATTGCAGGGGGCAGAAAACACACGCGATGCCGTTGTGGAAGCAATCTATACTTCGCTTAAAGATCAGGGTGTTGAAGTGGTCATCGATAAAGATAATGGCATATTGCGCTTACCTGAATCCATTCTTTTTGCTGTGGGCAAGGCTGAATTATCAACAGAGGGTCGCAGTGCTGTTGCCTTGTTAGCTCATGCTCTTGCTACTGTTCTGCCTTGCTATACAGGGCAAGGCTCAATGCCTTTGCCCAACAATTGCACACCTTCAGCTTTTGGGTTAGAGGCATTGCTTATTGAAGGGCATACTGATACTGATGGCGATGAAAATATCAATTGGCGTTTATCTATGGAAAGAGCATTACATACTTACCAAGTATTGATAAAAGAATGCCCAGAATTATCCACGCTATGCAGCAGACAAGAAAGAAAAGATCAAGCAGCATATCCCCTTATGTCTATAGCTGGCTATGGTTTCAAACGTCCTGTTGTGCCCAATGATACTGAGGAACATAAACGCTTAAACAGGCGTATTGATTTACGCTTTATTATGGCGCCGCCCGACACAATGATTTTAGATGCGGCAAGGAGATCCTTACAATGAGCCTTGGATTGCTTGCGCTGAGTAAGGAATGGCAGCACAACAGTATGCCTATACGCCCTGTGTATATGCCAGAGTCTCGAATTCAAAAACAAGCTGAAGCATTAGGCACAAAAAAAGCTGAAAAAATGCCTCGATTGCTTGATTTAGCAGCACTCAAGACTGCCATCACTAAGGCTGCAACGCAAAATAATTTTGACGCTCTTAGTGTGCTCGATTGGCGTTATTCCCCTTTTGCCCTTGCTGGGGACGGAGGTATACTGTCTTCATTTGAACTCATGGCGAGGTATTTACTTGCTGTGAAAAAAAAGCTTCGCCCCCGCATTGTACGTTCTTTAGCTCGCCTTTATTGCAATACTTTTTCCATTATAGAAAAACATACAGAGCAACTTTCACATTTCCTTATCAATAATAGTACAATACTAGATACTTCTTGGCAGCAAGCACAAATAAAATATTCATTTTTTGATCACACAAAAGTAATTAACAACCTGGTTAATCTATGCTCAAGCTGTACAGCTTCATCTCAAGATCATATTTCAATAATTTTCAAAAATGCTGCCCTTCCTGTAGGTTTACAGTCATCACCCTTAGCCTTGTGCATACTGACAATACTGTTAAAGCGCATTGCTAATCAAACAATGCTGACAGAAGAGGACATAAAGCGAGTTATTGCCCTATGTTCCACGGAACAGGGTGATTTACTAAATAAAACAGCACTGTTAATTGGTCATATGGCCGAAGCCCTGCTTTTACCTTTACGCAGCCCCAACAGTAACCCTGCCCTTTGCCAGCGTGTACAAAGCTATTTACTGCATTGTTTAGGCGACCCAAGGTTACACAATGCGCAATGGTTTGGCGTTAGCACAGAGGCTAAGGAATTGATATTACGCTGGCTTACAAAACAATCCTTAGACTTATTTTTGGACATCACAGATAAAGTAGTGAACACTGATGACGATGCCAAACGAATGTGGCATTTTCGCGTACGCTTTTGGCGTTCGTATTTACACGCTGGGCATATTGATGAAGCTTGGGTTGTGCTCGGAAATAAAGGGCAAGCCTATGCCCACAGTATAGAAAAGAGAGGAACTCAAGAGACATTGAGTTTTGCAATCCTTACTCAATCACCCGATATTGAAACCCATATTGTGCTCATGTTGCGTATTGATTCTTTAACCATAGTTGACTGGAGTCACAATGGGAAATGCCATATTTGGGTAAATAATCGCAATAACCATCCAAAGTTATACGAAAAATATTATACAAAGACTGAACTTGAGCGAGGCTCTATACATTCTTTTACCCACTATAAGAGTGGAAGTTGGCGTGATGAAGTAGCAAACGTAATACGTAAAGAAACTGGACGATATACCAATTATTCCCGATAGAGAGCATTTATGCGCATATCTATAGAGTATACAGTACAGCCTCAGGGGCTTATTTTTCAGTTTTTTTCTTCAAGGCTGTTGCGCAGCCCCCAAATAATAGCCACAGCACAGTGGGCGGAGAACGCTATTTTTTGTAGCGCGATAGATTGCTTGTTGCGCTTGTACGAAGAGCAGCAAGGCGAGATTACACAAGAAAGCCTGCTCTTGCCGCATCAATGTATAGCCAATTTGAGCCAAGCTGAGGCTTGGTTGCTTGGCCTTCCCCCTATTAGTCCTTTGCACCTTTCCTTGCAAAGTCAGGGCAATATGAGTCAGGAAGATTTTTCCATCGAAAGCTGTTGGCTTACTGCACAAGGGCAAAGAGCGCGTATCGTGCGCACAGGCTCTATGCTGCGCTATCAAGGACAATGGCAAAGGCTGCCACGAAATTTATATGCTCTTTGTGAAGCTATAGAAAGACATAACGAATTATTGCCTAGTCAGTATGATGAAAAACGTAAATATCTTGCCTATATAACAGCAGAATTACCCAGAGAAGCGCAAGAACGTATTAGCAAAGATGGTTTTTTGTCTGACTTGCGTGTCTACCATGCGGCTGCTTTTTCTTTGCAATTGATGACCAAAGATGGAGAACTTGATTTTGTTCCTGTGCTTTTCGGGCAGCAAATGCAGGCAGAGCATGAAGAGGCAGCATTGCCTACTCAAGATGCTTTGTCTGTGAGCGAAGCAGAGGCAATTCTTCCCCCGCAATATCAAGATAAATTTATACAGCACTTCACCTCTACTTACCCGCAAACACGGTCTTCTTATGTGCTGGGCAATAATCGTTATGTTTTTTTAGATCCTATGCTGCAAGATTGCTTAGAAGTAGTACGCACTATGCGTAAGGCAACAAGCAAGACACGCCGACAATTTATTTGCACGCCGCAACGCTTTATTAAAGAGTACTTGGAGCAAAAATATGATGAAGGTGCTTTAGAAAGTATTTTTGTTGCCACACAAGAATATTCTGAAAGAGTCATAGGTTTGGGTGTCTGGGTTAAAAAGGCTTTGCCTTGGACTGTGTGTTCACAAACAAGCTGGATACCAGAAAGTTATGGTATGGCTCTTGGTGAAAAGAAGCTCTGTTTTGCTACAAGTGCCGAAGCTAAAGAAGCTAAAAAACAAGTAGAACTCGCTATACACAATAATCAAGACAGTACGATTATTCATGGTAGCCTGCCAGCAGAAGAAACAGATACTAAAGAAACAAACAGTAACCATATATATTGTACTGAACTAGAAATTCCCGCCAATCAGGAAACAATACAGACCATAGAATCTATAGAAAAATGTTTACAAGCACAAGAAAGAGCCGCAGAACAAGTAAAGGATGAAACACAAAACGAAGGCTCTAGTGCTGACGCCAGCAAAGAAAAAAAGTATTTTCTTGAAACAAAAGATAATGAAGAGCAGGTCTTTTTTAATAGTTATCGCCCAAGAAAACCTGTGCTAATACAGCAGGCTTTTCCCGTAGAGATTAAAACAAGCCTGAAAGGCCATCAACAAGAAGCATGGCATTGGCTAGTGCAATTATGGTCTGAAGGCTATAGTGGGGCTCTTTTGGCAGACGATATGGGCTTGGGTAAAACTTTGTCTTGTTTGACCTTTTTATTGTGGTTGCGGCATAGACGTCAAGAGTTAGGCTATGCCGCTAAACCTGTGCTAATTATCACCCCCACAAGCCTTGTGGAGAATTGGAATAATGAGGCGAATAAGCATTTGCAAGCAGGGCTAGGCTCTTGCCTTGTGCTGCGCGCTGAAAAGCTCAAACAATTGCGCTGTGCATCGAATATGCGAGGGCGTGATATTGATGATGGCACTTCGCGGCTTGATACAGCACAATTGCAAGAAGCACAATGTATTTTTGCAAGCTATGAAACAGTGCGTGATTATCACCATAGTTTTGCAGCAATACCTTTTGCACTTATTGTGTATGATGAAATGCAAAAAGCAAAAAATTATACATCACAGATTAGTCAAGCAATACGGACGCTCAATAGTGAATTCCATCTTGGCTTAACAGGAACGCCTGTTGAAAATAGCCTTATCGATTTATGGTCTATCATGGATGTCTTACTTCCAGGCTTTTTGAAAGAATTACGCCAATTTAATGCTATATATGGTCAAGCTGATGAAGCACGCTTGCGTAAGCTTAAAGCTTTGTTAGAAGGCAGTGCAGAGCATACATTTAAACCCATGCTCAGACGCATGAAATCAAATACATTAGAAGGTCTTCCGTATAAATATGAGCATATACATAAAAAAAATATGACTCTCGCCCAAGCTCAAGCATATGAAAATGCACTTGAAAAGAAATATTCCCCATTAGAAATGCTTCAAGCTCTGCGCATGATTAGCCTACACCCAGAAAAACCTTCTGGGCATATAGATATTGAGTATTACAAAATAGCCGCCCGCTTTAATATCGCCTTGAATTTACTCGATAAAATATGTAAAGCCAAGGAAAAAGTACTGATCTTTTTAGAATCTCGTGATCATCAACCCTATCTTGCCGTACTTTTGCAAAAACGCTATTCTTTGTTGCATCTGCCCTTTATTATCAACGGGCAAACGCCTGCCACGCAAAGGCAAAAATATGTTCAAAAATTTCAAGATGCACCTCTAGGCTTTGATGTCATTATTCTTTCCCCTAAAGCCGCTGGGGTGGGCTTAACTCTGACTGCGGCTAATCATGTAATACATTTATCGCGATGGTGGAATCCTGCTGTAGAAGATCAATGCACCGATCGCGCCTATCGCATGGGGCAAAAACGTGATGTTCATGTATACTTCCCCTTGGCTATACATCCTCAAGCACATCTAGCCGACACCAGTTTTGATTTAAACTTACACAGGCTGCTTGAAAATAAGCGCGCTTTGAGCCGCGATTTGTTACTGCCCCCCGTAACAGGCAATGAACTTGATGCGTTATATGCAAGAGTGAAAGGGGAATAAGTGTAAATTATGATATGCCCGTATTTCAAAGGGGGTAAGAAATTTCATCGTACTTGTCAGTGCTGTTGCCCTTCCCCACCCAGCACCAAGCATTCTTTTTTCCAAAAGGCAACGCCATACTTATACACTTTAGTAAGAATTGAAGGCAAACCAAAGGCATAGTCCTGCGCTTCAATCTGGGCGAGGGCAGTTTGCGCGGATTCTTTCATGCTGGCACGCTCCTTGGCAATTTTAATTTCTATGATTGCCGCCCGCTTGCCAGATAAATCAAGGACGAAAATATCTGGTCTGCCATTACCTAATTCACGGTTAGAGCGCACTTCATACGCACTAAAGGAAAGCATACCCGCAAGAAAGGCGTGATAATAATCTTCGTGGGCATCATAATAACTGATAGTGGAATATAGCTGCTCTGTCAGAAGAGAGGAAAGAGCTGGAGCATTGCCAGCCCAAAAAAGGCTGAACAATGCGGAACGGTCAGAAGCCTTGACTGCATCGATAAACCATGAGGCTATGGAAGAAGTAAAGATTTTGTATACTTCCTTATTAGGAATAACCAATGGCGTTGTCTCATCATCAGGCGTTACGCCGCAAGCCGCCATCTGCTCGGGACTTGCCTTGGTCAAGTAGCCCGTAAGATAGAGCAATGTCCACAAATTATCTTCTGAAGCGTGCAAGGCGTCATAAGTAAGATTTTCAGCAATGTTCGCCTCCACACAGCCACCAGCAAGCAACTTTTCAAACTTATTGCCCACATGCAGGTCGGTGCGCCCTACAAAACTGCGAACAATGCGGTTGCCGCTGGAATTATTCCAATATGCCTGTGGCTTGGCTTCAGAATCAACCTGAAGATCACTTACATACTGTAAAATATCCCAAGGGCAATAGATTTCCGT
The DNA here is from genome assembly GCA_028689675.1 of Desulfovibrionaceae bacterium. GTDB lineage: Bacteria > Desulfobacterota > Desulfovibrionia > Desulfovibrionales > Desulfovibrionaceae > JAQVCS01. The sequence goes on along the minus strand of JAQVCS010000008.1, from coordinate 120,184 downwards.
ATTCTTCCCGAAGCGGTAGCCGTCATACCATTCTTTCATCAAGGTTTTTTTGTCAGAAAATCCTGCTGAAGTAAGCAATGCGTCAACCTCGGCAGAAGTAAAACCCAGCTTATCGGCAAATTGCACATCGGCAAGCCCGAAACACTTGAAATTATTCAGCCCCGTAAAAATACTTTCTTTAGAAATACGCAGGCAGCCAGTTAATACAGCCAGCTGAAGTGCATCATTGGTTTTGAGTGCCGCCCCCAGCATATTGCGGAGAAAGCTCACCATTTCAGCGTAATAGCCATTTTCTTCTGCCCTCGCGAGAGGGACATCATATTCATCAATGAGCAGAATGACGGGCTTGCCCCAATGGTCACGCAGGGCATGGCTAAGGGTGAACAGAGACGTTTCCAAGTCTGTTTGTGTAATTCCGCGCTGCTTAAAGGATAGCAGGGATTCTTTATCACTGCTATCAACCTGCGAACTGTCCAGCAAATAATTAGATTCAATGACAAGTCTGCGTATATGCTCTGCAAGCTGCCCCAAGGCATGAGAAAAATTCAAGCCTTCCACCTGCTTAAGCGAAATGAACATCACAGGATACTTATTCATCCACGCAGCGCACAGGGCGGAGTTCTTAGCAATATTCAAGCCTGCGAAAATATCTTTACTATCCTTTTGAATATCAAAGAACTCACGCAGCATGGTCATGGTCAGCGTTTTACCAAAACGGCGCGGGCGCGTAATCAGAGAAACCATTGCCGATGTTGACTCGCCCACGAGTTCTTCAATAAGTGCAGTTTTATCAGCATAATAGCACTGTTCTTCGCGCAATCTGCGGAAAAATTCACCACCAATAAGAATGCGTGGAGGCTTTGCCATAGTTTTCTCTCCTTGTGCGCCAGTATTCCAATAAGCCAAGGGGCTGTCAATGGTATCCGAAGATACTGGCAGACTATCCTTATTCCTGTTAAATATACTATTCCATTGAATTAATAGTACAATCCTCTAATGAGGATGGTACTTTTTGCCTTGCTTAGAATCGTCATAGAAAAAAAATAGGGATGAAAACAGGCCAAAAAGCACGTCTTCCACACTGTGAAATTGAGCGAAACTTCCGAAATCGCCCGAGAATGCCCTCTAATCCAAAAAAGGCCTCCATACATAATATCTATAGGGGTATGGAATTTTAGCCTCTTAAATCGCAATTTTTCGGCATCAAATTTTTTCCTTCAGCTTGGCGACAGATATTATGGCCATGTTCATTCTGGGAAAAGCGACCAAGCGAGAATTTACTAGTAAAAATCTGCCAATAAAACAGAACAGGGATTGCATATTTCAAAAAATTATGAGCATGCTCCACTGAGCAAATCACATTCTCTTTAGTATATATGGTTATACCTATGAGCACATAGCAGCAATGATTGCACTAGATAAATCTACTGCTCATATTATACAAGTGAACACCGCGCATTCGTGTAAAATCCGAAAAATTCTTCCCCAAAACGAGCTAACCCAAACAGCTTAAAAATTTATGAACGGGAGAATTTCTCTTTCGTGGACTACTTAATACCCATTGAGTTTACTACCATACATACATGAAGAGATGTGCGTACAATAGTACCCACAAAAATATGAGTCTATTTTTACCTTTTTGCCTTTGCGATATTTTGAAAAAATATGCCGCATGACCTATTACGGCAGAAGACCGATACGCCAGCCCTACACATAGGATACAATTTTAGGATAGACACGAAAAAGCCATACTCGATCTAATCATTTTACATCATAGCAGCACTGTATCTCACAATTAATATACTTCTTCCACTATTATTTTAATCTTATTTCAATTTCAATTATATCTAGACTACTTCAACTTATTATATGTTTTTTATTAATCAAATTAGATAATACATTTGTCATACTTCATCTGCTACTTATAATAAATATTCATTAATTTTACTATACGAATTATCGAAAAAGCAGAGTCACAAAAAAATATCAGATAGTGCTTGACAAAGTCTCCATTGCTGAGTATGTTCTTTCTGCGTGACATACAAGGGATGAATTACCATCCCCAGCCGAACTGTGCTGTTTGCACTGAAAATACCGTGTAAACAGTATAATCCGTGATTCTATGCAGAAATAAGCCCTTTTGAGCAAATTCTGCCAGCATTTTAGTGCTGACCTTTTTTATCCCAAGTTTACATTTAAAAAATAATTACCTCTTAGCTATATAGCTTAAGAGGTCTACATGTATGGAGAAAAGCATGTATAAACAACAAAGAGCACCACCGCAAAAGAGAATGTAGGCAGTAATAAGTCAACTTCATAACATATTACTAGCCCCTCATATCCCATATCCCATTCCCATATAGAGTGAGGGTTTATTACAAGGCAATTGCTTCAATACTGCCTATTCTTTTCCCACACCCTATTTCCCATACTTTATATAATACTACCCTATTATATATACTATAAGGATATAGCTATGTCTACTCTATTATATAAGGATTATACCTGTCCTCCTCAAAAGGAGGATATTATCAGCCTTATCTTTCAAGGTTATGCAGCAACTAGCTACAATAAAACAGCTCTAGAAAAACGTAGTCTTCCCCAATATTCTAGGCAAGTAAATAAATATATTAAAGTAAATAAATTTCATTCAAGGATACGCAAAGCATGTGCAATAACAAAAAGTAGCATAGATTATTTTGCTAGCTTTATTACCCCTAATGATAGCCCTTATGATCCCCATAGCCTTGATGATTTGCAGACCTGTATAGGCATTTTTCGTAAAAGGTTTAAACAGCTTCTTCCCTCCGCATGGGGAATTGGTAAAATAGAATCAAGCCCAGCTAAAGGTCTTCATTTGCATATAGTAGGTGGCTTTAACTGCGTAAATGAATGTGCAAAAAGCCAGATGAGAGCACTTCTTGAGGATTTATGGAGAGAAATCGTTGTCTCCAAAGATATAAGTGCAAGTCTGGTGCAACCTACCTATAGTAATGGAGCTTATGGGTATCTTACAAAAAAGAAGAAAAAAACTAATGATATAAAGTTTAATGAAAATCATCCACATATAAAAAGGATACTCTTTTTTAATAGAAAAAATAGAGAAGTATACCCTGAAGAGCATAACGAATATACGTGGGAACAGTTTAAACGCATTCTACAATATATACAAAGTACCATGTGGGAAATACTTCCGAGCATGATAACGAAGATAGACCAGATTCTAACTAAAGATAAGATGGCTAATGATTTAACGAATATACCCAAGTATTATTTTGATGTTGCAGAAGTATGCCTAGAAAATTCCTTCTTACGAAAATCCTATAGGCAGCATTCTCCCAACTATGAAAAACAAGTTAAAATCATAAACAAGTTGTTGGCGCAGGCAAAAGCTGACAGCGGTATACTCTAAGGAGGACAGTATGACTAATAGCACAGATTCATGCAAATTACTTACAGAACAAGAAGTTGCGGATATTCTCGGTTTAAGTTGCAAAACGTTGCAGCAATGGCGGTATTTGAAAAAGAATTTAGCCTACCACAAAATAGGTAAAATTGTACGTTATCGCCTTGAGGATATTAACACCTATATTAACGGTAATCTTGTTCCCGCAGAACGCTAAAACAAAAGAGGATGTCATCATGAGAAAAGAAACAGCAAAGCGTATAGATACACTTCCCCATCTTGAAGAAAACCTATTTAATAATACACCCTTTGAAAATTTGATATATGAAATTCAGGATATTACACAGCTTTCTAGATCATTTATTCAACTGAATCTGTTAGTGCAGATTAGTTCGAAATATTGCGGATATTTCCACTATAACCCTAAAGGTATAAACCAAGAGTCTATAGGGCTTTCCCTTGTTAATATAGGCTATATAAGAAAAGTACAATTACAGGATTTTCTCACTATCTTAGGCTTGGTGTTACCACAGCCAAGCCCTAGTCCTGCCTTTTCTAAGGAAGGGATCATGAAGTTTATAGCGCAAAATAAAAATCACCTGATTTGTGATTCAAATATATGCCGCATGCTTATAGGGGATATGGCCAAGACGATGAATACTATTTTAGCAAGTCGCACGGTTAGATTTAGGGATAAAAACATATACTTCCCACAGCTTTGTATACAGGCGTTTGAAACACTAGCAGGGGTAACCACCATGAATAAAGCGCAATATGATAATATTCTTGCCTGTTATAGTAATTTGATGTTTTATTTTCCACAAGAAAGTGTGCCAATGCAGCTTTTTACTCAAAGTAATCTTTCGCCATGGGAAGGTATATTTATGGCGCATATAAAACAGTTTACAGTAAATAAGAATAATAAAATAGACTTTTCCAGCAACGCAATGGAGATATTGCAAGCCTTTCATGAAGAAACAGCACCCAAGATGAAGAAAAATCCGCTGTTTCAACAAGAAACGAAATATTTACTAAAATTTGCAAGTCTATTTGCTATTCTACGCAATCAAAGGAAGGAGCATTGCTCTGTAAGACAGCAAGATGCAGAAAAAGCTATAAAAGTCATGAATATCCTTGCACAGCATAGTATGTATCTTTACGAAGAGATTAAAACGCAAGCATCGTCTTCGTATGAACACATTATATTGAATTGGATTAGAGAAAAAGAAAAAGGCACATTTACAGCGAGCTCTTGCTATAGAAGCCTGAAAGGTTCATGCCCAGTTCGGGATTTACTAGATACCGCGCTTACTACTTTATGTAGCAAGGGGCACATTTCAAAAGTCCAGAGTAATACGAAAACACAAAAATATATAATAAAATTAGCGTAAAGAGTAAGACTATACACGGTTAAATTGATTAAAATTTTAGTGCAAAATTCGACGCGTCGAAGAAATTGCTTAGGTACTGAGTACCGCTAATACTAAAGTGTAGATATCTTTTCTAGCATATTTGTTGCGGCAATATGTATATTTTATGAAATAGAAAATCTTTTTCTAGGCTAAAATTTTAGCGCAAAATTTTCTTCCTCGCTACTAGACGACATAAAGAGGGATGTGCCCTTTCCGACACCAAAGGAGAGATACTCCCTCTTATGTCTAAATATCTAAACTATAAATAAGAGATAGAGATATGAAGAATACAGGCAATAAGCAGAATACGTCAAAAAAAACAGAAGTAAAGTATATAATTCAAAAAAGAATTACATCTCATTATCTAATACAAAGAGTAAAATAGTAAAAGATGATGGTACATGGAAACGCTACCCTAGCGGCCGAAAGAATGGTAATTTGAAAAAATGGATTGAAAAAATGAACAAGCTATGCCCCAACCCCAAAAAAGGCGATATTGTCATTGTTTCCCAAAAAAAGGTAGAAAAATTGGTTATCGAGTATTAGCTGTCTCTCCAAAGACAATATGGCAAAGAGTTGTATGTAATTATTAGCATGTAAACATGTGGGTGCTCCCTAGAAGCAAGAAATGTTATATCATCTGACTTTTAGGGAGCATCAGTACCCTTGCAAAAGGAAGGGGGAAGTCCGTTTTGATGGAAGTACACATACACCATCAGTCGGGCACCATGCCCACGGAGATTCCCCAATGCAAAGTTAACCAAAACATCATAAAACACAAGACTGGACTGCGCACTCTTGCCGCAGAGCTTGGAAATATATCCAAGGCGTGCAAGATTATGGGATTTTCAAGGGATACACTCTATCGTTACCCGTGCGTAACAGTGCCAGCGCCTATTCCGCGCTAGAAGCCCTTATCCTCTCAAGGCGTACGTCCTCCTTGTCTTTGGCCATAGTAATCCAATCTTTTCGCTTGAGGTTGAAGTGACTCAAAATTGGTGAACCTTAGGCGCTCATGTGGAGCACTTATTCATTATTTTTTAATTTATATTATATAGTTATGTATATTTATGTAAAATAGGGAATACAAATCCTTATTTTATGTAGTTTATTGACCTCAAAATACAAAATTGCTATCCTTTTAAAAAATACGGAGGCAGTAATGTACTACGAACGTACCCTCTCGGCAGTAGCTAAACAATGTGCAGCGTCTTTTAAGGTTCTTATGGTGACAGGCCCTAGGCAGGTAGGGAAGACAACTCTGCTCAAGCATATTATGGAATCAGACCGCACCTACGTTAGCCTCGATGATATTTCTCCGCCATTTTAGCTCAAAATGATCCAGAGCTCTTTTTCCAGATGTATCAGCCCCCAGTATTTATAGATGAGGTACAACGCGCCCCGCAACTCTTTCCTTATATAAAATTACTGGTGGATAAATCTGAAAAACGTGGGTCTATATGGCTTTCGGGTTCTCAGCAGTTTTCACTCATGCAGAATATAGCAGAAAGCTTAGCGGGAAGAGTAGGTATACTGGACTTGCAAGGTTTTTCCATATCTGAATTACAAAGAGATATAACACGCCCCCCCTATCTTCCTTCTTTTATCACAGAACCTCGTCCTGTGCGTGCCATTACGGAAATTTTTGATGCCATAGTGCAGGGTTCATACCCCCAAGTGCATGACGGTATTACCGATAGAGACCTTTTTTATAGTTCCTATATCCGCACCTACCTAGAGCGTGATGTACGGCAAATTTTGAATATTTCTGATGAAAGTGCCTTTATCACCTTTTTAAAGGTCATAGCCAGCAGAACAGGGCAGCTTATTAACTACAACGATATTGCACGGGATGTGGGAAAAACTGCAAAGACCATTAAAGCATGGATGTCTATCCTCCAGACTTCTGGGCTTATCTATATTCTACAACCATATTACAATAATATAGGACAGAGAGCAGTAAAAACCCCCAAGTTCTATTTCATGGATACTGGCTTATGCTGTTACCTTTGCGGCATAAGCTCTGGTGAAGCAGCCTTGAGTATTCCTATGAGCGGAGCTTTGTTTGAAACCTATGTTGTTAGCGAAATACTCAAAAGCTACTACCATAATGGACAAAGCCCACATATCTATTTTTACCGCAATGCTCTTCAGCAGGAAATAGACCTGATTATTGAACAAAACGGGAAGCTCTACCCAGTGGAGATAAAGCAGACAGGAACACCTACAGAAAAAATGGTTAAAAACTTCTCTGTGATAGGCAAGGATAAATACGGGCTAGGATCAGTCATTTGTATGGCAGATAAGTTTATCCCCATGAACAGAGAGGTCTACATTACCCCCATTGACTATATATAATGATGGATTGGATGAGGTAGAGCAATGCTGGATTACCGAAGGACGTTCGCTCCCTGCATAGCTTACGGCATACCTTTGCATCGTGCCAGCAGTGGGCAGGTGGATATGTTCGTCCTGCAAAAGCTCATGACGCATGACAGCCCACAAATGACACAACGCTACAGCCATCTTGTTGACGATGCCATGAAGTGCACAGCGGAGGTGATAAGCCTGTACTTCCAGCAGGTTGCCAATGCGGAGTCACCCGTGCGGAAATTTTACTTCAACAAGGTAATCCTATTTTCCCTGTCTGCGAAGAGAGTAAAAAAAGATAGCGTTTCTTGTGCTTGTCTTCACGGTGTATCGTCAGATACCGTTTTTGAAATTTGAAAAGTTTTGAATTTTCCTCTTAATATTTTGATAATTTGTGTTTTTTTAAAAAATTAATAAAAAATAAAAAAATAATTTTAATCTTGAAAAAAATTAAAAAAATAGTAAAAACAAGCAGCAATATGGGGGAGAAACAAAATGACACCTGAAGAAGTGAAAAAATTGCTTGCAAAAATACATGATATACAGGCAGAAACACAAGACATTGAAATCAAGGCAGGGTACTGTCCAGCATTTTTCGCACTTTCCCTATAGCCCCGTGCTGGCAGGTTCCTGTTACACCGGTTCCATATTCATGTAATGCCGTAGGCCCCAGTCACTCGTGGCCATGTGTCTGAGCCTTGCGGCAACAAGCATCAGTGCTGAGTGACTATTGGGAAAATTGCCTACAACGCGGGTGCGGCGGCGTATTTCCCTGTTCAGGCGTTCCAGTCCGTTATTGGTGCGCAGTTGTCGCCAATGGCGTGCTGGGAAATCGTAATATGTCAATGTTTCCATGCCTCCTTGTTCAAAGATCCTAGCAGAAGCACCTAGATTCTACCCTCGTTAAAATGCTACCCGCGAAAAACTGATTTTTTCCTCAAGCTGAGGCGCCTAAAGAAAAGGACGTGAAGGGGTAGCCGCGCTACGTCGACAACACAGCCAGTTTTGAAAAACTGGCTGCACAGCAGACAATTTAATGAGGGCTGAGCCTAATTATATAAAAACTGATTATTTTTTTACTCATTACCTTTTGTGTAAAATCTCCCTAGATAGTGTAGTCAATTGTATTTTCATTCGTTAAATTTTCTGCTATCTTCCTCGAAAATGAGGAAAATATGACTGCAACATATCATCGCACGACATATCTGACAGAATTTGGGAACTTTTGGAGCCGCACCTTCCGGGGCGGCAAGGTGTCAGAGGGGTTACCGCTCGTGACAATCGACTGTTTATTAACGCTGTTTTTTGAATTTTGCGTACAGGAGCCCCATGGAGAGACCTTCCTCCCGACTACGGGGACTGGAAAAATACCCATCGTCGTTTTTGCCGATGGCGCGACAAGGGAAATTGGGAAAAGTTGCTCGAAATTCTTGTCGTCGACCCTGATTTTGAGTGGCTGATGATAGATGCAAGTCACATCAAGGTGCATCCTCATGCAGCAGGCGCACGCGGCGGTAACCAGACCATGGGACGCACAAAAGGGAGCTCAACACCAAGATACATTTGGCCGTGGATGCGCATGGTATGCCGGTCAGAATGTTTATTACATCAGGTACCGTTGCTGATTGCTCTCAAGCATGCAGGCTTGTTAAAGGAATAAAAGCTGAAAATCTCTTGGCCGACAAGGGGTATGACAGCGATGAATTTGCGAATGCCCTTATGGAAAATGGCGTAACGCCAGTCATCCCTCCGCGCAAAAATCGTACAGATCCGCGAGATTACGATAAATATTTATATCGTTATCGCCATTTGGTAGAAAACGCATTTTTAGAACTGAAACGCTGGCGTGGCATTGCTACAAGATATGTCAAAAACACCTCATCATTCATTGCCGCAGTGCAGATCAGATGTATTGCTATTTGGGCTAAAATTAATTGACGACACTATCTAAGAAAAGTAGAAAATATAAAGGTGTTATTTTTTTCCTAAAAATCTTTTTGCAAGATCAAAAAGAAAAGGAGATTTTTTTAATTGTTTTTTAAGAAATATTTTTATCTTACATATATGTATAAGTAATATATAATAATATAATATGGCGAGTATAAGAGATATTTTTTGTTGTGCGGAGCAGGCAGAAAATAAATCAAAGAGATTTCTTATTCGATTATTATATTGTTCATATGAAATGGAGGCTAATTTCACCATGCACCGAAAACCTTTTTGACCATCAAGGTCTATATTATCCATAAGTTCTTTGCGTAAGTTCTTATTTTCAAATAGCTGAATGGCAGTAGCAAAGCCTGAATGCCAAAAACAATCTTTCATATAGGGGTGAGGAAATCCTGTTACTCCGCGCGTATATGCAGCATCTTCATTGACCTTCATGCGTACACACCAATGCTGACAAATGTATATTTCTTTTTGTTTATTGATAATATCAGCAAAAATCGCCATTTGTGGAAACATACTCGAAATACAATAGTGCATGTTAATCATCATGGTGGAATTAAAATTGCTGACTTTGTATATTCCCGCAGGTACAAAAGTTAATTGTTTAATTAAATTAACTTTTGATTCTTTCGGTTTAAGATAATTTGCTACAACGATGAGATTTTTTTCTTCATCTATAGCATTTTGGACTTCATTCCAATAGGAGAAATCATATTCATCATCATCACATATAATCCAAACAAATTTTGAGGAAGCTGTTTCAAATGCTCTTGCTATATTTGCATTGCCACCAATATTATAACTATGAACTATGTGTCTAATATTATGAAATATTTTTATATATTCTTCTATTAGCTCAGATGTTCCATCTGTAGATTTATTATCTAGAATTGTTATTTTTAAATCTTTTATTGGTGAATTTTCAGAAAATATCTGATCGAACGTTTTTTGTAAATACGGTTTTCTATTGTATGTAATAATGAATATTTCTAATGTGTCTTTTAAGTTCATAATATATCCAATATTTTTTATAATATACTTTGCTTACCTCTGTACTCTGCCGGAAGCATCCCCATGGGCAAGTTTTTGTATTTCTGCCACTGTCGACAGGTTAAAATCTCCATCGATAGTTTGTTTCAAACAGCCTGCGGCTACACCAAATTCAAGCGCATCCCGCCCATGCATCCCCTTCAGCAGACCATAGAGTAAACCGGCGCCGAAGGCATCACCACCGCCAATGCGATCAACAATATGTATAGAGTACTCCCTACTGTGATAAAGGCCTTCTTCATCAAGAAGCAATGCTGACCAGTTATTGTCACTGGCGGAAAAAGAACGGCGCAGAGTAATGGCCACCTTGTGGAATCCAAAACGCTCATGAAGTTTTTTTGCCGTTTGCTTATAAGCATCTAAATCCAATTTTCCGGAAAGCAGGGCCTTCTGATCTGTTTGTATACCGAAAACACTATAGGCGTCTTCCTCATTGGCAATACAAACGTCCACATAATGACAAAGTTCTGTCATGGTCTGTCGGGCCTGTTCTTGGCTCCATAATTTGCTACGAAAATTAAGATCACAACTAACGGTCAAGCCCATTTTGCGGGCTGTCGTGCAAGCATCTAGACAAGCCTGTGCTACATTTTTGCCGAGGGCCGGAGTGATGCCGGTGAAATGAAACCAGCGGGCTCCAGCGAATATTTTTTCCCAGTTCCAGGTTTCCGCCGCGCTTTGCTGAAACGCGGATCCGTAGCGGTCATAGAGCACCGTGGAACCACGCTGACTCGCTCCTCTTTCGGCGAAATAAATCCCCAGACGGCCCCCGCCTCGCACTATAGAGGACACCCCTACGCCATAGCGGCGTAATTCATTAAATGCCGCATCCCCTAGAAAATTTTTTGGTAACTTCGTTACATAGTCGGTCTCAAGACCAAATTGTGCTAGAGAGGTTGCTACATTGGCTTCAGCACCACCGTAAGTAGCATTAAAGGAACTAGCTTGAATAACGCGCTGATAGTTTGGCGGCGACAAGCGCAGCATAATTTCGCCAAATGTAATAATATCACTCATTTGGCACATCCTCAATGTTGTATATAGTCGGAGTGAGGAAGGTTATACCAAGTCTTTTTTTAATTTCATTAAGCGCTTGGGATATACAAGAATTACGTTGAGCAAAAATATCTGAAAAATTAAAATCGAGAGATTTATTGCAGTAATTCCCCGTACACTGTGATGTATACCCGTCAAGGCCAGCAACATATATATGAGAAACACCTGAAGCATTGAGCATATTGAGAGCCATTATAGCAGAATTATCGATAATTTCAGGATAGATTGAGCAATAACTTGAGAAATTGATCATATAATCGTAGCAAACTGCGTCCTTGATATTTGAAGTAATAATTTTTCGTACCTGTACTTTTTCCTGAAGATGTACATATCTGCGCATATTACTACTAAAAATGTAAGTGATAGGAAAATTTTCACAGAAAAAGTTCAAAGAAATAACTACCGCATCATGGAGACTAATGAATTTCATAATATTGTCAGCATATTCATAAATGCTGGAACCCGGTGCAAGCAGCAGTACCGTTCTGTCAGAAAATTCACTGGACAGTGTGCGGATTGCCTCTATATCGTTGATATAGTTTTCCATGTATTGTCGATAGTATTTTTCCGCAATTTCCTTATCGTACGATTGGCGGTGAGCCGGTGTCATCCCTTGCATTATCTCATTTAAAGACTTTGCCGTTAGGGTCTGTTTTTCAGAAAAATATAATGCATAATTCGGATGACAATTATTACAGGCTGATAGATAGTAGGGCAATGAATACCCCCAGAAGTGTTGCTTATGAATATCATTTAGATATTCATCAGCAATTTCAAGCATAGGTTCTATCTGGTAATCTTTCTTTTCAGTATGATTTAGATACTCAGCAAAAAGTTCCAGATTCAGATTGCCAGCTCCCCGTCCCATACCAAAGACGCAGGCATCAATATAGATATCTCGAGAGAGATTTAGCTCAACCATACTTTGTGCATTACTAAATGCCTGCTGGAGATTGTTATGAGAATGATAACCAAGGCCAATCGTTGGTTTTAGATTATTGTCAGCTATGTAAACAAGGCGTAGAAATTGTTTTAAACGAATGGCACCGAATGTATCAACAATAGAAAGGACATCAGGTTCAAGTTTATTAAACATCTTGACCGCATTGATGAATTCGCCATCACTGTAATTATCTGTCCCTACAAGTTGAGCAAAGACTATATAACCCAGCCTTTTAATTTTATCACAATAAATATAACCCTCTTCAAGTTTATTTTTTTTGAAGATAACGCGGATGGCGTCCAAAGAACGTGGGTTGCGATGTCCTATACGTTCTAGCGGCACGGGGGCATTCATGTCTACCATACCGATATACATCAAGCGAGGATCCTTAGGGGCAATAATATCTTCAACACAGGAAACATTAGGATAGATAGTTTTATCTTTTGAAAAAATATCGCCTTTAATAAATCCGACTTCAAATCCTTCAATTCCTGCCTTAGCTATTTTGCGCCCGATATTGCGGATGGCATCATAACCAAATTCCCAGTTATTAATATAACCGCCATCGCGTAGGGTGCAGTCAAGGAGATAAATATTACCCATAGTTCTTTCCTTATTTTTCCACAGATGGAATAAACAGATTTTCCGCCAATTCTTTTCTATCAAGAAACGGTGCGAGATCCTCAAGGGGCGCCGACACCAGCGTTCCATCTTCTAGCCGTCGAGTGGCGGCTTTAGGCTCAAATTTTTGTTCACTATCAACTAATATTTCACAGATAACAGGCCCGGGCGTAGCAAGCACCTGATCTATTTTATCCAGTTCCTTATTGCTGCTGATGCGGAAGAATGGATAGCCATAGGCCGGAGCGAGCTTGGCCATATCGGGGAACCCGAGATCCCCGCTTTCAGGGCCGATGCCTACAAGTGGCTTCCCAAAAAAATTATTTTGTGTTTGACGTATAGAATGATAACCATTATTATTGATAATAAATATTTTGATAGGCAGATGATTTGTAATAATAGTCTGCAACTCCTGAATATTCATCTGAATACTGCCGTCACCCGTTACATTGATAATGTCTTGGGATGACGTAGCTACACAGGCTCCAATGGCGGCGGGCAGATCGTAGCCCATGGAGGCGATAGCAGAATTAACGATAAATCGGGAATCTTTTTTTATGACATAACCATGACTGCCCACCACACAGGCAGAACCATTCCCTACGACTGTGATTTGCCCCTCTTTTAACCGATGACTCAGTACCGAGATGAATGCATAAATATTGACTAATTCTTTCTGTTCAAAATGTTTCTTCTGAACTACTGGATATTTTTCCTTCCATCCGTGGCAACAGTTCAGCCAGTCTTCCCCCTTGAACAATTTTTCCTGGGGTAGGAATCTGTCCAGCTTTTCAAGAAGATCTTTAGCATCAGCCCAAATCGGCAGTTCTACATGTAGCGTGGGTTTCTTCAGTTCTTCGGCATCAATATCATTGGCAATGACAAAGGCTTCCCGTGCCCATGTCTTATAATTATAACCTACCTGTCTGATACTCAAACGACTGCCAACGGAAAAAATGAGGTCACTGTTCTGGACGGCAAAATTTCCAGCTCTGTCACCCATAATACCGGCGCGGCCCGTATATAAGGGATGCTCATCATAAATAGCATCAATACTGTTCCAGCCGGTGACGACGGGAATATTCAATTTTTTTACTACAGAAATAAAAAATTTATGGGCGTCGGCAATTCGGATACCATTGCCGGCATAAAATATTGGACGCTGCGCTGAACGTATTTTTTCCAGCACTGTCTCAATGATATTTTTTGAAATGGGCGGAGGGAGCATGGCATCATATGAAGTGCAGTTCCAGTCCTCAAGATCATCTGTTTCCACAAAACTTCCCTGTACATTCAATGGAATATCTAACCAACAGGGACCGGGGCGACCTGTCTGCGCGATATGCAAAGCCTTTTGAAGACAGGATTTAATTTTTAATGGATCAATGACCATTTCACAATATTTAGTCATTGATTTCACACTGTTGCAGATATCAAACTCCTGATCTCCCATGGCACGGATATTTAAGCCTGACCAGCGGGCTGTGGTGTCATATCGAACCTGACCGGATAAAATCAACATGGGAATAGAGTCAAGGTATCCGCCTACGACTCCTGTTAGAGCATTGGTAGCACCGGGACCTGTGGTCACACAGACAGCGGCTATGCGGTTATTGATACGCGCATAGCTTTCTCCGGCGATAGCACAAGCCTGCTCGTGATGATTATAAATACATTTTATTCCCTTTTGATGGCCGAATGCATCATTGAGATGCATAGCTCCCCCGCCGGTGACAGTGAAGATATGGGTAATACCATATTCTGCCAAATATTTAGATATATAGTTTGAAACTTTGATTATCATTTTATTTTTCCATACTCAGCGATCAAATTTAAGTAAAGATTTATCAAATTTTTCTTTCCGAACACTATAATATTCGTACAGTCTGTCAATAGATTTTTTGATATCTGTGAATATAATCTGTGGGAATTCTCTTACAAGTCGCAGATTTGAGCCGTAATAATTAAGTCCATAGCCATCAGCACCAATTTGAACTGGAACATTACCCTTTTTTGCAATGTATATTGCGAGCTGCTCTAGTTCAACAAATCCGGGCGGAGTGATATTGTATGAATGATACTGTACATCATTTTCAATAAAAAATTCTAAAATCTTTGGTAAGTCATTTACATCTAGATAACTAAAGCGGCGATTCTGACGCAAGGTGACAGGCAGACAGAATATACTTTTACAGATTGCATTCGAAATAAACCGAATTGTGTAATCCTCATATTTTCCGAATATGCCGAAAATATTTAAATCAATAAAACCTTCGAGTGCTTCAACACGTTTGGCAACCACATATTTACAAAAACTATGCTCATCTATCCCCATATGAACAAAACGCTCTTCTTCTGTCACTCCTGCGTTATCAGCAGATACACTATATACAGCACCACTTCCGAAATTAATAAATTTATCGAAGCAATCTTTATGCCGCACAAGATTTTCGAACATCCGAAGATTCGTGGAAAGAAGTTGTGTGTGGTCCGGCGCATTACGGTGGCCGGGCTTCACCGCCGTGTGCAGAATCACATCAAATTCACGAGTACGAAAATATTGGTCAACACTTTTAGTGTCTGCAATATCCAGTTCTGCATGAGATGGAGCACTTATTTCATAGGTATCATTAAGAACAGATTCTAAAAGATTCCTACCAATAAAACCTGAGCCACCCGTGAGAAGTATTTTCTTCATATAAACCGACTCTTCACAAATTCATGAATGATGCGGGATATTTCTTTTTCATCATTTTCATCAATATTTTGTGCCGTCCCAACCCAGAATGTATGCTTCATAATAAATTCAGTTACAGGCAACAGCTTGTAGTGTTCTTCGCTCAAATTCCGAGAATTTATCAACGCTCCTGAACCAATACGTAATTCTACATCTGTCTCAGTTAGCATGGGCTGTCGCAGTAAGTTACCCGCAAAAAGCTGACGCGTCCCTACGCCGTGAGATTCCAAATATTCTACTAATTCTTGCTTGCTGAAAGATGCTTCAGGGCGAACAGAGATGAGAAAGCCAAACCAAGATGGAGTACAGTATTCAGAAGGGGTTGGCAGAATAAGAGCGTGTGTGAGATCCGCTAACTCTGCTAAAAGAGTTGCCGCATTTTGGCGGCGTTTTTCCAAAAAGCCGTCTAACTTTTTGAGTTGCTCCACACCAATAGCTGCCTGCCAGTCCGTAATTTTAAGATTGTAGCCAATGTGGGAGTAAGTATACTTATGATCATACCCCATAGGCAATTTACCTAGTTGTAAGTTAAAACGGCACTTGCATGTATTGTCTGTTCCTGGCTGACACCAACAGTCACGTCCCCAATCACGTATCGACATGAGAATGCGGTGTAACTTAGAATCATTTGTAATGACGGCACCGCCTTCCCCCATGGTCATATGATGAGCAGGATAAAAGCTAAACGTACCAATGTGACCGATGCTGCCCGCAAATCTATCTTTCCAACGAGCACCAAGAGCATCACAGCTATCCTCAATCATCCATAGATTATAACGACCACACAGAGCCATCATGGCATCCATGTCGTACATATTCCCAAGGGTATGAGCGATAAAGATCGCTTTAGTTTTCGGTGTGATTGCTTCTTCAATACGGTTAATATCAATATTATATGTGGTTAAATCTATGTCTACAAAAACAGGTATAAGTCCATTCTGGATAATAGGATTTACCGTAGTAGGAAATCCTGCGGCAACGGCAATGACCTCGTCACCTTTTTTTAAATGGCGCTCTCCCAATTTGGGAGAGGTAAGAGCTGTCATTGCTAACAGATTAGCACTAGAACCAGAATTTGTCGAAAGAGCATAGCGAACACCTAACTTTTCAGCAAATTTTTTTTCAAATTCAGTATTGAAATGTCCAGCGGTGAGCCACATATCCAACGAAGCATCAATCATTGCACACAGCTCTTCAGAACCAAGAGATTTTCCAGAAACGGGGATATACTCGGTACGACGTTTGCTAGGAAGGGTCATTTCATAATATCTTACTGCAAGGCGTTTTATTTCTTTTTTAATATCTTCAGGTGTTTGATTCATACCTTGAATTCCTCTATAGCCGGAAAGAGCAAAAGCGGCAGATATTACCATCAACCCTTCACGTACTCGTCAATCTGTTTATCCATCACAGCGTGAATATTTCCACCAGCCAGCCATACTTTGGCCCATTCACATGTTTTTTCTACAGCCTCTTCAATATGCCAACGCGGAGCCCAGTGAAGTGTATTTTTTAATTTTGTGCAGTCCAGCTTAAGAAAATTAGCTTCATGAGGCGCATTTATTTCTGTATGATTCTCCCATGTAGCCTCTTCTCCCCATAGACGACAAAACAAGTCTACGAGCTGACCAGTGGTCACACAATCACAGTCATCTGGGCCTACATTATACCATCCCGATACTGCACGATCTTCCCATTGACGCTGAACTAACATTAGATAAGCCATAACTGGTTCCAATACATGCTGGTAGGGTCTCGTAGACAAGGGGTTACGCACTTTAATTGGCTGTCTAACTTGCTGTGCGCGGATGCAATCGGGAATAATACGATCCGTAGCAAAATCGCCCCCTCCAATGACATTTCCGGCACGAGCAGTGCTAATTGGAAGATGCCCATCAGAAAAAAAACTATTTTTATAACAGTGTGTTATTATTTCAGAACAACTTTTTGAATTTGAATAAGGATCAAAACCATCAAGAGCTTCATTTTCACGATAGCCCCAACACCATTCATTATTAAGATAGACCTTATCTGTCGTAACATTAAGAAAACTCTTCACACACGAAGTACTTCTGATACATTCAAGTATGTTTACTGTTCCCATAACATTAGTTTCATAGGTGTAATGAGGGTCTTGATAAGAATCGCGCACAAGAGGCTGCGCCGCCATATGGATTACAATTTCAGGCTGTGCTATAGTAAAGGTATTTTTGAGGTGATCAAAATCGCGTATATCACCAATGACATTGTGCAACTTCCCTTCAATGTCTGCTATATCAAAGAGGTTGATACCTGCAGGTGTGGGTAAACTGTACCCTATCACCTCCGCACCGACTCCAGTAAGCACGCGACACATCCAGCTGCCCTTGAACCCATTGTGACCAGTGATGAAAACTTTTTTTCCATGGAAAAAATTAAGCTCTATCATCTCATTATTCCTTCCAGATCTTCCATGGTGCATTACCGGCATCCCACATGGCATTCAAATCTTTTTTATCTTTAAGCATATCCATAGGACGCCAAAATCCATAATGTCGGAATGCAGCAAGCTGACCAGCACTTGTGAGCTGTCGTAACGGTTCTTGCTCCCAAACCACGTCATCCCCGTCAGGAATAAAATCAAAAATTTGAGGTTCGAGAACAAAAAAACCACCATTTATCCAAGAACCGCCATTCTGAGGCTTTTCCTGAAATTCCGATACATTTCCCCCAGAGAGAGAAAGCACACCAAAACGCCCCTGTGGCTGTACGGTTGTCAAGGTTGCATAGCGTCCCTGCTGCTTATGAAACTTAAGAAGCATATGAATATCCACGTTCCCAAGCCCATCGCCGTATGTAAGCATAAAAGTCTCATTACCGACATACTCTCGCACCTTTTTTATTCGCCCCCCCGTCATTGTTTCCGCTCCAGTATTGACGAGGGTTACCTTCCAAGGTTCAACTCTTGTGTGCTGAATAATTGTTTTTCCTTTCTGAAGATCAAAAGTAACATCTGCATTATTTAAATAGTAATTTGCAAAATATTCTTTGATAACTTCATGTTTATACCCACAAAGGACAATAAAATCATTAATCTCATAGTGTGAGTAAATTTTCATAATATGCCAGAGAATTGGTCTTCCACCAATTTCTACCATTGGTTTAGGACGAATATTTGTTTCTTCTCCCAAACGTGTTCCAAGACCACCAGCAAGAATTACTACTTTCATATAAATCCCTTCAATAGAAACAAGTATCTTTTTAACCCTATCTACTGCTGTATCGCAAAACAAGTACTCTTTAACCTCGATTAATAGACCATCTACATTGCTTCTAATTTACTGACTGTGCCAGATATATTTATATATTCTATTATTTTAATAACATTCAAATCCTTATTATTGACAGAGAAGAATGAATTTTTTATTGCAACATCGAAAAGAGCTTTAATGATAGTATACCTGAGGGATATTAATCTTTAGTGTGATAATCTAAAGCCCATATCACATAGCTTGCGCCTGTCTTCCTTGCGATTCTCGGTAGAGCTGCAAAATCTTTTCTGGCATCCCCTGCATAACTATTTTTCCTTTATCCATCCAGATTAATGAGTCACATTTTTCTACTGTGGTCAGACGGTGCGCAATAATCACGCATGTCACTCCACCCGACAGCTCCATAATAGTCTGCTGTATGCTGTTCTCATTAGCCTGATCTAATGCACTAGTGGCTTCGTCAAAAATCAACAACTTTGGGCGCGTGTACATGGCTCGAGCTATGGAGACCCTCTGCGCTTGTCCTCCAGAAAGCCCAGCACCATTTTCTCCTATAGGCTGAAGCATACCCTGAGGATGAGTATCCATAAAATCAATAGCTGCTTTACTACAGGCTTCTTGCACCCGTGCTTCATCCCATGGTTTGCCCCACTGGCAGAATGCCACATTTTCTGCCAATGTACCTGCGAATAGAAAAGGGCTTTGTGGTACATAGCCAATGATCTGGGCAAACGCAGCCGCACACGGCGCATCCAACACCCTGCCGTCTACGAACAATGATCCTTCGCGAGGGTGCAGTAGACCGCTTAATACTCCCACTAGTGTACTTTTTCCTGCACCAGATGGTCCGATAATTCCCAGTTTTTTTCCAACGGGAATACTAAATGTTAGCTTGTGCAGACTATCTTCCGTCGCCTCAGGATAGCGGAAAGACACCTGATCTAGTGTAATTTCATGCCTAAATGTAAAATCTCTTGCTGGAATAGGCGGCGGGTCACTGGGTGTGTTACGCAAATTCTCTAATAAATCCAAAACAGAAGAGGTCATAGGGCGCAACGCTCTAATGCCTACCTGATAACTTACCACACGGTTGGCGTATGGTAGAACGCGCCATGCCGTCAGCATGAGTAAACCCAATGCTTCCGCAATGCGTGGTACTTCTGCCTTTTCAAAACAGACAAGATAAGCAATGGCCATCACAACCACAGCAAAGCCTGTTGCTTCTAGCACCCATGTGGGCATGGTGGGGGCAATGGTATTAAACGTTCGAGGCAAAACCCCCTTTTGGGCTGCCCCCGTGATGGTGTTTAAAAAAACATCCTGCTGTCGATAAATCAGGACGTCACGAATGCCCTTGGTGGCACACATGAGTGCCCGGGTCTCTTCTTGCGCACTTTCTGCCGCCTTCTGTGCCTGCATATCCACATTATGCCGAATACTTCGGTAAAGCAGAAAACCCACCGTCCCAGTAATTGCTACAACAATAGTTGTGAGCATTGGTTCCTGCCCTACCAAGCTCAAGAACAATACTAGCAACGTCAATATAGAGGCATACATAGATAGCTGTGCAACCAGCATACTTGCCAAATGTCCTCGCCACAGCATTCTCTGGAATGTGGACCCACTTTCAGAAGAAAGATGCCATATATAGTCTCGATATAGAAAACGGGACATAATTTCTTTGCCAAGAGATATTGATATCTGTTCGCTAAACAGCGCCGTAGCCCGTGCCGTTGCATAATTCACAATATTTTTTGACACAGAAAGAACGACAACCACGACCCCAGACAATAACACAAGATACCGAGCATCTTGTGTTATTGTCTCCGTCAGAGGGAAACAGTAAAAAATGCCTCTGAATAGCAACTTAGAACGTAATGATTCTGGATCAGTCAGTGCCGTTCCCATATATGCCAGCGTCAAAATAAAAAAGAGCTCTAATGCCGTCTGCAATGCCATAGCGGAAAATAGAACTATAGTCTTTAATTTCTCTCTGGGCTGTAGCACAGCCAGTATACGAAAAAAATCCGCAAAAAAATTTTTAATAAATTTATTCATTTATATCAATTAATACTCTTACTTATTTGTAATAAATATATTTCATTGTAATATTATATCACTTCATTAAATGTATTTTTTTTAAAATACGTTTACAATATACATACCTTAAAGACCCCATCGGTAAACATTTTTTAAAAATTTTTCTCAACAAAGAACCTTTTGGGAATAAAATTTTAAGTAAATCTTTCGATTTATTAGCATATGCTTTTTCATACATATTGTATAATATTAATTCATAATATTCAGATTTTCTCGCGTATGCCCACCATCTTTCAGCATAATCGACGTCAGGAAAATCCCACGGCTTTGGCTCTCCAGCATAGTGGATAATATACGGTTCATTATATATATTTTCATACCTTTTCCTTGACTCTAAAGGTGCATTACTAATATATTCTTCGGTGCTCATACGTTTAGGGAATATATTCCATCGAGAATCTAAAAGGAATATCTTTCCATCAAAGATAAGATTGAGTGCATCTTGTTCAGCACATTGTAAAAATTTTTTTTGCCAAACAGACATTATACTTTCTATTGTAAAAGTATTTCTAATTTTTTCTAAATTATAAATCAAAACGTCTGCATTAACATACCTAAATGGATATTTAAGAGACAAATCTTCGAAAGAAATATCGCGTCCCAGCCTACCCTGATATCCAAAATCTTCAACTCCAGCTAAATAGTATTCTTCTGGAATCTGTTGTATACATAATTCATAAATATCTCTCTCGATAATAATATCAGCACCAAGGTTAAGTATTTTTTTAAAGTTTGGAAAAATCCATGGAAGTAACAATCTACAAAAACAAAGTTCAAAATATTTAAATTTTGAATCTTTTATATACTTACTGACTATAGGTGTGACATCAAAACATCGAATGCTAACATTTTCATTTGTAATAAATATATTTTTTATTTTATTCTCATTATATATACATATGTCACAGCTCAGAATAATTATATCATATTTTTTTTCTACAGAAATATGTTGTTTGAGTGATACCAATGCAATAGACAAATATGGTACAAAAAAATCACTTGATTCAAATATAATTTGGGTATCACAATCTACAAAAGCAGGCATGACCCTTCTACAAGAATTATCATTTTCTTTTAACTCTATCATATTAATATCTTTTTAAAAATTCTAGCTGTAACGCTCTTAAGATAGTAGCCGCAGCCTTTATGTCTACGTCTGCCCAGCGAGATTCAAGCCCTTTAAATGTTCCAGCAACCTCTTTCAAGGGTATCAGTGTATATGGAACAGGATGTGCCAATTCCCCCGTCATAAAGTCCATATTGCCCGACCACCCAGTAGCCACTATATGCAGGCCACACAACATGGCTTCTCGGATGGTTAAACCATACCCTTCAGAACGATGCAGGGAGAGGTAAATATCATTCTGACAATATAAAGAAGTAAGCTCGTCTGATGTCATTGCCTGCGTAATGATGTGAACACATGGAACTTGCGTACAGGCATTTTTAAATGCGTCGAAGGCATTAGGATCAGCCTGTACATTGCTCACTTTAAAGGTTAATTCAGCCTCACCATCTTTAAATGCCAAGGAAAAAGCTTGCAAGGCCGCTAACGGATTCTTACGCATAAAGGCTGATGACATATCAAAACAATATAAACATCGCACAATACCGTCTTCAGCATACCGCTCTTTGCGCCGCGCAGGCACAGGAACATCATGCGGAACAACAGTAACTTCTTTGTTCGTGTGCTTGCTGATAGCCGCCTGCACAAAGGTGCTGGGTACTTCCACAGCATCAACATAGTCCAGAGCTTGCTCCCAGATGGAGGGAATTTCTTCCAGCTCCCATGCCCAATAGCCAATGATGCGTTTATTTGCCAAGAATTGCTTGCCCAGTTTACAGAGAACAAGCTGAAATTGCGGTGGGTTTGCATGAATGACTACCGTGCCATTTTCAGGCATGGCAAGTGCCTGCTCTAGCGGAACTACATTCTCTGGCAGAAGAAAATCTGCCCGCTGCACCATGGCGTCTGTCACATCAACACGGATAACACAGGCGCCCTCTTTTTCTTTTTTATCCGCATACAGACGTGCACCCTGTGCTAAACCGCTAGAAGAGCGGAACGCACCAAAAACGAAGGTGACCGTTTTCTTTTCTGCAACTGAAAAACGTTTCTGTGCATGGGCGCAACAGAGCAAGGCAAGGACGGCTTCCCGTATAGGTAAGGGGGTCTTTTTCCAGCATTTTTTAATAAAAGATTTTATTGCCATCTCAAAAAATCCTATTTATTCTTATACATACATAACAGCTCGTTATCTAGTTTTTGCCAGATCCTCCTCCCTAAGATGGTGCAATATTTGCCTGAAAACCTTATTCCATACTTATCAATGCACCCTAGGGGAAAGAGCGATTTCATAAGACGACAGTAGAACTGTTAATTCGATGAGGAGGTTATTACCTGATTGCCCTAAAAAATACAAGTACTTCAGGGGATGCAAAAAACAGCTTATACATGAATAGATAGAATTCTTACTAATAAAATAAATTAAATAAATATGTTAGGATTTATTTAGGAAATAGCACCTGATAATGGCCTCTATGGCGAGTCTGTCAAACCTTTCTGCTAGAGCTACAAAAAATACCTATTGCACACTACTATAATAGCTCAAAATAACCTACTTTTTTATGTTCTTACTTACAGTTCTACTGTTAGCAAAAGTGAACTTCCTTTGGTCTTCTGCCGAGGCTCTCTTTTCGCTTTAGAATACCCATTATAATTATTTACAAACTAACTAGCTAAAATTTATAATATAATAGGCCACCTCAAGACATAAGGTAGCCTATTTTTATATTCTTTATATATCATTTAATAACTGATTACTATTTAAAATAATCATCGATTATCATATATAGAATATATTTGTTGCAACAATATTCTTTAGACTATCAAAAATAGCAGATAATAATATCTCTATAGACTATAGAATGTATTTATAGTAATTATAAATATCTATATACATTCATATTCAACATTATTATATCAAAATAATAGATATGATATTATTTTAGATGCAATGCTAAACTATAATCATAGGTTTGAACGTGCCTGTCACGGCAAAGATATCGCGAAGGACTTGCCCATAGTCAGCCCCACACGGTAATAGGCAGTAATTGCTGGCAGCAACTCCGCCTCAAAGGGACGGTATTGTTCCAGCTCTTTTTTATAGCAATCTATACTGGCGAGCATGGCTTTCTCTCTTTGTCTGTCTTCTTTTATGAATCGTTGCTATCTTCCTTTGAATCGTCCTTTTTTTCAAGCAAAAAAGTGTCAGCCAAGCTGGCGGCCTTCATCAAGGTTTCGTTTTGCAAATGGGCATAGCGCTGTGTCATTTGCGGGCTGCTGTGCGTGAGCAATTTCTGAATAACATATAACTCCACCTGCCCGCTAGAAGCAAGACGGCTGGCGAAATTATGTCGTAAACCATGCAAGGGGCGAAAATCAGCGGGCAGCCCAGCTTTTTCTTTAACGCGGCGGGCAATGCGGCGGTAATCTGTACGCTGTTTTCCGTCACGCCCGGGGAAGACAAAAGGGCTTGTGCGGTTTTGAATAGATTCCAGCACAGCACGGGCGGAGGCGGTCATGGGAATAAATTCTGTTGTGCCCTTTTTAGCTGCTTCACCGCGCAGGGTGATAACGTTGTGTTCAAAATCGCAGTCATCCCAACGCAAAGCCATAAGCGCCCCTTTACGCATCCCCGTAACAAGGGCAAGGCGTATAAAGGCGGCGGCATCCTGATCAACTTCCTCATCTAAGGCTTGGAGCAAACGAGCGAGCTGAGCATCGGTAAGCATTTCTGTTTTTTGATTATCGACACGGGGCATAGTAAAGTGCAACTGCGTAGGAGGCAAACAGATATCACGCGAAACAGCAAAATTAATAAGCCGCCGCAGCAATTCTAAAATATGTTTAATCGTTTGTGGGGCAAGGTTAACCACCTGCCCCTTTTTAAGGCGCTTACTAGGGGTAGTGGTAAGTTTTTTGCGCAAAATATCAATATCTTGAGTTGTTATCTCTGTGGGCATGCGTTGAAAAAAATCAGAAAGATAGCGCACAAAATAGCGATCAGTTCTGGTTGTTGGTTTGTCTGCATTGGTGCTTTCATACAAAAGCCATATACGCTCAATTGTCCACCGTGATTGGTCGGCAACCTTGGCTTTTACGGCTTCTTTTCTTTTTTCGGTATTGGGTAATTCTGTGCCACGAATTCTATCAGCACGAATTAAGGAAGCCTTACGCCCTGTCATACCCGTCGAAGACTTTCCAACGGGCTCTTCAATGAGCTTTGCGCCGCGCCCACCTATACGGTACATAATATAGTATGTGCGCTCCTTAGTATCCTCGTCAATGCGAAAATACACGCCAGCATATTTTTGTACCTTCTCACGTTTTGCCTGTGCCATAGAGCCTCCCTGACCCGTGTTGGGAAGAGCTTTCTTCCCAACACCATCCCAACACGCACCCCCAAAATAGGGCGAAATAGGGGGTATGTCAACGAAGCGGTCAAAAAAATATATTCAATAAAATCAATAACAAAAGAACTAGGGCGTAAGAGAGCGAAATAGCAATCTATAGCCTCCTAAGCTGTAGGCCACAGGTTCGATTCCTGTCGGGCACACCATAAAAAAGATTAAGCACCTACAAATAATTTTTGTAGGTGCTTTTTTATTTCCCAGCCCACAACTTGTCCACACATATTCCCCATAGTTGAGAGTGCGCTCTTCATTGTCCCGCAATGCTGATTTTTTATGAATAGGGTAGTATAATTTCGCTATTTGATACATGTAACTTTTTATGCTATGTACACGCATTCTCAATGAAAGGGATGGTGTACTCAATACATGTCACATATATCATTACAAAGTCCACGCCCAGATGTGTTGCACATTACTGAACCCTTTTCTTTTGGTTGCCTTACCGCGTTGTCCAATATTGTCTCTGCAACGGCAGAAAATGGCTTACACCATGCCGTAGCCCACGGTACAGCACGCGCCATGGCTGGCGCAGAAGCTCTTTTCCCCCAAGGGACACGCTTTTTTCCTGTTCCCTCTCTGCGGCGCGAAATTTCCCTGCAACATGACTGGGCAGCTTGGTGTGCGCTGAACAAATTGATACAAGCCCTGCGCCCACGCCTTATTCATTGTCATTCGTCCAAGGCTGGTGTGCTGGGGCGCTTGGCGGCGCGCTGGCACGGCATACCCTCTTTGTATACGCCGCATGGTTTTTCTTTTTTGCAGGAAAATGCCCCCATTGTGCAGCGGACAATTTTTAAAGGTATTGAATGGATTATGGCGCGCACAGGCAATGCCCTTGTGGCCTGTGGTCAGCAAGAATATGACATAGCCCGCACCTTGTCGCCGCAGTGCAGGCAGCCACTCTTTATTCCTAATGCCTTGAGCACCAGCCTACTGGATGAAATACGCGCGGAAAAGCCACAAAGCCAGCCACAGAAACCAAGGGCAGGACTTTGCGGGCGTGTCACCTTTGCCCGCAATAGTGCATGGGTGCAAGAAGCTGCGAGGGCAACCTCTGATAGTATTACATGGAAATGGATTGGCGGAGGAGAAAAAGCTCAGGCTCTTTCCCACACTATTGCCAGCACGCCCTGCATGGAGCACAAGGCGGCACTGCGCGAAATGCAGCAATTAGACATGTACGTTCAGCCATCGCGCTGGGAAGGGCTTTCTTTCTCTCTTTTGGAAGCAATGTATTTGGGCAAGCCTGTCATTGCCTCGCGCATTCCTGCCAATGCTGCCGTTATTCACCATGGGGAAACAGGCTTTTTAGTTAACAATGCTACAGAGCTCATACAGTGCGTGCAAAAGCTCGCCGCTGACCCCAGCTTACGGGCGCGCATTGGCGCGGCTGCCCATGATTATGCCGCACAAAAGCATGATTCCCGCATTGTTTATCAAAAATACACAGAGATTTATTCCAATCTTGCTTCTGAAAAATAGAAATGGCGCGCCAGCCTTTTGTGGCACGATTTTGCAGGCAAACCCACACAGACCAGATGCCCTTTTCCAATGCCGTCTGCCCAAGGAGCTTCAGCATGTATACTTGCATTCACAGGGCATTTGCTGCGCTTTTTATCCCAATGGCCTGCTGGCAGGTATGGATTTTTCCTGCCATGCCCAATTATTATCTTCAGCACATTCTCATTTATCCTTGTATCATGTTTTTGGGCTATGCCTTTGTATGCGGGCAGTGGTCTTGGCAAAAAGCCTTGCTCCGCTGGCGCTGGTTATGCCCTTGGCTAGCAGCGCTTTTGTGCGCACAGGCAGCAGCCTTCTGGTTTAATGCTCCGTTGCTGCCACAGCACAGCTTTGTTTCTATGCTGCTCACAGGCTTAGTAAAGCTATTGCTCCAGCTTCCCTTTGCCCTGTTATTTGTGGAGCTGCTGCGCCTTCTACTGCTTGACGAACAGGGCAGAAGAAATTTTATGCGCGGGGCTCTTGCCGCATTCTTTGCCCTTTGCTGCTGGTGTGCGGTGCAGGCATTGACCATATTCACACAGGATGCAACACAACCTGCCCTCATTGCCCTGCATAGCGCGCTCGCATCCCTGCTGCGCACCCTTTCCCCTTGGTTGGAAGCTCGCTGGCTGGCAACGGCCATTCCTATGTACCGCGAGCATGCCTATGCCCTCACAGAGGGGCGTATCAATGGATTTTTTGAAGAAGCCTCTGTTCTTGCCACATGGCTGGGGCTTTTTTTCTTGCCCTTAGGCTTGGCTGGCTGTGCAGCGGCACAGCAGCAAGTAAAGCAGGCCGTCAAGACCTATGCACCACTTTCGCGTAATGCCAGTATTTTTTTGCTTATGGCTTCATTGCTCTTGCTGCTGCTTTGTCGCTCAACGGCAGGTGTTGCTTTGTGCGCTGTGGGCATTATTTTAGCACTATTTCTGCTGTTGCCGCGTTTTTCCACAGCCCTGCGTTATGGATTTTTCGCATCATTTATTAGTATTGTGCTGCTGAGCGCGTGCTTGACCTCACTGGGGCACAAGGCCTCGTGGCAACTTCTTGCTGGCAAATCAAATCGATTTGAAGTAACACAAATCAGCGCAGAAATCACCTTGAAGTACCCCTTCCTTGGCGTAGGGCGCGGCATGTTCAGCCCTGCCTATGCAGAGCATTCCCCTCTCACCTCCCGCGATATGGGAGAAATGCGCACGTGGAAGGAACAAAAAAGTATACCTAAGCTCTGTGCTTGGCTGGCGCTCAGTGCGGAATACGGTATTCCTGTTGCCTTGTGTCTTATTGGGGCTTGTCTTGCCCTCTGGTGGCGGCTACGCTGGGCATACAGGCGTCAGCCCTGCCCCTGCACACTTTTCTGGTATACTGGGGGCACAGCCTATTTTTGCCTGCTTGCTGTAGCCATGCTTGCTGTTGTGGAAATGAGAAACCCTTTTGCCCATACTCTGCTTATCGCACTTTATTGTAGCCTGAGCCATGAAGATAACAGTATTTAGTAAGGTTGTATCATGAATATATCGGATAAAATATATGTTGCAGGGCATACTGGCCTTGTGGGCAGTGCCATTTGCCGCGCGCTGAGGCTGGCTGGCTTTACCAATATCATAGGGCGCAGGCATAGCGAGCTGGACTTGTGCAATCAGGCTGCCGTGCGCGAATTTTTTGCCGCAGAAAAACCAGACTATATTTTTCTTGCGGCGGCTAAGGTGGGGGGCATTCATGCTAATGCCACCTACCCCGCGCAATTCATTTATGAAAACGAGTTGCTGCAATGCAATATTATGGATGCGGCATACAGAAATGGCTGTAAAAAGCTGCTTTTTCTTGGTTCTTCCTGTATTTACCCCAAGTTTGCCCCCCAGCCCATGCCCGAAGAATGCCTGCTGAGCAGTGCCCTTGAGCCCACGAATGATTGCTATGCCTTGGCAAAAATTTCTGGCATACGCATGGCGCAGGCATACCGCCAGCAATACGGCTTTGATGCTATTTCAGCCATGCCTACGAATTTATACGGCATTGGCGATAATTTTCACCCTGAAAATTCCCATGTTTTGCCAGCACTTATGCGCCGCTTTCATGAAGCAAAAAGTACCAATGCGCCTACTGTAACTATTTGGGGCACAGGCACAGCCCTGCGCGAATTTTTATATGTAGATGATATGGCTGATGCCTGCGTATTTTTAATGCAAAATTACTCCGATATGATTCACATCAATGTGGGCTGCCAAGAAGAGCTGAGCATTATGAACTTGGCGCTCAAGGTTGCCGCCACAGTGGGCTTTACAGGGGCTATTGAAACTGATACCAGCAAGCCCGATGGCACACCAAGAAAACTTATGGATTCCAGTAGATTATTTGGCATGGGCTGGCGGCCGCACATTTCGCTTGAAGAGGGTTTGAAAAGGACGTATGCTTGGTATTGCGAGCACCTTGCCAAAGGCCGCCTCCGAGCAAAATAATTTTTGAAGGTAAGCATGAAAAAAGCACTTATTACAGGCATTACTGGTCAAGACGGTTCATACCTTGCTGAGTTTTTATTAGAAAAAGGCTATGAAGTTTGTGCTTTATAGACATCGTGTCAATTTTCTGAGTTGAAGCTCCCATCTGTAGCTTTGTTCCTAGATATGTTCTAGTTCTGGATGATAGCGGTTCGCCACCTCTTCGATGGACAGTGTCTGCTCCATAAGTTCACAGTATCGCTCCATAGATATTTTGCCATTCTGGGCACTGTGTGGTCGATCCCAGACGCGAAATACCGCATCGCCGACAAACAAGTCTAGCGTTTCTGGATTCCTCATACAGATTGCCCCACTGAAGGCGTTGTCGAACTTCTTTTTCCGTAAGGGAAGAGTATTAGAAAATTGAAACGATTTCTATGAATCATACAGCTCACAGTATTGGCAGTGCGTCTTGAAAATACAGACAACATAAGGGGTATATATAAATATAGGCTCTTGTCTTGAGATAAGGCGAGGCACAAAAAGGCTTCATAACAAAACCATTACCCCACTAAGGAGAAACTATGAAAAACAGCCTTCGCATTCTGTGTGCTTTTTTTCTTGTGTGCTTTGTCGGCCTTTCTGTCAGCCATGCGGCTGTTCTTCCTGATGGCCGCTATCACATAAAATTTTCTGACCGCTATGTCAGCGCGCCCGCTATGCGCAATGGCACTATTCTTGCTTTGAGCTATTCCACCAAGGCAACGGTATGGGAATTAAAGCATTTGGGCAATGATGTTTATTCCATACGCGCAAAATCAAAATGTATGGATTCTTCAGGCGGGAAAAGATATGACGGTGTGCCCATCATTCTCTATGATTATTACGGGCATCAAAATCAGCGCTGGAAGATTGAAAAATATAAGTCTTATTATATTCTTATCAACGTAAAAACAGGGCTGGCGCTGGATGTGCCTGCTGGCAAGGCTGCTGTAGGGGCGCAATTACAGGGTTATCCTGTAAACCGTTCCAGAGCGCAGTGCTTCAATATTTATACTCTGGATAAGCCAGATACTTCCTTGCTTAATCTTTTATTTTAGCGGCACAGTTTCAAACTATTTGCTCAATATTTCTCTGGCTTGACCTTTTTGCCAAAGCCTCGATCACAACAAAACACCCGCACACTGTACGGGTGTTTTGTTCTTACTTGCTTAGGCCGCCTGAGCTGTGGCGCGCTTTCGCAAATAGGCTTTGGCCGAATGTGCCATAGTTACCACAGCCGCACCCATCATAATAGCATCTTTGATGACAAGCCTGCCTCTGCCACTTAGGTAGGGGAAGCCGCTGTGGGCATCCCCCAATGCTGGCACCCAGCTTTCTGGCGTTGTTATTAAAAAGGAAAGGGTAACAAAGGCCATACCCGCCACCAGCAGGCTGCCCACGGCCGCCACCTGCGGCAGCCAAGGGTGCAGGCACAACATCAACCCTAGGCTCACAATAATTGCCCCAATTACATATGAAGCTGTATAGGTGCCATGCTCCTGATGCCACTGGCGATTTTCAGGCACTAATTTGCCCTCGGGGTTCATATGCTGCTTATATTCGCTGGGATTATCCATTAAAAAGCTCATAAAGGGGCTGTTGGCCACAAAGGGGACAATGCCGTCTGCCTCATAAGGGATAATTTTCAAACCCCCAATCCACAGCAGCACAATAATCATACCAATACGGGCAAGGTTAGCCCCAAAAGAATCAAACTTTGCCATGTTTTCAAAAAAATTTGTCATAGTCTTTCTCACTTTATTATGGCTTATGGCTTGTGTTCTTTACTGTAGAGAATAGGTGTTGTCGCTATTATACTTTGGCGTACTGGCTAAAAACCACATTGTTTGTTCTGGGCGGGCTTGCTGCAAATGTTCATAGGCAATTTGCGCTCTGCGCCCAGTGCGGCAGACAATAAGCAGGGGCTTATCGGCAGGCACCTCATTGATGCGCGCATCCAGCTCTTGCAGCGGAATCAGCACGGCTGCTGGTATGTGCCCTTGGGCAAATTCTGCTGGGCTGCGTACATCCAGCACGGTGAGCTTTTCCCCAAAATCATTAATCAATTGCTGCCCTGCACGGCCATCTACCGCGCCAGAAGCGGGTATGTCCTGCGCAGTAGCAGGCAGGGCAAACATAAGGGCACAACACAGCAATGCCATGCCCCACAGCAGCGTAAAGGGGCTGGCTTGGCCAAGAGCAAGGCTTTGGACAGAAGAGCGGGGGGCGGGGGCTGACATCATGGTAGACATGGATTCTTTCCTCTTTTTGTTTGCAGAGAGCATTTTGTTCTCTTGCTTTATTTTTTAGCTAGCGTTAGTTAAATAAAAAATTCGGTAGGTGTCAAGTAAAAAATAGTATACTCTGCCCACGCTATTGCATGTATAAACACAAGGGGCAGGAATAAGGGTACAAAAAGTGGGAAGACAACCAATATATAATAAACAGCAGGTGCTGAGCACCGTGGTAGACTGCCTGTGGCGTCAGGGCTATGCAGCCACCCCCATCAGTGAATTGGTAGAACGCACAGGCTTGAAAGCCCCCAGCCTGTATGCCTTGTTTGGCAGCAAAAAAGGCATGATGCTTGCCTCGCTGGAGGCGTATGCCCACGAGGCCATGCACGAGCTGGACGATTTGCTCAGAGCACACCAGCCCGGCATACAGCAAATACACGCCTTGCTGCACCATATGCTTGAGGCCAGCCTGCACGATGCTGCTGGCAAGGGCTGTTTTTTAGTAAACAGTGCGCTGGAATGCCACGGGGAAAACCCCGAGTTTGCCCCCTGCATCAATGCCACCATGGTAGCCTTGCGGCAGCGCCTGCAAGCTGCGCTGGAAGAAGCCCCCGACCGCAACCCTGCCCTGCCTGCTGCACAAGGTGCTTTATTTTTACAGGCACAAATATGGGCTTTAAAATTGCTCGCGCGCATGGGGCCTTCACGAGAGCAAGGCGAGGTTATTATACAACAGGCTTTGCGCGTACTTTTTACAGCGCAGGCCTGCACTGCGCTGGAGCAGGGCAAAGAGAATTGAATAACATGAGACCTGCCCCTAGAATACCGCTGGTAAAAGCTGATTTTCTTCACGCTGATTTGATGCATAAAAAAAAGGGCGGCAAAGGCCTAACTGCGCTACGTCGAAAGCATATTTTTTTGTGCAACGAAGCCAGCGTGGAAAAGGCGGCTTTACAGCAGATATTTTAATGGGGGCTGATATTAAGGCAAGAAACAGCATTTTTGCGCAAGGGGGGGGAAGAACAATGCAGTGCTATAGAGTAAAATCGTTTGGGGCAACGGGCAGGGGCGTCAGCGCCCGCGAAAATATTATTCTTAAAACCATGAAAGCCGTGCACCTGCTTTCAGCCACGGCATGGGCTGGTGGGGCAGTGGCCATGCAGACCTTGGGTTTTTTGCGCCTTAACAGCCTTGATGACCCTGCCTTTGCTAGTGTGGTGCAATATTGCCTGCATCATGTTGACACATGGGTGGTCATGCCCGGCTTGGCTGGCTGCCTGCTGACAGGCATTTTTTATTCCTATTACACCTCCTTTGGCTTTTTTAAATATTTCTGGGTGGGCTATAAATGGATGGTAAGCCTTGCCGCCTGTTTTTGGGGCACGTTGTTCTGGGGGCCTTGGGGCGATGAGCTCATTGCCCTACTCGTTCCCCATGGGCTGGATGCCCCCCTGCGCTTTGTGCGTTCCTGTATTCTGCCCGAAGATATTTGGGCGGCAGTTTTGCAGTCAAGCCTTATCTTTTCTATGCTTATCATTTCTGTCTATCGCCCGCTCACCCTGCGCACTGGCTGGTGGTTCAGGCGCAAGCATACGGTGCGCTAACACAAGCAAAGCCCCTCATGGTCATACCAGAGGGGCTTTGTGTATGGACAGTACAAAAAAATTGTAGAAAAGAGAATAGCTCAGGCTTTTTTACCTTAAGGATGGCAATCAGAGCCCTTACAGCCTGTCATATCCTTTTTCTTGTCGGGGTGGCTTTGCACATATTCAGTGTGACAAGCAAGGCAGGTTTTATTTTTGAGCGGTGATTTTTCGTGAATAATGCGGAAATACCCCTTGGCAGTCTTCGCTTCGTCAGACTTACGGTCAAAAGCATCATGGCAGCCTGCGCTGGCACATTTTGCAAATGTTTCTTTGCCATCCACTAAGTGGTGACAGGTAACACAGGGCACATCTTTGTGCTCGCTGTGCTCAAAAGGGACTGATTTCTTTTGAGTATGTTCCAACAGTATTTTACCCGTGGGCGCTTCTGGCGCGGCATAGGCAGCAACAGCAAGGCCAAAAGAACACAATGTCAACGTGCAGATAAGCAAATTTTTCATGCAAACCTCCTAACAAGACAATAAGGGAGCAAAAACAAAGTCGCTTTTGCACAGAAACCGTACGCTATGTACGAAAAAGAGTAAATAAGCCAGCCCGCCCTATTCTCTCCCTTTCTGCTTTTTTCAGACTTTACAAAAAACAAGGCGGCGTCTATGCTTTTACGCGCTAGGGGAGCTTATACCAAGCTGAGAGTGGCATTGTGCCAGACCCTTTGAACCTGACGCGGTTAAAGCTGCCGTAGGGAAGCCACAAAAGCACTTGTGCCCGGCCTCTACGGTCGGGCTTTTTTGCCCGACTGCGTCCTCAACCACCATGAGGATAGTACTATGAGTTTGTTGGAAAAAAACGCCGCCCTGCGCTCTTTGGTAGAGCAGTACGGCGCAAGCCTTGCTCAGGCCGAAGGCCTGCCTTTAGACAGCATTTGTGAAGCCCTCAACGCGGGCACTATGGTTCTTTTGGGCAACCCCGCCCACGCCAATGTGCGCCCCATACTGGTGGGGCAGCCTGCCAGCATTAAAATCAATGCCAATCTTGGCACCTCTCCCCTGTGCAATTGCCCCACGACCGAAGCCAAAAAATTGCAGGCCGCCATAGAAAGTGGGGCGCATACGGTTATGGATTTGTCTATTGCCGGCGACCTTGACGCCTTGCGCCAAAATATGCTGCGTCAATGCCCCCTGCCCGTGGGCACTGTACCCATGTATTCTGCCGCACAAGTGCTGCTTGATGCCGACAAGCCCATTGAAGAGCTGAACCCCGATGCCCTGTTTGATGAAATTGCCAAACAGGCACGGCAAGGCGTTGATTTTATGACTGTGCATTGCGGCCTCACCCAGCGCGGTGCTGCTTGGGCTGCTGAGGGCGGGCGCGTCTTGGGCATTGTGTCTCGCGGCGGCGCGCTGCTGGCACGCTGGATGCGCGAAAACAACAAAGAAAACCCCTTGCTGGAACAATTTGACCGCTTGCTTGACATTGCGCGCGAATATAATGTTACCCTTTCGCTGGGCGATGGTTTGCGCCCCGGCGCAGGGGTAGACGCTGGCGATGCCGCCCAGTGGGAAGAAGTCATTACCTTGGGGCGCTTGGCACAGCATGCTTTGGCCGCAGGGGTGCAGTGCATGATTGAAGGCCCTGGGCATGTGGCGCTGAATCAGGTAGAGGCGCAAATCAAGGGCATTAAAAAATTGACGCATGGCGCGCCCTTGTATGTGCTGGGGCCGCTAACAGTGGATACCGCCGCAGGCTATGACCATATTGCTGGGGCAATTGGCGGGGCTTTGGGCGTGGTGGCTGGTGTGGACTTCTTGTGCTACCTTACCCCAGCTGAGCATTTGACCCTGCCCGATGAGGCTGACGTGCGCGCTGGCGTTATGGCTTCGCGCGTGGCGGCACAGGCTGGAGAGGTGGCGCTGGGCACACAGCGTGCCCTTGCCCGTGAAGCAGCCATGAATAAAGCCCGCATGGCCTTGGATTGGGAAGGCATGAAACAAGCCGCCCTTGACCCCGCCATGGTGGAAAAACGCCGCGAAGCCCACAAAAAAGAAGATGTCTGCGCCATGTGCGGCAAATTTTGTGCCGTAAAAATGCTGCGTAAAGAAAATTAATTCAGTATATTGCGTACATAAAGGCAGCATGTCTATGTTTTGGGCATGCTGCCTTTTGATTTTCCTTGGCAGATTCGGGCTTCTGCGATATGCTTTTACGCCAAGGAGTCTGCTATGGAGCTTTCAAGTGAACAATTTTTGGAATATATGTCAAAAAACGGGCTGAATGTGACCAATCAGCGTCGTGCAATAGCGCAGGCTTTTTTTGAATTCCCCGGGCATCACTCGCTGGAAGAATTTTATAAGCATGTTGCGGCACACGATGCCAATGTGGGGCAAACCACAGTATACCGCACGCTCAAATTGCTGTGTGAAGCTGGCCTTGCCCGTGAAATCCATTTCAGCGATGGCATTGCCCGTTATGAAGTGGCCACCCCCGGGGCACATCATGACCATATTGTGTGTGAACATTGCGGCAAAACCATTGAAATTTGTGATGACCGCATAGAAAAATTACAGCGCGAAGTGGCAGAAAAGCATGGTTTTGTGCTTACTAGCCATGTGCACCACCTCTATGGTCTGTGCTCTGCCTGCCGCAAAAAAGCAGTGTAGCCACAACAGAAGCACCAATAAATGCAAAGCGGCGCACCCTGTGATGCGCCGCTTTTTTGCTTATACATAGTGCTCTAGCGTATACCCTTGGCCTCTGCCTCACGCACCAGCCTAAACACCACGGGGGAAAGCAAAAGCACGCCAATCAAGTTAGGCACGGCCATAAGAGCATTAAAAATATCTGCCAGCACCCAAACCAAATCAAGCTGTACCAAAGCACCCACAGGCACCATCAGAGTGTACAGCACGCGAAAGGGGCGCAAGACCTTATCGCCAAACAAATAAATGGCAGAGCGCTCACCATACACACACCAGCCAAGCGTGGTAGAAAAAGCAAACATCACCAAAGAAAAGGCTACAATCAACGAGCCCACACCGGGCAAGGCCACTTCAAAGGCCTGCGCTGTTAAGCTTGCCCCCTGCACGCCCTGCACTGTCCACTGCCCTGTCACCAAAATGGCAAAGCCCGTCATGCTGCACACAATCATGGTGGTAATAAACACATCCAGCATGCCCATGGTAGCCTGCCGCACAGGTGTGGAGCTTGCTGTGGCATGGGCAATAGGCCCAGAGCCCAGCCCAGCCTCATTGGCAAACACGCCGCGCGCCATGCCATAGCGAATAGCCATCATCACCGTTGCCCCAGCAAAACCGCCTGTGGCCGCTGTGGGGTTAAAAGCCTGCTCTATCACCAGCATAAGCATGGCAGGCACCTGCTCAATATACAAAACCAAAATAATCAGCGCGGCCACGATGTAGATAAAAACCATCACAGGCACAATACGCCCAGCCACATTGCCTATGCGGCGCAAACCGCCCAAAATAACTGCCGCAGCAAGGATAAACAAGACAAGTGCCGTAACCCACGGCGGAATATGCAGCGCCTCAAGCAGCACCCCTGCAATGGCGTTAGACTGCACAGCATTGCCCGTGCCAAAGCAGGTAATGGCAGCAAAACAGGCAAAAGCCGTGCCCAGCCACTGCCATTTTTTGCCCAGACCATTACGAATAAAATACATTGCCCCGCCCACAATATTGCCTGTGGGGGTTATTTCGCGGTAATGCACAGCCAGCAAAATTTCGGCAAACTTGGTAGCCATGCCCACCAATGCCGTGCACCACATCCAAAACAGCGCCCCAGGCCCCCCAGCCAAAATAGCCGTGGCCACCCCCACAATACTGCCCGTGCCTATTGTGCCTGCAAGGGCTGTCATAAGGGCATTAAAAGGGCTTAATTCACCTTTTTCGGCTGAAGCCCCACCACCTTTACGCAAAAAATGAAAAGCCGTAAAAATATGGCGAAAAGTATAAAAGCGTAATCCAATAGTTAAATACACACCTGTGCCAATAAGCAAAACCAACATGGCTGGCCCCCACACCACATTGCTGATGCTGTTGAGCACATGCAAAACAAATTCCATACGAACCTCACAAAAAAGAGAAAAAAAGAGGAAAAAGCCCCCATTACCAGTGTGCTACTGCTATATAGCAAGAGAAAAACCTTGGCAAATCATTATGCCCGCCTCTGCAAAAAAAGCAAAAACAGGGCAGCACAGGGCAATAGCCCAAGTACACACAGCCTACGATACGCTTGGGTACAAAGTTGAGGGCTTTTTCCCCACAGGCATGGTCAACTACAAGCCCATTTTTACTAAAACATCTACCGTTTCTGTGTCGGTAAATTCAAATTTCAAGGGGCTTATGGTGATATAGCCGCGGTTAAGCAAATCTTTATCAGAGCCAGCATTCACACTGTGAGGCGGAATTTCCCCAGCCAGCCACCAATAGGGGGCATTGTGCAGGTCGCGCCGCTCTGCATAGTCATTCACCCACACAGCCGAGGTCAGGCTGCACACGCGCGTGCCCTTGCATTCTTCAAGGGGGCAGGCAGGATAATTTACATTGATAACGCGGCGCGGGGGCACATGCTCCCACACAATACGCTCTGCCAGAGCCACAGCATGGCGTGCCACGGGCATAAGGTTGCTTGGCGTGAACGAATCGTGCGAAAAAGCCAGCGAGGGCAAGCCTTCATGCGCGGCCTCCGTTGCAGCACCCACTGTGCCAGAATATAAAATATCGGGCCCCACATTAGCGCCGGCATTAATGCCGCTCATCACCACATCGGGGCGGCTGGGCAGCAATTGCGAAAGTGCCAGCTTTACGCAATCTGTAGGCGTGCCAAACAATGCCGTGCCGCTAAAGCCATCTTCGGCCACCTTTTGCACACGCAGAGGCACAAAAACAGTAAGCGAATGCCCCACGCCCGATTGCTGATTCATAGGGGCAACCACAGTAACCTCGTGCCCAGCTTCATGCAGGGCTGCATACAGGGCACGCAGCCCTGGGGCATAAATGCCATCATCATTTGTTAAAAGAACGCGCACTTTATTTCCTTTCATTCTCTGTTTGACAACGCCACAGAAAACAGGGACTCTATAGCGAAGAATATAGTTATAAAATAGGGTGCAGGTTTGCCATATGCCAGCCCGCAGCCACCATGCGGTGAAGGATACATGCAAAAAGGGCAATTCGTCAAAAACATAGGTGCACACGATGCTGTAGAAGCATTGTTTGTTATTGCAGAGGCAAGCCAGCAACAGGCAAAAAATGGGCCTTTCTGGCGGCTGGTGCTTAAAGACGCCACAGGGCAGATGGATGCCAAAATATGGTCGCCGCTTAGTATGGAATTTCCCGCCCTTGCGGCAGGGCAAATAGCCCTTGTGCGCGGGCGCGCCAGCCTGTATCGTGAGCAGGTGCAGCTCACCATAGAGGGGCTTGAGCTGCTTACAGAAGAACAGCAGGCGCAGGTGGCTTTAGAGGATTTTATGCCCTCAAGCCCCCGCCCTCTCGAGGTCATGCACGAAGAGCTGCTTAGCCTAATACGGCAAGAATTTACTCACAGCCCGTGGCGCAAGCTGGTGCTACAGGTTTTTACGCAGGAAAGCATAGCCAAACGCTTTTGCCTCAGCCCTGCGGCCAAGGGCGTGCACCATGCCTATGTGGGCGGGCTGCTTGAGCACACCTTGGGCGTGGCACGCTTTGCCTGCACCATGGCTTTGCACTACCCCCAGCTTGACAAGCAAACCTTGCTGGCAGGGGCTCTTTTTCATGATATTGGGAAAATTGAAGAATTTTCTGGTGGGCTTGTAAATGACTATACCGACGCCGGCAGGCTTATGGGGCATATTGAGCTGGGCTTAGAATTGCTTGCCCCCTTTTTTGCCAAAGCAAGCCTAGCGCCAGAGCTCATTCAGCATGTGAAGCACCTTATTTTAAGCCATCATGGCCAGCCAGAATTTGGGGCAGCGCGTATACCGCAAACAGCAGAGGCCTTTGCCCTGCATTATGCTGACAATATGGATGCCAAAATGGCACAATGCCGCCAGCTTTTTGAGGACGTGCCCACAGAAACTGGCTGGACACCCTATCAAGCCACGCTGGGGCGCTTTATGCACAAGGCAATGAAAAGCCCCGAAACAGCAGAAAAGCCAGAAAAAGCGCGCCCGCGAAAGGTGGTACAAAAAGAATGTTTATCACTTTTGAAGGTATAGAAGGTTCGGGCAAGTCTTCTGCTCTTGCACAGCTTGCCACCTATCTGGAAAAGAAGAGCTTTGACGTGCGCCTTACCCGCGAGCCAGGGGGCTCGGCGCTGGGGCGCACCCTGCGCCATGTGTTGCTAGATGCCCGCAACACCAGCCTTTCAAGCCGTGCCGAATTATTTTTATTTCTTGCTGACCGTGCCCAGCATATTAAAGATATTATTCTGCCAGCGCTGGAAGAAGGCGAAATTGTGCTGTGCGATCGCTATATGGATTCCACCTTTGTGTACCAAGGGGCAGGGCGCGGTATGGATATAGACCGCCTGCGCCTGCTCAATGAACATGCTATTGGCGGCATGATACCTGACCTCACCCTGCTTTTTGATGTGCCTGTGCAGGTAGGGCTTGCCCGCGCTGCCCGCCGCAACGAAGAAGAAGGCACGGTTATTTCAGAGGGGCGTTTTGAGGCAGAAAGCATACGCTTTCATACCCGCGTGCGTGAAGGCTATTTGCAGCTTGCGGCAGAAGAGCCTGAGCGCATTGTTATTATTGATGCCACACAAAACCCCGATGATGTGCTCTTGCAATGTATTTCTGCCATAGAAAAGAAATTACACGACTATGGCAGGCTATAACACCTATAAACACCATGAGGAATAGTATGTCTGAACTGTACACCCTGACTTTTGGCGCTACAGGAATACAATTTGCCCCCCGCACCGACCCCGCTTTAGAAGCCGTGCTGCAAGAAGACGCCCTGCCGGGCTATTATGTTCACGCCTCCATGGGCGATGAAAACCTGCTGGTTTGCCTTGCCATGCGTAAAGATGAAGGTGCTGGCGGCATTTTTGTTTTGGAAGATGCCGACAGCGTGCTCTATGTTGCCGTGGCAGAAAGCAACCTTGCCTATGCCGAAGGCCTGAACCATTTTGCAGAAATTGTTGCCCAAACTCGTTATGCTGTTGATATTTTTGACGAAGCTGACGAAGAGGACGAATGCGAAGACGCTGCTTGCCAGTGCCATAAATAAAACACAGCTGCGGGGGTGCAGCCTGTGCCCCCGCAGCCTATGGGTTTTGCCATGTTACATGCACGCAATTCATTGGGTGTTGTTTTTTTTCCTGCTTTTGACTGGGCGATCAGCCCCACGCATCCCGAGCGAGAAGAGCGCCTGCTCTACACGCGCGATCAATTGCATGAGGAAGGGCTGTTTGACATTGAGGGCATTACAGAATACCGCCCCAAGCTTGCCACCTATGAGCAAATAGAAAGGGTGCATTTTTGCCTGCCCACTGTACAGCGCGTGTGCTCGCCCTCGCACTTAGCCTCGGCAGGCGGGGCTATTCGGGCAGCGCAATTGGTTATGGATGGCCTGACAGACAAAGCCTTTGCCCTTGTGCGCCCGCCGGGGCATCATGCTATGCGGGTCAGCCACGGCAACCGCGGTTTTTGCAATGTGAATATAGAGGCCATTATGCTGGCCTCTATTCGAGACAAGTACCCCAAGCCAGACGGCTCTCCGCGTAAAATTGCCATTGTGGATACCGATTGCCACCACGGGGACGGCTCGCAGGATATTTTTTGGAATGACCCACACACGCTCTTTATTTCTTTGCATCAGGATGGCCGCACCCTGTACCCAGGCACGGGCTTTATCCGCGAATGCGGGGGGCCTGGGGCTTTGGGGCGCACTATAAACATAGCCCTGCCGCCCAACACGGGCGATGCTGGCTATTTATATGCCGTGGAGCATGCCGTGCTGCCCCTGCTGGCAGATTTTAAGCCTGACCTCATCATCAATTCCGCTGGGCAGGATAATCACTTTACTGACCCTCTGGCCAATATGCGCCTTTCTGCTCAGGGCTATGCCGCGCTGAACAAGGCCATTAACCCCGATATTTGCGTGCTTGAGGGCGGCTATTCCATACGCGGGGCATTGCCCTATGTGAACCTTGCCATTTGCCTTGCGCTGGCAGGCTTGCCCGCCACCGATATTGTTGAACCCGACTGGACGCCCAGCATAGCCTGTGAAAAGCCCGAAATTATGGACTATATAGCCACGCTGTGCGATGCCGTGCTTGAGTGTTACCACAAGCCGCCCACGCATCCGCACGAGGGCAAGGAAGAACAGGGCTGGTGGGTGCGCCGCAAGCATATTTTTTACGACACAGACATGCTGCAAGAGGAGCAAAAAGAAAGCTGGCTGCTCTGCCCGCAGTGCTCTGGCCTAGGGCGTATAGAAAGCGTGTGCAATGGCGCGCCCAATCTGTGCCTGCTTATCCCGCGTTATGCCTGCCCGCAATGCCGCGCCACAGGGCAGGCATTGGCACAAGCCGCCCGTGCCACAGGGCGCTATGCGCAAGTGCGCCTGCTGGATGAAGACCCGCTCGGGGCGCGGTAAGCCTACAAAAATTTTATTTGCGGCAAAAGGAAGATGGGGCTTGTATGCAGGCAGGGTATTCTTATGCTACTCGACCGAAATAACAGCTGAAGTCTAGCGCCCCAGCGAAAAAAAGAACCTCGTGTTCACACAGCCTAGGGCATTGTAATGTTGCAAGTGAATCTACACTAAAAAAAGCAGGAGCGGCATAAGGCTCAGCCTTGGCACTGGCACAAGTGTATTTGGCTTCGCCGCCCCTGCCTATTATTGCCTATGCAGCCTTATTTCGCCGCACAGCACGGCGCCAGCCCGCACAGCAAAAAAGCGCTGCAAACAAGCTCATGCCCAGCAGCACACGCAAGAGCACAGAGCCAGAAAAAATACTGGCCTCTGCCACGGGGGCAGCTTGTTGCCCTGCCTTGCCTTCCTCAAGCGCTACCAGCACAGGAAAGCGCACCTTGTGCCCCATGCCGTCGCTCATCACCACAAGCCATTCGCCTGAAGCATTGGGAACAAAGCTGAAGGTGCCATTTTTATCTGCACGCCCATTCTGATATTCCACAGCCGCATCTGTTGGGGAATAGACTTCCACAGCCGTATAGGCAGCCTTGTCGCCGCCAGAATAGGCAAAGCGTACCGTAATAGCATGGCTTTGCTGCACCTGCTCGGCCAACAGGGCATGGGCTTGCGCCGAAACAGCCCAAATACAGCACAGCAGACAAGATAAAAATATTTTTCGTACAAACATAGCACACTCCCAAAGGCAAGGTCTGCGCCCCTTGCAGCCCCACAACGCGAACTATGCCGTGCACAAGGGCAGAAAGGCTTGGGGCGGGCAGCAAAAAATTTTTATGTTCTTAATAACTTCCCCAGCAAAGCATCACAAAAAACTCAAGGTACAGCAGGGCAAAGCGTGCAACACCAGCCACGCCCAAAAATCACAGTGGGTAAATCTTTGCTATAAAAACCCCTAGGCAAACTTTGCTTACCGTTAAGACAACGTCAAAGTACGCTCGCTCTAAAGGCCAAGGGGGCAACGTCGGGGCAAACGCCGCTACCCCCTCGGCCTTTTGCTGAAAGCGCCACAGCCTTCTGGGGCTCACTGTGGCGGTATCGTTCTTTGCCGTGAGCGTACAATAAACGCTACAGCAGCATAACGACAGCTTACAGCATTACTGAATGGCAAATACCGTTACAGCACGCATTTGATGCTGATCAATGCCTTTGTCTGCCGCTTTTACTGTTTGTGCGGTACGCACCATCCATAAACCAGCATGGTTGAGGGGCAAGGATGCCACGCCCTTGGCATCACTTTCCACACTGGCAAGATAGGTATCTTCTTTCGGGCTTGCGCCATCATAGCTTGCCTGCACCAAAGCCCCTGCCACAGGCTTGCCGTGCAGCAGCACTTGGCAGCGCATTGTGCCGCCCGCCTGAATGGCCGCGGGGTTATCAAGCAGGACAATTTCCAAATTCTGCCCCTGTACAGCCTTAAAGCTTTCATCCTTGCTGCTGGCATTCAGCAGCGTTTTGGCAAATTTTTCATATTTTGTTACAGAAAGAACTTTCTTGCCTTGCTTTTCAAGGGCAGCACGGTCACCAGCCAGCACGCCTTCTGTGGTTTCAGACCATACCTGCGGGGCTCTGTGCCCCACAAGCCACGCGGCACCAGCGGCAGGCAGGCTTGTTGTGCCCGCAAGGGTCTTGTTGGCGGCATCTTCACTCAGGGCAATAGGGTGCTTTTTGCCCTGCTGCAAAAGGAAGAGGGAACAATCGGCAGGGTTTTCTGCTTCTTCACTGACCATAAAAACATGGGCGGCCTGCGCCTGCACGCCAAACTGCTGCCCCTGTGCCACGGTGGCTTTTTCTGGTTTCAGAATAAATTCATGTGCCTGCACAGCAGGAGCTGCCAAAAATACGGCTGCCAAAGCCAAGCTACAAAGAACGGTTCTTGCCTTCATTCCTCACCCCTTCGTGTTACAAATTTTTAAAACATAGCATTATGTGCTACGATATAAAAAAAAGTGTTACCAAGACCGTACCATCTTGTCAAGCAAGTAACAAAAATACTTGTTTCAGACATACAATTTTCATTTGCCCCGCAGTGCAAGTCTGCTTATACTGGGGCACGTTTGGGTTTAG
Source organism: Desulfovibrionaceae bacterium (assembly GCA_028689675.1). Classification (GTDB taxonomy): domain Bacteria; phylum Desulfobacterota; class Desulfovibrionia; order Desulfovibrionales; family Desulfovibrionaceae; genus JAQVCS01. Next base: position 76,273 of record JAQVCS010000008.1, on the reverse strand, counting down.
GGCTCTGGTTCGCAAGGGTCTCGCGCGTGGCGAGGCATAAACAGAAAAAATGGTGAAAAGCTATGGCAAATATCCTGATTATTGGTGCTGGCGGCGTGGGCAGTGTGGTGGCACACAAATGTGCACAGCTCAGCTCTGTTTTTTCGCACATCACGCTGGCAAGCCGCACTCTTTCCCGCTGTGATGCCATTGCCGCCAGCGTGAAACAGCGCACGGGGCGCGACATTGCCACAGCACAGGTTGATGCCGACAATGTGCCCGAGCTGTGCAACCTTATCCGCACTGTACAGCCACAAATGGTTTTAAATATTGCCCTGCCCTATCAAGACTTGCACATTATGGAAGCCTGCCTTGAATGCGGCGTGCACTATATGGATACCGCCAATTATGAGCCCCTTGATACGGCAAAGTTTGAATATAAATGGCAATGGGCGTATCAAGAGCGCTTCAAACAGGCTGGGCTTATGGCTTTACTTGGCTCTGGCTTTGACCCTGGCGTCACCAATGTCTATGCCGCATGGGTAATGAAGCACGAGCTTGATACTGTTGAAGTGCTTGATATTATTGACTGCAACGCTGGCGACCATGGCCAGCCCTTTGCCACCAATTTTAACCCCGAAATCAATATTCGTGAAGTCACTGCCCGTGGGCGCTTTTGGGAACGCGGCGAATGGGTGGAAACCGACCCCCTCTCTTGGTCTATGGACTATTCCTTCCCGCAGGGTATAGGCAGCAAAAAATGCTTTTTGATGTATCATGAAGAGCTGGAATCGCTGGTGCGCAATTTGAAAGGCATACGCCGCGCCCGCTTCTGGATGACTTTTTCGCAAAATTACCTTGACCACCTCAAGGTGCTGGGCAATGTGGGCATGACGCGCATAGACCCTGTGACCTTTAATGGGCAGGAAATTGTGCCCATCCAATTCTTAAAAGCCCTGCTGCCCGATCCTGCCTCGCTTGGGCCTTTAACCAAGGGCAAAACCTGCATTGGCAACGTGATGCAGGGTGTTAAAGACGGCAAGGAAAAGAAAGTCTACATCTATAATGTCTGCGATCATGAAGAATGCTATAAAGAAGTAGGCTCGCAGGCCATTTCCTACACCACAGGCGTGCCCGCCATGATTGGCGCAAAAATGATGATGGAAGGCAAGTGGATGCAGCCCGGCGTGTGGAATATGGAACAGCTTGACCCCGACCCCTTTATGGACGATTTGAACGCATACGGCCTGCCGTGGCAATGCGTTACGCTGAAATAAGCTGCACAAAGCTCACACAAGAACACAAGAGGGGAAAATGCCAAGGGGCAACCCCTCTTCATCTGTTTTCCCCTTTCACTAGTACAGGAATGCCCATGCTCACAATCCCCGCCCTGCTCTCTCAGCCCAACAGTGTTTCTTCCCCCAGTTTTGTGGTAGATGAAGGCCTGCTGCAAAGCAATGCTGCCATTTTAGACACAGTGCAGCGCCGCACTGGTGCAAAAATTATGCTGGCGCTCAAGGGCTTTGCCATGTGGCATACCTTTCCCCTGCTTTCACGCGCCATGCAGGGGCCTTTATATGGCGTATGCGCCTCTTCCCCCGATGAGGCAAGGCTTGGGCGTGAAGAATTTAAAGGCGAAGTGCACGCCTTTGCTGCTGCATGGTCTGAAGAAGAGCTGACAGAAACCCTGCGCTATGCCGACCATATTGTTTTTAATTCCTTTGCCCAATGGCAGCGCTTTCGCCCCTTGGTGCAAGGCTGCGGGCATGAGGTCACCTGCGGCTTACGCATCAACCCCGAACATTCTGAAGGGGCTGTGGATATATATAACCCCTGCTCGGCTGGCTCGCGCTTGGGCATACGTTTGCAGCATTTTCAGGCCGATGCGCTTGAGGGCATTTCTGGCCTGCATTTTCACACTCTGTGCGAGCAAGATGCCGATGCCCTAGCACGCACGCTGGACGTGGTGGAAGCAAAATTTGGTGAATACTTAGCGCAAATGCGCTGGGTCAATTTTGGCGGCGGGCATCACATTACCAAGCAGGGCTATGATATTGACCTGCTGTGCGCCTGCATAGAGCGCATTCAGCAGCGCTATGGCGTACAGGTCTACCTTGAGCCCGGCGAGGCTGTGGCGCTGAATGCTGGCTGGCTGGTCAGCACCGTGCTAGACATCACCATGGCAGACATGCCCCTTGCCATTCTGGACAGCTCTGCCGCCACCCACATGCCCGATGTGCTGGAAATGCCCTACCGCCCCATGATTATAGGCTCGGGGGAAAAGGGCGAAAAGCCCTACAGCTACCGCTTGGGCGGCAAATCTTGCCTTGCTGGCGATGTGATAGGTGAATACAGCTTTGATGCACCCCTTACCGTGGGCGACAGGCTTATTTTTACCGACATGGCTATTTACAGCATGGTCAAAACCACCACCTTTAACGGCCTGCGCCTGCCCTCCATTTATAGCTATAACCCGCACACAAAAAACATGACGCTGGTGCGTCAATTTGGCTATGAGGATTTTAAGTGCCGCTTATCGTAGCGTTTACCTTGAGCATTATATGGTGAGTGGAGGGCGTGACAGGAAACACCAAAACAGACAAAACGCGGCGCACACAAGTACGCCGCGTTTTGTCTTGAGGCAGAGCAAAACATATTTGCCCTGCCTTATTTTTTATTCTTTTTATGCGCCCATGGCCTCAGCAAAGCGGGCTTTCAAGGCCTCGAGCTTATTTTTGGCATCTACAAGGGCGGTGCAGCGCTCGCGCTCTTTGTCCACCACTTCTTTGGGGGCACGCGCAATAAAGCTTTCATTGGCAAGACGCTTTTGTAAGCCTTCAACATCCTTAGCCAGCTTGGCAAGCTCTTTATCAAGGCGCGCCATTTCGGCTTCAAAATCCACAGCGCCCAGCAGGGGCACAATAACCTGCGCCCCTTGCACCACATGCGAGGCCGAGGCCTTGGGCGCGTGCACATCTGCCCCCACGGTCAAGGCTTCCAAACGGGCAAGGGGCATAATCAGCTCTCGGCTGCTTTCTAAAACAGCGGCCTGCTCGTCGTCCACAGGGTGCACCAACAGGGTCAGCTTGAGCGAAGGGGCAATATTCAGCTCGGCGCGAATGGTACGCACAGCCACAATAGCCTCTTGAATAAATTCCATACGCGCCGCTTCAAGGGGCTTTTCGCACTCGGGGCGGGCGGCTGGGTACAAGGCTTTAGCAATGTCTTCCTCTGCCCCGCCGGGCAAAGCCTGCCAAATTTCAGCCGTTACAAAGGGCATGATGGGGTGCAGCAGCAACAAAGTTTCGCGCAGCACTGTCCACAAGGCATATTGGGCAGCGGGCTTGCGGCTTTCGTCCTGCATATCGGGCTTGATAAGCTCTAAATACCAATCGCAAAATTCATTCCACAAGAATTTATAGCCCAATTGCGCCGCATCGTTAAAGCGGTATTCTTCAAGGGCACTGTCCATTTCCTTCTTTGCCCTTTCCAAGCGGTGCAAAATCCATTGATGATGCAGGCCTTCAATGCTGCCCAATGCCACAGGGGCGGGCACGGTTTCGGGCAAATTCATCATGGCAAAGCGGGCGGCATTCCACAACTTATTCACAAAGTGGCGGTAGCCTTCAACGCGCTCTTCAGCAAGGCGAATATCGCGCCCCATGGCAGCAAACGAGGTCAGGGTAAAGCGCAGGGCATCGCAGCCATATTTTTCTATCATCAGCAGCGGGTCAATGACATTGCCCGTTGATTTTGACATTTTGCGCCCCGAGGCATCGCGCACCAAGGCGTGCAAATACACATCCTTAAAGGGTACTTGCCCCATAAAATGCGTGCCCATCATCATCATGCGCGCTACCCAGAAAAAGAGAATATCAAAGCCCGTCACCAAGACCGAGGTGGGGTAATAGCGGGCAAGGTCTTTGGTTTGCTCAGGCCAGCCCATAGTGGAAAAAGGCCACAGCGCGGAAGAAAACCATGTGTCGAGCACGTCTGATTCCTGCTCTAGCTGCGTGCAGCCGCACTTGGGGCAGGTGGTGGGGTCTTCTTCAGCCACAATAAGCTCGCCGCACTGGGCGCATGTCCACGCAGGAATGCGATGCCCCCACCAAATTTGACGGCTGATGCACCAATCACGGATGTTATCCAGCCAGTGATAATAGGTCTTCAGCCACGATTCTGGATAAATATGGGTTAATTCGGGCACAGCGGCACGGGCTGCTGGCGCCATTTTGGTGGCAGCCACAAACCACTGTGGCGAAACGTGCGGCTCAACCACAGTGTGGCAGCGGTAACAATGCCCCACAGAATGGTCAATATCTTCCACCAGCACCAAATCACCCAAGGCTTCAATATCTGCTACAATCTGTTCGCGGCATTGCGCCTTGCTCAGTCCAGCATACTGCCCCGCTTCGGGCTTCATCATGCCGTCTTCATCAATTACCTGAATAAACTCAAGATTATGATTTTTACCCAGCATCCAGTCATTATGGTCGTGGCAAGGCGTTACTTTTAATGCCCCTGTGCCAAATTCCCTGTCCACATAGCGGTCGGCAATAATGGGTACTTCGCGGTTCAGCACAGGCACGCGCACTGTTTTGCCAATAAAGGCGGCATAACGCTCATCTTCGGGGTGCACGCACACGGCTGTATCACCCGGTATGGTTTCTGGGCGTGTGGTGGCCACCACCAGCGAGCCAGAGCCATCGGCCAAATGATAGCGAATGTGCCACAAATGGCTTTTGCTGTTTTCGTGCTCCACTTCATCATCGGCAAGGGCGGTGTGGCAGCGCGAGCACCAGTTGATAATGTAGCTGCCCTTATAAATAAGCCCTTCTTTGTGCAATTGCACAAAGACCTTGCGCACAGCCTTAGAAAGCCCCTCGTCCATGGTAAAACGCAGGCGCGACCAGTCCACCGAAGCACCCATGGCGCGAATTTGGTTGAGAATGCGGTGACCATAGTCCTCGCGCCATTCCCAAACTTTTTCAATAAATTGTTCACGCCCTAAGTCGTGGCGGCTTTTGCCTTCTTTGGCAAGCATACGCTCCACCACATTTTGCGTGGCTATGCCCGCATGGTCTGTGCCCGGTATCCACACCACATTCTTGCCCTTTTGGCGGGCATGACGGCACAGCACATCCATCAGGGTTTGGTTGAGGGCATGCCCCATGTGCAGCACCCCTGTCACATTGGGTGGGGGGATAACGATAGAAAAGGCATCACCCTTGGCATCGGGGTTGGCCATAAAGGTTTTGTTTTCTTCCCAGTAGGTGCGCCATTTCGCTTCTACGTTCTGGGGTTCATAGCCTTTGGGGAGGGTATTCTCCGCCATAGTTGCATTCTCCGGAAAAGGTGGCAATAATATACGTTCACACAATAACGCAAGGGATACTCATGTGTACGGGACTCTACATACTCTGGGACGCCTCCACTATTTGGGGGCTTATGGCTTTGCGCGCAGCACAGGCCTTTGCCCTGCCGTGCAGGCTTGTTAAAGCACAAGAAATAGCGCAAGGACTGCTTTCTGGCAAGCCACCACATATGCTGCTCGTGCCCGGGGGCTCGGCAAGGCTTAAATGTCAGGCTTTAGGGCAGCAGGGGCGCAAGGCTATACGCCAGTATGTGGCACAGGGGGGGCATTATTTGGGCTTTTGCGGCGGTGCGGGGCTTGGCTTACGCGCTGCCAATGAAGAAGAGGGGCTTGGCCTGTGCCCTTGGGGGCGTGCCACCTATGGCGACCGCTTGCAGCACCTTATTTCAGGGCATGCCTGCACCAAGCTGACCACAGAGGCCGCGCAGCTGCCCCTTATGCCAGCCTCGTTTCAGCAGCAAAGCCCTGCCCTGCCCGTATGGTGGCCGGGGCGTTTTGCCCCGCAGACAGGCAGCGAGGTGGCCGTGCTGGCGCGCTACAGCCGCCCTGCGGCTGATTTTTGGGTAGCCGACCTGCCCTTAGCCTCTGTGCCAGAGCACCTGTTTGACGTGTGGCGCAAGGTCTATGGCGTTGACCTTTCGGCAGAATTTTTGCACGACCAGCCCATTATTGTGCATGGCAGCTATGGCAAGGGCAGCTACACGCTCAGCTATTCCCACCTTGAAACCCCAGCCTCACCACAGGCCAATGCTTGGCTGGCACATTTGCTGGCTAAAGAAGGTGGCCTTAGCCCGCAGGCAAGCATTGTGCCCGCATGGGAGCCAGACAACGAACCTGTGCTGTGGGCAAGCACTGCCGAGCACAGCGCCCTTATTGCCGCAAGGCATACCTTGCGCGGGCTGCTACATACAGGCATTGAGCACAATTTATTTTTCCGCCGCACCCCGTGGCTGACAGGCTGGCGGGCGGGCATACCGGGGGCAGCCCTCAACAGCCTGTACACTGGCGTGTGCACTGTGCTCAAACAGCAGCCCAGCGAAGCTACCCTTGCCTGCTGGGCACAGCACAGGGAAGAGTTTCAGCAATTATTCCCGCTTTTCCTCGATGGTGCAGAGGGCTATTTGCTGGCAGAGCGCCTTGCCACCACGCTTGCCCCTTCCATGCCCGATGCCGTGAGCAAACGCGGGCTAAAAGACCAGCGTGAGGCCTTATTTGGTCACGCCATGCTGGGCGGCGGCATTATTGGTGCATTGCTTGCCATTATTGACGAGCTTGTCTATGTGCAAACGCAGGGCACAGTATAGGCCAAAGCAAAAAGCCCCCATACCCAAGGGTAAAGGTGCTTTTTTATGGTAAAAAAAGCACTGCCAAGCGTACATGCTATGGCAAGTGCCCTTTTGTGCTTATTTGGGGCAATGCTTCAGGCTATCCCCATGTAAAGAAAAATACACATGCTCGGCAATATTGGCAGAGCGCCGCCAAATGCGCGTTGCCGCACGAATAATGAGCACAATGTGCATAAAGGCCTGTTCGTCCACTTCATGAGCCAGCACAGCCTGCATGCAGCGGTGCAATAGGCGCACTTCGCCTTGCGTAGCGTCATCTTCTGTACGGGCAAGGGCAAGGGCGGCAGCAATATCATTGGAACGAAAGGCCGCCACAGCCTGCTCATAGGCATTGCGCGACTGATGTAAAAAGACCAGCACTTCGTCCATAATGACATAGGGGGGCATATCTTGCAGCAAAATGCAGCCCTCGGCCATAGAAGAAGCCTCGTCCCCAATGCGCTCCAAGTCCAGCACCATGCGCAGGGCACTGACCACAAAGCGCAAATCTCCCGCTACGGGCTGAGTGCAGGCCATTAGCTTGAGGGCTTTATCGTCAATTTCATTTTCCAGCGCGTCAATATCATTATCGCCATCAATCACCGCAGCAGCGCGCCCCACATCCCGCGTTTCAAAAGCATGTATCATATCTTCCACAGCCACGCTCACAGCTGCGCACATCAGCAGTAGCCGCGTGCGCAGGCTCACAATATGCTGCTGCAAAATTGTTTCTTGCGTTACCATATACGCTCCTTCTTGATCTTTCTCGCCTGCCGCCTGCCCTGTGCAGCCAAAGGCATTTGTTTGTCTAGCCATACAAAGCACAGCCCTGTGTATTTCCTCAAGCAATTTTACTTTGAAATTGCTTTGGCAATTGCGGAAAATACGGGCTGACGCTAACCAAAGCGCCCTGTAATGTAATCTTCTGTCTGCTTCTGGTCGGGGCGGGTAAAAATTTTATCGGTCGCCCCGTGCTCGATGAGTTTGCCCATATAAAAAAAGGCTGTCTGGTCTGAAACGCGCGCTGCCTGCTGCATATTGTGCGTAACAATCAGAATAGTCAGGCTGTCTTTCAATTCATGTATGGTTTCTTCAATTTTTTGCGTGGCAATGGGGTCAAGCGCTGAAGCAGGCTCATCCATAAGCAGCACTTCTGGCGCTACGGCCAAAGCGCGCGCAATGCACAAGCGCTGCTGCTGCCCGCCAGAAAGCCCCAGCGCTGAACTGTGCAGCCTGTCTTTTACTTCCTCAAAAATGGCGGCACGCTTTAGCGCCACTTCTACCACAGCGGCAATTTCTTCTTCATCGCGCATACCGTTCACGCGCAGGCCATAGGCCACATTGTCAAAAATACTTTTGGGGAAGGGGTTGGGCTTTTGAAACACCATACCCACACGCCGCCGCAGGCTTACAGCATCCATGGCCTCGGCTAAAATGCTCTGCCCATCCAGCGTAATATCCCCAGCAACGCGACAGGCAGGAATAAGATCATTCATGCGGTTAAAACAGCGCAAAAATGTGCTTTTACCACAGCCCGAAGGGCCTATGAGGGCTGTTACCCCATACGCAGGAAAATCCATACTGACATCAAATAAGGCCTGCGATGATCCATAAAAAACAGACACAGCCCGCGCTGTTAACTTGGTTTCCATACTAGCATTCCTTTGCTGCTGCCGCTTGCGGCAGGGTAAAGCTGAACAAGGTACTGTAGCCTTCGGCTGGGCTTTGCACCCAAATGTGCCCGCCGTGCGCTTCCACAATATGTTTACAAATGGCAAGCCCCAAGCCAGTATTGCCCTGCCCACGGTGTTTTTCCACCCTGTAAAAGCGCTCAAACACACGTTTCTGCTCTGCCTGCGGTATGCCCTTGCCCTGATCGCCTATACACAAGGCTACCATGCCGTCCTTGTGCAGCTGGGCACGGGCAAGCAGGGTGCTGCCCTCTGGGGCATAGCGGCAGGCATTGCTTAATAAATTACAAAATACTTGCGTGATGTGCTGCTCGCTGCCCAAAACGCGCAGGTCTGGCGCTATGTCTTCTGCCACCTGCAAATGCCGCGCCTGTATGGCGGCAGAACAAAAAGCAAGCGCATCGTCAAGGCAGGCACGCGGGTCTACTGGCTGCATGGGCAGGGTGGCCGTCCCAGCCTGCTCCAGCCGCGTGAGTTGCAGCAAGGCATCAATAAGGCGGCGCAAATAGGTGCTGTTTTTTAAAATCACAGCACAAAATTGCTGCTGCTCTGCTGTGCCGCCCATACCTGCCAAGGTTTCAGCATAGCTTTGAATAGCTGTTAAAGGCGTGCGCAGTTCATGAGAAGCATTGGCTACAAAATCCTGCCGCACCCGCTCAAGCCGCAGCAAAGCGCTGACATCTCGAAACACCGCCACAGCCCCCAAAGCGGCGCTGGGCTGGGCTGGGGCACTGATGTGCACATTCAGCGAACGCGCCACCCCTTCCATTTGCACATGCTGTTCCCGCACCTGCTCGCTCTCATTGGCGCTGTGCAGCAAGGCTTCCACAGCTTCCTGCACATGCGGGTCGGGCACAACAGCCAGCACTGGCGCATCCTGCGATTCGCGCGCGGCAGGGAAAAGCTGCATAAATGCGCGGTTATAACGGCGCACGCGCCCGCGGCCATCCAGCACCAGCACACCGTCATCCATAGTATCCAGCACGCTGGCAAGCTGCCCTGCCTGATCCTGCATGGTTTTTATCTGGTCATTAATATTTTGCGCCATACGGTTCACAGCATCGGCCAAGGGCATAAATTCCTTACCGGGTACGCGGCGCAAGCGGCAATCGTAATTTCCCAAAGAAATATTTTCCACTACACGCACCATATGCGCCAGCTGGCGGCGAATGCCAGCACTCAGCAGCAAGGCCAGCAGCAAAGCCACAGCCAAAGCAGCACAGGCCACCAAGCTTATAGAGCGCACCTGCTTGTCCAGCACCTCCTGCACACCCACATAGGGCATAGCAAGGCGCAGCACACGCCCATCGGCACAGCGCACAGCAGCATACACCAGCTCATCGCGCAGGGTAAGGCTGTAGCGTAGGCTTGTGCCCTGCCCTGCCTGCAAAGCCTCGCGCACCTCTGGCCTGTCGCTATGGTTATCGGGTTTCGTCTTTTCGTCATTTTGCTGTGTATCAAGCAGCACTGTGCCCTGTGCGTCAATCACGCTCAAGCGCATGCCCATGGCGGCAGCGCTGAGGGCATAGGGGCGCAGCACATCCATATCCTTGCCCTCAAGCATTTGGGCAAGCCCTTCTGCTTTGCGCAGAATATCGTTTTGCGTCTCCTGCAACACGGCTTTATGCAAAACCACACGGGCATAATACACTGGCGCACAAAAGGCTATAACTGTGGTGCACAGCATGCACAGCATAATTTGTGCTCTAAAGGAAAAGGCAGGCATGATTACTCCTTAATTCTGTAGCCAACGCCGCGCACTGTTTCAAGCATGTCTGCGGCATCGCCCAATTTGGCACGCACACGCCGCACATGCGTATCCACAGTACGGCCATAGCCTTCAAACTGATATCCCCACACATTATCAAGCAATTGCTCTCGCGTGCGCACAGCGCCAGCATGGCGCAGCAAATCTTCTAGCAGGCGAAATTCTGTGGCAGTAAAGGCCACGGGCTGCCCCTGCACCTTTACCGTATGTGCCGTGCTGTCCACGCAAATGGCATGCCTTTCAAGCAAGGGCTGCGGGCTTTCGGCATGCTGGCGGCGGCGTAGAATAATTTTAATACGCAGCAAAAGCTCACGCATGCTGAAGGGCTTGACCACATAGTCATCTGCCCCCAGCTCTAGGCCAACAATGCGATCCACCTCTTCACCACGGGCTGTCAGCATGACCAAGGCCGTATTGGCAGTGGCAGGGTCGCGCTCAAGCTCGCGGCACAGGGCAAAGCCATCCATGCCCGGCAGCATCACGTCCAGCAGGGCAAGGTGCGGCTTGTGCGCTTTGGCCAAAGCCAAGCCCTGCGCCCCATCGGCAGCCTGAAAAACCACATAGCCCTCGCGCTCCAGATTAAAGGCAAGAATGCCGCGAATGTCATCTTCATCTTCAACAATTAAAATACGTTCTGTAGGCATAGTTTTTCCTTTTCTTGCTGAGCTGCACTGTGACAAGGCTTTGCTACAGCAGTATGCGGGCTATGTTACAATATGGTGTCACCAAACACAGGCGCATAAGCCCAGCCAGCGCCATTATGCGGGCATAGGCCAGCAGCAAGATGACACAGTATATTCGTACCGCCGCCACAATGCTGTAACATCCCACTGCAAAAAACGTAGCTGTGCGGCGCTTTTGCCCCAAGGCTGCTGTGAGCAGCCCCCCTTTATGATGTGTATCCTTATTTCTATCGAGGAGTACTGTATGAATGCTTTCCGTCTTCTGCTTGCTGGTGCTCTTGCCATCACCCTTGCCGCCCCTGTTGCTGCGGCAGAAAAAGACATTATTGTCAACGGCTCCACCACGGTGCTGCCCGTCATGCAAAAGGTAAGCGAAGCCTTTATGGCCGCCAACCCCGGCGTGCACATTTCCCTTTCAGGCGGTGGCTCGGGCAATGGCATCAAGGCCTTGAATGACGGCCTGTGCACCATTGCCATGAGCTCGCGCGAAATGAAAGCCAAAGAGAAGGAACAAGGCAAAGCCAAAGGCATTGTGCCCGTGCGTTTTACCATTGCCAAGGATGCCCTTGTGCCCGTAGTGCACCCCAGCAATACGGTGAAAGATTTAAGCGTACAACAATTGCGCGATATCTTTACTGGCAAAATTACAAATTGGAAAGAAGTAGGCGGCAAGGATGAGGCCATTGTGGTTATTTCCCGCGATTCCTCTTCTGGCACGTTTGAAACATGGGCAGAGCTGATTATGAATAAAGAAAAAGTCATGCCCGCTGCCCTGTTGCAGGCTTCAAACGGCGCGGTAACGCAGGCCGTGGGTAAGAACAAAAAAGCTATTGGCTATATTGGCTTTGGTTACTTAAACGATGCCTTAAAGCCCCTGACTGTGGAAGGCAAAGCCGCCACGGCCGCCGCTGCCAAAGACGGCACATGGCCCATTGCCCGTGACCTGTATTTATTCACCAATGGCCAGCCCACAGGCATGGTGAAAACCTTGATTGATTTTACCCTTGACCAGCAAAAAGGTCAAAAATTTGTGGAACAGGTAGGTTACATCCCCCTTAGCAAATAAGCCTTACGCCCCGCATTGCCAGCGCAAAGGGCAATGCGGGGCGGCTGTTCTATCCCTCTTTTAAAAGGTTGCACTATGCTGCAAGAACGCGCTTCTGAAAAATATACCCGCTGGCTGTTGCTGCTGGTTGCATGCTCCTCGCTGCTCACTCTGGGGGGTATTGTCCTGTTTTTGTTTATGGAAGGGCTGCCCATTTTTAATTCCATTTCCATAACAGATTTTTTGCTGGGCTCATTGTGGTACCCCACCGATGAACCGCCCCTGTTTGGTATTTTCCCCCTTATCACGGCCTCGCTTGCGGTCACGGTGCTGGCCTCTGCCCTTGCTGTGCCCCTTGGCGTTATGACAGCGCTGTACTTGGCAGAAATAGCCCCCTCGGCGGTGCGGCGCGTGGTCAAGCCCTTTATTGAATTGCTGGCGGCTTTGCCCTCTGTGGTTATTGGCTTTGTGGGCATGGTGCTTATTGCCCCGCTTATGCAAGACTGGCTGGTGGCAGCTTCGGGGCTAAACATTTTGAACGCCGCCCTGATGCTGGCCTTTATGAGCGTGCCCACCATTTGCTCGGTGGCAGAAGATGCCCTGCGTGCCGTGCCCCATTCCTTGCGCGAAGCCTCGCTTGCCCTTGGGGCTACCCGTTGGGAAACATTGGCGCAGGTGGTTGTGCCAGCCGCGCTTTCAGGCATAGGCACAGCTATTATGCTGGGCATGAGCCGCGCCATTGGTGAAACTATGGTGGTGCTTATGGTGGCAGGCGGGGCGGCTATCAGCCCCACTTCGCTGCTTGACCCTGTGCGCCCCATGCCCGCATCCATTGCGGCAGAAATGGCCGAAGCCCCCTTCCGCGATGTGCACTATCATGCCCTGTTTGCCACAGGCATTGTGCTTTTCTTGCTGACCTTGACCTTTAACGTGATAGCCCAGCGCATTGCTGAAAAACATCAAACGTCCAGCTCGGCTTGTTAGGTCTGCTAGGGCAAATAAACAGTAGAAATATGTACTTGCTCTGCACAGTTTTGCCGCAAAAGAGGCTTGGGCAAGCCTTGCTTAGCCTTGAACGATGCTTTCAAAGTGAACTCAGCACGACTTACTAGCCACACAGCATGGGGGAATTATGTATACAGAAGGTGACACGGTGGCACGCAACCGCCGCCGTTCATGGAAAGAAGGCAGCATGTTTTTATTGCTGCGCAGCGCCACAACAATCAATATTCTTGCTCTGGCGGGTACATGTGCCTTTTTGGCATGGCAGGGCATACCAGCTCTGTCGTGGGAATTTGTAAGCCAAGCCCCGCGTGCCATGATGACAGAAGGGGGCATTTGGCCCTGCATAGCAGGCACGGCATTGCTTTCACTGGGGGCTTTGGGCGTGGCCTTTCCCCTTGGGGTAGCCTCGGCTGTTTATTTGCATGAATATGCGGGCGGCTCACCCTTTGCCCGCTTTATACGGCTGGGGGTAAATAACCTTGCTGGCGTGCCCTCTGTAGTTTTTGGCTTGTTTGGCATGGCCTTTTTCGTCATTTTTTGCGGCTTTGGCGTGAGCATTCTTTCTGGCATACTGACGCTGGCCGTGCTTACCCTGCCCGTTATTATCAGCACAGCAGAAGAATCGTTGCGCGCTGTTCCCCGCACCTATCGCGAGGCATCGCTGGCGCTGGGGGCAACCAAACCGCAAACCATAGCCCGCGTGGTGCTGCCCGCCGCCCTGCCCGGCATGCTGACTGGTGCTATTTTGGGCGTAGCACGTGCGGCTGGCGAAACAGCCGCCATTATGTTTACAGCCGCGGTGTTCTTTACCCCGCGCCTGCCCGATTCGCCTTTCAGTGCCGTAATGGCGCTGCCCTATCACATTTATGTGCTGGCCACAGCTGGGCAGGACATTGAAAAGACCCGCCCCCTGCAATATGGCACCAGCCTTGTGCTTATTTTGCTGGTGCTGGGCATTAATGTGCTGGCCATTCTCATTCGCGACCGCCTGCAACAGCGCAATGCGCGCACTTAGGGCAGCGTATCTGTACGCATTTATTGTTGACACAGCACAAAAAAAGACCGCCACAAGCACAGGCTTGCAGCGGTCTTTTGTATGCAGCAAAAGCTAAAAAAGCTTATGCGCCCAACTGAATGCGGGTAAAACCAGTCACGGTCAGTTCTGCACCGCAGGCCTTGCCAGCAGCGCGCACCACATCAGCAATGGTCTGCTTGTCATCGCGGATGTAGGGCTGGTCAAGCAGGCACACTTCTTTATAAAATTTCTTTACAGCGCCTTCGGCAATTTTTTCCACAATCTGGGCGGGCTTGCCTTCTTCAATGGCCTTCTGGCGGTATACTTCGCGCTCACGCTCAACAGCGGCCTGATCAAGGCAGGCTTCGTTCAGGGCAAGGGGATTGGTGGCGGCAACCTGCATAGCCACGTTCTTGGCCAGCTCGGCCACTTCGGGCTTGGCAGCGGTGGCGGCATCGCCGCAGGCCACGCTAACCAGCACGCCAATCTTGTTATTGGCATGAATGTACTGACCCACCAGCAGACCTTCGCTCAGGGGCACGCGCACAAATTGACCCAAGGTCATGTTTTCGCCCACAGAGGCAATCAGCTGGGTCAAATCTTCGCCCACCAGCCCTTGCAGGGCTTCGGCATCGGCAGGGGCTTGTTCCAGCACGCTGTTCACCACTTTATTGGCCAGAGCAACAAACTGATCGCCGCGGGCAACAAAGTCGGTTTCGCACAGCACAGCGCTCATAGCAACGGCCTGAGCATTGCGAGCCACGCAAACCAAGCCTTCAGAGGTAGCGCGACCAGATTTTTTGGCAGCCTTGGACATACCCTTCTGGCGCAGCCAGTCCACAGCCTTTTCCACATCGCCTTCCACTTCAACGAGGGCTTTTTTGCAATCCATCATGCCCGCGCCAGTCATTTCGCGCAGTTCTTTAACCATAGAGGCGGTAATAGCAGCCATAATATTCTCCAATCGGCAAAAATTGTTTTGTAGTCGCAAAAGGCAGCGTATGCGAAAAGCACATACGCTGCCAAAGTATCATCATGCGCGAGGCTAGCCCCGCAAAACGCAGACCTATTCGGCGGCTGCGCCAGCTTCAGCAGCGGCCTTGAGGGCTTCCTCGGGGTTGGCCTTGCCTTCTTTGTTCATAGCTTCGCCGTCAATGCAGGCTTCGGAGAAAGCGGTAACAAACAGCTTGATAGCGCGGATAGCGTCATCATTGCCGGGAATGATGTAGTCGATAAGGTCGGGGTCACAGTTGGTGTCGGTCACGGCCACAATCGGAATGCCGAGCTTGCGGCATTCTTTTACCGCAATGTCTTCGCGGTTGGGGTCAATAATAAACACCAGCTGGGGCAGGCGATCCATATCTTTAATACCGCCCAAGGTAAGGTGCAGCTTGTCCAGTTCGCGCTGCATAACCAGAATTTCTTTTTTCTGGTAGCGGTTGATGGTGCCGTCGGCAAACATGCTTTCCAGCTTTTTCAGGCGATCAATGCTTTTCTGCATGGTCACAAAGTTGGTCAGCGTGCCACCCATCCAGCGGTTGGTCACATAATACTGACCAGCACGCGAAGCTTCAGCGGCCACAGCTTCCTGAGCCTGACGCTTTGTGCCCACAAAAAGAACCTTGCCGCCATTGGCAACAGTGTCCACCACTTTGTCATAGGCAGTGCGGAACAACTTTACCGTCTGCTGCAAGTCGATAATATGAATACCATTGCGAGCGCCAAAGATGTAAGGACGCATTTTGGGGTTCCAACGACGGGTCTGATGACCAAAATGCACGCCTGTTTCCAGCATTTGCTTCATGCTGACATAAGCCATAGTGTAATCCTCCAAAGGGTTTTCTTCTTCCACCTTGACCCTGATCCTTCCACCCGCCATGCCCTGCGCGTATGCGCCTGCCATGCGAGCACCCCAGACCGCTGCCAAAGTGTGCTTTATTAGGAAGGCTCTTCCTTAAATCATTCATGCGCTATTGGCAAGCATTTTTATGCCTGCCGCGCATTGCCAAGCAGTGGTTTGCTCTGTATACTGTGCAAATCAAACAACTTCAGCCACGAGGTTTTGCCATGTACAGGTCTTTTTTTGCCGCGCTTTGCTGCGCCGCTTTGCTCTGTGCCGCACCAGCCCTTGCCGCGCCCCAAAGCCCCTCCAGCCCCAAAGACAGCCCCGCCAAGGTAGACGCCCGCACAACACCTGTGAGCGTGCTGCATGATGGTGATGACAGCACAGGCGCGCGCCTAGCTATGCGCCTGAAAGAACAATACAATAACAGCAATCTTTTTACACTCACAGAAAAAGATATGCCTAAAATACAAATTCTGCTCACCACGGCGGCAGAATTTCCCAGCCGTCCCGCTGTTGGCTCGGTCTATTCCCTTATCTGGACGTATAAGCAGGGCGAAGGGCAGCTTGCCTTTTTGCTGGCCAAAGAAGTAGGCACGCTGAATGATGAAGGCGTGGATGCCCTTGCCGCCAAAATTTTGGAACGCACCGATGGCCTGAGCGTAAAATACAGCTATTTGTGGAAATAAAAGCAATTTCCTAGCCATAAAAGAACTCCCGCGCAGACCTATGCTGTGCGGGAGTTCTTTTATGGCTAAAAACGCTGTGCCTACACGCGCAAAGAACCGCGCAACTCTTCCAGCGAATGCACACCCAGCTTTTCACAGGCTTTAGGCAGCTCGCGCACAAGGTCAAAAGCAAAGTCGGGGCGGAAGAAATTGGCCGTGCCCACTTGCACAGCGCTTGCCCCCACCAAAATAAATTCAAGGGCATCTTCTGCTGAAGCAATGCCGCCCAAGCCCACCACAGGAATAGAGACAGCATTGCACACCTGCCACACGCAGCGCAGCGCCACAGGCTTGATAGCTGGCCCAGAAAGCCCCCCAATCACATTGGCAAGGCGCGGACGGCGTGAACGCACATCAACAGCCATGCCCGAAAGCGTGTTGATGCAGGCAAGGCTGTCTGCCCCAGCATCGGCAACAGCGCGGGCAATGGCAGCAATATCGGTTACATTGGGCGAAAGCTTGACCATAAGGTGCTTGTTGGGCGCTGCTTTGCGCACGGCTTTTGTAACGGCAGCGGCAAGGCGCGGATCCTGCCCAAATAAAATACCGCCCTGCTTCACATTGGGGCAGGAAATATTCACTTCCAGCGCGGCAATGCCTTCTTCTGCGGCCAATATTGCCCCCAGTTCGGCAAAGTCTTGTGGCTCTGTGGCATAAATATTGGCAATGACGGGCAGCTCCTGCCAAGGCAGGCGCGGCAGGGTGTGCCGCACAAAGTTTTCTACCCCATCATTTTGCAAGCCCACAGCATTAAGCATGCCCGAAGTTGTTTCGGCAATGCGCGGTGTGGGGTTGCCTGACCGTGGCTTGAGCGAAAGCCCTTTGACAACAATAGCGCCAAGGCTGGTTAAATCGCCATAGGGGGCAAATTCCACCCCATAGCCAAAGGTGCCCGAAGCTGTAATCACAGGGTTTTTCAAATGCAAGGGGCGTTCGCCCGCCAAGGTAACTGATAAATCCATAGCCCCCCCCTAATCCAAAGAAATTTGGTCTGCCCAAAACACAGGGCCATGCGTGCACACCTGCACTGGCCAGTTGCGTTTGGCTGCCACAGGATAGTTTTCTGTGCTTTGGCACACACAGCCAAGGCATGCGCCAACCCCACAGGCCATTTTATTTTCCAAGGAAAGCTGGGTGCGCACCTTAAGCTCAAGGGCAAATTGCTGCACCGTCTTTAAAAAGGGCAAGGGGCCACAGGCCAGCACCAGCCCGTTTTGCTCACCCACATCGGCCATGCGCTCGCGCAGGGAGAAGATTAAATTATCCAAGTCCCCCACGGCGCTTTCCCGCAGGCTATCCACCGTGATGCGTTCATTGATGCTGTCCACAGGGTAGCAATTCAACGGCTGACGGTGGCCAAAAAGCATGGTCAAGTTCCACGGCTGGTGGTGCTCATGCACATAGCCAATAAAAGGCACAATGCCCATGCCCCCAGCCAGCAGCAACGTGGGCTTGTCTTCCATGGCAAAGCCATTGCCCAGCGGCCCCCACACCTGCACCTTGTCACCACTTTTCAGGGCAGCCATGCGCTGTGTGCCGCGCCCCACCACCTGAAAAAAGCAAATCAAATGCTGCGCTGTCATATGACAAATGCCAAAAGGCCGCCCCCAAGGCAAATCAAGCCCAAAAGATGTGGGGCGCACCATCATAAACTGCCCAGGCTTCCACGCCGTCCACGAAGGGCGCTCTAAGCGCAATGCGAAAAATTGGGTGTCAAGGCCGTTGGATTGCCCAAAGGGTACAAGATCCAAAACAGTTAAAAGGGAACTGGCAGGTTGAGACATACAAGTACCTATACCGCCACCACACAATGGCGAAAAAATGCTAAAAAAAGATGTGCAGGGTGGGGCATGGCCGCCCCGTGCACATGGGTATGCAGCATATACACTATGCATAAGAACTGTCTAACACTATACCAAGTTTATCAAGGCGTCAAAGGGGGAGAACGCGTAAAAAAACAGGTTTTTCTCTGTGTGTACGCAGGGGTATTGTTAAGCGGAGCCAAGCACCAAAAGCAGGGCATCATACATAAATACTTATTATTTACCCCAAAAAGGCTTATAAAAAGGTGCTGCCCCGCCTTAGAATGTATTAATACGCCCTAAGAAAAAGACCGAAAGCGCCAGCCATGGCTAGTATGGCTGGCGCTGTTTGCTCACAAAAACTGTCTATTGTGGACTGAATTTTTATTGTTCTTCTGCCCGCAGCGTGGCCGCTTTTAGCTGCCCGCAAGCGGCATCAATATCCTGCCCCTTGCTTTTGCGCAAAATGGCGGTCACATTATGGTTCCATAAATATTGTTCAAAGGCCAAAATACGTTCTTGCGTCGGCGCTTTATAAATATCGGTTGCCGAAGGATTATAGACAATTAAATTAAGCTTGCCCTTCACGCGTGAAATAAGGCGCACCAATTCTTTTGCCTGCTCTATGCCATCATTCACCCCGCCCAGCAGCAAATATTCAAAGGTAATGCGTTCACGCGCCTTGAGTGTGTACGATTCTAAAGCGCGCATCAAATCGGGCAGCGGCCAGCGCGCGGCCTTGGGCATAATGCGGGCGCGCAGCTCCTGCGTGGGGGCATGCAGCGAAACAGCTAAATAGGCCAAACCACTGTCTGAAAGCTCTTTCAAGCCCTTTTCAATACCGCAGGTAGAAACCGTAATGCGCCGTGGGGAAAAGTTCATGCCATTGTCATCATTCAGGCTTTCCAGCACGCGCAGCATCTCACGCAAATTCAGCAAAGGCTCACCCATGCCCATAAACACAAGGTTGCGTAATTTGGGGTGGTCAAGGCGGCGGTCGTCCAAATATTCGCGCGCCACCAGCACCTGCCCCATAATTTCGCCCATGCTCATATTGCGCTCAAAGCCCATGGTGCCCGTGCTGCAAAAGGTGCAGCCCATAGCACAGCCCACCTGCGTGGAAAGGCATTGTGTAAGCCTAATGCCGCCATCGCGGTTTTCAGAAGGAATAAGCACCGTTTCCACCAAAGCGCCGTCACGCAGGCGCAGCAGCAGCTTGGTAGTGCCGTCCTTGCTTTGCTGTACGCGCTGCACCTCTGGCCACACAATCTCTGCCTCTTGCGCAAGGCGGGCGCGGGTGTTTTTTGAAACATTGGTCATGCTTTCAAAATCGCGCGCCAGCTTGCCCCACAGCCATTGCCACACCTGCACAGCCCTAAATTTGGGTTCGCCCAAATCCTGCACCATCCACTGGGTCAATTCGGGCAGGGTCATGTTCAAAATATCTTTCATCAACGCATCCTTATCAAGGGTAACAACAGCAAGGGGAGGAAAGGCTTAAAAGCCTGCCCTCCCCTGCGGTATGGCAAATACTTCAACCCGCGCTAAATATTGCGGGCAGCGTATTCTTTAACAAAGGTCAAGGCCGATTCTTTGTCGGTCACATCGCCAGCAATTTGCGCCTGCAACAGGGCATCGCGGATAATACCCACCATAGGCCCGGGCACAAGGTGCGTTTCCAGCATAATTTGCTTGCCATTGAGCAGGGGCTCAAGCATTTGCTCTGGAGTATCGGCACGATCAAGATATTTCAAATTGTGGTTAATGTAGGTGCTGGCCGCCCCGTGCGCTGTCATTTTGGCGCGGGTCATTTCAATAAGGCGGGGGTATTCATCCAGCATTTTAAAGCGGCGTATGCCCCTGTCTGTCAGCATAAATTGGAAGCGAATATGGTAGCGCACCAAATGGCATAACAAATCAATATCTTCTGGCAAAAAGTGCAGACGGCGCAAAATTTGCCGCGTTACCTTTGCGCCCACACGATGGTTTTGATAAAAAGTCCACCCGCCGTCAAAATATTCTGCAGTGTACAGCTTGCCCACATTATGAAAAAGCATGGCCATAGTGCCCAGCCAATCATAATGGAAGCTGCCCTCGGGGTAATGCTGCATGCACAGCAAGGTGTGCTCAAACACCGTTTCTTCAGGCCCCACGTCATTGCGCAATTGCTTTACGCAATTTAAGGCTGCCACTTCGGGTATAAGCCCGTGCAAAATTTGGCAGTCAAACAGCAGGCGCACAAAGCGGTGCAACGATTCTGCCGCCACTTTGCGCCATTCATCCATAATTTCTGCTGTGGAAACATAATCCAGCACGCGCGAAGCATTACGCACAATGGCCAGCCATGTGTTTGGCTCTACGGGCAAATCAAAGTTGGCAGCAAAGCGCAGGGCGCGCACAGCCAGCAAATAGTTGTGGCGCAGCGTTTCATCGGGAATGCCCAAAAGGCGAATTTCCCCAGCTGTGGCAAGGTTAGAAAAGCCTCTGTAGGGGTCGTCCTTCGTGTCTTCATCGCCCACGCCAAAACCCGTTAAGGCCACATGAATGCGCTTTTCTTTGGGGAATTGGGCTAAAATTGTGGGGGTAATGCGAATTTGCGCCAGCTCAGGGTGGGAAGATTCTGCCTCGTCCAAGGCATAAAAACGAAAAGTAATGCCCTCTTGTTCCAGCACGGCCATGGCGCGTTCTTCAAGGCAGGGCTTTACTGAAGGGAACAATTTGAGCAAGGTTTCAAATTCTGGTTCGCAAGCAATATCAACAGCCAGCGCGTGGCTCTCGGCCAAGGCTTTTTGTTGCAGAGGGGCGTTGATAATATGCGCGTCATAGCCATTGCGCAACAGGGTTTTGCAAATGGCTATTGCCTCTTTGAAGGGTGTTTCCATCAGAAGGCTCCTGATAATTTTATGTAGTCCCTAAGTTTCCCAAGGAGATAGTGAAAAGTCAAGGTTTTTCAAACAGCCGCCCGCGCACCACAGCAGATGCGCCAAAACGGGCACGCAGCGTATCCAGCGTGGCATCCAAGCGCTGGCGTTTTTCTTCCACCTCGGGCGGCACAAGCCCCTTAGGGCTGGGGCAGCCCAATAAGGAAAGCTGCACGGGGCGGTCTTCAAAACCGCTCAGCCCCACACCAATAAGGCGCACCTTGCGCTCAAGGGGCAGCTCAGCCAGCAGGGCACAGGCTATATCAAAAATACTTTGCGTGGCCGCAGTGGGCTGGGGCAGCGTGCGGGAACGGCTGATTTGCTGAAAATTATCAAATTTTATTTTCAGCGTAATAACGCGCCCCCGCAGCCCATGCCTGCGCAGCGAAGCCCCCACACGCTCGGCATGCACATACAGCCAATGCCGCAGCACGGCTCTGTCCTTAGTGTCTTCGGCAAAGGTGCATTCAGCACTTTCAGACTTTGGGGCAACAGAGGGCAGCACGGGGCGCGGGTCTATGCCCTGTGCCCTCTCATACAAAAGCAGGCCTGCCTTGCCGTAGCGCTGTTCCCAAAATAAAGACGGGCGCGCCAGCACATCGGCCACGCATTGCACACGCAGCAAGGCTAAATCTGCCTGCATATGTTTGCCCACCCCGGGCAGCCGCCCCACAGGCAAGCTGTGTAGCAAGGCTGACACCTCATGCGGCTGCACAATATACAAACCGTCTGGCTTGCGCATATCCGAAGCTATTTTTGCCAAAAATTTGATAGGCGCTGCCCCCACAGAGCAGGTCAGGCCGCCTGTATTGCGGCGCACAGCGTCTTTTATGGCCTGCGCCATGGCTGCTATTGGGCCAAAAAGCCTTTCAAGCCCGCTGGCATCAAGATAGGCCTCGTCAATAGAAGCTGGCTCTACCGTGGGGGAAAATTCGCGCAGGGTATTCATAACCACGGCAGAAAGTTCCACATAGCGCTCGCGCCTGCCTGCCAAAAAGACCCCCTGCGGGCACAGGGCGTGCGCCTGCGCCACGGGCATGGCAGAATGCACACCAAAGCGCCGCGCCTCATACGAGCAGGTGGAAACAACCCCCCGCGCCCCATGGCCAATAATAACAGGCACACCGCGCAGGCTGGGGTTGTCAAGCTGCTCTACCGAGGCATAGAAAGCATCCATATCTATATGCACAATGCAGGGGGGCATACGCGCACTATACAGGGGGATGCAAAAAAATGGAAGCACCGCAGAGGGCAAAAGCCTGTGCGGTGCTTGTTATAGGCAAAAAGCGGAGCTTGTTTAGGCAAGCACCCTGTAGGCCACGGCTGGCATACGCAGCAAGCCAGCCTTCACTGCACGGGCAAGGGCATTTTTCATAGCCTTGGCCGGGCACTCATGCGTCATAAAAACAAGGGGCACAGCGCCGCCCGTTTCGGGCTTTTGAATAATTTGCGCAAGGCTGATGCCTTCCTCTGCCATAGCAGAGGCAATATCGCGCAGCACCCCGGGGTTATCGTGCACCATAACGCGCACATAATAGCAGGAACGCGCTTCTTCTGGCGGCAAAATAGCTGCCCGCTCAAAGCTCTGCGACACAAAGCCTGTATTATTGGGCTGCACCTGTCTTGCCACGGCCAGCAAATCTCCCAGCACAGCTGAGGCGGTGGGCAAATCCCCCGCGCCGCGCCCATGCATAAAGAGCGAACCCACGGCATTGCCCTTGACGCGCACAGCATTGTATGAGCCACCCACACGCGCCATCAAAAAGGTATGGTGCACCAAGGTGGGGAAGACCCCTGCCTCAAGCCTGCCTGCCTGCTCGTTGACCTGCGCAATTAATTTTATGCGATAGCCAAACTCGCGGGCAAACTCAATATCCATCTTATTCATGCCGCGAATGCCGTGAATGGGCATAGCGGTATAGGGATATTCCACCCCGTAGGCAAGGCGGATAAGCAGCACTAGCTTGTGGGCTGCATCATGGCCATCAATATCCAGCGTGGGGTCTGCCTCGGCAAAGCCCAGCTCTTGCGCCTGCCTGAGGGCAGTGTCAAAATCCAGCCCATTGGAGCTCATTTCAGAAAGAATATAATTGCTGGTGCCGTTTAAAATGCCCAGCAACGATTCTATCTTGTTACCAGCAAGGCTTTCTTTCAAGGTGGCAATAATGGGTATGCAGCCTGCTACTGAAGCCTCGTATTGTAAAATAAGCCCTTTTTCTGCTGCTTTTTGAAACAGGCTTATGCCATTTTCTGCCAGCAGCGCCTTATTGGCCGTCACCACATGCTTGCCTTGGTCTAAGGCTCGGCTAATGATGGCATGCGGGGCATCAATGCCCCCCATCAGCTCCACCAGCACATCAATAGTGGGGTCATCGGTCAGGTCAGCAGGGTTGCTTGTCAGCACTGCCCCCGCAGGCAAAGCCACAGCGCGCGCTTTGTGCACATCGCGCACCAGAATTTTTGCCACTTCAATATCGCGCCCAGTGCGCTGGCGAATAAGCTCGCCATTTTCTTGAAGCACACGCACAAGGCCGCCGCCCACTGTGCCAAAGCCAGCAAGGGCAAGGCGCAAGGGTCTATTCGCTTGGGGCTTCATCATCAGGAGCCTCCGTTGTTCCCGAAAGCACCCTGCGTATGCCGCGTATGGCCTGCTTTGTGCGGTGTTCGTTTTCAATCAGAGCAATACGCACATAGTCGTCGCCATACGAGCCAAAGCCTAGGCCTGGCGAAACCGCCACATGGGCTTCATTCAGCAGTAATTTAGAAAATTCCACCGAACCCATTTTGCGGAATTCTTCAGGAATTTGTGCCCACACAAACATGGTGGCCTTGGGCGGGGTAATGTCCCAGCCAATGCGCCCCAGCCCGTCAATTAAGCAGTCACGGCGCTGGCGGTACAGCTCCACCACCTCATTCACGCATTCTTGCGGGCCGTTCAATGCCACGGTAGAGGCAATTTGAATAGGCTGGAAAATGCCGTAATCTAAGTAGCTCTTAATGCGCGTAAGGGCGCGCACCAGCTCGCGGTTGCCAGCGCAAAAGCCCATGCGCCAGCCGGGCATAGAATAGGTCTTGGACAAAGAAGTAAATTCCACACCCACGTCTTTAGCGCCCTTGGCTTCTAAAAAGCTGGGGGCTTTGTAGCCGTCAAAAACCAAATCGGCATAGGCAAGGTCGTGAATAACCCAGATATTATTTTCTTTAGCAAAATCAACCACTTTTTGGAAAAATTCCAAGGTGGTCACTTCGGTTGTGGGGTTGTGCGGGTAGCAGATAAACAGCACCTTGGGCTTGGGCCAAGCATGGCGCACAGCCGCTGTGAGGTCTTCAAAAAAATCTCGCCCAGGGCCAATAGGCACAGAGCGCACATCCGCCCCAGCCAGCACAGCGGCATATTTATGAATAGGGTAGGTGGGGTCGGGGGCAAGCACTACGTCGCCAGGCGAAAGTATGGCCAGCGAAAGATGCGCCAAGCCTTCTTTTGAGCCCATGGTGGCAATACATTCCGTTTCTGGGTCAAGATAAACACCGTAATTGCGGGCATAGCGGTCGCACACAGCCTTACGCAAATTGGGAATACCGCGCGAGAGGGAATAACGATGGTTGACGGGCTTTTGTGCTGCCTCTACCAATTTATCCACAATATGCTTGGGCGTGGCAGAATCGGGGTTGCCCATGCTGAAGTCAACAATGTCGATGTTCTGACGGCGAAGCTTCATCTTGAGATCGCCCACAACCGCGAACACATACGGGGGCAGGCGGTCAATGCGGGGAAAAGCGCTCATGGCGGACGTCCTTCTATAAATGGCAAAAGTGGCGAAAACATAAGTCCCGCAGGCTTAGCGGCACAGCACAGGCGGCGCACCTCGGGGAGCACGAATAATAATCGCAAAATAACAATCCTGTAAAGTCTCCCAAGAGCGCTAAATGTAAAAAACATGGAGAACATCTTGCTTTCTTGCATAGCACAGCACTGTATTGTAGGCTGGCGGCAAGCCTCAACGCTATAAGGAGCTTTTTATGCACAATCATATATATTTTACAACAAAAGATCACAGCCTGCACCTGCTTGACCAGCGCCTGCTCCCCACAAGGGAAGAATTTTTTGTTTGCCGCACTTCAGAAGAAATTATTACAGCACTGCAAGTTATGGTGGTGCGCGGTGCACCTGCCATTGGCGTAACCGCCGCGTGGGGCTGTATTATTGCCCTGCACGAGGTTATGCAGCAGCCGCAGTGGGCAGTATTGCTGCATGAAAAGCTTGATCGCCTTGCCCATGCCCGCCCTACAGCGGTAAATTTGCGCTGGGCTGTGGAACATTTGCGCGGCCTGTGGGCAGGGCGTGGCGACATTCCCCCCGCCGAGCTGCTGCCCCTGTGGGAATATGAAGCTGCCGCCATGCAGGCCGATGATATTAAGGCCTGCCAAACCATGGGGCAGTATGGCGCAGCCTGCATTCAGGACGGCGACACCGTGATGACGCATTGTAATGCTGGTGCGCTGGCGACAGCTGGCTATGGCACGGCCTTGGGCGTTATTCGTGCAGCGTGGGAAGCGGGTAAAAAAATTAAGGTTATTGCCAATGAAACCCGCCCCTTCTTGCAGGGGGCACGCCTGACAGCCTATGAATTAGCACAAGACGGCATACCCGTAAGCGTTGCCTGCGACAATGCCTGCGCCCTGCTTATGCAGCGCGGCATGGTGCAATGCGTGGTGGTGGGGGCAGACCGCATTGCCGCCAATGGTGACAGCGCCAATAAAATAGGCACCTATGGCGTTGCCCTGCTGGCGCACGAGCACCACATTCCTTTTTATATTGCCGCACCCCTTTCCACCATAGACCTCACCATTATGAGCGGGGCAGGCATTCCCATTGAAGAACGCCCAGCCCAAGAGGTAAGCCACATAGGCGGCACACAAATTACCCCAGACAATGTGCCCGTCTTTAACTTTGCCTTTGACGTTACCCCCGCCCGCCTCATTGCCGGCATTATCACCGAAGAAGGCGTGCTGCGCCCGCCCTATACCGAAAGCATAGCCGCAGCCTTTGAACGACAGGCCAAAAAATAAAGTGCAGCCCCCCGCGCTCTTTCTCAGCCTGCTGCCTGTGCCCCTGCCCCCTGCCCTGCCCCAAGGGGCGCTGTGCTGTGCATGGGGCTGCCGTACTGTGCCGCAGGGCTGGCTTTCTTTGCCAGCCTTGGTTGACTGCCATAATGACAGCCTGCGGGCTGAGGTGGCCGCGTGGGCTTTTGCCTATGGCATCAGCCCCATTTGCCTGCACGGGCAAAGCAAAACAGTGGCAGAATGGCTTATAGGCAAGGGGCACAAGGGCAAGCCTGAACCTCTTTCGGCATGGTGGACTTCGCTTCTCTATGAACGCCACCCCGCCATGACAAACTTTCTGCATACGCTCTGCTGCCTGCGCATGCTGGAACAGTACATGGAAGCGCAGGCTGTGCAACATGTGCTGCTGGGCACGCTGCCTGCACCTATACAAAGGCTTGTGCTGCACTTTTGCCACGATACAGGGCGGCGCTGCACCCTGCTGCCATGCAGTCAAGAAAAGCCGCAGCCATCAGAGCAAGCCTGTGCTGAAGGAGCTTTTGCTGCTGGCAAAGCCCCTGCGGCGAATGCTGACACTGCTTTTGCCTCTGCTTCTGCCAAGGCTTGCGCTTTTGCCCCCGATGCTGTCAAAGCCAATATATCTACCACCGCTATCAATGCTGGCTCTCCTTCGGGCAAAGTGCCTGCCCCTGCCCCCGTCTCTACCTCTGAGGCTGCCCTTGCCAATGCCCCCACCTTTGCTCCAATGCCTGCCCCTGCCCGTGGTCGAGAGGGTTTATGGAATTGTGGCCGCCTGCGGGCAGGCCTGCTGCAAATTTATGCCTGCTTGCCCGCCCCTGTGCAGGCCTTGCTGCGCTTTTGCCATTGGCTGGTACAGGTGCGGCGGCATTTCCCCCTTATGCCCCCGCCAGCACAAAAACAGACAGCAGCAGACAGCAGCCCCCTGCTCTTGGTGAGCTACTTTCCTGCATATTCTGCCGCAGCCGCGGCGCAAGGGCATTTTCGTTCCCCTTACTGGGGGGCATTGCATGACGTCCTTGACCAGCAAGGCCGCCCGCAGCAGCACCTTTTTATTCGCGCCACTGCCCCGCACGAAAGCTTGGCACAAGCCGTGCAGCGCTGCCGGCAATGGAATATGCAAGCACAGGCAGGCTCTGGTTTTCATTACTTGGAAGAATTTTTACCCCCAAGTGCTGTGCTGGCCGCCTGCCGCCGCTTTATCGGCCTTGCCTTCAGGGCGGCACAATTGAAAAAGCATTGTGCAAAGCGCTGTGTTTTGCCCCATTCCCGCCTCAATTTTTGGGCTTTGGCAAGGGCTGACTATGCACAGTCCTTCATGGGCTGGCGCGGGCTGGAGCGCTGCCTGCAAGCAGAGGCCTGCGCGCGCTATATCACATGGTTGGGGCAGCCTGCCGTGGCACTGTTCCCGCTGGAAAATTGCCCTTGGGAGCGCATGCTCATTCATGCCCTGCGCACAATAAATCCCCAAAAGCCCTGCGCAGCCCAAGCCCCAAGCGCCCACACACACAATGAGGATGGGCAGGCAGGCTTTACCAACCATGAAGGTAGCACCCCCCGCGCGGCGGGCAGGCGCATTCTGGGAGCGCAGCATTCCACTCTGCGCCCTACAGACTGGCGCTATTTTGATGACCCACGTTTTTTCACCCACCCCGCCACGCGCGACCTTGCCCCAGACAGCCTTGTCACCAATGGCGCACATGCTGTACAGCAATTGCTGCACGCTGGCCTGCCAGCATCCTTGCTGGCCAGTGCCGAAGCCCTGCGCTTTCAACAGCAGGCCAGCCCTGCCCAGAGCCAAAAACGAACACCGCCCTGCGCGGAAGCACAAAGTCAAGTACAGGCACAGCCCCTAATATACGAGCCAATAGCAATACACGCCCAAGCACAAGAAAGGATACAGCCCCAAGCCCCAGCATGGGGGCAGCTTTTTGCAAAACAAGGCGCGCCCTGCCAGCCTGCCGCCATGCCTGCACAGCAGGCTTTGCCCCCTGCCCGCGTTCTGCTGCTGCTCACCAGCTTTTTTATGCAAGAAAGCCAAGCCCACTGCCTTGTGCTTGGGCAGGCCATGCGCTTGGGGCTTGTGCAGCATTGCCGCATTATCTGCAAAAGCCACCCTTGGCTGGATGCCCGCCCCCTGCTGCTGGCTGCCTGCCCCCCCGCCCTGCACAGCAGGCTTGAATTTACCACCAGCCCCCTGCCGCAGCTTTTTGCCCAAGCGCAAAAGGCCGCCCGCGCCGCACGGGGTTCTGCCCTTGTGTGGTGCAGCAATTCCACCTCGGCCGTAGTGGATGCCGCCCTTGCTGCCCTGCCCCTGCTGGTGCATCTGCCCCCCACGGGTTTCAATTTATGCCCGCTGGCAGCCTTGCCCCAGCTGCCCTATGCCAGCACAGTACATGAGCTTGGCACTGCCCTGCGCCAGCCGCGCCGCATACACCTGCCCCAAGGCTGGCTGAACAGCCACGCGGGCACAGCGCAATGGCAGACCTTGCTACACGAGGCAGAAAAAACATAGCCCAAGAGCTTTCCAGCATAGACAGCGCGCTGGCTGGGGCACAGCCTCAAGGCAGCTTTTGCAACATCAGACAGCGGCTTGCGCTTTGCCTGCTGTTTTCTCCTATCTTGTTGGTACAAAGGCGGCCAAAGCCACTGCACAGCTTTTCTCTTCTTGAGACTTGTGCCCGTCTCGCCTATACTGCGCGCATATTGGCAAGAACATCCCTTTATATTCACAGAGCGGCTTTATGCCGTTCCATACTACGCAGCAGGAACACGCCATGCCCATTATCTTAGGCACAGCTGGCCATATTGATCACGGCAAAACAACACTTGTGCGCGCCTTGACTGGTATTGATTGCGACCGCCTTGATGAAGAAAAAAAACGTGGCATTACCATTGAGCTTGGTTTTGCCTTTTGTGATTTGCCTAATGGTGAAAGGCTGGGCATTGTGGACGTGCCCGGGCACGAGCGCTTTGTAAAAAATATGGTGGCAGGGGCAGCGGGTATTGATTTTGTTATGCTTGTCATTGCTGCCGATGAAGGCATTATGCCACAAACACGCGAGCATGTGGAAATTTGCTCGCTGTTGGGTATATCGCAGGGTTTTGTTGCCTTAACCAAGGCCGATATGGTTGAGCCAGAATGGCTTGACATGGTCAAAGAGGAGGTAGCCACCTTTTTGCAGGGCACATTTTTGGACAGTGCCCCCATTATTCCTGTTTCGGCCACCACGGGCATGGGCATGGAAGCACTGCGCGCGCACATAGCTGAATGTGCCCAAAAAGTGCGCACCCGCCCCGATTGCCATGTGCTGCGCCTGCCTGTAGACCGCGTTTTTTCGCTGAAAGGGCATGGTACAGTGATTACGGGCACGGTTATCAGCGGCAGTGTCAGCGTGGGAGATGATGTAGTTTTTATGCCCGCCAACCGCCCCTCTAAAGTGCGCAGCCTACAAAGCCATGGCAGCAGTGCCGAGCGCATAGGCCGCGGGCAACGCTGTGCCGTGAATGTGCAGGGCTTGGATGTAGACGACATTGAACGCGGCTTTGTGCTGGCGCACCCCGACACCCTGTTCCCCTCCACACGCTGGCTGGTGCAGCTTACCTGCCTAGCCTCTGCCCCGCGCGCCCTGCGCCACCGCACAGAAATTCACTTTCACCACGGTTCGCGCGAATGTGCCGCGCGCGTGCATTTGCTGGACAGAGAAAGCCTGAAACCCGGCGAATCTGCCCTCGTGGAATTACGCCTTGCCGAGCCTTTGGCTGGCGTAAGTGGCGACCATTGCGTCATTCGCGCCTATTCCCCGCTGCGCACTGTGGCAGGCGGCAGCATAGCCTACCCCCTTGCCCTGCCCCTGCTGAAAAAAGACCCCCTCTATGCCAGCAAGCTTGCTTTGGCGCAAAGCCTGCCCGCACTGAGTACAGAAGAAGCCCTGTTAGCACAGGGGGCTGCCCCGCTGGTGCTTGCCTTGCTTACCTTACGCGGGGAACAGGGGGCAAGCTTTGCCCTGCTTACCATAGCAAGCAATCAGGCTGCCCGCCCACTGGAAAAGGCTTTGCAAGACCTTTCTGCCAAGGGCAAGGCCTTGTGCTTTGATAAAGAAGCCCGCCAGTGGATAGCAGGCTCAGCCTTTGCCCGCCTGACAGAAGCCTGCCTGAAGCAGGCCGCAGAATTTCACCGCAAAGAGCCCTTAAAACAGGGTATGGCGCGCCCCGCCCTTCTGGCAGGCTGGGCAAAGGCCTGCCCGCCCAAATTGGCGCACATGGTTATAGAGCGTGCTATCAAGGCAGGGGAACTGGTGCCAGAAGGCGACAGCCTGCGCCTTGCCAGCCACAAAATCACCCTAGCGGGCAGCCAGCAAGACCTGAAAGCTGCCCTGTACAAAGCCCATGCTCAGGCAGAGCTAAGCCCGCCCAACCTCAAAGACGTGCTAGAAAACCTGCAATGCTCAAGTAAAGACGCCGCCCCTGTGCTCAAGCTGCTGTGTGACAACAAAGAACTTGTAAAAGTAAAAGATGGCCTCTACTATGCCGCGCCAGTAATGGACGCTGTGCTGGAAAAAGTGCGCCTGTGGTTTACGCAACATGATGACCTTGACCTTGCTGGGCTTAAAGAAATGCTGCATGGCTTATCACGCAAATATCTGGTGGCGCTTATGGAATATATGGATAAAGAAAAAATTACGGTTCGCGTAGGCGACACGCGCCAATACAGGGGGAGGTAGGCCATGCCTTTGCTTGCTTCTTTGCTGCACACAGTGCGCAGCCTGCCTGTCCGCGCTTTGGGCATAGAGCTTTTTGCCGCCCTGCCTTTGGTGCTGTTGCTGCTTTTTGGCCTCAGCCTGCTGCCGCAGCAGCCCCTGCGCGAGCATATCGCACAGGCCAGCCAGAATGGATATTTAGAAAACTATCCAGAATATCTGGGCTTTCGTGAAATTGATATGTATACAGAGTGCATAGGCATGGGCGTGGCCACGCAAATGCAGCCCTCGCTGGACAGCCTTGCCGCCATGCGGCATTTTGGCGAATGCCAAGGGCTCAATGCCGCGCTTGGGCAGGGCTTGCAGGGGCAGGGCAGCCCCTATGCCCGCTATATTCATGGCTATCAGCTTGCCCTTAAGCCGCTGTATACGCTCTTTCCCCTTATGGAAGTGCGCTTATTTACCGCTTTAGCAGGTTTGTTCCTTTTGCTGCTGCTCTATGGCACAGCGCGCCTGCGCGTGGGCGAAGCCTATGCTGCCGCCCTTGGGGCTTCCTTTCTTTTTGCGGGCACGCTACATGTTTTTTTGCTGGGCACACATGCCCCGCAATTTTGGGTGGTGCTGGTGGGGGGCATTGCCGCTTTTCTCAGCCGCAAGGCCACCCCAGCCCTGCTTTTTTGCGGCCTTGGGCTTGCCGATGCCTTTGTTTCTTTTTTAAATATGGGCAGCCTCAGCCTTGGCTTGCCTTTGCTGTGCTTTTGCCTTGCCGCATGGGCTGATGGCCGCAAAGCGCAGGATATTCTTGCTAGTGCCTTGGTGTGCTGCGCCTGCTGGTCTGTAGGGCTGCTGTGGCTGTGGCTGGCCAAATGGGGCTTTGCCAGCCTTGTGCTGCCGCCAGAAACGGGGCTGCTGGGGAACACTGTGCAGGGCTATACAGCCACAGGCTTGTGGATGATTCTGCACGCCCTCTTTAACAATTTGTGGAATAGCCTGTATTGGCTGTGGCTGCCCCTGTTTGCCCTGCTGGGCTACCGCTTTATCAAGCGCGGCCTGCGCATTCCCGAGGGTTTATGGGTGCTGGTTTTGCCCGCCCTTGTGCCCCTGCTGTGGATGTGCCTTATTCCGGGGCAGTCGGGCATCAAGCATGCTTCTTTTGTGTCTATTATTGTGTGGCCTCTGCTGGCGGCGCTGTTTATGCTGCTGCTTGCCCTGCCGCGCCCTACCCCCCGCCCACGCCCCTGCTGGCGTGCATGGCTGGGGCTGCCCACAGGCAAAGCTGAACAAGACAGTCAGCCCATTATACCTGAACAGGCAGCAAAAAAAGCATAAGCCCATGACCTGAAAAAGCCCCAAAAAAGGCAGAAAAATACATTTTTTATATGAAAAAAAACGCTGTTGCCCTTGTCTGCACGCTATACCAAAACACAGAAACACATTCTGCATACAGCGCAAATATAGGTTTACAGCGTGGCAAGCCTAGAGCAGAGTCTCTTTCAAAATTACAATACTCTAACACAGCAGGCGCAGCCCCCCTGCGCCACCCGCCACGGAGGCGGCGTATATGGCTTTATCTCGAGAAGTAGCAATAATACTGCATCAGCGCTTGATGAATGCACCGCGCTTAGTGCGATATTTCTTTGTGGGCGGGCTTGCCACCGTGGTTTATATGATGGCAGGGGCTTTTTTTGACTGGCTTTGGCCGCAGGATACGCTGGCAGTCAATACTTTGGCCTTTTGCATTGCCTTTGTGGTGTCGTATACAGGGCAGCGCTATGTCACCTTTGCCCAGTCTACAGCGGGCACAGCGCAGGCTTTGCCCAAATTCCTCATTACCAATCTGTGCGGGCTGGGCTTAAACACACTTTTTGTGGCCATTCTGCTCCATTTCGGCGTGCATTATTATATTTGCATGCCTGTAGCCTCGCTGCTTGTACCTATTGTGATGTACCCTATTCAAAAAAGATGGGCATTCGGCATTAAATAATATTCCCCAGCAAAAGACCGCGCCCCTTTCCCTCAAAAAAGCACAAAGCCGCCGCCCTGCACAAAACAGAGCGGCGGCTTTTTTACTTATGCTTTTGGCTGGGGCTTATTCGCCTTCACCAAAATGACCAGAGCCTTTCTTGACATCCAAGGCAATCTTCCACAGCAAAGAAAGCACCAGAGCGCCAATGGCATACACGCCAAGGGCAACCATGATTTCGCGGAAGGTAGGCACATAAGGGGTAACGGCTTCAAACATGTTGGGGGTAAAACCACCCACCAGCAGGCCAAGCCCCTTATCAATCCAGCTGGCCAAAACCAGCATGCCCAGAGCGTAAGGCAGCAGCTTCATATTATCGCGCAGGCTGGGCGGAATAAGCATAGCCAGCGAGGCAAAAGCCAAAATAACAGCAGCCCACATCCAATAAGTAACCCAAGCCACATGCCCGCCATGACCAGCGAACAAGAAGATGAGGGGTTCCATATGGCCGGGAATGTTGCTGTAAAAAGCGGTGAACAGCTCAAGGCAATAGAAGAACACGTTAATGCACATGGCATAGGTGATAATCTTGGTCAGCGTTTTAACCGCTTCTTCACCGGGGTTAAAGCCAGTGAGGCGCTTGAGCACAAACATCAAAAGCAACAAAATGGCAGGGCCAGAGCAGAATGCCGAAGACAAGAAACGGGCAGCCATAATGGCGGTAAGCCAGTAATGGCGGCCGGGAATGCCGGCATACAGGAAGGCGGTTACGGTATGAATAGAGAAAGCCCAAATAACGGACAAGTAAATAAAGAACTTAATCCACTTTGGGGGGTCCATATCCAAGCGTTCAGCTTCCAGCGTCACCCAGCCAATGACAAGGTTCAAGCACAGGTAGCCAATCAACACGATCATGTCATAAAACATCACCGAATTGGGCGTGGGGTGCAGCATAACATTCATAGCGCGCTGGGGCTGACCAAGGTCAACCACGATGAACAGGGCACACATTACCACAGCGGCAATGGCCATGAATTCACCAAAAATAATCATGCGCTTGAACTTTTTATAGTGATGGAAATAGGCAGGCAGCACCAGCATCACAGCCGAGGCCGCCACACCAACAAAGTACGTAAACTGCGAAATGTACAAGCCCCACGACACGTCGCGGTTCATGCCCGTCACACCCAAGCCTTCGGTCAGCTGTGTCCAATAGACACAAAACGAGGCAAGAATGAGCAGGCACAAAAAGCCCAGCCACATGTAGTAGCGCTTGGAGCCAGTTAACAATCTTTCTACCATGGCGTGTTCTCCCTAAATGAGGTAGTAGACGCCGGGTTGCGTGCCCAGCGAAGGCTTACGGCGAATGCTGAAGTTTTCAGCCAGCGCCTTGCGCACATCGGAGTTCGGGTCATCCAAATCACCGAACATCACAGCGCCATTGGCAGCCTCCACACAAGCGGGGCGCAGCCCCTTGGCAAGGCGCTCGGCGCAGAATGTGCACTTTTCCACCACCCCAATCATGCGGGTGGGGTATTCAGGGTTCGGCACAGGGTCGGCAATAAACTTGCGCGGGTCAACAAAGTTGAACGAACGCGCGCCGTAGGGGCAGCCAGCCATGCAAAAACGGCAGCCAATGCAGCGGTGATAATCCATAGCAATAATGCCGTCATGCATTTTATAGGTGGCGCCAGTGGGGCACACACGCACGCAGGGCGGGTTGGTGCAATGGTTGCACAGCAAGGGGAACATGCCCTTTTTGAATTTATCGGGCAGGTTGGCATTCATATCGTCGGTAAAGACGCGGTCATAATGATCAAGCCACATCCATTTGATTTCCTGATTGCCAGGAATGGCGGGCACATTATGTGCTTTATGGCAAGCGTCAATGAGCGGCTTGTAATCGTCCGCGGAAGTAAACTTGCGCGTATCAATCACCATAGCCCAGCGCTTGGCTTTAAGGGCTTTATCCCCTTGTTCATAGGTGCCGATAATTTTAGCCTGAGCAGCACCAGCCACACCCGTGGTCAGTGCAAAAGCTGAAACGCCCGCCACCTTCAGGAAGGTTCTTCTGCTGTTGTTCATTACTTCTTCCCCTTAGGCTCGATGTGGCAGGTCCAGCAGTAGGGATACACGCTATTGGAAATGTGGCACTTATCGCAGAATTCCGTGGTGTTGTTGTGGCACTTCAAACAGGTGTTTTGAAGGCTGATTTCCCACTTTTTGCCAGTGGAAGAAACATACACGCGGGCTTCGTTGCGCAAGGCCTGATCGCGCCAGTCATTCAAGAGCTGCATGTGCTCGGCGCGCATGTATTCCACAGGCTCGACGCACTCTTTTTCATTGGCGGGCAGCTGCACAGCAGGGCGCTGATACGAGCCGCTCATAATGCCAGTCCAAAAAGGCGTGGTGAACAACGCCACAAAGATGATGATCCCTGCAAGGACATACGTCTTGTTATACATTATTCATCCCCTCCATCCACATTGGGCAGGTCTTCCTGCCGCAGATCCATGGTGCGCTTCTTTTCGCCCGTCATAACAAGGGCGTTGGCCACCAGCTCGTGCACGCCGCTGACGCTGACGCCTGGTGCCCAATAATTGGCCAAGGGGGGCAGGGTGGCACGGTCGATAGCGCAAACACAGGCCATGTGATTGACACCATATTTTTGCTGCACATAGCGCAGGGCATTGCCGCGCGGCATGCCAGAGCGCATGCGCAATTCCATAATTTCTTCTGTGTTCAAGCCCGAACCAGCGCCACAGCAGAAAGTATGTTCACGAATGGTCTTTTCGGGCATTTCCACAAAGTTGTTACACACAGCCTTCAGCACGGCGCGGGGCTCATCAAGCAAGCCCATGCCGCGGGCAGGGTTGCACGAATCGTGGAAGGTGGTGATAAGGTGATCGTTACGGCTGGGGTCAAGCTTGAGCTTGTTGTGCTTGATAAGGTCTGCCGTAAACTCGGTAATATGCACCATCTTGGTAGATTTTGCATTGGTGAACTGCGTGCCGGTAATGGGCGAGGTGGGCACATCCATCATATGGGCAGGCGCAGGGCCATTGTAGGTGTCCATATACTGGTTAATTACGCGCCACATATGGCCGCATTCGCCGCCCAAAATCCACTTCGAGCCTAGGCGCTCGGCTTCGGCATACATTTTGGCATTCAGTTTTTTCGCCATATTAAAGGTGGTGAACGAACCGAAGTTGCCGCCTTCTGAAGCATAGGTAGACAGGGTATAGTCTAAGCCCAGCTCATGGAAGAGCATAAGGTAGCCCATAAAGGTGTACACACCGGGGTCGGCAAAGACGTCACCCGAAGGCGTAATGAACAGGATTTCATGACCCTTTTCATTGAACGGGGTTTTGGGGCGTATGCCGCACACTTCTTCGCAGTCATCGGCCAGCATTTCCACAATTTCCACAAAGGAATGCGGCTTGATGCCCAAGTGGTTGCCTGTGATGTTACAGTTTTTCACTGGATCCATAATCCAGTGAATGCCCAAGCCCACTTCATGCAACAGCTCGCGCACAATGGCGGTGATTTCTGCTGTGTCAATGCCATAGGGGCAATACAGCGAGCAACGGCGGCATTCGGTGCACTGGTAAGCATAGGAAAAGAGTTCTTTAACAACGTCTTTGTCCCAGCCACGGGCGCCCACTTTTTTGCCCAGAATTTTGCCCAACATGGTGTGGTCTTTGCGGTACAAAGAACGCAACAGCTCGGCACGCATCACAGGCATA
The DNA here is from genome assembly GCA_028689675.1 of Desulfovibrionaceae bacterium. Lineage (GTDB taxonomy): Bacteria > Desulfobacterota > Desulfovibrionia > Desulfovibrionales > Desulfovibrionaceae > JAQVCS01. Next base: position 39,603 of record JAQVCS010000008.1, on the reverse strand, counting down.
TTTTTGGGGTCATTGGTGCCCAAGAAGAAATGGCACTTATCGGCGCAAGCGCCGCAGCGCACGCAAATATCCATGAATAATTTCAAGGAACGGTGCTTTTTCAAGCGCTCTTCAAAGGCATCAATAAGAATCTGTTCCCAATTTTCTGGCAAGTTCCAATCTTCATCAGCGGGGTTCCACTCATGAGGGTTGGGCATGTGCAAAAGCTCCATGGTCTGCTTTTGCGCAGGGTAGCAAAAGCTGCCGGGCTTAAAATCGGGCTTAATATCCATCCAGTTTTCTTTGGGGAAGGCTGGACGGCTCGCAATCAATTGTTGCGGTGTAGGTAATGTGGCCATCGGTTACTCCTTGTCGCCAGCATCGGGCTGCTTTTCCACCGGCAGACCGGCTTCAACCATGACGTCGCGGAAGGTATCTTCATACTCCGCATACGTGGTGAACGGAGCATTGCGATCGTTCCAGGGGTTCTCGTGATGTACAGCGCGCGTATTGTTGGGCAAGTTACGCGTGGGGCTGAAAAACACACCCGGTGCATGCATAAGCTTGGAGAAGGGGAAATACATAAGCAGCACAGAAAGGTATGTTAAGTGCACAAAGAACAACGAGCCGATATTCTTGGTTACTTCTGCGCCCACAGGCTGGAAGGTAACCAAGCCCATGGTAAACGCTTTAACAGAGGCAATATCGGTCTTGATGAAATAGCGCAGGCTCATGCCAGAAAGCACCAAGGCAATGATAAGCAGCAGGGGGAAGTAGTCATTCATCAGCGAAAGGTAGCGCAGGCGCTCATTAAACAAGCGGCGACCCAGCAGGAACAACAGGGCGGTGAGCAACAGCACACCTGTTAAATATAAACGCGGGGCGCCAATTTGCAGCACACCGTCCACTGCTTCAATAAAGGTGATGCAGGCGGGCACAGGGTCAATAAAGAAACGGAAGTGGCGAATAAACACCAACAAGAAACAATAGTGGAACAGTAATGCAAAACACCACAACCACTTAGAGGAAAAATAGACAATTCTTGGGCCGTCTTCACGCACTTCCGCATAGGTGTTGCGAAACAAAGAGCGGAAGAAGAAAACTTCCAAGAACATACGTTTGACAACGCCCCATTTTGTGCTGGGGTTGTCAAGGCTGGCCTGCTTGATCCATTCAAGCGAAGCCTGCTGTCCACCTGTGGTGGGGATAGCGAAAGGCACTGGAGATTTGCTCCAGTACACCATGCGCCATACCACACCCGCAATGAAGATGATGACTGCTACATACGGCAAGAACACGCCGAAAAGGGACGCAAGCCCAAGGCTCGCCCCCAACCACGCGACCACGCCGATAAGCAGCACCACCAGTAACGAAGTGCTCATTCCCTTACCTCACTGGGCTAAAGTTTGGTTTTTCCCGATCCTCCAACCGGGCTACCATCCACCGTCTGCGCCCAGCGCAACAACTGGGCATGCTGGTTTTTTATTTCATTGACACGATTTTCCAGCACGACCTCGCGGTCTTTGGCGTACATGTCGAAGGCCATAAGCGCCAACGTGTCAATACGAGATTCAGCCTCTAAGTATGCGGCTGTCAATCCCGATTTTTCCATCAAGGGCAGCAGCGTAGAACGCACTACCGACTTAAAGGCATAAAAAATACCCAAGGCCTCGCTGGCGGTAAAAACCTGCACAGCACGCAGTTTTACCAAGCGCTCCAGCGCGTCCTTAAGCTTTGCTGCATCAATATCTTCACCCGCCATGGCATCATACAAACAGCCAGCGCACAGGCGGGTGATATCCCCCACAGGGTTTAAAAAGGGGTCATTTTTAGTGCGTAAAAAACCTTTGGTATCAAGGGAATAGGTTGAAAGCACCAACTCCACCCACGCAGCGCACACATTCTGCTTATGTTCACGAAAAACTTCAAGCATTGTCATAATAAAAGCACCCCAGCCTTTGAATAGTGCCGACAAAAAAGCGTATCTACATAGACAAGGAAAAGCCGCAAGTCAAGTGCACCCGACAAAGACAAGCTTTGCAAAAGTATTTTTTTATAGCACAAGCCGCTATTCTGGACAAGGGCTTGCCCCAGAGCATGCCCCTGAAATAAGCGGGTTAAGGGGCAGCAGGCTGTCTGTATGGGGCGCGGGTTTGGCTTGATGCGCGTCTTGCATGGCGGCCTCTGCTTCTTTGCGTAATTTTGCCACTTCCATAGCGTCTGCCTCTTTGGCCACGGCCGAGGGCAAACCACGGTATTCAATAAAAGGCACTACTTGCGAGCCTGCCCCCAGCACATGCGCCTGATTACGCAGCAAGCGCCAGCGCAGCAGCAAGCGCGAAGGGCTACAATTTGCCCAAAAGCCTGCCTTGGGGGCTTCTTTGAAAGCCTGTGCCATGGCTAGGTGCAGGGGCTGCCCCTGCGCGTGTAATTCCAAAGCACGCGCTACCATGGCCACATCTTCGGGCTTTTCCGCCACAGGGTAAAAAGCAACCTCGATATTGCCAGAAAACACGCGCAAAGCCTTGGCACATGAAGAGCATGAGGGCGAAACATAAATATGCACAGCGGCTTCGTCTTCCTTGCCCTGCATGACCCAAGAGCCCATTTCCCCCTTGGCTACCTGCACCATAGCCATCAGCCACAGCAAGCCCCAGCACAGCAGCAGGCGCGAGCGCGAATGTGCGCTGCTGTGCCCGAAAGAACTTTTGCCCGCATCGCTCTGGCTTTCTTTGCGATAGGCCGCATACAGGCCAGCAAACAGCACTGCCACTGTCAGGCAGGCTGTGCAGGGCACGGTAAAAATCATCAGCGTCAGCAGCAGGCAGTCCACAGCAAGGCAGATACCGCAAAACCATGTACCCACGCGGCACGAGCCCAAAAGAGCCATCACCGCCGCCGCCAAAAATGTGCCCATGCCATAATACCACAGCGAAATACCGCCCAGCGTGGCATCTTCATATAAAGAGCAGCCTGCCGTCTGGCAAAAGGTCAGCTCATTACCCAGCGTTATCCAAAAGCAAAAGAGCGCGCCCACCAAAGCAAGCACTAGAGGAAGCCAAAGTATACGACGGGAAGAATCTTTCATTGTTTACCCTCAACTGTGACATAAATCCTTTATTACATACGTTGTTTTTTTCTGAAGGTAAAGCCTGCTTTTGCCTGTGCCACAGCAGGGGTGCGTTCTAAATGCAGCACTATAAGCACCACAGTTTATTATAAAAATAAGGCAGCTCCTTGGCTCAAGAGCTGCCTTATGCTACCTGAAGGGGCAGACTTTGTTATTTTTTTGCCAAGCCCAGTTTGGCAACAATGGCCTCGGCGGCACATTCAGTATAGGCTTGCGCATCTAAGCTTTGCTTTTTATCCGCGCTTAATAACAACTCTGGCCTGTTGGCAAGGCTGGTGTCTGGCTGCACGGTATATTCTGGCGGGAAGGTATTGGAAAAATACATGTCCTGAAAGCCAGAAAATTTCAGCGCATGTGCTGTGGCGTCCAGCACGGCATGTTCATGGCTGGCTATCAGCCCCAGAGCCTTGGCATTCATCAGCCCAGCAAGGCATTCCCCACCCTGCGTGCAGGCAATATGCCCTTTGCGGTTGGCGGCTATCATAGCATCCATAATTTGCTGCTCTGTCACCTGCACTACCTGAAAGGCTTTTTCCCCGCCAATGGCTATAAATTTCTCGGCCAGCATGGCCACACGGGGGAAGGAAACAGGGTTGCCAATCATGGCGGCCTGCGCCACAGAAGGGCTCACCTGCACAGGCTGCCAGTGGCGGCTAGCCTTGGGTGCAGCATAATAGCGGTACACAGGGTCGGCATGTTCAGACTGCACACCAAAAACGCGGGGCAGGCGGGTAATAATGCCCAAATCATACATCTTTAAAAAACCAGACATCACAGCAGTGATATTGCCAGCATTGCCCACAGGCACAAAAATGCACAAATTGCTCACATCCCAGCCATACCATTGCGCCACTTCATAGGCATACGATTCCTGCCCCAAAATGCGCCAGCTGTTTTTGGAATTGAGCAAGGCCACACGGTATTTATCGGCAAGATATTCCACTACCTTCATGCAGTCATCAAACACGCCCGGCAGTTCCAGCACAGTTGCACCGCTGCCCAAAGGCTGCGAAAGCTGCTGCGGGGTTACCTTGCCGTGCGGCAACAGCACTACAGATTTTAAGGGTGCGCCCACATAAGAAGCGTACAGCGCGGCCGCCGCTGAAGTATCCCCAGTAGAGGCACAGACAGTCAGCACATCCTTCCAGCCATGCTTACGCACCAGCGATTTCAAATAGCTGAAGGCACAGGCCATGCCGCGATCTTTAAAAGAAGCACTGGGGTTTTGGCCATCATTTTTATAGGCAAAATCAATGCCCACGCTGTCACGCAGGGCAGGGGCAGCCTCGATAATGGGCGTAATGCCTTCCCCAAGGTAGACAATATCTTCTGGCTCCAAAATAGGGGCAAGCAATTCATAATAGCGAAAAATACCGCGCAGCGCTGTTACGCGCGTGGCGGCACGCTCATCAAAAATAGCCCGCCAATACGCGCCGTCATGCTCTTTCAGGGCACTAAAGCGCGTATTTTCCAGCAAAAAAACACCGCCGCATTGCGGGCAGGTGTAGAGTAATTCGTCACCAGCATGGCGCGCGCCACAGCCAAGGCAGACATATTCCATAGCCCCGCGGTATGCAGGAAATTCCGTCATATTCATAGCAAATCCTTCCCAAAGTGATGGTGATGTTTCGCTTCTGTTGTAACGAAAGACCTGTGTGCCTTGCAAGAAGAAAAAAAGATAGCACAGGCAAAAAAAAAGCCCCGCACAAGGCGGGGCATATTGCAAAAAGAAAACTTACTTTTTGTCCTTCAAAGAGCCCATAATGGTATCCACTTTAGGATTTTCGCCCGTTATAACAACCAGCATATACTTGTCGCCTTCAACCTGAAGCATGCCCTTGGATTCAACATCATTCTGCTTGAAGGTAAAGGAATAGGCATTATCGGCCATTTTGACAGGGGCAGTACCTTTCAACTGGTCGCTGAAGGCCTTTGCCAAATCGGCGGCAGACATACCATCTGTCGTTTCCAGCGTGATGCTGATAGCGGCACTGTTATCTTTGGCAATAATAGCTGTGGTGCTGCCGTCTTGGCTGGTGTTCCAATCTTCAGGAACATCAAGTGTATATGCACCAAAATCTTTCACCGCAGCAGAAGCAGAGAAAGCCAGACCCAACACCAGCGCGAGTGTCAAAATCAATTTCTTCATGAAAATTTCTCCAAAAAAGCATTTTATAAAACAGGAAAAACAATAACTCTGGATAAACCGTATATTCCAGACACAAAAAGGTCAATAAAAATTTATAATCTACCTCAAAAAGCTTAATATCTATGCTTTGTTATAAAAAAACAGTACCCTATTCTACAATTTTTGCCCATAAGTAACTTTTTTGTATAATATATAAAAAAATAAACTTGAGAATGCTTGTATTACAAAAAATTATATTCGCGCACTTCGCCAATGCACTATTATTTTGCTTCGTAGCTTTTCTTCATCCACGGTTTTTCTGTACCGCGCAGCAGGCGCAGAATATTTTCGCGGTGGCTCCAATACACCAGCGCCATAATCAGCAGCGCAAGGGGCAGCCAGTGCCACGCGCCTGTCAGCAGCAACAGCAGGGGCAGCGCCGCCGTAAGCGTGAGCGAGCCCAAAGAAACAAAGCCGCTGCGCCAAATAACCAAGCAGCACAGCAGGCAGGCAAGCAGCAATTGCCAAAACACCAGAGGCAGAAAAATACCTATGCTGGTGGCCACAGCCTTGCCACCGCGAAAACCTAAAAAGCAGGAAAATAAATGCCCCAGCGCAGCCGCCAGCGCAACAAGGCTAACAAAAAAAGCGCCGCCATGCAGGCAGGAAAGTGCCACCCACACAGGCAATGCGCCCTTGAGCACATCGCAGGCCAAGGTGGCAACACCATAGCCAAAGCCGCACAAGCGCGCCACATTGGTTGCCCCAACATTGCCGCTGCCAGCCGTGCGCGGGTCACAATAACAAAAAGTTTTTGCTATTACTAAACCATAGGGCACAGAACCCAAAAGATAAGCAACAATAATCCACAAAAAAGCAGCCATGGTTCGCCTCCTTTATTGTTACGCCCCCCACAAGAGCTTTTAACCTCTGCCTCTGCCCTCTGGGCAGACAAAGCACTGCCCCTCTGTGGCAGACTGACAGGCAAACAATAGCCCCTGCCTGTCATTTTGCCCAGCCAGCAGGCTGCCAGCTCTCTGGCTTGCTCTCGTGCCCACGCTGGCTGGCCTGTGCTTTAGCCCGCTTGCCTATGTTGCCCAAAAGGCTGGTCTGCTTGCAAAGGTTGCAAAGCCTACCACCTTTGCCCTAAGGCGTGTGAACACGCCCTAGGCTTCCTGCACTTCTACCAGTGCAATATCATTGTATAACGGATTTATTTTGCCCAAGCGCACCCGCACGGCAGTGCCGGGGTTGGTGCGCTCGCCAAAAAGAGCACGCTTACCGCGCACAAAAAGCTGCTGCGCGGGCAGGCTAACAGAAATAACGTGATCATTTTCTTCTGTAATAACCGCATCCCACCACACAGCATCCCCCTGCTGGCGGAAATAAAGTAATTTCCAATAGCGGGGGCGAAAACGCTGCACCTGCCCTGCGGCTTCCAAATACATATTCAGCTTGAAAAGCATATCGGGTAAAGACTCGGCAGCAAAGCGCGGCGCACCTGTTTGCACAAAGGCCGCCACCTGCGCGGCATTGATCAAATCAGGGTAACGGCGCAATGGCGAGGTAAGCGGGGCATAGGCGGTCACACCCAGCGCGGCGTGGCGCTTGGGGCACACATCAAGCGAAGAAGGAATAAGCGCCCGCATTACCCGCGTCATAGCTGCTGGCTCTGTCCATATCCCCGCCAGCTCTTTGGGCAGCGCCACATCTTGTGTGCGGAACAGCATGGGAATATTGCGCTCCAAAGCCCATGCCGCCATGGCTGTGCTGGCAAGAATCATCATTTCTGCCACCAACAATTGGGCACGGGGGGCGGGCACATCTTCTTCCACAAGCACACGCAGGTCTGCGCCTTGCCCCTTCAGTTCCATATGCACGTCTGGCCTGTCCATCACCACTGCGCCATCGGCTATGCGTGCCTGCTGGCGCAGCACAGCGCATTGATCGCCAAGGGCAAGCTGTGCGGCATAGGCTGTGGCGGGGTTGGCGCTGTCCAGCTCGCCTTCAAGCACAGCCTCGCAATCAGTATAGCACAAATTTGCCGCAAGGGAAATAACGCGCACGCTGGGCTGGCAGGCCACAAGCAGCCCTGCCGCATCCACAGTGCAGTGCACGCACAAAGCAGGCCGCAGGGCGCCAGCCAGCAAAGAAAGTGCCTCTGCCCCCAGCAGCTCGGGCATCATATGGCATGTGCCTTCGGGCAAATAAATACTGGTTGCCCGCCGCATAACGGCTTTATCGAGTGCAGAATCAAAATCCCAGCACAAGGGCGGGCAGGCCAGCGCAATGGTCAGCTCAAAGCCCCCTTCCGCGCGGGGCTCAATATAAAAGGCATCGTCCACATCACGCGTGGTGGCGCTGTCTATGCTGATAAAGGGCGTTGCATCAAGGGGCTGCGTGTGCAGGGCGGCCACCTTGTGCAGCACGGCTTCCACATCGGCCTCAAAGGGCTGCCACCAGTCATCGCCTGCGGCATAGTCTGCCCTATCCAGCCAAAAATTATAATGTGGGGGCACAAGCTGCCATGCCTCGGCCAAATGCAGGGCAAGGTATTGCACATCGGGCAGGCCTTTGGTCAGGCTTTTCCACAGCACCTCATCCCCCTGCGCTTCGGGGCTGACAATTTTTGCCTTCAGCAGGGCTTTAAGGCGCTCTTGAATAGCAGGGGCTGGGTACTCTGCCGTATCTGCCTGCGGCAAGGTGCGTTTTTTAGTAAACACGTCCCACAGCAGGCGGAAGAAATCTGCCCCGCCCAGCACCAAAGCCTCGCGCTCGCGCGCCGCTTCCTGCTCGGCAAGGCGGCGGGCTACGATTTCTTCCGAATAAATTTCAAAATCAGGGGAGGAAAATTTGAAATGGCTTTTGCAGGCCAGCAGAGCACGGCCATAGGCCGCCACGGTATCAATATCGGGCTCTGAGCTGAATAATTCAGCAAACCAAGCGGCATCGGCACGCTCAAGCTCACCCTGTGCCATTTCCCACAAAGCCAAGGGGTCTATAGCGGCGCTCAGGCTTTCGCGGCGGGCGCGGTGCTCTTCCAGCAGCTTTATGGCGGCGTCACGCCCCAGCCCAGCGGCGCAGGCGGGGCCATGCCAAGGCAGCAAGCGGCTGGCGTTCAGCCTTGTTTCGCGGCGGTTGGGTAACAACAGGCGCAAACGCCCGCCCTGCTCTTCGGTAACCATGGCAATTTGCGGGGCATTGCCTTCCATATATTCCACAAGACAACCCGCATTGGGAAAAAGCACCCTGTCCCCCATGATTACTCCTTTTCTGCACTGCCGAAATTGCGCGCATACAAAATAGCGCGGTCAAATAGTATCGGCAATTTTTCACAGCAAATCAAGCAAAATACGCCCGCCAGCCCAAGGGGCTGCCCCTGTGCCGACTAGACGAGCAGAAATGAACATGCTAAAAGACAATTTTGCCTACTTATAACGCAGGAGTCGAAATGCCACTCTTACATAAAAACGCGTTTTCGCGCAGCCTCCCGCTGGAAAATCCTGAAAAACCACAGCTCTACCGTGAGCTTTTCCCCTATACGAGCATTTGCCGCACCTCGTTTGATGATGTCATGCTTGTGCCCCGCCCTGCCAAACAAATGCGTATTACCGACACGACATTTCGCGATGGCCAGCAGGCGCGCCCACCCTACAGCGTTAAGCAAATTGCTAAAATTTTTGACCTTATGCACAAGCTGGGTGGTAAAAGCGGCCTTATTGCGGCTTCGGAATTTTTTATCTATTCCGCCAAAGACCGCAAAGCTGTGGAAGTGTGCCGCTCGCGCGGCTATCGCTTTCCGCAAATTACCGCATGGATTCGCGCCAACAAAAATGATTTGCAGCTGGCGCATGACATGGAATTTCCCGAAGTGGGCATGCTCACCAGCGTTTCAGACTATCACATCTATTTAAAGCTGGGCAAAACGCGCGCCGAGGCCATGCAAATGTACCTTGACCTTGCGCGTCAGGCTTTGGAATGGGGCATTGTGCCGCGCTGCCACTTTGAAGATGTGACACGCTCTGATGTATATGGCTTTTCTTTGCCGCTGGCACAAGAGCTGATGAAGCTTTCAGAAGAATATTCCATGCCCGTTAAAATTCGCCTGTGCGACACCATGGGCTATGGCGTGCCCTATGCCTGCTCTGCCCTGCCGCGCTCGGTGCAGCGCGTGGTGCGTGCCTTTACCGATGACGGCGGCGTGCCGGGGGAACAGCTGGAATGGCATGGACATAATGACTTCCACAAGGTGCTGGTGAATGGCGTAACCGCATGGCTCAATGGCTGCGGTGCTGTCAATGGCACGTTGCTGGGCTTTGGCGAGCGCACAGGCAACACCCCGCTTGAGGCTTTGGTGGTGGAATATATTTCCCTCACTGGCGACGACACCGCTGCCGATACCACAGTTATCAGCGAAATTGCTGAATATTTCCAGAACGAGCTTAATTACAACATCCCGCACAACTATCCCTTTGTGGGGCGCGATTTCAACGCCACCAGCGCAGGCGTGCATGTGGATGGCTTGGCCAAGAACGAAGAAATTTACAATATCTTCGACACCAAAAACCTGCTGGGTCGCCCCGTGCCCATTATTATTACCGACAAATCTGGCCGCGCTGGCGTTGCCTATTGGCTAAACACCACTTTCAAGCTGGATGACAGCCAAAAGATTTCTAAAAAGCATCCTTCTGTGGGCAAAATTTATGACCGTATCACAGAAATGTATGAAAGCACAGGGCGCACCACGTCCTTCTCGCATGATGAAATGACAGCCCTTGTGCAAGAATTCATGCCCGAGCTGCTGGAAACAGAATTTGAACAGATGAAGCGCCTTGCTGGGGAGCTGGCTGCCGACCTGATTTTGCGCCTTGTGAAAGACCCGCGCCTGCAAACGGGCGGCAAAGATGCCTGCTCCTGCGTGGATCACTTTGTGCACGACTACCCCTTTATTCAATATATCAATGTGACCAATACGCAGGGCAAGCTCACCTGCTCGGCCATTACCGACCCTGCCTATAAAGAAAAATATGACGCCCTGCCCGTGGGTTATGATTTTTCGCAGCGCGAATGGTTTATTGAACCCATGAAAACGGGCAAGCTGCACATTATGGATGTGTATCAATCGCAATTTACAGGCAAGCTGGTTATTACTGTTTCCTGCTCTATAGCCGATGAAAAAGACAATATTGTAGGCGTGGTAGGGGCTGATATTCAGCTTGAACAATTGCTCAAGCGTGCCAAGGCCTTGCGCGATGCCGCCCACAATGCTGTGGACGTTGACGAAGAATAAGACATTGCTCCATTCATGCCGCGCTCAAGGAAGGAAAAAGCGCGGCAAATTTATATACAAGGGGAAAACGCGTGAAAAAGACAGTGTATTGGATTGAAGGCGATGGTATTGGTGCAGAATGCTGGGCAGCCGCCCGCCCCGTTATTGACGCGGCTATAGCCAAAGAATATGGCTCAGAGCATGCTCTGACATGGATAGAGTTGCTGGCTGGCGAAAAAGCCATGAAGGCCACAGGCAGCCCCCTGCCCGAAGAAACCTTAGCCACACTTGCCAAGGCAGAGCTGGCCATTAAAGGGCCATTGGGCACGCCTGTGGGCACGGGCATTCGCAGCCTGAATGTGGCTTTGCGCCGCGGGCTTGATTTATATGCCTGTATACGCCCTGTGCAGTATTTTGAAGGGCTTGAAACACCAGTCAAGCACCCCGAACGTGTCAATATGGTCATTTTCCGTGAAAATACCGAAGATGTCTATGCTGGCATTGAATATGCCGCCTGCACCCCCGAGGCGAAGAAAATTATTGACTTGCTCACCGATGAGCTGGGCGTCAAACTTGCCCCCAATACCGCCATTGGCATTAAGCCCATGACAGAACAGGGCAGCAAGCGCCTTGTGCGCCGTGCTATCCGCTATGCTTTGGCGCAGGGGCGTGATTCTGTCACGCTGGTGCACAAGGGCAATATTATGAAATACACCGAGGGCGCGTTCCGCCAGTGGGGCTATGATGTGGCCGCGCAGGAATTTGGCGACCTGACCTGCACTGAAAAAGAGCCGCAGGCTGGCAAGCTGATGATAAAAGACCGCATTGCCGACGCCATGTTCCAAGAAGCCCTGCTACACCCCGAGCAATACAGCGTGCTGGCCACCCCCAACCTGAATGGCGACTATATTTCAGATGCTTTGGCGGCGCAGGTAGGCGGCTTAGGGCTTGCCCCCGGTGTGAATATGTCTGATTCCCTTGCTTTTTTTGAAGCCACCCACGGCACAGCCCCCACCATTGCTGGCTTAAACAAGGCCAACCCCGGCAGCCTTATTTTGTGCGGGGCGCTCATGCTGGAACACATTGGCTGGCATGGGGCGGCACAGCGCATACGCAAGGCCATTGGGCAGGCTATTGCCGCCAAAACCGTAACCTGCGACCTTGCTGGCCAACTGGCTGGCTCTAAAGAAGTGGGCTGCACCGAATTTGGCGAAATTGTGCAAAGCTATTTGTAGCAAAAAGGCAGTGGCAGGCGTATCGGGTCTGCCGCGCTTTGTATTAGCAGCACGAAGACCACAGCAAGCACGAACGCTCTTGTTTTTGAAATTGCTCTGGCAGGAAGGGGAGAGATGCCCGCCACAAAGGCATAGCGCACGGTATTTGCCCTCTTGCCTGCCAAAGTAGGCTTCGGCTTTCACCGTTAAGGTCTCTCTTGTACAGGTACTCTGCCCTATTCAGCACATACAGCATTTTTTGAAGGGAATATACTTATGGGACAAAGCATTACACAAAAAATTATTGCCGCACATCAAATGGGCGGCAGCATGACAGCAGGTGAGGCCGTAGATCTGCGCATAGACCAGACCCTTACCCAAGACGCCACAGGCACTATGGCATGGCTGCAATTTGAGGCCATGGACGTGCCACGGGTTAAAACAGACCTTTCTGTCAGCTATGTTGACCACAACACCCTGCAAATGGGCTTTCGCAATGCCGATGACCACCGCTTTTTGCGCACCACGGCGCAGAAATTCGGGGCTGTTTTTTCTGCCCCCGGCACAGGTATTTGCCATCAGCTGCATTTGGAAAATTTTGTAAAGCCCGGGGTCACGCTGGTGGGTTCAGACAGCCACACCCCCACGGGCGGCGGCATGGGCGCGCTGGCCATGGGTGCTGGCGGGCTTTCTGTGGCGCTGGCCATGGCTGGCAAGCCCTACACCATACCCATGCCCCAAGTGGTGCGCGTGTGGCTGGAAGGCGAGCTGAAGGGCTGGGCAAGTGCCAAAGACATTATTTTGTACCTGCTGGGCAAGCTCACCGTAAAGGGCGGCGTGGGCAAGGTTTTTGAATATGCTGGGCCCGGGGTGCGCAAGCTTACCGTGCCAGACCGCGCCACTATTTGTAATATGGGCGCAGAGCTGGGCGCAACCACATCCATCTTTCCCAGTGATGATGTGACCAAGGCCTTTTTGAAAGCACAGGGGCGCAAAGCAGACTGGATGCCCCTACAGGCCGATGCCGATGCCGTCTATGATGCAGAAATTATTATAAACCTTGATGAGCTCGTGCCCCTTGCTGCCCAGCCGCACATGCCCGACCTAGTTGTGCCCGTGGCGGCCTTGGCAGGGCTGAAGGCAGATCAGGTGGCCATTGGCTCGTGCACCAATTCCAGCTATGCCGACTTGCGCTCGGTGGCAAAAATTGTCAAAGGCAAGCGCGTGAGCGAAAGCACGGATGTGTGCATGTCCCCCGGTTCCAAGCAAGTGCTGCAAATGCTGGCCGACAAGGGTGCTTTGGCGCACATTCTGCAATCAGGCATTCGCTTGCTGGAATGTTCCTGCGGCCCCTGCATAGGCATGGGTGGCTCGCCAGTTTCGGCAGGGGTGAGTGTGCGCACCTTTAACCGCAACTTTGAAGGGCGCAGTGGCACCAAGGATGCCAAGGCCTACTTGGTAAGCCCCCTTACCGCGGCCATGGTTGCCCTGCGCGGGGAATTTTCCGACCCTGCCACATGGGGCAAAGCCCCCAAGCAGCCCTCGCTGCCCAAGCATGTGCCCAGCATTCAGCACCTTTTTGTACAGCCCGCATCAGCAGGGGAAGAAGTCACTATTATGCGCGGCCCCAACATTGTGCCGCTTGAAAAGTTCCCCCCGCTTGCCAAAAAGCTGGACGCCACCGTGGTCATCAAGCTGGAAGATAATATTACCACAGACCACATTATGCCCGCTGGCGCAACCATTACTGCCCTGCGCTCTAACGTACCCGCCATTGCCGAGCATGTTTTTGAACGTGTGGATGCCGAATTTGTGCAGCGCGCCAAGGCCGCTGGCAATGGCATTATTGTAGCGCGGGAAAATTATGGGCAGGGCTCCAGCCGTGAACATGCTGCCCTTGCGCCCCGCCATTTGGGCATTCGCGCTGTGCTTGCCTGTTCTCTGGCACGCATTCACCGCGCCAACTTGGTGAACTTTGGCATTGTGCCCCTCACCTTTGTGAACCCTGCCGACTATGACAAAGTGCCCGCAGATGCCAGCATCAGCATAGATACAGACAAGCTTTTGCCCTCTGCCAACATGAATATTCAGGTTAAAGGCGTAGGTGCGCTTGCCGTTACCAATGACCTTTCCGAACAGGAAGTGGCTATTATTAAGGCAGGTGGTTTGCTCAACTTTGTAAAAGGCTAAGCAGAGAACAGTAAGGGCAAAACCAGCCCACAGGCAGCATAAGGCGCACATTGGCGCACCACGCTGTACATATTGTCAACACTGCCCCCACAGGCTCAAGGCTTGCGGGGGCATATTTTGTATACTTTGCTGCATACGCTACCAGCCAGCCCCTGTGCAAAAGGCAAGGGCTCTGCCCCATGCTATGCTTCTGTGCTGGGCAGCGCCAACTTTTCTTCAATGCCTGCCTGCGCTGCCACGACGCGCGTGGCAAGCACTTTATCTATGCGCACCATGCCCGCACCTGCGTTTTTCATGGGCTTGATATGGCGGGCTTCAGCATAAATAACTTCAGCACGGTCATTGTCCCGCTGCCAGCTTTTGCACAGCACCAAAGCCCCTGCTTCGTCCAATGTGCTTTCGGGTATGAGCTGACCAGCAAAACTGCGGCGTATAATGGCATGCGAGCCGGGCCCCCCGCCCACATGCAGCCAAATATCATGCGCCCCAGCCATACGCAGGGCAGTAAGGTTGCCCTTCACATCCCGCCCGCGCACAATGGCAAAACCATCGCTGGAAACAAAGCCCTGCACACCCTTGGGCAGGCTGCGTGCTAGGCTTGCCCCTGCCTGCGGGGCATGGCTTTTGCGCGGCACAAGGCTGGGCGTTAAGCCCATGCGTGCCTGTGCTGCGGCTTGCAGGGCGGCATCGCGCGCCAGCAGTATCTCTTGCCGCCTGTGGGCAACAAAGGCAAGCCCACGCCTGCCGCGCTTGGCCTGAGCAAAAAAAGCCGCCATATTTTCCCGCAGGGTCAGGCGCGGGTTCAGGGGCAAAAGAATCATACCCTCGGGCACAGGCGCGTGGGCTTCAGCAAGGTAAGGCGTGAGGGCAGATGCATCTCTATTTTTTGCCTTAGGGGCACCTGCCCCCGAAGCGGCTGCGCCTGCACACAAGCACTTCAGTGCCGCTTGTTCCTGTGCTGTGCCTTCTTCTGCCTTGCCCGCACAATATTCCTGCGGCAAAACAAGGGCGGCGGCCTTGCTTTCGGTATCAAAAAGCCACAGCACGGCTTGCAAGGCAAGGCCTTTGGCCGCCTCGGCGCACAGGGCATGCAGGCGATCTTCTTCTGCCACTTGTTTTTCTAAAATGCGGCTGAGGCGGGCGGCTTCCTTGTCCAGCGGGGCAGCGGCATAGGCACGGCTTGCGCGGGTGAGCGCGCCCAAAACCTGCGGCGCAGCATAGTCGGCAAAAGCCGTGCACACATCCTCGCGCGCCTCTTCCTGCCGCCCACAGCGCAGCGCAGGGGGCAAAGGCCATGCGCTTATGCCCGCTTCATACGCGCTTTGATGCGGGGCTGGGTTCAGCACTGGCGGCATATCTTCCGCCGCAGCCTGCGCTTGCTGGGGCAAGGGCAGCGGGGCATAGCAAAATAAATCACCGCCGCCATATTCCAAATCAGCCAGCAGGGCTTGGCGTTCAAGCGGGTCAAGAAAGGGCAAAGTGCGGCGCAGGGCAGGGGTAAGCACTGGCCATGCCCGCCAGCTCTCGCACGCGCTGTCAAGTTCTTCGGGGGCAGGCCAGCGCACAGGCTGCGGGGCAAAAGGGGCTTGGGGGTCTAAAGCCCCCACAAGGGCAGCACCGCCCTCGCCTTCGCCTTGGTAAAAAATCTCAAGCGCCTTATATTCTGCCGACTTCCCTTCCTGCCCTGCCTGCCCGCCGCCCATACCGCAGGAATAGCCCATCCACAAAGATGCACCTTCGCGCATATCAAGCACCAGCCAGCATTCCTGCCCAAAGCGCGCGCCTGCCTCTTGCACTGTGCCGCACAGCAAGGCCAATTTTCGCCCAGTCCAATCGGCCACGCAGGCCGCCACACGATGCCCGCCCACATACTTGCGCAGGCGCATAATAGGCGCGCTGGGCTGCCCCCCTGCCGCGGCTTTTTCAGTGGAAATAAATAAAAAAGGCTGCTTGCGCTCTGCCTTTAAATACAAATAGCGTTTGCGCCCAGCCATGCCCTCGGCCTTGCAAAACAAGGTGAACATAAACACATTGGGCGCGGGGGATTGTATTTTTTCCAGCCTTGCGCCAGTCAGCACAGGAATAAGGGCATCACACAGCCGCCTAAAAACATGGGCATCCATACACTTTCCTTTAAGAATCAATAACAAAAGCGACGCCCTGCCGCCCATGCCCAAAGGGCACAGAAGCAGAAACGCCGCTCATTGTCTTTTTTGTAAAGGCCTTTACTCGCTGCGCAAGTGTTCGTCCTCTTCCTGTTTGCTTTTGCAATTGATGCACAAGCGCGTTACGGGGCGTGCTTTTAAGCGGGCAATGCTGATTTCTTCACCACATTCTTCACAGATGCCATAGGTGCCGTCATCAATGCGCTTTAATGCACTCTGAATCTTACGGATTAAACGGCGTTCGCGGTCACGAATACGCAGGGTGAAAGAGCGGTCAGATTCTGCTGTGGCTCGGTCTGCCGGGTCAGCAAAAAGTTCATTGCTGTCTGTCAGTTCCTCAATGGTAGAATCGCCCTTCTGCTTCGCTTCTTCCAACATATCACCAAGCAGCTTGCGAAAATTCTCAAGGTCGCTGTGATCCATGCAATCCTCCCCTTTTACAGGGTATGCACTGCCGCACACGAGGGCGTGGCAGTATACAGGTTCATTTCTGGGAAGGGGTATCCATACAGCATTTCACTGCAAAAGTAAAGGCTGGCGCAGCAAGCACAGACAAGACGCAGACTTTTCCACTAACCATCTAAAATTCCGCATTTTTATAGGCTTTATTGGCAGGGGCGGCATGCTGCCTTTCTTTTTGTTCTGCGCGAATGGCGGCGCGGGCTGCTTCCCAAGGTTCATTGCCCCAAGCCGCATCACGGCAAGGCAGCACGTTCAGCTCGCTCTGCTGCCCGCCTGTGCTCACCAGCACACGCACAAGCTGCCCGCTTTTGACCGCACGGGGTGAAAACGAAGCCGCAAAGGCCGCCGCCTCGCGCACAGCCTCGGCAGGCCATGCCTGCCATTGCCGCGCCACAGCCAAGGGGCCAGAAAAATCTGCCACCTTGAAGCTCATATTTTCTGGGGTGGCAAAGGCCTCGAGGGCAAGGTTGTCATATTGGTTACGCCCTATGGCCAGCCAGCATTCCTGCCCTGCTATAGTGCGCCAATATTGCCGCCCTGTGTTGGCAAAATAAAAATCGCTTGCCGTGGGCTGGGGCAGGCTGGTCAGCACGCGCCAATAGCGGCTGGCATTTTCTTTTTCGGTTAGGCGGCAGCCCCCTGCTGGCGAGGGAATTTCTGTAATGCCCATAGCTTGAGCTAATGCTAGCTGGTCTTTGCGCCCGCGCCCGCTTATGCCCAGCAGGCGGCTTCTGTCCACCAGCCCGCTCAGTTCAGCTTCGGTGGGCTCCATGTGCAGGGCGCTTAGGGGGCGCAGCAGCGTGCCTTTTAGCAGGGCGTCGCGCTTAATCACATTCAGGGTGTCACGGCGCTGGCTCATGGGGCGCTGCCCCAGCACCTCGCCTGTGGCTATGCACGAAGCGCCATAATAACTCATCAGCTCACGGGCGCGAGAGGCCAACAAAATTTTGCAATCCACACAGGGGTTAAGCTCTTTGCCAAAGCCATAGGTGGGGCGGCGGCGCAGCATGGCCACAAATTCTTCCCCCACGTCCACGCAGTCTATAGATAAATTATATATGTTACGCCAATGGGGCACAGTGCGCGCCTGCCCAAAAAAAGGCGAAACAAAGTGCACACAGTGCACGCTCAGGCCTTGCTGTTCCAGCAGCTTTGCGGCTAAAATGCTGTCTAACCCACCAGAAAAAAGGCAAATGATTTGTGCAGTTTTCATATTTTCCTAATACTTATGCTGTGCAGCAGGGGGCTGTGCCCTGCGGCGCGGGGCAAGGCCTGCCGCGCTGTACCATACTGCTTTTTGCCTGCCAGTATAGGCAGGATTTGACGGGTGAACATACAGTATAAGCAGTTGCCACGCAAGCGGGCTTCTGCTATGTTTTTGCGCCTGAAAAATTTAGCCTTGGAGTATGCCGCATGGCAAAAAAACCTACTTTGACACCAGAAGAACAACGCGCTGAAGCCCTCAGCACCGCCCTGACCACCATTGAACGCAAATATGGCAAGGGCGCGGTGATGAAGCTTTCGGATAATGCCCATGTGCGCATTCCTGTCATCCCCACTGGGTCTATCGGGCTGGATTTGGCTTTGGGCGTGGGCGGCATACCGCGTGGCCGTGTTACCGAAATTTTTGGCCCTGAATCTTCGGGCAAAACCACCCTCACCCTGCACGTTATTGCCCAATGCCAAAAATTGGGCGGCACCTGTGCCTTTGTTGATGCTGAACACGCCCTTGATGTGACCTATGCCAAAAACTTGGGCGTCAACACTGATGAATTACTTATCTCGCAGCCCGATTATGGCGAGCAAGCCCTTGATATTGCAGATATGCTGGTGCGCTCTAATGCTGTTGACCTTGTGGTGGTGGACTCGGTAGCCGCCCTTATTCCCCAAGCAGAGCTTGAGGGTGTGATGGGCGAAAGCCAAGTGGGCGGCCATGCCCGCCTTATGTCACATGCCATGCGCAAGCTTACGGGCACTATTCATAAATCGCGCACCTCGGTTATTTTCATCAACCAAATTCGCATGAAAATTGGTGTTACAGGCTATGGCAGCCCCGAAACCACCACGGGCGGCAATGCGCTCAAGTTCTATTCTTCCATCCGTCTGGATATTCGCCGCATCCAAACGCTGAAAGACAAAGAAGAATCCATTGGCTCGCGCACCCGCGTTAAAGTGGTGAAAAACAAAGTTGCCCCGCCCTTCCGCAAGGCCGAGTTTGACATTATTTATGGCACGGGCATTTCCCGCTCTGGCGAATTGCTTGACCTTGGCATTGAGGCTGGCGTGGTAGACCAAAGCGGCTCGTGGTTTGCCTTTGGCAGCGAAAAGCTGGGGCAGGGGCGCGAAAAAGTGCGCGCTATGCTGGACGAAAACACACAGCTTGCCGCAGCCATTGAGGCAAAGCTGATGGAACACCTTGGCCTGCACCCAGAAGATTTTGTGCCTGTCTCTGCCGAAGGGGACATGGAGGCCGAGGGCGACATGCCCTTGCCCGAATACGAATAAGGTTTTGCGCCCGCCGAAAATCTCTACCCCTCGGCGGGCGCTTTGGAATATCTATGGAGAAGAAGAACCATGCTGACAGCTCAGGAAATACGTCGCCGCTATTTGGCTTTTTTTAAAAAACACGATCACGAAGTCGTGCCTTCCGATTCACTCATCCCCAAGGGCGACCCTACTTTGCTCTTTACCAATGCGGGCATGGTGCAATTTAAAAAATGCTTTACTGGTGAAGAAGACCGCGGCTATTACCGCGCGGCCAGCTCTCAAAAATGCCTGCGCGTTTCGGGCAAGCATAATGACCTTGAAAATGTGGGGCGCACTGCCCGCCACCATACTTTTTTTGAAATGCTGGGCAATTTCTCGTTTGGCAATTATTTCAAGCGCGAAGCCATTACTTGGGCATGGCAATTTGTAACCGAAGAGCTGGAACTGCCCAAAGACAAATTGTGGGTCACGGTCTTTCGTGATGATGACGAAGCCTTTGCCCTGTGGCAAGAAATTGCCCACCTGCCTGCTGAGCGCATTGTGCGCATGGGCGAAAAAGACAATTTTTGGACAATGGGCGACACAGGCCCCTGCGGCCCCTGCTCTGAAATTTATATTGATCAGGGCGAAGACATGAGCTGCGGCGAACATTGCGGCATTGGCCAGTGCGACTGCGACCGCTTTTTGGAAATCTGGAACTTAGTCTTTACCCAATTTGACCAGCAGCCCGACGGCACGCGCCTGAGCCTTGCCAAGCCCAATATTGATACAGGCATGGGGCTGGAGCGCATTGCCGCTGTGTGTCAGGGCAAGCATTCCAATTTTGACTGCGATTTATTTCAAGACATTATTCAATATGCCGCCCAGCTTGCTGGCGTACACTACTCTTTCAGCGCGCCCAATACCAATGATGTGGATACAGCCCTGCGCGTTATTGCCGACCACAGCCGCTCTGCCGCCTTCTTGATTGCCGATGGCTGCCTGCCCTCCAATGAAGGGCGCGGCTATGTGCTGCGCCGCCTGCTGCGCCGTGCCCTGCGCTTTGCCACCTTAATGGGTGTGCACGAACCTTTCTTGTACAAAAGCGCTGGCAAAGTAGTGGAAGTGATGGGCGAAGACTACCCCGAGCTGAAAGAAAGCGCCGAATTTATTACCCGCGTGGTGCGTGAAGAAGAAGAGCGCTTTAGCGTAACGCTGGATAAAGGCCTTGCCCTGCTGCAGGAAGAATTGGAAAGCCTTGCCGCTGCGGGCAAAAGCGTGGTTTCGGGCGCATTCTGCTTTAAGCTGTATGATACCTATGGCTTCCCGCTGGATATTGTCAATGACGTAGCAGAAAAACGCGGCTTTAGCGTGGATGAAGCAGGCTTTACCGCCGAAATGGCCGAACAAAAAGCCCGCGCCCGCGCTGCCCAGAAAAAAGGCGGGCTGCTGGGGCAAAACGGCACAAGCACGGCAGATGTGTTCAAGCCCCTGCTTGACGAAGGCATACACAGCGAATTTGTGGGCTACAGCCGCTTAGAATGCCAGTCGCGCATTATTGCCCTGCTGGATGCCGACGGCCTGCCCACCGAAAAGCTGGCTGCTGGCGAACAGGGCTACCTTGTGAGCACGCAAACACCTTTTTATGGAGAATCGGGCGGGCAAATGGGCGACCACGGCACTGTCTGTGCCCCCGCAGGCAAGGCCACGGTGCAAGAAAGCCTCAAGCCCGCACCCCAGCTTATTGTGCTGCACATCAGCGTGGACGAAGGGGAGGTGCTGCTTGACCAAGAGGTGCAGCTCACCGTGGCAGTAAATGACCGCCTTGCTTCTGCCCGCAACCACACCTGCACCCATTTGCTGCACGCTGCCCTGCGCCGTGTGCTGGGCACACATGTTAAGCAGGCAGGCTCGCTGGTGGGGGCAGACCGCCTGCGCTTTGACTTCAGCCACATTGCTGCCCTGACCCCCGAAGAGCTGGCTGCCGTGGAGCGCGATGTCAACCGCATGATTTTGGCAGACTGCCCCGTCAATACAGCCGAAATGAACCATGACGAAGCCATTGCCTCTGGCGCTATGGCTTTGTTTGGCGAAAAATATGGTGACAAGGTGCGTGTCGTTTCGGTGGGTGCTGAAGAAAAGGAATCGGTCGAGCTGTGCGGCGGCACACATTTGCAGGCCACAGGGCAGGCTGGTTCTTTTATGATCCTTTCTGAATCGGGCGTGGCTGCGGGTGTGCGCCGCATCGAAGCTGCCACAGGCTGGAATGCCTATCAGCACATGCTGAACCAAAGGGCAGAGCTGCACCACATCAGCGCTCTTGTAAAGGGTAAAGCTGGCGAGCTTGCCCCCAAGGTAGAGCATTTGCAAAACGAAATCAAAAAGCTGCGTAAAGATTTGGAAAAAGCTGCCAGTGCTGGCACGGGCAGCGACATCATGAGCGGCCTTGGCTCTGTAAACGGCATCCCCGTGCTGTGCGCCTTTGTGGGGGCTTTGCCCGTCAAAGCTTTGCGCGACTGCATGGACGATGTGCGCTCAAAAATGCCCTCGGGCGTGGCCTGCTTGGCTGCTGCCGATGAGGGCAAGGTCAGCCTGCTGTTGTACGTTTCCAAAGACCTGCACGGCAAATTCACCGCCCCCGCGCTTATTAAAGATGTGGCCGCCTGCGTGGGCGGCACAGGCGGCGGCCGCCCCGATCAGGCTCAGGCTGGCGGCACAAAGGTGGAAGGCATAGACGATGCCTTTGCCCTGCTGAAAGAAAAACTGGCCTAGGGCTGAACCCCTGTTGCAAAAATAAAAAAGGCTGCCACTCTGAATATTCGCGGAGTGGCAGCCTTTTTTTATTTAGCCTCAATGCTATTTTTGAAAAAGACAACACGCCCCAGCCTTGTACGCAAGCAGCAAAAACAGGGCACAGCCTGCCCCTCAGTAAGGCTCAGGCTGATTTTTTCATCAGCACAGCGCTTTGGGGAGTGGTTCTAGTGCTTATTCTATACTTTTCATTTTGCGCCACAATGTATTGACACTAATGCCCAAGCTCTCGGCCGTGAGTGCGCGATTGTGGCGATTTTTCTCTAAAGCACGCCGAATAATATCGCGTTCACAGTGGTCTAGTTGCTGCTTCAGGTTGCCTTCCAAGGTAAGCGCGGCCTCTGGCTCTTTCTGTGTTGCTCTTTGCTCATTTTCTCTGCTGCACAAGGGCTCTGTGTGCAGCCCGCACGATATGGCCTTGAGGTCATCCAAAATAGACAGCAATAGTTCATCATCTGCCGCATCACCGCTTGAAAGCAGGCAATAACGCTGCAAAAGGGCATCCAATTCGCGTATATTCCCTGGCCAGCTATAGTCAAGCATGGCCTGAAAGGCCGCAGGGGAAATTTGCTTGCTCTGCATATTGCGCCGCTGCAATATTGTTGCAGTAATCAGGGGGATGTCTTCAGGGCGGCGGCGCAGAGGCGGCAATTCCAATGTCAGTACCGAAAGGCGATAATACAGGTCGGCACGAAAGCGCCCTGCCTGCACCTCGGCAGCCAGTTGCTTCCAAGACGAGCTGATAACACGCACATCGATGGGGATAATGCGGTTGCCGCCCACGCGCATCACTTCTCTGGCTTCCAGCACGCGCAGCAGGCGCACCTGCACAGCAGGGCTAATATCGGCAATTTCATCCAGAAAAACTGTACCCCCCTGAGCCAGCACAAAAATGCCGTCCTTACCACCGCGCCTTGCCCCAGTAAACGCACCCTCTTCATAGCCAAATAGTTCGCTTTCCAGCAGCGATTCCGTCAGTGCAGCACAGTTCAGCGCCACAAAGGGCGCATAGCGGCGTGCGCCAGCATCATGCACAGCATGTGCCAGCAGCTCCTTGCCTGTGCCTGTTTCGCCATGCACCAATAAAGAGGCATCTGTTTGGGCATACAGGCTGGCGCGCTCGCGCAGCTTGCGTATTGCGGCTGTGTTGCCCACCAAATCTTCTAAAATATAGCGGCTATGAAAGCCCTGCTGGCGTGCGCCGCCCTTGGCTGCCTTGTCGGGCAGGTGTTGCAGCACGGCAAGCGCCCCGCACACCTTACCATCCACGGCAATGGGCAGGGTGGACGAGCGCAGCGTTTCATTATTGCGCCCTGTTATCTTTACATCCCGCCCATGACCGTGCAGCAAAGTATCCCGCATGCCCAGCGCGGCAAGCTTGTCTGGCTTGCTATTTTCATAGCGGGCGCGCTCAAGCATGGTCGAGGCATGGGTATTCCACAGCAAAATTTCCCCGTCTTCCCCCATGGCCACCAGCCCTTTTTCTGGCACCATATCCGCCACTTTCAGCATTATGCTTTGCTGCAAATTGCTTTTGCTGCGCGAAACAGCCAGAGCCGCGGCTTCGTTTAAGGCGCGCTGCACCTCTTGTTCGCTATAGGGCACTTCCACGCCTGCACAGCCCTGCGCCATGGCAATTTCCACAGCAATATAGCTGCCCACAATGCAGCGTATGCCCGTATCGGCACAGGAGCTAATGCTGGCCACCAGACTGGGGCTGTCGTGAAAAATAATAGGAATAACGCGCAGTTTCAGCACCTCGGCCAGCACGCCCAAGCCCTCGGGCACTGTTTCAAAAAAAGGCATGCCCACAACAGAATAATTTTCACTGGCCTTCATGAGCGCGCGCAAATAGTCCAAAGGGCTGTTGCGCACATTGATGATGGGCTGTGTCAGCCTGCGTGCCAGCAAAGCCCCTGTAGAACCGCAGCCCAACACCACATCCACATTGCTGTCAAAAAGAGCACGCGCCGAGTCTATGGCTGGTTCCATGGCGGCAAAGTGAATTTCCACTTCAAGCCCCATGGAAGGAGCGAGGGTGCTGAGGGTATGCGCCACGCTGCGGGAGTTGGAAACAAAAGCGATGCGGCAATTCTTTTTTTTCATCGCGCTCTCCTTACATTTGTTTTTTGCAATATTGAGAGATTATACCTCATATTTAAAATAAATGTCGACACCTAGTTTTTGGTTAAAAAATATAACTATCTAAAATACAACATAAAATTATTTTGGCATACTCGTTGCTTTATATGTGCATAAAGGCACATTCACAACTCAACGCTGAAAAGCACAAAAGCAAGGAAGCAGCTTAGAGAAGCATTAGCACCCAAATGAAAAAAGCACTGAGGGAAAAAACAAGTGCAGGGCTGGGCAACAAAGGTCAGCCCCTTTGCCCAAAAAAAGCAAAATGCACTGCCCTCGGGCACCTGTCCACTGTCATGGTATTTTTAATAACTTCAACAACTCCAATAACTTCCCTTAACAGGAGGATATCATGAGCGTAACAAGAATGGAAGCGGACGTCATCGTCCTTGGCGGCGGAAGCGCTGGCACATTCGCAGCCATCAAGGCTAAAGAAACCAACCCCGATTGTCGGGTCGTGGTTCTGGACAAAGGCCCTATTGAAACATCTGGCGCTATTGGGCGCGGCATGGATGCTTTGAACATCGTATCTGTACCCGGCTATGGCTCGCCGGAAGATGTGGTGGAAGCCCTTACCAAGGTGACGGAAGGCGTTATCGACCAAGAATGTGCTTATGTGCTGGGGCGTGATTCCCTGCCCATCATCAAAGACTTGGAAAAGTACACCGACCGCAAGCCCGGCGACCTCTTCCCCTTAGACAGCGACGGCAATTACAAGTGCAGCTTCCTGCACCCCACCAAAAAGGCGCTGTATCTGGCCATGGATGGTGAAGATATTAAGCGTGGTTTGGCTCGTGAAGTGCGCCGCTTGGGCTGTACTGTGCTCGACCGCACCCCTGCCTGCCGTTTGCTCACCGATGAAAATGGCAAAACTGCTGGTGTGCTGGCCTTTAACCTGCGCACAGGCAATTATTATGAAATCAAAGCCCCGTCCGTCATCCTTACGGCTGGCTGCGTGGGCAAGTTTGGTATGCCGCGCGATGGCTACCTGAGCGGCATTTATGAATTCCCCGGCAACACGGGTGATGCCTTCTCTATGGCCTATCATGCTGGTGCTGAGCTGGTGAACATGGAATGCTTCCAAACCAACCTGCTGATGAAAGACTTTAACGGCCCTGCCTGCGGCTATGTGGTTATACCCCGCGGCGGCTATGGCGTGAATGCGCTGGGGCAGAAGTACTGGTCACATGGCTACTGGTCTGGCGACATGTTCCTTGCTGTGTGGCGTGAATTTACCGAAGGCCGCGGCCCTGTGTACCTCAAGCTCGACCACCTGCCCGAGCCCACCCTGAAGGGCTTGGAAAAAATCTTGTGGGGCACAGAGCGCACCGTGCGCGGGCAGTTCCATAAGCAGCGCGATGAAGATTACCATTGCTGGGATTCTGTTGAGCAGGGCATGGAAGAAATTACCCTGTGCAGCGGGCACAGCAACTCGGGTATTTTGGTCAATAAAGACACAGAAACCACCGTGCCCGGCCTCTTTGCTGCAGGTGACTGCGCCGCCGTGCCGCAGCAATACCTGACAGGTGCTTTTGTATTTGGCGCAATTGCTGGCCGCATGGCTGCTGAATATGCCGCCAAGGCTGGCAAACCCGGCAAGACTGTTGACCCTGAAACCGCATGGAAAGACATCGTTAAGCCGCTTAATGCCACCAATGGCCTGCCCATTGAGCAGGTGGAAATGAAGATACGCACCAAGATTAGCCAGTATCTTACGCCACCCAAGAGCGATCCGCTGATGAATAAGATGCTGTGGTGGGTTGACCGTATTCGCCGCGAAGACCTGCCTGCCATCAATGTGTGCGACTACCATGACCTCATCCGCGCCACCGAAGTGGCCAGCATTACAGACTGTGCTGAAATGGCCACGCGCGCTTCACTGTTCCGCACAGAAAGCCGCTGGGGGCTCAGCCACTTCAGACTGGCCTACCCCAAGCGCGACCCGAACTGGGATCGCAAGCAGGTTGTTGTGAAGAAAAACACCTCTACAGGTGAAATGGAATGTGAAGCCCGCACCGTACCTGACTTTAAGTGGGATTACCCCGAACGCTTAGAATATGAATATCCGCAGATGAACATGGATATTGGCACTGGCTTTGTCCATCCTCAGAACGATTTCGTCGACCCGTGGATGGAAGAAAAATACGATCGTGAAGGCATGGAAATTCCCAAGCGCCTGTTCCCCAAAAAGGGCAACAAGAAGGAGGCTTAGTACTATGGAAAGAACTGATTGCGGCAAATACGAATGGGTCGTTGTTGATAAGGATAAATGCGTAAGCTGCGGCTACTGCGTGGAATATTGCCCACGCGACGTGCTGCGCATGGGTGAAGATAATCATCCCTATATGGCCTACCGTGACGACTGCTGGTACTGCGACGCCTGTAGGTTTGTTTGTAAGGCTGAAGCTATAACACTGGAAACTGTACCCTACCTCATTCGCTAATCAACTGGGGCGGCGTACGGCATAGTGCGCCGTCCCTTTTTTATGGAAGGATCGTGAAAAAAAGCTCAAAGCATCTTCTTCCCTGCACAGGCAGCCTCTGCGCGAACAGGCAACGCGCCCCCTAGTGCCGCACATTGCATTCAAGCCTACTTTTTTTGCTGAACACCATGGAAGGGAACGTTCAACCACTATGTACATTGCGACCCGAAAAGGGGGGTTACTATGTCAACAGGTAACTACATGAATTCAAACACAAACCTACTAGGAATTACAAAAACTCGCTTTGAATGGCTTGCTATTTTTATTGGCCCTCTGCTTTATTTTGCCATGCTTGCCCTGCCACTGGGCGGCACAGTTACACAACAGGGCGGCTTGGCCATTATTGTTTGGGCAGCTTGGTACTGGGCAACGGGCTGCGTGCCCACAGGCTATGTTATGGCAGTGCCTATCTTTGGCACAGCCTTTCTGCCGGGCATGAAGTTTGGTGCCATTTTACAAACACTCGTTCACCCTGGCTTGCCCATGCTGCTGGGGCCAGCGCTTATTGTCTGCATGTGGAGCCGCTGGGGCTTTACCCGCCGCCTTGCCCTGTATGCCCTCAGCAAGGTGGGCACCTCGGTGCGGGCACAGGCTGTAACATGGCTTTTGCTGGCAACGGCTATCAGCACCGTGGCGGCCAACGTGGTTATTGCTATTGCCCTAACGCCTATTGCCTTGGAAATACTGAAATCTGTTGGCTATGATAGCCCCTCTAAGCTGCTGCGCAGCAAGTCGGCCATGCTTATTATCATTGCTGTGGGCATTGGGGCTTCGCTTGGCGGCTTCCTTACACCCATGGCTGGCGGTCAGGCCGTTATCACCTGGCAGCAGCTCAGCACCTCTTTGGGCTATGATGTGCCCATGGCCTCGTTTACTGCTTCGCTGATTCTTCCTGTGTTGCTTTCTACCATTCCAGCTACACTGCTTTTTGCCTATGTTTTCCCTGTGGACAGCACACATTTCAGCGGCTCTGTCGAATATTTTAAGGAACAGCTTGCAGAAATGGGCCCGCTTTCCAAGTCCGAACTCTGGGGCGTGGTCATTTTTATTTTTGCCATTGCGCTGCCTTTCCTGCAACCTGTGTGGCAGCCCTATATGCCTAAATCCATCAACATTAACCCAGCGCTCATTTTTGCTACTATTACCTGTATCTTGGCTGTGTTGCCTGCTCCTGATAAGGGTGCTGCTGTTACCCCTTTCCCCTTTGAGCCTGGCGAACGCCTGCTTGGCCTGAAGTCTATTAAAATTTTGCCCCTGCAAGCCTTCCTTATCTGGCCCACCGCTATGAGCATTGCCACATTAGTGGATATGACTGGCGCGGGCAGCCTTATGGCTGGCTTTCTTGGAACGTATTGGACGCAGCCGCCTTATGTGGGCGTAGGCCTGTTTGTTATTCTTTGCGGCATCTTGGGTAATGTGGCTTCAGACACTGGTGCTGCTGGTATGTTGGCGCCCATTATTGCTGCTGCCACCTCTGCTGCTGGCGAAAACCCCGTGCCCTGGCTGCTCATGATGGGCTATACGGTAAACTTCTCCTTTATGGTTCCTACCGCCACAGGCACTATGGCGCTGCCCATTGCCTTGGGTGGCAAGGCTTCTTGGCGTTTGCCTGTGTATGGCTTTTGCTGCGCCGTAGGCTGCTGTTTCGTGTCATGGCTGTTCTGGGGAGCAGTGATGACCAACAAGTGGACTTTCTTTACATCCTTGTAACAGGCGGGGGCAGGCCGCGCTACGGAATTTCCGCCGCGGCTCCCCGCAGTAAAACGAGGTTTACCCTATGTTTGTTGCCCCTTCACCCCAATTGCTTCTGGCCGCGCTTGACGCCCCTCATTCGCCGCTTGCTGGTAAGCAGGCCTGTATAACTATTGGTAATTTTGATGGCGTTCATGCTGGGCATCGTGCCCTTATGCAGCGGGTGCATTACAAGGCAGCAGCCATGGGCTGCTACAGCCTAGTGGTAACCTTTTGGCCGCACCCTCTGGTTGTACTGCGCGGTCAGGGGCCAGACCTGCTGGTAGGGCGTGATGAAAAAATGGCTTTGTTGCGTGGCTGCGCTGTGCAGGCCGTGCTGGAGCTGCCCTTTACGCATGTTTTGTCTGCCATGTCCCCGCGGGAATTTATTTGCGGCCTGCTTATGCCCCTGCGTCTGCACCATTTGGTAATAGGCTATGACTTTTGTCTGGGGCGGAACAAAGAAGGGAATGCCGCCGTGCTGAAAGCCTTGGGGCAGGAACTGGGCTTTAGTGTAGAAGCGTTGCCCGCCATTAAAGAACAGGGGGCTATTGTCAGCTCCACGCGCCTACGCCGCTGCCTGAGCCATGGGGAAGTGCACGAAAACATGCCCGGTATGCACGGCCACCTGCATAGCCTGAAAGGGCGGGTGCTGCATGTTTCTGCAAACGTGCAGGGCTTGCCTTCGGCCTGCATCGAGCCTGATGACGTGCTGCTGCCCAGCCCCGGCGTGTATGCCACATGGGCACATTGCGGGGATACACTTTTGCCAGCCCTTACCTATATACACACTGCCGAGGGCTGCCGCAGGCCAGCGGTGCAGGCTGTGCTGCTGGATGCCGAGGCGCATATGCCTGATGATATGCTGAATATTCATTTTGTTCAGAACTTATTTTCAGCTTCGCCAAGCAGTAATAATATTGCGTGGCATATCAGTACAGCACGCGCCCTGCTGGCAGAAAAAAGGAAGGAAGCGCTATGAAAAGCTATTTTGATGGCCTTGCAGGCATGGGCAGGTATCCAGACAAAACAAGGGGCGAAATCTTTGCCCGACATCGGCAGTATTTTGACCAGATTCTCTACAAGAATATGCGTTTTCGGCACGAATATGCGCAGGCCTATGCTCTATGGAAACAAGAAAAGCTTGGGCTTGAGCCAGAAGAACTAATTTGCCAGCGCATCATTGCAGGCATTCACTACACGGGGGAAGAAGCTGTTACCAAGCTTTTTGCACAAATTCTTGCTGCACTGGGGCATATCACACCCCTTTTGCCGCCAAATTTGGATTACCATCGCACCTTACCTAAGGGCGATATTGACACAAATCGGGCTTACAGTGAGCACATGCGCTCTCTGCGCCGCTTCTGGCTGCGCCTTGCCCTGCCAGACATTAATGAAGAAACTTTTTCCCCTGCGGAGTAAGCATTATGATTGACAAATTTTATCTTGAAAATCCAGAAAGTTATCCTGTGGAAACTCCTGAAGAAATCAGAGCCCGCGAGCGCGCCTACTTGGTACGGTGGATGCGCAGTGTTGTGGCTCATCAGCCCGAGGTGCAGGGCAGAAAGGCTTTCATGAATAAAGTGCATTCTGTGGCTTCCCATCACGGAATCACCCTCGAAGAGCTGCTGCGTGACGAGTAAACACGCAAGAAGGAAGCAAGCCCTTTGTTTATCATGAAAGACAGCCCCGCACTCTATGCCGCACACCGCCTGCAAACCCTCATCCTGCCAAGCGGTGTGCGGCGGGGCCTTTTTTGCTAAAAAAAGCCCTGCCTCCATACCCAAAAATACCACCACAAGGGCAGAGAGCTTGCCAAAAAACTGCCTGTGCGCAAAGCGCAGGCCAAAGCAAGCCCCCTGCTCTCTTGCTATGCAAAAAGCCCACGTCAACAAAGCCACAGGGCGTGAATAAAAGCTGGTTGCATTCACAAGCCCCTTGCCTTGCCGCCGCACATAAAAGCCTTATATGCTGGCATACCACCCAAGCCCGTTATGGCCATGAGCCATACAAAAAGCCCCGCACCACAAGGGCACAGGGCTTGAGAGCAAAGGTTTGCTGCGCTTAGGGCACAGGCTTTTCAGGCAACACTGTCTGCACTTGGCGCACAGGCAGGCTACACGCTGCCACCAATTTTATTCACAGCCTGCATACCGCCCATGCTGTTAATTACCGTATGCCCCTTGCGTTGCAGCACAAGCTCTGCTTCATACGAGCGCAGGCCAGTATTGCAAATCAGGGCAACATCCACATGTTCGGGAATTTCCACCGCACCTGTAATAATTTCTTCCATAGAAATGCCATGCCAAGCATCGGGGTATTGTTCTGCCAAGGCCTTGCTGCCAGCCTTGGGGCGCGCATCAATAAAGAAGAGCTTATTTTCTGCACGATTTTTCCACAATTCCATAAATTCGCTTGCCGTGGCTGTGTTGAAGCGCCCTGCCAGCACATTATCGGCAGCATTGGC
The DNA here is from genome assembly GCA_028689675.1 of Desulfovibrionaceae bacterium. Taxonomy (GTDB): domain Bacteria; phylum Desulfobacterota; class Desulfovibrionia; order Desulfovibrionales; family Desulfovibrionaceae; genus JAQVCS01. The sequence goes on along the minus strand of JAQVCS010000008.1, from coordinate 8,966 downwards.
AACAGCGTTCACTATGTCCATAGCCGAGGCAAAGGGCGGGGCATAGGCCACTTCCAAATTGGCAATATCATCCAGCGTAGGCTTGCTGTATTGCAGCACGCCAGCTACAGCATCAATGCGCGCTTTCAGGGCATCGCCAGCGGTGCAGGCACCCTGCATGCCCAGCACACGGCGTGTGCCCTTTTCCACCACCAGCTCAAGGCTCATCATATTCTTTTCTGGGTAAAAATGCGCGCGGTCAAGCTGCTCCACGGCCACAGATACAGCGTCATAGCCTTCTTTGCGGGCGCGTTCAATGGTTAAGCCCACACCGCAAAAAGACATATCAAAGAGCTTTACCGCCCATGTACCCACATAGCCAGCAAAGGTGCTGTCGCCGCCAGCAAGGTTAGTGCCTATAATGCGCCCTTGGCGGTTGGCCAGCGAGCCCAGCGGCAAATAGCCCACCTTGCCCGTAATCAAATTGGGGATGGCGCAGCAGTCGCCGCCAGCATAAATATCGGGGTCAGAGCTTTGCATATGCTCATTCACCACCACAGCCCCAAAGGGCGCAACCTCAAGGCCTGCTTCTTTGGCAAGCTGACCATTAGGCAAAAAGCCTGCGGCAAAAATGACTAATTGAGCATCCAGCTCACGCTTGTCGGTAATAACCTTGCACACATGCCCTTCGCGGCCTTCAAGGCGCAGCACTTTTTCGTCAGCATACAGGGCAACCTTGTGCTGGGCAAAGTCGTGCTCGGCCATTTTGCCAAAGTTGGCAGAAAGCACGCCGGGCAGCATTTGCGGCATCATTTCCACCACAGAGCATTCCACGCCCCACATATCGGCAAGGGCAACGGCCACTTCCAGCCCAATAAAACCAGCGCCAACAATAACTGCCTTTTCCACCTTGCCTTCTTGGCAAGCCTGACGAATAATGCCCGCGGCTTCCATGCGGGTAACGCTGTGCACGCCCTGCAAATCGTGCCCAGGCACAGGGGGCATGCGCGGTTTTGCCCCTGTTGCCAGCACCAGCTTATCGTAGGGTAAATTTTCCTGCTGGCCAGTCACAAGGTTTTTTACCAGCACAGTTTTTGCCGCGCGGTCAATAGCAAGAGCGCGGGTTTGATTTTTCACTTTCACACCCTTCATGTCGGCAAAAAATTGCGGATCACGAATGGTATGATAGGGCGTAGCGCGCAAGTCGTCCAAATTATTTATTTCCCCAGAAATATAATAGGGCAAGCCACAACCGCCATAGGAAATATAATTATTCTCATCAATTAGGGTAATATCTGCTTCAGGCATAAGGCGCTTGCAGCGGCTGGCGGCTTTGGGGCCAAGGGCAACGCCGCCAATAACCAATACTTTATACGACATATTCTTCCTCTCTATGGCAAAAGGATCATAATAAAAAGGCACACCGCCCAAAGCTGGCTTTGTGCGGCACGCTGTGTGCATCTGTTTTGTGCAAGTGTATACCCCGTTATGCATGCTTGCAAGAGAGTGAGGCGATAAATACTTAAAAAAATATTGTATTCAAACTAGCCCACTATACTATACAAAAAGCGCCCCGCAAGGCGCTCTTTGTATACTCACCCACACAGGCAAAGCATGACCAACAATGCTGGCCTGATGCGTACGCACACTACAGGAATTTTGTTCACTGGCAAGGAAGACGAAGCTTGTATGCAGGCAGTGTACTCTTATGGTACTAACCCGAAATACAAGCCAAAGTTTGACGCCGCCAGAGGACAAAAGAACGGAGTGTTCGTAGGGCGTGTTCACACTACAGGAATTTTGTTCGCTGGCAAGGAAGACGAGGCCTGTATGCAGGGAGTGTACTCTTATGGTACTAACCCGAAATACAAGCCAAAGTCTGACGCCGCCAGAGGACAAAAGAACGGAGTGTGAACACGCCCTAGGGCTTTGCCTTGCTTATCTTATCTAACTCATCGCTAATCATTTTTTTCAAATCAGCGGGCAGCTCGGGGCTGCTCAGAGCTTTTTGCAGCTGTTCCTTGCCTTTTTCTGGCTGCTGCAAATAATACAAATACAGCACACCCAAGCTATAGCGCACATCGGGTTTATTGGTCATGCTGGCCACGCGCTCTAGTGCGGCAGCGGCCTCGTCATTTTTTTCCAGACCATGTTTGGTTACGCCCAAGAAGTGCAGCCATTCTGGGTTGGCAGGCTCAAGAGCAACAGCGCGCTCTATAAAACTTTCTGCCGCAGCCCAATTGCCCGCTGTGCCCAAGTGCTGCGCTAAGTGGAACAAGGCATTGCCATCATTGGGGTTTTTACCCACTTGCTCCATTAGCTTGCCCACAGCACTGTCCATTTTCATGCCTGCCATAGCGCCAGAGCCCACTTCCTGCACGGGGCGGTGCACTACCAGTTCAGGGTGCGTTATGCGCCCATACAGCCATGCGCCCAGCATGGTCAGCACGCCAGCCAGCACCAGAAAAAGCACCATGCGTGCGCCTATACCCAATTTTTGCGTTTCAATCATGCTTGAGCATCTCCACTTGTTGCAGCCTTTTGCTCAGGCCACGTTGTTTGCAGCCCAAAAAAGCGATATAGGCACCCAAACCCAGCCATACAGCAATATTTGCCGCCAAAAGCCATGTTATTTCGTTCATTACAGCCTCATTTTGCTCAGTTCTTAATCATCAATGCGCAGCAGGGCTTCCAGCCTTTCCTGCTGTGCCAGCTGCCCTATGCGCGTTAGCAGCAGGGCTGCCCAAATAAAGCCAAAACTTGCCACACAAAGCAAAACCGTGGTGAGCATGGCAGGGTCGAGCCCGCCACCCTTGGCAGCAAAGACAGCAGGGTGCACAGAACGCCACAGCCGCGCCGAAAGAAAGACCAGAGGCACATCAATAAATGCCGCAACCCCCACCACAGCACAGACCACACCTTTGCGCGAGGCTGGCAAATCCATACCGCGCAGCACCAAATAGCCAGCATACACAAACCACATAATGAGCGTGGTGGTTAAGCGCGGGTCCCACGTCCACCACACGCCCCACGAATGCCGCGCCCACAACGAACCTGTAACAAGGGCAAGGGTGGCCAAAAGCACGCCCACCTCTGCCGCGGCCGTGCACACACGGTCATGCGCGGGGTTGCGCGTTTTTAAATAGGCTAAGGAATAAACAAAAATAACAAAAAAAGAAATGAGCCCCCACCACGAAAGCGGCAGGTGCACATAAAAAATCTTCTGCACCAAGCCCATTACCGCTTCCACTGGTGCATAAACATAAATAAACCACTGGCATGCAGCCATGAGCACCGCACCCAACACAGCAAAGGCAAGGCTATACCGCGAGGCCATCTAGTCGTCTCCTGCATAAATAAAGCTGAACAAAACGATACCCGCACCGCAAAAAAGGGCGTCAAAGGCGGCGGCAATACCCATCCACGAGGCTGCCCCCTCGGGCATGGCTGCGGCAAAGGCTGCCGAGCCCACGCGAATGCCAGCCAAAAGCAGGGGCACAAGCAAAGGAAAAAGCACAATGCTCAGCAACGATTCCCGCGCGGCCTGCCCTTGCGAAAGCGCCCCCAAGAGCGAGCCCAGTGCGGCCATGCCCACATCCACCAAAAAAAGCATCAACAAAGCCTGCGGCCATGCCGCACCAATATGCTGCCCCAAAAAAACCACAGACGCAGGCAAAAAGATAAGCTGCGCCAGCAAAAGCAGCACAAGGCCAGCCAGTCCCTTGCCCAGCCATACAGCCTGCACAGGTGCTGGCATAAGCAGCAGGCCAAGGCGGGAAGCATTCACTTCTTCCAAACTGTACAGCATGTTAAAAACAAGCACCTGACAAAAGGCAGAGCTCAGCCAAAAAATAGCCGCCGCCCCCTGCGCGGACATGGTTTCGCCCACCTGCTGAGAAAGGGAAAAAACAAAAAGCAAAAGTAAGCCCAGCAATAAGGCCTGCACCAGACCGCCACCGCGCACAAGGCACAAGCGCAAATCTTTAGCCGCAATATGCCACGAGGCCGCTACCATACAGCACCCCCCTGCATAAAGGCTGCGGCACTGCCAGCATAGGCCAGTTTTTTATCCTGCAAAAGGAAAATACTGTCTGCCAGCGGGGCATCACCTGCCACATCGTGCGAAATCCACACAATGCCAGCCCCACGCTCCTTGGCTGCGGCAATTTCTGCCCGCAGCAAGGCCGCGGAACGCACATCAAGCCCTGTTGCCGGCTCGTCAAGCAGCAAAAGGCGGGGTTGCAGCAAAAGCACACGCGCTAAGTTAAGCCTTTGTGCCATGCCGCGTGAAAAGGTACCGCTGCGCTCGCGGGCAAAGCGTTCCAGCTCTACTCTGCGCAGTAAGGGCAGCAAGCTGTGCTCATTGGCGTTCAGGCCATACAGCTTAGCCCAGAAGGCAAGGTTTTCCAGCGCACTCAGGGTGGGGTATACAAAGGTGGCATGCCCCAAATAGCCCAAGGCTGCGGCCTCCACATGGTGGCTTACCGTGCCCGCCGTCAGACGGGAAAGCCCCGCCATCACGCGCATCAGGGTAGATTTGCCTGCGCCATTTGCCCCTGCTAGCAGGGTGATGCTGCCCGCAGGCACAGCACAGCTAACATCCTTAAAAATAGCGCGCGTGCCGTAGCACTTGCCAGCATGGGAAAGAGCAAGCAGGCATTCCATGCTAGGCTTCCTTCCTCCTGCGGCCAAGGCCAAAGAAGGGGAACAGGCACATCAATGTGCCCCCCAGCCACAGCCAGTTGACCAGCGGGTTAATGCTGACCTTGACCACCGCCGTTTGCATATCCTGCAAGCCCAGCATAGAGGCATAGACTTCCTGCATAAAGCTGGGGATAGTGTCTACTTCAGAGAATTGCATTTCCCCAAATTTTTCATAAATACGGCGCTGCGGGGCAAGCGTGCCCAAAAGCTGCCCGTCTTTGCGAATTTCTAAGCGGGCTTCTAAAAATTCATGCCCCGGAACTGCCCCTTCTTTCAAGTCCACCAAGGTGACGGTATAGCCGCCCAAGGTCTGCGCCTTGCCCATGCTCAAGGTCATGTCCGATTCCACTTTGTAGGGGCCAGAAAAGGCCACGCCCAAAGCCAGCAGGGCAAGGCCAAGGTGCACGCCATAGGCAGCCATGCTGTTGCGCTGCGCCCGCACTGTTTTCTCGGCAAAAAGCAGTACAGTAGAGCCAATAACCCCAAGCGAGGCTGCCGCCGCAATCAAAGAAACGGGCTGCTGATAGCCAAAGTACCACATGCCTGCCACCGTTGCCACAAAAATGCACAGCACACAGGCCACGCGGCTTTTACTGCGCAGCCCGCCGCTCCAGCGCAGCCAAGGGCACAGGGCAAGCAAGGCCATCAGCAGCGCGCCCAAGGGCAGGCATACTTTATTGTAAAAATGTGCATCCAAGCCCGTGGGCTGTGCCGACCACAACAGGCTGATAACAGGCCACATCGTGCCCAGCAAAATAATAATGCTTAAAGCAAGCAGCACCCAAGCCACCAGCACCAAAAAGCCTTCGCGGCTTTCAATGCCTTCCAGTGCACCGCCTTTGCCTGCCTGATGAAAAGGCACAAGAAAAGCAAGGAGCAGGCCGGCAAGCACAAACAAGCCCAAGGGCAAGGCCACACCGCCAGAGCCAAAAGCATGCACAGAATCTATAACCCCACTACGCACCAGCCAAGTGGCAAAAAAGGCAGAAACGGTGGTCAAAGCCATCAGGCAAACATTGGTGCGGTGCAGCTTATTACGCCTTTCTTCCACTATCATGGTGTGAATGGCGGCAGTGCCAATTAGCCAAGGGATAAGCGAAGCATTTTCCACAGGGTCCCAAGCCCAGTAGCCGCCCCAGCCCAATTCCATATATGCCCACCATGCGCCCAGAATAATGCCTGCGGTCAGGCTTATCCATGCCAGCAGGGTAAAGGGACGGGTAAGCAGCACCCAGCTGCCTTCCTGCTCGCGCTGCCCAGCAAGGCTTTGCGCCAAAGCGGCACAGCAGGTAATAGTAAAGCCACCATAGCCCAGCAAAAGCAAGGGCGGGTGAATAATCATGCCGGGGTTTTGCAGCAAGGGGTTCATGCCGTTACCATCGGCAGGCGCTGGCAGCTGCACCATAAAAGGATTGCTCCATGTGGTGAGCACCAGCAGTAAAAAGGCCATAATGGAAAAGAAAAAGAGCCAGAACCAAGCGCGCGTTTGCGGCATCAGCTTGCCATAGGCCTGCGTAAAGACAAAAATTGAGCCGCACAGCGTCACGCCTAAAGCCCAGAAAAGCAAAGAGCCCGCCTGCCCAGCCCAAAAAGCCGTTAAACGATAAAAGAGCGGCAGCACATGGTCTGTATAGCTGGCCACATATTCTAAAGAAAAATCAAGCGTGTATAAAGCATAGAGTAAAATACCCGAGGCAATCACAAGGGCAAGGCTGAGCACATGCTGCGCCGTGGCCAAAAAGGCTGCCTGAGCACGCCCCTGCAGCAGCTGCACACCAGCAACCACAGCGCCGCCCACAGCACAAAATAGCGCCAATTGCAGCATATAATAGGCAAAAATATACATAAGCCTGTTAACCCCTGTTCTCTTTCTGATATTTGGAAGGACACTTGGTCATCAGCGTTTTGGCGGTAAACAGGCCACCTGTGCCCAGCCCCCCCTCAACAATGACTTCAGCACCAGCCTTAAAGGTATCGGGCACAGCGCCCGTATAATTTACTACTAAAGACTGCCCCATGTTATCTTTATCAAGCAACACAAAGCGTACACCGCCGCCAGCCTGCCCCATCTGCAAATCCTGCTCGGCCACGGTACCAAATAGGCGCACATTGTGTAATTTTTCGGCAGGTGAGGCCAGCGCTTCAGACACATTTAAAAAATAGACAGAATTTTCTGACAAGCCAGAATAAACAAGAAAGCCCGTGCCGCCTAAAAAAAGGAGCAGGGCAACAACATACAAGGGGGTATTTTTTTTGCGGGGCATGGCATCTCCTCAACAGGGGTGAAAGGGGGGGAACACGCTGTGGCGAAACCAGTGTAAAGGCTGGTGCAGGCTTCGTCTGTGACGTGCGTCCCATGCGCTCTGTTTTCTGCCCTTCTCTTTACAGGAATAATTCCTAATTGTAAAGGAAAGAAGGCACTTCTTTATGGCGATTTTACCAAACACTCCCTGTGTATGCAGGTATGGTGCAGATTGGGGACTGGCAAAATATTGTGTTCTACGCTAGAATATACACTTATTTCGCCTCTCAATCAAGCAAGCATACACGAAAAATCCCGCACAGCCCTGCGTCTGAGGCATAGGAGCACACCATGGCAAACAGCCACACCAGTAAGGCAGACCTTCGTTCTCTTGTGCGCACACTTGAGCCGCAGCTTATTGCATGGCGGCGAGATTTGCACCAGCACCCAGAATCGAGCTTTACAGAATACCGCACCGCTTCCTTGATAGCCCAGCATTTGCAGACCTTGGGCTATGCCGTCACTATGGGCGCGCAGGCGCAGCGCGGTCAGGCGCGCCTGTGGGTGCCCGATGCACAGCACAGCACAGCCGCACGGCAATGGGCTTTGGCGCAGGGGGCAAACCCAGCGCTTGTACAGCGCATGGGCAATGGGCTGACAGGCCTGTGGGCAGACCTTGTTTGCCCCAATGACAACTATGACGGAACTGATTGCTGTGAAGAATATCCCCTTGTGGCATTGCGTTTTGATATGGACGCGCTGGAATTGCCCGAAGCAGCCAGCCAAACTCACCGCCCCGCGCGTGAGGCCTTTGCCTCATGCCGTGCTGGCCTGATGCATGCCTGCGGGCACGATGGGCATGTAGCCGTGGGCTTAGGGTTGGCCAGCCTGCTGGCACAGCTGCGCCCCCTGTTGCGCGGCACAGTGCGCCTTATTTTTCAGCCTGCCGAAGAAGGTGGCATAGGGGCGCACCCTATGGAGCTGGCAGGAGCGCTGCACGGTGTGGATTACCTTATTGGCATGCACCTTGGCATACAGGCCGAGCACACAGGTGATGTGGTATGCGGTACCGACTGCTTTCTTGCTACCACCACCTTTGAAATTACCTTTACTGGCAGCCCAGCCCATGCGGGCATGGCACCACAAGAAGGCAAAAATGCCCTGCTTGCCGCCACCACAGCCGTGCAGAATATCCATGCCATCACGCGGCATGGAGATGGCGTTTCACGCATAAATATTGGCCAATTGCGCTCTGGGGATGCCCCCAATATTATTCCACCGCAAGCATGGCTGTGCGGCGAGACACGCGGCATCAGCACGGCTATTAATGATTTTATGATGGGTGAGGTGGAGCGCATGGCGCATGCTGCCGCCCAGATGTGGGGCTGTGAATGCAGTATTAGGCGCATTGGCGAATGCCCCAGTGCAGCATCCAGCACCAAGCTGACAGACAGGGTGCAAAGTATAGCCAAGAGTATGGGATTATTCCGCAATATTCGCCATACAGCGCATTTCTGGGCTTCAGAAGATTTTACATGGCTCATGAATGCTGTGCAAAAAACAGGCGGACAGGCTGTTTTTCTTCAGGTAGGGGCAAAGCGCAGTGCAGGCCACCATACCAGCTATTTTGATTTTGATGAACAAGCCCTCTGCCCCGCGCTTGAGCTGCTGGCGCGCGTGACGCTCAGCACCCTGAACGCACAAGGCATTGTCTAGCCCCCCCACCAGAAGAAGAAGAAGAAGAAGAAGAAGAAGAAGAAGAAGAAGAAGAAGAAGAAGAAGAAGAAGAAGAAGAAGAAGAAGAAGACTATGCCATAACTGACTGTCTTCTTACCTTATTTTTTTGTAACAAAATAAAAAATTAAGGAAAAAAATAAAATAGCTTGACAAGCCCTCCTCTTTGCCCTAGTTTTGCTTCTCGCGATACGGAAACGGTCGCAACAAAAACACTCGTCGCGGGGTGGAGCAGCATGGTAGCTCGTCGGGCTCATAACCCGAAGGTCATAGGTTCAAATCCTGTCCCCGCAACCAAGAATATCAA
>JAQVCS010000018.1 GCA_028689675.1 Desulfovibrionaceae bacterium | reverse complement strand
CTCTGAATACAGCTCTTCACATTCTCTTTGATACGAGCGCTTCCATGCGGCTTGACGATGCCATAAGCCTTGCTTCCAAGGCTTGCTACGGTGTGGCGTACAGTCTTAGCAAAATTCAGGGCATCAACGTAGGCGTAAGCGCATTCCCTGTAGACAATAAAGACGTAAAAAATGGTGTACTGCCTCTGGTTAAACACGGAGAGCCCATCCATAACCATTTCCTTGTTGAAGCCCGTGGCACAACACCTATGGCTGAAGCACTCTGGTGGGTTATGCAGCAAATGCTTCCCCTTCAGGAAACGCGTAAAATTATTCTCATCATTACCGATGGTGAACCAGACAACATTGCCGATACCAAGGCTGCACTGCTTCAAGCCCACAACTTAGGCATGGAAACCTACGGCATAGGCATTAAAAGCGACAGTATTACAAGACTGCTTCCCATACAAAGCAGAAGCGTCAAGAGCCTTACAGAGCTTGCCCCTGCCATGTTTGGCTTGCTGCAAAACGCATTAAGAAGGGTACTTGCATGATTGCCCTTGAATATAGCCTTCCCAAAGGCACACGAAAATTATCCCGACACATCACACGCTAATACTATACATCTAAAGGAGAACCTTATGAGCTTTATGCCTTGGATTCCTGTTATCATCGCCGTTTTGGAAATAGTGAAAAATGAAATGAAGGATTAGAATAAAAATTGCTGACCTAAAATAAAAAAAGGGCTATAGTAGAGAAAAGTGATAAAAGGAGAATAACTGTCCTCTCTATCAAGGTTGGAAATAGGGTTGGAAAACACTTTTGAGCAATGAAAAAAGGGTTTAGATATTTACATCTAAACCCTTGATTTTATTATGGTGCGCCCGGCAAGATTCGAACTTGCGACACCCAGCGTCGGAGGCTGGTACTCTATCCAACTGAGCTACGAACGCATTTTGTGAGGCTTTTAATAGACCTTGCCTCTGCATCTGTCAAGGTGTATATTCGGGTATAAGAACCAAAGCACAGCCGTAGTGCAAGAGGGTTTTGTATACCTCATATTGTTCTGTGTGTTCAGCCTTTTGCTGAAGGAGAAAAGTAATGACAGAAATAACATGGTATGGGCATTCTGCCTTTCAGCTGACCTGTGGGGGCGTTTCCGTTCTGATAGACCCTTTTTTGGCTGGCAACCCTACATGCCCTGTCAGCCCAGACCAAATACAGTCCATGGATATTGTGCTTGTCACGCATGATCATGGCGACCATTGCGGGCAAGCCGCTGAAATTTGCCAGCGCACTGGTGCCATGCTGGGTGCTGTGGTGGGCACGGCAGAAAAATTTCAAGCCAGCGGCCTGCCTGCCGAACAAATTTTTGGCGGTGGCGGCTTTAATATGGGCGGCACGGTGGAACATAAAGGCGTGCAGGTCACCATGCTGCCGGCCTTCCACACTTCAGAATCGGGCACACCCGTAGGCTATATTCTCACCATGCCCGACGGTAAACGCATTTATCATGCTGGGGATACCTGTATTTTTGGCGACATGGCCTTGTGGGGGCATTTGTACCCCCTCGATGTGGCCTTGCTGCCCATAGGCGGTTTTTATACTATGGATGCCTTTCAGGCGGCCATGGCATGCAAGCTGCTGCAATGCAAAAAGGTTATCCCCATGCACTGGGGCACATTCCCCGTACTGGCGCAAAGCACCCTGCCCTTTAGGCAAGAGCTAAAACGCTGTGCCCCAAGCTGCTTGTGCATTGATATGCAGCCCAACAGCACTGTCACACTGTAGCTCACAAGCCTTCATCGGGTAAACAAGGGTATCTTGAAGGCACAGCTCAAGGGCAAGCAAAGCCCGCCCAAGCCTCTTTTGCTGTAAGGCTTTGCTTCCAAGCGCTTGCAGAGCAGGTACATATTGCATTGCTCATCTGCTTTACAGGCTCACCATGCCCTTGCCCTTCTGGGGGTATGGTGAGCCTTTGCATATATGCTCTACGCTACTATGCTGTTGACAAGGTGCTATGCTTCTGTAAAGCCGCCTTCGGCCAAAAAATGACGCATTATTCCAGCATCACAGCCAGTAAACCACTGCTCAAGTGGCAGGGGGGCAAGGGCTGCATGCAGCGCTGCGGGGGTAAAGGCTATGCCTTGCAGCTGGGCACATAGGCTATCTAATTCTTTTTCTGCAAAAAAATCACCAAAAATATCAAATGATTCAATACGCCCATGCCGTACAGCAAGGCGGCATTCCACAGCGCCCCAAGCAAAGCGCTGCCTGTACTGCGTGGTGAATGCTGGCGATTTGCCATAATTCCATGCCCATGTGCGGTATTTTTCTGCCGCAAGCTGTTCTGCGGCCTCCAGCGCCCCGCAGGGCAAAGCCCCCTGCCCTGTGGCGCAATGCTGCAACAGGCTTTGCTGTACAGCCTCTATGCTGCACCCTGCTGGCCAAATGTCAGACAAATTCACCACCCTGCTGCGTACCGAAGCAATGCCTTTAGACTGGTATTTATCGGGCGCGCCTGTCAGCACAGCCCCCAGCATGTCCAAGTCCAAATCAACCAACAGCGTGCCATGGTGCAGCACCTTGTTGCCATGGCGCATTTGTGCGGAGCCAGAAAATTTACGGCCAGCCGCAGTTAAGTCATTACGGCTAGAAAAGCTTGCCTGAATACCCACCGCCGCCAGCGCCGCCACAACAGGCTTGAGGTACAAAGAAAAATCAAGAGAGCCTGCCTGCTTTGCCGTGTGCAGAAAAGAAAAATTCACATTACCCAAATCATGATACACTGCCCCGCCGCCAGTATTGCGCCGCACCACGGGCAGGGCATGCCTTTGCACAAGCTGCTGGTTTACTTCTTCCACAGTGTTTTGGTGCCGCCCCACAATAAGCGACGGGGCATTGCGCCACAGCAAAAACCAGCCTTCATCGTCAGGCTGAAGACTGCGAAAAAGGTGTTCTTCAAGGGCAAGGTTTAGGCAGGGGTCATGCTGTTCCAGCAACAATGCTAACATGGTATCCTTCAAGTAATGCTAGAGGGTTTTAGGGAAGAATTTCACAGTGCCCGCTTGCCGCCCCGCTGTCAACTAAGCCCATTCGTGATAAAATGCACAAAAAAACAGGCCTTACAAGCCCAATACTCTTGATTGCCTCTATAATGCAGGGTACAAGAAAGTATGCATTCACTGTATTTTTTGCTGCTAATGCCTACCGGAGAACCTCATGTCGAAAAAGCATAAAGTTGATGCCCTGTTTTTCAAAGCTAAAACTGGCTACCTGCCTGAAAACTTTGACCGCTGGAATATTAAAAATCAGCATGGCGCAACCATTGCCCATGTGGCGGCCAAATATGGCATGTTGCCCCCCACCTTTGACCAATGGCACTTAAAAAACCATTGGGGCGAAAGCGTGGCACACATTGCCGCCGCTCACAGTAATTTGCCCAGCACCTTTACCCAATGGGTGCTCAGCAATAACAATGGGCAGACAGTAGCCCATTATGCCATACGCGCTGGCCTTGTGCCTGAAAATTTCACCCATTGGGAATGGGCAGATAGCAATGGCTGGAGCGTGGCTCACGAGGCCGCACAGGCTGGCTGCCTGCCTGCCGACTTTACGCATTGGGAATGGATAGATGCCCAAGGCTGGAGCGTGGCTCATGAGGCCGCTGCCAATGGGCACCTGCCTGCGGGCTTTAGCCAATGGGCTCTGGCCGATATGCATGGCGATACCGTAGCGCACTATGCCGCCCTTGCCCCGCGCCAGCCCGCTGGCGAAACAGTGGATAGCCTGCTGCAAAAAGCTGCCGAAGCTATTGCCACGGGGGCAGCCCCACAGCCGCAATGCTCGCAAAAAGAAAAAGATGCCCTGAAATGCCCCGATTTTTATATTAATCGCGAGCTCAACTGGCTTGATTTTAATGCCAAAGTGCTGGCAACAGGCACAGATACCAACCTGCCCCTGCTGGAACAGGTTAAATTTATTTCAATTTTCTCCAATAACCTTGATGAATTTTTTAAAGTGCGCGTGGCTAGGCTTTACGAAGCCTACCGTGCGGGGCAGGAAACATCGGGGGCAGACAAATTAAGCCCCACGCGCCAGCTCTGCGCCATACGTTCTGCCGTGCAGGAGCTGCTGGACAAGGCAATGCTACACTGGAAAGAATGGCTTTTGCCCCGCCTGCAGCAGCAAGGTGTACACTTGGGGCATTTTCGCGACTTGCCCGAAAGGCAGCGTAAGGCTTTAACTACCTATTTCACACAGGAAGTTGCCCCGCTGATGTGGCCGCAATTTTTAGATGATGACAAGCCCTTTCCGCTTATTTCCACGGGCAATATCAATTTCATCCTCAAGCTGCAAAGTGCTGAAGGGGTCACCCGCCTTGCGCGCGTGCGCTGCCCTGCCCAAGTGCCGCACTTTGTCTTTTCGCCGCGCGGCAGGGGCAAGGTTTTTACCGACCCGCATGCCGATACCCGTGATAGCGACATACTTGTGATGGAAGACCTTATGCTTGACCACATGGAAGTGCTTTTCCCCGGGCACACTGTGGTGAGTGCTGGTGTGTTCCGCATCACGCGCGACACCGATGTGGAAATTGAAGAAACAGAAAAAAGCTGCCAGCTTATGGCCGCAGTTAAAGAATTGGTTGAACAAAGGCGCTTTGGCGACGTGGTGCGTATGGAAATGGATTACCATACCTCGCCAGAATTGCGTGATTATTTGATGAAAAAAATGTATTTAAAGCCTTTTCAGGTCTATACCTCAAAAATGCCCATGGTGTTTTCACACTTTGCCGCCATTCACGGGCTGGACAGGCCAGACCTGAAAGCTGCCCCCTTTGTTGCACCCGCGCTTGCTGCCCTGCTGCCGCCAGAAACAGACTTGTTCCAGCATCTGCGCAAGCACGACCTTTTTTTGTACCATCCGTATCAAAGCTTTGGCGTTGTGCTTGATTTTATTCAGCGTGCCGCCACCGACCCCGATGTGGTTTCTATTCAGCAAACATTGTACCGCTGCGGGAAAAATTCCCCCATTGTGCAATCGCTTATTGAAGCAAGACGGCGCGGCAAAGAAGTTATTGCCGTGGTGGAATTAAAAGCGCGTGATGATGAAGAGCGCAATATCAACTGGGCTGAAGAGCTGGAAAAAGCTGGCGTCACGGTTATTTATGGCATACCCGGCATTAAAATTCATGCCAAGCTCTGCCTTGTAAGCCGCCGCGAAAAAGGCGGGGTGCAGCGCTATTTGCATGTTGCCACGGGCAATTACAATGCCGCCACCGCGGGCATGTATACCGACGTGGGCTTGCTCACGGCCGATGAAGATATTTGCAATGACGTTGCAGACTTGTTCAAAGTCATGTCGGGCAAGCAGGCGCACAAGGCATACCGTACCCTGCTTGTTGCCCCTGTAACCATGCGCACCAGCCTGCAAGGTTTTATCAAAAGAGAAATTGCCATGCATAAAAAGCACGGCAATGGCGCTATTGTGCTGAAATGTAACCAGCTTGTGGATAAAAAAATTATACGCGCGCTCTACAAGGCCTCGCAGGCTGGCGTCAAAGTACAGCTGCTTATTCGCGGTGTCTGCTGCCTGCGCCCGGGCATTGCAGGGCTGAGCGAAAACATCACCGTCACCGCCATTGTGGGGCGTTTCCTTGAGCATGCCCGCATGTATTGGTTTAACAATAATGGGGACGACTGCCTGTATTTTGGCAGTGCCGATTTAATGGGGCGCAATCTTGATAAGCGCATTGAGGTGCTTACCCCCCTGCTCAATGCCGAGCTGCGCCACAAAGTGTATCATGATATATTGGAAGTGCAAATGCACGACAACACGCAGGCATGGCGGCTGTGCCCCGATGGGCATTACACCAAGGTGGCCGCAACAGAGCCACGCATAGATGCACAGGGGGATATGCTGCGCCAATGCACGCAGTACAGCGCATAAAGCACACTAGGGGCAGGGCGTTCAAAATAAAAAGATACGCCTGCACTTGGGCGGCCTGTGGCGTTTTTTATACTGCGGGCTGAAGCCTTACCCATGCCTTGGCAGCGGCTATGCTCGCAGGTAGCGAATAAGACACAGCCTAGCCACAGTAGCAAAACCTGAAAAAAGCTAAGAAAAGCGGCAGTCATCATAGGATGCTGCCGCTTTTTGTTGTGCATAAGCCCTCTTCAAATTGGCGTCTAGCCTTGGGGCAAGGCAGCCAGCCAAAGGGCAAAGGCCTCTTGTGCTCGCTGGCTGTACAAGGCTTTGCGGTCTTTCTTTTTGGCTCTTTCGCCCAAGTCGGGCATAAGGCCAAAATGCGCATTGGAGGGCTGAAATTTTTTTACAGGGCGGCGCAAATGTGCCATCAGCGCGCCCAAGGCGCATTCTTCAGGCGGCATGGGGAAATGCCTGCCCTGTGCTTCTGCCACCAGCACAAGCCCCAGCGCCAGCCCGCATGCTGCCGATTCCACATAGCCTTCCACCCCCGTGATTTGCCCAGCCAAATGAATGTTCTCATGCCCAAGCAAGTGCAAATCTGCCCCCAGCACTTGCGGTGCATTGACATAGGTATTGCGGTGCATAGAGCCAAAACGAATAAACTCAGCATGTTCCAGCCCCGGAATACGGCGGAAGACCTCGCGCTGGGCGCTATAGGTCAGCTTTGTCTGGCAGCCCACAAGGTTGTAGGAAGAAGCATTGGCTGTTTCTTGGCGCAGCTGCACCACAGCCCAAGGGCGGCGCCCAGTGCGCGGGTCTATAAAGCCCACAGGCTTCATAGGGCCAAAGGTCAGCGTTTTTTCCCCACGCTCAGCAAGAGCTTCAATAGGCATACAGCCCTCAAAGTGCACTTCCTTTTCAAAGTCATGGGCGCTCACTTTTTCTGCCGCCATCAGGGCAGCATAAAAGGCTTGATATTCCTCGCGGTTCATGGGGCAATTTAAATAATCCCCCTGCGCCACTGCTTCGCCCTCTGCCGCGGCTTCTTTTTCGCAATCATAGCGTGATGCGCGAAAAATAATGGACATATCTAAAGAATCTGCCGACACAATAGGGGCAATGGCGTCATAAAAATAAAGCTGTTTTGCCCCCACCGCCGCCGCCAGTGATGCAGAAAGATTTTCAGAAGCCAAAGGCCCTGCGGCTATCACCACTTTGTCAAAGGCCGCCAAGGCGGGGTCATCCACGGCCGTAATTTGCTGCTGCACCAGCGCGATATTTGGCTCTGCCGTAATCATGGTAGTCATGGCAAGGGCAAAGGCTTCCCTGTCCACAGCCAAGGCCTTGCCCGCTGGCACGGCATTGCTGTCTGCACACTGCATAAAGGCCGAGCCCAAAGCGCGCATTTCTGCCTTGAGCAGGCCAATGCCCGAACCTGTATCGTTATTGCGCAATGAATTAGAGCACACCAGCTCGGCCAGCAAGGGGCTGGAATGCGCTGGGGAACAGTGCGCAGGCTTTTGTTCAAACAAGGTGACAGCCATGCCAGCACGCGCCAAGGTCAAGGCACATTCACAGCCAGCCAGCCCACCGCCCACAACAGCAATTTTTTTTTGTTCAGTCATATAATCCTCATAAAAGCGCACATAAAGCATAAAAAAGGCAAAGCCCGCCAAAAAATGGCGCCGTCTTTTTGTAAAACACAGGCAAAACTTTGACAAGAGCCCACACGCAAGGCTTGTATGCTGCCGCGCTTTGCGCTATTCATTCTTTTTTGCCATGTTAGTATAACAAAAGGCAGCCATTGCGGGCAACCGCACAGACCCCATGGGGAAGAGTCTATGTCCCTATCTTCTTTTTGCTGCCCCGTAAAGCTTTGTTATATGCGTGAAGGCAGCCGCGCCCTGTATGAAGAAGCTGGCCTGCACTATGCCACGTCCTGCTCGGCTGGTATGGATTTGCGCGCCTGCTTTGAAGCAGAAAGCCTGTGCATTCCTGCTGGGCACAGGGCGCTTATTCCCACAGGCATTGCCATACAGCCAGCCACAGAGGGCATTGCTGCTTTTGTCTATTCCCGCAGTGGGCTGGGGGCAAAGCAGGGCTTAACAGTAGCGCAGGGTGTGGGGCTTATTGACCCCGATTATACTGGAGAAATTATGGTGATGCTGCTCAATACCAGCAGCCAGCCGCACGAACTGCGACGAGGAGAGCGCATGGCACAACTGGTTTTTCAGCCCTATATGCGCGCTGAATTGCAAACCGTGCCTGCGCTCACCCCAACAACACGCGGCTCTGGTGGTTTTGGTCATACTGGAAAATAAAGACATAGGTTTTTAGCCTGTGTATAAGAGATTTTTTGAGAAGGAATCGTTCATGTCCACCGCATTTGATGCTATAAAAAATGAAGAAGAACAATTGTTGTGCCGTTCCTACAGCCGTTACCCTTTGGCTATTGTCAAAGGAAAGGGCAGCCGCCTGTGGGATGTGGACGGCAAAGAATATATTGACCTGCTGGCAGGCATTGCTGTTACCGCCCTTGGCCATGCCAATGACGAAGTGACCGCCGCCATAAGCAAGCAGGCCGCCACTCTGACCCATGTGAGCAATTTGTTTTACCAAAAAGCGCAATTGCGCCTTGCCAAGCTGCTGTGCAGCACAGCGCACTTTACCAAGGTCTTTTTCTGCAATTCTGGGGCAGAAGCAAACGAAGCCTGCATTAAGCTGGCTCGCCGCTATATGCGCAAAGTGCTGCACAAAGACGCCTATGAAATTATTACGCTTGAAGGCTGCTTTCATGGGCGCACCTATGGTTCGCTGGCTGCCACAGGCCGCGCCAATTTACAAGATGGCTTTGAGCCCTTCCCCGCTGGTTTTATGCAAGTGCCTGCCCACGACATTGCTGCCCTGCGTGCTGCTATAAGCGACAAAACAGCCGCCGTCATGATGGAAGCCGTGCAGGGTGAAGGCGGCATTAAACCGCTTGACCATGCCTACCTTCAGCAGGTGCAGGCCTTATGCAAAGAAAAAAATGTGCTGCTTATTATGGATGAAGTGCAGGCTGGCCTGTGCCGCACGGGCAAATTTTGGGCATTTCAGCATGCGGGCATTTGCCCCGATATTATCAGCACGGCCAAGTCGCTGGCCAACGGCCTGCCCATGGGCGCTATGCTGACTACCGATACCATTGCACAGGGTTTTGTAGCGGGCAGCCATGCCACCACCTTTGGCGGTGGAGAGCTTGTGGCCGCCACCGCCGCCACTGTAATTGAAATTATGCTGCGCGATAACCTTGCCCAGCGTGCCCAAAGCTTGGGCAGCTATGTTAAGGCCGAGGTGCAGGCCATAGCCAGCCGCGTGCCGGGGCAAATTAAAGAAGTGCGCGGCTTGGGGCTGATGCTGGGCATAGAATTAACCGCCCCCGGCAAGGCCGTATGGCTGGAGCTCCTGCGCCGCGGCATTATTTGTAATTTAAGCCACGATGTCACCCTGCGCCTGCTGCCGCCCCTTACTATTGATAAAGCAGATTTGGACACCTTTTTATCCACCTTGGAAGCTGTTTTGCGCGATAATGCAGCCCTGTTGCTGCCTGCCGCAAAATAGCAAGCCTCAGGCAATTTACATTTTCAACACACTGTGCTAAAGGCTTTTCCACATTGACCACAAAGTAAAGCGGCTCCGCCAAGGGAGTCGCTTTACTTTGTGTTGCAAGCAAATTCCCCTCTTTTGTGTAAGGAGAACAGCATGGATGTGTTTGATCAGGCTTCTGAAGTGGAGCGCATGGATCGTGAATCCGCCCTTTCCCGCGCCCGTGCCCTGATGGATCAGGACGGGCCCGAATGGATTAATGGTGTGGCCTGCTGCCGCGAATGCGGCAAAGCCATTCCCCCGCGCCGCTTGGAAGCTCTGCCGGGTGTAGGACTTTGCGTAAGCTGCCAGCAAGAACGCGAAGAGGAGCAATAGAAAATTATAATGAAATTTCTTACCGCAAGGCAGCACATGGGTTTTGCAACCCTGCTCATGGGCGCAAGCATCGTCCTTTCCCGCTTTATGGGGCTGCTGCGGGATAAAGTCATCTCATGGCAATTTGGCGCAAGCGGCGAAGCAGATATGTATTTTGCCGCTTTTGTTGTGCCTGATATTATCAATTATTTGCTGGCAGGGGGCTATGTTTCCATTACCCTTATCCCCCTGCTGGCAAAGCGCTTTCAGGAAGACAGCGAAGACGCATGGCGCTTTTTCTCATCTGTTTTTTGGTGGGCAATGGCGGCCTCGCTACTACTTACTGGCCTAGCCTTTATCTATGCTCTTCCGCTTGCCGCTTGGGTTGCCCCCGGTTTTTCTGCCGAACAAACGGCAAGGCTTGCCCATTTTTTACGCATTATTTTGCCAGCACAGGTCTTTTTTTTAAGCGGCGCTTGTTTCACAGCCCTGCTTTTTCTACGGCGGCAATTCACTATTCCCGCCCTCACACCGCTTATTTACAATGGCGCTATCATTGCCGCAGGCCTGCTTTTGCCGCACATCTTCCCCATGCAGGGTATGGAAGGCTTTTGCTGGGGGGTCACCCTTGGCGCTGGGCTTGGGGCTTTCATTCTGCCATGGCTTGCCGTGCGCGATGATGGCCTGAAACTGCGCTGGCGCTGGCGCCACCCGCTGATGGGGCGCTTTCTTATTATTGCCCTGCCGCTTATGCTGGGGCAAAGCATTGTCATGCTGAATGAACAATTTTTACGCATTTTTGGCTCGCTGGTGGGAGATGGCGCTGTAAGCCTGCTCAGCTATGCCCGCCGCATTTCACAAGTGCCCGTAGGCATGGTAGGGCAGGCGGCGGCGGTGGCATCCTATCCTTTTTTGGCGGCGCTGGTGGCCAGTGGCGAAAAAAAACAATTTGACGAAACCCTGCGCAAAGCGCTCAGCACCTCGCTTGTGCTGATTATTCCCATTACGCTGTGGATGCTGGCTATTGCGTGGCCAACGATGTGCTTTATTTTTCAGGGGGGCCAATTTAATGCCCACGATACAGCATCCTCTACCCCGCTGCTGCAATTGATGCTGCTTATTGTGCCCGTCTGGACAGTGCAAATGATTATAGGCCGCGCCTTTTATGCCCATGGCGACACCCTGACCCCTGCTGTCATTGGCACGGTGGTTACAGCCTTAAGCGTGCCCGCCTTTTATTGGTGGGGCGTACCCAATGGTGCGCTGGGCATAGCCCTGCTTTCTTCTGTGGGTGTGGTAGTGTATATTGGCCTGCTGTGCGCTGTATGGTGCAAAAGGCATGGCTGCCATGCCTTTACTGGCGTGGGGAAAAACAGCGCACTGGCCACAGCCTTTGCCCTGCCTGCCACGCTTATTGCCTATGCCGCGGGGGAATGGTGCATGGCACACCTGCCCTTTAGCCCTGTGCTCAATGCCTTTGGCGCACTGGCTATAAGCGGCTTGCTTTTTGCCCTGTGCTATATCCTGCCCGCATGGAAATATGCCCCTCTGTTGCTCGAACCCATACTTGGGCGCTTACGCCGCTCTAAGGGTAAATAATGCCGAAATATTGCGTATATGAAGGTGAAGAATGCCGTTTGGACAAAGCTCTTGGCGATATATTGCCCGAGCTGGGGCTGCGCGGCAGACGGCGCATGATTGAAAATAACAGTGTGTTGGTGCATGGCATAGCGCGCAAGGCAGCCTTTGTGGTGCGCGCTGGCGCTGTTATCACCCTTTTGGAACAGCCAGCAAACACCGCCCAGCCCCAGCCCGGCTCTGCTCATGCTGGCAGTGGCACAGGCCTGCCCGCAACACTGCCCGAAAGCTTGAGCGGCAGCGCACGCGCTTTAGAACGGCAGGGCGATTTTATTTTTTTCTGCAAGCCCGCCGCCATGCACAGCGTGCACTTGGCAGGCAGCACTGAAACAAACCTTGAAACCCTGCTGCCTAGCCTTGCCGCCAGCCTGCTCCAAGCCAGCACAGCACAGCCCGAAGACCTGCACCTTGTGCAAAGGCTGGATTATGGCACATCGGGCATTGTTGCCGCAGCGGCAAAGCCCCTTGCCGCCCTGCACTGGCGCGATATGGAAGACCGCGGCCTGTGCTGCAAGCGCTACCTTGCGCTGGTATGCGGCGCACTTGGCACAGACATCACGGCCACGGCCGAGCTGGATATGGCAAAGCGCCGCCAAACCAAGGTGCTGTCAAGCCAAGCCCCAGCCCTGCGCCACACACATTTCACTCCGCTGGCACAACTTTTGCCCCAAGAATACGCCCCCTTGTGCGCCCTAGCCTACCCACAGGGTGTTGCCCCAGCAGCAAGCAGCCTGAGCCTTGTGGGCTGCACCATTCACAAAGGGGCAAGGCATCAAATACGCGCCCACGCGGCCGCTTCTGGCTTTCCCCTGTGGGGGGATGCGCTGTATGGCGGGGGCGAGGGCATCTTTTTTCTGCATCATGGGGCTTTAGATTCCCCCCTGTGCTCTGTGCGCCTTGCGCCAGCGTGGCTTGACCTGCTGCCCCTACCTTTTGCCCGCATTGCCGAACAATGGCTGATGCAAAAAGAGCATACACAGCCCTAAAGAAGGCGAAAAACAAAAATGCACTGCGCGTGCTCTGCATCACAGCAAGGCGTGCCTCTTCGGCCTATATGTATAAAAAATCCAAAATTTTGCCCCTGCACGGGACAGAAAGGAGCATATATGCTACGCAATATTATAGAAATTGATACAGACAAATGCACAGGCTGCGGCCTTTGCCTGACCAATTGTGCCGAAAGTGCGCTGGCTATTGTGGATGGCAAAGCCAAGCTGGTAAAAGATATATATTGTGATGGCTTGGGCGCCTGCTTGGGTGCCTGCCCCGAAGGGGCGCTGACCATAGTGCAGCGCGAGGCCGAGCCTTTTGACGAGGCGGCCGCCATGGCACAGGGGGCGCACTGCCCAGGCACACAGGTGCACAGCACAGCACCACAACCCACCCTGCGCCCTTTGCACAGCCTAAGCCCGCAAGGCTCTGCCCTTGCAAACGCCCTGCCGCAATGGCCTGTGCAGCTGCGCCTTGTTCCTGCCGAGGCTCCCTTTTTACGCCACAGCCATATTGTGCTGGCGGCCGATTGCGCTGGCTTTGCCTACCCTGCTTTGCAGGAGCTTTTGCAGGGCAAGCGCCTGCTTATTGCCTGCCCCAAGCTGGATGACACTTCCTCGTATGAAGAAAAATTATGCGACATAGTGCGCGCTGCCCAGCCCACAGCCCTGACCGTACTGCGCATGAGCGTGCCCTGCTGCGGTGGCTTGGAAAGAATGGCAAGGGCAGCCCTGCACAACAGCGGCTGTGCTGTGCCCCTGACAGTGCTTACTGTTAATAATTAATTAGGGCAGATGTGCGTTTTCAATGCGCATCTGCCCTAATTAAAATTCTACTTTGAGCGTATATACAGAGAACATAATACAAAGTGTACTACACAAAAGGCCGCAACAAGCTCCCCCCTTCCTTTGCTTCCCATGTGATAAACTTTATAAAAAAGATATTCTCAGTCAGGAAAATCCTGAGAGCGCCCACAGCCGAAGCAACTTGTCATTTTTCATAAAATTACTATACTTAGCCGACAATAAGAAGAGTACAAGCCCTAACATAATATTTTTTACCCCAAAAAGCAGAACACAAAGAAAGGAATACTATGAACAAGCAGCGGCGCTTTCCTGCTGTGCTACGGCGAAGGCTTATTTTTTATGCTGCGCTTTCTTTATTTGTTATGGTGTGCTGCTCCACAGCCTTGGTAACGCTGACCTTACTGCAAAGCTGGAAGGAAGTGCAGGAATCCAGCCTGCTGTACAGCGCCGAGCTCAAAGCACAAACAGCAACAGAATGGATGCGGAAAAACCGACACCTTGCCCGTCAGGCTGCCGCCAGAACAGGAATGCGCCAAGAGCTGGAAGCCTTAAATAAGGGGACAAAATCGGCAACAGAAGTCGTGCCCTTTATCACGGGTGCTATTCAAGATTCGCTCAAGTCGTCTTCAGATATGATAGGCATTACGCGCCTGAATAATAAGGGCGAAATTATAGCTTCGGGTGGGGTGGATATTCCGCAGCACCTGCTTATGGCCGCCACCCCGCAAGAAGACCGTGTGCGCTTTACCCCCCCTGTTGCTCTGGGCGACCAAAATGTTATTTTGCTTTCCACCGCCATTCATAACAGGCAATCCGAATTTATAGGCACAGACGTTATTGCTGTTGCTGTGGCCTCACTGTATACCCTACTGCACAAAGCCACCCTAGTGGGCATGTGGCAGCAGGGGCAGGAGCTTTGGTTTTGGCCGCCCGAAGCCTCTACCCTGCCCCAGCAGGATGATAAAAAAGCCGCCCAAAGTGCAAACCCTGTTTTTGATGCGCAATTATGGAAAGCCTGCCTTTTTAAAGCCACGCAAGGGGAAAAAGGTGTTATTTCTACCAATTCCCTTGTACTTGCCTATGTGCCCGTGCCCGACACCCCGTGGGGGCTGGTGCTGGTGGAAGATGCCCATGCCCTCTATGCCCCTGCATGGAAGAATATGGCCTCGGTGGGCATGAGCATAGCTTTTATTTATTTGCTTTGCCTTGGGGGCATTGTTATTCTTTCCCGCCCGCTGGCTGGCAAAATTTTATTGCATACCCATGAGCTGGAGGCCACAATAGCGGCAAAAACGTCGCAATTGCAAAAAACGCAGGTCGAGCTGGAGCAGCGTGTGGAAGAACGCACCCGCAGCCTTATTGAAACCAATGAAGCCTTGCGGCGCGAGCAAACGCACAGGCAGGAAGTGGCGCGCGAAATTTTTAATTTGCTTGAACAGGTGCGCGGCGATATTTCGCGCGATTTGCACGATCATACAGGGCAATTATTAACCACCCTGCGCCTTTCCTTGGAAAATATACGCGCTTCGCTGGGCACGCAGGCGCAGCAGCAGTCCAAACAAATACAAGAAGCGGGCAATACCGTTATGATAATACAAAGGGCATTGAAAGATATAGCCCGTGGCCTGCGCCCGCCCTGCTTGGATTATTTGGGCATTATTCCTTCGCTGGAAACACTCTTGGGCGAATACCGTAATGCTGGCCTAAAAATATATTTTTTCCATAAAAACATTCCTGCTGCCATAGATAATGAATTGGCATTAGCCTTTTATCGCATTGCACAGGAGGCATTAACCAACATTTTACGCCATGCTGCTGCCAGCACTGTGCACATCAGTTTCACCTTGCAGCAAAATGCCTTTACCCTATCAATAGAAGATAATGGCAAAGGCTTTGACCCAAAACAGCTGTGCGGTGAAAAACTTGCCCAGCACTGGGGCATAACCTTAATGCATGAGCGTATGGTTTTGCTGGATGGGGAATTTATTTTGGAATCTTCACCAGACAAGGGCACACAAATTATTGCCCGCGTACCGTGTAAAAATCAAGACCATGAATAAAGCAAAGCAGAAAAGAGCCAAGCAGAAAGCTAGAACATTTTAGCTTTGAAAATATTCGCACGGTTTCGTAATAACTCCTTGCCACCTAAAGCTCACAGGGGAATGTACTTCCCCCTTACATGCGCTTTGAAGGTGAATCTGCTCTAATAACAAAGGGCGTGTGACTATAGGAATAAAGAACATACTATCCCACGCCTGAGGGCAGCAATGAGCACAGCCGCAACCAAGCACTAAGGAAAGACTATGCACAAATATAAAATACTTCTTGCCGATGACCATAAAGTTGTCACCGCAGGCATACGCAGCCTGATGCAGCGCCGTACCGATTTATGCATTGTGGGTGAGGTGGGCGATGGGGCAGACGTTTTGCCCAAAACTTGTGAATTAAAGCCCGATATCGTGATAATGGACATATCTATGCCGCATGTAAGCGGTGTAGAAGCAGCACAGGCTTTGGCAGAGCATTGCCCGCAGGTGAAAATTATCATTTACACCATGCATTCAGACCCGCGCTTTATTTTAGAGCTCTTCCGCACAGGCATAGCTGGGCTGGTGATGAAGGAAGAAGACCCGCAGGAGCTTATTGCCGCGGTGGATTGCGTGCTGGCTGGGGGCACAGCCTTTGGCAAATACAATCCACAGCGCATGGTCAGCCAATTGCTGCAAAGTACGGCCGATGTTAGTGAAACAGAGCGCATTCAAGAGCTGAGCCCGCGTGAAGCCGAAATTTTCAAAGCCTTGGCCGATGGGCATTCTATCAAACACATAGCGCTTGAGCTGCACATCAGCCCCAAAACTGTAGAAACACATAAATATAATATATTTGATAAGTTACATGTAGAAACACTAACAGAGCTCACCAAGCTTGCCATACGGCATGGTGTTATTCTGGCCTAAAGCCTACAGCAAGAAATCAGGTTTTTCCTGATGGGAAAGTCCTCCTATGTAGTGTTTTTTAGCACAAGCAAATTTTGAGGCAAAAAACATTCTCAAGGAGCGATTATGCGAAATAAACTTTTTCTTGGGCTCGGCTTGGGCATGCTGTGCGTATTGTGCGCCAGCGCCGCATTTGCTGCTGCCCCTCTGGCAGAAGCCATTGCCAAGCAGGTTGAGCTTGCCCCGCAAACTTTGGATATGAAGGCTGCCGCTGGCTATCTTGGCATACCCGGTGGCCCCCAAACCAATATGCTGCTGGCCTTTGGCTGGGCTTTGTGGGTTGGCTGGATTTTCTCCACCGTTGGCGCTTTTGGCGGTGTGATGGCTGGCGTGGGGCACATGACTGTGCACGGCTTGGGTGGCTATGCCAAATCTTTTGGTGATACACCGCTCAACAAAACCGTAACCGACTCTGTGCGTGCTTCCAACCAAATGCTGGCTGGCCTTTCTGCGGCACTGAGCACCTTCAGCTATTACCGCTTAAAGCGCATTGTGCTGCCCTTGGGCATCACGCTGGGCTTGGGCTCTATTTTGGGTGCTGCCTTGTCAGTTTCCCTTTCTGCTGGCAAGCTGAAGTTCTCTTCCTATCAGGGCTATTTTGGCTTGTTTGTGCTGCTTTTAGGTTGTTACCTGCTGTGGGAAACCTCCCCCGCTGGGCAAAAATCTAAAGCCACGGCCAAGGCTGCTGCCAAGGCTTTTGAAGAAACAGTTAAAGCCAAGGCCACCGATGATACCCCCGTTGCTACGGGCGTGCGCATCATTAAAGTCAGCCTGTCGCGCTGCATATTCACCTTCTGCGGTGTGGAATTTTCTTTCAACCCCATTCTGCCCATTGTGGGTGGTGTTATTATTTCTTCCATCGCTGCCTTTTTGGGCGTAGGCGGCGGCTTCTTGTTGGTGCCTTTCTTAACCAGCATCACACAGCTGCCCATGTATTTGGCGGCGGGCACCTCTGCCTTAGCTGTGCTGGTGAGCATGATTACCGGCATCACCACCCTGTTGCTGCACGGCACGCTTATTGACTGGTCGCTGGTCAGCATAGAATTGGCGGGCATTGCCGTGGGTTCGCTGGTTGGGCCTTACACCTCGCGCTTCTTCAAGGAAATCTGGCTCAAGCGCCTCTTTATTGTGCTGGCCTTGTATGTGGGTACAGACTACGTTTTGCGCGGCTTCTTCCACTACCGCATTTTCGGCTAACAGCCTTCAGGGCTTTACTACAGGGCGGGCTTTGTCCCGCCCGCCCCTTTTTTATTATGGAACATGTGCTTATTTGGCTTGACCCGTGGTTTATTGCCCCCTATCGCTGGCTGGCGCAGCCAGAAGCGGCTTTTATGCTGGGCACGGCCTTGCTTGTTTTACAAACTGTGCTGCTTGGTCTGGCCTCCCTCCACTTTGGCAAAATGCTGCACGCTAAGCGCCTGCACAAGTGGCAGGATGCAATGCAGCATTATCACACCCTAAGCGAACAAGCCCTGAGCACTGGCGACAAAGAATTGTATAAAGCGGTCAACCGTCAGGCGCACGACGCCTTTGGGCATCATTTTTCTTTAGGCGGTGCGCTTTTTGTGGTGTCTCTGTGGCCAGTGCCCTTTGCTATGGCATGGCTCAGCCTGCGCTTTGCGCAAAGCACCCCAGAGCTGCCTTTTGCCCTACCCCTGCTTGGGCAGCAGCCCGGCCTCATGTTTTGGTTTTTATTGTGCTATCTCCCCCTGCGCATGCTAGTGGGCACAGGGCTGAACCGCCTATTAGCGCAAAACCATGAGAGCAGATAAGCATTGACTATGCCTCTGCTCTGTAAAGACTTGCCTATACATTCTTGCCACACCAAATAGGCCTAGGCGGGCTTTGCGTTTACGCGGTTATTTCACAATAAAATTGCTCTAGTTATCCCTTTGGGAGGTTTCATGGCTTCTTCTCTTGTCTATTCCCTGTGCGGCATGTGCAACACGCGCTGCCCTGTTGAAATACATTGCGAAAACGGCAAAGCCCGCTGGGTATGCGGCAACAGGCATGTGCCTTCTGGTCAGGCGCTATGCCCGCGCGGGGCAGCCTCTCTGGCTTTATATGCAGACCCAGATCGCATTCAAACACCATTGATACGTCAGGGCGAACGCGGCGGTGGGCAATGGCGCGCTGTCTCATGGGACGAAGCCCTAGACTATGTTGCCGATAAGCTCAAAGCAATTATTGCCCAGCACGGCGGGCGCAGTGTGCTGCTTTCCGAGCGCCCTGGCACCTTCAGCGATATGACCAAGGCCTTTATGCAGGCCATTGGCTCGCCCAACTATTCTACGCATGACACTGCCTGCGCCCACAACGTGAATCAGGCTGCTTACAGCCTTACGGGGCGCGGGCGCGGCAAGTGGGTGTATGATTATAAAAATTGCAAGCACCTTGTGGTGCAGGGGCGCAATATTTTTGAAGCGCTCACCGTAGGCGAAGTAAATAATGTGCTGAATGCCCAGCAGACAGGCTGCCGCTTAACCTGCGTGGAGGTGCGCCCCACAGTAACAGGTGCGCATGCCGATGAGAATATATGCATACGCCCCGGTACAGACTATGCCCTTAACCTTGCGGTGCTGCATACGCTGATTACTGAAAAGTTGTATAATTCCGCCTTTGTTACAGAATATGTGCAAGACTTTGCCGCGCTGTGCGCTTTTGTACAGCCCTATAGCCCCGAATGGGCAGCCCAAGAATGTGACATCACAGCAACAAGCATACGCAACCTTGCCCATGCGCTGGCTACTGCCGCCCCGCATGTTATTTGGCATGCTGGCTGGATGAGCACACGCTACACACAGTCGCTTATGGTGAGCCGCAGTGCCTACCTTATCAATGCGCTGCTGGGTTCTTTGGGCAGCAAGGGCGGCTTGGTGTTGGCGGCAAGCCCCAAGGAAGTGGGGCGCAATGATTTGCAAAAACTGACAGACCTGTACCCTGAAAGCACAGAGCGCCGTGCCGATGGTGTGGGCTGGCGGCAGCCCGAATTTGCTCCCGAATCTGACCTGCTGCAAGAATCACTCAAGGCCGCGGTCAGCGGCGACCCCTACCCCATCAAGGCCTATATTACTATGAAGCATGACCCGCTTACGGCCATGCCCGACCCGCAGGAGCAAAAGGCCATGCTTGCGGCCATAGATTTGCTGGTCAGTGTAACCTTTTCATGGTCAGACACAGCATGGCACAGCGACGTTGTTTTGCCTATGCACACTTTTTTAGAGCAAGATTCGCTGCTTATTTCTAAAAAAGGCTTAAAGCCCCAGTTCCAGATGCAGCGGGCTGCCCTTGCCCCACGCTATGACACCAAGCCCGATTGGTGGATCTTTGGTGAGCTGGCACGCCGCCTTGGCAAAGAAAAGCTGGCTTTTGCCACGGCACAAGAGCTGTGGGCGTATCAATTGCAGGGCACAGGCGTGCGTATTGAAGACTTTGACGACAAGGGTTTTGTGGGCTTTTCCGACAGCCCCCTCTACCCTGAAAAGCCACAATTTTATACACCCTCTGGTAAAATAGAGGTTATTTTTACACCATGGCAGCAAGCTGGCTGGCCGTCACTTATTGCCTACAAGTCTGTGCCACGGCTTGGTGGGGCACAATTCCGCCTCGTGGTGGGGCGCAATGCCCGTCATACGCAAAGCCACACGCAAAATAATCCTCTGCTGCACGCAAGCCTGCCCAATAACTCCATTTGGATAGCGCAGGAACGCGCAGACGCCCTTGGCATACAGCAAGGGGAAGTGGTGCGCATGACTGCCGCCAATGGCTGGACAGGAAATATCTCCGTGCATTGTGTGCAGGGCATGGCGCCCGACGCGCTGTTTATGCTGCACGGTTTTGGCCACCGCCTGCCAGTGGAAAGCAAGGCGCAGGGGCTGGGGTTGGCTGATCAGGAATTCATGTCTGGCGGTTTGGATATTATTGATACGGCAGGGCGCGCCGTGGCTTTACAAGAGCATTTTGTTACGCTGAGCAAGCTCGAGCACGCCCCCGTAACAGCAAAGGCGGAATAACCATGACTCAATACGATTGCATCCTTTTGGATGAAAAGCGCTGCATCAATTGCAAAGCCTGTGAAATTCATTGCGCCACATGGCATGACTTGCCAGTGCCTTTGGCGCGGCACAGCGGCGGCGACCCTGTTTTTGAGGGCGAAAATATTGTGCTGCCCCTTCAGTTTTTTGCCTGTATGCACTGCAAAAATCCGCTCTGCCTCAAAGCCTGCAAGCACGAGGCCATGTATTGCACAGAAGACGGCATGGTGCACATTGATGCCGAGCGCTGTACAGGCTGTGGAGACTGCCGCGCGGCCTGCCCCACGCACATGCCCCTGCTTAACCCGCACAGCGGTAAATTTGTAAAATGCGACTTGTGCGCAGAGCGCTGCACCAAGGGGGAAGCCCCCGCCTGCGTGGCTGGCTGCATTTCTGGCGCACTGCACCTTGCTAGCGATGCCGAAAGCCATAAGCGCTTGTTCAAGGAACAAATAGTCTTTTTAAAAAAGCACCCCTTGTAAAAAAAGCACCCGCTTTGCACATGCTTGGCGGGTGCTTTTTTATTTCAGCGCTAAGCACTCTGTGTGCAGGTATAGCCCATAAAAATAATAAAGGCTGCGGCAAAGCATACAACCTTGCCACAGCCTTTGTTATAAACGTACTAATTTTTCCAGCTTATTATCGGCTCATGCACTTGGCAATATCCGCTTCTGGTGTGCTGATAGGCGCAATGCCAAATTCTTTCACCAGCACGCCAATAATATCGGGGCTCAAGAATGCAGGCAAGCTTGGGCCAAGCAGCATATTTTTTACACCCAGCGAAAGCAGGCTTAACAAAATAGCTACAGCCTTTTGCTCATACCATGAAAGCACCAAAGAAAGAGGCAGCTCATTGACCGAGCAATTACAAGCCTTTGCCAGTTCTAAGGCAACCAAAACCGCAGCATAGGCATCATTGCACTGGCCAATGTCAAGCAAGCGGGGGAATGCCCCAATGCTGCCCAGCGATTTATCAAAAAAGCGGAACTTGCCGCAAGCCAAGGTGAGAATAAGCGTATCTTTGGGCGCTTTTTCAACAAATTCCGTATAATAGTTACGGCCGGGGCGTGCGCCATCGCACCCACCCACCAAGAAGATATGCTTTACTGCACCGCTTTTTACAGCCTCAAGCAAGGCAGGGGCTGCACCCAGCAGGGTTTTGCGCCCAAAGCCAGTGAGCACTTCTTTGCCAGCTTCATCGGCAGCAAAGCCTTCCATAGCCTGCGCCTTGGCAATAAGCGCGCTAAAATCGCCTTCTGCACAATGCTGCAAGCCCGGCCAGCCCACTAAGCCAGTGGTAAAGACCTTATCGGCATAGCCTTTAGGGTCTTGAATACAGTTGGTTGTAAAGAGCACAGCCCCAGGGAAAGCAGGTAATTCTTTTTGCTGGTTTTGCCATGCCGTACCATAATGCCCCACAAAATGGGGGAAGGCATGCAGCTTGGGGTACGCATGGGTGGGCAGCATTTCACCATGGGTGTAAATATTGATGCCCTTGCCCTCTGTCTGCACCAAAAGCTGATACAAGTCTTTCAAATCATGACCAGAAACTAAAATACATTTGCCGGCCTTGTGCCCAAGGGAAACAGGGGTGGGCACAGGGTCGCCATAGGTTTCGGTATTGCCCTTGTCCAGCAATTCCATTGCGCGGATATTGCACTTGCCGCAGGCCATAAGCAGCCCCAGCCAGTCTTCAAGGCTGCGCTCTTGCTCGTCCAGCACGCCAGCAACAAGGAAGGTGCACAATTCTGCCACCATGGCAGGGTCGCGCTGCCCCAGTTCTGCCGCATGAAAAGCGTAGGCCGCCACCCCCTTCATGCCAAAGAGCAGGGTTTGCATGGCAGAGCGCACATTTTCAGAAGCATGAAAGTTTTCAGGGCTTGTAGGCAAAGCGGCAATTGCCTCAATGCTCTTGGCAATGGCAGTAGCATCAAGGGGCGCTGTGCAGCCAAGTTCGCGCGAAAGCTCTTTGCGCAAGAGCACGGCCTTTTCTAAAAAGGTGTGCAACGCGGCATCATCAAAGTTCACATTAGTCAGCGTGGCAAATAAGCCAGCCAGTAAAAAATCATCAATATCTTCGCGCACAATATTTTTTGCGCGGGCTTTGAGCATGGTTTGTGCCAAAGTGCGTAAGGCATACACCAGCCTATCTTGCATTTGAGCCGTGGCGTCTTTTTTGCCACACACACCCAAAATGGTGCAGGCTTTTCCTTTTGAAGTTTGTTCACATTGATTGCAGAACATAGTGTCACCTCATACAGTTAAAGTAAATATGCCGCGAAGGGCACGAGGCATTGCCTAAGTAGGAACATAGCATTGCTGCTTCAAAAAACTGTGACCGCAATCAAGATACAAAAATATTTTTACTTGTGTGTGCCCCTCTGTGGCTTTTAAAAGCAATACCAAAGGGGCAACAAACATAAAACAAGCCTACACTATCAAGCAAAAATAAGAAAGCCTGTGAGGCAGCATTTCTGCTATTTTTTTTCATCTATATTGTTTGGCACCAACTCATAATAGCTTGCCGGCCCCACGCCTTTTTTACGCAGCAGGCCGCGCTGCACTAATTCCTGCAAATCATACTGCGCTGTACGGGTGGATATAGTGTCTGCAACCAAGGCCTGATATTCACTGCGCGTAACAGAGCCCTTGGCAAAGAGTACAGGCAGCAGTACACGCTGGCGCGAATTGAGCTCGGCAAAAAGCAAGTCATAAGGCTGTGCCCCATTTTCCTTTTTTTCTTCACCATTGGCGGCGCGTTCAGCAGTGGCGGCCACACCATCGGCAAAGACAATATCGGGCGCGCGAATAATGCCGTCATTGCTGTAGGCAAGAGCGCGGGTAAGTGTGTTGCGCAATTGCCGCACATTACCTGGCCAGTCATATTTTTGCATTTTTTGTAATGCGCCGCGTGTTAAGCCAGTGCAGGGGCGGCGCATTTCTTCTGAAGCCTGCGTAACAAAATAATTGGTGAGCTGCTCTATGTCTTCCTTGCGCTCACGCAGGGGGCAGGTGTGTATAGTAAACACAGCCAAGCGATAATATAAATCTTCTCTAAAGCGCCCCTGCTGCACTTCTTCTCGCAAATCCACATTAGTTGCTGCCACAATGCGCGTATTAAAGGGTACTTCCTTATCACTGCCCAAGGGGCAAATTTGCCGCGTTGACAGTGCCCGCAGCAAAGCCTGCTGCACCTTGGTGGTGGCATTGCCTATTTCATCAAGCATCAGCGTGCCGCCTTCAGCAGCAATAAATGCCCCTTTGCGCTCCACATGCGCGTCTGAAAAAGCACCCTTCACATGCCCAAACAGGCTGTCCATCAGCAAATTTTCATCAAGCGCACCGCAATTAATGCTGATAAAAGGCCCTTTGTTTCGCTCGCTTATGCTGTGCAGTGCCTGCGAAACCAGCTCTTTGCCTGTGCCTGTTTCACCAATTACCAAGACATCGGCAAAAATGGGGGCAGCTTTTTCTATTTGCAGGCGTAATTCGGCCATGGCATTGCTTTCCCCCACCAAGCCTGTTGCGGGGAAATCTGCTGCCTGTGGAATATTGGGCACAAGCTCTTGCAGCCAGCGGTCTGTACGTTTTTCTTCTGAAGCATTTTTGTGTGCCATTGCCTCACGCAGGCGTAAAAAAATGCTGCCAATACCATCAGAAAGCTGGCAAAAATCTTCAGGCATAGCGCGCAGAGGCGGCGTTGCTGTCCCATTGCTGGTATTTTGTTCCTGAATATGCTCTGAAAGAGAAAGCACATAGCCTTGTATCGTATATGCTCCCCAATAGGCCATTGCTAAAAGCCCTGCCCCACCCAAAAAAGTGCATATACTAAAGACGGCATAGAGCATACTGGTGTTTTGCTCGGCGGCATAGCTTGTATCTAGCGTTATTACCCCGCCAAGCACATGCGCCGTTTGGCTGCCCACAGTGGTATAGGTAACAGGAGCATAGCTTAAAAAATCGGCCATGCTGCGCCCCCCACCCCACACAACACCGCTGCCCAAAGCCAACTGCCCGCTTTTTCCCGCAGTAATTTCAGAAACAACATCCCAATAAAAAGTATGCTGTGGCGCTGGCCTAAAGGCCGTAAGCAGCCCCGGCCTGCCAGAATCTCCATTTAATCCACTGCGCAGAGCTTCGGTAGAAAGAGGTGCACCCTTACTTTCTGTTGTTTCCGACTGAAAAAGCATCCAGCCCGCTGTATCCACAAAAACACTGCGTACATGCTTGAAGTCACTTTGGTTGTCATACATGGGGGAAGAGGGAGAGGAAAACAGGGTAAGCGCATCACGAAGAATGGTTAAATCTAAAGAAAGCAGCAGCATACCCTGAAAATTATTATTGTAATCATACACCGGGGTATAAAAGCGCAAAACAGAATAAGAAACATTTTGTACAGCATCCCCCACGGGCACCATAGTATAGGTGGTTTGCACTGGCCTGCCCACACTTACCTCCCCCTCGGTGCGGATATCGGGCAGCTCGGCAAAGGGCTGGTTTACAGCGCTTTCGGCCACAGGCCGTGGCAAAATAACCACCTTACCATCAACATTCAATAAAACCATGCGGTTTTCAGGGTCTCGGCCAATAAAGGCAATTTCCCTGAACTGCCCTGGTTTTACCCTAGTGCGGTATGAAAAGCGAATAAGTAAATCGTCTGCTGTAATATGAGAAGCAGCAGAAAGAAACAAAATTTGGTTGCGGGCGTCATCAATGGCGTGCTCTATTTCGCGGCATAAGGCCTGTACTTGCAGTTGGGCATTGCGCGAAGCTGTTCCTTCCAGCGTGCTTTTTGCGACATAGCCACAACAGCAAAATATCATAGTTAACACACCAATAATACAGGGGAAATACCGTACCATCACCCATGTTGGCAAGCCCGGTGCTGTGCGCTGAAAAGCCTTTACTACAGGAGCACGCAACCATGAAAAAGAAAAAAAGGACATGAGCACTTCCTTTAGCGAAAAATATAGCGAAAATACCTAGAAATCATGCAAATACATCGCGCAAAATTTGCGTGATAACAAAAAATAGCATTAAAATTCGCGCAAAGCAAGCCATTTTCGGGTGTTTGTGAGAAATGGCACAGCCCTTGCAAAACCTTAAGCAAACGAATTGCTACGCAGTGCGTAGTAAAGGCGGTTTTTACTCATTATCGTTTTACTTGGAGGATAGCAGGATGAAGTTTTTACGTTCAAGCCTCACTTCTGCGCTTTTTGTTGCATTAGTGACCCTTCCTGAAATGGCGCATGCGGCAGCCAAAGCAGCTGCAAACGTCGTTATCGTCGCAGATACGCGCCGTTTGGACGGGATTATGCTGTGGTGGGCACAAATGTATAATGATAGCCATGCCTATTTCACAATTCTTACCATTGCCATCATCCCTCTTATCGGTGTTGTTTTTGGTCTGCTGGCAGACCTTGTCATGAACCACATCGGTATTGACCTTAAGCATCGCGACGCTGCGGAATAAAGGAGTTAAGCATGGACTGGCTCTATATTTTAATGCCCATTTCTGGTGTGACAATTTTCTGGCCTGGCCTTATTATTCTGGGCGTAGGCGTTGGCATCATCGGTGGCTTCTTTGGTATGGGTGGCGCTTGGATGGTTACCCCCGGTTTGAACATTCTGGGCTTCCCCATGGCATTCGCCATTGGTACTGATATTGCCCACATGGCTGGTAAATCACTTATTTCTACCATGCGCCACGGCAAGTTTGGTAACGTAGACTATAAGCTTGGCCTTATCATGCTTGGTGGTACTGTGCTTGGCTTTGAAGTGGGTGCACAAATTGTTATGTTGCTGGAACGTATTGGCAACGTTGAAAAAGTTGTGCGCTGGATTTACGTTATCCTGCTGTTCTTCATTGCATGGAT
Organism: Desulfovibrionaceae bacterium; assembly: GCA_028689675.1. Classification (GTDB taxonomy): domain Bacteria; phylum Desulfobacterota; class Desulfovibrionia; order Desulfovibrionales; family Desulfovibrionaceae; genus JAQVCS01. Next base: position 19,033 of record JAQVCS010000018.1, on the reverse strand, counting down.
GGTCTTCCATGACGTAGCTGCCCACCGCCGTAAGGTGCGCGATGCCGCTGCCCGTGGTGAAGAGCTGGATAAGAACGCCACTGGCGTGAACTGGGCATCTCGCCTGCACGCTATCAAGATTCCGCCCATGATGCACTTTACCGCTGCTGGTATCTACTGCTCCATGTGGTTGCCCGTTCTCGTTAGCTTCCTGACTGGTGTGTTGGCTGGTATCTTGGGTATCGGCGGTGGTCTTATCCGCATGCCCGCTTTGATTTACATGATTGGCTGCCCCACACACGTTGCTGTTGGTACTGACTTGTTTGAAGTTATGCTCTCTGGCTTATACGGCGCTGCTTCCTACACCTTTAAGGGACGTACCGAGCTTGTGGCTGCTATCATCATGCTGGTTGGCGCTGCTTGTGGCGCTCAGGTTGGCGCTGTTGCCACCAAGTACATCAAGGGCTACGGCATCCGCATCGCTTTTGGCCTGTGCGTTATTGGTTGTATGCTTTCCGTTATCCTGAAGCTCGTTCAGCCTTATGTGCCTGAATATGCATGGCTGCTCAACAGTATGGCCACTGTGCTCGTGCTCGGTTTTGTTAGCGCCATCTCTCTGTACATCACAGTGTGCATGGTACAGGGCGCACGCCGTGAAATTGCAAACAAGCGTCAGGCTGCTAACCAGTAAAGGAGCCATACCATGAAGAGAACGACATTAAACTTACTTGTTGCCGCTGCCTGCATGTTAGGGCTTGCCGCTTGCGACTTCGGCAGTGTGGATCAGGGACGTACCATCGCCTTCAATGAACAAACTCAAACTGTTACCATTGTGCGCGATGTAAAACATGACCAGCAAAATCCCGAATATACAGGCACTGTGGTCAGCTATAAGCTGCCCAGCAACCCAGAAGAAGTTGGGCCACTGCCAAAGGCTGGCGGCCGCCTGAAGCTGGATGCCGAAAACAACTTGGTGATTATTTTCAACCCCCAGACCAACAGCGTAGAGCGCGTGCCCGTAGTGTTTACTGATATTCGTAAGGACATACCCCGCTCGCACCCCTTGGTCAATAAGGTAAAGTTCCCTGTTTATGACAAGGAAAAGAATACGGTTACTGAATATTCTGGCCGTCAAAAGATGCTCGCTACCTTCGTTATTCCTCAAGACAAGCTTGCCCTGCCCGAATCTGTTTGGGAAGCTGGCGACGATGTCCGAGTCTATTACAAGGAAAATGCAGCTCATCAGGCTCGCCGCTTTATGAACGTAACCAAGACCAACATCTTCAAGAAGTAATAGCAGTAAGTGAACCCACGCGGGCGAAGCCCCCCTTCGCCCGCCCCCTCCTGTAAAGCCCGAAAATGCCCCCTTTTCGGGCTTTACCTAACAAAAAAGACTCGACTTCTGCTGCTGGGAATGACAGCATAGCACAGCATGCAGGGTAAAGAGCACAGACTGCTGGCCATAGCCCCGTAAATAAAACTTTGTGCACTGGGTGCGCAGCAGCCTTTCCCCTTGGGGTGAGCATAAAGGAGCTTATATGAATGCACATAATAGCTATAAACGCGATATTTACAGCATTACTATTCGCATTGCTGCCAATATTTGTATGATAGCGGCGCTGTGCCTTGGCATGTACCAAGCAGGCCAGCACCCCGACTCCTCCTTATTGGTATTCTGCCAATTTTTCTTCCCCCCCACTGTGCTTGCTTGGGGGCTGGCCATAGCTGCAACGCGCGCCTTGCGCCGCCGCTATCCGCTGGATGCTGACGGTGCCACCACTATTGAAATACCGCGCTGGGGGCGCAAAGCCGTGGTCTGGCGTGTTACCGAAAAAGCTGACTATGCGCGCCATTAAACACGCGAGGGGAATTTTTTTATGTCGGTAATCAATGCCACATTGCTTCAGCGCACACGGGCTTTACGCCAAAAACACAAGCTTTCTGGCTGGCTGGCGGCAGCGCTTACACTGCTTACCATAGTGGTGCTTACCGATGGCTTGGTGGCAGAAATGCGGGCTGGCAACGACCGTTTTGATGTGCTGGCGGGCACAGAAATGCTTATTTCTGGCCCCACACCGCTCAAAAGCCCTGCACCAGACGATTTTATTGCTCAGGGGCAGAGCCCCGATGTGCATATGGAGCTGCAAGAATTTTTCCCCAGCTATTGGTTTGGCAGCAGCATGTGGCGCGCCAAGCTGACGGTGCAGCCGCAGGCTGCCTCTGGGGAATACCCCTTGGTGGTTTCTTTTCGCACAGCGCCGCCACAAAATACGCGCACATTGCAAATTATGGTTTGGCACGATGTTGCTGAAATGCAGGCCAATGCCCTTTCGTATGTGCAGCGCTATTGCCGCCTCAATGCCTTTTGGACAGCAGGCGTGCTGGCGCTTATGGCGGCAATAGTAATAGGCATAAACTTTATGATGGGCAAAAAATTCAGTGCCTTATTGGCAGATGCAGGCCTTGCCGAAATTTATTTTGTACAAAAGCAAAGCAATGGCAGCTGTAAGGCTCATGCCTTTCGTGTAGCAGGCTCTTTGCCTGTAAAAGGTGCACCTGTGGCTATTTTCCGCAATGCACTCAGCCCTACCTTTTATGGCAGCTTTGATTCGGGCGACAAAAACCGCGTTATCTGCACCGTGCCCCATGATGTAGCGCTGGGCGATTGGTTGCAAGTGCGCCCTGCACCTGCCCCAAACACAAGCGTATAACACTGCCCTCCTTTACGTGCCCAAAAACCCTTTGTACATAGTGCAAAGGGTTTTTGGGTGCCTCGATCATTGTACCCTTGAAAATATCACAAGTTTTCATCAGAAAGCCTTTCCATTCAAAGCGCACAAGGGGGAATGTACTTCCCCGTTACATACGCTTTGAAAATGAATCTGCTTATTGTGTGAACAAGATTTTTTCTATGCTCTGCGGCCTTGGGTAAACAAAAAAATTATGTCAGCGCCACAATCTTTTTTATTGTTTCAGCTACAGGAAAAGGGGGCTGCACTTGCCCAAAGGCCAATGCTTCAAAAGCGTTTAAGGGCAAGGGGCGGGAATAAAAATAGCCCTGAGCATAGGCACAGCCAGAATGCAATAGAAAAGCGGCTTGTTCTTCTGTTTCAACCCCTTCAGCAATAAGGCCAATGTTCATTTCATGTGCCATGGCTATGCTGTGCCGAATAACTGTTTTTCCACGCTCTGTTGTGGCAACCTCATTGATAAAACCTTTATCAATTTTAATGAAATCAACAGGGATATTTTTAAGCATATTTAATGAAGAATAGCCAGAACCAAAATCATCCATGGACAGCAAAAAACAATCCTCACGCAAGCTATTTACAACAGTATACAAATCATTTTCATTCTCTAGAAAGGCGCTTTCTGTCACTTCCAATTGTAATAATGACGGCACTAAGGCATATTTCTGCACCAATGCAGTGAGCTTACTGTGTAATAAAGGGTCGTGAATATGCCTGCGCGACATATTAATAGAAATAGGCAGCGGGCTATGCCCCTGCTGTATCCAACGGCACAGCATTTTGCATGCTTCTTCCCAAACATATTCATCCAGCTGCAAAATAAAGCCATTCTTTTCAAAAAAAGGAATGAAATGATTGGGCGCAATAAGTCCTTTTTCTGGGTGTTGCCAGCGCACCAAGCCCTCTGCCCCAACAATGCGTGATGTGGGGATGTGCACCTTGGGCTGCAAATAAACAATAAACTCACCATTACGCAAAGCCGCATCCATGCAGCCTTCTATGTGTTTTTCCTGTAAAATTTGTTTACGCAAGCCTTCATCATAAAAAGCATAGGTGTGCAGGCAGCTGCCTTTAATTGTTTTCAGAGCCAAATTTGCCCAGTCGCACAACATATTGATGGGATTTTCTTTATTTTCAACAGGGCAAATACCAAAAACTACTTTGACAGGAAAAGTCAAAGGCTTTTGTGCCAAATGCTTGGTAATGTTTTCAGTCAGTTCAATAGTTTTTTCTTTTGATCCTGCTACCAAAAGGCAAAAAATATCTGCACCAATGCGCCCGCAAACATCGTGCAGCCCTTTTTCCTGCGCCAGCACAGCGGCAAGGCCTTGCAAAACAGTATCACCAGCAGCAAGGCCATACAGGTCATTGATAAGCTTAAAGCGCTCAATATCTATGCGCACCAAATAATATTCCTGCTCGGGGTACTGCTGTAGCATTTCCGCCGCGTGCAAATAAAATGCAGACATATTGTATAGCTTGGTGAGCACATCATATTCTGCCCGAAAGCGCAATTCCTGCATAGATTCTGTTGCGGTGTGCACATCATTCACCGTGCCAATAAAGCGCACAGCATTCCCTTTTTTGTCGTGCAGGCAGGTTACAGCAACACGGCACCAAATGCATGTGCCCGTGCGCTTGTACAGGCGCACGGTCATTTCTGCATGGGCTTTGCCTTCACTTACGCTTTGTGCCAGCATGGCAAGCGCGGCGGCATCGTTGGGATGAATAACGCCATCTTCCCGCCACACAGCAAGTACATTGCGCCCATCGTAAGTGCCAGCAAAGCGCTGTTCCAGCTCTGGGGAACGGTACTGTGCTTGTTTGCCTGCCCACCATTCAAAAACAAGCGTGTCTGTTTGTTCTATGATCGTACGGTAGCGCTCATCATCCAGTCGCTGCTGCTCAAGAACAGTATTTTTTTGCGCTATGGCTTCTGCCTCTTTTTTGGCGCTAATATCCATAACAAAAACAAGATAGGTTTCATCCATGCCCTCAGTATTTTCCACGGGGAACATGGTCAGCGAAGACCAGTGGTAAGAGCCATCTGCCCAGCGCATACGAAATTCACCAATGCGGTGTTCATGCCCCAAAGAAAAAAAGGCTTTGATATTGGGCAGGCTGATGAATTGTAAAAAAAGGTCTTCATCTTGCGGGTGCACAAGGCTGGTGCTGGTATAGCGCAGCAGTTCTTCCAAACTTCCTTGTGCTGCGGGTGCTGCATATTTTCTGGCTGTATGGTGCATTACGGTATAACTTTGCTGAGTAACATTAATAACATACAGCTCGTCATACAGGTTACGCAGGGCACAGGCATATTGATCGGCAATACGCTGTTTTTGCTGTAGCTCTTTTTGTTCGCTTATATCGCGCACCAAAAGAAGCCCCTTTTGCATAAGCTCTTCTTTTGGGTTCATAGCCACCATGATGCTCTGCACCCAGTGATAGCGGCCATCAATCCCAAGCCTGCGATATTCATCAACAAACTCGGTGCACCCTTTTCTGAAAGCATGCTGAATAGCATGCCCCCCATACACGCGCAAAACATGAGCCTTGTCTTCGGGGTGCACCAGCAGGGCTACACTGCGCTCCAGAGTTCTGTTATCAATGGTGGCAAGGTTGCTAGAGCGGTACAAAGAAAACGCCTTGTTCTGAAGCAGGTCAACCTCATATATTTCGCAATAGCTGTTACGCAAGGCCAACTGAATGCTTTTTTCTTTCCACTCATTCCTTAGGGCTTCTTCTTTTGCAGAATGCACATCGCGCACAACCGAAAGCACATGGCTGCTGCCATCCCCTTGCGTATAGGGGAAGGATTGCCGGTGCTTCCAGCGGTATGTGCCATGCTCATAGGCTAAATATTCCATTTCAACAAAAGCCCCCTTGCCCAAATTATCAAGAGCAAAGACCTGCTTGAAGGCTTCCTGAAAATCTTTATGAATGGTCGGGCATACCGTGCTCAGCCCCTGCATATAGTCGCCCTGCTTTGCCATGGACACGGGCAGGCATTGCGGTTCTGCAAAAAATTCATACAGCCCTGTCGTAATATTCACATCAAAAGCATAATCATAAATAGCCCGCATGGCAGTAGTGAAAACTTCAAAACGCTTTCGTTCCTTTTGCTCTATTGCTGAAGGGATATGCTCAAAAATAAAAACAAGATAGGCAGGCTGCTTTCCTTGCCACAAAATGGGAGAGAAAGACATATCACACTTTCCCCACAAGTGCGAAAGCGGCAATACCGTTGCTGCTGAATGAGTATTATCGGCAGAATGCACAGGGCAAAAAGGGCAAACATCCTGACGATTCCAAAAAGCTTCATAGCACATCTTGCCAAGAACAATATTGGGGAATAATAATTTGACAGCATTATTATAATAAAGCAATCTATGCTGTGATTTATCAATAATATAAGCATAGAAAGGAACAATATCTAAAAGGGAGCATGTGTGCTGTGAATTTGTTTGTAGCATAGTTGTAGCGTATTGTTGTAAGGCATTATTGAAGAAATACTGCATACTAATAGTATTTCTTATTGCTTTCTATAGCCAAAAAATAATAGTAATAAATAATTTTTGGTATAGGCAGTCTTCATACTTTCATCTTTTACTTTTTTTCATGAAAAAAGCAATCCAAAAAAGAAAGCTAATAAATCACGCTAGATAGGTAATATTTTTATAAAAAATTCACAAAGAGGTATTCGCTACCTCATTCATATGCTGTACAGACAGCATAAAAAAATCCCGTTTATTTATGCTACAAATAAACGGGATAAAAAATAATAAGGGAATATCTTAAAAAGTATAGCGTAAGCCCAAGCTGAATTCATTGGCATATGGGGTGGAAGAAAGTTCCAGCTTATCAATGCCATCTTCATCGCTCAAATCTTTTTCTAAAGAGGTATAGCCAAAACTTACAAAGCGGTAGGCAAGGTCTGCTGAAAAGTTTTCATTAAAGGCATAGGCAAGGCCAAGCCCAGCATTCCATGCAAAGGCAGTGCTCATTTTGTTTGTGCTGCCGCTTTCTTTCGTATTCATATCTTTGGCGCGCAGCTCTGTGTTAACAAAAGCAAGGCCAATGCCTGCGCCAATATAGGGCGTAAATGCGGTGCTGTTATGAAAATCATAATAGACATTGGCAAACAAGGTTTGGGCATTCCAGCGGTGTCTAAGTTTTATTCTATTATCGCCCATATTGCTGGACCACGACTCTTCAGCATTGGTGCGCAGGCTGTATTCCAGCTCTGCACGCAGGGGCACTTGCTGCTGCGGGTAAAAATCATAGCCAACAAAGATACCACCGCCAAAGGTATTCTTACTATACTGCCCCAAGCCAGTACCAGTAAAGCCTCCCTTGGAAAATTGCCCTGTATTCACTATGGAATCAAGAGCTTTTAGGCCAACATATACCCCAGAAACTTCTGCCTGTGCTGGCAGGGCAAAGAAAAAACATAACATCAAGACGGCAAGAATTTTTTTCATAAAATACTCCAAATTTAAAAAATAATTTATCAACTGTAAGCATACTATATAAAAACAAAACACAGAAGTCAATATATTATTTTATTGTCTGAATATTGTATATTTATCAATACGAGTCTCTTATATATAACCAATTAGTATACATATATAAATACTACTATGCTATAGTATATTGAACTTTATAGAAATTTATAATTCTTCATTTTGAAAATTTCCCATTGAGGCAATATAATTAATAACAGTGCACTTACAAATAAAAAAAACATTCCTAGTATGGAATAACCTGTTGCTACTTCACCTAGACAGAAAAATCCCAGTAATGCGGCACAAAGAGGCTCTGCCAAGCCTAGGGTAGACGCTATGGCTGCTGGCGTTTGCTGCAAGCCTGCCAAAGTAAGGCAATAGCCAAGGGCAGCCGTTACTAAGCCTAAATGCAGCACAATCAGCACACCCTGTACCGAAAAAAGCCATGCTGTGGGCTCAAAATACAGCAGAGGCAACAAGGCAGTGCCGCAAAGCAAAAAGAGCACCATCATAATGGTTTCGGGTGCGTGTTTATGCATCAGGGGCTTGCACGCCACCAAATAGACAGCATAGCATGCCCCAGCACACAGGGGGAAAAACAGCCCATCTGTAAAGCTTGCTGCCACCCCGCCAGACCAGTGCATAAGCACTAGCCCTGCACAGGCCAGCGCAGTGGCAGGGTACCATGCTGCCACAGGTTTTTCATGTAAAAAAAGCCATGCCAGCACGGCAGTAACCAAAGGCGTAAAGCCCATGGTCACCATAGTGCCCACCGCTACCCCGCTGTGTATAAGCCCAGTAAAAAAACAAAGCTGGTAGCCAACTATGCCCAGTGCCGACAGGGCAACAGTACGCAAAGGCCAGCCTTGCCGCGTGGGCAGCTTTTTGCGCCATGCACACCACAAAAACAGCGCCAGCCCCCCAGCCAGCATACGAATGCCCCCTACCAATAAAGGGGTAGCCCCCTCGGCCACGGCCAGTGCCTGCGTTAGCCCAGATGTGCTAAAGCACAGCGCCCCCGCCACAATATACAAAGCACCGCGCAAGCCTGCCGAATTTCTGTTGTTTTCCATTATATACCTCCAGCTATAAAACCCCCGCCTACCAATGCAGACGGGGGCAAACAGCAAGAATACCTTCTTGCAGGAGCAGAGAAACGGGCTTACTTAAAGAACACGCGCGTTTCTGTATTGCCTAAAATACTTTTGCTCAATTCATCGCTTGAAAGAGTGCTCCATGTTTTCTTGTTGGAATAGTAGAAGAAAACACCCAGAACAATCCACACAGCCAGCACACAGCGGGGCGCAAAGCCAATGAGAGCAGGCGACCCAGGAATAAGCAGCAAGCCAATGGTCAATATGGCGCACAGCGTGCCCATTGCGCAGCAGAACAAGCGCCAGCTTTTGCAACAGATGCCGTCACTGTTCAAAATAACGCGGCGGGCAGCAATGCAGGTAAACAAATAGCCTATGCCTGTACCCACAGAGCTCATATCCACAGTCCACGCCACAGCCGAGCGCCCAGCAAAGGGCGTTAACAAAGCCAGAATAATAGTAAAAATAATGGCATTATACGGGGTGCGGTAGGTGGGATGAATGCGGCCAAACCATGCAGGCAAAATGCGCCCGCGCGACATGGCCAGCAACAGGCGGCTCGATGCGATGAAAAAGCCATTAATACCCGTGCACACAGCGCCAAACACAGCGCAAGCCAGTACAATAGCGCCAAATTTACCAAAAGCCATGGTTGCCACTTCACCCGTAGCCCATGCGTGCCCCCCAGCAGTGCGCATGGCGTCCATTTTGGCCAGTAATTCGGGGTAAGGAATAGCCAGACCAACCCCAAGCATCACAAGGCTGTACAGCAACACGCCACAAAAAATAGCAATAATCATAATGTTGCGGGCGCGGGCGGGGTCAAAAGCAAATTCTTCTGCCGCCTGAGGCACAGTATCAAAGCCTACAAAAAGGAAGGGAGAAATAGCAAAAACAATAAGCACACAAGCAATCATAGAGCTGTTTTCAGAAAAAAGTGGGGTCAAGTTAGCAATGCTGGCGCTTTCCAGCGAAGCAGAACCCCCGAAAAAGGCAAGAATACCAAAGGTAAGCATAAAGGCCAGCACAAGCTGCAGCTTACCCGCAAAGCCAATGCCGCGGTAATTCAAATAGCCAAAACCCAAGGTGCCTGCCGTCATCAGCAGCACTTCCCCCATATACACCTTCCAGCCTGCAATGGTGTATAATTCCCCAAATTCAAAAACCCCTGGGAAAAGGAAGCGGAAAATAAGTGACAAAGCGGCAATATCAATCATCACAATGGCAATATAGCCAATGACCAATGCCCAGCCGCAAATAAAGGCCGCTGTAGGGCCAAAGCCAATATAGGCATAGGCAAATGCCCCCCCGGCCACAGGGGCGTATTTCACCATGTAGCTATAGCACACCCCAACAAAACTGATAAGAAAAGCACCAATTAAAAAACCAATCAATGTGCCCAAAGGCCCTGCTTGCGGCAAAAACATATCGCCAGGCAACACAAAGCAGCCCCAGCCAACAATAGACCGCAGCGCAAGTGCACAAACCTGTATAGGGGATAATGATTTTTCAAGTCTAATTTCTTCAGACATAATATAGCTCACTCAAGATAGAAAAATCCAATCGCAGGCCGTACACAGCTATGCCGCCCAAATGGGCAGGCTTTTTGCTAAGTAGCAGACCAGCCAAGGTTTTTTACAAACCTCAAAAAATCACCGAGCAGACAGCATGCAAAGCACCGCATCCCCACGGTAAACAGCAAAAAACACCATAATTCGCGAATTAGTTAAAGAAAAAGCAATATCCATGCCACTAGGTGAAAATATTCACTTTATAGGCTAATATATCTATTTTATTGATTTTAAAGAATATTTTATAATAGTACTTATTAGTATCTTATATTTTTTTACTAAAAATATAAAATTTCTTTCTTTTTATAAAGTTTTTTATAAGATACACATCCTTCAGCACACATAAAGGCATTATGAAAGCCTTTTTTTATGCTGGCACTACTTTTGCTACCTATAACCAGCACTGCAAAGAGCCACAATACTCGCAGGTATTGCGCATAGTATTTCTTTTTTTGCTATAAAAATTTGTTTGGGAGGTAAAGAACATGCCAGCAGAAGAATCTCGTGAAGAAATACTCAATGAAATTTTACATAGGGAATGGGCTATGTTCCATACTGTTCCCAATGCGGGGGGCAGTGCCAGCTGCCAGAATCAGGCTCAAGCTTTTTCTCTTATGCGGCAGGTGGCCTATTATCCCCTTTCCACCGATTTTTTGCTGGCATGGCGTGATGCCCTGCGCAAAGCTGCCGCCGATGGGCGCAACCTGATGACAGAAAAATATGCGCTGATGAAGAAAAAAACCCTTCCTCGCAGCCCGCAGCAGCAAGATATTGAACAAATTCTGGCCAACGAATGTACTTGGTATGCTGATTTTAGTAAGGAATTTCCCCGTACGGCACAGCCAGACAATGGGGCTTTTTACCACTATTTATGCTGCGAGCTGCACACCTACCCCAAGGAAGCATTGCAGGCCTATGCCGCCTGCGTGCAGGCCGCGCAAAAAGCAGGCAAAAATTTAGTACGGGAACGCTATGAATTTCTGGCATACAGGCTGGGCTATACATCACTTGCCGCTTGGGAGGCAGTGCACACCATGACTAAGGCGTGGTAACACGCCCTAGAGCAGCACCATTTCATGCCAACAAGGGGGGGCTATGCCCGATACGCTTGCACTTATTGTTTTTGCCTGCTGGTTCATAGGCGGTTTTGTTTCGGGGCTCACAGGCATAGGCGGGGCTATGGTAGCTGTGCCTGCCGCCGCCTTTTTTTTACCCATGCATGAGCTTATTCCCCTCAGCTGTATTTTGAATACGGCTATGGATGGCTGCATTGCCTGCCTGCACTTTCGCCACTGCCGCATACGCTCGCTTTGGCCTTTACTGCTGGGGGCATTGCCTGGCTCTTTTGCAGGCCTGTTTATTTTACAGGCACTCTCTGGGGCTGTGCTACAAGGGGCTGTGGGGTTGCTACTGCTATTGTATGTCTGGTGGCAACACAAGGCGCACAGCGGCACAGCACGGGGGGATTCGTGGCTGGCTGGTGGCGCGGCTGGCTTTGGCGCAGGCCTGCTAGGTACGGCAATTTCTTTTGATGGCCCACCAGCGGGGGCATATGCCCTCTTTATGGGCTGGTCGCCGCGCGTTGTGCTGGGCACGCTGGGGGTCTTTTTTGTTCTCCGCAGCCTGTTCACTTGCCTTTTGCAGGCCAGCGCAGGCTTATACACCCCTGCCGTTATTGAATATGCCCTGTATGGTATTCCTGCCTGCATTGTGGGTACGCTGTGCGCCTTCCCCGTAGTAAAGCGCATTCGGCTTGCTCTGTTTCACAAAGCGCTTTTAATAGTTATTGCTGTGGCGGGCGTGATATGCCTTTGGCGCGCTTTTTTGTAAAGTGTGTTAACAATCCCTAGCTTGAACTGGGCTGCAATGCTATACTTATACGCTTGGTCTACACACAACAAAATAAAACCCAAATAAAAATAGCGTCTTAGACACCGATTGCGATGTTCTAAGACGGGCGGGGACTCCAAACTTTATATTTATCTATTTATTTTTATTGTATTTATAAAATATAAAAAAACAAAATACCAACAAAAATACCAACAAATCTGAACGATACCCCCCCCCTCAAAACATTTTCGTATCGTCACGGAAATGTTACCGCTGCACTCACCTACAAGGAAGGAGAGACTACACACTATGCTTATTCTACACTCATGGCGCTCTATTGCCGATATGTTCGGCGTGACACAGGCAGATAGTAAGGCTTGGGCGGCGGAGGGTGCACCTATTCTATTTCTTGGCTCTCGTGGTGTTGCCGTGACCGAAGCGGGCGAGCTATGGGCTTGGTTAAAGCAATACTATGCCCCGCCTTCTACAGCACAGAAAAGCCCCTGCAAGAGAGGAAAGACAAAAGCATGGGCAAGGGCGCGTTGCTTACATGGGGAAGCGGGGCGGAAATAAAGGAGGCTATGCGGCAAGAGAGGGTATAACAATCACCACCGCCACCACATAGCCCCCAAGCCCTATAGCGTTCTTTGATAGCATACTTGCACACTGTGCTGACTGCGGCAATAACACGCTTGTTGATGGCTGCTGCTGACATAAATTCCAAAGACGTGTTGTTCAAGTCCAGCTTGCCTTTAGCTTCTTGCCTGTCCACCCATTCGAGCACTTTGTGTATGGGCATTGCCTGCATTGTCCTGTTCATGTGCGTAGGCAGGCGCAATACAGCTTTCTTGAATTGGTGCATCATATCGGGCGTGATTGCCTTTACTGGTGGGTCGTCAAAGAACTCTATAAAGCGGCGTATGGCAGACTTGTAATTTGAAATGGTGCTTCGCTTTGCCCCCATGACTGCCTGCCATTCCTTCCAGAGCGTAGAAAAGCGCGGGTTCATTGTGCTGGGCTGGAGCACTTCTATAGAGCAGGTGGCAGCGTCAACAAGGCTAGCTTCTCCCCCTTGTGTAATCCCATTGCTTCTTACTATTCGCAGAGAAGGCAAGGGCGGTGTCACTATCCAATCACCATGCAGGCGACTCAATATTGCTTTCTGTATGTTACGCTCCTGCATGAAAACATCACGAGTAAAAAGCAAATAGTCATGTGAGGCCAGCTTTTGCGCCATGTCTGCGGGGGCTGCTATGCTGTGCTTGGCAAGGAATGTGTCAACATCATCTTCGACTATTGAAAAATCATTATCAGCAATGAAGTAAGAAGAGGCAGCAATAAAGAGTTGTGCAGTCTTTTCTTTCTTCCTCTTTTCTTCTTCTGAAAAGCCCACAGTAGGGCGTGGGGCTGGTGTGCCCGTGTGCTTTAGCCCCCTGCGTTCATTGAGCTCATGCAAGAGCTGCTCTGTTTCTTGCCATGCCTGCAAGGCTTCCTCTGTCACAGGGTTGACCTTGCGTGCCTGCTCTTCGTCTTCCTTGAGCTTCTCGTGTGTATAGAGCATGACAAGGCGGCTGCGCTCTGTCTCGGTTATCGTTGAGAAAGGGGCAAGGTAGGGCTGGGCTGCATACTGGTATTCTTGCAGCTTCTGTTGCCTCACCTTCAGCAAGGTTTGAGCGCGTGCATCATTGTGGGCATTCTTCCTGCGGTATTCTTGGAACTGCTGTTCTACCTTCAGGGCTGTTTCCATGATGCGGGCTTTTGCCTCGCGCAAGCTGTCTGTGTGCAGGCTTAGCTTGATAAGCGTTTTGGGGGCGTAGTTTTTTTGCAGGTCTTTGGGAATACGCAAGTAGAAATAGTAGGAATTTCTTCCCCTAAATTTGGTGGGCTTTGGTAAGGAAAAAGACAAGGCGTTCATACCTCAATGTATACACAGTTTGTATACCATTTCAAGTATAAACGCCTTAAATCTTTGATTATGTCCTATTAAAAGGGCATAGAAATAGCTGGCGGAGAGGGTGGGATTGGAAGTAGCCGCATAACCCATTGTAAAAATAGTGATTACTGCTATGTGATGTTGCTTGTTGCCCCCATAGTTGCCCCATTCTGGAATATGCACGCCCAATATGGCGTCACCCACCACAACCATGTGCATGAAAAATCACTATGCACACTAAGCCACAGCGCGTCCAGAAAATTTTCCCACCCTCACACCCCACCCCTGCCCCTCGGTTCGAATACCATTCTCGCCCCCAAACAAAAGCCCCGCATAGTCTCGCATAATACATCACGCCTCGCTGCGATTTATTTCCCCCGTTCCCCCGTCGTCCTATGTGGTCTCAGGTAGTACATGGGCATCCTGTCGCATTTGTTGGTATTTTTGTTGGTATGTTGATTTGTTGCTTCCTGTGGGCACAAAACCGAAGCATTTTTTCCTATTGCGCCGCAAATAAGCCTGTGGCAGGCTGTGTCTGTATACCTTCCATAAGCCTGTGGCGGCTATCCCGAAGCATGGGCGCGGGACGGTGCGCGGTGGTGTGGGCTGGGAGGTGGCGAAAGGGGGAATTTGAGGATGAGGCATAGTCTCTTATTGCTTAGTTTATGTAGTCTTTTTTGTTTTGGCTGTGCAAGCATGAAGCATAACTATACACCAGATGTAAAGCACATGGACTTCCCAAAACAAAATGCAGAAACTACCGTGTACATGGGGGAGGAAATGCTCATTCAGGGAACACTTGCTGAACAACAAGCACTTCATAACAAAGACTTAATTGACGGTGCATGTTATGATATACCTCAAGGATTTTATCAAAAAACAGGATATGACACTAAAAAAGAATACTTTTCCTATATTGGTTCAAATGCTCAAGTTGATAGGTCTGGATTATGTGACCCTATTAGCGGGTTATATGTCCCAATAGGGAAAAAAGAAATATGTGTTATTACAATCTTTGGTGGAATAAGTTGTTATAATGGAAATTTTGAAATAAAAAATATAAAAATAGCTTCTGCAGATCACATACAAAAAAGCCTTATTTTCTCAGGGAAAGATGGTGATATTGCAAAATTTATGTATGTTGAAAAATCTGGAATCCAGACAACACTTACACATAATGTTACATATAATTTAAAAAATACAAACATTATAGGATATAGAGGTGCCCGTATCAAAATATTAAATTGCACCAATGAAAGCATAAGCTATATTGTCATGCAGAATTTTCCTAATAGAATACAGGAGTAACACCTATTTTTATATCCTTTCCTCATAATTATAGTCCTTCAAAAAGTAAAAAAACTTTCACCGTGGCTATAGAAAAAAAGAACAGGGCGGCAAGTGTCTCACCACTTACAGCCCTAGGGCAAGCCCTCCGCTGTAATGGTACTACAGCCGCATTTTTATTGCCGCCCAGAACTGGAACTCTGAGCGGCAAACGCATTTCATTGCAATACTGGTACAGCTTGCAACTTCAAGCCAAGGCCTGACATAATCTTTGCTATAGTTTCGTACCGTGGTTTAGAGGCAGGCCGAAGAGCTTTATAAATACTTTCTCGAGCAAGCCCTGTTTTTTGAGCAAGGTCAGTCATGCCTTTAGCCCTTGCGATTACGGAAAGGGCATTAAGAAATGCTTCATTTCCATTGTCCATGGATACCTGCAAATATTCAGCAATCATTTCATCACTGTCAAGAAATTCTGCGGTATCCCAATCGCTAATTTGTATATCTTCTCTATTCATATTTTTCACCTTCCAATATTGCAGAAAGCAATCGTTTTGCTTTTTCAATATCTTTTTGTTGTGTACTTTTATCGCCACCAAGAAGGAGTATATAGACTATTTCGCCTTGCCTTGTGTAATAAACGCGATAACCTGCGCCATAATGTATACGCATTTCATAGAGCCCATTATCTACAGGCTTGCAATCGCCAAAATTCCCATGCTCCGCTTGGTCGATTCTTGCCAAAATTCTCACCTTGGCTTTGATGTCCTTGAGGGCGGTGAACCATTGGGTAAATGCGCTTGCTTTCTTGATGCTGTTCATGTGGATATGAGTAGCTAAACGATTACAGTTTGTCAATTTCTAAACTTCTTGACATTCCCAGCGTTCCGTGCTTCCGTATCCCCATGGTGCCTAAGAACACCTTAACGAGCGGACGCCCTCCCGTAGAGTGGCTATTTTTATGCCTTGTCAAGCCTGCAATTTGCCTTGGCAGTGGTGTATTATACGACTATTCAAGGTCGGGAGTGGGCTAATACAATACCCGAAAGGGGAATATGCTCGCCGCGCTCGTTAGCGGTTCTTAGCTCCTGGCCTTTTCTATTTTGGAAAAGGCCAATAAGAAAAATAACGAGGTTTACCATGTCTCAATCTATCGCCCTTTCTTTCAACGACTTCACTTTTTCCCCCGTCACCCGCGCCAATCAACCTTGGTTTCGCTCTTCTGAACTTGCCCGTGCCCTTGGATATGCCCGCGAAGATAAAGTTGCACGTCTCTACCAGCGCAACGCAGAAGAATTTACCGAAAATATGACGCAAGTGGTTGAAATCGTCGACAACAAAGTTCGCATATTCTCCCTGCGCGGCTGCCACCTCATCGCCATGTTTGCCCGCACGCCTGTTGCCAAGCAGTTTCGCCGCTGGGTGTTGGATGTGTAGGCATATTGACTTCCTGCTATGCCATGTCTATCCTTAATAGAACAGGAGAGAAGTTATGACCGAACAGAAACGCAAGATTGCTGACTATGCGGCAACATTCTGTGTCAATGTTGCTGCCATAGGCGCAGGCATTGCTCTTTTTAGTGAGGACAAAGTAATAGCTGCCGCAGTTGCTGGCTTAACTCTCGTTCTTGGTTGTATAATACTCTGGAGGGTATACAAATGAGCGCAAGCCTCTTTATCGTGCTTCTAATGGTTGCCTTTGTTGCAGGTATCGGCTTCTGGGCAACCAACAAATAAAAATCATGACATTTGTAAAATAAGCCGTTGGTAGCCATGTCAGCGGCTTTTATTCTTTCTTGACTTTTCCCGCATTCCATGCTTCAGTCTTCTCACGGTGCTCGTAACACCAACAACTGGCGGACAACGCCACCCGATAGCATGGCCTTTTTTTGTGCCTTTTTCACAAGTCAAGATTTTTTCTTGGCTATGTTTCTGCTATAGTTGCATCCAATGATGCCGGGTGTGTCCGATATGTCCAAGCCGCAAGGCTAAAGGCGGACAGCTGTAGGGGGGCAGGTAAGATGAGAATGGCGCAGGTAGCCGATCGTGTAGGCGGTATGTCGGCGAAATGTAGGCGGGGCGCGGGCTTGCGGTGATTCTTGCGACTGGAAGCGCGTTCCGCAAAGAGTTGAGAATATCCCCCCTTTTACTGCCTACATTTTCACGCAAGTTGAGAATAGCAAAAGCCCCCTGTGTGTAAAATTTGCACAAATCAGGGGGCTTTTTTGTACTCTTTGAAAAATAGAATGGTGCACCTTGGCGGGGCTAGGCTATCTTCCTGTTATCGCACATTGCAGGCGGCGGGGTAGTAGCTCGCAGCATAGCATTTTCCTCACGCAGGGCGGCGTTTTCCTTCCATAGCTGGCGGTTTTCACGTGCCAGTTCCCTGCGCTCTTCCCTTTCTTCACTCAGTTCTTTTTTCAGCTCTGCACAGCGTGGGCAGGTGTTTTGCTCTATTGTTTCGGTATGTTGCACATCTGCACTGGTGGCACAGGGGGCTTCTGACTGGTCGTTTGGGCGCATAGAACCTTGTCCCAACAATAACCATTCTGGGGAAACTGAAAATTTAACGCATATCCGTTCAAGAATTTCCTGATTAGGAAAAACTCTACCATTTTCATAGTTGCGAAGGGTGTTGGGATTGATACCAAGTTCTTTGGCAAAATCGCCCTGTTTGCCTTTTCCACGTAGGATAAGGAAGCGTTCGGCTATGGTACTCATGTGCAAAAGTTCCACACGCGAAGTTTTGCGTGAAGTTTTGCGCGCAAGAAAATAGCAATATACTGAAATAACTGTATATTAACATTTTTAGGCTATATTTAAGTTTTGCGTCGAAATATACTTGACTAAAACTTAAATATAGCAGAAAACAATCTTGCGGGCGGTTGAATTGAGAATTGACAAGTCAAGACTAACCGAGCCGCACAGAAAAATCAACGTCCAGCCTTTTGCAGGCTTTGGACAAGCGGCAGGAACACACCATGTCTCAAAAATCCCTCCTTGATTATGACTACAGCCGCATAGCGGGGCTTATGCCTGCGCTGCGCGCGGCTATGCGCCGCGCCGCTGCCAAGGCTGACGGCGAGGGGCGCAAGGCATTGGTTGATACTATCAATAGAATAGCAAGCGATGCCGAAGTACGCCTTACGGCAGGTCGCGCGGAATCCATATCCAAAGACGTTTTGGACAAATGGCTTTCGCCATCGGACACCAGCCATCCGCCATCCATCCTTGCCCTTGTGGTTTTTTGCCGCGCAACGGGCGATTATGAGGCCTTGCGCGTGGTATTGTTGGCTTGCGGGCTGGACATCATGACTACAGAAGATCGTCGTTTTCGCGACTTGGGCAAAGCAGATTTTGAAATGAAGGCGGCGCGCAAGCGCAAGCAGCAATTGGAGGCAATAGTATGAGCTGGCAAATAACAAAGGAACGCGCAGAGCTGGCATCGAGGCGGAATTTCTTTTCCATGCGCATTCATGAGGCATTGCGCCGCAATGGGCGCAGCTCTTCTGTCATTGCTCACGAGCTTGGCGTTAGTCGCGAGGCAGTTTCAGCAACAATTTTAGGCAAGAACCACTCCGCCCGCGTGCTGGACGCCCTGCGCGCGGCAGGTGTGCCCGAAAAGAACCTTTTTGACCCCCGCACTGAATTAGCGGGAAAGGAGAATGTAGCATGAGCATCGAAAAGAAAAATGACGAACAGGAAACGCAGAATCGTATCATCGTTTCCGAA
This sequence comes from Desulfovibrionaceae bacterium, assembly GCA_028689675.1. Taxonomy (GTDB): domain Bacteria; phylum Desulfobacterota; class Desulfovibrionia; order Desulfovibrionales; family Desulfovibrionaceae; genus JAQVCS01. Next base: position 355 of record JAQVCS010000018.1, on the reverse strand, counting down.
AACCTGCCCGAAATTCTGGCGGCCACAGCAAAGGCTCTCCGCCAAGAAAATATGTCGGAGAGCCTTATTCACCTATCGCTCGCGGCTATTTGTGGGGTGAGGACTACTCCTGTAAGTCTGACGAATGTCCGTACGTTTTAATAACCATAGTCAGCTCTGCAAGGCAGGTTGCTAACTGATTGGTTTCGGCATTCCCAGCCTCAATATGTTCAGACAACAAATTGTAGGCTAGATAGTGTAGTCACGAGATTGACGCCCAAATAAAAATACATCTGATATGCACTGCCGCCAAAAACGAGGCGGAATTTTTAGCATATCGCGTTGCAATCCCACGCCATTGCTTTAACATAAGAAA